>NZ_BLBG01000040.1 GCF_009687905.1 Lacticaseibacillus zhaodongensis | reverse complement strand
CGCAAATTGCAAGAACAAGTTAGCCACCTGGCCCGATCCGGCGTATGAAAGCCTGTTATCTATGAAGTTGGTGAGTTAGTCGGCGTCGACGCTTTAGCCGCCCGGCGTCGGACCTGAGCGGATTCCGCCACGAATCGTTCTGTGGGGGTCTGGTACTTCAGGATGTGACGTGGGAGGTCGTTGATCTTACGTCCGGCCTCGGCCACCTCCTGAGGGCCTACGGTATCTAGAGACAGGCCCTTGGGGAAGTCCCGTCGCAGCATCCGGTTATGGGCTTCGTTGGTGCCGCGCTCGCTGGAGCGATAAGGATGGGCGTAGTATACGTCAGCGACTCCGTCGAGTACGAATGACAAGTCTGCGAACTCTGAACCGTTGTCCGCCGTGACGGTCTTGATGATGTCCCCGTGGTCCTTGACGATAGCGCGCATGGCATAGTTAACCGAGTCCGCATCACGACCATCAATCAGGCGCACGAACTGGAAGCGGGTTTTGCGCTCAATCAGTGTCATCAGTACACTCTCCTGGCCATTGCGCTTACCAACTATGGTGTCTAGCTCGAAATTGCCGAACTCTCTACGAGAGTCCACACGCTTTGGCCTGTCGTCAATACTGCGACCCGTCAGCATGCGTTGGAACTTGTGGTTGGCCTTATGCTTCACACGTCTACTAGGCTTCTCAAGCAGATCAATATTTCGCACCTCCAGTAGCTGAGCGTCGATATAGTTGTAAAGCGTCGCAGTACAAACCATTTCGTCGGGCAAATATAGCCCCTCTGCCCTAGCGCGGCCAACGGCCGCGTCAGGTGACCAGCTATCCTCTTGAAAGTGGCTTGTAAAGTAGGTAATGAAGTCCTGGACCTTCGAGAGCTTAAGCGGACGACGGCAGCGCTGGCGGTTTTCCTGATAACGTATCTGGGCAGTTTCAGGACTGTAAACACTATAGTAGTGCAGCTTGCCGTTGACCTTCTCGACCTGGTCAGTCTGCCCGCGAGCAATTTCGTTGGCGATGGTTTGGCGATTGATACCGAGGCGGTCGGCAATCTTTCGATTGGACTTTTCTTGCGCGTGGAGAACTGCGATTTCTCCACGCTCAGATGGGGTTAGGTGGTGACCTTTAACGTGAGGCGTGATAAGCTGGTCTTGCATCAAGACATCCTTCTTTCATTGTTTGTATGGTAGCTTCAATGATAACAGGACTTTTGTCTTGGTGTTTTTTATCGTCTCAAATTTGAGGCGATGGTGGCTAACTTGATTCTAAAACGCGGG
>NZ_BLBG01000039.1 GCF_009687905.1 Lacticaseibacillus zhaodongensis | reverse complement strand
GGCAGATTTTATAATCAAGTTAGCCACTCGTGACCAAGTTCTTCTGAAATAAAAAACATCAAATCAAACTCGTGTTATCATTGAAGTTCCTACACAAACAATGAAAGAAGAGTCCGATTTGATGCAACTCCAGATTAACACACCTCACATTAAGGGTCACCACCTAACTGATCATGAACGCGATTTAATCCAACAAGGACACGATGCAGGGTTATCTAACCGTGAAATTGCTCGTCAGCTGGGTGTGGCGCCCCAGACCATCCACAATGAGATTATTCGTGGCACTGTCAAACAGAAGCACAAACATAATGGTAAGGATGTGTATTTACATCGCTACTCCCATGACCATGCGCAGATGAAGTACGACCAAGCACGTTTGAAGTGCCATCGGCCTTCCAAGATTAACCAATCCATGGCTTTCATTGACTACCTGTACACGCAGTTCTTCAATCATAAATGGTCAATTGACGCTGTCGTCGGCTATTCAAAGGTGCACCAGCTGTTCACACCTGAGGAGATGGTCTGCACTACCACTTTGTATAACTATGTCGATCAAGGCTTGTTGATGATTAAGAATATTGATCTGCTGGAAAAGCTTAGTCGTCGCTTCCACAAGCACACGATTACCAAGTTCAACCGTATTCTTGGTCGTGGTATCGACGAACGACCGGCATCGGCCGAAGACCGAAAAGAGTTTGGTCACTTTGAATTAGACACGGTTCAAGGTAAACGTGACGGTAAGGAAAGTGTGATTCTGACGCTGGTGGAACGCAAGACCCGCATGCTAATCACTGCACTTCTAGATGGCAAGGATGCTGATTCAGTCTGTTATGCACTGCGCAATATTCTGGAACAATACGGTCCAGCAATTAAGACAGTGACGGCGGATAATGGTTCTGAGTTCGCTGACTTACTCCAGTTGGGCATTGATGCCTACTACGCACACCCTTATTCAGCCTCGGAACGTGGCTCGAACGAACGTCACAACCGAATGCTGCGCGCAACATTCCCCAAAGGTCAGTCACTCGACACGGCCACACGTAAACAGTTGTCCCGGGCGCAAGATGAGATTAATCATTTACCACGACGGGCACAAGGATACGCTACTCCTGCAGAGCTGTTCGCCAAGGAGACTGCGGCGGTGTGTGGGTAGGTTGACGGTGGGACCCCATTGAGGTGGCTAGACGCCTGGGAACGGCCGGCAAGCCAGCCGCTCCTGACCAGGCTACCACCACAATGCCCACCATCAACCTACCCACGGTTACACAGATTTTTAGAATAACGCATTGATTTAGATGTTATTTTCAGAAGTGGCTAACTTGTACTTGAAATTTACC
>NZ_BLBG01000038.1 GCF_009687905.1 Lacticaseibacillus zhaodongensis | reverse complement strand
CTTTGAAAACTGAACAAAGTTTCGTATAAATGTAGGTTCTTCAGCATTTTGCTGAAGGAAGAATTAAAACATTAAACGAAGTCAATTCGCTTATAACAAAAACAATAATGAGCTCTTTGAGCTCTCTTAATTTGAGAGTTTGATCCTGGCTCAGGATGAACGCTGGCGGCGTGCCTAATACATGCAAGTCGAACGAGCTTAACTTAATGATTGAGGTGCTTGCACCGATCGACTTAAGAGCGGCGAGTGGCGGATGGGTGAGTAACACGTGGGCAACCTGCCCTTAAGTGGGGGATAACATTTGGAAACAGATGCTAATACCGCATAAATCTTCAAACCACATGGTTTGAAGCTGAAAGATGGTTTCGGCTATCACTTAAGGATGGACCCGCGGCGCATTAGTTAGTTGGTGAGGTAAAGGCTCACCAAGACGATGATGCGTAGCCGACCTGAGAGGGTGATCGGCCACATTGGGACTGAGACACGGCCCAAACTCCTACGGGAGGCAGCAGTAGGGAATCTTCCACAATGGACGCAAGTCTGATGGAGCAACGCCGCGTGAGTGAAGAAGGTTTTCGGATCGTAAAACTCTGTTGTTGGAGAAGAACATGCGTGAGAGTAACTGTTCATGTATTGACGGTATCCAACCAGAAAGCCACGGCTAACTACGTGCCAGCAGCCGCGGTAATACGTAGGTGGCAAGCGTTATCCGGATTTATTGGGCGTAAAGCGAGCGCAGGCGGTTTTTTAAGTCTGATGTGAAAGCCCCCGGCTTAACCGGGGAAGTGCATCGGAAACTGGGAAACTTGAGTGCAGAAGAGGACAGTGGAACTCCATGTGTAGCGGTGAAATGCGTAGATATATGGAAGAACACCAGTGGCGAAGGCGGCTGTCTGGTCTGTAACTGACGCTGAGGCTCGAAAGCATGGGTAGCGAACAGGATTAGATACCCTGGTAGTCCATGCCGTAAACGATGAATACTAGGTGTTGGAGGGTTTCCGCCCTTCAGTGCCGCAGCTAACGCATTAAGTATTCCGCCTGGGGAGTACGACCGCAAGGTTGAAACTCAAAGGAATTGACGGGGGCCCGCACAAGCGGTGGAGCATGTGGTTTAATTCGAAGCAACGCGAAGAACCTTACCAGGTCTTGACATCTTCTGCCAACCCAAGAGATTGGGCGTTCCCTTCGGGGACAGAATGACAGGTGGTGCATGGTTGTCGTCAGCTCGTGTCGTGAGATGTTGGGTTAAGTCCCGCAACGAGCGCAACCCTTATTATTAGTTGCCAGCATTAAGTTGGGCACTCTAGTGAGACTGCCGGTGACAAACCGGAGGAAGGTGGGGACGACGTCAAATCATCATGCCCCTTATGACCTGGGCTACACACGTGCTACAATGGATGGTACAACGAGTTGCGAACCCGCGAGGGCAAGCTAATCTCTTAAAGCCATTCTCAGTTCGGACTGTAGGCTGCAACTCGCCTACACGAAGTCGGAATCGCTAGTAATCGCGGATCAGCATGCCGCGGTGAATACGTTCCCGGGCCTTGTACACACCGCCCGTCACACCATGAGAGTTTGTAACACCCGAAGCCGGTGGGGTAACCCTTTTAGGGAGCTAGCCGTCTAAGGTGGGACAGATGATTAGGGTGAAGTCGTAACAAGGTAGCCGTAGGAGAACCTGCGGCTGGATCACCTCCTTTCTAAGGATAGTTGTTACGGAAAGCCGAAAGGTGGCGTAACAACACGGAAAACCTACATTTGAAACTTTGTTCAGTTTTGAGGGGA
>NZ_BLBG01000037.1 GCF_009687905.1 Lacticaseibacillus zhaodongensis | reverse complement strand
CGAGCGGCGGCGGTCGGCGTTAGCCGGCCGCCTCAAGCCCCCAGTATCTAATAGGGGGGCAAATACAAGTAACAAGAAATCCGACGGTAGGCATAAAACGCCCGTGGCAAGGCCTTGCCGCACAGGCGGAACGCCAAATTGCTGTTAGGACGCATAGAAAGGAGCTAACATGCTCAAAGACTTAAACTTAATTGGCGGTATGACCAACAAAGATTGGCTTGATCAAGTCCACGACGAGATGCGCGACAATGGTATTACACAAGGCCAGCTCGCCGACATGGCTAATTACAGCCGGTCACACCTGAATCAACTGCTGGGTCGCAAGAAGCCACTCAACGATAAAGCCCGATTAGAACTAACGTTGGCGTTGCGTGCGTTGACCGGTCAGAATAATCTGGATGTCTGTATCGACTATCTCGGCGTTACCTTCAAGACGCACGACTACGAAGAATTGATTAACGACCTGTTCCAAATCAGCCCGACCCATTTCAATCTTCACGAGGGCGCTCACTACGGCTATTCAGCAACCCTGATATGCGGTGAGATCAAGATGATGTTATCGCCTTACCAAGATGTGGATGCCGAAGGTTACAACCCGAAAGACGATAGCGGCACAATGATTGAGCTAAAAGGTCAAGGTTGTCGCTATGTCGAATCATATCTGCGCTCACAGAACCGGACTTGGTATGACTTCTTGGAGACGTGTATCAAACTTGAATGCCACTTCACCCGACTTGATTTAGCTATCAACGACCGCAACGGTTTACTAGATGTGCAAACACTAATTGAGAAGTGCGACCGTGATGAATTCAGCTCGCGCTTTCGTGGGTTCAGGGACAACCGCACCAAACAGTGGCACGCCTCTGGGCGCACCCTGTATCTTGGATCGCCACAGAGCGAAGTTAATTTCTGCATCTACGACAAGGCGTTTGAGCAACATCAGAAACACCCAGAAATCGCCATCGAAGAGCAACCAATCCGTACCCGCTTTGAAGTACGCCTACGCCGCGAGCGTGCCGCCACAGCGGTTGAGCATCTATTAGCGACACGTGATCCTGAGCAAGTCGTGTTCGGCATCATCAATCAGTATTTGCGTTTTCTCACCCCCAGCCACAAACCGAAAAGCGAGTGGGCGTTAGATCCCCGCTGGGCAGCATTCATCGGTAACAATCGGGATAAGTTGCGCCTGTCCACTAATCCGGAGCCGTTGAACTATGACCACATTACGCGATGGTTAAGAAAGCAAGTCGCACCCTCGCTCAAGATGTTGCAGGTGATTGACCAGTACAACAACACGAACGAACTCAAGGCTATCATTGACAGTGGTAAATTGACGCAACGCCACTGGGACGTGATCCACCATTTTCAGCATCAACGCAACGGTATTATGACAGATTCAAAGCAACGTGAGAAATCAAAAAAGAGCGACTACGCCGACCAAAGCAAGTAGTCACCCTTCACAGATAAAATATGGGTTCTATCTGGTTTGATTATCTCACTCCCACCAAACTTTAGGAAGTGATTTGATTGAATATTAACGCACCAGAACAGCCAGTCTTCCTGACGATGACAAGAGCTGACCTTATCAAGCTGAGATACAGTCCATCGCAAGCAAACCGTATCATCAAAATGGCAAAAGAGTTGTTGCTCAAACAAGGCCTCGGATGGTACGGTAAGAAAGGCGTAGACCGTGTTCCAGTGGAAGCAGTAGACGCAGTATTAGGTTTGAAACTAAGCCAACTTGAGGGTGCACCAAGTGGCCTTTCCGCAGTTAAGGAGGAACTATCTTGACTACGAAAGACCCAATTACAAAACAAGCGGACGGCACTTTCAGCTTCCGCGTAAGCTTAGGAACTGACAAACGGACTGGCAAGCGAATTCAAAAGCGTGCCAGCGGCTTCAAAACGAAAACGGAGGCGAAAAAAGCAAGAGTTGCAATGTTGGCGGCGGGGATCGCCGATGATGAGGACATCAAGCAGACTAAGTTTGGCGACTTTATGGAAGACGTGTTCAAGCCTTGGTACAAAACCCAAGTAAAGCCACGCACCTACCGTCAGCGGCTAGTCTTGATGAACAGTGAGTATCTGACTAGGTTCAACGACATCATCATTGACCAAATTCGGCCGATTGATGTGCAACATTGGCAAGTCAGCGTACTCAAAGACTGTAAGCAATCTTATGCGCGTACTATCAACATTATGTTAGGTCAAGTGCTAGAACGTGCTAAGGCGCTGGGCATCATCACCGAGAATCCAGTGCGTGTTGTTGGCCTCATCAAAAAGAAGAAAGCGAAGATCCAGTTCTGGACACAAGCTGACTTCCAAAAGGTGCTCGCTAAGACAAATACCGACACGTACACGGGCCGCTTTGATTACACGATGTTGTGGTTCATGTTTATGTCTGGCTTGCGTAGTGGTGAAGCACGAGCGTTGAAGTGGACAGACGTTGATCTCGAAGCTAAGACCGTGAACGTCAATAAGACGATGGACTATCACAACCGCAACTGGTTTGAAACACCAGCGCCAAAGACCGCCGCTAGTCGCCGTACTGTGGCACTTGATGATGATACCGTTGCGTGCTTAGGCGCGTGGCAGACCGCACAAGCGGCGATGGTGAATTCCGAGTGGGTATTCTCACGTGATGGGATTCCGTGCTCTGACCAGCAATTCATTGATATTGTGGACGCGTACAGCACACTCGCTAAAGTTCAGCGAATTACCGTGCACGGCCTCCGCCACTCGCATGTGTCGCTGTTGATCAGCCTCGGTGAAAATCCACTCCAGATTAAAGAACGTCTGGGGCATGAAGACATCGAAACGACGCTCGGCACTTACGGTCATCTTTACCCCAACAGTAACTTTGAAGTCGCAAAAAAGCTCAACGGGAT
>NZ_BLBG01000036.1 GCF_009687905.1 Lacticaseibacillus zhaodongensis | reverse complement strand
TGCCCTATTATTTTGTCATTTAAAAGGGGCCTACACTCTTAGCGTTGGATTTCTCCAACACCAGAAAGTGTAGACCCGAAATTAGTTTTACGGATTCAATTAACAACACACTAAAAAATTACCCAGAACAGTTTTGGTTTTTAAATAATGGGATCAGTCTAATTGTTCCAGATGAATCGCAGATCAGCAATTTGGAATATGACAAAGTCAAATTAGTCAGTCTTTCAGAACACCCTGTCTCAGTAATTAATGGAGCTCAAACATTAAGCGCTGCCCTTATGACCTTGAACCAAAGTGATCGTATTAGCAGTAATCCGCAGGTTTTATTACGAATTTATACTTTCTCTGACGCTCTGCACCGAACCAAAGATTGCAATGTAAACAAGGCTAAAGCTGTTATGATTGATGAAATCACTAGAGCTCTGAATCGGCAAAAGCCAATTGGTGCGGAGGATATTGGGTATGCATCTCCGTTTGTAAAAACGATTAACGCAATTGATGAATCAAAACATATGCCGATCACTTTCAGGTTAGCAAGACGTGGTGAGTTTGTTGGCGGTAAGCATGTATATTCATTGACTTCTTTTGCAAAGATAGTTGAAGCATATTTAGTACAGAATCCAGGCACCGCAAGATCTATAAGTCGTAACACTATATTAAAAAACGAAGGCCCAGAGCCACTAAAATTTACGCACAGGTCCATTTTTATTGGGCAAGAGAAGCTAGATGATCCGGACGTTTACTTTCAGGATGTATTTAATATTCACTACGCACCTGTTAATTTTGCATTTAGTCTAAAAGATACGATTGGCAAGTTTTGCTCTAGTGAATTAAAGAAAACACCTAACGACAAGTCAGACATTACTAATGAAATTAATCACGAGTCAGCAGAGGATCAAGAAGAAAGCAAGAAAGACCAGATTCGTAAATCAATACTCAACAACGGCCGGACTTTTTTGCTAGCCCTTATGATGTATCTAGGTTCTAATTACAACCGTAATTCTACGACCTCGGATAAATCTGCAGCTAATTACTCAGAATGGGGGGAATGGGCGAACGTTTCTGGAGATAAAGGTGAGCCAACTGAATTCGATATCCATAGATTATTACAAGATATTGAAAACAGCTTTGTTGAATATACCGTTAAGAAGAATCTAGCAATCGATTCTAACTTTTTCAAGATCGATCGAAATTACCGTGAGTTTCGAGAGTGGTACCTTCACAGTCCCGCTGGCCATGATAGTATTGGGATAATGAAACAACGATAACAAAGCGACAGAGTTTCAAAGTTGCCGTTCATACAACTTTTGCGATTAGCTAGCGGCCAATTCGATATTTGAGCAGTTCAGATTACCGCGTTAGTACTGGATCACATGGTTGTATTATTCTTTAAGAGCAGTCGGATAGTGATGATACAACAAGTCATAACGTGGTTACTGTGCACGCTGGTATCCACAGTTGAAGATCCTCTTAAGGTCCCTGAGTGCTTGCAATCAACAGCAAGACGGTTTGCGTGAGAGCAAAAACGGAAAGATCTTACTAATTGGGAGCGGCTTGACAGTGGCAAGCTTATCCAAAACCTTTGAGGGGTTTTGCAGTGTTACGTTGAAACAGTTATCCTGCCAAAAATATGTTTAGGCGAGGCAATCAATTATATGTCCTGGGCCTGCGAGTAGCTTCAAGTTGCGTGCTTCATCATGTCGAAATGTATTTGATAAACAATGCCGGGGATCACGAAGCTGATTAACTCGGAATGGTAAAACTAGTTAATTAGTCGCATCTCATTAACGGTTTAAGAAGCTAAGACCCGCCCAATAGAACGAGGCGGGCCTTAGCTTTAATTATTCACATGTTCGGTTGTTTGGTTCATGACGTGCTTCGTCAGCACCTACACATTTTCCGACAGGACTGATGTGCGGCAATCTTGGCGTCAAATTGATCAAAGTGCCAGTCATTGCGGCTTGCAATATGCGCCGGCACAATTGCTGCCTCGTGAATCGTCTTATTCTTAATCAAGTGGTATAAGCAACGCTGGCTCCGAGCAACGTATTTGGCTTTTGTGCGATTTTCCGTGATTTATCGTTTGTTTGGCAGTCTGGTATCATCGTTGTGTAGGTAACATCATGGACAGCGCAGCCGAAATTGCACGTGTAGACTGTGCTCCGTGTTCGTCCGACTGTTTCACAACAGTCTTAATTAATGTTTTATTTTTTCCAGAATCTACATTGCTTAATTAATTCTGTATACTTAGGCTTCTTTAATTTTGAGATAACAGTTGACGCTATGGATCAGAGTAGTACTTGTCAAGGTGGTTGGCTGTGTTACATGACTTGTCGATTTAAAGCGAAGTACCAATCATAACGGTTCTCTATAATTAACAAGGTTTTAGTGCGTGCGGTTAGTTTTAAAACCAGGATAGATTTAAACTCACTTGTGTACGGACTTATTGGTCAAGATTCGATTCTTACGCAAAATTGACTAATGCAAACCCATTTTCAGCTGAGGCACAAATGTAAGTCTGCTGACGTTCAATCAGAGATAAATCTAATCTGTGATTCAAACTTTCAGCGTAGGCAGTTAATCTCTGACCGTGCGACTTTATTGCAGATAAGGACCTCACAAAGTATTTTGCATATACTGCATGATAGATCTGTTAGCGCTTACGGTTTTGTGGTCTAATGGTTATGTTGAAAACTTTTATGAACTGGAGGAATAATTTTGAATACAACTGTTGGCGAGGGCGGCACACCCAAGTATCGTACCGAAGAATTTTCGTTCAACGATCTTAACAAAAACGGTATTACAGTGCCAAAATTCCAAAGAAGCTTAGTATGGTCTGATCCAGCAAAAAAGAGCTTCATTCAGACAATTGCCAATGGATTTCCATTTGGATCAATTCTGTTATATAAAACTGGCAAGGACCACTATTCAATTATTGACGGCTTACAACGTTTTTCAGCCTTAAATAGTTTTAAAAGGGATCCTGGACACTATTGGGGGTCTACACTTTCTGGTGTTGGAGAAATCCAACGCTAAGAGTGTAGGCCCCTTTTAAATGACAAAATAATAGGGC
>NZ_BLBG01000035.1 GCF_009687905.1 Lacticaseibacillus zhaodongensis | reverse complement strand
CTTTGTACCCTCAAAACTGGCTATCATTGTTGTTTAGAAACTTCGAACAAGCGCATTTTACGACTCAGTTCAACTGAACTCCTGTTCAGTGAACCATTGGTTAAGTCCTCGACCGATTAGTATTGGTCCGCTCCAAGTATCACTACTCTTCCACTTCCAACCTATCTACCTGATCATCTCTCAGGGGTCTTACTTCCATAAAGGAATGGGAAATCTCATCTTGAGGGGGGCTTCACACTTAGATGCTTTCAGCGTTTATCCCTGCCATACGTAGCTACCCAGCGATGCGCCTGGCGGCACAACTGGTACACCAGCGGTATGTTCACCCCGGTCCTCTCGTACTAAGGGCAACTCCTCTCAAATTTCCTACGCCCGCGACGGATAGGGACCGAACTGTCTCACGACGTTCTGAACCCAGCTCGCGTACCGCTTTAATGGGCGAACAGCCCAACCCTTGGAACCGACTACAGCTCCAGGATGCGATGAGCCGACATCGAGGTGCCAAACCTTCCCGTCGATGTGGACTCTTGGGGAAGATAAGCCTGTTATCCCCAGGGTAGCTTTTATCCGTTGAGCGATGGCCTTTCCATACAGAACCACCGGATCACTAAGCCCGACTTTCGTCCCTGCTCGATCTGTCAATCTCGCAGTCAAGCTCCCTTATACCTTTACACTCTGCGAATGATTTCCAACCATTCTGAGGGAACCTTTGGGCGCCTCCGTTACATTTTAGGAGGCGACCGCCCCAGTCAAACTGCCCACCTGACACTGTCTCCCGCCACGCTTAGTGGCGCGGGTTAGAGCGTTCATACAGCAAGGGTAGTATCCCACCAACGCCTCCACCGAAACTAGCGTTCCGGTATCTACGGCTCCTACCTATCCTGTACAAGCGGTACAAACACTCAATATCAAGCTACAGTAAAGCTCCATGGGGTCTTTCCGTCCTGTCGCGGGTAACCCGCATCTTCACGGGTACTAAAATTTCACCGAGTCTCTCGTTGAGACAGCGCCCAAATCATTACACCTTTCGTGCGGGTCGGAACTTACCCGACAAGGAATTTCGCTACCTTAGGACCGTTATAGTTACGGCCGCCGTTTACTGGGGCTTCAATTCTGGGCTTCGCTTACGCTAACTCATCCTTTTAACCTTCCAGCACCGGGCAGGTGTCAGCCCCTATACGTCATCTTACGATTTAGCAGAGACCTGTGTTTTTGATAAACAGTTGTTTGGGCCTATTCACTGCGGCTGATCTTACGATCAGCACCCCTTCTTCCGAAGTTACGGGGCGATTTTGCCGAGTTCCTTAACGAGAGTTCGCTCGCTCACCTGAGGATACTCTCCTCGACTACCTGTGTCGGTTTGCGGTACGGGTAGTTTATTTCTAACTAGAAGCTTTTCTCGGCAGTGTGACATCAGGCACTTCGCTACTTAAATTTCGCTCCACATCACGTCTTGTCCGTATAGAAGTAAGCATTTCACTCGCTTCAAGACTTGGCGCTTGTACATCCATTTCCAGCCGGATGCATACCTTAGCCTACTGCGTCCCTCCATCGTTCAAACAAAATAAACTAGTACAGGAATCTCAACCTGTTTTCCATCGACTACGCTTCTCAGCCTCGCCTTAGGTCCCGACTAACCCTGGGAGGACGAGCCTTCCCCAGGAAACCTTAGTCATACGGTGGACAGGATTCTCACCTGTCTTTCGCTACTCATGCCGGCATTCTCACTTCCATACGCTCCAGTAGTCCTCACGATCTACCTTCAATGCCTATGGAACGCTCTCCTACCACGCATCCTTACGGATGCATCCACGGTTTCGGTACTATGCTTAAGCCCCGGTATATTTTCGGCGCAGTGTCACTCGACTAGTGAGCTATTACGCACTCTTTAAATGGTGGCTGCTTCTGAGCCAACATCCTAGTTGTCTGTGCAACGCCACATCCTTTTCCACTTAGCATAAATTTAGGGACCTTAACCGGTGATCTGGGCTGTTCCCCTTTCGACAATGGACCTTATCGCTCACTGTCTGACTCCCGGACTAAGATAAATGGTATTCGGAGTTTATCTGAAGTTGGTAACCCTTGACGGGCCCCTTGTCCAAACAGTGCTCTACCTCCATTATCCATCATCCGAGGCTAACCCTAAAGCTATTTCGGAGAGAACCAGCTATCTCCAAGTTCGTTTGGAATTTCACCGCTACCCACAATTCATCCCAACGTTTTTCAACACGTACGGGTTCGGTCCTCCAGTGCGTTTTACCACACCTTCAACCTGATCATGGGTAGGTCACTTGGTTTCGGGTCTACATCAACATACTAATTCGCCCTATTCAGACTCGCTTTCGCTACGGCTTCAGCTTTTCACTTTAACCTCGCATGTTAACGTAACTCGCCGGTTCATTCTACAAAAGGCACGCCGTCACCCGTAAATGGGCTTCGACTTATTGTAGGCACACGGTTTCAGGAACTGTTTCACTCCCCTTCCGGGGTGCTTTTCACCTTTCCCTCACGGTACTGGTTCACTATCGGTCACTAGGTAGTATTTAGCCTTACGAGATGGTCCTCGCAAATTCCGACGGAATTTCACGTGCTCCGCCGTACTCAGGATCCTGAACGGAGGGTAAGCAGTTTCGACTACGGGGCTTTCACCCTCTATGACGCAGCTTTCCAGCTGACTTCGTCTACCACTTACTTTTGTAACTCCAAAGTTCAGTCCTACAACCCCAAGAAGCAAGCTTCTTGGTTTGGGCTCTTCCCGTTTCGCTCGCCGCTACTCAGGGAATCGAATATTCTTTCTCTTCCTGCGGGTACTTAGATGTTTCAGTTCCCCGCGTTTGCCTTCAATGTAGCTATGTATTCACTACACGATAACTTGATCACTCAAGCTGGGTTCCCCCATTCGGAAATCTCCGGATCAAAGCTTACGTACAGCTCCCCGAAGCATATCGGTGTTAGTCCCGTCCTTCATCGGCTCCTAGTGCCAAGGCATCCACCGTGCGCCCTTTGTAACTTAACCTATGCAATACTTAGTATTGCTTGGTCGCGATCGAATTTCTATTAGAAACTCTATACAAAATACGCTGTGTTCTCGGCATTTCTAAAAACAATGATATCCAGTTTTCAAAGTACAAAG
>NZ_BLBG01000034.1 GCF_009687905.1 Lacticaseibacillus zhaodongensis | reverse complement strand
TTTTAATTCTTCCTTCAGCAAAATGCTGAAGAACCTACATTTATACGAAACTTTGTTCAGTTTTCAAAGGACTACTTCGTTGACTTACGACAACTTTCATATCTTATCAAAAGCATTTGCTACTGTCAAGGGAAACTTTCAACCGCTTGAAGCGCTTGTTTTGCTCCCTGACAACAAAGAGTATCTTACCAGCCTTACCTAGCGTGGTCAAGGCAGTAAAGTCCCAGTGTCGGGCGGAGAATGGACGTAATTCCGGACAAGAACGCAAACATTTTCCTCTTTATACGGTCCTGTTTGCAGATTTTCCCGAACAATGGCTTAAAGATAGAACTAATAGTGAGCTTAAACCGAACAATGATTTACGGCAAACTTTTTTTGTCGCAGTTTTACCGGCTATTACTGTCACACATTTAATGCACACCAACCGTAATCAGCACCAAGTTTCCGTCCTCATCCCCCCAATCACGATGGCCCAGAGTAATGACCTGTACGTAAGAGCTAGCGGTGAGTAGACCAATCATTCCCAGCTGAATTAAGTACACCAGACAACAAAACGGGCCGCAGCTTTCGCTACGACCCGTTTCAACTCTATTTACTCTTGGAACTACTATCCTTAGCGGCAGAGCTGCTACTGCTGCTTGCAGACTCCGCTTTGGCTTTTTCACGCTGTGCTTTGGTCATGAGCTCAGGAGCATCAGTGTCATACTCAACGTACTTACCGTGGTGTTGTGCGAGTACGCTGGTACCCTTCTTCTGATCCTTCTTAAGCTGCTTCTTGGCCTTGCTCAACTTGTAGTTGTAGTCACTACGGTCGACCTTTTTGTAACCACTTGGGTTATAGAAACGTAAGAGGTCCCCGTTAATGATCCGGTCGGACAAGGACAGAACGGTCGTGGTCCGGTTAACTGCTTGGTTCTCAACCGTGCGCTGGGCGGCCGTTGGGTGCTTGATCTGCTTACCCGTCTTTGTGTCATAGTAGTTACTACCCACCTTAGTGATGGTTGGAGTAACAAAACCACCGTCACGGAACGGAACAGTCTGGTTGCGATTTGGTGCGAGCAGATCACTACCAAACTGAACATACTTAGAGTTGTTGATGCCCAGCAAGTTCATCAAGGTCGGTAACACATCAATTTCACCACCATAAGTGTGGTTAACGCCACCCTTGAGTCCAGTCATATGGAACATCAGTGGCACGCGCTGGTACATGGCATCGTTGAAGTCGTTGTAGTTCTTAATCCCTGTCAACTTGGCCATGGCCTTCTTATGGTTGGCGGAAATACCGTAGTGGTCCCCGTAAAACATGACGATCGAGTTCTTCTCGAGACCGGACTTCTTGAGCCAGGTCATGAATTCACCGATGGACTGATCCAAGTAGCGGGCCGTCTGCACGTAGCCATCCACGGTCGGATCGCCGGTCTTGGTCTTAGCAATCGAGACGTTCTTCTTGTCCAGTGGGTATGGGTAGTGGTTGGTCAGCGTGATGATTTTGGCATAGAAGGGCTGCGGGAGCTGCTGGATGTATGGTGCGGACTCCTTGAGGAAAATCTTATCCTTCAAGCCGTAACCAATTTCGTAGCTCTTCTTATCCTTCATGTAGCCTTTAGTGACCCAATAGTCGTAGCCCCAGGCCTTGTAGGTGTTCTCCCGGTTCCAGTAACTAGGCACATCCCCGTGGAACGCGGCCGTGGTGTAGCCCTGCTGATCAAGAATTGATGGTGCAGCCTGGAAAGTGTTACTGCTACCGTCAATACTCATCGCGGACCCTTCCGGTAATCCATAGAGTGAGTTCTCGAGCATCATCTCCGCATCAGAAGTCTTGCCCTGGCCAACCTGGTTGAAGAAGTTGTCAAAACTGAGCGTATCCTTCTCATGGTAAATTTTGTTCAGGTTCGGCGTGACTTCTTGCCCATCATACTTGTAGTCGATCAGGAACTGCTGGAAACTTTCGAGATGAATGACAAAGACGTTCTTCCCCTTAGCAACACCGGTATACTGCACGTTCGGTGCGACGCGGTTCTCCTTGATCCACTTCTGGGCACTCTTTAGGTCACTGGAACTAGCGTTAGCTTTAATGGCACTGTTCTGCGCGGTCTTCACTCCGTCATAAACGGTGTAGGCGTTGAGACCCAGGTACTTAACGATGTAGTTACTATCAAAGGTCCGGGTCAAAAGCCCGGAGCGGTCGTGGTAGGCCATGGACAGATTCGCACCAAAGAGCACAATTGCAAGCATGGAAACCAGAAGCGCGATTCGCTTCTTGATTGGCCGGATATCCATGTGCACACCCTTGAAGGCGAGCAACAGAATCAGGATCAGCAGATCGGCAAACACTAAGAAGTCACTAGGGTCAATAATACCCATGATGGCCTTGCTGAGGTTATTGGAGACAGAACTGCCCCCCTTCATGAGCGCGAAGGTCATGAAGTCCGAGAACTCGCGATAGTACAGGATATTGGCAAACAGCCATGTACTCGTGATGGCGTCAACAATCAGCAAACTTATGTATGACTTACGCCCCTTCATGTAAAGGACGATGCCAAATAAAAGCAGCGTTGTTGGAATGGGGTTTAACGCTAAGAGCATTTTCTGAAATCCGCCCTCGGCTCCCAAGTTAAATTTTGTGTTATACGCCCAAAAGATTTTCACCCAAAAAAGGGCAATAGCAAGAATCATGAACCCGCCACGCGAGTTAAAAAATGATTTGATTCTGCCGCCAACTTGCTTCATGGTGGACCTCCATAATTGATTTTCGACCTAGTATCAAGAAATAGTCTACACATATTCACGGCAAATAACAATTTGCCATGAATAATAGTTGCAATTACTTAATTAAATATTTGGGAATAATATCAGCCGCATTTGCAGCTGCAACATGTGCCTGACCGCGCTCAGTATATCAACATTGCGGAGCACGACGTTACAGAAAGCACGATAGGTACAAGCCCTGTCCCTGAGCACAAAAAAAGACAGCGAACAAAATCGCTGCCCAGTACGCAGACGCACAGTTTACTGTTCGTCCTGGACGTCGGTGCCGTCATCAAGGAGATCAAAAATCTCCATGGCGACAAGGTCAATGTTATCAAACTGGAATGTCTGGTGATCAGCCAGTTCTTCAAGTTCAAAAGTTTCAGTTTTTGGGTCAAACGTTACGAGACCACGTTCCTCGCCGTTCTTCTCGAACCGACGAGTCTGTATCTCGCTGGAGTCAGCATCTTGCATAGCCTCCAGTCGCTTGATAATTGCGACGAGTTGTGAGCCTTTCATGGGAGTGCCCCCTTCTTTTGTATCCGCTAAGAGCATACCACGGATTCACACCTGATGTGGCAAAAAATGCCCTGATTAACGAAAAAAAACAATTTTGTTCACTCTTCGTTCTTAGTCTGACTAATAGTATTATCCATCATTGCTAAGCGTCGCGGCCGGATTGCCATCGCAATCACACCCATTAGCATCCCCAGATAATACGTTAAGACCCGCCACAATAGCATGGCAAGCACGAGCTTGGCTGGAACAGTGATGAAGGTCGCAAATATGGTCTTGAAACTGTACTCCGCCCCACCCGAGCCACCAGGAATCGGGAACAGGGACACGATCATCACGATCATGACGTGCATCACGATTACCTGAACGAAATCAACGTGGGGGATGTGCAGCGCCAGCAGCACAAAATACGGCACGCTGTAATATGCCAGCAGTTGGAGCAGGGTCAGTACACACGCCTTAAGAACCTTTTTCTTCTCCCGCTTAAGTTGCAGACTCTCCTGGTAGAAGGTGTCGATTTTGGTGTCCAAGCTCAGTGCCATTTCTGCCCGCCGCTTCTTACCTACGAACCAGCCGACCGGAATCAGAAATAAGGCGACAAGCTGCTTCGTGAAGCGGTTATAGTACATCACGAGCAGCAACCCGACGATCACACTGACGTGAATAACCATCCCGAATGCGATCAACCACGCAAGCGGACCGATACTTCCAGCCACCTTACTAAAGCCGATTACCATCGTCAGGATGAAATTAATCAGAACCATGAACTGGTAAACAATGAACTTCATGAGCAGCACGGAGCTGGAACGTCCCCCCTCAATGCCGCTTTGCATCATGGCAATCAACTGGGCGGGCTGGCCACCAGTGGCGAAGGGTGTAATGGCATTAAATAGTTGTTCAATCAGCGGAATGCGGACCGCCTCTTTGAATGGTAAGTGATCCTGCTTATTCCGAATCATGACCTGCAGAACGAGGGTCTCCATCAGCCAGGAGACGAACATGGCGAGCACTCCAACTAACAGCCACCACCAGTTCAAGGTGATCAGGTTATGAATTATCGTGTGAAAGTCAGTGTTGCGGCCCTCCCACACAAAAATAGCCACGCCAATTAGTAGCATCACAAGCGCGGCGAGCTTGTTTTTTGAAGTCATTCTAATCCCCTAGTAGCTGCCGCGGAGGCCATTATGCCTTTGTGCGCGCGGTACTACGCTTCTTCTGATTGGCGACAGCAATCGCCGCCTGCTCCTTGTAAAAGGCCTCCCAAACATGTGCGAGGTGCTCCTCGGAGTACTCGGCTGTCGCATCCTTACTGAGTTGAACATACCGCTCCAGCAATTGCGGCTGCTTGTGAAACTCACGGATGCGCGCTTCCATCTCATCAATATCGGCCGCCTCAACCGCATAGGGCTCAATGATTTTGTCATAAAGGTCCAGCTTACGAACCATTACCGGCGTGTCGGTGGCAAAAGCCTCAAGAACGGACATTGGGAACAGTTCCTCATAAGACGGCAAGAGGAACAGATCCGCGACGTTGTAATAATCAATCATTGTATCGCGCGGAATGATGTCCGTGAAGTGCAAGTTGGCAGGCGGATTCTCCACCTCCTGCTTCAGGTGGTTATATCCGTTCGTGATGATGCCAAAGGAGAAACCACCCGCCCAGACGAACTGCACATCCGGATTGCGCTTTGCGAGCGCGATGAAATCATCGACCCCCTTGCGCTCCTGAACCTGACCGGCACCGAAGACAACAAAATCATTAGCGCCCAAGCCGAATTTTGCCCGCAGTTCCTGTTTCCGTTCCGTAGTCTCAGGGTGGAAAGTGGCTGTGGACACAAAGTTAGGAATATAGGTCACGCGCTCAGGATCGATTCCGTACTTGGCAAGGCGCGGAATGAAGTTCGGATTAACAACCACTAACTGGTCCATCCGCTTGTAAAAAGCAATCACATACTTGTCCAAACTAACCCGCGCCACTCCTGGTAAGGACAGGCTCGAGTCCAATGTGTCCGGCAAAAAGTGCACGTAGCCAATTTTGCGACCGCGCTTGCTGCTCCAGGTCGACACGAAAAAATTGGGATCAATCGTGTGGTAATGGCTCAGTGTACTCTTAGTGAACTTATTGACCTTAATGTCAAACTCGGTCGGAAAATACTTTTGCAGCAGGGCCATCAGTTCATCGTAAACTGCACCGACCCCTTGTCCGGCAACCTTATCGGCCGAGCTGAACATGTTAATGTCAATCATTGGATTTCCTTTCTACGAATACGGTTGAAACGAAGGGGCCCCTTAACGGCGCTCTTCGCCAATTTAGGGGCAACGACAGCCCCGTAGTAAACGCTGGCGTCATTATAGAACTTCAGGATGCGGTCCCCGAACTGGTTGGCGGAGATGTCCCGCAGTTTGTCCTTGCAAGGCTGTGGGTCCGCATACTTTTGCGGATTGTTTAAGTAGTCAACAACCATTTCGGCCATCACCTTAGTGCTCTTGAAGGTGCGACCAAGATTAGGATTATCAAGCAATTTATCAGTGTACTCACCGCTCAGCGCGAGGACCTTAGTTCCAGCGGCCATCGCCTCCAGGTAAGTCAGCCCTTGTGCCTCCGAGTCACTGGCCGACAGAAAAATGTCCGCGGCCCGGTAATATAGCGGTACGTCTTCATGATTGACCTGACCCAAGAAGCGCACGTTATCCTCAATATCGAGGGTCTCAACCTGTTCTTCCAAGCTCTCACGGGCCGGGCCATCACCAACGACAAGCAGTACCGCGTTTGGTACCTGCTTCAAAATCCGGGGCATTGCATCAATCACCCGATTGATCCGTTTCTCGAAGGCAACCCGGGATAATGACAAAAGTACCGGTACGTCCTCCAAGCCAAGTTCCTTGCGCATGTCACGGGTCGGCGTCTTCTCGTAAGCAGACAGGTCCACCCCGGTCGGAATGACCCGAATCGGTGCGGTCACGCCGTAATTAGCAAGCTTCTCAAGTACACGATCACTTGGGGCAACGATCCCCGCATCATGCCGAACGAAAGCCCGGGTCATCTGGCGAACGTGATACGGCTTCAGCAGGTGGCCATTGAAAACATAGTGCAGATAATCTTCATACATGGTGTGGTAAGTATGTACGGTTGGGATGTGCATGTTGCGCGCTACGAACTTCCCAATGTAGCCCATCGAGAACTCCGTTTGGGTGTGCACAATATCCAGTTCCAGCTTCTTCGCAACCTGCAGGGCGTGGAACAAGCCCCGGACTGCAATTCGCCGGTCCTTAAACGAAACAAAGGCCACGCTCCCGAAGCGGAAGATGTTTGGCTCAACCGCATCTTCTGGAACGTGTGGATCAGTGGTGGTAAAGATATATACGGAATGACCCTTACTTTCAAGCTGCTCTTTCAGCGTCAAAATCGACGTTGCAACCCCGCTTACTTGAGGAAAATAGCTGTCCGTGAAAATTCCAATATTCACCTTGTTCCCTCCAAATTCGTCATAATAGTTAAAGTATAAGGACTCGCCCACACTAATGCAATTTACACGTTTGGCTTGTCTTCAGTGTCAGATTCATAATAAGCCTCTCCAGCAGAAATAACATCAGACTTAGGGCCCATTTAGTCGCAGATGTCCGCTACATCAAGCTTCCTGCGGATAACCTGCTCTGCAAAATGCTTATGTGACAACTAATTAAGTTTAGGTATGTTTTAAGAAAAGTGTTGCCAGTCATTTGGGAAGACCTCTTTTCGCAGATTTTGATAACTAGGTACCTGCTTGCTGCATCCGTTCAGTGCAAGCAGAACACGCAACTGTTGGCGCTAATCCGAACGGCCGGAAATCCACTAATGTTCCACAACGGGCTGTGCGCGACTACTTGACTGCCGCGGCGTACAAAAAAAGGATGCTGAACCTTCAGCATCCTTCCGCACTAACACGATATTACCATGTACATCTTCTACCGGTGATCGGGGTCGAACCGATACTCCATCTCTGGAACTGGATTTTGAATCCAGCGCGTCTGCCTATTCCGCCACACCGGCATTATAATTTACAATTCCCACGGCGTGAAGCCGCAAGGAAGGCGGTAACCGGATTTGAACCGGTGATTAAGGTTTTGCAGACCTCTGCCTTACCACTTGGCTATACCGCCATGATTGCTTTCCCAATGGGATTGGGATAGCTGGATTCGAACCAGCGCATGACGGAGTCAAAGTCCGTTGCCTTACCGCTTGGCTATACCCCAATAAAAAAAGGGCGGTATGTGGGAATCGAACCCACGTATGCTGGTACCACAAACCAGTGTGTTAACCACTTCACCAATACCGCCATAATATTCAGTTACACAGGGATAGTAGGAGTTGAACCCACATCGACGGTTTTGGAGACCGTTGTTCTACCATTGAACTATATCCCTAAGGATGGAGGATCTAGGATTCGAACCTAGGAACCCGAAGGAACGGATTTACAGTCCGTCGCGTTTAGCCTCTTCGCTAATCCTCCATAAATGGCGCGGGACGGAATCGAACCGCCGACACATGCAGCTTCAATGCATTGCTCTACCAACTGAGCTACCGAGCCATTTAAACGGTCGCGACGGGACTCGAACCCGTGATCTCCTCCGTGACAGGGAGGCGTCCTAACCAACTAGACCACGCGACCAACTATTCTGTTACATTGCGGGAGTAGGGTTTGAACCTACGACCTTCGGGTTATGAGCCCGACGAGCTACCAGACTGCTCCATCCCGCGATAATATAAGTAAATGAAAAAGGAGAATGAGGGATTCGAACCCTCGCGTGGTTTGACCCACCTGCCGGTTTTCAAGACCGGTCCCTTCAGCCACTTGGGTAATTCTCCATATCATTATTAAAAAAGTAAAACGATGACCCGTACGGGATTTGAACCCATGTTACCGCCGTGAAAGGGCGGTGTCTTAACCACTTGACCAACGGGCCATAAACGGAGAAGGAGGGATTTGAACCCTCGCGCCAGTTTCCCGACCTACACCCTTAGCAGGGGCGCCTCTTCAGCCACTTGAGTACTTCTCCATGAATGGTATATTCAGTTAATGGGCCTAAATGGACTTGAACCATCGACCTCACGCTTATCAGGCGTGCGCTCTAAACCAGCTGAGCTATAGGCCCATAAATCACGGAACAAAGCGGGTGACGAGAATCGAACTCGCATCAACAGCTTGGAAGGCTGTGGTTTTACCACTAAACTACACCCGCCTGAATGGCGCGGGACAGAATCGAACTGCCGACACATGCAGCTTCAATGCATTGCTCTACCAACTGAGCTACCGAGCCGATTCAACGGTCGCGACGGGACTCGAACCCGTGATCTCCTCCGTGACAGGGAGGCGTCCTAACCAACTAGACCACGCGACCATGAATGTTATTCACCTGCAATTGCGGGAGTAGGGTTTGAACCTACGACCTTCGGGTTATGAGCCCGACGAGCTACCAGACTGCTCCATCCCGCGATAACTGTATTATTATATCAAACGCAGTCCACCGTGTAAAGATGGACCTTGTAGGGCTCGAACCTACGACCGAACGGTTATGAGCCGTCTGCTCTAACCAACTGAGCTAAAGGTCCAAGCAATCGCGGCGGGGGGGATCGAACCCTCGACCTCCCGGGTATGAACCGGACGCTCTAGCCAGCTGAGCTACACCGCGAAGTGTAATATCGGACAATATGTCCTATCGGGAAAACAGGATTCGAACCTGCGACCCCCTGGTCCCAAACCAGGTGCTCTACCAAGCTGAGCTATTTCCCGTTA
>NZ_BLBG01000033.1 GCF_009687905.1 Lacticaseibacillus zhaodongensis | reverse complement strand
GTGGTGCATCGATCACCAACTTCTCCGCTCAGTCAGTATTCGCAACGCTCCAAACGTTGCTTTCAGACCGGCCAGATACGATTTCATGTCCCAAATACCGAGGTGAATAATCCAGGCTATACTTGTAGAACAAGAATGACAGGGTACAGTACCTGCAAAATAAAGCACTTTTTTGTAAATAGTCAGGGAGGTATCATGAATCAGTCAACTTTTCAGCTACTTGGTAATGTTGCTTCAGCAGATTTCTACCTTTGTGGAGGCAGTGATATTACTTTAATATCTGATAATAATGCCTATAATATGAAAGCTTTAGCCCAAGAAGCGCTTAAACTGCGTGTTCCTAATTCTTTGACCGTTATTGATTTAAACAACTTCTACGTTGGTATGATCCCTATTGATCATAATCAGATATTGACCATGATTTCTCATATTAACACCACCATTATCCCATTCGATTATCAGGGAATCACTAATTTTATCGGGTCTATAATTTTTGGTGTTGGAAAGTATTTCCATTCCAAAAGTACTAGGCCCTAATTTAAAAAGCCATTGATAATGGATCAAAAAAGACCACTAGGGTATACCCTAGTGGCCGTTTTTGTCTCTGTGCTATACTAGGCATTAAAAGTGTTCATTAGGACTGTCCAAAAGGAGGACTGAAAATGGCTAAAATTGGTTATGCGCGTGTGAGTTCTAAGGAGCAACATTTAGATCGACAATTAGCGGCTTTAAAAGACGTTGATAAATTATTTACGGATAAATTAA
Source organism: Lacticaseibacillus zhaodongensis (assembly GCF_009687905.1). Lineage (GTDB taxonomy): Bacteria > Bacillota > Bacilli > Lactobacillales > Lactobacillaceae > Lacticaseibacillus > Lacticaseibacillus zhaodongensis. Next base: position 9,543 of record NZ_BLBG01000033.1, on the reverse strand, counting down.
GTGGGGCTAACACTAATCGGCCAGAACTGCAAAAAATGCTGGCCTATATTCGTGAGGGTGATATTGTCATGGTCACTGAACTAGATCGTTTAGGCAGAAACAACCTGGATTTAACTAAGATCATGAACACCATTCAAAATAAGGGTGCCACCCTAGATGTGTTGAATTTACCGTCCATGACAGGGATTGCTGACCCCAATTTACGTCAACTGATGACCAACCTCATCATTGAATTGTATAAGTACCAGGCGGAAAGCGAACGTAAGCGGATCATCGAACGTCAGCAACAAGGAATTGCCCTAGCAAAACAGCAAGGTAAATATCATGGCCGCAAACCCCAATACACCCAAGACGATCCCCGCTTGCAACATGCTTTTAAACTGTATCAGACGGGCATGAGTGATGTAGACGTCGCCCGTAATACCGGTATTAAGCGAACAACTTTTATCAGATATCGCAAGAAGTACAATATAAAAAGATCGTAAATTGCAAAAACAAGCTAGCCAGTCGTTGAGGACAATCCCAGAACAGGCCGTTATCAAATAGAAGAATATGAATAAACTAGATTTAATTAAACCTATAAGTCTGCTGATAACCTTTTTATATTAAGTTGCTAGAAAGCTTGTGGAAGTAAAATTTAAAATTGGCTGAAAAACATCTTGTAAAAATATGACCGTATGTTAGATTGCAATGCGGTGACAAATGGGCCGGAAACAAAATAAGTGAGTGATAACTCATTTTAATATTGACAAACCGAGATGTGCTGATTATACTAAAGCCATTAAGTGAGTGAGCATACACTCTCTTTGAGAAAGAGGGTTATTAAAATGGCAACGGATTATGTCATCGCCAAGCAGGTCAGCAAGCACTTTGGTCATCAGCAAGTGCTCAATCAGATTGATTTGACACTGCCGGCTGGAATGATTTATGGCTTGATTGGGCCATCAGGAGCTGGGAAGACCACCTTGATCAAGAGTATTTTAGGGATGGAAGCTGTGGATAGTGGCACTGTTAAAGTCATGGATACGGTGATGCCCAATAGGGCGGTAATGGCACAAGTAGGGTATATGGCCCAAAGTGACGCTTTGTATGAGACACTAACGGCCCGTGAAAACCTGACCTTGTTTGGGCAATTGATGAGCGTTCCAAAAATAAAGTTAGCACAGATGATTGATTATGCAGCCGGATTAGTTGATTTAACGTCCCAATTAGACAAGCGGGTCAGTGGCTATTCGGGTGGGATGAAACGGCGCTTGTCGTTGGCAATTGCCCTGATTCAGGATCCCCAATTATTGATTTTAGATGAACCGACCGTTGGGATTGATCCAGAATTACGGCAACAAATTTGGACCGAACTAAATAAGCTCAAGGATACCGGTAAGTCGATGCTCGTGACAACGCATGTCATGGACGAAGCAGAACGGTGTGATTATCTCATGTTGATTCGGCACGGGATTGCGCTTGCTGAGGGGACACCCGCGGCACTGAAACAACAGTATGCAGTAGATACGATCGAACAGGTCTTTTTGAAAGCGGGGCGGATGCAAGATGCGAACGATGGCAATCGTTAGACGAGTTTTTAAGCAAATGTTACGTGATAAGCGTACCTTGGCGCTGATGTTTTTGGCACCATTGCTGATTATGACGCTGATGTATTTCTTATTTCAAAACAACACGACGCAAGTAGCAAGCTTGGGTGTTCATCATGTAGACCAATCCGTGGTTAACGTGATCGATACCAAAAACGTGACGATTCATCATTATGATAGTTCACAGGCACGGAAAATGATTAAGCAGCATGATCTAGATGGCTATTTGACTCAGAAAAATGGTCAATTGACGATTACTTATTCAAATAGCAATCCAACCAACACGTCTTTAATTAAGGCGAGTTTACAGTCAGGATTAGTCAAGTTGAAAATGAAGACGCTGGTGACCGTTACTAAGAAACAGCGTGCGGCCCTTGAATCGCAACAAGCCGCTTTGAAGAAGCTGACAGCAGCCCAGACACAAGCAACGGTGACCAAGCTGAAGACTGCCATTGCACAAGCCCAGGCCCGCGGTGACCAGGCAACTGCTGAGAAATTACAAAAGCAACTCAAGCAGGCCACAGCCACGACGTCTAGTTCGACTCAGTCAGCTAAAGCAACCAGTTATACGACTAAGTCTCATTATATTTATGGTAGTAGTGATTCAACGTTCTTTGAAAACTTTTTGCCAGCCTTTCTCGGTTTCTTTGTCTTCTTCTTTGTGTTCTTGATTTCTGGCGTTTCACTTTTGAATGAACGCACTACTGGAACCCTAAGCCGGCTACTTGCAACCCCAATTCGACGGAGTGAAATTATTATGGGCTATCTAATTGGTTATGGGGGCTTTGCCATCATTCAGACTGTCCTGACCGTTGTTTTTACAATTACGGTCTTCAAGATTCACTTAGTTGGTAGTATTTGGCTGGTCTTTCTGACTAACTTATTATTAGCGTTAGTGGCTTTGACCTTGGGTATCTTTATTTCCACCTTTGCTAACTCAGAATTTCAAATGATTCAGTTTATTCCACTGATTGTTGTACCACAAATCTTTTTTGCTGGGTTGGTTCCAGTCGATGGCATGGCCAGTTGGTTGCAAGCAATTGCCCACATCATGCCGTTATACTATGGTGCTAATGCGTTGACGGCTGTTGTGACAAAGGGTGCTGGGCTTGGCGATATTGGTGCCAATTTGTTAATATTAGTAGGGTTTATGGTCGTACTAACAATGTTGAATATTGTTGGAATGAAACGTTATCGGAAGGTGTGAGGATATGGAACGACCACGGATACGGGATTATTTTCAACAGGATCTAAGTCAGAATGAAACGATTACACCTAAGCAACGGGCCATCCTCCAGGCAAGTCTCGATTTGTTTGCTGAAAAGGGTTTTGACCAGACCAGTACTAGTGATATTGCACAACGGGCCGGCGTTGCAGAGGGGACGGTCTATCGGCGGTATAAGACTAAGGCTGCCTTACGGGATGCCATCTTAGCACCAATTGCCGCGCATATTGTGCCAATTTTAGCGAGTGATTTTTCAGAGGATGAATTACGGCAGCGTTATCCCAGTCTACAGGCATTCGTCACAGCAATTTTTACGGACCGAGTTGCATTTGCTAAAGCTAACGTGAAAGAGTTAAAGGTCATTTTTGAAATGGCAGCTTTTGACACCGAACGACGCGAACAGATTCTTAGCCAGATTGCGCCTAAGGTGGTCAAGCAGATGGGAAGTGTCATAAATCAACTAAAAGCAGATCATTTGATTGTGGATTGGCCGAATGATTTGATACTGCAAAGTTTGTTATCGCAGCTATTCGGTTACTTAGCGCAGTTAATGCTGGAATTGCCGGGAACTGAAATTGAGCGCGAACAAGCGTATTTGATTACGGTGATGACCAAAATATTGACCCCGGGTGAACATGATCAAATTACTGGTCAGTGAGCTAACTGTTACTTGATATGGTAGACTGTAAAATTAATCCGAACGCTGTTCGGATTAATTTTACAATCTACCGTATTATCTAGTTGAGACGGCTCTGGTGCAAATAGTCTGAAAGTGTGCCTTTTACCTAGTTGTTGATAGGGTGTTGTAGGTTATGCTGGCACCATCGCTTTTAATTCGTCCACGGCTGAAAACCCGATGAGGCTTAGCTCTCGTCGGGTTTTCTTGCGTAATGCATGGATGACTTCAATGCCGCTGAGTGTTGCACTAGCGGTTCGGATGCTTTGGAAACTTGCTGACCGCACCCGGTGTCGTTTAATGAATCGATGATCTTGTTCGATTAAATTATTTCGATACTTGGAACATTGGTGTGCTGATTTGCTCAAGTAGTCTTGTTTCATCAGGTGCTTCACTGCCTTAAGTGTTGCTCGATATTGATCGGTGACTAAGCGATCAGGACGACCATTGGTCGTCAAAAGCCGTTTCAAAAAGTGATAGGCTGCCGCATAATCACGATGCTTTCGCAGTTCGAAGTCGAGCGTCAGACCGTTGCTATCAATTGCACGATACAGATAAGTCCAATGACCTTTGACGTTAATGTAAGTCTCGTCTATCCTCCAACTTTTGGTATGGGAGGTTTGATGTTGGCGCCATAAAGCCTTAAAGATGGGACCATAATGATGAACCCAACGCATGACCGTGGTGTGATGCACACTAACCCCGCGATCACGTAGCAATTCAACGATATCACGGTAGCTGAGACTGAACCTAAAATAGTAGCCAACGGCTACTATAATGATATCCTGTTGAAAGTGGCGTCCTTTAAAGTAATTCATGCGCACAATCCCTCGTTTCTTGTCACTCAGTATACTAGAATGAAGTTGCCAGGCAAACTTTGCACCAGATCCCGTTATAGTTTTTAAACGGCCACTAAGTAAGGTCAGCAATAAGTGCTGACACTTTTATGATTAAACATAAAGAATGGAGTGAACTCAGATTACACTAATTGGTATTATTATTCCTGCGCTAAATCCGGATCAAGCCTTGATTCGCTTAACCCAAGACATTTTAACGGCAAACTTTACGCTGAGCCAGATCGTCATCGTGGACGATGGTAGTGACCCGGCCCACCAACCCGTTTTCGATCAATTAAACCGACTCAAGAACGCCCCAATTACCGTCCTGCACCACGCGCACAACCAGGGTAAGGGGGCCGCGCTCAAAACTAGCTTTCAATATTTTGCCAATCATTTTCCGACCACGACCGGCGTGGCCACCTTAGACGCTGACGGCCAACATACGGTTGGCGCGTTAAATCACTGTCTCCAAGCGTTTGCCACGCACCCCGACCGCCTAGTTTTAGGTGTGCGTCGTTTCACTAATAACGTGCCGTTTCGTAGCCAGTTCGGTAACCGTCTGACCAGCCAACTGGTTCGGCTAATCGCCCATCAGCAGATCAGTGATACCCAGACCGGATTACGGGTCATCCCGATGTCGTACGTTCATCAATTACGGCAGTTTACCGGCGACCGTTTCGAGTTTGAATTTGAAATGTTGTTGGCCGCCCAACGGTACCACGTTAAAATTTTTGAGCAACCGATCCCAACCATCTACATCGACGGCAACCAATCATCGCATTTTCGCATCATCCGTGACTCGTTGGCCATTTACGCCCAATTTTTTAAATTTGCGGCAAGTAGCGTCGCCTCATTTGCGGTCGACATCGGTTTATTCGAGGCTTGTCTGCTATTATTGCGCAACTCACAGTTCCACAGTATTTTAATTGCCACCGTAATATCCCGCTGCCTTTCCGCCGTGGTGAACTACGGTCTTAACCACCGCCTCGTCTTTAACGGTACCGGTCACCAAACGTTAGTTAAATACGCAACGTTGTTTTTAATTCAAATGGTGGCTTCCGGTTATCTGACTGGAGGCTTGGCGCACTTATTTGCCGGATTTCAAAGTCCAGCGATTCCCCTATTAGCCAAGATGATTATTGATAGCTTGTTATTCTTAATCAGTTACCGCATTCAGCGGGACGTTATTTTTTGCGAGGTGCCATCCGATGCCGACCACTAAAAAGATCACTTACGTATTAGCAATCGCCCTATCCGTCATTTATCTGATTTGGCGGGTGAGCTTTACCATTCCGTGGCACGCCAACTGGTTTGCCCTGATTTTCGCACTATTATTAGTGGGTAGCGAACTCTTATCCAATTTTACGGCCTTCATCCTGATCTTTTTTCGGATACTGGCCCAAAAAACCGCTGCGCAACTCGTCGTCCCACCATTGGATCCCGCCGACCCGTTGCCAGCGGTTGATCTGATTATCGTCACTCACAACGAGGACGTGGCGCTTTTACGTAAGACGGTCAACGCGGCCACCTTTATTGACTATCCGGATCAACAAAAACTTAACATCGTGATCGCCGATGACCAAAACCGCCCCGCGGTGCACGCATTAGCCCGTGAATATGGCGTTCAGTGGATTGGAATGACCGACAACCATCACGCCAAGTCGGGTAATATCAACCACGCCTTAGCACAACTGAACGCCCCCCTATTCGCCATTTTTGATACTGACATGATTCCGTTCAGCGGCTTTCTGACCGATACCGTGCCACTCTTTACTCAAAATTTTCGCGACCGTGCGGATCAGGATCAAGCCGTGAAACCACTCGGGTTCGTTCAAACCCCGCAGAGTTTCTATAACGCCGATATTTTCCAATTTAATCTTTTTTCCGAAAAGATTATTCCAAACGAACAGGACTTCTTTTCCCGAGACATCAACGTTCTGAATGGTAGCAACGAAACCGCACTGTTTACCGGCTCCAACGCCCTCTTTTTACGCGAAGCGGTCGACCAAGTTGGTGGTTTTCCAACCAATACGTTAACCGAGGACTTTCAGCTCGGCACCGAGATCAACATCGCCGGTTACACTAGTCTGGCCACGTCCAAGCCTCAGTCGAGCGGTATCACGCCGATTGACATCAAGGGCGTAATCAAGCAGCGTACCCGCTGGGCTCGGGGCGTGATTCGGAGTTGTCGCAACTTACACATCTTTTTGAGCCCGAAGCTTTCGTTTAAAAACAAGCTGATTTTGATCAATTCTTACCTCTACTGGTGGTCATTTGCCCGTCGCATGATCTACATCATCGCACCGATTCTTTACGCGTTGTTTCAGATTCAGGTGGTCAAGGCTAATTTCTGGGTGTTAATGATCATCTGGGCGCCGGGATACTTTCTACTGCACTACGTCCTAAAAGATACGTCCGATGCGATTCGTAACGAACGTTGGGGCGAAATTCAGGAGACTTTTTTTGCGCCCTACCTCTTCATTCCGGTGATTCTGGAAACCCTGGGCATTCGCGCTAAAAAGTTTAAGGTGACCGATAAAAATACGTCGTTCTCGTTTCGTGATAAACTCTACATTTTACCGTACCTCGCCCTGTGGCTAATCACCCTGGTGGCGATCATCAAATTTAATTATGGTAAGTTCGGTTCCGAAATTTTGATTGGTAGCGTCATTACCTTTTGGCTTTTGATGCACTTCATCAACCTAAGTTTCTGCCTCTTTCTGGCAATGGGGCGGCCCGTTTATCGTAAAACCGAGCGTTTCGCTCGTCAGGTGAACGGTCTGGTTCAAAACCGGAACACTTGGCTACCACTAACCACCATTGATACGTCGGAAGGTGGGCTTTCATTTACCCTTACCACTCCTGATCGCAATACCTTTCACCTGGGACAACGGATACACCTACGCTTAACACCGGCCAATCAGCCCGCGATTAATTTAATTGGGACCGTACGCCGAATTAGCAACGACGACCGCGACACCGTTTACAGCGTGCAGTTAAATGCCCCTATCGGAAAGACTCGCAACCAGTATTTACAACTAATTTACAACGGCTTCAACGCTGCCCTACCGCAACAGCAAGATACCTGGATCACACTGTTTGACGAGCTCCACATCAACATCATGGTGCGAGTAAAGCAGTTGAAACGACGGCTTAGCCGTTTGACCCGTTCATAAACACTCTTTGAAGCATCACTACTTATCATTAACGAGGCTTTAAAACATGGCATGGTTCGGTTTATTAATTTTCATACTCGCCCTGATCGGCTATAGCGACGTGGTCCTCTACCTGGGCGTTAGTCCGTATTTATCCTGGATCACGGCCATCCTACTGCAGATTGTTATCGATTACCTGTTCGCAATGGTGGGACTGCTCCGATTAGGCCTCACCATTGTGACCGTTACCGGGGTCCTACTGTTAGTGATCCGTTTAATCGGCGGCTTCTTCGGTAAGGCCCGCCTTCCGTTTGAAGGACTACACTTATTCGATTTTTGGATGCTCGGCCTTGGATTTTCGATGGCTAACGTGTTGCGCCACAGCCCGCTGATTCACTATGATAACTTTTCACACTGGGCATTGATCGTTAAATTTTTAACGTTTGAAGGTCGCTTGCCCGGGGCAAACGATTCGATTATTCAATTCACATCTTATCCACCGGCAACCGCCTTATGGCTGACTCAGTTCGTCACCTGGGTCGGTTTCAGTGACGGCACCATGTTAGTCGCCCAATTCATCCTAATTTGGGCGGCCACCTACGCCATTTTTGGCATTCTCCGGGACCGTTCGCGGGGACTGCTGTCACTTATCTTGTGCTTCACGATTGCCTTATCGTACGTTTTTAACATCGCCATCCGGTTAAACAACTTATTGGTAGATTACGTCTTACCAATTATCACGGTTGCCGCACTAGTTGGCATCTACCTCTACCGGCAGCACCCCCGTTTATTACTCGCGCACAGTGCCGTCTTTATTGCGGCGCTGATGCTGGTCAAAAACTCGGCCACCTTCTTCGTGATGATCATTGCGACGACCCTGCTCATCGTCTTGATTCAGCAGACACGGGTACGCTGGTTGCAGCGAAGCTGGCAAGTCGGTTGGCGCTGGCTATTAACTGTAGGGATGGGACTACTGCCCTTCCTATGGTGGCAGCAACACGTGCATCAAACCTTTACCGTCTCCAAACACGAAATTAGCGCGCACGCTTATGCTGATCAGCTCACCACTGAAAGTACGACGACCCTGGTTAAAATTGGACATCGACTGTTGGAGCATCTCAACTTCAGCTCGTTATCCTTTCAAGGGATCCTACTGATCAACGCCACCCTGATCATCGCCGCCCTTCTAATACGGTGGTGCACGCACCGCCGGACGCACCTGCTGCAGGTGCTGCTTGGCCTGGACCTCATTTTCGTGCTGTACTTCGCCAGCCTCTACGGCATGTACGCCCTCTCAATGCCATACCGTGAGGCCATCGTATTGGATGGTTACGAACGTTACATGTCGAGCGTTGTCATTTTGAACCTTTTCATTGCGGCGATGGCGCTAGTCCGGGCGATGGATGGCGCGTTATTCGAACAGCGGGTTGAAAAACGGGACCTGCGTAGTTTTGCGTCGGTCTTCACGAAAAAACTATACCAAATGTCAACGTTCATCCTGCTGATTTTTACCATTATCATGATGTTGTCCGAAATTAACGGCACCCAGTTCACCAATTGCTATAACCGTAATACTGTGCCGCGGCAATTGAGCCGAATCGCACGGCCGTGGACCCATTACAACCACACCAAAATTTTGGTCGTTGATCCCCACGCGGGTGACGTGGCGGACTATTACGTGGGCTTTGTCGCTCATTACTACTTTTTCACCGACCAAGCCGTCGGACGCGAGAACTTCATGGAAACCCCGCGGCAATTCGATAAAACCATTCAGCAGTATCAATACGTTGCAATTCCTGAGTATCACCACACTTTCACGGTGATGATGCGTCACGTTTATCATCAAGCCAACGTTCGGACCGGTTTCTTTAAGGTCACGCCGACCGGGCTACAAAGAATTAAAAATTAAATTTGCAATCTACCTTTAGACTTTGTGAAATTAGCTTAAACTGTCCTAGTTAGCTGGCTTGTGATTATTATTTATCCTGGATTATTCATAGAATTTCAAAAAAGCAGCGCAATCCCACGATTCACACGGGACTGCGCTGCTTTGGTGTTT
>NZ_BLBG01000032.1 GCF_009687905.1 Lacticaseibacillus zhaodongensis | reverse complement strand
ACAGCCTTGAACCCGACGTGAAGGCGGCCAAGGACAAACTCCAAAGCCTAGTTGATGACCCAACAAGCACCAATGACACTCTCAACGCTGCCAAGACCGCTCTGGACGACGCGCTTACTAAGGCTAAGTCTGATCGCGACCAGACTATCAGCGATGGTGACACCACTGAGGACAGCATCAAGGACAAGCCGCTAGCAAAGAACCCCGCGGTTGCCCAAGCGATTACTGATTACGATAATGCCAAGAAGAATGCCGGCGACGATAAAGGCACTACTGAACAAATCAGCACCGCAGCTGCCAAACTCAAGTCCGCTATCGGTGACGCCAGCCAGGCAATTATTGACGCTAAGACAACGCTTGGAAAGACTGCGCCATACAGCCTAGAACCTGATGTTCAGGAAGCCAAGGACAAGCTCCAAAAGCTAGTCGCCGAACCAAGCAGCTCGAACCAGGCAATTGACGATGCTAATAATGCCCTAGGCGATGCACTTAAACAAGCTAAGACTGACCGTGATCAAGCAATTGACAATGGTGATACCTCTGAGAACAGCGTCAAGGACCAGCCACTCGCTCAGAACCCAGCCGTTGCTCAAGCAATCACTGATTACGACAACGCTAAAAAGAATGCAGGAGATGATAAAGGCACTACTGAACAGATTCAAAACACAGCTGACAAACTTAAAGCTGCTATCGATAAATCTGAAAAGGTCATCGGTGACGCCAACGCACTGCTTGGCAAGACCGCTCCTTACAGCTTAGAACCTGATGTTCAGGCGGCCAAGGATAAACTCAAGAAGCTGATCGATAACCCAGCAAGTGGCAACGAAGACATCAACGCTGCCAAGACTGCTCTGGACGATGCGCTTACTAAGGCTAAGACCGATCGCGACCAGACTATCAGCGATGGTGACACCACTGAGAACAACATCAAGGATCAGCCGGTCGCTAAGAACCCAGCCGTTGCCCAGGCGATTACCGATTACGACAATGCCAAGAAGAATGCCAGTGACGATAAAGGCACCACAGAACAAATCAAGACCGCAGCTGACAAGCTCAAGACTGCCATCGGCGATGCTGGTAAGGTGATCAACGATGCTAACACAGCGCTGGGTAAGACGGCTCCGTACAGCCTAGAACCTGATGTTGAGGCAGCCAAGAACGCGCTCCAGAAGCTCGTTGACGAACCAAGCAGCTCGAACGAAGACATCAGCAAAGCCACGACAGCCCTGGACGACGCCTTAACTGCTGCCAAGAAGACTCGCGAAGACGTTATCAATAATGGTGACGCTGTCGTAGCCAAGATTGGTCCAGACATTGTGGCAAACCCAGACATTATCAGGGCGCTGAAAGGCTACGACGACGCTAAGACCAATGCAGCTAAGGATACTGGCACCACTAGCGCGATTGATGAGGCTGCAAAAGCACTACGGGCAACGATTGACCGCGTCAACAAGGTCCGGGATGAGGCTGGACGACTCATCACGAGCGCAGCAACTGCACCGTACAGTTACGAGCCTGATGTTGCAATTGCAAAGAGTCAGCTTACCCAACTGCTCGATGATCCGACTATCAGTACCGCAGATCTGCAACGAGGTATTGACGAACTGCAAATCGCTGTGATCGTCGCCCAAGTTGAGCGTAAAAAAGCGACCGATGATGGAACCGCTGCAATTACGGCGGCACATGACGCTGGGGTCGCCGATAATCCGGACGTTGCGGCAGCAATCGCCGATTACAATGCACTCGTCGCCCGCGCAGCAACTGATGATCCGAATGCATTGACGGAGGACATCGCCCAAGCAGTTGCTCGGATTCGGGCCGCGATTGTGACTGCAACGACGGAAAGTGAATTACCGGACACGTTCGGTGGTTCCAACACTGAGGATGGTGAATCAGCACCGATTCAGAACAAGCTACCAGCAACCGGCGGTAAGGGGGTATCTGCAAACAGCCTGCCAGAAACCGGTGGAACCAGCACTAACACCAAACTGCCGCAGCTTGCCGCAAAACCCGTGACAAAAGCCGCATTACCGCAAACTGGTGACAAGGTGGACAAAAAAGCTTCAGTACTTGGTTTACTGGGGATTGCCCTTACAAGCCTGTTCGCACTAATGTTGCACCGGCGTCGCGAAGACGACTAAACTGCACCAAGACTGATTCGATGAAGTCAAAAAAGAAGCCAGACAAATTTGTCTGGCTTCTTTGTGTTGTGCTCCTAATTGTACTAGTACGGGTTAATTTGGATACGGGAAATATTATACCATCAGCCAAGTAATCCCAGTTAGATCGTGGGTTTAGTCCGCATCTTTTCGACAAGCTCCGAATCTGGCGTGACCGCCAGCGTCCGCTGCCCGGTGTAAATCACATATCCCGGTACGGCACCGTTAGGCTTCTTAATCCGCTTAACGGGAATGTAGTCGACCTGAACGTTTGCTGAATGCTGGGAGCGTGAGTAGTAGGCAGCCAGATTAGCAGCTTCAAGCAGCGTTTTATCACTGGGATCATCGTCTTGGATGATCACGTGTGAGCCAGGAACGTCCTTAGCATGCAACCAGATGTCGGACTTAGCCGCGGTGTGCAGGGTCAGCTGGTCATTTTGCAGGTTGTTTTTACCAACCAGAATGTGCGTACCGTCACTAGCCCAAAAAGAATCGGGCTTAGCCACCTTGGGCCGCTTCTTCTTGCCCTTGGTCTGGTGCCGAATGTAGCCGGCCTGCTCAAGCTCCGTGCGGATATCCTCAAGGTCCTTAGGCGCCGCCAAGTCAACGAGGGCAGAAATGCTCTCAAGGTAGCTGAGTTCATCCTCCGCTTCCTTGATTTGCTCGTGAAGGTGGCTGACAGACTTGCGCATCTTCTGGTAACGAGTGAAGTACTTCTGTGCGTTTTGGTTTGGACCGAGATCCGGGGCCAGCGTGATTTTGAGTGGCTCCATGTTGTCGTAAAAATTCGGCAAGGTGACGTTGTTTGCACCGCGGGGAACTTGCTGCAGGTAGGTAGTCAAAATCTCGCCGCGAACGCGCAAATCGTCAGCCTTGGCACTGTCTGCCAGCGTTTTGCGTAGCTTCTTCAGTTTGTGTTCCACCCGGTCTGTGTTGTTCTTCAGCACCCGAATCAGCGTCGAGCCGACTTGGTTCACGCGGTCGCGCTCAGCCTTCTGGGCATAGTAAGCGTCCAGCATCGCGGAGAGGGTGGGGAAGTGCTCTTGTTCACCCTTCAGCGTGACAAAAGGGGTAGCGGTGAACGCGGCTTTTTTGGCGGTCGTGATGGTTGGTTGCGGCTCGTCAAAACTCTTCATGAATCCAGCCCACGCCGCGCCTGGTAAGCCGCTCTTCATGCGCGTGGCGACCTCTAGGGCAGAATCACGTGCAAAGCCCTGGAACCGCTGCTGCAGGCCCTTAGCGAGCGTAGCGGTATCATCAGTGTCCAGCAGGTCAACGTACTCCTTGTTGCTGGCGGTGAAGGGATTCAGTTTGTCCTGGTGCGGTGGCTCCACGTAATTAGCCCCTGGCATCAGCAGCCGGTAGCGGTTCTCGTCAGCCGGAACGTGCCGAATGAGGTCCAAAATGCGCCGCGAATCGCGGTTGATCAGGGTGATGTTAGAGTGCCGGCCCATGAGTTCAACGATCAGCTGTAGCTGCAAGTCGTCCCCAAGCTCATCGCGTGTGTTAAAGTCCAGGTGAATGATGCGGTCCGCACCAACTTGCTGGATATCAGTCAAGGTTGCGGCCGCTAAATACTTACGCAGCGTCATCGTGAACGTGGTCGGCACCGCGGGACTGGCAAAGGGGATTTTGCTGATCTGCACCCGCGCGAATTGCGGGTTTGCGGACAGCAAAAGAGGCTGGTTTTTGCCACCAGCCCGAATCGTTAAGACAATTTCGTTAGGGTAGGGCTGTTGGATTTTGCTAACACGCCCGTTGGTAAGCTGCCGCTGCAGCTCGCCGACCATTGCGTGGGTGAAAAGACCGTCAAAAGACATTGTGTACCTCCATTAACTACTGTGAATGACAAAGCCGGATAAACCAGCCCATTTGTACGGATCAATTAATCCATACCCGAATATATACAATGATAATTGTACCTTTTTGTTAAGTTCGTGGCAAAAGTGGGCAGGAATGCGGTTTATCGGTTAGCCAAGGTTAAGGTGATGTGGTAGATTATATGTTGATAACAAATGAAGGAGTTGGGAAAGTGACGAAAATTGCGATTGTTACCGATAGTACAGCATATTTGACTCAGGAACAGGCCGCAGAAAACAACATCACAGTTGTGCCAATTCCAGTCATCCTCGACGGCAACGTATACGACGAGGGGAAGGATATTACCCCCGCTGAATTCTACAGCAAGCTGAAAACAGCTAAGACCTTCCCGAGCACAAGTCAGCCACCGCTGGGCGAAATGCTGAAACTGTATGAGAACCTTCGCAATGAAGGCTACGAACAGGTAATTAGTATCCACCTAGCCAGCACCATTTCCGGCTTCCAGCGGAACCTACGAACAGCCGTTGCAGACCTCGACGGAATCAACGTTACTGTGTACGATTCAAAAATCACGGTCATGCTGATGGGCTGGCTTGCTCTCGAAGCGGCCCGGATGGCAAAGCAAGACAAAAGCGTCAGCGAAATCATTGCGCGCTTAGATGATTTACGCGATTCAATTGATGAATACTTCATCGTTAACGACATCCAAAATCTCGTGCGTGGCGGTCGTTTATCTAACGCCGCTGGGTTCGTAGCCGGTATGTTGCGCATCAAGCCATTATTAACATTCGATCCAGATACAAACAAAATTGTAGCCATTGAAAAAATTCGGTCCCTGAAGAAGGCCTACGCAAGAGTTGAAGAACTCTTCAGCAAAGCCTTGGCAGAAACGGACTACCCAGTTCGGGGATTAATCATCCACGCCAACGATCCAGAGGCAGCAGAAGCTTGGAAAGCTGACCTAGAGAAGAAGTTCCCCGAAGTCGAGTTTGAAATTTCCTTCTTCGGTCCAGTCATCGGGACGCATCTAGGGGAGAAGGCAATTGCTCTCGCTTGGATGAAAGACTTTACGAAGGTGTAAGTAACGCTCAAAGCAGTTTCGGAGCATAAATCCGCAGCTGCTTTTTTTGTACTTACAAGTGCTAATAAGCTGCAGTATGATGGCATTGAATAATGATGAGCATGTAGTTTTATGCGTGTTGTGAACAAATCACATAGGCAATTATAGAGATTGTGGAGGAATGAGCATGATTGATTTCAATCCCGAACCAGGTAAGATTCTCAGCAGTAAAACAATGTACAACGGGCCGATCTTCAAAGTGCGCCAGCAGCAGATCAGCACTCCAGATGGTCTCACAATCGAACGGGACCTCATCGATCACGGCCCAGCTGCCGTAATTCTTGCCATGACCCCAGATGGCAAGCAGGCGCTTCTAGGCCGCGAGTACCGCGTTGGTGTTAACCGCGAAGCCATCTCACTACCGGCCGGCCTTATCAATCCAGGAGAGAGCCCTGAGGAAGCCGCAAAGCGCGAACTGGGGGAGGAGACTGGCTACGTCGCCACCGATCTGCGGGAACTACTCACCCTTACCGCGAGTGAAGGTATGACCAATGAAACGCAGCACTGCTTCCTTGCAACAATTGATCCTGCTAAGCGGATCAACAAGCACTTCGACGCCGACGAGTTCGTTAGCAGCTCACTGGTCGATTTTGCGGACATCATCACCGCCATCAGGAAGGGACAAATCACCTCAGCACAGACCATTGCTACTGTTTCGTACTACTGCGCATTTGTCGCCAATAAGTAGCTCACTGGACTGCAGTGGATAACACACGGCTGGCTCTAACGTGTTAGCTATTAGTAACTTTCCGTAGATTTATACATTCAGTGTCACATTCGGCAAACTTGTTTGGCAGTCAATGTTAGTTTGCAGATTAGTTATATTATTTTGGAGTATGCCCACACTTTTGAAAGATGTGGGCATACTTTTTTTGTGTGGCACTCGGCTTTCCGAAAATAATGTTTGTGTTAAAAAGGCTGTGTTGTCAGGCTTTAAAGACCGTTGTACAATAGTTCTATGAATATCAAACAATCAATTAGTAATGATGAACTGCGCGTCAAAATTTTCAAGGCACTTGCTGACGAAAACCGTCTGGCCATTATCCGGCATTTGAATCAAGCTCCAAAGATGATGGAATACACCAGGCTTACCGCCAGCTTTAAGTTGAGCAAATCGACAATGTCGTACCACTTAAGAATTTTGCGTGAAGCCGGACTGATAACAATGACGCGGCATGATCAACATAAGGCGGTAGCAATCAATCGTGAGGTCTTTGATGGCGTTCTGCCTGGCTTTTTACGAACTCTGTAGCGGTTGAATAGCAGAGTAGGCGGTCTTACACAGATTTCGATAATATTCGAACTGTCGAAATACCACATGTGCTCATACTTTGTAGCAATAATTCGACAATTAGACGAAGTTAGCCGGTAAATTATTGTTTTCATTTTTACACCTTTCGAGATACCTCAAAAGCCATGTTATTCATACGACTAATTCGGGACACATCAGCACGTAATTCCATTCGTAAAATCAACGCTGTCATATACTAACGACTTGTTTTCTCACATTAGTTTCTAATTGAAATAACTTGTTGTGTGTTCACATCATTGCGTCAATCAGCATCAATAGGTTGTTATACTGAGCAGATTCGTCCGAGATTAACGAAGCCAAAACAAAGCTTCGGTATAGTCGTTACAGTGCTGCTTTTTTTGATCAAATAAGTAGCCCGTCTGTTTCGACCTCCAGAGGAACTTTGTTACGTTGCGAGGCCAATAATCACCATGTCGCTCAGGGGCTCTCAGTTGCGCAGAAGCGCCTGTTCGTGGTGAGGTGTGCGTCTGGATGCAGCACAGGGTCAAACACATACACGCGTAGTTATCGTGGTAATCAGAGCCTAATGTAGTTCAGAATTGCTTGAGCTGTATGGGCACAACAGCAACTGTCATTGAATCCGAAACCAATCCGGGTAGCAAAACATATCTAAATCTACGAATTATAATGCTAACATCTAACTAGATCTTCGCTTAAGGTTCCAGGCAAATACGTGGTCGTTGCTTTTACCGTTGCTGTGGCCTTGCGCTGCGAGCGACGCGCTGAGCAATAGAATGTGACGACTCTTAAGCATTCTGATCTATTTGAGGTTGGTACGTTTGTCTGACGGAAAATGGACGTAATGCCAACGAAGTGGGGCGCTTAGCTGAAGGCCGCCTGTTTCCATTCCTCTCTAGTTTACATAATATATATTATACGCAGTGGGCCCGTACGCGAACGGTGGTCGACTTGGCTGCTGCCAAACTGCACCGCGGCCGGTTTTCATGTCTGTCAAACTTACTAAGTTCGCACAGCAAATTTATCCAGCGTAATAATTGATTGCTACGACTTCACCAATAGTTTTAAACAAAAAAATAGTTTTAAACAAAAAAATGCGCCCAGCTTTCGCTGAACACATTCCATACTTACCATGCTGCTGTTTTTACGCGGTGTGGCGACCACGACTGATGTGCCGTGACCAAGCATATGCGCCACCAAGCATCGTAAGCAACCATGTCACTAGTGATACCCAAATACTGAGTTTCAAGTATCTTGGGCTCACATACCGTAGTTCGGCAACATTATTACCTTTATGCACCTTAACGCTCGGTGCGTTAATCCTGTTCCGATTGTAATCGCTACCAGCTAATTTATTGCCATTTAAAGTTAATTCTGAATTAGCGTACATAACCACCGGCAAGCGCACTAAACCGGATTTGTTGCTCTTAAAACTGATGTTTAAAGCACCATTACTACCAACTGTCTTCGTAAACTGACCATTTCGACTTGGCAGAGCAACTTCCTTGATATATTTTTGCGACAATTCGGCGTAAACCGTGGAGCCACTGACATACTGATTTGCGTCATCGGCGGCGCTGATTGGCAGGTAGTCGATCACACCAGTGTAATAATTGCGTAAATTGCTAGCAAGGTCGGCCGATCCAAAGGCTGCACGGACATCGCCCGCATTAAAACTGGTCGTTGTCCGGATGTGTGTAGCGGCATAATCAGCATTGTTGCTGACACCTTGGCCGTTTAGCCAATCAACGCCCTTCTGCGTCATCAATGTTAGCGGCTGGAATGCAAACAGCACGACCAAAACGATTTCAAAGCTGCGAGTCATTTCAAGCACTTGACCACTGATTGTGTGTGTCTGTACCCAAGTGGACTGCTGAACAGCCATCAGCACTGCGACTAAGAGCAACGGAATCGCAACTGCCAGCAGGCGATCTGGGAATTGTAGCGTATGCTTTAATTTTGGAATGTATTGATTCAGCACGTCCCATGGAAAGATTTTGCTGGATAGCAGTAAGAATAGTCCTCCTGTGATTGCGGCCGTCCGTTCGGTGCTGTCCATGTGCTTAGCGACAAATGCGCGCACGATAACGAAACAAAATCCCAGCGTGAACACTAGTCCCAGTAGGCTCTGGTAGCTCTCAGCAAAGCTAAGAGACGTCGTGTTGGCAATTAGGAACTTCACCCCAAACGTACTGAGCACGTGGTTATCACGGAACACGTTGATAAATGCCGCCCAGTAGTTTGCTGTCAGGAGCACCGCCAGTACGATTGCAACGAGCATGTGTCCGCTGAATTGACCGCGATGCTTGCTCCGCATGAAGGTTACTACCACGAATGGCACTAAAGCAAGCACTGCCATTAATGCGGACAGAATGTGTACCTGGATCAGCACCGCCACAGCAACGGCGAGCCAAAGCGTACCCTTAGCATCTAAGCCCCGCTTCCGCAGCATCCGCACACCAGCCGCCAACGCAAATGGAATGAAGGCCATACCCACGCCAGCAAAGCTCTGATTCAGCGCCCACATTGGGATCCAACTGCAGAAAACGATAATGGCCGCGGCAAACCGTGCAAAATGCCGATTGATACCCGCAGTCCGCGCCAATAAGTACATGCCGCTGCCCGCAATTACATACAAAAGAAATGCCGATGCCAGTTGGAATCTGAACCATGTTTTGCATGTCAGTAGCAAAGCGCCCAGTATGTACGCGCAGTAAGGCCCATAAACCGCATTAATGACCCGGCCGGATTGGCTAAAGCCATAATTAGACTGCATATAGCTGAACCGATGCGTTCTAATTTGCATTGCGGCGTCATAGATCCTGTTGAAATGGAAATTGTAATCAGTTCCCAAACTCAAGGTGCGTGATAATAATTGCGGCATAACTGCTATCAGCGCCACCAGGATAATCATTCCGCCAGTAACTACCCAATCAGGCAGCGCTCGATGTTTAGATTTTTGCATGGAAAACCCACTTTCCCCCTCCCCCGCTTCTCGTAAGGGGAGGTGATTGTACTAAAGACAACGGGGCAGCTTTTTTTCACAGCCAGTCCCCCGCTCACATACTTTTATATTGTAGCGCAAATAATAAAGCTGCCACTGGCAAAATTTTTTAACTTGCCTAGCCAAAGTAAAAGCCCCGCAAAAGCGGAGCTTCACCGTTAATTCTTTTTATTGCTGTGCGTCAAACGTTGCCAAAGCTTCTTAATCCCGTTTCTTATCACTTGAAAGAATGATAAGGATTTAACGATGTGGTCAGCCGGAACGTACTTACGAATTGCCCGCAAAAGTGTGTGGGGATGCCGAGAAGAAAACGAGTAATCGACTCCCGACTTAGTGCGCACAGCAAAACGCGGAATGCGCCTGCCACCGAAAAGAACTGACACGATTACATAATCGACTTGCGTCCAAGGAATCTGAATGTAATCATCATTCTTACGATCATTATAGAATTCAAAGGCTTTGTTGCCGATCATAATCTTACCATATGAGTCGAGACCCGTATAAGCAGTTCCCTCTTCGGTCAAATCAACTTTAGTATTCATTGATTCAACTGTTTGCATTGCCTTTGGTGCCACTTTCACCATTACTCATTCCTCCAACTTCATGTGTAACGTATATTCACTGTAAAAATAAGAGCTCGGGCAGAAACTACCCAAGCTCCTATTATATAGTATAGCACCATTACGTGTGATGAATATTGACTACATGAGGCCCCATACGTGGAACAGAACACCGACAACGAAGAGACCGAGGATAACCCAGATTGGGGAAATCTTCTTCTTCAGAAGCCACATGCACAGGAAGGTCAGCAGCAGAGCAGCCAGGCCAGGAATCAACTGGTCCAAATTGTTCTGAAGTGTGGTGGTCTTGATCTTGTCAAGAGCCAGACCGCCAGCCTGCTGGGTCAGAGCATCGTGGATACCCTGCGCACCCTTTGGGAGGTGTGCCCAGTCAATGTAAGCACCCTTTGAAAGAGGGGTCTTAGAAACAACTGGGGTGAACTTAACGTTAACCCA
>NZ_BLBG01000031.1 GCF_009687905.1 Lacticaseibacillus zhaodongensis | reverse complement strand
TCTTGTTACTTGTATTTGCCCCCCTATTAGATACTGGGGGCTTGAGGCGGCCGGCTAACGCCGACCGCCGCCGCTCGTGATAGCGGCTTTCGCGCTGCACGCCGCGCACGGCGGCGAGGGTTCCTCCTTTCAAAAAGGGTTGAGAATTATTGCTCTCACTACTTAAAGACGGAATTTTCATCAAAATTTGAAACAATAACTTGATTATTTGCAAAATCTTAATGATTTGGAGGTAGAAAAAATACACCTCCAGATTTCGCTATCCATCGGTGTACCTTGATTCCCAAAGTAGTATTTGTTCTCCAAAATTCAACGCCAACAAAGTGATTGAAGGCAGACGAGCTCTTCATCGGACGATATTGAGAACGGGGCTGTTAGTCGCTAACCGATGAAAGATGAACAATTCGCTGACACTGGTTGGCAACTTCGTCATCGTGTGTGACAACGATAACGGTCTTACCTTGTTTATTCATCGATTTCAGTAATTGCATAATTTCATCACGGTTTTTCTGGTCCAATGATCCCGTGGGTTCATCGGCAAGAATCAGCTTGCTTGGCTTGATAAGTGCACGTGCCACAGCGATACGTTGCTGTTGCCCCCCAGACAATTCAAAAATTGGACTGTTACCGTAACCCTGGAGGCCGACTTTTTGAAGCGCATCTTTAATAATCGCGGTTTTATCCGCCTTGGTGGCATGCAGATATTTAATTCCAAGCATCAAATTATATTCTACAGTTTCGTCTTCAATAAGCGCAAAATTTTGAAACAGATAGCTGATATCCTCTCTGATAATTGACAAAGCAGTTTTACTATTTGGTTTGATATTGGTTTGATTGAACAGTTTGTAGGTACCAGAATCAAATGATTCAATTAACCCCAAGATGTTTAAGATGGTGCTCTTACCTGATCCACTTGGTCCAGTAATTGCAATCATTTCTCCCGTTTCAACTGACAAGGAGAAATTGTCTAGCACAATTTTGGTTTTATACTTTTTGGTAACATGTTCTAGTTTAATCATTTTCATTCTCCTTTCAGCATTGCCGGAAGACTGCGCCGTTCAACAAACGAAATGAAACTACTGGAGATTAACGCGTCCAAAGCAATCATGATCAGCGCAAAAATCAGGATTAATTTCGAGCTTCCAAATATCAATACCACCAAAAGCTGAATCACGTATAAAGCCAACGAGACTAAGCCTTCCCACTTGTATCGATCAACTAATTTTATTCCCAGCATTTTCTTGATTGCAAGTGAGCGTGCTTTATTTTGAATGATACACATTAGTAAGAAAATAGAGGCAATCAGATTTAGGCAAAAGACCGTTACTAGCATGAGGGCAAAGAATGCCAGGCCCTGATTGATAGACGTCAATGAATCCGAGAGTATTGAGTTCATTGTCGCAAAATGAATATTTAGGTAACCCGCATCTGCTTTTGTAATTGCGTGCTTTATGGTACGCATTGTTGATTTGCTTTGGGGAATTTTCAAAGGATTGGCACCACTTGTATCGGATAAAATCTCCTTATCAAAGAACGTCATATTGCTTGGTGTAACCATTGAAAATATGGGAGACTGAAGCCTTTGCTTGATATTGAAGTCGTAAGCAAAGACTGACACTTTGGCTTGTCGATCATTATAATAAATCAACTTTACCTTCATTTTTTTGATACTGGTATGCGACTGCTGTTCGCTATTTAGCAAGTTGTACTGAAAGCTCTGTACCAAGTGCCTCATTGCGTGATGATTTTTATATTTTTGAGGAATCAAGTAGACACGTTCAGTTGATTTTTGCTTTAACAGTGACTTGAGTTGCGGCACTTTATTCCGAATGTAATTTTCATTCACGGTCATAATTGGATAGCGTTCATCCGGAGCAAACTCGGGAGTTGTTGCATTTGAGGATAATTCTTTAGATGGATTAACCACTGTACTACGCACGTACATTGTGTCGGTATTTTGATCTAGGTCTGCATACAGTTTTGTTAGGGTACGTGTTGCGCGGTCTTGATCTGCCAACATTACTTTGTCAATCGTCAATACTTCGCCGTCACGTTGCCAATCTTTAACCTGCTGTGCTTGGCGAAGCGATTCAGTGATACCAGCAGATGTTTGAACAAGCAGTACCGTGGTGACAAGTGTTAACAGTGCTTTTAGTCCAAATGATAGCCACGTTCCGAGCGTAAAGTTGAAGTGATTTTTCAGTAAATCACGAATGGTGGTCTTGTGAACCAGTAGATACACTGAAAGATTTGCGAGAAAATACAAGGCAACTAGTGCAAATTGTCCTACAATCAATATTGGCAACAGGGTAGGCGGTAAGAAATTGTGATATAAAATCACAATCACGATATCAGTCATAACGCTAGTAACCAACAGTGTCACCATGCCATTGCGGATGAAACTCCAAATAATCGCGCCGTTTTTCCAGCCGTTGAGTTTCATCACGCCAATGGTGTGCATTTTCGATATTGGCAGGTAGACAACAATCAAGAGGAAAATAAGTATCGATATTGCTAAGAGCAATAAGAATATCCCAAGATTTTTGTTGAACATTTCTGTTCGCTGTTCAACGTTTTTGGTCACAAGTTGAGCTGGCGTCACACTAAAAAATTGACTTAGGCGATGAATTATTTTCGCTTTATCTGTGCTATTGGCGCCAACAATAGTGAATGTCCCGTTCGCCGTTCGGTTATTATCTTTATGATAACGTGAAAGCGTCTGGAGAATCACATGGTTTTTGCTGTAAAAAACTGGAATAGTACCAATTTGGTGCTGGCTTCCCGTTACAAAACTTGCGTAGTAATCGTCCTTATCAGGGAATACGTTGTTCGATGCCAATCCAAAATTATCTTTTGGAAAGCTGCTACGCTGATATACGACTGATTTCACAGTGGCGCCATTTGAATCTGTCGTACTAAGGAAGACATTCACCTTATAGTGATTAGACAGCCGCGAAAATTCCTTGATTTCATCTTTGACCGCAACCTGACTATCACTGACATAGAAGTTGAAAGAATCATCAGTCTTCTCTATAGTGTTTGTTCGGATCACGTCTTTTGTTTGGAAAATATTAACGGTGATCAGTGCGGAGCATATAACTACTAAGAACACACACAGTGA
Source organism: Lacticaseibacillus zhaodongensis (assembly GCF_009687905.1). Taxonomy (GTDB): domain Bacteria; phylum Bacillota; class Bacilli; order Lactobacillales; family Lactobacillaceae; genus Lacticaseibacillus; species Lacticaseibacillus zhaodongensis. The sequence continues at coordinate 7,562 of NZ_BLBG01000031.1, read as the reverse complement.
TAGAATTTTTTTCAAGATCATCACCCCTTAACCCAATAAATACGAAAGGCGCACTTTCACATATGCGAGAGTGCGTCTTTTACTTGCCAACAGATTTAGTTAGCTAACACTCCACCAGTAGTTTAAGCCTGTAGGTGGAATCTTGGTATACTTTGATTGTGCCCAAACGCCTTTGGTCTTGGTGACCTTGTTGCAATCGCTCTTTGTTCTACCGACCGAAGCACTATGTGTCTTGGAATTATGAAGATAGTCGGAGTATCCGAATGTGCCAGTCAAGCCGACACCATAGTTCCATGTGCCACCGCCAACACTTGCTGCCATAACAGCACTACCTACGCCTGTTCCCAGCAGACCAGCCGTGACAGCAAACGCCGTCATCAATTTCTTTGCACTCTTCATAACATGTCCCTCCATGTGTGAATGTGTTCCACTAAAAAAGTTTAATACACGGTCTCTGTTCCGTATTCTCAGCCGTATCTCCTCCAAACGTTGCCTTTGCCCCATCAACAACTACAAGAAGAAATCAGCACGCGGTACTGCGAATTAGTCAATCTTAATTGCGTAAGTACCAGCAGAGGAAACGGCCATAGCCTTGAGAGTATATGTTCCGCTATTCCAAGGAATGCTATCCAGTCTTACCGTTTTACCCTTACCAATGGTTTTGACTGATCCTACCTGTGCGCCATTCGAATTAACGATTTTAACTTTGATAGTCCCTTTATTTCCGGCATTGTTTGTAACAACTGGGCTGTCATTGAAAATGTTATTTGATGACGTAACATTAGAGTATGCATTCGTAACTAGATATGCTGTACTACTCCAGTAAATCATCGCCGTTGCGGTAGATTGAGTGGCTTGCTCACCATCCGTGGTAGCATTAACCGATTGTGATCCGCTCACCGAAACACTAAGTAAAACCGTAGAAAGCAAGGCAGCACACAAGAATTTACACCTCACATTGATTCCCCCTCGTATGGCTAAAGAATACCATCTTGCAAGCGCTTTTAATAGTGGGTATATTCAAGAAGGCTTATGTATCAGTAATGACAGAGTTTGTGTCACACCAAAAATCACCGTAAATTACGGAGCCACAGATGCTATCTAGACTATATGGTCAAATTTTGCGATAACCATAATGGAGGATTTGAAATGATAACCTTTGGAGAACGACTAAAGCAACGGCGACAAGAATTAAAAATCACACAAGCTCGACTAGCAGAGTTGCTTTCGGTATCCAGATCGGCAATTTCAAACTGGGAGGTTGGGCGAAATTATCCAGATTTAGATATCCTTGTATCTCTGAGCGAAATCCTTCAAATGTCTATTGACCAGTTGCTGAAGGAGGAGCCTGAAATGGTTGAAGAGATGGGTAAAGAGCAACGATTGAACCGAAAACGGAAGATAGCTTTGAGAATCATTGTGCCAGCTTTTATTGCAGTACTTGGTTTGTCATTATATTTGCTTTATCATAATACCGAAACTGTGAATCAAACAATTTCACCTGATCAATCAACCGTATTGACCGTTTCACAACATGCATCAGCACGATGGCACACTGCTAGCTGGAATGGCAGTTCACTTATCCGGCCATCATTACTCAAATCATCATATGTACTTACAAACGATGATGGAAGTCAGGGAGATATAGAAATACGCCTTGTCAATTTGAACGGTAAGACAGTACAAGCACCATTCATATTAAAAGCTGGAAAAAGCCACAAAGTAATTCTGACAAATCGAAATCAACAATTCAAACTACAATTCAAGGCAAGGTCAGGACAGTACATTATAAATTTACAATGAAAAAATGGAGCTTACCTGTGAGGGTAGGCTCCATTAGTATTTGAGAGTGACACATCTGTGGCACGTTCCATCAGCGTATTATATCATGTTGGTATAACAAGGCGTCCTTAGAGGCGTGTTATATCGCAATTCTTTGTTTTAGTCGTCTGTTAAGATTATTTCCCGGGAGATATGTTTCAGTGACTATAGTAGTGGTCGGTAAATCAGTTCCACAACCTGCTTGTGGGCACTGAAGTTAATGCCCGCAATTTCCTGTTCTAGGATTTTGCGGTACTCATCCAAGACGTCATCGGGTAGGGGGGTGTTTGCATGCAGCTGGTCAATGAGATCCTCGGCGTCCCTTGCGGTGTGGAGGTCGGCAAAGATGGCCACGTTTGTGAGTACATCGTGCACGAGACCACTCAGAACGTTATCGGGCTTGCCCTCTTCGTCAGTCACAAAAACGATATTGGGATTGAGCTCCTGGTGGTCGATCTGAATCATTTGCAGTGCCGTGAACACATTCATCTGTGCCGCCTCCATAAGATTTCTTGTTACCTATCTTAACAGTTCAATTTAAGCTTGGGTAGACATCACCATTGGAAACATGGCCTTAGTAGTACTCTAATAAGTACAACAAAGACTCCCCAGCGTTGCTAGGGAGTCTTTGTTTGCTACATTAATTGTTATGCGCGGGACAAGTACCGCTTCAGGAAGTCCTTGGTTTCAGCCTTTTGTGGGTTACCAAAGATTTGGTCTGGTGTCCCGGATTCGGCAATCACACCGTCGTTCATGAAGAGCACCTGGTCGGAAACGTCGCGGGCGAATTCCATTTCGTGGGTAACCACGATCATGGTGAGCCCGGTCTTGGCTAGGTCGGTCATGGCGTTCAGGACATCGTCAACCATTTCGGGGTCCAGTGCTGACGTTGGTTCATCGAACAGCAAGACTTCGGGGTCCATCGCTTCGGCGCGCGCAATCGCAACCCGCTGTTTTTGCCCACCAGACAGCTGGGCTGGCTTGGCGTTGATGAATGGGTCCATGCCCATCTGGTTCAAAATATCGAGGGCGTGCTGCTTAGCCGTGTTCTGATCCCGCTTCAGCACACTCATCTGCGGTACGACAATGTTGTCGATAACGGTGAGGTTATTGAACAGGTTGAAGTTTTGGAACACCATGCCAACCTTTGCGCGGTACGTAGCCAGGTTGAAGTCTTCAGCTTGGACATCCTTACCGTGGAAAAGGATTTTACCGGCGGTCGGGGGTTCGAGCAGGTTCAGGCCGCGGAGCAGCGTGGACTTACCGGAACCAGACCGGCCGATGATTGTTAGTACCTCACCCTTGTCGACGGTGAGGTTGATATCGCGTAGGACTTCATGGTTGCCAAAGGTCTTCCGCAAATTTTGTACATCGAGAATTGTTTCACTCATTTGATTTACCTCCATTGCTTACTTGATCTTTGGCGTCTCAACTTGCATCTGGTTGTTCATCACGTTGTAGTCCTTGGGGCCATCGAGGTGCTTTTCGATGAGCCGGAAGAGCCGGGAAATGGTGAAGGTCAGAACCAGGTAGATCAAGCTGACAACCAGGTAGGTGTGGAAGAACTGGAAGTTCTGGCCGGCAATTGTTTCGGCGGTGAAGAACAATTCAGACACACTGATAATGGAAAGAACTGAGGTGTCCTTGATATTAACGATGAATTCGTTAGTAACGGCAGGCAGACTGTTCCGAACGGCTTGTGGCAAAACGACCTTGGTCATCGTCTGCCAGTGGGTCATGCCCAGCGCAGATGCAGCTTCGGTCTGTCCAGGGTCAACGGAGATAATCCCACCACGGATAATTTCGGAGATGTAAGCACCGGTGTTAATAGAAACAATAATTAACGCGGCAACCGTGCGGTCCATGTTGACACCCAGTGCTTGTGCGGCCCCGTAGTAGAGAACGGCGGCTTGAACAATCATTGGGGTGCCCCGGAAGACTTCGATGTAGACGGACAGCAGCCACTTAGCAAAAGCAAGCAGGCCGCGTTCACCAGTGTTCTTTGGTGCGGGAATCGTGCGGACGATTCCAACGAGCAGGCCGATGATGAAGCCGACGATCGTGCCGACCAGTGAGATCAGCAGGGTCATGCCGGTACCGGTGAGTAACATGCCACCATACTGCTTGAGGATGTTGACGAACCAGTTGCCCTTAGAAGCGGTGCTTGGCTGGTTAGCAACGGCTTCGTTCATCCGCTGACTGCGCTGTTTCTTGCTCATGCCAGCGAGGATGTTATTGATTTTGTTAGTTTCGCTGTAACCCTTGCGCACCCCGATTGCCAAGTTGGTGTCGGAGGCGCTGGTTTTGAAGCCTTGACCCTTGTTGAAGTGGATCATCTTCAGGTCAGGGTTAGCAGCTTCGGCGGTAATCCCTTCAGGAACTTCGGAAACGTAACCGTCAATGGTGCCAGATTCAAGGGCAACTCGCATTGCGGGGAAGTCGTCCATTGCGGGCTGGCGCAGGACGCCCTTAATCTGCTTGATGGCGTCATAGTGGTAGGTGGACAGTTGCGCAGTGATCTTGGCGCCCTTGAAGTCCTGGATGGAGTGGGCGTTAGCGTACTTGCTGCTGCGCTTAACCACCATGGTCAGCTGGGAAACGTAGTACGGGTTGGTGAAATCAATACTCTTACGGCGTTCTGGAGTTGGGGACATGCCGGCAACGATGGCGTCGATCTTGCCACTGGTTAGGGAAGGCAAAAGGCCGTTCCACTTCGTCTTAACGACGACCAGCTTCTTGTTTAACTTCTTGGCAATGATTTTGGCAGTTTGGACGTCGTAACCATTTGCCCAGGTGTTGGAACCTTGAATCTTAACGGCTCCGTGTGAATTGGTGTTTTGGGTCCAGTTGAATGGGGCGTAACCACATTCCATCCCGACCTTAAAGGTGCCATTGGTGGCGGCCTGCGTTGTCTGGGCGGTCGTGCTGTGTAATCCGAGTAATACCGCGAGGGCAACGAGGACGCTTGAGATAGCGATCCAGAATTTCTTCATGACATTTTCTCCCTTCATTAGTTCACGGAGGGAAATAGAGTAATAAAAGACCCCTGTTAAATCAAAATTAATTGATTCAACAGGGGCCCGCCAATTCTACATGAATAGTAAAACTAACTTCATAGCGCTCCCTGACAGACCCTTGCAGCCGTCAGGACAGTCCAGGCACTTTCGCAACCTGGCCCAATGACGAATCCTCCGGTAGGATCCGTCATTTCGGCGGGGGACGCTTACCATCTGCTTCATCGTGCCCGGCACTCAGCAGATTTTTGTCGCCCCCGCGACCTCTATTTCGTCGTGTATTTAAATGTCGCCTATAAGCATAGCGCAAACGTAGATGGTGTCAAGCAGGACTTGTCTTTTTAACTGAATGTAACCGTTTGCTGATGAAACAAAATAACTAGTAGTCGTTACACATGCTAATTGCTGCGCCAGCTTTCTACTATTAACGTGCTGGAGCCTAATTTCCTAAAAGAAGTTGAGATTACTAGCAAAACAAATATTTTTTTGCCGCACGAGTTAGATAGCTGCTTACCACCGTTACCAATTAAGCCCACGAATAGCTTACTTGGCGATTACCAATCAAGACAGCTGCAAGTTAATGCACTAAGTTATGTATTTTTTTCATTAATCAATGAAAGTGAATTTGGTTAATTCGTCACAATCAGTTCAATTGTGCAAAAAAAGAGCATTGTGGGGCTGTTGCTGGCCTTGGTGAACGAAATGAACAGCCATAAAAATGATAATAGAAAAGACTTTTCAGCCAAGTGCTGATATCAAGCCATTTAAGCGATATTTCTAGGCATGCTTAACATTCTTTTTAGGGGCTGCTTAACTTATTTAGGCTGTTGACACTGCAAAAAAGGCACAATCCGAACACATCTTAAAAAAAGTTCAACTTTTTTCAATGCCACAATCGGCGCTATTTCGGGGCTTTCATGAAAATTCATAAAAACGCTTTAAGTAAGGGCTTGCAAAGATTGATGAATCTGGCATACTAATCTGTGTTAGAAAGCATCTTACATTTCTTTTCACCGCGTTGAACCGGTTCAAAGGGTGGAGAGATGCAAAAAATATTTTAGGAGGCGACACGATGGTCGGAATCATTCTTGCCAGTCACGGACAATTCGCTGCTGGTATTAAGCAGTCCGGTCAGATGATCTTCGGTGAACAGGATAAGGTTGAAGCTGTAACCTTCATGCCTGACGAAGGTCCAGATGACCTAAAGGCACACTTGGAAGCTGCCATTGCTAAGTTTGATCCTGAAGATGAAGTTTTGTTCCTGATCGATCTTTGGGGAGGTTCTCCATTCAATCAGGCAAACGGAATTTTCGAGGAGCACAAGGACAAGTGGGCAATCGTTACTGGATTGAACCTGCCAATGCTGATTGAAGCATACGGCGCACGTCTTTCTACTAACTCTGCACACGAACTTGCAGCACACCTTGTTGATGCAGGACGTCAGGGCGTTAAGGTTAAGCCTGAATCACTCGAGCCAAAGCCAAAAGCTGCTCCAGCAAAGGCTGCAGCACCGGCAAACGCTGGTAAGCCAGGCAAAATGGAATACGTACTCGCACGGATCGACTCTCGTCTGCTCCACGGCCAAGTTGCTACTACTTGGACGAAGACGACAAATCCAAACCGGATCATTGTTGTTTCTGACAACGTTGCGAAGGACAACATGCGTAGCACCCTGATTAAGGAAGCTGCCCCTGCTGGTGTTAAGGCGCACGTCATCCCTATTGATCAGATGATCAAGATTGCTAAGGACGACAAACACTTTGGCGGTCAGCGCGTAATGCTGTTGTTTGAAACACCAGAGGACGCACAGCGTGCTATCGAAGGTGGGGTTCCACTTAAGGAAGTTAACGTTGGGTCCATGGCGCACTCTGTTGGTAAGGTTCAGCCGAACAAGGTTTTGGCCTTTGACCAGACCGATATTGATTCCTTCAAGAAGATGGAATCTGAAGGTATTACCTTCGATGTTCGCAAGGTTCCTGCTGACAGTAAGGATAACCTTGATCACATTCTTGCCAGTGCTCAGGCAGAACTTGACAAGCAAAAGCAATAATTCGTTAAACAGAAAGGAGGATATATAATGTCTTTAAACTTTATTCAAATCATTCTGGTCCTCATCGTTTCCTTCTTGGCCGGGGTTGAAGGTATTTTGGATGAGTGGGAGTTCCACCAGCCACTTGTCGCTTGCACATTGATCGGTCTTGCTACCGGTACAGTTGTTCCTTGCATCATCTTAGGTGGTCAGCTGCAGCTCATCGCTCTTGGCTGGGCTAACGTTGGTGCCGCTGTTGCTCCTGATGCTGCCCTTGCATCCATTGCATCCGCTATTATTCTTGTTCTTGGTGGTCAGGGCCGCAACGGTGTTAGCTCCGCTATCGCGCTTGCTATTCCACTGGCTGTCGCAGGGCTGCTGCTCACGACCCTTGTTCGTACCATTGCAACTGCTATCGTCCACTTGATGGATGCCGCAGCTGCTAAAGGTAGCTTCCGCGGGATCGAAGTATGGCAGTGGATCGCTATCTGCCTGCAAGGTCTGCGTATCGCCATTCCAGCCGGCTTGATTCTGGCTGTTGGTGCTGGCCCTGTTAAGACTCTGCTGGGTATGATTCCTGACTGGCTTAACCAAGGTCTTGGCATTGGTGGTGGCATGGTTGTTGCCGTTGGGTACGCCATGGTTATCAACATGATGGCTACCGCTGAAGTATGGCCATTCTTCGCTTTAGGTTTCGT
>NZ_BLBG01000030.1 GCF_009687905.1 Lacticaseibacillus zhaodongensis | reverse complement strand
GGGAAACTGCCTGCGAGGGTAAGAAGCTGCCACGCTCCTAGTAAGTCTCAAGCATATGCTTGGGGCTTTTTGTTTACACTAAATTGGATGGATGAGCTGTGTTGTTAACCCAATGAGTGTTTGCGCTGCTGGTGCGGTGGCGTGTTTGTGTCCCCTCGTCAACGGTACTAATGGATTGTGGCCAGAACGATTCCGCGTTTTGATCATCGTTCTTGGCTCGTTAACCTCAATGACTCTGTACATATTATTCAATCACAGCAAAACAGCCATCCGTGACTAAGCGGGTGGCTGTTGGTGTATCTATTGTTAATGAAGCGTTAGTACTCGTTGTGGTCCTCACCAGGTGCCGTGTCCTTCAGGGTGTCTAGGAAGGCCATGTCGTCGTCACTGATTGTGAAGTCGAGCTTGGTGTTGGCCTCGATGTGGGTGGGATTAACGGCCTTAGGAAGCGGCAAAATACCCTTTTGCAGGACGTAACGGATTGCTACTTGCGCAACGCTAACACCGTAGTGCTTGGCAACTGATTCAATATCCTTGTTGCCGATGATAAAGCCGGTTGCTAGTGGCGAGAAGCCTTCAACCAGTAAGCCGTTCTTCTGGGCACAGGCGACGTTTGCGTCCTCCGTGTAGCCAATGTAGTACTGCAGCTGCAGGGCCATTGGTTTAATAGTGCAATTGTTGTAGATGTTCTCCTGATCAGCAACGTTGAAGTTGGAAATACCGATTGCCCGGACCCGGCCGGACTTGTAGAAGTCCTCCATGGCGCGCCACGCTTCGATGTTCTCCTTCTTGTAGTCGGCGCCGAGTTCTGCCCATGGCCACGGTGCGTGGATGAGGTAGAGGTCTAAGTAGTCAACGTCGAGCTCCTGCATGCTGTGCTCGATTGCTGCTTGGGCGGCCGCGTAACTTTTGGCTTCAGCGGGCAGTTTGCTGGTGACGAAGATGTCCTTGCGCGGAATGCCGGAATCACGCACTGCCTTGCCCACGCTGGCCTCGTTGCGGTAAGCGGCCGCAGTATCAATGTGGCGGTAGCCAGCCTTCAGCGCCGCGCTGACAGCGTTGTAGGCCGTCTCCCCCGCCGAAATCTGCCAGGTGCCAAAGCCGACCTTAGGAATGGTAACCCCATTACTCATGGTGTATGTATCAGTCAAAATACTCATGTTTTACCCTCACTTTTTGTGGTTTGGCTCGATTGTAGCACTTCCAGTAGCGCGATTCTGCAAAATTGTGTTCAGTGCTGCCACCCCATAACCCGCACGACCTCACCACTGCTGTAATTCTGCGTGCTGCCGTCCGCTTGGGCGAGGATGATGCTGCCATCATCGGCAATGCCCTGGACACGGCCGGTAACGGTGCTCTGGCCCAAGTTTAAGGTGACGGTGCGACCGATGAGTAGGGAGTACTGGCGGTACACCGGTAGCAATGATCCGCTAGTGAACTCACTAAAGTCGACTGTGAGGCGGTCAAGGAGTGCGGCGGCCAGGCGGTTGCGGTCGACGTCCGCGCCCGCAGCGATGGCACCGGCCTTGCTGCTGATGGCGGCGGGGAAGTCCGCGGTGGTCAGGTTCAGACCCATGCCGACGATGAAAGCCGCGCTGGACGCTGATTCCATCTCCATGACGGCCTCGGTGATAATCCCGCCGACTTTGTGCTCGTTCAGCAGGATGTCGTTGACCCACTTAAGACCAAAATGCTTATTCGGGAAGAAATCAGCGAGCACCTGGACGGCCGCGGCCGCCACGCCCGTCGTGAGCAAGCCGGCATTAGTTAAGTTTCCACTAGGGTTTGGCATGATGACACTCATGTAGAGACCACTGGCCTGGGGGGAGTAGAAGTCCCGACCGCGGCGTCCGTAGCCCCGGGTTTGCTGATCGGCAATGATGGCGGTCGGTTCGGTGATTTTGCCTGTGTTCAACAGTTCTTTGGCCCGCAGTTGGGTCGAATCGGTGGTCGCTAGAACCGTGAAGTTGGGGTGGCGCTGACTGTAGAAATTGATTGCGTCCTGGTCGAGCTGGGTGCAGCCGGTGTATTGGTAGCCCTGACTTTTGCGGGCCGTGATAATGTGGCCACTTTTGCGCAGGGCGTTGATGGCTTTCCAAATCGTTTCGCGGCTGACGGCTAGGTCTTGGGCCAGGACGTCACCGGAGCGCCAAGTATTCGGATGCGCCAGCAGGTCGTTCAGGACCCGGGTGCGGGTTGCTACTGCCATGATTGATGGACTCCTCTCCGCAGGCGGCGGCTGATTGCCACCACCAAGGTTGCTTTCAGTATATCACCGGGAATAAACACCAGGTTACTGGCAAAAGCGGCACCCAGCGGCATGTGCGCCTGCATTGCCAGCCAGATTGATCCGGCCGCGTCGACAAATAATACCCCAATTAGGATCATTACCAACCATTCGTAGCTCCAACTGCGCGGCTTGCGGCCCATGAGTAGGCGCAACAGCCCCGGCACAAATAACCAGCCATACATATACCCGGCCGTTGCCCCGACAAACATGGCCGCGCCGCCCCGACCGCCGGAGAGGAAGGGCAGACCGCATGCCACTAGGAACAATAATAAGGTGATGGCAGTGGTACCACCCCGTGCGCCCAGCAGCGAACCCGCGAGCATGACGCCCATATTTTGCAAGACGAGAGGAACGGGAATGAAGCCGAGCGGGACCGCTGGCAGCAGGCCCAGCACGATCAATAGGGCCAGCATCATGGCGGTCTGGCTGAGGCGGCGTAACGCGCTGTGTTTACTCATTTACTTGACCATCCTTTGCACTTGATGGGGCAAGCATAGATTATAGTAACCCATGTGTCAACAACAGGGTCACTATATTTTTTTGCAAAATAATAGCCACCCTCCAGAGCGAAGAGTGGCCGTTACCAATGCATTTTAGTTGTAGTGCCGACCGCTGATCAGGGACACGATGAACACGAAGATAACCGCCCCGATGATGGCAGGGAACACCGCGATGCCAGCGAGGTGCCATCCCCAGCTGCCAAAAAGGGCACTGCCGATGAACGAACCGAGCAGTCCGGCGACGATGTTTGCGCCGCAGCCAGCCGGGTGGTCCCGCCCGACGATGGCACCACCGATGGAGCCGATCACTGCCCCGACAATTAGTAGCCAGATAAAATGAAACATACGCGCACCTCCCAATGTTTGTTGATCAATATGATTATTGACATAGTACCATTATTGAAAGGCTTAACCCAGATGTTGGGGCGAGATTCGGTCTAAAGGCTGACCCGATCCTCTTTATCCAGATGATTAGTCGACTCAGTACGCGGTGAAATACAGAGCGCATTTTGAACGTTACTCGTGTTGGGTTACGCAAGTCGTTTTTACGGTTAGGTAGGCGTGCGGCGCACCAGCCATAACTGAAGGCAATAGTGGTGTGATTGTCCGTTTGGTAGGGCTTGCATTACCTAGTCGTAAAGGATTAGGCTAGTATTATAAGGTAAATAATTAGCCTGAAAATTAGGTGGTGACCTGACAACATCCACCGCATTATTGCATTCTAATTAAGCGAAATAAGGAGGAACAATCATGGCATATCAAACCATTAATCCATACACAAACGAACTAGTGAAAGCCTATCCGAACGCAAGTGATGCGGACCTGGAAAAGGCACTGGCAACTGGGCATGCGCTTTATAAGCAATTCCGTAATGAAGAACCGGCTAGTCGGAGTGCGGCCTTGCACCGCGTCGCTGATGAGATGCGCAAGGATGAGGATAGCTTGGCTGCAACCATCACCACCGAAATGGGTAAGTTGATTGGTGAAGCCAAGGCCGAGGTTGAGCTTTGTGCCAACATTGCCGACTATTTTGCTGACCACGGCGCAGAGTTCTTGCAGCCAACGCCGCTGACAACACCTGCTGGCAAGGCCTACTACGCCAAGCAAGCGGTCGGCATCATCATGATGGTTGAGCCGTGGAACTTCCCTTATTACCAAATCATGCGGGTGTTCGCGCCGAACTTCATGGTCGGGAACCCAATGATTTTGAAGCACGCGCACAACACGCCGGCTTGTGCCGAAGCATTCGAGGACGTTTTGCGGAAGGCTGATGTGCCTGAAGGATCCCTGAAGAACCTGTTCCTTGACTACGACCAGGTAGATAAGGCGATTGCTGATCCGCGGGTGGCTGGCGTTGCGCTGACCGGTTCTGAGCGCGGCGGGGCATCCGTTGCGAAGTCTGCTGGTGAGCACCTCAAGAAGTCGACCATGGAACTCGGTGGCAATGACGCCTTCATTATCCTGGACGATGCCGATTGGGACCTCGTCAAGCAGGTCGCACCACAAGCTCGGCTCGGTAACGCTGGGCAAATTTGCTCGGCTTCCAAGCGCTTCATTGTTGTGGGTGACAAGTACGATGATTTTGTCGACTTCATGAAGACAGCCTTTGCAAAAGTCCAGCCGGGCGACCCAATGGACCCAAGTACGACTCTAGCACCACTGTCTTCCGCCAAGGCTAAGGCACACCTCCAGCAGCAGGTTGACGCGGCAATTGCGGCGGGGGCCAAGGTTGAGTACGGCAACACACCGATTGACTCTAAGGGTGCGTTCTTCCAGCCGACGATTCTGACCAACATTGATCGTAACAACCCCGTTTACAACCAGGAGCTGTTTGGCCCGGTTGCATCAATTTACCACGTGGCGACTGAAGAAGAGGCCATTGAACTAGCCAACGATTCCAGCTACGGGCTCGGCAGCGTGGTCTTCTCCAAGGATGCTGCGCACGCGGACAAGGTTGCCCAGCAGATTGAAGCCGGCATGACCTTTATCAACATGTCCTGGACGACTGCCCCTGAGCTGCCATTCGGTGGCGTTAAGAATTCCGGCTATGGCCGCGAATTGTACCAGCTCGGTTTGAATGCGTTCGTGAATGAGCACCTGATCATGAGTGCACTAGCTAAAGACTAGGGTTGGCGTAAAATCCCTTGTAGCCATGGTGGTCATTGGACGCAAATAACTTGATTTGTGATTGCAGTAATTACAAAAATTATCCCGTGGTTCTACGCTGACGACCAAAATTCTCTCCGCACCGTAGTTATTCAAGCAAGCATGATGGTGCTGGGTGGCAGATTAAGACTGTGATGTTATAATTAGGGTACAGAAAAAGGGACGTGCGGAAACACGCCCCTGCACAGCCGTTTTAAGAACGGTGGTCTTGTAGATTACGCAAACATTAAGCCGCGCAACTCGCCAAAGTTAACAGCGGCTTTTTGTTTGCGCTTTTTTTACCGGAATAGTTTCCGATACGTGTCTATCAGCGTGCGCACTGCGCGGAGCAGCACCGCTAGTTTCCTGACCAGCAGCACTACTGCCACAACCAAGCCAACCAGCGTTCCGATAAAACACGTTAACGACATTACTGCCGTCATGGCGCAAATGTACCTCCCTTCGTCAGGATGGGTTCCATGGTTTACACCATTGGCACCACCGCCTCTCAAGAAAGTACCACCGCTCACTCAACTTCTGTGTGCCAATATTATACATTTCCGCACATAAGAGCCGTAAAGCTTAAAACCGCCAATACACTGTTCATACCTAACTGAATGACGTGGCGTCGGCATTATTCTTAAAAAATAAAATTGGTCCACGTCCTTAATGGTCATTGTGCCAGAGCTGCGGTGCAAAAAATGCAGTGCCTACAAAAGCAAAATGCAAATGCTGGCCAGCATTACCGTCCAGATTCCTCTATACTAAACACAATACTTTGTAGGGGGAAATCAGCATGAGTTTATTAATGCGGGCACCACAAGCTACCGACTTGGCGGCCATTATGCGCATCGAACGCGCCGGCTTCACGCCGGACGAGGCTGCCAGCGAGGAGAGTATGGCCGAACGCATAAAAGTGATTCCGGACACCTTCATTGTCGCGGAGAAGGACGGTCAGCTTGCCGGTTACATTGTTGGTCCGGCAATCGGGGTCCGTTACCTGACCGATGACCTGTTTGCGCACCTGACCCCAAACGCCGCGGCGGACAAGGCCCTGTCAGTGCTCAGCCTCGCTGTCGATCCAGATTTGCGTGGTCAGGGTGTCGGTGGGAAGTTGCTAACCGCATTCGCCGCCCGGGCCAAGGAACAGGGCCGTGAGTTAATTTCACTGACCTGCTTGAACCGCTTAGTACCTTACTACGTGGAACACGGTTATGTGAACGAGGGGATGGCAGCATCAACGCATGCGGGTGAAATTTGGTACAACATGATTTTGAAGGTGCAGTAATACTGAACTTTTCAGTCCCTGTGGTCATTGATGACCGCGGGGGAGCGTAGCGACGCGGGCTCGAGTTCAGGGGCAAGACTCGGCGCTTTTCCGAGGCTTGCCATAACTCTTGTGCAGCTTGCTGCCCATAGAGTTATGGACAGCGTAGCGAACCCGGCCCACAGCGAGCCTGCGTCACTCCCAGCGGCGGCAGCGGAGGGAAATGCGCCCACCGCCCGGCAGCAATCATCCAAGTTAACAGCACGAAAAAGCCACCCTCCGCGAAGAGAGTGGCTTTTTGCTGTGGCAGAATTACGCCTGCATGTGCTTTTGGACCCAGTTGGACAACCAGGTGAGCACCGTGATGATGATCAGGTAAATCAGCGCGACCATTGTCCAGATTTTGAAACCTTCCATGTTCCGGGCGATGATGATTTTCCCGGTTTGCGTGAGTTCAAGCAGACCGATAATGGAAAGAATGGACGTGTCCTTCAAGGTGATGATTAACTGGTTGATGAAGGACGGCACCATGATGCGCAAGCCCTGCGGCAAAATGACGCGCCGCATCGACTTGCCCCATGGCAGGCCCAGCGAGCGGGCAGCTTCCATCTGACCGTCGTCAACCGCCTCGATACCACCCTTAACGAAGGCGGCGGTGTAGGCCCCTTCGTTAAGGGTCAAGGTGATGATGCCGGCGATGAACGCGGGAATTTTGCTCCCGGTCAGACTCGGGATCCCCGTGTAGATGAACAGTGCCAGGACCATCAGGGGCAGGCCGCGGAAAATGTAGATGAAGGTCGTGGCGACGCCCTGCGCAAACTTGTTCGGCATCACGCCGAGCAGGCCGATCAGCACGCCGATGATGGTGGCACAGATGATGCCGACCACGGTGAGCTCGATGGTTTCACCGAGGCCGCCCATGAGCGTGCCCCAGTTGGACTTGAGCAGACCCACAAAACTGCGGTTAGTCTCCTGCGTCTTGGCGTTCTTCTTTTGTTGCGCTTTGACGGTCCCATTGCCGAGGTACTTGGCGACAATTTTGTCGTAAGTCCCGTCAGCCTTGACCTTCTTGATGCCGGCGTTGATCTTTTTCATCAATCCGTCATTACGGCCCTTGTTGACGGCGATCCCGTAGTACTTCATCGTGGACGGCTTGCTGATGAGGTGCAGCTTCACACCCGTCGCAATCGCGTACTGAAGCACCGGCTGGTCATCGAAACAAGCGGCGGAGTTCCCACTGGCAACGTCTTGGTACATGTTGTCGGAGTCGTCAAAAGTGACGGTGGTGAAGCCATACTTCTTCTTGATGGAGTTAGCGTAATCAGCAGCCGCGGTCCCCGTTTTGATGGCGACCCGCTTACCACGCAGGTCCTTGAGGGACTTGACTTTGGAGCCCTTCTCGGCCGCAGCGACTGGGCCGGTCGGGTAGTACGGGTCGGACATGTCGAACTTCTGCTGGCGCTCCGGGGTAATGGTCATTCCGGCGATGACCCCGTCGATTTGCTTGGCTTCGAGGGCCTGAACGGCGGAGTTAAAACCGAGCTGCTTAAGGTTGACCTTGAAGCCTTCCTCCTTGGCGATGGCCCGCATCAGGTCGATATCGATCCCCACGTAGACATTCTTCTTGTTGGCGAACTCGAAGGGCGCGTAAGTTACGTCGGTCCCGAAGGTGTAAGTCTTTTCCTTCGCCGCCGCGGTCGTCTGTGGTGCAAAGGCACCGATGATGGCGATAATTCCCAGAATTAATAGGGTAATAATGTGTTTGCGTTTCATGCTGAGCCTCATTTTTCTCCTCTTGGCGTGAGTCAGGTCAGACTAGACATTCAGGACCTTATCCAGGAAGCTTTGCAGGCGTTCGTGCTGAGGGTGGTCAAAAATCTGTTCAGGGGTGCCCTGCTCCAGAATTTTGCCATCGCCGAAGAACACGACCCGGTCGGCTACTTCACGGGCAAAGCCCATTTCGTGGGTAACAATTACCATCGTCATGCCTTCCTTGGCCAGCTTACGCATGACTTCAAGGACATCGCCGACCATTTCGGGGTCCAGCGCGGAGGTTGGCTCGTCGAACAGCATGATGTCGGGCTTCATTGCCAGCGCGCGGGCAATCGCGACCCGCTGCTTTTGGCCCCCAGATAAGGAAGCTGGCATTGCGTCTTCCTTGTCGCCCAGACCAACCGATTCGAGTAGCTCCCGACCGGCCTTTTCAGCGTCGGCCTTGCTCTGCAAGCCCAATTCAGTTGGGGCGAGGGTGACGTTATCGAGCACGGACATGTTAGGGAAGAGGTTAAAGTGTTGGAACACCATTCCGATCTTTTCCCGAACCTTGTCGATATTCACGCCAGGGTGGGCGATGTCCTCGCCGTCAATCAGGATCTCGCCACTCGTGGTGGTTTCGAGCCCGTTGATCATCCGCAAAACGGTACTCTTACCAGCACCGGAGGGACCGATCATTACAACAACTTCATTGTCCTCAACCTGCAAGTCGACACCCTTGATGACGTCATTGCTGCCGTAGCGCTTGTGGACATCCTTCATTTCAACACGTGTAGTCATTATGCATTCACCTTTTTCTGAAACCAATTTGATAGCCATGTTAACAGAGTAATGATAATCAGGTACATCAGTGCGACCATGGACCAGATGCGGAAGCCTTCCATGTTGCGCGCAATGATGATCTTACCAGTTTGGGTCAGTTCGAGTAGCCCAATGACGGACAGGATCGATGTGTCTTTCAGGGTAATGATGAACTGGTTGATGAAAGACGGCACCATGATTTTGATCCCCTGCGGCAAAATTACGCGCCGCATTGACTTACCCCATGGCAAGCCGAGGGAACGGGCGGCTTCCATCTGGCCGCCATCAACGGCATTGATACCGCCCTTAACGAAGGCGGCGGTATAAGCTCCTTCATTCAAGGTCAGGGTCACGATACCGGCGATGAACGCAGGAATTTTGCTGCCGGTCAGGCTTGGCAGGCCGGTATAGATGAACAGCGCGAGCACCATCAGGGGTAGGCCCCGGAAAATGTAAATGAAGGTGGTCGCGACGCCCTGGGCAAACTTGTTCGGCATCACACCGAGCAAACCGATCAGGACTCCGAGGATGGTGGCACAGACAATGCCGACCACGGTCAGTTCAAGGGTTTCACCGAGGCCGCCCATGAGCGTGCCCCAGTTAGCCTTGAGCAGGCCGATGAAGGTGTGGGCCGTTTCCTGTGTCTGCTTGTTTTTCTCTTTCTGGGACTTGATGCTACCGTTGCCGAGGTACTTGGCAACGATTTTATTGTAGGTGCCGTCCTTCTTCAGGGCCTTGATGCCGGCGTTGATCTTCGGCATCAGCGCAGCCTTGCTCTTGTTGGCAACCCCGATTCCGTAGTAACCGGACAGGGCGGGCTTGGTGACGATTTTAAGCTTCATGCCGGTCGCGATGCTGTACTGCATGACCGGCTGATCTTCGAAGCAGGCCGCCGAGTTCCCAGTGGTGACGTCCTGGTAGACGTTGTTGGAATCGTCAAAAGTAACGGTGCGGAAGCCGTACTTCTTTTTAATTGAGTTGGCGTACATTGCGGAAGAAGTTCCGGTCTTGACCGCGACCCGCTTGCCGCGCAGACCAGACAGACCCTTGATTTTGGAATTCTTAGCGACCGCCATGACGACCCCGGACTTGTAGTAGGGGTCGGACATCGCCATCTTCTGTTTCCGCTCGGGGGTGATACTCATCCCGGCGATAACGGCGTCCATCTGGTTAGCTTCGACGGCTTGAACCGCCGCGTTGAAGCCGACCGGTTTAATGTTAACTTTGAAGCCTTCACGCTTGGCGATGGCATTCATGAGGTCAATATCGATGCCGACGTACTTGTTGTTCTTATTCGCGAATTCGAAGGGCGCAAAAGTAACGTCGGTACCAACTGTGTATGTCTTTTCAGCCGCTTGAACATGTTGCGGGGCCGCTACTGCGGTAAGGATTGCGATGATACTGGCCACGAATGCGGACCACAACCATTTATGTTTCAAAATTGACACCATCTTTCAGAAAAATCAGTATGTTTTAATCTTAGCGGTAACGTTAGATGATGTCTAGAATTCATGTCAGCTTATATAACAAAGAGAGCGTTTTAACTTTACTGCAGTGTTTTTAGGAGCTTACGTGTGCGGTTTAGGCCGCCAGGCGGGGCGCAGCTGCTCCGCACTCCGCGGCTTTGCCGCTCCGATGTCGATTGAACTAGTGGCGGCAGAGCCGCAACAGTTCAAGTCGCTACGCAGCAGCGCCCCGCCCGGCTACGGTGGATAGTCATAGCTACTGAGGAGGTAACAGGTAAATAGCCTAGCATTCTGTTGATATAAGGTGATTTGTAAATTGTGTGATGTTTGGCTGATGAGCGAAATTCGTGATCCATATTTCCCGGGTGATAATGGCTTGTCGATAATGATCACTAGTGTAGGGTGCTGGGCGCCTTTTTTGGAGTGCAGCTGGCGGGAGTGACCATGCTGAAACGATTATTGAGGGTGATAGGCTTGCGGTTTTTGCATGGCTATTACCCCCAATAATCGGGGAGAGTGGAGAGACCGCCAAGTCTGATGTAGATACTGTCAGCGATTATCGACAGTGGTGAGAAAACACGGGCGGGCTCGGAGCTCAACCGGAAGACTTGACCTGGTCTTGGTCAAGTCTGGAGGTGGCCCCAGCATGTGGAGTGCAATAGAAAAGTTGGACAGTTATCAGATTATTTTCCGCTGTGCCCTGTAATGTA
>NZ_BLBG01000029.1 GCF_009687905.1 Lacticaseibacillus zhaodongensis | reverse complement strand
GTTACACAGATTTTTAGAATAACGCATTGATTTAGATGTTATTTTCAGAAGTGGCTAACTTGTACTTGAAATTTACCAATTATTTTAAAAACGGTTTCTTCAATTTCTCTTTTCCGACGTTCCGACAATTCTGGTAAAGGAAACGTGTTATATACAAGAACAGAAGAATATCGGAAGTCATTCTTCAGTTTTCCACCAACAAAGGCATTCCAAAGCATATGCATTTTCGACTGCAGTAATCCCAAAACCCAAACGTCACCCGAATAAATAGCAACGTTAGAGTCCGCGATAATTGTATCCGAATCTACTAACGTCATTGGTATATAAGATCTTGTTCCTGAAGAGTGACGTGGTATGACAATTGTTTGGCCAGCATAATTTTTCGGCTGTGATATAAACTCAAACTTCCACGGTGTTTCAGCTAACTTAACGGTACTTTTTTTCTTGCTTAACAGTCTAGATTTTCTAACAACATTCAATCTGCTCTTAACAAAATCGTCATTTTTTAAACCTTCATATGCCTTTTCATCCAACCAAAGTACGTAACGATTCTGATTTTTTAAAAAATCACTTGCCCCTAAAAAACGTTTAATATACGGCTTAAGGAAGGGCCTGTCTTTAAGTGCCGCATTTCTTTCGCCTTCAGAAAGTACCAGTCCACCACCATCAGTTGGCATATTGCCACGATACATCGGTGGCAATCCGTTAATGGGGACCGAAGCCTTTTCAACTATTATGTTTGATCCCTCAGTTAAGTAAGCTGAAATATTAGAAGCTTTTTCAACTGCTGATTGATGATATATATACTTATTCTTTGTAGAACCTATTGGTGCTAATCCAACAACAATAACGATTACACCGGCATTAGATTTCGCGTTATTTTGCCACTTGAAGGAAGTGTGCGCAAAACTAATCTCTACTTTTTTCAACAACGATTTCCATAACAGTGCTACTTGCTCACCCTCACAGACAGAGTTAGTTGACACAAAGCCAATCTGCCCTTGCGTTCGCGCAATAAAACTAGCACCCTTTTCAAAAAAGGCTGCAATATAATCTAATTTCTTATATCCGGAGTTTGTATTCCCGAAGACGTATTCCATGTCGTGCTTCTGACCATCATCTTGAAGTGATGAACCAAGATACGGTGGGTTGCCCATGATATACGCCTCATCCATTTTACCTATCTGTAAAACATCACTCCATTCAATTCGTAACGCATTAGCATTAACGATTGCACCTGCATGCTGTAACGGTAGCGTTGGACGCACGGCATCACTTACCTGTTCATGGAGCTTCACATTCATCTGGTGTTCAGCAATCCATAACGACAAACGCGTCACGTCACATGCAAAGTCGTCTATTTCAATGCCATAAAATTGATCAAGTGTTACTGAAGGAAGGTAGTAAACTTGAACATTCGGAATGCGGTTCAGTTCTTTGATAATATCAATTTCAAGCTGCCGCAATTCTTTGTACGTGATGATCAAAAAGTTTCCAGAACCACACGCCGGGTCCATGAACTTGATCTTACCAATCCGATCATACAGCTGCTGTAACTTATTTTCGTTACCCTTGGCGGCTTCAAAGTCTTCACGTAATCCGTCCAGAAACAACGGCTTGATAACCTTCATAATATTTGGCACAGAAGTGTAGTGCATCCCAAGATGACTACGACTGTCTTCACTGGCAACCGCCTGAATCATCGAGCCAAGGATATCTGGGTTGATCTGATCCCACTTAAGCAGCTCCCCAGCTTCAATAATGAGCTTTCGAGACTTGGCGCTAAAGTGTAAGGACTCATGCCGATCTTTGAATAAATCGCCGTCAACATACGGGAAGTCATTCAACCAACTAGGAGTATCGACCGGCCGCTGCGCCTTCTCAAAATCAAGTACCCCAAAGAGACTACCGATGAATTGGTCAAAATTACTACCGTCATCAGCAGTCATCTGTTTAACACGATTCGTGAACAAGTCATGTTCAAAGATATTGGTATCTTCAGCAAACAGGCAGAACAGAATACGAATCAGAAACAGGTTCAATCCTTTGCGTGTTGCATCCGGGTTATCTTTAACCACGACATCGTATAGCTTTGCAAACCGTTCAGCCGCCCGGACGTCGGCAGGATTTTCCTTATCGAAATCAGCCTTTTCAATGCCGTTCCATGCAAGAAAGAAGTCAAAATACTGTGGCAACTTCGCAAATTCAATATCGAGCGTTTCGTTAGTCTTTGTATCCTTGGCTAGCAAGTGCTGGTAATCCGTAACCAGAAGATAACGCGGCTTGGAACCAAGTTCATCGACCCGTTCTTGCAAGTCGGCATAGTCTTGCATTAAATCGCCAGTGCCTTCTCTGAAGTACAACTTATTTTTCAGATAGACCGCACCCGCTTCTTTCGCTAGGTTGTTCATTCCTTTGCGTAACTTGGTGACAGTTGCTTTAGGAATGTCGTAAACGCCCAGAAAATCATAAATAAACTCGGAATGATCCGGTTTGCTTACGATTTCTTGAATTTGATCTTCGTACTCGGTGATTGCCATTTTGCTCCCCCTACATGGTGTTCTTAATCTAATTATCTAATAGAATATGGCAAGCTACAAGAAGGTATTAAATAATGTATAGCGTTTTCTCGAACGACTACAAAAATCCCCGCCAACTCGACCAAATGGGCCACCTTGCCGGAAATCCTCACAGGAAATTTAACATTCCAATTTAATATACAAACGAGCTGGATTACTATAATCGAATTCACTTTACTAACTCGCACCTATTCGTTTGAAGATTTTTTGATATCCTCGAGGATAACGTTTTGTGCCTGCTTGATTTGGTCAGGCGTTGCTGTGAGTGTGGTTTCAAAAGTTTTAATCAATCGGTTCCCCATCGGTCGAAAAGTAATCAAGGTCAGACCACCCGAAACAAAGCCACCGATAACAGGGAGTGACTTTGAAATCACAGCAGAGGTTGATTTTTTGGTTACGGAGACACCAATGTATCCGGCAATCTTCTTCAATAGCGGATACCATGTTGTGCGAGTGACCGCGGTTGCCATGAACTTCTTGCTTAGTGTATTACTCAGTCCCTTAGAGATAAACATCAATGCGGAATTTGCTGAAGCAACGCCCAGCATTACGCCGAGATAGATCATGACATCCCGCTCGCCGTCTTCAGACAATGTTCCCTCTTCGGTGAAGAGATTTTCTTGACCGTAAATATAAGCAACTTTTTGGGCCATACGTAAGGCAAAACCATAGTATTGTACAAGGTCAGCTGTACCGGTTCCAGCAGCGATGGCGATATTTGAGGGCAATCCCGCGGCAAATGAGATTGCCGAGGTTTTCTCGGTATCGTGCATGACGACGCGACGGGCAACCTTAGTCAGCTGTTCCAATGTGTAGACGGCTTGCGGGCCATCTTTGAGAATCGACATCAATTCAACTTCTGTGGCACGCGGAAATAATTTGGTTAAGAATGTGCGCCGATCAACGCGAACGACTGGTAGCGCTAGGGCCTTGGAAATTATGTCAGGAAGCATATGTTCAGTTTGGTCAGACATGGTGAACTCCTTAAGAAAAAATGAATGATTAGATACATGATTTCGCATTATTGGCAGCATAGTACGAAACCGAGTTGTTAGCAAGCACCGCTTCTATATCACTGATATTAGTGGCTCTAACAAGGGTAAGGAACATAAGCACAGACTGACGAACTAACCTAAAAATCCCCGCCAGCTCAGCCCTCATTCGGCCCAAACTTGGCGGGGATTCTGGCGGGGAACGTAACAATTTCCCCGCCAATCGTATCCATTGTATCTTCCGAAAATGCCGTTAAATCAACATTCCGGGTTCAATTTACATGTACCTTTTATTCCCACTCAATCGTTGCGGGTGGCTTGGAAGTTATATCGTACACTACCCGGTTAATATGCCCAACTTCATTAACAATACGTGCCGAAATCTTCTGCAGCACATCCCAGTCAATGCGGGCAAAGTCCGCAGTCATCCCGTCAACAGATGTGATGGCGCGAATGGCAATAGTGTAGTCATAAGTCCGACCATCACCCATGACACCGACACTCCGGAACCCAGGCAGAACGGTGAAGTACTGCCAGATGGATTCGTCGAGGCCGTTCTTTTTGATTTCGTCGCGAAGGACAGCGTCGGATTCACGGACGATTTCGAGCTTCTCTTCGGTAACTTCACCTAGGACCCGAATTCCGAGGCCAGGACCAGGGAATGGCTGGCGCCAAACGAGCTCGTGCGGAATGCCGAGCTTTTCACCCAGTTCCCGGGCTTCATCCTTGAACAACTTGTTCAGCGGTTCGATGAGCTTGAACTGGAGATCCTTTGGCAGGCCGCCGACGTTGTGGTGACTCTTGATGGTCTGTGCGGTGTCGGTACCAGACTCAACCACATCGGTGTAGAGCGTACCTTGAGCGAGGAACTCGATGCCGTGGAGCTTGCGCGCTTCATCGTTAAATACTTCGATAAAGTCGCGGCCGATAATTTTGCGCTTCTTCTCGGGGTCGGTAACACCCTTCAGGTCAGCGTAGAAGCGTTCGTGCGCGTCCACCTTGATGATTTTGACACCCAGGCCCTTGCCCAGACTGTCCATCACCTGGGTGGCCTCGTCTTTACGCAGCAGACCGTGATCAACGAAGATGCAGGTCAGCTGGTCGCCGATTGCCTTGTTCAGGAGCGCGGCAACGACGGAGCTATCAACCCCACCGGAGAGACCGAGCAGCACCTGCTTGTCGGCAACTTCGGCGCGGATGTCGCGAATCTGGTCTTCGATGAAGTCAGACATGTTCCAGTTGGCTTCTGCGTGGCAGACGTCGAAGGCAAAATGCTTCAGGATCTCGTTACCATACTGGGTGTTACGCACCTCAGCGTGGAACTGGATGCCGTAGAACTTGCGCTCGTCGTCGGCAATCGCTGCGATCGGGCAGTTCTTACTCGTTGCGGTGACCGTGAAGCCATCTGGGGCCTGGCGTACCAGGTCACCATGACTCATCCACACCGTCTGCTTGGCAGGCAAGTCCTTGAAGAGCACGGGATTCGTGTCTTCCAAGACGTTGATGTCAACGTGGCCGTATTCACGGTTGTCGGCAGGTTCAACCTTACCGCCAGCCAGCTCCTTGGCCATCAGCTGCATGCCGTAACATACACCGAGAATCGGGATACCGAGCTTGAAGATATCTGGATCAACGCCCAGCGCACCCTCGTCGTAAACGGAATTCGGGCCACCAGAGAAGATAATCCCCTTGGGCGCCATCTGCTTAACCTCAGCGGCAGAGATGGTGTGGGGCTTCAGTTCTGAGTAGATGCCGAAGTCACGGATCCGACGGGTGATGAGCTGGTTGTACTGACTACCATAGTCAAGAACAATAATCTTGTCGTAGTCTTTGTTCGCAGTTGCCAACGTGTCACGCTCCTTAGTTTTTGCAATTTTGGTTATATCAATTCTAACGGTTATATTCGTGCCGGTCAATCACCGTCCCCGCCAAGAAAGCGCTGTGCCGCAAGTTTCCGGGGCAAAATTCTCTTCAGCAGGTGCGCAAGCGAACCTGTTTCTTCTATAAAGGGTGTGCCTTGCGCGGCAAAATGATTTTGGCCCCATAACCCCACGCGTAGGTGCTTACTATCCCGGGTCACAAAATCAGAGCCAACTGTGACGAAGCAAAGTATTTGGCATGGCTAATCATCAGTGTAAGTTATATCAAAATGGTGTTTGTGCTAGTCAGCAGCCGCTTGCGAACGGACACTTCCTGATCAGTCGATGTTTGCAACAAATATTTACATATGTAGCACGAATCAGCGTAAACACTGCAAAAATAGTCAAAAGCAGCCAAATAATCGTGTGGTCTGCTTATTGGTTAAATAAGGTTTATGTGCTTAATTACATATCATCATGTCGCGTCAAAAATAAACTAGACAGATAGCTAACGTGTCAAATCAGCTTAAATCCCGGTAAATCAGGAGCAAGCATGGCAAAAATAACGCCGCATGGCTTACGTTCACTTCCCCCGCTTTTTCTCCTGGACGCCGTAATTTTTGGCCAAATTCGGCTGATTTTGTAAAATCCAGCAATACATTAAAATACGGTTAGAATTACGCCCCGATTAGCGTTTAA
This sequence comes from Lacticaseibacillus zhaodongensis, assembly GCF_009687905.1. Lineage (GTDB taxonomy): Bacteria > Bacillota > Bacilli > Lactobacillales > Lactobacillaceae > Lacticaseibacillus > Lacticaseibacillus zhaodongensis. The sequence continues at coordinate 5,057 of NZ_BLBG01000029.1, read as the reverse complement.
TTCCGCTTCCAAAGCAGAATTTGTAAAAAAGTTTTGTCAAAATTGAAAAAAATCCGGATTCGCAGTTTTTATTATGAAACATCGCATGAATAACTAATGGCTGCAAGTGATACCTACTTTTGCAACTTGTACCCACAATTTGCCGCAGACGGGACGCGGTCACCCGCTTACATAGATAAATACTAATGGTTAAGATTGTGATTTGCTTCATAAACACAGCAACAATTAGCTTAAAAGAAATAAGACGGAGATTAATCCGAGCATAAGATATTACAATGTGTTATTGCAATGACAATTTGTTTCGCTGTTTTAGGGGACTTTTGCTAGTTTTTAACATCTATTTTTGTTATCGAATTTTTCTTGTCTGCACCCGGGCAAGGCCGTATAGTAAGAATTGTTGAAAGGGATATGAGTGCTGGGGGGCACAACAAGATCCGCGTTTCACTGAACTAGCGATGGGGGTCGCGATGATGTTCAGCTAAACGAAGTAGCTTAGGTGTTCTATTCACGGGAGTGTAACTCATTATGAAATTCAATCACATTGGTGTTCTCATTGCGTCTGCTGTCATGGCATTTGGTTCCTTCATCGTACCTGCTACCGCATCTGCGGCTGGTACACAAACGGTTGCCGCTGCAACCAAGAAGGCACCTGTTCGCAACAAGATCTCATTTGCCGGTGTAACGGTACCAGTCGTCAAGGGTAACATGCACGTCACCTCAGCACCTCACGCTAACGTAGCGCAGACCTGGGGCGGCCAGACCACCCTTTCCACGACTGACCACCAGTCCACCCACATGATCGGTCACAACAACACTTCATTCGGCAAGATCGTTAAGCTGAAGAAGGGTTCCGCCGTTACCGTTCATGATGTAAATGGTAAAACCCGCGTCTACCACGTTACGAAGGTTCTCAACGTGACTGACCAGGGCTACATCAATGGAACTAAGACCTCTGTCTACAAGCAGATTGTCAACGCCAACCAGGGCGAACAAGTTGTTCTGCAGACATGCCTCAGCGAAACCGTCAACCGCCTTGTATGGGCGCGGTAATACGGCAGCACGATTGAATTTCAGGAGCTAAAAGTAAGTTTTCCGATTCGGCACGCATACACTCAGTGCGCCGGGTCGGTTTTTTGTACAGAGCGAAGGCCCGCGGTTAGAAACTGAGCATTTGCGTACTTTAGGGGTAAGGCCCGGGTTTAGGCCTTACCCCTAAAGTGTTCTGCGGGCCGTAGCTCGACTATGACACAGAGCGGAGTGAGGCGTTTTGAAGCTGAGGACTAGAGGACTTTTGACTTAATGCCAGGTTTTAGGCATTAGGTCAAAAGTCCTCTAGCCGAAAGCTTTAGTTCCTTGCAGCTCGACTCGGCACCGGCCGCTCGAAGACTGGGTTTAGGCCTTAAAGCACACAATGTGCAAAATCCCAGAAAAAATTATCAGGGCATGCAAAAAGCCGCCGGACACTAAGTCCAGCGGCTTTTGCTATGCCCTTAGAATGCTCTTAACGCCACCTGGTCAATGCTATGATCGGCGGTCTTGTGCAAAATCACACTCGCGCGGTCACGGGTCGGTAGGATGTAATCCTCCAGGTTCGGGAGGTTCACTCGCTGCCAGACGCCCTTAGCCATGGTCATGGCCGCCTCCCGCTCACCACGGGCCAGCCGGTAGTAGTAATCGTCTGGGTTGTCCGCGGCGCGGTCGAGCAGCTCACCGAAGCGTTCAAGGTACCAGCGCTCGATGTTCTCAGCCTCGGCGTCCACGTAGAGCGTCAGGTCGTAGAGATCACTATAGTAAATGGGACTAGCACTGCCCATTTGCAGGACGTTGATGCCCTCCACAATCAGGATATCCGGAGCCGCGACGGTCTCGTGGGCGTCCGGAACGACATCATAGAGCTGGTGCGAGTACAGCGGTGCGTTGACAGTTTTGTCAGCCTTCACGTCCACCAAAAATTGGGTCAGGCGCGCCATGTCGTAACTTTCGGGGAAACCCTTGCGGCCGCTAATCCCGCGGCGTTCAAGCTCCGCGTTCGGCAGCAAGAAGCCGTCCGTCGTGATCATCTGCACCTTGTCTTCCGGCAATGTGCGGCTCAGCAGCAACTGTAGCAATCGTGCCGTAGTACTTTTGCCGACCGCCACCGAACCGCTAATGCCAATGATGAATGGCGTGTGCTTCGCCGGCACGTTCAAGAACGCCGCCCGGTCGCGAATCGACTGCGTGAAACTGTGGGCTCGCATCAGAATGTACTGAACCAGCGGCATGTAGACCTCCGCCACGTCATCCAAGCTGATGACATCGTTCAGTGACCGCAAGTGCTGAATCTCGGCAGCGGTTACCTGGCGCGGTTCGTCCTTGCCGAGCTGCGCCCACTCTGCGCGGGGGTATATCCGGTACTGTTCACCTAAATCCAAAGTAACCTGCCTCCCAGACGCAAGGTCTGCTCAATTCGTCCTTAGACCTCTTCGTAAAGGTCTGCGGGGACCGCCTGCAGCAACAGGGACAACTCTGGCGCAGCGAAAATGCTGAGTCGGTGCATCGCCCGGGAACAGATGGTATAGAGCAATTCGCGCTCGTCATCCCCGGCAAAATCCTCTGCGTTCGCCTGCCACACAACGATGGCATCGAACTCGAGCCCCTTCGCGAGGAAGGATGGCACCACGATCACGCCTGAAACCAGCCGCTGGTTCTCGGACTGGATGAGCGTCACCGGCTGGCCAGCTGCCTGGAGCTGCTTGGTCAGTGCCTTAGCTTCGTCCAGCGTCTTGGCGATAACGGCAGTTGTCTGCCCCGCCGCATCGTTTGTCTTGAGCTGCTGCAGCACTTGCCCAATCAGCTCAGTCTCTGTCTTGCGCACAGCGATGGTCGGCTTCGGTCCCTGCCGGTTGAAGGCAACAATCTTCTGGCCGCTGCGCAAAATCGCCTTGGTGAAGTCGGTGACCTGTGCTGTTGACCGGTAGGACTGCGTAAGCTGAATGACCCGCGTCTTGTCCTTCGGGAACATTTTGCTGGCTTCCGTCATCAGACTGCGGGCGTTCGCACCGGTGAAAATCGCCTGGTTGAGGTCGCCGAGCAAGGTGAATTTGGCCTTAGGGAAGCAGGCCTTGAGGTAGGCCAGCTGGTAAGGGGTGTAGTCCTGAATTTCATCGATGAAGATGAAGCGCATGTTGCGGTCGCCGTGCCGGCCGGTAACGAGGTCGTAAAGGTGCATGTACGGCGTTGCGTCGGCCATCCCCATTTTGCGCTGCCGGAATTCCTCAACAAACTTGTCGACGCCAGCTTCCCACTGCTCGGTGGTGACACCGAACTTGCTCAGGTTGAGCAGCTCCGGAATCGCACGCAGGAAGGCAACGTACTGGCCGCGGATGTTCAGGAAGTGGTTGTGACTGATGGCACTAGCGATTTCCTTGAACTGTTCCGTGACCAGCTGCTTAGCGAAGTAGTTGTACTCTGCGTCGCTGCTTTCAAAATCTGCTGGGCCGCCAGACTGGCGACTGCGCATTTCTTCACCAGACATGTTCTGGACCGCATCCTGCACCCAGTCAGCCTTCATCTCAGACTTCAGGCGCCGGTTAAGCATGCTCGTAAGCCGCTCCTTAGTCGCGTTCAGGCGATTGCCCATGTGGTAGTTGGCGTTGTAACTGTAGAAGATATCAGAGATACGCTTGCGGCTAAAGAAGTTGGCGCCGTGGAACTTGATGTCCCGGAAACGGACGCCGCTGCTTTCAAGCTTAAGTGCGTACTCCTGTGCCGCCTTGAAGAAGTCCTGACTCTCCTTGACCTGTTCGATGGCCGCGTTGGCGGGATCCTGGCGCTGCTCAAACTGCTCGAACAGACTCTGCACGTCAATTCCGGCAATCCGCCGGGTCACGTACTGGTAGTAGGTGAACTGGATCATGTTCTGCTCACCGAGTTCCGGCAAAACGTTCCCGATGTAGTCGGAGAACAGCTGGTTCGGGCTGAACATGATGACCTGACTGGAGGTCAAGTTACCACGGTAGCGATAGAGCAAGTACGCCACGCGCTGCAGCACGGCGGAAGTTTTCCCCGACCCGGCAGCACCCTGGACAAACAAAAGCTCGGCCGTGGTGTCCCGGATGATCTGGTTCTGCTCGCGCTGGATGGTGGTGACGATGCTCTTCATCTGGGTGTCAGACTTCTCACCGAGGACCTCCAGCAGCATCTGGTCACCGATCGTCTCGGTGGTGTCGTACATCGTCTCAATTTTGCCGTTCTTGATCAAGAACTGGCGCTTGAGCGAAACGTCGACGTCCTGCGAACCATCTGGCGTCTGGTAACTGACCTTGCCAAGGCCGCCATCGTAGTAGATGGAACTGATCGGCGCCCGCCAGTCGTAAATCAGGAAGCGGCCGTTCTCGTCGGTGAAGCTACCCAGGCCGATGTAGATGGTCTCGGGCTTCTCCTTCCCCTCCTGGAAGTCGATCCGGGCAAAATAGGGGTTCCCCTCGAGCCGCTTAACGGTCGCGAGTTGGTTCTTTGATTCGCGTTCCGCGTGCCGCCGCTCGTCAAGAACTTCCTGCTGCTGCTGGATGGAAGCGGCAGTTTCGAGTGCTTCCGAGTCATTGCTAAAGTTCAGTGAAAAGTCGCTGAAGAAGTGCTTGTTCAGATCACGTGCCTCATCGCCAGCGCGCTGTGCATCTTTGCCCAGGCGCTTTTCCGCGTGGGTCAGCTCAACTGATATTTCGTCGAGATGCTTCTGTTCGTGAATGCGATTATCGTCCATCTACGCAAGTCCTCCTATATCCCCGTCAACAAGTAAAATCGTTATAACATAATACCACTATTCGGACGGTAAATACAGGGTCTCTACTATATGTATGCAGCCTTGAGGGTATCCGGCTGGATTCGGGTATGTGCCTGTTATCCAATCGGGCAAAATGGGGGGTTGTGTATTAAATCTTGGTGGATACTTGCCGCCGGGCTGTGCGCGCATCTTCCTCCACTGCACTGGCGGCAGTGACCGACAGGCATGTGGAGTGCCTTACAATTGTTAGACAGAAGAAATAACAGTTATGAGGTGCTTACATGTATTATAAATA
>NZ_BLBG01000028.1 GCF_009687905.1 Lacticaseibacillus zhaodongensis | reverse complement strand
ATAACAAAAAGACCTCCTATCATGGAGATCTTCCCGAATGATATATTTATTCTTCAACACCAGTTGGCACAGACCCAGAATACAATGAACTAATTCTTTTGCGTTCCTGATCGCGGGCACGAACATATAGCTTATGAATTTGCGGCTTATCGCATTCTATTAGTTTCAATATATCAGATGAATCAAAATTTAACTCTTTGGATAAACGTACGAGGTCAAATACAAATTTTGATTCGACATCTCTGCATAAAGACTGAGATACAATCGAATTTGAAGCATAACTACTGATATCTTTTTCTTTTAACGCACTGATATCGACAATTGATGTAAGGTAATCGCTTAGACAATTACTAGGGACATTTTTAAGAATATTACTATAATATTGTTTATTGCCCAGCGACATCTTAATTTCGTTGTTTCGAGTAGTCTTGTTAAGCTCCCAATAATTTTGCGTATTTTCTCCAGAAACCGTGCTTTTTTCGTATAGGTATTCATAAACTGATCCATCAGGATATCCATATTTCGAAATAATGTTTGCAATTCCTGGAACATAAAGCTTAACTTTACCTAGCATTTCTAATTTGTAGACTACATCGAAGGTCGTTTTATAGCCAAAATCATTCCAACAATCAGCAATTAGCGATATTGTAGTGTCATTTTTTTTATCAGCGTCATTGAACGCATTATAATCTTTATAAAACCTTATCTTCATAATTTCCTCCATATTCATCAATTCAACCAATCAAACTGAATTAGTATTCCGCCAGCTCCAGACTTTATAGGCCTTACAAAAGAGAATCGTTGATTACAGCGCATTTTTATCGAGTGCGCACAACGAAGTAGCAATGATACACGAGTGAGTCCATTCACCGTTTAGACGTCAAATTGCAAAATATCTTCGTTAAGATTTTCTTGTTCTTATGTTTGCTTCAGGGATGTTCTCATATGTCTATCAGCCAGATAACAATTAAAAACTCATTCAACAACTCGACATGTGATTAACAATACTGACAAAGCATCTGGAACGATTGTGGAATGATTAACCTTTTCGAATTAACTGACGCACGCTGAGACCAATCCTCAGTAGTGCTTTTCCTTCAGAGATACGTAACTACAGTTTCATGATCTCATTTGTTTTATATTCCCTCAATATCAGTCGATTTTCCAGCAACAATTTATGCAGTAAATTGTCTTTGTTTTCTTGCCTAGACGCAGTAACATACCGAATCAACAGTGCGTTGATTTTTTGAAGGCTTTCCGTCTCAATGGATATGCTCTGATCTCTTCCGGGATAATTTGTGTACCGGTATTCCAAAATTACGGTACCATCATATAAATCAGCAGCATCAAATATGGTTCGAAAATATGAATCATCGGCACTTGACAAGCTATGTCCAATAATTGATATTTTGTCAACTTCGTAATTAAGATGCATATTTCTAGAATTATTGGGAGATTTGGCTAACGCCGTATTCAACTCTGATATTCTAAATGTCTTGGTGAAGGGAGCCATGTCGTCAACCAGTTCCGGAAGATCAAGCAAAATCTGATAGTCATACCCAATAATAATCCCTGATATATTGGAATCAGAAACTTCTGCGTCTTCAATAGAGCCATGGATGTTCAGCGAAGGAGTGAGAGGGTAGTAATGCAGATATTTGGTTTTCTCTATCGTAGGCAATGAATAATTAAAATTAAGAACTTGAACATACTGTTGCTTATGATCAACCGAAAGGACGCTATCTATCAATCTCTTTGAAGATTCCTTGTAATTTAGTCCACCTACTGTTGCTACTTGTTGCTGATCAGCAATGAACCTGGCAAATGAAGATTCCCAAATTTTGAGTTCCTTGATCAATAAGGGCTTGATCATAGAAAACGCTGGAAATAGAGCGGCAACGTTGTTTTCAAGTTCGAATGAAGTAACGTTTGTACTGGTGATTTCCTCAGTGTCTTGTTCAGTGACATTCTCAGAAAAATAAACGTTGGTGCGGTATTCGAAACTATGCTTCCGATAGTAAGTGTCGATTTTGCTTAACATTAATAGCTGCCAAAAATATCCATCGGGCACATTTTGAATATTTTGGCTGGTAATATTGCTAAGCTTCTCACGGTTAATAACGTAAAACACTGGTTGCTTATCTGTGACTTGCTTAGTCAAATAGCCATCTCGAGACAGGGTCGCCACCAAGCCAATTGCACGTTTTTCAAAGTCTACTCTCTTCTGCTTGACAACTTTTCCAACGGTTGGTGTCACCATTCGTAAGAAATCATCATTGTAAATTGCGTTGATAATTGAATCTCTGAGAAAACGTTCAAAATTCCACCAATCCCAATTTGCAGTTACCCCATCTTCTTCGCCCCACCTACCGTTTGTGCGGTGTTCCAAAAGCATGTCTATTAATGTCCAGCTAGATATTGGTCCATTCAATAATAACTTCCGCCTATATGCACCAAAGGCTTTGAACGACGAATGCATACCTAACTGTAAATCAAATCCGTTTCCGATTATCAATAGCTTCTTCGGGTACGCTGTTATATCCATTTACTTTAACCTTCTCAATTGTACAATCTGTTAAGAACTAAGCATCTAAAGTGTTTGATAATCACGACCAAATTGATCTTAGAAAGTAAACAAAGGATTTATGAACGTTACACCTCTTTTTTCCACAATTCTCAAATTAATCGTAATGAATGCTCACCTGACTCTGGTAACGACACTAGTCTATTAGTGCTACCCTGATTGCATTGCTCAAGTGCTCCTTTCTCTAACGGAACCTTGCCTTTAGTAATTAAAAATGGACTCACTTAGCGTAAATACCAAGGCGACACCAGCGGCCCATATGGCAATTTGGCATGACGAGGACAATACATACGATAGCCTCTGTGAAAAAATCACTTTCTAACAGGTTGCTCAATTAACTTCGAAGGGGTGAACAAAATTAGCCCGACGATTTCAAACATTTCCTGAGTTGATCTAAGTATAGGATTTCAAGGTCATTCTGCAATGCAACACCGACTCCGTCTCAAGAACAAAAGTCCGTATACTAGTCCACATAATCATGTTAACTTAACAAAGACGCAACAGCGCCAACGGGCGCTGAATTCTACACAATCTCCTGATCCCCCGACCGCATCAAATGATCCAGCACCGTGCAGTTAAACTCAAACTTGTGGCAGGCCTGCACCACAAAGAAGTCTTCGGGTCGGTACTCCCCGACATGCTTATCCTCCAGAAACCGTCCAACAGACTTCCAGAACTCAGAAAAATCAGCATCACAAAACTCACTGAGCTTCTTGCCCTGCAGTGGCATGTCGAAAAGCGTCCAGGTCCCCGTCTCTGGAATCTGAATCTTGACATAGTGTACAGTATCCACGGGCTCATCATCATTGCTGACCGTCACAAAGAAGCTGAAATTCAACACCAGACATCAACTCCACTCTCTCAACCGTTATGTAAAGAAAGGGAGTGCTCCAAGTTGGGCACTCCCTAATCCATCCAAAAGCTATTGCACAGAAGCCACGTAACTAGCTAAACCCTCGTCAAGCGGTGTGTGCGTCATAAACCCAAGCGCCTCAATCTTGCTGACGTCAGCTACTGAGTCCTTAATATCGCCCTGGCGCGGCTCTCCAAGCTCGTAGTTCAACTTCTTGCCGGTAGCATCCTCAAGCATGGAAATAACCTGCATCAAAGATGTCTGCTTTCCGTTAGCAATGTTGTACACATCATGCAGTGCTTCCGGCGTATGCAGCAGTCCGCTAATTGCGTTCACAACGTCCTTAACGTATATGAAGTCCCGTGTCTGTGAGCCATCACCAAAGAGTGTGAACTGATCACCAGAGTTGAGCTTGTCCATGATAATCGACAAAACGCCGCTATACGGAGAGGCTGGATTCTGCTTGGGCCCAAAGACATTGAAGAACCGACCACAGACCGTTGGAATACCGTACAGTCGGCCAAAATTGATAACCTCACGCTCCGTGGCAAACTTGTCGACAGCGTACTGTGTTAATGGAGCAACTGCACCGCTCTCACGCTTAGGCAACTCAAGACCATCGCCATACACTGCAGCTGAACTGGCAAAGTACAGCTTCTTGATCGGAAGATTATTCTTACGAATGGTCTCCAAAATGTTAATGTTGGCTTCCTGATTCACTAGATGTGTCTCAAACGGCCGTTCAACCGAATCTGCTACACTAGCAATTGCTGCCAGTAAGACTATGTAGTCAAATTTTTCTTTCAGCAAGAGGGTCTTCATAAACTTGAAGTCCGTGATGGTGTGTTGAAAAAAAGTGACCTGCTTACTATCTGGTAAATTAGATTTAAGCCCCATAGATAAGTCATCAATAACGACCACTGAATTTTCTTTCGATTTAACCAGTTCTTCCACCAAGTTGGAGCCGATGAATCCTGCACCACCCGTGACTAGATATTTAGCCAAACTAACGTCCCCCAGATTTTAAAGATGAACATCTTAATATATATTTAATTCTATATGAATCTCACGAATATTCAAGCATTAACTCGGCTTAGATTTTCATAAAACATAACAATCTAGTTGATACAGAGATTACCGACATATTGTGTCTTCGTATTCTGCTTTGAGGGACAAGCACTTACAGACTTTTATTAGCACCCTTAAACAGTATTTCGAATAACACTAGCCTAAACAACCTAAGTCTGCATTCCAACTGGCTATACGAAGTTTTCTGGCTTTTTGTTACTGGCACCAAATTTATAAGCAATCGCGTCCAGAATTCTCTCGGCCGCATGCCCGTCACCGTATGGGTTCTTGGCATTGGCCATCCGCTGGTACTCAGCGTCGTCGTCCAACAATTGAATCATGTTGCTGCGGACAGCGTCGGGGTCGGTTCCGACCAGCTTTAACGTGCCAGCGGTGACCCCTTCTGGCCGCTCGGTCGTATCGCGCAGGACCAGAACTGGCTTGCCAAGTGATGGGGCCTCTTCCTGCACACCACCGGAATCGGTCATGATGAAGTAGCTGCGTGCTGCCAGGTTGTGGAAGTCCACAACGTCCAGCGGATCAATCAGGTGGATCCGCGGGTGGTTGCCCAAAATGGACTGGGCGGCTTCCTGCACAACTGGGTTCAGGTGAACTGGGTAGATGATTTCGACGTCATCGTGAGTCTTGACCACGTCGAGCATGGCGCGGAACACGCGGCGCATCGGTTCGCCCTGATTTTCCCGCCGGTGCATGGTGACCAAAATCATCCGTTTGTTCTTATCAATCATGTCGAGAACGGCATGGTGGTAATTGTCGTTGACCGTCTGCTTCAAGGCATCGATTGCGGTGTTCCCGGTGATGTAAATCTCGTCTTCGGGGTGATTTTCCTTAAGCAAGTTCGCCTGACTCTGCGTGGTGGGCGCAAAGTACATGTCGGCGAGCACGTCAGTCAGCTGCCGATTCATTTCTTCTGGATAAGGGCTGTACTTGTTCCAAGTCCGGAGCCCCGCTTCAACATGGCCAAGCTTGATCTGGTGGTAAAAGGCACTGACACTAGCGGCAAAAGTCGTGGTCGTATCCCCGTGCACCAGCACGATATCTGGCTTCTCATTATCCATGATGTCGGCAAGACCCAAAATCACGTTACTGGTGATCTGGTCCAGTGTCTGCCGCTGCTTCATGATGTCGAGGTCGTAATCAGGCGTGATGTGAAAAATCTCCAGCACCTGGTCCAGCATCTGGCGGTGCTGCGCGGAAACAACGGTAACAGCGTCAAATTCGTCGCTGCGTTCCTTTAATTCCCGCACGATCGGTGCCATTTTGATTGCTTCGGGTCTAGTGCCAAAAACGGTCATAACTTTTACTTTAGCCATGCTATATCTCCCTAATTTCTGTTAGATTTCATAACAGTCGGCATCATTATGCCGCTAAACTAATATTACTTGATACTGGTGCATTTGGATTATGGCTAGTTGTTAAATAAAAAGCAGTTGCCTGTATAATGCCCGTTAATAAAATGAGCATACATCATCAAACTAAAGACAGCCGCGACTTGAACCGCAGACAATTGGATAATGGCCACTCATACTGTTTCAACCTAAGGCGAAACCAGCCTACTGGGCTTGGGGGTAATCAAGCCTATTGTTACGATGGATATTTTTTGTGCATGGAGCTGTATGCATCGCTCTTTAACTCGTTCCAGGAATATTCAGGTAAGTAAATCATTATACAGAACGCTGAACGAGACATATTGTTGATTACATCAGTGAGCATCAATAGATTCGTAGTACACATATGAAAAATCTCTAAATAAAGATTCTCGTGTATAATTAGATATACCCGGATTTAGTTCAATACCAACCAAGCAGCTTCGATTGAGAACACCTGAGTTTTACGTTGTAAAGCGTCAGAAAGAAATACAAACGTGTATGATGCCATCAGATGCAAACATAGTGTCGATTAATAGGAATATTTACAACGAATGTATTAGGTTCCTTCCACAATGAGCTAAAGCGTCTAGAAAACGAACAATTAAAAAGGAAGTCTTAGTTTTAGCCATTCGGAAAACAAACCTTTCTTTTGCATTGACATGATTTGGCCAATCAACCTTACTATTACCGATAATATTGATGATTAAAGCCTGATTCTCACAATAAGAATCAAAGGCTGTTCCCTGTAACATAAAGTAAAACGACGATACATATCGCTTTTGCCAAGCATTACTGTCTTCCGGGAAACGAATTAAACCTTGAAGCAATGACATCGTTTTTCGCATGGCAAGCCAATCATCCGTCCCGAAATTACGATGAACAGAGCTGTCCGGCCGCTGCTGATATAAATAGGTGCATTCATCCGAAAAAGCGAAAACATGAATTCGATCAGCGAGTTTAGAAATCAGTCGAACATCTTCCATGAAATTATTTTCATCGTAAAAATCATCTGGCAACAAAAGTTCTCTTCTAAACATCTTATTCCACAAAAATCCCGGGATTTTACCTGAGATCCAGTTTTGTCTAAATTGCCGGTTATCTTCCACGCCGGAAGATAATCCATGAATCTCCTTCCCAATTTTAGCTCCATTGGAAACACGCCAGGCATTAACCATGGATACAGACGCGTTATACTGGGATATTAAATTTACAAGAGTCTCAATGTGGTTATTCATTACACAATCATCACCATCAACGAATGTAATTAATGATCCAATTGATTTTTGAATACCAAATCGTCTTGCCAAAGCTTGGCCTTCATTAAGTTTGTGGAATATACGAAATCTCCGGTCGTTTAAAACTTCCCCCTTCAGGGCGCGTAAGGTGTTATCTGTCGAACCGTCATCAACTAATATCACCTCAAATAGTTTATATGTCTGATTCTTAAGCGAATCAATAAGACGATGAACAAAGCTCGAACTATTAAAAAGTGGCACAATAACGGACACAAGTGGCTCATGGTGTCTTGAATTATTATTAACCAAAAAAATACCTCACTGAGCGTTTAAAAGCTTTCATAATAATAGCATGCGTATGTTGTAATATAACTTGAATATAGAATTAATAAGCATTCTTTGAATAATAATGGATAGCATTATTGATTTAGGAGTGATTTAAGAGCAGACATAATTATAAAACTTATGGTTACAATAATCACTATTTTGCTAGAACTTTGGACAGCTTTTTAAGCTCATCATAAATCGCGGCAAGTGATCTAGTTGTCAAATGCAATCTAATATTGCGCTTAAAGTCTTCAAATCGGCCCCGTCGTTCACCCTTCCAACTACCAGTCATAACATGTATTGTATATGATTGTCCTGATGCTTTACATAGAATTCTGTCAGGATAAACATGAAGACCCGATTCCAAAATCTGCTCATGATTATTTGGAACACACGCAAATTGATGAATCAATATTGAAGAAGCAATATTAGTGTTAATGAGTGATTCATCATTGAAGTCTACATTATCAGTATTAACGGAATCATAAAAATCTAAGTTGGCTTTAACAAACTTGTGATGCGGCACAGCCCCAAATACAGCAGAGAATGGCAATTGAGGTGTTTCAAATCCAACGAAAGCCTCATTGGTTAACAACGTGTCGAGATTGTGAACTGCAACAACATCAGTGTCAAAATAAACGCCACCATACTTATAAATAGCAGACATTCGTACATAATCACTAACGAAAGCCCATTTTTTCTGATTATATGCTTCTTTAAGAAAACTATTTTCGTTGAAATTAATGTTTGACTCGTTCCATTCAACGATATTATAACCCGGCAACTTTTTTTTCCATGTCTGAATACACCATTCCACATCCTTTGGCTTCTTCTTTCCGCCTATCCAAACGTAATGAATTGTTTTAGGAATCATGTGTACTTGGCCTCCTCAAGCAAATATTGAAACATATGGTACATAGTACTGATATGCTCCACTTACAACAAATATCAAATAGAAAACTATCCCGGAGACAATAATCAACACGATTGACCGTCCAAAACGTCCAACCAGACGATTAATTATGGTTGGTACCAGAATAATTTCCACTGTAGCGCCAATAGTTGACAGCCGTCCAACGACAGTACTGAATGTTGGGAACATAAACAGTAATATGGTACTAATCCAATAAATAGCCAGAAGAACATCGATTCCCGCAGACGACAAACTACCATCTACTATATTTTCACAGCTTCTTTTGCTGGAAAAAGTAATCCATGTCGAAAGCAGGAGTATTAACAGCTGCATTATCGCAACGGGATTAATTATTGATGTACTCAGATATGCAGAACTATATACATAGGCATAATAGCGGGGAAAAAATTTCATAACGGTTTGGACCATTATTCCGGACAACGCAATTCCGAACAACATGCTTAAGATTATAGATAATATCTCACGTTTAAGACTATATCTCTGTCTGAGAAACTGTACGAGGGGATAACACAGTAAGAAAAAAAGTGCGGAAATGTGGATAGTGCTTGCAATAATGACGATTAACAAAAATTTCCAAAACTTGTGATCAATGATGCTCTTAATTGACAGCATACAAATTACAGCAGCCATGGAAGAGCGAATCTGCCCCATATCACGAACTAAAAAGAAACGCGCATAATAATAAAGTAATGGACTCATATCAGAAGGCATGTACTTATTTACGAAAATGGCTAGCAGCCCAATTGTGCCTGCCGACCATAAAATAGTAAAAATCGAAAACGGGACACCCATGCTGTGTAACCATTCAGTAATCTTAAGAAAGCCAAGCTCTACTTGGCCTTGTAACAAATTACCACTATATATATTTGAATATGTTAGGTAATCATAACCAACGTTGTTTCTCAGCCCGGCAAATACAATCAAAATAATTGTGGCAATAATTAACCATATCTTTGATTTAACAAGATTGTTGCACATAGTCATTAATGCGAGGACGATAAACACACTAATATATATTTCCATTTAGTTTATACCACGTGTCCTTTACAAGTTATTCTTCGTACACACTAAGCAATGTTTTAGAAGAATGTTCACTGTCGTATTCGTTCAACTTGGGATCTCTGACAAAAGCCCCTCGCTTGGCAAAAATTTCTTTTTCCCAGCGTGACAAATCTTTAGAGCGAATGGGTAAACGGGAAGCCTGATTTGAAAGAACTGCTTCTGATGATACCTGATCTGACATAACAACTGGCAAGCCTGCCACTTGTGCTTCTACCAAAACCGTTGGCAATCCCTCGTATAGTGATGGCAAAACAAAAACATCAGCTGCCGACAGTAATTCTGGAATATCGTTTCTAGACCCCAAGAATCGAACATGCTGTTCTAACCCCAGACGGTCGAAATACTCCTTCAATTCTTCTTTCTCAGAGCCCTCACCAACAATAATTAAAACTAATTGTTGTTGGTGCTCGGCGCTCATACTGTGCATGACATCGGCTAAATACTTTTGATTTTTTTGCTTCTCTAATCGACCGATATTAATTGCAACCAGCGTCCCACGTGAAATCTTTAAGGACTTTCTTATCCTTAAGCCAGCTTGATTCATTGATGCATTCCTAAATTTGCCAAAGTCAATTCCATTTTTAACTTCGATAAAATTATTTCGGCCAAACAGACTTAATCCTGCTTCTTGACTAACTGCGAATCGATCGGTCGAAAATAAATTAAGCATGTTCATCAAAACATTGCTAAGTAGACGATGCCTTAACGAACTACCCTTACCATCACTAGTTGCATGGCTAATTGCCACCCTCTTCGGTATCTTTGCAATCCACGCAACCAACAAATTGATTCCGCCGCCAAAATACACTTCATTCTCCACTCCATAAAAGTGTTCGGCCTTTAATAGCTTATAGAGAAAAACCATGTAAGCTATTAACGATTCATTTGGATTTGGCGAGATAAATATTCTCCCACCCATCTGCTGTATCTTTTCGTTATACACATCTACGTTTTTATATGTGTCATACACTAAAAAGTCAAACTGAACTTTGGTTAAATCTGCATGGCCGTACACATTCATCATAAAAGATTCAGCACCACCCAAACCCATCCTACCTTGTATATGTAGAATACGCCTCATTTATGCAAACCTCCTTCTAATCTGCCGAACCATATAACCCACAAAGCACATTGTGGATTTTGCACGACTATAGCCCATTCCATCACGATAGACATCATATGTCCAGATTGCCGACTTCAATTTGTTTGAGGTTTGTGATACATGCTCTAGATAATATCCCTGTGGTTCATCAGTATAATTGAAAAAATATCTTTGATTAAACGAAGCAATTTTTAACCACAACAAATAATCTTCATGCTTATAGTTCTGGAAAACGATGTCACGCTTACTAATGCGCTCTAGGTCAATCATCGCGGTCAACATGCCCACAGGATTCCCCATTTGCAGATCTTTGAGCGTTAACTTCGTTTTCGCCTCTGACACCAAGGAAGACTGCTTCAGAATTGAAGCGCGAGTATCCTTTCTGATGTCAAACAATTCTCTACCTCTTACATAAGCAGAAAACGAAACGACACATGAATGATCTTTGAATGAATTAATTTGACTAGACAATTTATGATCAAACCAAAAATCATCACTATCCAGAAAAGCTATATATCGACCTCTAGCGGCTTGTATTCCAATATTTCTCGCGCCAGCAATACCAACATTCTTACGCAGTGAAATAACCTTAATTCGTTTGTCATTAACCTTGTTCAAAATCACTTCTGAAGTTTTATCCGTTGACGCATCATCTACGATTATCAATTCGAAGTTCTCATAACTCTGAAGAAGAACAGAATAAATTGAGTTCAATATCGTTTGTTCAGAATTATGGGCAGGCATTATAATGGAAACCAATCCGTTCATCGCGCACCATCACCACTAATTACAATAAAAATTGTTCGCAGGAATATACGGGCGTCCATAGCAAGACTGACGTTTTTAATATACTTCATGTCCAGTGCAGCCTTTTGCCCGGGATCAATTTCATAGCCACCATGCACTTGAGCATATCCACTTAAGCCCGGTTTTATAAGAAGACGTTGCTCAAATCCGGGATATTTTTTTGAAAACAACTGTGTAAATTCTGGCCGTTCGGGACGAGGACCAATCAAACTTATATCCCCTTTGATTACCGAGAAGAGCTGCGGTAATTCATCAATTCGCGTTTTACGAATAAATTTACCGACCCTTGTGATACGCGCATCATTCTTAGAAGCCCATTGCGCGCCATCCTTTTCAGCATCCGTACGCATCGAACGTAGCTTGGTTATAACAATGCGTTTCCCCATTAACCCGACGCGAACCTGGTGGAAAAATACAGGCCCCGCTGATTCCATCTTAATTGCGATAGCGGCTATTCCAATTATTGGTAAAGCCACGATGCTTAAAATTAGCGCAAAGAATAAATCAAAAACGCGTTTTAACTTTAAGTACGGGACATCAACTGGATCCGCTAATTTCAACTTATACGTTTCTTCAAAATGATCTGCACCGTTTTGCTCACACGTAGCTATCTTCGGAACTGACTGCACTGTTATTCCTCCATATACAAAATAATATTTTGTGCTGCCGCCTCGACAAGGCACAACACCTTCATGCCATAAACTGAACACGCTTCTTAGTCGTGGTTGCAGATTGTCTCTGCCTGCAGACTAAAACGTTATCCTTACAAAGATTTAATTGTCTTAATTAAAGCACAACCTTCATCACTTGAAAATACCGGTGGTTTCTTTTTTTGAAACAAATCAGAACATCAAGATAGAGAATTATGGCTTTTGACTCGAAGGAATCTCTTTATAGGCCACAAGAAATTAGCAAGTAAAAAAATAATTTCAATCTGCCATTCAACAGAATGGGGTTCTACCTAAGGGACCATAGCTCAAGGTAAATACACGAAGTGCCAGTAGAAAAGTGATATGAATTCTTCAGCGCTTTTTTTGAACAATCTATTAAATGCACAATGTCCTCATTTGCCGCCATGTTTTAGAATACGATGCAGAATGTTTCTCTTTAGATACTCGAATTCGCCTACTTTAAAAGTAATCAGGAAAAACGCCGCTAACATTAAAATCTCTGTCAGTACAGTTACTAAAATCATTTTTAAAAATGAGCCACCGACAAGTCTTATAGAAATGAATATGCCAATGATTGCGCAAACTGCTGTAAATGATTCATAAAGAAAATACTTTTTCATGAATTCCAACATCGGTTTGTGCAAGCCGTTTTTGAAGACAATAAATGGCTCCCACCAAACGTTAATTGCTAAATTGCTAAATAATGTTCCACTAACGACTCCCAAAATTCCCAAATTGCAACTAACGACAAGAAATATCGATGCAGCAAGGTTTATCAATGCCTCAATAATTGATTTCCAGCGCAGTGACCAATATAGGCCCATTCCGGAAATGAAATTTTGAGCGAAATACCGTGACTGGTTTAAAGAATAATTTAAGATAATAGCAGCCGTAACTGAAGCGGTAAGCATGTATTCACTACCTGCCCACATCCTAATAAATGGTGTTAGGCAAACACTCAACCCCACCGTAATAAAAAGATTCAGCAGAGCATTAAGATACAGTAGTTTGTATAAGACATCTTCTTGCCTATCCGACGTTTCAGTCACGTGCAGATTTCCAATTCCTCCAACAATAGATCCCATAACCTGTGAAAGAATACTCGTGATGCTCTGCACAATCAGTGAGTAATTAGAGTACTGTGCGACAGCGGACAAGCCAACAGCCGCTGACAATACAACGTTGTCTGTTCCAAACACAACAATTTCACCGAGCTTACTAGAAATTGCTCCAACAACATTCTTTTTAATCAACTGGAGATCAGTACGTGGAATTTTAAAATCTGAAACTGTCTGCTTTGCGAAGTGCGTGTTTTTAAAAATATTCGGATACCTATGATCCACCATTACTGACAGCTGAAAATTACTGGCAACTGCGGCTACCGCTTGAACTATTAGAAACCCTAGGTATGAATGGAAAAATGCAATTATGAATATCTGAAGCACTTGCTGTACTGTTTTAAAAGCAAAATCGTTTAAAGAACTTAAATATCCTTCCTGTGTAGCCATCAAGAATGATCTTTTATGCGCGCTGAAATAAGTCGCAACCGTACTAATCAAATATATTAAAAACCAAAGACTAATATCGGCATTGCTAAAGCTTGGGTTCTTAATCAAATAATGAACAAAAGGTGCAGAGCAAAAACCTAGCACGATCATTACCGTAATAATTATGGAATATGTTTTTTTGTATAAACGCATTAAAGATCGAATTAATGCGTTATTATTTTCTGCAATTGGGCGATACAAAGCAACCGTAATTGCACTGCCTATACCCAAATCTGCAAAGTTAAGAAAACTAATTACATTAGCATACAGTCCATTAATTCCTAAAAAATCTTTGGTGAGTTCATGAATAAAAACCGTTTGGACACCAAACTTAAGAACCAAGCCAATTAGCTGTGTAACAATCATTGTAACTGCATTCAAAGATGCTGCTTTTGTTCTATTCTTCATGTTCAACTCATCCTAAAGATTTTTAGATTACAATAGCTAACACTGTCGAGGTCTCGCCCAATCAACGCTATGTAATAAAATCGTATTCATACAAAATATCTGAACATAAAATGCTGTGTATCAAAACACCATTGGGAATCCTATCCGTCTAGAGATTATTCAAATCCGGAATCAGTTGACTTCAGTCCAGAAAAGTGGAAAAAAAGAAAAGTACAACAAAGCATTGTACTCTTCCCAAAACAAAGCATCTTTAAAAGGTACATTTTCATCACAAAGCTTACGGTGGTGCCCCTTTCAAAAACCCGGTAGCATGCCAAAACATTATGCGTGTATACTGCTCAACACATCGCCTTTAATTAAAAGTGGCAATTTCCTTCAAGAAGTTTCAATTGCCTTCCTGACATATGAAAAATGTTTCAATACCACAACACAAAGTGTCTTACAAACAAGTAATTATGTATCTCCACGAAGCAAAGTATCGTCATGTCGCCAAAAGTAACACAACAATAAGCATAAATTTTTAACCAATATCAATGGCGTACCACACTTTAAGGAGAGTACAGGATTTGAACCTGCGCGCCAGTATGAACTGGTTCGACGGATTTCGAGTCCGTTGCATTACCACTCTGCCAACTCTCCGTTTGCAACGACAATTAGTATATCAAAACAAACGGTTTTTGAACAGCGGCTGGGCACAAACATCTGGAAAAGGCCAGGATTTCCGAAGACCTTGCTATTAATTTGTCAAAATTAGTGCTTTTTTAATCTCTTATCTTTAGGCATTGTACTACTTATGTTCGTCATCCGCCAGTATTGCCGCAAAAACACTCGGAACGGATGTCTCCATGCGCTTGGTCACGTGGGCGTAGAGGTCCAGCGTGATTTGGATCGAGCGGTGGCCGAGGCGTTCCGAAATAATTTTGGGCGCGACCCCCGCTTCCAGCAGTAATGTGGCGTGGGTGTGCCGAAAACCGTGGACCGTGATCTCGCGCAGGTGGTTCTTGTGCATGTTTTGCAGCATCCAGGTCCGCGGCTTGGAGAGCTGGATGAAGCTGTTGTTGCGGTTGGCGAAGACCAGCTGGTGCGGATTGCTGGTGACGTCAAAGCCGCGTGCCCCCTGCTCGACTGCTTGGCGCTCCTGCCACTGTCGCAGAACCATCATCGTTTCCGAATCCAGACTGACCGTCCGCCGGGAATTCCGCGTTTTGGGTGCACCCAGGTAGAGGCGCCGGCCCTTGCCCCGCGCTAGGGTCTGGACGATGTGAATGCACTGCTGCTGAAAGTCGACGTTACGCCACTCCAGGCCGAGCAGCTCACCCATGCGGCAACCGGACGCCGAGAGCAACTTGAAGAAGGCATACACGTGCAGTGGCTGCTGCTCACGGCAGGTGCGCATGAACTCTTGTAGCTCGGCGCGCGTGTAATAGTTGACCCGCACCGCCGCGGTGACGTCTTCCTGGCGCTTGGGCACCGTGATGCGCCGAGTCGGATTGCTGGTCACCAGGCCCAGGTTGATGCCGTACTCAAAGATCCGCGACAGGTCATAGACCAGCTCGCGGTACTTTTTGTAGGTCTGCATTTTGGCGTTGATGAACTGCTGCACGGCGACGATGGTGATCGTATCCAGCGGCTGCGGGCCGAAGACGGGCAGCACGTGAACGCGGAACTGCTCGGTCGTCTTGACATAGGTGCTCTCCTTGACCGTCAGCTCGTAGTTCACCCGCCACAGGTCGTAAACTGCTTGGAACGTCGGCGTTCTGGACTGAGCCACTTGCGGCTGCCCACCCTGCCGCCACTGTGCTACCACATCGGCCATGGCTTCGCGCGCGGCCCGCTTCGTGGCAAAATTCCGCCGGGTGACCGTGTGGGTTTTTCCCGTCTGCGGATCATGGCCCAAATACACTGGCAGATTTTATAATCAAGTTAGCCACTCGTGACCAAGTTCTTCTGAAATAAAAAACATCAAATCAAACTCGTGTTA
>NZ_BLBG01000027.1 GCF_009687905.1 Lacticaseibacillus zhaodongensis | reverse complement strand
TTCCCATGCCGAACACAGAAGTTAAGCTTCTCTACGCTGATAGTAGTTGGTGGGAAACTGCCTGCGAGGGTAAGAAGCTGCCACGCTCCTAGTAAGTCTCAAGCATATGCTTGGGGCTTTTTGTTTACCTTGATTTAAGGTGGAAGTGGAACGGTGTGGTGTGGATGGCGGGTGCCTGCGCAGCTTTCCTTCTCCGCAGCCATTTTGCTCCGGTGTCGTAAGAGCTTAGTAAGCACAGTGATTCCCAGACGTTAGGGAGGTTCAGCCGTCCTCCGATGTTACTTATCAAGTTGGGCGTGATGCAGGCCAATCTATGGTTACACATACAGCGAAAAGTAATCTGATCAATGGTGATACCCCCACGTCAAGCTTATAAGCTATCACTCATGAATGAAGTAGCATGTCACTGAGAAACAGAACCGTGGCTTGGTTTAGCTCCACATACCTATGTCTGCAGACGTTGATAAGTTGCAGTACGTACAACTACTAGTACCAAAAGAAGTAGCCACCCACCAACTAGATTCAGTCTAGTTAGCTGGTGGCCGTTTGCGGATGGTCTCAGATTAATTGTGCTTCCTAACGGTTGTATGCTGTCAGCAGGATCTTGCCATCAACGTATTCGCCTAAGTAGATGTCACCGAAGCCGCTGTAACCTTTTCGCTGCACCTCTGTTAACAACCAGTTCTCATCCTGCCCGATGATCTCAAGGACATCAGGATTAGCCTTACCATCCGCAATAATCGGGTAGTGCATTGTTTCCGCACCGTTTTCAATTACGGTGAGTTGCCCATTTTGTTCCAGGATGGCTCGTTTAACGCGGGCCAGTTCTGTGATGCCGGCTGCGCGCAGCTTGAACATTAACGTATCCGCGGATAAACCAGCACGAAGGCACGCTGCTACATCAACTTGGCCATTGCGAACAACGGTGATGGGATTGCCGTCAATAATTCGCTTGCCGAGTTTGGTGTGCTCCTTCAGGAATTTGGTGACGAGCACTAATAGCGTCCAGACCACCAGCACTAGGATAAATTGCAACACGGTGACCGCCTCGTTGTAGATGACTCCACCGATGATGCCACCAAGGACAAAGTTCTGGACGGAATCAAGTGCCGAACTGGGCGCAATGTTGGTTTTGCCAAGAATGTTGATCTGCGCTACGAGGCAAATGATTCCGAGCGCCAGTTTTTCAATGACTTCAATGTACATTTGCATGATGTTCTCCTACTTGTGTAACTGAACGTGGTGGTCGACTAGGTGGACATGGTGCAAGACGTAAGATGATGCATCCGTGCTCAAATCAACTCTGTAATAACGGTTGCGAATCCGGAGCACGATCCCGTCACTTAGCTGGGTCGTGTTGGCATACACCTGATTCTTGTCGACATCTTGGTCGTCTGCAACGCTAGCGAGGAACCCGGCCATCTGGGACGTCTGGTTCCGCTGGTTATTGGCTTGTTGGTAATCACTGTATTGCACGCCGCCAACGAATACCAAAACTAGTAGCATGATTAATGCGAGGTCTCGATACTTGGTTTGCATGCGGTGACGCCAATACAAGCTCAAGCCCAGCAGCATTACTAGTAATGCTAAAGCCATGACGGCGTATTTAAGGTAATTGGTCAAGTTGGCCTGATTTTCAACGTAGTGCAGGTTGTAGAAATTCATACCGCTGCTCCTTATCCTGATTTTGCCCTTATTATATCAGCACTCCGCAAATCGCAGTTGTGATGGTGCTAGTTCGGCGGGCGGGGCAGTCATTACTTTGCTATAATAAGTAGTACATTCAGTAAGAACGAAGGAGTGATTACGATGCCACAAACGGCAACAGCGGAAAATTTAGCTGAATTGACCGCCACCGGGACTGTGGTGCTTGACCTGTGGGCGCCTTGGTGTGGTCCCTGCCGGATTCTCAGTCCCATGCTTGAGGAACTGGAAGGCGAGCTTCCCGGGTTAACTGTCATTAAGCAGAACGTCGATGACGATAAGAGTATTGCTGAAAAGTACGGCGTGCAGTCCATCCCGACCATGGTGATTTTCCAGAATGGTAAAGCTGTGGAGAAGGTGCACGGAGCTTATCCCAAGGACAAATTGAAACGTTACTTAACCGGTGTGCTTGCGCGCAACCAGAGTAAATAGTAATCCAGTTGCAGCCAATGCTGCGCTGGATTTTTTAATTGCAATTTTGCGGGTATTGCTGTGGTGTTCTCGCAGTGCGAACGTTAATATTGATGGAGTGACAAATGGGGGTGCAAGAAGTGCGGACTGATCGCAACGAGTTACTGGATACCTGCTTATTAGCGGGGCGAATCCTGATTGAGGGCGGCAGTGAAATGTCGCGGGTTGAAGACACGATGAGTCGCATCATCAGTAACGCGGGGGTCAAGGACGCCGCGCTCTTTACCACGCCTACCGGGATTTTTGCGAGCATTCAAAATCAGCCCTTCCTGCAGCTGCGGGCGATTCAGACGCGGGATATTGATTTGGAAAAAATTGCCCGGGTGAACACCCTGTCGCGGCAATTCGCGGCTAAGGAGATCAACCTCAGCCAGTTTCACCGCGCGCTGATCCACTTGGATGGGCACGTGCCTTACTTCCCCATGTGGTTGCAGATCATCTGTGCGGGCATCGTGTCGGCGCTGCTAATGGTGGTCTTCACGCAGCAGTATGATTTCTTCGACATTCCGCTGGCCGGTTTGACCGGGGCGGTGGGCTTTGTCGTGGCGACTTACATTCGGCGGCTGACCAAAATTAAGTTCATCAGCGAGCTGACGGGTGGGCTGGCGTTGGCTCTATGCGCATTGATTGGTGTGCGCATGGGTCTGGGCCATAATCTCGATAACATTTTGATTGGTGGGGTGATGCCACTGGTACCCGGCGTGGCAATCACCAACTCAATTCGGGACCTGATGTCGGGGCACCTGCTGACGGGCATGGCGCGGGGCATGGAAGCTGTACTCACCGCGTGCGCCATTGGTTTTGGCATCGCGATTATCATTTCACTGTGACGGGAGGTCTGGCCGCGTGAACATCTACTTACAATTACTAATTCAGGCATCCTTTAGTTACCTGAGCACCGTAGCCTTTGCCGTCTGCATCAACGTACCGCGGCGGGGGCTGAACTGCGCCGGACTCTCCGGGATGATCGGCTGGCTGACCTACTGGGCACTGATGCAATTACATCTGTCCGTGATGATCGCGAATCTTGCCGGGGCCTTCCTCATTGGCTTATTCGGGCTGCTGTTTGCCCGCTGGAAGAAGATGCCTGTCATCACCTTCAATATCCCTGGCCTGGTGCCACTGGTTCCAGGTGGGACCGCGTATGAGGCTGTCCGGGCTTTTGCACAAAATCACCAGACGTTGGGCATCGAGTTATCCGTGAAGGTGGCCATGGTGGCGGGCTCCATCGCCGTCGGGTTCATGTTCGCCCAACTGGTTGCCGACTTAACGCGGCCACGCTGGGGTAGCTGGCGGAAGCTTGCCAAAAAGTAGGCGGTTTGCTTAGTGGGTTGGGCTGCGCTATAATGATGTTATGCGATGAGTCGAGTAGTACGGCCATGCGCCGTACAACTTATGCAGCCAGTGCGCATTACCCGCCGGATATGCGGGTTCTGGTGGTCCCTCTGGATTGTGGAGTTCATGGGCCCTCTTACTTCGGTAACTGTGCGCAGAGTAGGTCTATCCAACAGTTTACTGTTGGGTGGGCCTATTTTGTTGTATACAGAGCGGAGCGGGGCGCTTAGAAGCTGAGCATTTGCGTACTCCGGGAGAAATGCCGGGCTTTGGCATTACTTCCGGAGTGTGCAAAGCGCAGGCTTCTGCCCCGCGCAGCTCGACTATGCAACAGAGCGAAGTGAGGCGGTTTGAAGCTGAGGACTAGAGGACTTTGGAGCTAATGCCGGGTCTTAGGCATTAGCTCCAAAGTCAGCTAGCCGCAAGCTTCAGCCTCACGTAGCTCGACTCGACACCGTAAGCTGGAACGTCTGCCCCGCGCAGCTCGACCATATAACAGAGCGGAGTCACCCGGGTTGCTCCTGAGCATCAAGGTGACTTAGGTTTTGACGAGTGCTCTTCTCGTCAAGGCCTAAGTCATTTTGAGCGGAAGGAGCAGGGTGACGCAGCTCGACTCGACACCGTAAGATGAAACATTTCCCCCCGCTCAACCAAACAGCAAATTCCACAGCACCCGTTATTTTATCCAACATTTTTAGTTATCACACAATAATTATTTCTCCTGATAGGACTAAAGCCTGATTACAAACCCGCTAGCACTTGCTAAATTAAGATTGTGCTTGAACGTCAGACTTGGCTTGCAAGCTGCGGCCGGCGGTGCGCCGGCCCGTGGCGTTTTTTAATACCACGCGTCAAAAAGTTTAGGGGGTGCGACCATGGGCTTTCTGGTAACAGTGGCAGCAATTATTTTAATCATCTTGCTTGGGCTCGACACCCCCACCAGTTGGCGGTAGCTAGATTAGTCGGGCGTGCAGCAGAAGAGGAGGAACAAAATGAACGAAATGTTAACCGTGAAGAACTTACATAAGTCCTTCGGCGCAAAACACGTGCTCAACGACGTCAGCTTCACCGTTCAGCGCGGACACATTGTGGCCTTAGTGGGGCCAAACGGGGCCGGCAAGAGTACCATTATGAAGCTGATTTTGGGCTTGATTCCCAGCGATGGTGGAGAACTGAAGGTGGACGGTATTGACGTGTCCATCACCAGCCACCAAGAACTCGCTAAAGTCGGGGCGCTCATTGAGTATCCCGGGATTTACCCCTTCCTGACCGGGAAGCAGCACCTGGAGCTTTTTGCCACGGGTGCTGATAAGGAAAAGGATATCGACAAGGTCGTTGCCGCCCTGCAAATGGGTAGCTACATCAACGCCAAGGCTAAGGGTTACTCCTTGGGGATGAAGCAAAAGCTGGGCATCGCGCAGGCACTCCTGAACAATCCGGAACTGGTGATCCTGGACGAACCAATGAATGGGCTCGATCCGCAGGCGGTTAAGGGCCTGCGGGATGTTATTACTAACTTGGCCGCGCAAGGTACGACTTTCCTGATTTCCAGTCATATTTTGAGCGAACTCGAGAAGCTGGCGGATGACGTCCTGATTCTCAACCAAGGGAAGATTGCCGAACACAAGACCATGCACGACCTGACCCACAGCGCCGTTAGTGTCTTTGTGATTCACACCGACAACGATGTTGAGGGCCAGCACGTGCTCGCTGCGGCGGGGCTGATTGCGGAACTGGACCACGGCCTGCGGATTCAGCAAAACAGTGAGAACAACCTCGATGACGCGTTGCGGGCGCTGATTGCGGATGACATCCACATTCGGGCCGTTCAGCAGGTTGACCACGATCTCGAGAGTTCCTTCCTCGACCTGATCAACAGTGAAGCAAGGGGGGCAAAGCAAGATGATAACGCTAATTAAACAGGAATTATACAAGCTGCTGCACAAGAACGGGACCTACATCGGCCTCGCCTGCATTTTCTGTTTCCAGATTGCCCTGGCGATTCTATCTAAGGTTTACCCTGGTTTCATGTCTGCCGACGCCGCATTCGGCACCGGCTTTGCGGGTTCATCCATCGCCGTCTTTGTAATGATTGCGGCAACTGCTAGCATCATCGCCATGGAGTTCCAGTACGGGACGGTTCGCCAGTTGCTGTACCGGAAGTACTACCGGAGTCAAGTGTTCATCAGCAAAATCATTGTGGTGATTTTGCACGCATTGGTTCTGTATGTATTGCAGTTTGTGATGGCACTGCTGCTCAAGTTCGCACTCTTCCCGAGCATCGACCTGGGTGCCAGCGCGGGGCATGGACGCACGGTGCTGAGCGCACTGGCAATCAGCAATGTTGCCGACTTTATCAGCTTGTTGCTGCTTTTGAGCGTGGTGCTGCTGCTGTCGACCTTGTTCAAGTCTAACGCCGCCGCGATTACCAGCGGTTACATTGGCTACTTCGTGATGTCCATGGCTTCCAGCTTACTGATGCTGCTGATCTCCCACTGGGAATGGGTCAAGTGGAACCCATTCACCATGATGTTGCTCGGCAACCAGATTTTGAACCCGACAATGTCTAGCGTGACCCACTTAAGCACACCAATTATGTTCTGGGGTTCCATCGCGTACACCGTGGTCTTCTCATTCCTCGCGTACGCACTGTTCCGTAAGCGTTCTGTCTAGTCACTGCTGCAAGGGAACCATAATACCGGAGGAGAACGGGTTATGATGGGGCAAAAGGTTACGTTTCTGAGCGCGTTTGGCTTGTTTTTCAAGAACTACTTCAATTTTCGCGGGCGGAGTGGCCGGCGGGAGTTCTGGTACATGGCGCTCTGGGACGCCTTGTACATGATTGTCTTGGTGGTACTGGCGTTACTGTTGTTTAGTGCGCGGGCCATCCAGGCGGGGACGGGTGTCGCGGGGCCAATCTTCTACTTCTTGATGGGCCTGTTCCTCGTCATGATCCTCGTCGCGTTCGCGGTCGTGATTCCGAGCGTTAGTTTAGCGGTGCGCCGTTACCGGGATGCCGGTATCAGCCCTTACTGGCTCATCTTGACGATGCTACTGCCATCCGTACTGCAGGATGCCGATCATTGGGGTCTTGGTCCCATTGGCGATTTTCTGGTCATCGTGGCTGGAATTCTGACCATCGTGCACTTGGTGATTGCGGCGCAAAAAACGGTCCCGTTCAACAGCAAAATGCGTGGCGGCTGGCCGCGCTAGTGTTATCCTGAACTTGAGGTGATACGATGCGCTTAACAGATGAACAGGTGGCTGCCATTCCCCAGCTGTCGCCACGTGCCCTGCAAATACTGGGCCTGATTTTGTGGCGGGATGAACCGGATTGCGAAATCGAAATTGCCCGCAGCGACTTTTACGTGCGCCTGCATTACCATGCGGACAACGGTAACATGATGCAGATTCAGCAAGAGGTTGGTGCTGCCGTGCGGGAATTGCAGCGCGGCGGCTGGCCGCGACTGAACATCCGCGTTGGTGATAACGACCGCGGCGAGACGGAGCAGTTGTTTACAATTTCATATTAAGCAAATTTATGAAAAGAGTCGGTGCGTTGCAATTGCACCGGCTCTTTTTCATGTTCGTTCGTGGGTGGCGGTAGCGCTACCAACGTGATACGATGGGACTTAGAACGATTGTCACAAATACCTTTAAAGGAGAAATAATTATGAGCAAAAGCCTAGCAAAGTACATCGATCACACCCAGTTGCAGCCCGATGCAACCCGCATGGACATCATTAAGTTGTTAGTTGAGGCGCAGCAGTACGATTTTGCATCTGTCTGTGTTAACCCGTATTGGGTCAGCCTCGCTGCGGAAGAGCTGCGCAATAGTGATGTGAACGTCTGCACCGTGATCGGCTTCCCGCTGGGGGCGACGACCACGGCGGCCAAGGTTGCTGAAGCAAACGCGGCGCTGGCAGATGGCGCTGTTGAGCTGGACATGGTGATTAATATCGGTGCGCTGCGCTCGGGTGATTACCCAGTCGTCCAACGGGATATTGCCGCGGTTGCGGCGGCCGTCCACGCGCAGGGGGCCTTGCTGAAGGTGATCATTGAGGCGGCACTACTGACGGACGAGGAGAAAGTGACGGCCTGCCAGCTCAGCGAGGCTGGTGAGGCGGACTTCGTGAAGACGAGCACCGGCTTTGCCAAGGGTGGTGCGACCGTCCACGATGTTGCGCTCATGAAGAAGACGGTCGGCAACCGCCTGCAGGTCAAGGCCGCGGGTGGGATCCACAGCTACCGCGATGCCGAAGAATTGATTGCAGCTGGAGCCGACCGGTTGGGAGTCAGTGCGGGCGTTAAAATTATGGAAGAGAGCGGCTTTAAGCTTCACAAAGCGAAGTGAGGCGGTTAGCAGCTGAGCATTAACGTACTCCTGGACAAATGCCGGGTCTTAGGCATTTATCCAGGAGTGTGTTAAGCGCAAGCTGCTGCCTCACGTAGCTCGACTATAAACAAAGCGAAGTGATGCGGTTAACCGCAAGCTGGTACGGGGAGTAGCTCGACTCGACACCGCACGTTAACCAGTTTCTAAATGCAACTACCACCACTGCTGTCAATAAAGGAGTACATCATGACAAAAAACAATCCACATTTTGCACGGATTTTCGCCATCGTCACCGATTCAGCCGGAATTGGGGCCGCACCCGACGCTGCCAAGTATGACGACGTTGGCGCCGACACCTACGGCCACATCAGTGACTTCAAGGGTCCGGACTGGCAGCTACCTAATCTGCTCAAACTTGGTCTGGGCAACATTCGCGCCGACAGTCCGATGTCCGGGCTGAAGCCTGTCGCTAAGCCGCTCGGAGCATATGGCAAAATGCAGGAGATTTCCGCCGGGAAGGATTCCATGGACGGCCACTGGGAAATGATGGGCCTGCCGGTAATGGAACCACTCGGCTTCTTCCCGAATGGCTTCCCGCAGGAGCTGCTTGACCAAATCACCGCCTTTTCCGGCCGCAAGTGTATCGTCAACAAGCCCTACTCCGGCACGCAGGTCATCCACGACTACGGGGATGAGCAGCTCAAGACTGGCGACCTGATTGTGTACACGTCTGGCGATTCGGTGCTGCAGATTGCCGCCAACGTGGACGTGATTCCACTGGAGGAGTTGCGCCGGATCTGTGCGTACGCCCGCAGCATCACCATCTCCGCGCCGTACCACATCGGGCGGGTGATTCAGCGGCCCTACACCTACATTGATAAGGACCACTTCACCCGCACGAGCGACCGGCACGACTACACATTATTGCCGAACGCGCCGACCGATCTCGACCGCCTGCAGCGCGCCGGGGTGCCGACGTACGGGATTGGCAAAATCAACGACATCTTCTCCGGTCAGGGCCTGGACGACGGCGTGCACACCGTCAGTAACCACGACGGCATGGAGCAAACCATCGCCGCCGTTAAGTCGGACCGAACGGGTTTTATCTTCACGAACCTCGTTGATTTTGACGCAATGTACGGCCACCGCCGGAACGCTGAGGGTTATGCCCAGGCGCTCAGCGAGTTTGACGAGCAGCTAGGAGAATTGTTACCTGAGTTGCGGCCAGACGACCTGTTGCTGATCACTTCTGACCACGGCAACGACCCAACCTTTAAGGGTACCGACCACACGCGGGAATTCGTCCCACTATTGGCTTACAGCCCGTCAATGAGCGGCGACGTCAACTTGGGGATCCGGAAACCATTCAGCGACCTGGGTGCCACCATTTGTGAAAACTTCGGCGTGATTTCCGGCAAGTACGGCAGTTCATTCTTGGATCAGTTGGTGTAGTTGGCGAACGCAACGAGAAGCTAAGGAGGAGAGACGATGAGCATTCATATTGACGCCCCGGCCGGTTCCATCGCGCAGACGGTGCTGTTGCCGGGCGACCCGTTGCGGGCCAAGTACATGGCGGAGCACTTCTTGACCGACGTGACACAGTACAATAGTGTACGCGATGCATTCGGCTACACCGGTACGTACGACGGCAAGCGCTTGTCCGTGCAGGCAACGGGGATGGGGATTCCGTCCATTGCCATTTACGCCACCGAACTGATGCGGGATTACGGCGTGCAAAATCTGATTCGGACCGGGACTTGCGGCGGCATGGATAACGACGTGCAGTTGCGCGACATCGTGCTCGCCCAGGCAGCCAGCACGGACTCGTCCATTATTGCCAACACCTTTGGTCCGGGCATGTATTTTGCCCCCACGGCGGATTACAAGCTGCTGCGGACGGCCGCAGACCTGGCAGAGCACGCCGGTTTGCACACCGTGGTCGGTAATGTGCTGGGGGAGGACCGCTTCTACAACGATGAGATGGACCGCCAGAAGTTGGTTGATTACGGCGTGAAGGCTACGGAGATGGAAACACCCGGCTTGTATTTACTCGCGGCAAAATTCCACCGGCGTGCATTAGCCATCATGACGGTGTCTGACCACTTGCAGCGGGATGAGCATCTGTCCGCGGCCGACCGGCAGACAACGCTGGACGAAATGATCAAGCTGGCGTTTGATACGGCGGCACGGGTGACGGAGTAGTTCAACAAAATTAATGCAAATAAAGAGCGCCACCAGTCAATTTTGGCTGGTGGCGTTCTTTGCGTATGTGGATTTCAATAAATTAGGTTAACTTGACCGCGGTCATGTTGCTTGCGCGGGACCGCCGCTACAATTGATTTTGTAATTAGTTAAGCAGCTACTCGATTCGCGGCGTTGAGCTTAGTTGGTAACAGGTGTTTGTCGTGACTGACTAGGCTTTTGCTTTCCGTACCGCTGCCGCGATATCGACCGGCGTGCCGGCCTTCATCAGGTCGTGGTACTCGCCGGTGGCCGTGAACAGCAGGTCGGACGCCGAGTTGACCGCGGTCTCGACGGAATCTTGAATCACGCCGATGATGAAGCCAATCCCGACGACCTGCATGGCGATGTCATTGCTGATGCCGAAGAGGCTGGCAGCCATGGGGATGATAAGCAGCGAGCCACCCGCAATGCCGGACACACCGGTCGACGCGAGTGCAGTCAGGAAGCACAGCAGCAGTGCCAGCGGGAAGGACACGTGAATGCCCAGCGTGAAGCAGGTGGCAAGG
This sequence comes from Lacticaseibacillus zhaodongensis, assembly GCF_009687905.1. GTDB lineage: Bacteria > Bacillota > Bacilli > Lactobacillales > Lactobacillaceae > Lacticaseibacillus > Lacticaseibacillus zhaodongensis. The sequence goes on along the minus strand of NZ_BLBG01000027.1, from coordinate 11,801 downwards.
GTCATGATGGAGATGGTTATTGCCGCGCCCCCAGAGTTGGCGGAACCGCCAAGGGGAATGGAGACGGCGTAGGATTTTTCATTTAAACCGAGCTTTTTGCACGCGCCCAAGTTAATCGGGATGTTTACGGCGCCGCTGCGGGTGAAGAAGGCGGGGATGCCGGACTCCTTTAGCGTCCACAAGACCAGTGGGAAGGGGTTCTGGTGCGTCATCAGCGCAACCATCGCCGCGTAGACCACCAGGTAAACGAAGGCCATGGTGCCGACGAGCAAAAGGACCAGCTGCCCGTAGCGCGCCACGCCGGCGAAACCAGTTTTGCTGATGGTGTCAAAAAGCAGGCCGACGATTCCCAGCGGGGCGAACTCGATGACGAAGGCCGCCGCCTTGCCGATTGCGTTCGTGAAGTCGGTCAGCACCTGCTTCGTGCCGGCGTGGGCGTGGCGCAGGGCGAACCCGAGTACCAGCGCCCAGAAGAGGATTGAGAGGTAGTTCCCCTGCGTGATTGCTTGCAGGGGGTTGCTGACGGCGTTGACTAGCAGGTCGTTCAAAACGCTACCGAGGTCTTTAGGGGCACTATTGCTAACCTTGACCGCCTGCGGAAAGACAAGGTGGATGCGGAAGATGAAACTTGCGCAAACCGCTGCAACCGCGGAGAGGAAGGTCCCACTAATGTAGAGCAGGATTACCGACCCGAAATGGGTGTCACTGCCGCCCTCATATTTAGAAATGGCGTTCATAATTAAAAAGAAGACCAGTAGGGGCGCAATGCCCTTCAGTGCGCCGACGAAGAGCTGGCCGAAGATGCCTATGAAGCTCCAGGAGGGAACAAGTACCCCAAGAATGGTGCCGACGATCAGGCCCATGATGATTCTGCCGATTAAACTGATACTGCGCATGCGTGCGTACATTGTTCGTTCCTCCTTTTGCTCAAAATGTGATGTAATGCTTGAAAATTAGATTCCTTTAATTGTACGGGAAACGGGCGGCAAACTCCAGTATAATTCGCCGTGAAAGCTGGTAATTGTTATTGAAAATCGGCAAAATTGCATTATATTATTAGACCAATCTCAGCTTAAAAACGAGACGGCGTTATTTCATGCAAATTAGTCGGCAGGAACAACCACCCGCACGACTTTTGCGCCAATTTTGTTGAAGTGTCGCCGATTGCATAAATTCAATTTACTGAAAAAGGCGCCTGCTATAGAATAGATAACGTTGATAATTTTATGGTGGACCAGATTACTCGCTGCGGCGAGGGTCCACCTAGCGATTCATACGCGTCATTAATTAAAAGTATTCAGATTAACATGGAGGAAATGGAGCAGACATGCAAAACTTCAATAAACATCATGGCTGGGGCCTGATTGCATGGGTTGTCGTACTGGTACTGTCGTTCGTCTTGATGCCGAATGTCAGTCAGCTTGTTCGTGATTACGGGCAAACTAAGATTCCCAGCAACGCCCAGAGTCAAGTTGCCGACGTTATTCAAAAGGATTGGGGCCGCGGTCAGGGGAATACCCGCCAGGCTGTAATCGTTTTCAGTAATGGTGACAAGAAACTGACCTCAAGTCAGAAACACGCGATTGACGACACGGTCAGTCGCTTTAAACACCACGAAGACCGCTACCACGTCAAGGACGTCATGGCGCCCAACGACAACGCCGCAACCAAGGCGCAGTTAATTTCAAAGGACAAGACCACGGAGCTCATGCAGCTGCAGGTCTCCAAGTCCGAACAGGTCAAAACGATGACCAAGCAGCTCACCGCGGGGGCCAAGACGCATGGCGTTAAGACCTACGTGACGAGTGGTGAGATCCTGAACGAGGATTTTGTTGAATCAACTGAAAAGGGGATTCAAAAGACCGAGCTCATCGCGGCCATCTTTATCTTCATCGTGCTGATCCTAGTGTTCCGCTCCCCAGTTGTGCCCGTGGTATCACTGCTGACCGTGGGTGTGGCGGTTGTCACCTCGATGAGTGTCATCATGAATCTGGTCAAGCATGCCGGCTTCCCGCTGTCATCCTTCACCGAAGTGTTCTTGGTCGTGGTCCTGTTTGGGATTGGGACTGACTACAACATCCTGCTTTATGATCAATTTAAAGAGGAACTCAGTTCTGGGTTAGGCGCTATTGAGGCCACGAACAAGGCGCGGAAGATCGCCGGCCGGACCATTTTGTACAGTGGCCTGTCCGTGCTGATCGGGTTCTCCGTTCTCGGTTTGGCTAAGTTCTCCATTTACCAGTCCGCCGTTGGGGTTGCGGTCGGGGTCGCAGTGCTACTTTTGGTACTGCTCACACTGAACCCATTCTTCATGTCCGTTCTGGGCAAGCGGATCTTCTGGCCAACCAAGAACTTCAATGGTGGGTCCCGGAGCCGCATGTGGAACTTCCTGGCCAAGAATTCCGTTGCGCAGCCATTCATCGCGCTCGGCATCATCATCTTGCTGGCGATTCCGTCATTCATGACCTACAGCAACCACCTGAACTACGATAGTACCGTTGAACTGGGCGACCACGTTCCGGCTAAGGTCGGCTTCCGCGTCGTGCAGGACCACTTCTCCAAGGGGACTGCCGAGCCAGCAACGGTTTACATTCAGAGCAATCACAAGCTTAACAATGAAGAGAACCTGAAAGTCATCGATCAGGTCACCAAGAAGCTGCAGAGCGAAAAGGGCGTCAAGACCGTTGCCTCCGTTACGGAGCCAGCCGGTTCTGCCGTCAAGCCGCTCTACGTTAACAAGCAACTCGGCACCGTCACTACGGGAATGGGCACGGCCGGTGCTGGTCTTGCCAAAATCAACAAGGGCCTGAACCAGGCGACCGACAAGCTGGCTAGCACCGACATGGCCAGCGGCTTGAATGGTGTGCAGACAATGATTGCCGGCACCAACGAACTGCTGACCGGTAGCTCCGCGTTGACGACCGGCACGCAAAAGTTGGCGCAGGGTTCAAGTGTGCTGACCAGTGGCGTCGGTACGCTGAATAATGGCTTGCAGACATTGTCCAGCAAGTCCGGCCAGGTTAACGCTGGCGTCAACCAGCTGAGCAGCCAGAGCGCGCAGCTGCCGCTCGCCATCGCTGGTCTGAGTGCTTACAACACGCAGATTAACGCCGGTGTCCAGCAGATCAACTCCGCCCTCGCCGCTAACTCCGGCACGCTGAACTCCCTCGCTGCCCAGCAGCAGAAGCTCAGCAGCCTGACGCAGCAGGCCGCGGTCATGAAGCAGCAGGTTGCCCAGGCTAAGCAGATGTTGCCGCAGATGCAGCAGATGCTGGGCTTGCTCCAAAACCTGGAAGCTAGTGAGAGCCAGATCAGTGCTTTGCAGACCCAGGCACAGAGCCTGACGAAGCTTGAAGGGACGCTAAAGACGGCGCTCACGCAAGTTGGGGCAAACACGCAGCGGTCCGCGGCATCTGAACAGCAGATTATTGTGTCAGCAAGCAAGATTGCCCAGGATCCAAACGCGTCCCAGGCTGACCGGACTGCGGCTAACGAGATCATTACCACCGCAACCGCTAACCTGAAGAACAACATCCAGCCAAACGGCACCATTTTGACCGGCGTTCAGAGTCAGCTTTCTACCATGAAGACTCCAGACACCAGCGCCCTGAACAAGATGGTGGCCCAGTTGCCATCTCAGGCTGAAGTTAAGAAGCTGACGACCGAACTGGCAGGCATGGAAAAGATGATCAACTCTGCCGACCAGCTGCTGAACTCCACCAGTGATCTTAGTGGCGCAATGAAGCAGCTGAGCGGGATGAGTGGCCAAATGAACCAGCTAACTAACGGTTTGGCTCAACTTCAGACGGCATCCGCCTCAGCTGCTGGCATCGCCAACCAGCTGAACGCCAAGGTCAACGGTAGCGGTGTCAACACCACCAACGCTTCTACCATCGCCAGCACCATCGGCAACTCCACTCTGAACGGCCAGCTCCAGCAGCTGTCCAGCGGCCTTACCGCATACACCAGTGGCGTGCAGCAGGCTGCTAGTGGTAGCGGTCAGCTCGTTTCCGGTAGTCAACAGCTCACTGCTGGTCTGACGACCGTTGCGGCCCAGACACCACAACTGACGACCGGCCTCCAGCAAGAAGCAGATGGTCAAAAGACCATGTACAGCACTTTGCAAGGCACTGTCGACCAGATGAAGACATTGCAGTCTGGTCTGACAACCGCCGGCAACGGTGTGGGTAAGATCAACAAGGGTGTTGCGAGTGCATCATCCTACCTGAGCGGCCTGCAAGATTCTGCCGCTGCCCAGTCCTACTATGTACCAAAGCAAATTTTGAAGACCAAGGATTACAAGACGGCGGTCAAGACCTACATGTCAGCTGATCACAAGACGACCAAGCTGACGGTGGTTCTTAGCACCGACCCCGCATCCGCAACTTCAATGAAGCGGGTCGACAACATGCAAGGCGATGTTCAGAACGCGCTTAAGGGCACGCCACTGAAGAACGCTAAGGTCGCTATCGGTGGCCAGACTGCATCGACCAGTGATACCCAGCACATTGCAAGCAGTGACTTTGTCCGGACGGCAGCCATCATGATCATCGGGATCCTCCTGGCGCTCATGGTCGTTACCCGCTCAATTCTCCAGCCACTGTACATCATCGCAACGCTGGTCCTGGCCTACGTTGCCTCCCTCAGCTTGACTCGCTTGGTAAGTGGTTTGGTTCTCGGCCAGCACATGCTGACTTGGAACACTCCATTCTTCAGCTTCGTCATGCTGATTGCACTGGGTGTTGACTACAGTATCTTCCTCATGATGAAATACCGTGAATTCGGTGTTCAAAATCCTGACCCGAAGAAGCGTATTGTCGCAGCCAGTGGGGTTATCGGGGCGGTCGTTCTGTCCGCCGCGGTTATCCTGAGCGGGACCTTCGCGGCGCTGATGCCATCCGGCGTGCTGACCCTGATCCAGGTTGCCCTGGCCGTTATCATCGGTCTGATCATCCTAGTATTCATCATTCCGGTCATCCTACCTGGGCTGATCAGCCTGACGTACGGTGAACGTGGTGAAAACGGCAAGCACAGCAAGGAAGCAAAGAAGTCTGAGAAGTAAGGCGTACTAAAAGAGCTAGGGCAGCACTCCTGAATGGGAGTGCTACCCTAGTTTTTTTACGTTTAGTATCAAAATTGCTGCAGATAGCGGCCGGGCGGTGGGGGTAGCTACCCCCACCGCCCTACGTAGATATTCGTAGTTAACTCTGTAAATGTTGGTGAGTCAACACATCCTGGTAGCAGTGTTTTTTGGCTACCATTAGCGGCGCCGGTAGTGCCGGCTACCGTAGATAAACCAGAGCAAACCGACGCAAGCGCCACCGATGTGCAAAACGGTCGAACCTGGCATTGCCGTGGGGCCGATGGGGAGCAGGACGATGACCGCATAGACGAACGCCGCCACGTTCCACCAGCGGGACAACTGGCGGCGCGGGAAGTTTAGTGGTAACAGGACCACCGCGCTGGCCACGATGACGCCGGCAATGGCAATGGAGGAACCGAGGTCATAGGTAGCGGTGTAGAGTTCCACCCAGTGGCCACCGCGCGTGCTGGCGAGGAGAGCGAAGAGGTAACAGGCCAGCAGGTTACCACCGATGCCGGCGCTCAGGTAGATTAAGGTGTAACGCAGGTGGCCGTAAAAATGTTCCGCGACTGGACCGATGATGAGTAGGGTAAACATGTTGAGGGCGAGGTGCTCCCAAGAGGCGTGTAGCCAAAATGCCGTTAGCAGTGGTAGCCAGTGACCGTGCAGAACGGCGGCGGGTAGGCTCGCTAAAGTGGTCGTCGGCAGTAAACCCGCCGATGTGGCCAGGAAGAGCAGGCAATTGCTAATGACGATAACGATGGTGACGTAAGTGGTTTTGATAAAACTGGATGCTTGCTTGGCCACGGGTTTCCTCCTTCCGCAAAGGGGTTTGGGGCAACAACAGATTATTGATTGATACCTATAATTATATCTGCTTGCCGGGTGCAAACCTAATTATGGCTCGTGGAACATTCGCGCTTAACCGGTGGTGGTGGGCCGCGGAAGCATGATACGATAGTACGCATGTTATTAATTTCGAGGAGGCTACGTAATGGCTAAACAATTCGGACGGGTACATCCAATAACGACTGAAGAACGTGCAAGTGGTTCGTGGGACATGTTTGCGACCTGGATCGGTGCGAACGCCAACAACGGCACTTGGTACATCGGCGGGGTGATTGCCGCAGCGGGGATGGCCACGGCCTCAACCACGCTGATTGTTTGCGGCATCTTGTCCTACATTTTGCTCGCGCTGGCTAGTTATATAGGCTACAAGACTGGCCTGCCCGCAATGGCGCTCACCCGGCCGTCTTTTGGCCTGCGCGGGTCCTTTATCCCGTCGGTCATCAACGTGGTGCAGTTCATCGGTTGGGCGGCTGCGAACACCTTCATTGCCGCCATTTCCATCTCGGTGATTCTGAAGGACATTCTGGGTTGGCCCGCGTACGGTACGCCGGGTGGTAATCGCGGCCTGATTGTGGGCATCGGCGTGATGTCACTGTTACACTTGGCCTCAATCTCACTTGGGGAACGCTCCGTGCGCATGATCGAACGGGTCGGCATTGTGCTCGTTATGCTCTTTGTAATCTGGGAATCAGTTGTGGTGTTCCAAAATGTTTCGCTGCACGCGATTCTAGCGTGGCGGCCGGCCCACCGCCTGGCGATGACCCCCGGCGCGGCAATTGACGTGCTAGCCGCATTTAACCTTGCCTGGGTAACGGCCGCGGCGGATTTTTCCCGCTTCAGCAAGACTAAGCGCGCGGCAACGACCCATTCCTTCTTGGGCGCCAACCTCGGTCTGTTCTGGTTTGCCTTCATCGGCTTGACCGCCACGATTGCGACGGCAATCACCAGCGGGCAGTTTGATCCGAACGATTCCGACCCGTCGACGATTGCGTCCAAGCTCGGTTTGGGCGTGCTGGCACTGCTGGTCATCGTGATCACGAGTACGACCGCTAATGCTGTTAACCTAATGGCGGCGGGGTCAGCAGTCACGAATATGTTTCACAAGTTGAAGCTGACCCCGGCACTGTGGCTGGTCACGCTGGTCGCAACGGGTGTGTCCTTCCTGCCACTACTGTTCAGCACCTTTTTGAGTGCGTTCACCGCCTTTCTGGACATGATTGGCATGTTTTTGGGCCCGGAAATTGCGATTTTTCTGGTGGATTACTACTTCATTCACCGGCGGCATTACGAGGTTACCCAGTTTACGGCGGTCGGTGGCGATTATTGGTACGCAGGTGGTTGGAACTGGCGCGCCATCTGTGCGTGGGCGGTCGGCATCGCGCTGTACTTCGGCTTGCGCCACGTAACAATCATTGCCACTACGGTCGGTGCCACCTTTGTTGCGATGGCCGGGACCGCGCTGCTGTATTATTTATTAGCCCGCCGCCCTGTCGCAAAATAGTTTCTAAAACCAACTAAATAGTCCCACCAGACTGAAAGCGAATGTCTGGTGGGACTATTTTTAAGTTATGCGGCTTTAATTGATTAATCCGGCAACACGCTGCAGAATTTCCCGGGCAATGTCATCCTTGCTGGCGGTGGCCAGTTTCTCGGGTTGGCCGTTCTTGAACAGAAGGGTCACACGGTTGTTGTCCGCGTTGAAGCCGACATCGTTACCACTGACGTCATTAGCGACGAGCATGTCGACATTTTTGCTGGTTAACTTCTTGATTGCATTGGGTAAAACGTCGTCGGTTTCAGCCGCGAAACCGATTAAGAACTGGCCGGGCCGTTTGCTTGCACCCAGACCGGCCAAAATGTCGGGATTCTGCACTAAGTCTAAGTGCAATTGGTTGCTGGCACTTTGTTTCTTGATTTTGCTGCTGGCAGTTGTTTGCGGCCGGAAATCAGCGACGGCGGCGGCCATGATGGTAACGTCAGCCCGCGGGAATTCCGTGTCGACGGCAAATTGCATCTGCTCGGCTGAAGTTACCGGCACGAGTTTGATGTCTTGGTGTAGCGGCCGCTGCACGGTGCTGACCAAAGTGACTTTGGCACCAAGCGCAAAGGCGGCTTGGGCCAGCGCGTAGCCCATTTTGCCGGATGACTTGTTGCCGATGTAGCGAACCGGATCGATGTCTTCACGGGTACCGCCAGCGGTAATAAGGACGCGTTTACCGCTCAGGGGCAGCGTTGAGTGCTCCTGAATGTAGCTTTCGATGTGCTCAACGATGGCCTCTGGTTCAACGAACCGGCCGCTGCCTGTGTAACCCTCGGCTAAAAAGCCGTGGGCAGCATCAATCACGTGGGCACCGTCTGCATGCAACTGCTCGAGGTTCCGCTGCGTTGCCGCGTTGTGCAACATGTGACTGTTCATCGCTGGCGCGACGAACAGGGGGGCACTGGTGGCGAGCAGGGTGCTGCTTGCGGCATCGTGCGCACTACCAGAGACCATCGTTGCGATAATGTCGGCGGTCGCCGGTGCAACCACCGCGATATCCGTCCAATCAGCGATGTGGATATGCTTGATGGGGTTGCCTGCGGTCGGGGCGAACAGGTCAGTCAAAACTGGGCGTGTGCTCAGGGTCTGGAAAGTCAGCGGGGTCACGAACTCGGCGGCCGCTTTGGTCATCACGACCTGCACCTGGGCGCCAGCCTTAATGAACAGGCGGGTGAGCAGGGCGGCTTTGTAGGCGGCGATGCTGCCAGTAACATAAAGTGCGATGTGCTTATCTTTTAATAATTGCATTATTTTTTGGCAAGAAACCTCTGGCTTTGGTCAGAGGAGGTAAGCCATTACTGGCTTATCTTAGTTGGCCTTTTTGCTTGGGCGTCTCGCCTTTCCCCTTTCCGTTCTCTGATTTTGAATGTAATTGGCGACGCTTTTTTTGACACATCGCAAAGCGTCTCCGTGTAGTAGCTGGGCAACCATAGGCGTCCGCCCCAAAGGAGTTGCTTTGTTTCCGGGTGGGCGACAAACCAAGTCCGTGCTGACGCATCGTTTGGAATCTTGACCACGTTCACCGTAACATACTTCTGTTTGAAATTGAGCAGTAGGTGTATATGGTCCAGCATCACTCTGCCTGCTAAATGATAATTTCGTTGTCGTTAGTAGGTGTGCTCAGAATTTCAAGCATATCTGGACAAACTTAGATGTAGTAAAAACCGCACAGCGTTATTTTGTTAGCCAAGCCAGATGATAAGAAAAACCGCAAGCATAGTTCTTCTTATTAATGTAATTATCATTTGCCATGAATTCTCTGGTAAAGCTATTGAAATAGTGTGGTTTATATTGCCCACACTATACTGTGGCAAGTATAATGTAGGGGTAAGGAGGTGAAACCAAATGGCTAAGAAAATGGCAAATTTGAACTATTACTTCGGTATTAAAATGCGCCTGTTTCCGTCTTCTGCACAAAGGCAAATCATCGACAACAACATCAATGCCAGTCGTTTCGCTTACAACGAAATGGTTGCAATCGACAAGGAACTATACTCGCTTCATCAGGTTAAAGTTCCCATCGCTATTGTTCAGGACCGCATCGCCTACTTACAACGCCGCAAGAACAATACCCAAATGCTGTTTGCTATCCATCCCTGGTTAGCTGGCACTGACATCAGGACTGACGTTGTTGACCAAGCTCGCCGGGCATATCAGAACGCATGGAGAATGTTCCGACAGGTACATCGTTCAGGGGTGCCGGTCTTTCACCGTAAACGTGACAATGGCAGTTACCAGTTACCAACTCGTTACACTAAAACCGAAGTTGGACTCGCAAATGGATCAAATCGTTTTCTCGACAAAAGGCACCTTATCCTCAGCGGCCTTGGCAAAATTCGTGTTTCCGGCTCGCAGAAACGCTTATTCAGCCATGCGGATAGTATCCGTGTTGGCACAATCACAATTCGTTGTGACGCCACTGGACGGTATTTTTTGTCCATGATGCTGGGCTCTGATACGCCATTCGTGCATACCGCTAAACCCGCTCAAGCGGCGGTGGGCATCGATTTGAACATCGACAATTTCTTGACTGACTCAAACGGTAACGTTATCCCCAATCCCCATTACTACCGCGTCATCAAAGGCCAGCTGGCAAAACAACAGCGTATTCTCGCTCGGCGGCGCTTACGGGCCAAGAAGGAACACCGTTCACTCAGAACAGCTCGCAATTATCAAAAGCAACGAATAATGGTGGCAAACATTCAGTGCAAAGTGGCGAACCGCCGCAAAAACTTTCTGCATCTCGTCTCGACAGCACTTATCAAGAACCACGATATGGTTGTCGCAGAGGAGCTGCGTAGTCAGAACATGTTGCGGAATCACGCATTGGCAATGAGCATTGCAGACGTTGGCTGGCGAACTTTCTTAGGTATGCTGGCGTATAAAGCCGAGTTATATGACTGCCAGTTTGTAACTGTCAATCCGCGAAACACCACGCAAACGTGTAGTGACTGCGGTTTCGTAATGGCTGGTGACCAGAAGCTCACGTTGACTGACCGGGAATGGACGTGCCCGCAGTGTGGAGCCTTCCACATTCGTGATCACAATGCCGCGAAAAACATTTTGGCTAAAGGATTAGCTCTCAATTAACAAAACAGTCCGTCTGGCCCTTCGGCGTCCGCCGGAACTAAGGCGCTAAAGCACCAAGTCCGTCTGGCAACCTGCGGACTCTAAAGGCTTTGGTAATTAGCACGTAAGACCTGCTTGCGGGCAATCGCTGTATCTAAGCAAATTGTAGTCGTGTCGTCGTTAGGCGATGCGCTTACAAGTCCCCGGTATTAGCCGGAGGTGGTTGACTAGCTGTTCATCAGGAAGTCGAGGACGTTCATCCCAGAACTAGTCTGGGCCTTGTACAGTTCAGTGTAGCCGCATCTTTCACAACTGATCGTGATGAAGCGTTTGTTCTGAATGTTGGTGAGCTTGGCAAAAGTCCCACCGGTGGCCTGAAACTGGTCCTGGGTGTAGCTTTGATTACCGCACTTGGGGCAAACGTATTGTTTGTTATCCATGATTGTTCTCCTTTACTGATCAGGCTTGCGACGGCACAAGAATTAATGGTCGTCCCAAGTTAGCGTCTTGTTAACTCGATTATACCTTCCGCTCGCAACAAACGACAGCGCATTTACCTTTTTTGCAAAATGGACATGTGGTGGCAAGAAGTGGGAACCGATTGTTATTTTGTGATTACAAACGATAGTCCCGAGTCTAACACCACCTTGTATTCGATAATCATCTCAAGGGAATCTGAACGATTGGCAACGGACTTTGGAGGGCGGTGGGTGTCTCTTCCGGAACGGAGCTGGTGGCAGTGACCATGCTGAAAACATAATTGATGGGAGTAGCTTTGCTACACCCATCAATTATCGGGGAGAACGAAGAGACCGTGAAGGAGCGAAGCGACACGGGCTCGTAGTTTAGGCGGAAGATTTGAGGCGGTTTTTGGTCAAATCTGCAGCCGACCCCAGCATGCCTGTCTGTCACTGCCGACAGTGAAGCCATTGCTCTTATCGCTTTAGCGGTTAGAGCAAATGGACACCGTAGCGAAGCGTAGGGTGGGAGGAAGAGACACCCACTGCCCGGCCTTCACGCATCAAAAAGTGGCCCGACAATTAAGTCAGACCACCAAAATCCTATTCAAATACCGGCAGCGTGTGCAGCAACTCGGCTGCGGGATCGGCCGCAATTCCCGCTGTGATCTCCGCCAGCCGCGTATCACTAATCGCTTTGGTCAAGAAGTAGCAGTTGCAATCCTTGGAGTGCAATAGAAAAGTTGGACAGTTATCAGATTATTTTCCGCTGTGCCCTGTAATGTATTCCACAGGGGTCATT
>NZ_BLBG01000026.1 GCF_009687905.1 Lacticaseibacillus zhaodongensis | reverse complement strand
TGCCCTATTATTTTGTCATTTAAAAGGGGCCTACACTCTTAGCGTTGGATTTCTCCAACACCAGAAAGTGTAGACCCCAATAATAAGGCCACTAACTACCAGCAGGACGGATTGCGCGACCGTTGCGCCGACCAGGACCCGACTGGGGATGCCCTGAGCGCGTAGGACCGCGTAATTGGGCAGCTTTTGCATGGTCAAAATGTACATGAACACGGCGATAATGATGAGCGAGATGACCATCAGGAAGCCGATCATCATGACGAAGGTACTATTTTGCGCCTGGTAACCGGGTAGCTTTTGAATCACCTGTTGCTTGCTGTAGGTTTTGGCGCCACTTTGCTTGGTCTTGTAGTTTGCGTTCTTCGACACAACGGCGGAGGCAACTGGGCCCATCATGATGCCGCGCAGGCTCTTCCAAGTTTGCAGTTGGCCATAAACGACGGGGGCGATGTTCAGCTTGGCCTTGTCGGTGAAACCAACAATGGTGTACTTCTTTTTGTCGTCGTTCAGTTTGAACTTGCTGCCAAGCTTGTAACCAGAATTCTTAAACGCGGTATCGACGACGACTTCGTGACTGCTGTGCGCGTTGCGGCCGCTTTCCAGCTTAATGTTCTTGTAGATGAATTGCTGCTTCTTGAGGCCAAGGAAAACTGCCGAGAGGGCCTTGTGGTGCTTGGCTTTTGCGACAACGGAGGTTTCGCCGATCACGGCTTCCTTGCTGCTGAGCTTGCCGACCTGCTCCTTGGTCAAGAATGACTGGCGCATGTCGACGTTAGCGTTGGCGTTCAGCGTGATACGGCTGATCCCCCACGAGTTGATGGCGTCAGTGTTTTGCTGCGCCAATCCGAGCGCCAGACTGGTGAGAATGAAGATCAGGTAGCCGATTAAAACAATCATGGCGACAATCAGGCTCGAGCGGAATTTTTCCTTTTTGATTTCTTTGAGGGCTAGGAACATGTGGCATCTCTCCTTAATAGTTACTGATTTTGCAAAGCGCTACGCAGTTGGGCGAGGCGCTGGTCCATGCTGTCCGGGTCCAAAATGATGTCGCGAACGGTCTGGTGGTACAAGATGGTCATCGCCCATTGGGTGGGGCCGTCAGCGCCGCTAACGATGCTGCTGGGCTGATTGCCGAGGCAGGCTTCGTTGTAGCGGTAGTGCATCGTGAATAATTGCCGGTAGCCCGCCTCATCGGCCGCAAGCAACAACTGCTTGATTGCATCAATATATTGGTCGCTATTAGTTAGCGTTGGCCTTTGGGGCAGGCGCTGGTGCAACGTGCGCATGGCCTCAGCAAAAACATAGTTGTAAGCATCAGTTAGGTCAGCGAAGTATTTGTAAAATGCTCCGCGCGCGATGCCCGCATCCTTAACAATCCGGGCCACCTGCGCTTGGGCGAGGGAATAGTGGGAAAATTCGTTGAGTAAGGCCTGGCGTACCCGGTCTTGTTTTGCGGGCGGAATGTGTTCGAAAGTGGAAAGAACCATGGCTAACTCCTTTCTTGATATGGTGACACCGTGTCAACGTACTGATGCACTTAACTATAATCAATAGTGACACGGTGTCAATGGACTTAACCAATTTTGTTTGCAGATGACGTTGGTTGCGCCGCATGTTTCACGTGGAACAAATGCTAGACCATTGTGCTCAGGAACGCTCGTTCGTATAATGAGGCTGACAATTAGTTATTTTGGAGGCAAGTACATGAGCAAAACGCAGCTGACCTTAGATTTGGAAAAGACACTCTACGCGTATTGGGAAGAACAGGGCGCGACTGCCGTTGAGGAGGTCAGTCTTCCCGATGACGCGGGGATTGTGGACACGCTGGTCATGCAGACGGCGGTGGATGATGCGCGGACCTGGCGCTGCTTTGAGCTCAAGGTGACCAAAAGTGATTTTCACAGTGCAGCCAAGCTGAGTTTTGTGGGCAATTACAATTATTTTGTTTTACCTGCCAAGTTGTATCCCAAGGTGCAGGTGGAAATTCCGGCGCATATCGGGGTGATGACCTACCGGGCTTTTTCTCCGGAAGCCATCGCGGCGGCAGTGGTGCCAGTCACTACGCCGGGGGCCCTGACAATCGTCAAGCCGGCTCGGTATCAAGAATTACAGATCAGTGATGAGCAGTTGCTGCTGCGCTTCATTGGCAGCCTCAATCGGGAGGTGCAAAAGGCCAAGCGGGTGGCAAAAGGTCTCGCGCAGTACAGTGACGAACAATTGCTCAAGGAATTGCGTAAGCGGAGCGCTAGTTATGATGTCTACCACCCGGAAAATAATCTGTATGACCAATTTATTGCTGACGTTACAGACACGACCACCACGGCGTTGCAGGAGGAAGTCGATGCACTGACGGGCGAAATGGCACTGCTTAAGCTCGGGCTAACAGGGGCTACAAAATGAATTACTATCCCCTGATTCGCGGGCGCCAGTATGATTTGCTGGCCTTGATCTCATCAATGCAGGCGGGGCTGAGTCCGCAGATTATCCCCATTATCGAGCCAGTGAAGGACATCGCCGTGTTGCCACGGGTGGTGGCGGCGTTTGCTAAGGCGCAGCACCCCTTATTTGTGATTCAGAATCCGCAGGTCGGTCAGTACGGTTTACTCGCGCAGCCGCGTTACCCCTTACCGACGCCGTTGCCCCAGCCGGTGCAGTTTGCCCGCTATTTTGACGGTAGTGATGCGCAGGCCGCGATGCTGCTGACCCAAAACAAAGCCCAGGTGGGGCTTCTGTCGGTGGGCCAGCTGGCCGTGGTACCTGATGTTGCGCGCGTTCGGGTGCTGCACCACGCCCCTGCAATCTATTTGGCGGACCATTTTCCGACCCGTGACTACACCGCGGAGTACGCCACCCTGCAGGATGAGCTCTACCAGTACCCGCTGCGCTTTTTACCCGGGGTAGGGGTTGCCGATTACCCGCTAGCTACTGCCTACTACGACGAGCATGGGTACCCGCAGCGCGCAATTGCCCTGCATTTGTTACACGTGGAACATGGTTGCCTCCGCATTCGCCATTTGGTTTCCGTCAATAATGATGATTTCAGCGATCCGGGCGCCAAGTTCCTGGAGGCGGTGGCCCCGCTCAGGGCATGGTTAGGAGTGCATCCCGCCGCACAGACCAGCGCCACGGACGAGTTGCTCAGGTTGGGGGCAACGCAGCACTTTCCGGGTTTAGGCACCGTCAGAAAGCTGGAATTACTGCACTGGCTGACGATTTATGGGCGCTGGCTGGAATCAAAATAGACGCAAAACAGCCACCGGCAATGAAGTGCCCGGTGGCTGTTAGTGGTTTATAGCGATATGCTTATGCCTCTGTCGCTAGTTTCGAGTACACCGCGCAGTCGATGTACTTGTTGTGTAGTAGTAACTCGGCGCGCAAAATCCCATCGAGGTGGTAGTGCGCGCGCTCAGCGACGTGGCGGCTGGGTTGGTTGGCGGTGGCGGCGAGGATAGTGATCTTGTTCAAGGCCAATTCACCGAAACCGAAACGCTCGATTTGCCCTAGCGCCTGGTGGATGATGCCCTTGCCAGTGGCTTCTTCGCCTAAGAAGTAGCCCATTTCAGCATGGTGGTTGGCCGCATCGATATTGTGCAAGTCAATTGCGCCAACAACTGTGCCGTCAGCACGGATGGCGAACATGTACGTTTTGCGGGCCACGGCCTGCTCCTCCATGTGTTGCAAAAAGTGTTCTTCATCTGCAACACTCTGGGTATCTTCTGCCCAAGGTAGCCACTTGTTGATGTAGTCACGGCTGCCGGCAACTACGGCGTACAGTTCCGCCGCGAGTTTGGGCCGGGCCGGTAAAAGTTCGATGGTCATGTTGTCGCCTCCGTTTGCCAAGGGTAATTATTTAGCACCATTGTACACTAACTGTCCGGAAAAGCTGTCAGCAAGTTGAGAAGCGTTAGACAGCAAAATGGCCCGTCAGCGTATCTCATACTGGCGGGTCATTTCTAACGGATATTAGTTGTTCATGCCCTGATCATAGAGGGCGATTTTGCCGGCGACGATGGCGTCAACTAAATCCTCATAGCTGGTGCCGTCAGCCTCTGCTTCTTGGGGCAGGAGGCTAAGCGGGGTCATGCCGGGCAGGTTGTTGGCTTCAATGACGAAGAGGTTGTTGTCCTCATCCAGCAGGAAGTCCATGCGGGCGTAATTTTGCAGTTCCAGAACGTCCATCGTGCGGATAGCGATGTCCTGCATCCGCTTGTGGGTCTCGGTATCCAAATCTGGTGGAGTCACGAAGTCGGTGTGGCCGGGCTGGAACTTGTGCTCGAAGTCATACCAGCCGTCGTGCACTTTGATCTCAATTGCGGGCAGTGCATGGCCGTTGACCACCCCAAGGGAGAATTCGCGGCCGGTGATGTACTGCTCAACGATGGCAGAAGGGTCAAAGCGGAAGGCTTCCTTGAGGCCGGCTTCCAGCTCCGCCTGGTTCTGCGCAATCGTCATGCCGACGGAACTACCACCGCTCGTTGGCTTAACGATCATTGGGAACCCAAAGGGCATCACCTGCTGCGGACCATCGACCCGCAGTACTTCTTTGAACGCGGCCGTTGGAATATCACTCTGGAGCATGATCTTCTTGCTGATGACCTTGTTCATCGTGATCCCGGAAGCGAGGGCGCCGCTACCGGTGTAACGAATGTTGTTGAGATCCAGGTAGGCTTGCACCTTGCCGTTTTCACCGTCACCACCGTGTAGGGCGAGGTAAACGATGTCGGCCGCCTTGGCGATTTCAAGAACGCCAGGTCCGAAAAGCTGGGTGCTGCCATCAGTGCGCAGGGCATTGATATCATCATCCGTTAACACGGCGTCACTAATAGCCATGCTATCGGGGATGTTGGCATCTTGGAAAACTGTGTTGATGTCGGTGACGCCGGAAAGGTCGTAACCGAGAAACAGGTCAATGAGGGTTGCATCGTGTCCCTTGGTCCGCAGTGCCTTGGTAATGCGTGTCCCACTGGAAAGAGACACGTTCCGTTCGGTGCTCCGCCCGCCTGCTAAAACGCAAATTTTCATGAAAATGTTCCTCCATAGTTTGTCCGTATGAGTGATGCGGAGCCCGGCTGCAGTATTTCGGCACAAGCTTCACTACCGGCCCCTGCAATAATGGCAGTTAGGTGCAAAATTCAAGGGCCCGCCGACTCCGTTCGCTTACATCTATCGAACCTTTAGCTTACCATATTTTGCTGATTTCCGCTCCCCCTAACTAAAAATTAAATTTAAGTGCGGATATGCATTTATAGAGTGACATATGGTATTTTTTCTTGCTGCCGTTTTGCGAACGAATGTTCGTGACAGAATGCTATAATGATATTGGCTATTAACAGTATGGGCACGTAGGGTGGGAGGTCGAATCAATGAACTACCAATATGGCTATTTACAGCAAAAATATGGAGCTTATTTACTAGTGCTTGCGGACGAGCGGCTGGTATTTGTGGGTGGCCCGCAGGATGATCTGGGTGTGGCGCGGCATTTGCTGCGACTAACTGCCGCTGACACGCTAGTCCCGGCCGCGCTGCCAACCGCAATCACGCAAGGTGTCGCGGCTTTGCTCAGTGGCTGGCAGCAACAATTAGCGCCACAATTGTATGCAGTTTTTGGCACGCCATTCCAAAAACAAGTCTATGCACAGCTGCGGCAAATTCCTTATGGGCAAACCTGGACCTACTCGGAGTTAGCCACACGGGTGGGTAAACCCCGGGCCGTGCGCGCCATCGCACACGCGGTGGCAAGCAATCCGCTGCTGATTGTGCAGCCCTGTCACCGGGTCGTTCCCAAGGCGGGCGGCCTGGGTCAATACCGCGGCGGCACAACGATGAAGCAGAAACTACTGGATTTAGAGGCCGGCAAACGTGTACAATTTTAGTAGTGGTAGCACACCCGCAAACCGGGTTGGCACCGGAAACGGGCTGCACTAAGTATTAAAGTAAGCACAGTAAAATACACTGAGTCGTTAATCCGCAACGCAGTGTATTTCTAGTGTGTTGGCGGATACTGGTAATAGGCTCCAGTATTCAGAGTCACGGATTAACGAAGACTATAGGAGGATTATTTTATGAAACTAGCATCTTTTGGTACCCGTGTTGATGAAGGACCGTTCCTGCAGGAGTGGGCAAAGCGGACCGGCAATGAAATGCTGATTTTCACTGAAACCCTGAATGAAGACACCGTGGCAAAGGCCGCGGGTGTTAAAGGTATTACCTGCCTGCAGACGGTGCCATATTCGGCCGCCTTGTTCCAGAAAATGGCAGACATGGGCATTAAATTCCTGTCCATCCGGAATGTCGGTTTGGACAACATCGACCTTGAGGGTGCGGCCGCAGCTGGCGTTCGCGTCAGCAATGTGCCTGCGTACTCACCAAGCGCTATCGCTGAGTTCGCAGTTACTTTAACAATGCACCTGGCCCGGAACTTGGGCCAGGTCGAACAGCACCTGCGGGACAATGATTACAACGGCGCGATGCACTACATGGGCCGTGAAATTGGCCAGTCTACCGTTGGGGTCGTTGGTACTGGGCGAATCGGCCGCGAAGCCATCCGCATTTTCCGCGGGTTCGGAGCCAAAGTTTTGTGCTATGATCCGTACCCAGTTGCAGACAGCGACTACGATTACGTCAGTCTGGACGAGCTGCTCGCAAACAGTGACATCATTGACTTGCACGTACCCGGCTTACCGCAAAACACGCACATGATCAATGCCGACTCCTTTGCCAAAATGAAGCAAGGGGTCATCATTGTTAACACCGCGCGCGGTAACTTGATCGACACGAAGGCTCTGCTTGATAACCTGCGGAGCGGCAAGGTTGCTGGTGCCGGCATCGATACCTTTGAGTTTGAGGAACAAGATCTGCTTAACCTGGAGAAGAAGGGTAGTTTGAACGACCCAGTCTGGGACGAAATGATGCAGATGCCAAACGTCGTCCTCAGTCCCCACATTGCTTACTTCACCGCCACTGCGGTGCGGAACATGGTTGAATTCTCAATGGAGAACCTCATGGGCTTCATTAACGATGGTCAGGCGAAGAACGAGGTTCAGGCCAAGGCCGAAGCTACTAAGTAAACTACGATTATTAATAGATTAATTTTAAAGGGTGTGTCGCTGTTAAGCTGCACACCCTTTTTATGTGTACTAGCGAGACTGTTCGCATACTAAATACCACTGCAACTAGTGTAAGATAATTGCTAAATTTCGCTAAAGTTAAAATGTGTACTTTACAGAATGCAACTCTTAGGCTATAGTTTAGCAGTAAACAAAAAACGAAAGAGGTAAGTAAAACATGAAATTACTCGTTATCAAAGCCCACCCAGAGCCAGCACCACGGTCCATTTCCCTTAAGGTCATGGACGCATTCGTTAAAGAATACAAGCAGGACCACCCAGACGATGAAGTTGTCGTTCGCGATCTCTTTGCCGCACCAGTTCCCCCAATTAACAACAGTACCTTCCCAGCATGGGACGCACTGATTTCCGGTACTAAGCCTGACGACCTGCCTGCTGAGCAGAAGAAGATGCTCGAGCCCTCCAACAAGTTACTCGCTGAGTTCCTGTCTGCTGACAAGTACCTGTTTGTTAACCCAATGTACAACCACGGCGTTCCTGCTGAACTCAAGCAGTACTTCGACGTGATCGAAGTGCCCCACGCAACCTTCCGCTACACCGCACAGGGTGCAGTGGGGATGCTGCAGGGCAAGAAGGCCGCGCACATTCAGGCTGCTGGTGGTTTCTACCAGAACCAAGACGTCACCGCACTGCCTGACGAAGATTTTGCCGCACCATACGTTCGCGCCCAGATGAAGTACATGGGGGTTGAGGACTTCACCGGGATTTACGCTGAAGGTGCTGATACTTACCCTGACCGGCGCGATGAATTGGTTGCTGATGCGTGCGCCCGGGCCAAGAAGGCCGCTGCTAAGTTCTAGTTTTACTGTATAATCAGTGCGATGGGCGGTGAAATGTAATGACTGAAGATAAGCTGGTGGACGCAATCGATGATTCAATGGGACGACTGCGCAGTGATAGCCATTCCGATCTTGCCGGCCGCATGGTGCTGGACAACGTGCCAAAAAACCTGCAACGGACCGTCTGCAAGGTGGCTCCAGTTGGGCAGATGTTCCTCGACTATGTCACCGAACACCCAGGGACAACGCCAGCTGCCTTGCGGGAGGTTCTGCAAGTTTCCAAAGGGGCAATTTCGCAGAATGCCCGGCGGCTGATCAAGTTGGACTTGCTGACGTCCTATAAACAAGAAGACAACCTGAAGGCGGTGCACTACGCCGTGACCAAGAACGGCCAGCTGATTGGGACGGCGCATCGCAAAATGCGGGGTATCGTTCACGAACAGGAGCAGCGCCTTCTCGATCAGTACACCGACGATGAAGTTGCGGCGATCAACGACTTCTTGAAGCGGGCAGTTGGAGTTTTACGCTAGCAGTGCCTGCTTGTGTGGTCACGATAATGTTCGTGTTTATCTAAATTAACGTTTTTTTAAGGAGCTTCGGTTGCTACTGTGGCTCCTTTTTACGTACAAAAATGCTTTAAATTATTTTAAAGTTCCAAATAAGTGTTAAACCGGCCATTGTGTCATTTTGTGCGGCGCAATGTTCGTCTTTTTATCGAAAATCACGCACATTATGCTTGCATATGCCCGCTAATGTTTGTAAACTGTGCTTATCAAATCAATGAGGAGCACATCATGGACAAACTATTTCAACTAAAGGCGAACAAAACCAACGTTCCCACAGAAATAATGGCCGGAATGACCACGTTCTTCGCAATGTCATACATTCTATTTGTTAATCCGCAAGTACTTTCCCAAACGGGGATGCCTTCACAGGCGGTCTTCATCGCCACGATCATCGCGTCGGCAATCGGCTCGCTCGTCATGGGGCTCTTCGCTAACGTTCCCTACGCCCTGGCACCAGGCATGGGCCTGAACGCATTCTTCACCTATACGGTTGTGTTTGCACTCGGTTACACCTGGCAGCAGGCCCTCGCATTGGTTTTCATCTGCGGGCTGTTTAACATCTTCATTACCGTCACCAAAATCCGGAAGCTGATCATCGTTGCTATCCCCGAGATGTTGCAACACGCGATCGGCGGGGGGATCGGGGTCTTTGTTGGTTACATCGGGCTGAAGAACGCCGGTTTCCTGCAGTTCACTTCCGATACCTCTGATATTTTGTCAGTCAACGGTAAGGCCTTCCAAGCCGGCCAAGCCGCTAACCTCAAGCACGGGGTCGATTCAGTTGTCACTGGTGGTGGCATCGTCCCCGCATTAACCAACTTCGCCAATTCCGGTGCGCTCCTTGCACTCATTGGCTTGGTCATCATGGTTATTCTCACCATCAAGAAGGTACCAGGTGCCGTCCTGATTGGGATCGTGCTAACCACCCTCGTCGGGATCCCGATGGGTGTTACCAGCCTGCACTTCTCATCTTCTGCATCACTAGGCAATTCATTCGCACAGCTTGGCACTACCTTTGGCGCCGCATTCGGGCCAAAAGGGATGCCAACCTTGTTCACTGACAGCAGTCACATTATCCTGTCACTGATGACCATCTTCGCATTTTGCTTCTCCGATACTTTTGACACGCTCGGAACCTTCATCGGCACTGGCCGGCGGACCGGTATTTTCTCCGATGATGATATGAAGAAACTGGAAACCAGCAGCGGCTTCTCCACCCGGCTCGACAAGGCCCTGTTCGCTGATTCCATTGCTACTTCCATCGGTGCCATCTTCGGGACGTCCAATACGACGACCTATGTTGAAAGTGCTGCCGGGATTGGTGCTGGTGGCCGCACCGGTTTGACCGCCGTGACCGTCGCCGTTATGTTCCTGATTTCCAGCATCTTCGCGCCAATCATTAGCATCGTGCCAACCCAGGCCACCGCGCCTGCGCTGATCCTTGTTGGGGTCATGATGGCCAGCTCCCTTAAGGAAATTGATTGGTCTGACCTCACCGAAGCAATTCCGGCATTCATGGCGTCCATCGTCATGGGGCTTATCTACAACATCTCTTACGGGATTGCGGCCGGCTTCATCTTCTACTGCCTGATCAAGCTCGTGCAGGGGAAGGCTAAGGAAATTCACCCGATTCTCGCAATCGCAACGCTGGGCTTCATTTTGAACTTCGTCATCCTGGCGGTGCTTTAAAAATTAACAAATTCATTTTAAGCCGCGGCCTCTTCGGAGGCTGCGGCTTTTTGTGTGTGCAGGTGTAAATTACCTATAATGTAAGCAGACCGAAATTCGGGCGCAGATCGGCAGCAAAATCCAGTTGTGCTAAACTTAAGTTAGTAAACGCAGCGGAAAGGATCCCCAAAATAATGCAGAAATTTGAACGTTACCGCCCCTTCATGACGCGGCACTACACCCTCGACTGGCTCACCAGCGTGAAGCTAAAGGAAATCTACGCCCTGCGTAGTGATGCCCGCATCGCCGCGGCGCAAAACCGGGCAATTGATACCACGATCGAGACGAGTGCACATTATGTGAACCGCGCCATGGCGCGAGTGCTGAGCGACCAGGCTTTGCTTTACGCCGTTAGTGACTGGCACGATGGGGCCCTGGTAGCGACACTCAGCTTTGATAACTTCCTGCCGGATGACTCGGCCGCGACGATTGCCGTGGCGAGCATGCCGGACAGTGACACTGCTGCGCTGGCGGAGGTGGTGCCGCGGATGCTTGGCTTTGCGGTGCACGAGCTCGGCCTCAAGCGATTGCAGGCGGTGCACATCGTTACGGACGCTGATCGGGAAGTGTTCTTGCAGAACCATTTTGCACCGCTTCCGGATGGGAGCCTGTTGCTGACGGCGGCGGACATTATGCATGACGCACGGTATGAATATTAGAAAGGACGATTAGCATGCGGCAGGAATCATTATTCGACGATCCGGAGCCCAAGCAGGCCCCCACTAGTGGCTATCAGCCGCTAGCCAGCCGGATGCGGCCGCGGACCCTTGCCGAGTTTGCCGGCCAGACCAATCTGGTTGGTGAGGGGCGAGTGCTCTACAACTTGATCAAAAATGATCAAATCAGCTCAATGATTCTTTGGGGCCCGCCAGGTGTGGGCAAAACCACCCTGGCCCAAATCATTGCGAACGAAACCAAGGCCCGCTTTGTCACCTTCTCGGCTGTGAACAGCGGCATCAAGGACATCCGCACGGTGATGCAAGACGCCGAGGATGACCGGGCGGCGGGGCGCAAGACGATTGTGTTCGTAGACGAAATCCACCGCTTCAACAAGGCCCAACAGGACGCATTTTTGCCCTACGTTGAGCGCGGCAGTATCATCCTGATCGGTGCAACGACCGAGAACCCGTCGTTTGAGATCAACTCGGCGCTGCTGTCCCGGTTGCGGGTGTTCGTGCTACACGCGTTGACTGAGGACGAATTGGTGGCGCAGATGCACCGCGCGCTTACCGCACCGCAGGGTTTTGGCGACATCAAGGTCCAAATTGACGCCGACCTGTTGCACAAAATTGCCAGTTACGCTAACGGGGATGCCCGGACCGCCCTGAATACGCTGGAAATGGCGGTTACGAACGGCCGCGTCAAGGATGACGTGACCGTGGTGACCGCGGACGACCTCAGCCAGATCATGGGCAAGAAGGCACTCCTCTACGACAAAGATGGCGAAGAACACTACAACCTCATTTCCGCGTTGCACAAGTCGATGCGCAATTCCGACGTGGACGCGGCGCTGTACTGGCTCAGTCGCATGCTGACGGCGGGTGAAGATCCACTTTACGTTGCCCGGCGAGAAGTTCAGTTTGCCAGTGAGGACGTCGGGATGGCGGACTCACGCGCGTTGGAAGTGGCCGTGGCGGCGTTTCAGGCCTGCCAATTTCTGGGGATGCCTGAATGTCAGGCCAATCTGGCCCACTGCACGACCTATTTGGCACTGGCACCTAAGAGCTCAGCGGCATACGATGCGTACTTCTCCGCTAAGGCGGATGCTGAACACACCATGGCCGAACCGGTACCACTCCAGATTCGCAACGGGGTGACCAAGCTAATGAAGGACGAGGGTTACGGTAAGAATTATCAGTACGCCCAAGACGCACCGGATAAGCTGACCACCATGCAGACGATGCCGGACAATCTGATTGGCAAGCATTACTACCACCCGACCCAGCAGGGCAGTGAGGCACGCTGGGCGCAACGAGTCGCTCAGATTGCGGCGTGGCATCAGGAACATGACCCAAAATAACTACTAAATAAAGCGTTTGGACAATTGTCTGGACGCTTTTTTTGTGTAATTGTTGCATATTAATTCGGCTTGGCTTAATATAGACCCATTGAATAAACATGCAAAGGAAGACGACGGGATGAAAGTAGCTTTAGTGGGTGTTACCGGTTATAGCGGAACGGTTCTATATCAATTGTTATGCCAGCATCCGGCCGTGGATGAAATTAATTTATACGGGCATTCAGAGGTAAACATTCACTTATCCGCGGTGCTGCCGTACCTACGTACACCAACCGACCCGATGATTTATGCATTAAACGTGCATAAATTAATGGCGGAGAACGATTGCGTATTCTTCGCCACCTCGGCTGGCGTCACGGCCAAGCTTGCAGGCGAGTTCATCGCCGCTAAGTTTCCGGTGATCGATTTGTCTGGGGACATGCGCCTGAAGGATCCCGCGGCCTATAGCAAGTGGTACCACAAGGAGCCAGCTGCCGCCGCAGACCTAGCCCAGGCTACATACGGTTTAGCCGAATTCACGCCTAAGCTCAGTTCGTACGTCGCCAACCCGGGCTGCTACGCCACGGCAACTTTACTGGGGCTGGCGCCATTAGTTCAGCAAAAGTTGATCGATGTGCAGACCATTATTGTTGATGCCAAGTCCGGAACCACGGGCGCGGGGAAGAAGCTCGCGCCGAGCACGCATTTTGCTAACGCTGATGAGAACTTTTCCGTATACAAGGCCAACAAGCACCAGCACATTCCCGAAATCGTTCAGCAGCTGCAAGCCTGGGATCACAACGTAACGGCGTTGCAGTTCACGACGAGTTTGCTGCCGGTAGCCCGGGGCATCATGAGCTCCATTTACGCAAAGGTGCAACCTGAGCTGACGACACAGGGCGCAGGCACTGTTAATGCAAAGCTAACGGCAGCTTTCAAGAGCACGTATGCAGATGCCCCTTGCGTGCACCTAGCCGGAGCGGACTTGCCTACACTGCGGGATGTTAACTACAGCAATTTGGATGCAATTGGCTGGCTTTACAACCCTGATACCCAGGTGGTCACGGTAATCAGTGTGATCGATAACCTGCTCAAGGGTGCAGCTGGGCAAGCGCTGCAGAACTTCAACCAGATGTTTGGCTACCCAGAGACAACGGCAATTCCGTTGCAGCCAGCATTGATTTAGCAAACAGAGCGGAAGCTTCCCTCCGGTGTCCTTGAAACTCTCCGTGGCTGTGCCACTCCAATGTCGATTGTATTAATGGCAACAAGTTGCAAAAGTTTCAGAGGCAGTCCCGTGGAGCTCGACTAGGCACCATAAGTTGAACGCCGCTAACAGAACGTTCTTGGCGCGGCGTTGTAAAGGAGAAACGATATGCTAATGAATACAATTCCGTTTACTTGGCCTAAAGGTTTCAGCAGTGATGGAGTGCACGCCCACTTGCGGCACAACCCTACCAAGCCAGATCTCGGCTGGATCGTTTCCAGCGTGCCGGCAGCTGCGGCGGGGGTGTACACACGAAACCAGTTTCAGGCGGCACCAGTCCAGTTAACCAAAGCAACTATTAAGCAGCAGCACCAACTGCAAGCAATCGTCGCTAATTCTGCGAATGCCAACTCTTACACTGGATCCAAAGGGGCTGCGAATGCCGCTGAGGAGCAGCAGCTGGTAGCAACGCAGCTGAACATTGCGCCCGAGCTGGTTGGGGTAGCGTCCACCGGCATTATTGGTCACCAGCTGGATATGCCCAAAATCAAGGCCGGGCTGACCAAGCTGCAGCTGACTGATACCGCAGAGTTTGCCCAGGCAATTATGACCACTGATACCCACAGCAAGACCATCTCCTTGCAGTTTAAAATAAACGGCACGGTTTGCACCATCAGTGGCGTGGCAAAAGGCTCTGGCATGATTCACCCCAACATGGGTACGATGCTCTGTTTCATCACCACCGACGCCAAAATTGACGGGCAATTGTTGCAGCAACTTTTGTCCGCGCACGTCGAGAGCACCTTCAACCAGATTACGGTCGATGGCGACACCAGCACCAACGACATGGTTTTGGTCATGGCTAACGGGCAATCTGGCGCGGCAGAAATTACCATAGATAATGGCCTGGCTGAGTTCACTACGGCTCTGCATGCAGTCATGGAGGAAATGGCCAAGCAAATTGCTGGTGACGGTGAGGGTGCGACCAAGCTCCTTGAGGCCGACGTCACCGGGGCGGCGGACGCCCTGCAGGCGCGAATGGCGGCCAAAGCGGTTATCGGTTCTAACCTGGTCAAGGCCGCAATGTTCGGTCAAGACCCAAACTGGGGCCGCATCATCGATGCCCTCGGGAATACTGATGTCCAGCTAGCCGCTAGTGCGCTCAGCATTAGTATTAATAAGGTGCCGATGGTGATCAAGGGGCAGCCGCAAGACTTAAGCTTACCCGCTGTCCAGCAGGCAATGACTCCCGATACCGTCAAAATCGCAATTGATTTGGGCGTTGGCGACAGCGCAGGCCAGGCTTGGGGTGCAGATCTCACCTACGAATACGTCCACATCAATGCGGCGTACAGCAGTTGACAGAGCGGAGGGAGGTGCTCAGAAGCTGAGGACTAACGAACTTTTGGAAGATGCCGGGCTTTGGCATTGTTCCAAAAGTCGGTTAGCCGCAAGCTTCTACCTCCCGCAGCTCGACTAAGACACAGAGCGGAGTACAGCGGTTAGAAGCTGAGCATTTACGTACTTTGCACCGTAAACTACCACCCTTTTGGAGGTTCTTCACATGGCGACAATTCTTATCAAAATCGGCGGCGACATGGCCAAAAACATGCCAGCCGCACTGCTTGATCAGTTGCATCAGTTGCAGAGCAATAATCAACTTATCATCGTGCACGGCGCCGGTTCCGATATCACCGCGGCTTGCGAGCAGGCCGGGATCCTGGAGCAGCGGGTTGATGGCTTGCGGGTGACCAGTCCGGAAACTTTAAAAATTGCCCGGGAAATAAACGTCTCAAACGAATGAAATTTAGAATCGCGGTGTAAACCGCCCTTTAGGACACTTTGCTAAATCAATATTATATAATGTGCTGATGGAATGTGCCACAAACGTGCCACCCCACGAAAAAAGAGAAGCGTTGTTGGCTTCTTTTTTTAACTAGCAAAACGTTATACTGAGTTCAGGCTTCTTGTAACTCCGATTTTAACTTGAAGTGCAAAAGCTTATAGACTAGACCAAAAAGGTCATGATGACTCCTTTCTTATAAGCACCTTATGCATATAAGAAAGGAGCCATCATGGCCCACTCTCAGATTAGCACGACAGGACAACATCAATAACTCAGTTTAGACGAACGGGGGAAGCTTCAAGCACTCCATCAAGCTGCTTTCGTCATCGCTCAAACCGCCGAGCAGATTTATCGCAATAAGTTTACAGTTAGCAGTGAACTCAGGCGTGGCAATACCGAACAGATCCGTGGTGCTGGCAGACACTACCAGCGTTACTTTGCCGAAACCGGTGTTGCCGTATACGAGAAGAACCGTGCTGTGTGTTGTCCAGGCACACACTTAGAGCAGTGCTCAGAATCCTACGCAGAGCTTATGGTGGTGCTCATAGTGTCTCCTCGAATCCGCAGCGTTGGTAGCTTTGTGCACAGATATAAGCGGGTACATTCAGAACTGCCATGCCGGGTTAGCGCGACATCGACAAGAGCCTATTAGAGGTGCTTAACGGTGATCTACCGATGAAGCCACCCATCATTTTCCAAAATTAGGATGGAGCCAAACCTTTCGGATGCTTTGCGGCATTTTTGTATACGCTATCCGTAACATGGCTACTCTTTGTGAATTAAATTTCGTGGCAAACAAGCTTCCAGTTCTTTATCCTTTGCGAATGTCTATAGTTTTGATTTTTTGAAGCAGGTCCTTAAATTGTTAGATGGCCGCAAGCGTGTTTGGTTTGCGGCTTTCAATCGATGCCGTTCAAGTCGTGGGTGCTGTTGCGCCTTTTGGACTTATACTGAATAACCAGTTTTTCAGTCGAACACATGGAGCGTCTGTTTTTAGGTTACGTTTGAACACATTGTTATACAAGTGGAATAAACGGTGGAAGTTTGGTATGATTAAACTGTGTAACCGTAATCAAAGCCACATCAAGTTAACAATATAAATTAAGATGTGTCTTCAAACTCAAAAATATTCGCGAATTGCCTACTAGTTGTACGAAACGGCCTGAATCTGATATGTTGGAGTAAAGGGCTGATTGTGATGCTTACTCATCGCTATGAGATCGCTGATGAGCAATGGACCCAGATCGAGTCATTATTTCCACCATAAAGTACATGTCGTCCAATATTACGAGATAATCGGACCATGTTAAATGCGATTCTGTGGATCAATCGGACTGGTGCGCCTTGGCGTGATTTACCTGCACGATTTGGACCATGAAAGTCGGTTTATACACGGCTTTCCCGCTGGGGCCGCGATGGTGTATTGGAATGTATCTTCCGCGCGCTTCGCTAGGACGCGGATATGGAATACCTGCATATTGATTCGACGGCTGTTATTGCGCATCAGCATAGTGCCGGTGCTAAACAAAGCGGTCCTAAACTTGAAAGCAATAATATTGGTTGTTCCGTTGGTGGTAATTCAACTAAGATACATGCGCTGGTCGATGCATTGGGAAACCCGGTTAAATTTATGTTAACAGAAGGCAATCGTCATGACGGTCCCGTAGCGCTTGAATTATTGAAAACCATTCAGTTGACTGGGGTTAATGTCGTTGCCGATAAAGCATACGGTGGTAAAGCAATTCGAGAATTCATCACGAGCCAAGGCGGAAAGTATACAATCCCACCAAAAGAGAATAATCGAGAACCATGGTCAGTAGACTGGTGGATATATAAAGAAAGACATTCAATTGAGTGTTTCTTTAATCGGCTTAAACATGTTAGACGGGTAGCTACTTGCTACGATAAGACGTCATATGTGTTCCGAACATTTGTTTACGCTGCGTCAATAGTGTTAATGACTAGATAGTTTGAAGACACATCCTAGAAAAATCATTTTGTAATCTCATCATAATATCATGTATGCTTGTGTATAGTAAGTTTGTTGAACTTCAACAAATACAGGAGGAACAAATGTTTTTAGCAATTAGAGAGATTAAAAAAGAAAAACTACGGTACGGCTTGATTCTAACAGTCGTCGTCTTAATCAGTTATTTGATTTTCATTTTAAGTGCCCTGGCGCTCGGGCTGGCAACAGCTAACACCGCAGCGGTGGACAGCTGGCAGTCTAAGTCGTTTGTAATGACCAAAGACGCTAATGGTAATGCCGGACAGTCATTACTGACAACGAAACAGGTTGATCAGTTAAGCGACGACAAAACCGCAACACTTGGCATTACACCAGTTAATATGAAAATTGGCGGAAAACGTGAATCCGCACAATTCGTTGGGATGAATAACGACGAGTACATCGCTAAAAACCTACAATTAACCAAGGGGAACTTGCCAAAGGCAGCTAACGAAGTCGTCCTCGCTGACTCAGTTGATAAGGATATTTACGGTATGGGGGATAAAATTTCGATTGGGTTATCTGATACGAAATATAAAATCGTGGGTTATGCGAAAAATGCCACGTATAACACCGCACCTGTTATTTATGGCGAGTTAGCGCAATGGCGTATCATTAAGGGCGTGTCAGATCAATTCCAGGGTAGCGTCGTTGCTTCAAAAACGTCACAATCGGTCGATGATAAAGCATTAAAGACTTATTCATACCAAGCCTTTATCAATAAATTGCCAGGTTATACACCGCAAAAAGCGACGTTTGGTCTCATGATTGGATTCCTGATTGTCATTTCATTGATTGTGATTACCATCTTCCTCTACATTCTAACGGTTCAAAAATTGCCTAACTTGGCAGTTTTGCGTGCACAAGGCATTCCAAATCTTTTTTTGGCCCAAAATACGTTATTTGAGACGTTCTTTATCATGGCAACTGGTATCGTCGTTGGTGCCGTACTATCGGCATTAACTGAATTTGGGATTCCAGATAGCGTACCAATGGCATTTGATTGGGGATTGATGGTACTCATTGCGGTCGGATTGATGGTAACCGGGTTACTGGGTGCAATCATTCCGATTCGTGTGATTAGTAAGATTGATCCGGTATCAGTAATTGGAGGTTAAAAAGATGCGTGAAGAAAAACTAGCCCTTGAACACGTGACGAAACAATTTGGTCAGAAAACCAATTTAGTTACGGCACTAGAAGACGTCAGTTTAGCGTTTAAAGCTGGTGAGGTGTCGCTTATCATTGGGCCTTCAGGATCTGGTAAAAGTACCTTGCTAACCATTTTAGGCGGGTTACAAACACCAACAGACGGCTCAGTTCGTTTGAATGGCCACGATATCAGTGATTTGAGTACCAAAGAAGCCGAAAAAAGACGACTTGAACAAATCGGTTTCGTCTTGCAGGCGTACAATCTTGTGCCATATTTAACCGTAGCAGACCAATTCAAACTTGTTGACCAGGTAAAGCCTAACAATAACCTCAGTCAAGATGGATTTGACAAAATTATTGAAACGCTAGGCATTCAAAAATTATTAAACAAATACCCTGGCGAATTGTCTGGCGGTCAACAACAGCGCGTTGCAATTGCCCGTGCGTTTTATACAGACCCGGCGATCATCCTAGCCGATGAACCTACGGCAGCCTTAGATACGGCACGTGTCAAAGAAGTTGGCCAACTTTTTGCCAATATTGCGCATGACGAGGAAAAAGCAGTCGTCATCGTCACGCACGATGATCGTCTGCGAGAGTTTTCTGATAATGTCTACAAAATTGTCGACGGAAAACTATCTAATACGGACTGATTAACACACTTGCTCTTATGATGAGATTTCGGACTAGTTTTTCTCGTTTGCTAAAATATCATCATAAGGGCAATAGATATTTAGTTATGTTTTTGTCGAGCTTGCATTTGTGATAGTCCGCTTGTAGCAAGGGTTGACGCAGGTCTGCTCCCAATCACCAACCTAGATTTACCCGTCAAGTTACGGCGTCGCATCAAGCGACCAGGATTGCGCCACGCTCGCACTAACAAGCATAAGCTCGGTGAGTCGATTGAGAATCGGCCAAAGGCCGTTGACGACCGTCTAGGAGTCGGCCACTGGGAGGGCGACCTGGTCAAGGGAAAGCGAGTTGAAAGTGACCCAGCACTGATGACGTTGACAGAGCGGTACTCCCGTACTGAGATAATCGTTAAGCTACCTGACTACCACGCTGAGACCTGCCGTCGGGCGCTTCAGGAGACAATCGATTCTTATGGGGCCAGGGAGTTAGATACCATTACGTTCGACAATGGTTCAGAGTTCTCGGCTTTGGCTCGCGTGACTGGCACGAAGATTTACTTTGATCATCCGTACTCACCCTGGGAGCGTGGATCAAATGAGAATGCTAATGGCCTTCTACGTGAGTATTTCCCAAAAGGAAAGTCATTCAAGAACGTAACCCTTGATGAGATCCAGCCAGCACAGTCGGCGTTGAATCATCGCCCAAGGCGCTCACTGGGCTTGTTTCGTCCTTGCGACTATTACCCCAATATGGCATAAGCTATACCACTAACAAGAATTGGTTATAAAGTGTTGCACTTGATTTGACAATTGAGGGAGTAAAAAAACTCGGCATGCCAATTGACATGCCGAGCTGGGGTTAATTTCGATGCATCTTAAACCACGATACCCTTTTCCGTGTGTAGCATCAAGTCTTCTCGTACCTCAACCGTACCGTATCCTGCTGAAAGTTACGCTTTCAGCAGGATTTTGCGAACGTGTGTCTATCACAGACGGCCCGTATATCATTAGTCATGAATCGAATCCTGCAATTTATCCCCAGCCTTATCTATTTCCTTGGCTGCCAAAATTGTACCAGCTACCAGAGCTCCTCCAACCAGCAAAGTGCTGGCTACCATAAATGTAAAAATTGATTTTAAAGCATCCATGCATATGACCTCCAATCAATCTTTAGATCTACCAACAAAGAATGATACAACCGCTACGACAATCACTGCGCCAACTATCGATGGAATCATTGCCATACCAGCAAGTTTAGGACCCCAATGGCCGAGTAGTGCTTCACCAATAGATGATCCGATGAGCCCAGCAATAATATTTGCAATCCAACCCATCGATTTTCCTTTGCTTGTAATAGCGCCAGCAATAGCACCGATTATTGCGCCAACAATTAGTGACCAAATGAAGTGCATGTAAATCCCTCCCATTAAATATATTCTTTGTTACTAATTGTAAGTATACAGGAGTTAAGGCCAAAAAGAAAGCCGAAGATATCTATTCCCTCTTACTACTTACGATAGCTCATTGTGAATTGCGCAGTAAATCGCGAATCTGTGTAAGTAAGAGTTCTTCCTTCGAAACAACAGGAGCATCAGGTTTTTTAGACGGCATAATACGATTAACCGTCTTGACAATAATAAAGACTACAAAAGCAGTGATCAAGAAGTTAATGACGTCGTTAAGAAAGCTGCCATACGTAAATTTTGCGTTCAAAATTGTAAAATATAGCTTACTTAAATCAGCCTTACCTACAAACATAGAAATAATTGGGTTGATCAAGTTTTTGGTCAGGGAAGTTACAACAGCGGTGAACGCACCGCCAATAATGACACCTACAGCAAGATCTAGAACGTTGCCACGCATAATGAAGTCTCTAAATTCTTTAATCATTTTGAATGCCTCCAAATTTTATGTTACGAAAAGAAGTATAGCAGAGTGGGGACGTTCTGAAAATTAAAAATAGCGCCTCATAATGAATTGGCTGGCGTCTGCCTAGCTATTTAGATAATCACCTAGGTTTGAAAATCAGTGCAAATCAGTGACAAGCCCAAAACTAGAAATGCTTTTATACCGATATTTTGAGCACCCGTGGCACTCAATAATAACTCATTCTAGAGGCGAGGCCCATATAACTTGCACGTCATGAAAGACCACAGAGTAGTCACGTGTACCAACCATGTGCATACCAATTAGTACACCCTAGTCCCTATATGGGGCTTATTTTTTTGCAATCAAAAAGCCCGCCGGATGGCAGGCCAATAATACTTTCAATAGCTTATCCTCATCAGAATTAACTGGCATATCTAACGATTCTTACCGTTTCTCTAGGAGCCAAAGTTTATCTTACTATGAGGAGCACATCAGTGTACAAATATAAGCATAAAAAGCGCTACGATTGCGGGACTACCCTGTGTAAATATGATTTTCTTGTTAGCTGTCAGTGATCCAAAAGCGGCAGCAAGCACGACAAAACCCACGAATAAAATCTGAACGTGGTAGGAGGCACCACCACTGAGCCAATATCGAGCATATAACAAGCCTACACCGATAAATCCATTATATAGTCCTTGGTTTGCCATCGATGATTTGGCTTCTTTGGTGGCAAGATATCCTTTTGACAAGTCAAAAGCCTTACGGGCCATTTTTGTTTGGGTGCCAAACATCTCGAGAAGCATTATCAGCAATGCCTCAACGGCGACTAGTAGCACGAACATATCCTTTACAAATAGCATTACCTATTCCCCCTAAAGAAATTCATTAAAATTTAAAATTTATACGATAAAGCATAGTATAACAGACTTCGGAGCGGGAGAACATTTAGCCTGGATTATTCTTAAACACGACAAAATACAGCGCAACCTCATGACTGGCATGAAGTTGCGCTGCTTTGTGTTTTTCACCCACTGGGTGCGGTCTTGTGATATTGTAGAGTCGCTGAAAACCAACAATATGAAGGCCATAACACAATGCTTAGACTACGCGCAACTTCACTTCAATGCAATCCTCATTTATCTGTTATCAACGACGCCGGACAATTATCCAATGATGCTGGAATGATACTACCAATTTAATTTACCAATCGGATCCACCTCAAAAACTTGATTCGTAATACGATTTTCTTTAATGATGAGCGAAAATTTGCCAAGATCTCTTTCGTATATCTATTTGAATTTACGCTTATGCTCCGGATTGCCGGTTATTGCACTGACTCTGCGGCAAATACTTGGCGTCAGGATCCTGCTATTAGGATTGCTTTAGGTGAGTATGGTGTGGCCTCTCAAGCTTCTATTTCACGTTTCATCGCAAGCCTGACTCAAGATAATCTGGTTGAAACCCAAAACCTGTTACTGAAACTGGCTGATGTGGTCCTTAAAGATCCTTCACGCACTGAAATGATCCTTGATATCGACTCCACACACTCGGATACCTTCGGCCATCAAGAACACGCAACCTATAATGGTCATTATTCAGCTAATGGCTATCACCCTCTGCTGGTTTTTGATGATGCCACCGGGCTTTTACTAGGTGCGCAGTTGCGCCCGGGTAACGTCTATACCAGTAGCGATGCTGATACGTTCATCGCCCCAATCCTTGATCATCTTAAAGCCTTACGCCCTGATATGAACATCACAGTCCGCGGTGATTCAGGCTTTGCCAAGCCAGAGTTTTATGCAGCCTGTGCCAAGCGCAGTGTTAAATTTATTGTCCGGCTGAAGAAGAATAACCGCATTAACGAACTCACCACAACGGCAACTCAAGCCACTGAGATGACGACTGATTTTCAAAGTGAAGACCACGAACTGGACTATCAAGTTAAAACTTGGGCGGATAATTATCGCGTGATCGTGCATTCTGAAAGTAAGGCTGAGTCTTTTCTTTGGGACGATCATACTTTATTGGTCTTTATTGGTCACTAATGATACGAAGATTCCGTGTGAAACATTGATCACCCGCTATCGTCAACGCGGAAGAGTCGAAGATCTGATCAAAGAATTGAAAGCCGGTTTTGCTTTCGACAAGACTGACAGTCACTCGTTTACGATGAACGCTGCTAGGGCCTTGATCAGTGCTGTTGCTTACAACATCGTTCAACTATTCAAACTCATTTTGATACCTTTTGACGCATGAAAGACAATCGCAACCTTGCGCTTTGAATTGCTCCATGTTACGGGTAAGATCACGCATCATGCGCACCGAATCGTCCTACATTTAGCTTCAAGCCAAGTTTTTAGTGGCTTTATAGGCAATGTGTTGAACGATATTTTGCAAATGTGACCAAAGCAACTAAATGGTCGGGCCTGGCCGAAGTGTTGAAATACGTTCGGTCTATTTGGCGACGCCGACTCTGAATAAGTTGGCCAAAATCAAGGTGTATTGATTCGGCATGGCGAAGTTAGTGTCGCTATTGAGCCTATGGTTGTATTTCACAAACCTATGAATAAATCAGGTTCATGTTAAGATCCTGTTACAGTTCAACTTTCAGTTTCAAAATACGTCCTACAAACAGTCTGTATATGTTGAGAGCGAAAGTTCTCACAGACCTTCCGGAAGGGTATTGCAACGCATCGCCGCCGTGCGCGGCGTGCAGCGCGAAAGCCGCTAGCGCGAGCGGCGGCGGTCGGCGTTAGCCGGCCG
>NZ_BLBG01000025.1 GCF_009687905.1 Lacticaseibacillus zhaodongensis | reverse complement strand
AATAACAAAAAGACCTCCTATCATGGAGATCTTCCCGAATGATATATTTATTCTTCAACACCAGTTGGCACAGACCCCAAGAAATGTATGACGTCGCCAGCCTGCCTGAAGACGAGCAGCAGGATTTTGTTAGCTTAAATAGTAGTGAGTTAAAGGATTTCCGGAAGGTCCAGCAGCAAAGCCGGGGCCGTAACGGCAAAACGATGGCAACCCCAACTGACGGCGGGGATAAGGCGACTACGGCTGCTGGTGGCAAGAGCGCCCAGTCGCGGTCAAGCAACCCTTGGGCCGCACTCAGCCGGGGCCGGCAGCTACCGCCAAACATTTCCAGCTGGCTTGATTCCAACGTCGATCCACGGCAACAACACTGGATGCGTAAGCACTACGAAGATTTCACCCCGGAGCAGCAGGCCCAAATGCAAGAATGGTTCGCAGCGCGGCGCAAGCGGCTGGGGCAACGCACGGCTAGTGGCAAGCGCCAAAGTAAACGGGAAAAATAATTCATGTATCGCCACCAATGAAAAAGCTGTTCGCCTTGGATCAATTGATCCAGGACGAACAGCTTTTTGCACTCTGCTTAATGCACCCGCTGGAGCCCATTTTGCGTCACCTTAAACGTGCCCGTTTTGATCGACTGCCCCCAAACCTCCTTGACCATTGCGGAGAAGGTGCGGTGCCATTCAGGAATCGCAACGTACTGATAAGCCAACACGGCCTGCTTAAACTGCTTAGCGGACATGTTCCAATCTTCCTGCCCGACCACTTTGTCCGAGAAGAAGAAGTAGCGGCCCACATAACCGGTGTAATAATCAGCAACGTCATCCGCGTGCGGGTCGACAATGACCACCTTGTCGTGATTCACGGTCGTGCGCTGCCGCATGATCCGCTTCATCTGCTGGGGCAAGGCATTCTTATTCATCTGGTTGTTGTATTCAATCCCATTGGTCTCGGAAAACATCATGATGATGGAGAAAATCATCAGCACGAAGGACGCAACTTGGTAGAGGTTCTTACTGAAGTAGGTACTGAAGCTGCGGAGTGTGCGTTTCGTGAAGCGTTGCTCGTGCAAGGAATAATCCATCTCGACAACCGCGGCCATTGCCCCAACGAAGAGGAAAAAGATGACCGCACTGGACATGTAGCGTTCGAAGCCGTCGATCATTTTGGCCTCGTTATATGGCATCGCCAGCACGTACATACCGAAAAGGCTGATGACGTAAATGACCAAACCAAGGTCGGTCAAAATGGTCAATTTAAGCAGTGAATTCTTACGCCGGCAGAACAGCCGAATGCAGATCCAGCCGGCTAGCAGCGCAACATTAATCAAGATAACGCCACTCATGGAGAGCGAGTGCCCGCTCAGCAGGGTCCGCACAATTTTGCGCCCGATACCCATGATCTGCGCGGTGGTTTCGTGGGCTAACTGACTCTTGTAGGCCGTTGCGCTGATTTCGTGCTTCGACAAACTAAAGGTGGCGTGCACGTGCGCGTTCCACCAGGCAAACGGCAGGTAAGCCCCCAGCCCCGCAATCGCGGTCATGACCAGCCCCCGCAGAGTGCGCAGCCCCCAGTTGCCCGTGCTGTAGTGCACCCGCGCGTAGAGGTAGTAGATAATGATCATGGCGACAAAGAAGGTCCCGGAATTCTTCACAAGCAAAATGCTGGCCGTATCAATCACCACAAAGCTCAGCTGGTACCCCGGCCGCTTGCGGTAAATGTACACGCCGGCAATCCCCGCGACTGCAATCACGGGCAAAATGTAGTCCACCAATAGGTTGTTCATGCGGATGGCGATGTTAAAAACGTTCGAGATGGAGATGACGAAACAGAGTACGAAGGCCATCAGCCCCCGCGTTTTGTCCCGCAACACCCCGAAAATAGCGTAGAGCGCCGCCCAGATAATGATGAACTGACCGAGAATCATCGCCCCATCGCTAAAGCCAATGAGCCGGACCACGTGGGTGATAAACAGGCCAGTTGCGGGCGGGTAGGACGTGTAAGTAATTAGCGGGTCGTGCGCTCCCGGCAGGCGCCCAGTGAAATTCATAAACTTCACGATCAGCGCCCACTGGGTGTAATTGTCATAGTGAATCAGGGGGCTGTGGTAAAGCACGTTCGCCATCACGCCGCCCAAGGCAATCATCCACACGTCAAACAAGTGCGTCCCCACAAAGGGAAAAGTGATGCGGCCCAAGATTAATAGGGCTATGATCACTGCGAACGCCAGGACTCCGCCCCAGGTGACGATCTGCAATCCTAGGTTCAGTGCACCACACATCGCGAACACATACAGGGCCAGTACCTGCAGCAAGACACTGGTGAGCCAAGATAGGTGCAACTCCACGCCGAGCACCCGCACTAGACTGTTATAGCCCAGCAATGATAACGCCAAAATAATCCAGCCTAGCAAAGTGATCCCCCCTCAACGCTTTCTGCAATTAATTACTGTCTGAAGACATTCTGGTGCCGATTACTCCGGTTGAGCTTGGTGATCAGACTATCAATCCGTTTGAAGCGGTGCGAAAAGTTCAGCATCAGTTCGTCAAACGGCGTGATCCACCGGTCCTGCTTGGTTGACAGGTTGCGATTACTGCCATCGTAAATAATCTGCAGCATGTGATTGCGGCTATCCGCATCTTGGGCAGTTACGGTCGTGCTGTAGTAATCCTTCCCGTCATCGCGCCATTGCCGCACAATTTTGCCGGACAGCTCTACGTCCCGGTCGCCATGCTTTAAGACGATAACCACCGGTGTCCCTGGTTTCAGTGTCGCCCTGGTCGCGTCAGTGAAACTAAAGGCAACTCCGCCTTCGGACACGTTATCCGTCATAATCTCCGCCGTGCTGCCGTCAGCAAAGCGCAATTTGCCCTTAAGCCGGCGCACGAACCGTTCCGAGCGCCGGAACACCGGCCGCCCCATCGCAATGAACAGGCAGAAGCTGAGGTTGATCAGGTGGGTCAGGAGCCAGAAGGTGATGACGCTGCCGACTAGAATTTCTGAACCCCACTTGCCGTAGTTGAACTTAATCACGGCAATGGCAGTAATCAGCCAGAGCAGGAAGTACGGAACAATGTAGAGTCGGTCTTGCCACGAGACGGTGGCATTTTTATTCGTGACCTTGAACTTGGTGGCCTTGATACCGAGAAACTCCAGCAATACCGGAATAAATAGGTACGGTGCAAAGAAGGTTTCCTGCACTTCGCCCCAGCGCTCATCGCGAATTTTGTTCGATGAATCACTCAATACATATTGCAGCAGGAAATAACCGGGTGCCCAAACAACCATCAGGATCCAGAAGTTAGCGTTCACGACCTGAACCTTGAACAGCGCGTACAGTACCGGCGCGGCGATGTAAATCAAGCGACGCAGGAATGACCACCAGTAGAAGAAGCTGTTGATCAAAATCAGCCGGTTCGTGAAGGCAATGTTCGGATTCAGGAAAATGTGCAAGTTGCGACAACTCTGCATGACGCCGCGTGCCCACCTAGTCCGCTGCTTGATGACCCCCTTCAGGTCGATCGGGGTGGTGCCACTACTTTGCGGCTCCTCAGTGGCTAGACTCGTATACCCGGCAATGTTGATTTTGGCCCCGAGCTCGAAGTCCTCGGTCAACGTATCCGTCGGGAACCCGCCCGCGTCTTCAACAGCCTGCCGCAAGAACACGGCGTTCGAGCCGGTGAATAAAGCGGTGTTGTTCTCCCCGTTCAGGACGTTCACGCCCCGCGAGAAAAAGTCCTGCTCGTTGGGCACGATTTGCTCGGAAAACAGGTTGAACTGAAAAATATCGGCATTGTAAAAACTCTGCGGGGTCTGCACGAACCCGAGTGGCTTGGTGTTGTCTGGATCAGCTGCCTGCTCGCGCCAATTTTGCGTGAAGTAGGGTACTGACGCCTCCAAAAACGTGGAGAAAGGAATCATGTCGGCGTCGAAAATGACGAATAGTGGCGCGTGCAGCTGCTTCAGGGCGTGGTTGATGTTACCGGATTTGGCCTGCTTGTTGTCTTCCATCCCGATGTAGCCAACGTGGTACTCCTTGGCAAGTGCGGCTACTTCCGGCCGGTTGCCATCGTCGGCGATGACCACGTGCACCTTCCGCTTTTGCGGATACTTGATGAAGGTGGCAGCGTTAACCGTCTTGCGCAGCAACTCCTTATCCTCGTTGTGCGTGGTGATAATGATGTCAACATCGGGCACCTCCGCACCCGGTAGGAATTGTGGCGTGACCACCTTGTCCTTTTTATTGCGGCCAACGATGATGTTGAAGGCAATCAGTAAATAGGCGGTGAAATTAGAAATCACTTCACTAACCACCAGCATCAATGCAAAAATCAGCACCGGCAGCGTTGCGTGCCACGGAATCGTGAAGATGCAGCGCCACAGGAGGTAGATGATCGAGAGCACGATTGCCAAAGTGTAAATGACCCGCTTCGTCTTTGTCATTCGTTAGCACCCCTAAACACAAAGCGCTTCTGAATCTGGTAGCTGATGAAGAACAGCACTAAGTCCCAGAGCATTTTGATCACCGTGACGAGCACTAAGGGACCATTGGGAACCAGCAGACTGGTGATGAAGCCCGTGCCGTAGCCAGAACACAGGGTTTGCACAATCCACAACCCCACGTAGCGCAGGAAAGTTTGCACATCCCCGCGACCGAAAACAACGTGCCGATTGAGCAGGTAGTTGGCAACTGCAGACACAAGCCGAGCGATGATTGTCGCCAGCAACACCGCATTGGCCGTGTTGCTGTTGAACAAGAACAAAAGGGCAGCAAACAGCGCAATATCAATTAAATAGGAAATGATGCCGCTAGCCGCAAACTTCAGAAAGCGACTGTAAATTGCAATTGAATCCCGAATGATCCGAAAATGAGAGCTTGAGTTGCCTTGCAGGTAAATGGTCGTAATTGGCACCTCGGTAATCCGCACCCCATGGTCCTTGGCTGCTAGTAGCATATCCAGTTCAAACTCGAAACGGCTATCACCCAGCTGCAGAAGTTGGTAGGCATAAGCGCTAGGAATGACCCGGAGGCCCGTTTGCGTGTCACTGATATGGTTGCCAGTAAGTAGCTGCACGATTTTTTCAGTCAGGATGTTGCCAAACCGACTCCGCAGCGGCACATTTTTGGCAAAATTTCTTACCCCGATGACAAGTTGACTGGGGTCCTCAGTAAACCGCTCAATGCAGCGGCAAAGGTCCGCCGCCGTGTGCTGGCCATCCGCATCTAGGGTCGCAATTCCGGCAACTGCTTGCGGCATGGATTCAAAGTATGCGAACCCAGTTTTGAGTGCATTCCCCTTGCCCCGATTGGTGCCGTGGTGAATTATGTGCACACTGCTACCAAACTCATGCTCCAGCGCGGCAAAAATTCGCTGTTTGGCAGCACTCGTTCCGTCGTCCACAATCACTAACGGCCGCATCCAGCCGGGCCGCTGCTGCAGCTGCCGAACGAGCTTTTGCAAACGCTCGTCTGGATCTAATGCCGGAATCAGAACCCCGATTTTCAATTTTTTCTCACCCTTTTCATCACATAATAGTTATGTATCGACACTATATCTTGTCGTTATTAATTGCTAGACATATATTGCCTTATCCGCACCTTTAATGCCTATATTAGTTTATCCGTATGCATTTATCAATGTGC
The DNA here is from genome assembly GCF_009687905.1 of Lacticaseibacillus zhaodongensis. Lineage (GTDB taxonomy): Bacteria > Bacillota > Bacilli > Lactobacillales > Lactobacillaceae > Lacticaseibacillus > Lacticaseibacillus zhaodongensis. The sequence goes on along the minus strand of NZ_BLBG01000025.1, from coordinate 20,334 downwards.
CACCGTTAATAACAATGTAATATTATCATGACGAACATATGAATAAAGTATGAACGGAGCATTCTTACTGGTATATGAATAATGACTGTAACTATCTTTTTAAATAACAGTTGTGGCTCTGATAAATTCTGCTTGTGTCATTATTGCTGCGCCGAATTATGTCACAACGCAAAAGGACCCCTTTCATAAAATAAAGGGGTCCCGCTTTGCAAATACTTCAATTAGTTGATTACTTTAGATAACTTAGCGGCCGCTTGACCTCGACTTTAGTGCCCTTGAACTCCTGCTTGATCCACTTCTGAATTGCGGGTTCGTGGTACAGCTTGACGAGCTTTTTGTAGGTCGCATCATTCTTCTTACTTGCGGTAGTTGCCAGAACGTTAATGTTCCCGCGGGTGCTTGCGCTTGCGTGTTCATGATAAATGGAATCCTTGAGCACGTTCAGCTTGGCTTCGAGTGCAATCGTGTTCGAAATGAGGACGGCGTCAAAATCGGGCAGGAACCGCGCCGCGGAGTCCTCGTCGATTTCCTTGATTTTGATATGCTTCGGGTTACTAGTAATGTCGCGCAAGGTGCCAAAGGTCGAAAAGCCCTTCTTGAGCTTGATCAGGCCCGCACTTTGCAACAGCAGCAGTTCCCGCGCCCCGTTAGCTGGATTGCTGGAGATCCCAACGCTGGCACCATTCGGCAAGTCCTTAACCGACTTGTACTTCTTTGAATAGATGCCCACCGGTTCAAGGTAAGTCGTGCCGAGTGCCGCAACCTTTTTGCCAGTGGTCTCCTTGTTGTAGGACTTCAGGAAGGCGTATGACTGGAAGGCGTTGACGTCGATATCACCATTGGCCGTCTCGTCATTGAGCTGCTTACCAACGCTGACTTCCTTAACACTGATTTTGAGGCCCATGTCCTTAGCCTGCTTAGTTTTAGCAATGTGTTGCCAGGTCTGGTAGTCAGAACCAATCCCGCCGACAGTGACGGGCGTGAGCTTGGTGCCGCTAGCCTGCTTGCCGCAGCCAGCCAAACCCAGCACGGCTACGAATGCGACCGCAGCGCCGGCCATGATCTTCGCAAAATTCTTCAATGGAATCCCCCCAGAATCGTTGTTTCGAGTTGTAGTTATGTATGGCGACGGCGTAGTGCCGTCGCGATTAGGGCTTTAATGTCTACGGTGCCTAGTCGAGCTGCGGCCCGCAAAAGCTTGCGGTTAACCTGCTCCGGAAATAATGCCTAAAACCTGGCATTCTTCCCGGAGCCTGTTAATCCTCAGCTTTTACCCGCGGGCCTCCGCTCTGTGTTTTAAACCAGTTCGCGTTCGAATGGCTTGTCGGAGATGCCGTCTGCCAGGATCTTCTTGGACCATTCCTTAGCAGAGAAGAGACTGTGGTCGCGGTAGTTACCACAGCTCTTGATGTCGGTACCCTGAACGTCTTCCCACTTGGTCTTGTAGGCAATCTCTTCGAGGGAGCTCTTCAGGGCCTTAGCGACTTCCGTGGTGCTGTGCTCGCCCCATGTGATGAGGTGGAAACCAGTGCGGCAGCCGAATGGTGAGCAGTCGATTACGCCGTCCATGCGGTCACGAAGCAAGCCAGCAAGCAAGTGCTCGATGGTGTGCAAGCCGGCCGTTGGGATAGCATTCGTGTTGGGCTGAACCAAACGCAGGTCGAAGTTACTGATCTTGTCGCCCTTAGCACCAGACTCAACCGTGATGAGCCGAACGTATGGTGCCTTAACCTTAGTGTGATCCAATGTGAAGCTTTCAACTTTTGCCATGATGAATATCTCCCTTTAACTTATTTACAGCTAGTATCATTGTAACGCGTTTTGCAAAATACAGTTCCCGACAATCATCACGGTCTGTTCTTGCCAATGATTGCAAAATGCAAAGCGGCCAACGATTACGATGAGAAAATCATATCACTGTCAATGCTAAATATCATCCGCAATCTAATCTGCGTCGCCCTCAGTTCTAGTTAAGCTTGTCTCAAGTCCACTAACCATAGGCAATCAAGACCATTTGTTCATGAACGATATAACTGCGATTGTTCTTATATTACATTGTGAAAACAATTAAAATTAGCTGTTGACGGCTGTGAGCTATCCTACCATAATGAAGATACTCGCCACTTTGAAGCGGGACAAACACATAGGATTCGAAGGGAGAAAATACATATGAAGTACACAGTATTGGGTGCGGGCGCAATGGGCCTGCGTTATGGAGTTTTGTTGCAGGAAAATGCCGGTTGCCAGGTCGATTTCGTCGACACTTGGGCACCAGAAGTTGAAAAGTGTAAGGAACAAGGTGGGGTTTACGTCTCCCGCGATGGCCAAAACAAGCATTTGGTGCCAATTAACATCTACTCACCAGAAGAATATACCGGCAACCCGGACGCATATATTATCTTCGTTAAGCAGATGGGCCTCGAAGAAATGCTTGAACGGTCCGCACATTTCTTCAAACCTGAACAGTACGCCATCACCTGTATGAATGGGATGGGCCACATTGAAAAAATCAACAAGTACTTCCCTAAGGAAAAGGTTTACGGCGGAACTGCCCTCATCGCGACCGTTTTGAATGGTGCCGGCGACGTTGACTTCATTGGTGCTCCTAACACCGGTTCCATGAACATTTGCCCTGAAACCGAAAAGCCCGACGAAAAGACGCCCGAGATCATGGACGATTTCACCCGCGCGCACTTGAACCCGAACCTGACCGATAATTTTGTCGGCACACTGATGGCAAAGGTAACCTTCAATTCAGTTGTTAACACCCTCTGCACCATGTTCCAGATCCGCATGGGTGAATTCATTGCCGCCCCAACGGCTGAGAAGCTGTCCAAACAGTTGATTGAAGAAGCATACTCCGCCTGTGAAGCTGCCGGTATCAAGTTGCTGAACACCCGCGAGGAAGAATGGGAAAGCATCGTTCACGTTAGTGCTGATGCTAACCCGCTCCACTTCCCATCCATGTACCAAGACTTCTCCAAGGACCGCCCAACCGAAGTCGATTACATCAACGGTTACATCTACGACCTCGGCCACAAGCACGGCTACGAAGCCAAAACTCACGACTTCCTGCGCAACTTGGTCCACCTCGCCGAATTCTCCAAAGGCTTTGATGTTGAAGCCTTCCGGAAAGAAGTTCTAGCTCGCGACGCCAAGTCCGAAGTGAAGGCGTAAGCTTGTAACTACGGAACGCAATCCAGCTGAATATAACTTACAATACGCACAAAGCTCCCTGGCATACCCGTCAGGGAGCTTTGTTTATTGATAGGTAGCAACCCAGCGCGGCTGGACACCACTGACCGATAGTAGTAGTTTTGACTTTAATCATTATAATTGGTAACTTTAAGAGCAGCTTCACAACGGATTGCCGTTAAGCCGGTCACACCATCGCGAGTTTGGGGGGATCAATGTGTATTGGCCATTTATGCTTATCATCATTGCAACCCTATTTGTCATGCTCGCTTGTGGCATCGCAGTCTACCGGACGCGATCCAAAAAGACCCGTAGTATTTTGTTGCAGGTAGTTGCTGGATGCGGTCTCGTCTTGCTCGGCACGATCGTCACTGCCGTTGCCAGTACCCGCAACACGGCTAACATCAAGCGTCACAACAATCTGCGGATCACCCGGGCCAACGCCGCAGCCAGCGCGTCAATGGCAAGCACCTACAAAGCCGCCAGATCTCAGCTGAATACCAACCTGATTGCCTATAAAGCCCTGGCCTTCAGCATCGAAAACAATCTGCTTGTGGTCTGGCAGCAAAATGGTCACGGTGAACAAGCAACAGTTGCTGGCGCAAGCTACAACTCCCAGGCTAGCGCGGTCAAAAGTGCGGTTAACACCTTGCGCGCCGCTGGCAAATATAAGCAGTTAAAAAAACTGAACGCCAAAATTCAGGCAAATGTCGGCAGCCTCACTGAAAATGGCAGTCCTGCGAATAAAAGTAGTGTCAGTACCGCACGGAGCCGCAGTAAGGCCCTCGTCAAGCTCACCGATCTGCTAGAAAATCCGGGTGACAACATGGACGTGCAGCACGCCCAGTTCAACCAGCAGATGAACATCATCAATAATCAGAATATTCAGTAAGCAAAGGAGAGTGGACCACAATGCGGTCAGCTCCTGAGCATTAGTAGAAAAATGGCTGTATTCCCGAACCTTGGGAATACAGCCATTTTTAAACTAAGCGGAAGAAGCTGCATTGTGGGCCACGTTTACATGCTGGGAGAGTTGGCGGTTTACCGCTTACTCTCCTACATCCGTAGCGCAGCGGAGGCGGCCGACTCCTCACCATAATTACGAACGGTCAGGAGTCGCCACTTTCACTAGTGCAGCTTGCTGCCCGTAGTGAAATGGACAGTGAAACGGCCGGCAGCGATGGTCGTCAGTAAATTCGAAGCTGCTCACTGTGATTGCAGACCGAGCCTCTTTTCGCTATCTGAATATGGCTTAATTAGTAGAAGGACGGCTTAGCCCCATCCGTGTTGGGCTGGTTAACGCCAAGGGAATCACGGACGTACTTGCTTGGGTCCAGGATAATTTTGGTGACTAGGTCCGCAATGCTCTTGCGCGAAACTTCTGTCCCCTTGAAAGTGTCGTTGCGGTGGGTCAGCTCGTAGCTCACGATATCCTTGTTGCTGAGCCATGCCGGCCGGATGATAGTGTAATCCAAGTCGGAAGCCTCAATAACCTTGGCTGCGGCCGCGTATGTCTCTAGGTAGCCACCATCAAGCTGAGCGTGGTTCCACTTGCCAAACGCACCGGGAACTTCATCGTAAATCCCCAAGGTCGAAATCCAAATGAGGCGCTTGACCTTTGTTTGGTCCATCGCCGCAACGACCGCCTTAGCCTGATCCTCAATGTTGCCACCAGCAAGGTTTGCGTAAACAATGTCTACGCCCTTCATTGCGGCGGTTAGCTGTTCAACGTTGCTTGCATCCCCATCGATTACGGTCTCGCGCTTGGGGTCGGCGTCTTGGATCCGCTTGGCGCGACGCAAGAACAGACTGAGCTGCACGTCGGTATCAGCTAACAGCTGCTTGCGCGCCAAGGCGGCGATGTGACCATGTGCACCGAGAATCAATACTTTTTTCATTGTGAATTCCTCCATCTTTAGTTTACGGGTACCTATCTACGGGTTCAGTATAACGCCCCCACCAATTCCCGCGGCGGACATAATTAGCGGCGCTGTCCGGCAAATTAGCAAGCTATTTACAGCAAAAAAGGCCACCCATTCCGAAACTGGGAATGAGTGTTTCCAAATTAATATTGGCCATCGCTGCCGGCCGACTCCTGACCTTTCTGAGTTATGGTGAGGAGTCGGCCTGTAAACGTGCTCCGCAATGCAGCTCCTTCCGCTTAGCCAAAACAAGGCCTACTCCCAAAAAACGGGAATAGGCCTTGTTTCTGCTAATGCTCAGGAGCTGACCGCATTGCGGAGCACTCTCTTAAGCAATTGACTGGTGCTTGTACGCACTGATGCGCCGCCGCCGGAGCAGCAGCCCGTTAACTTGATCTTCAATATAAGTTTGCAAGAATTCATATTCAGTATCAGCATTCCGACCAGTCCGCGCGCTGACCCAGCGGCACAGCTCGTTCATGAGCCCGTCCGCCATCAATTCGCGCATGAACTGGCAGTAGTCACCGCCAATGGTGACCTTCTCCTCGCGGCCGAGCGCGAGCAGACTTGCACAGACAATGGTCATTACGTGTTCGCGAATATAATCGACCGGCGCGTTCTGGCCATCGATGGCCAAAACTGCCCGGTAGAACTTGCGGTTGGCATCAAAATAGCTAACCATTTCGCTCAGCGTGGTGGTCCAGCTGGAAAAGCTGGTCCGCTGCGTTTTGTCACCAATCTCGACCTGATAGATCCACGCCAAGACGTCATACTTGTCGCGGAAGTGGTCGTAGAAGGTCTGCCGGCGCAGGCCAGCAGACTTCATGATTGTCGTCACGGTGATGGCACTGAAATCAGTGCTTTCGACCAATTGTTTAGTGGCGGTTGCAATTCGTGTTTTTGTATCCATTCGCACTCACCTCGACACAAGCTTACCACAAGTAAGAAAACGGCGCACCTACTTCGTTCCTATATAGAGGCCCCATCCGCGAGCACAGGATCTGCCTGTCCGTGCAGCGCGTTTTTCAGCATAAATGGTGCAATAATCGTGACCAAAATGATCACCAAAATGATATCGGAATAGTACTCATCCGCTAACAAATGCGCGGAAAAACCGATTTGGGCGGTGATCAGCGCCATCTCGCCACGGGAAATCATCCCCGCGCCAATAATGTAGTTACTGCGTCCGGTAAAACCACTAATTTTACCGCCCAGTCCGCAACCACCAAGCTTGGTCAGGACCCCGAGAATGGTCATCACGATGACGAAGGGCAGTGAATCGCGCAGGCCGCTGAAGGTCACGTCCAGACCCACACTGACAAAGAAAATCGGAATAAATAGTGCGTAACCGATCGGCTCGATACTTGCCTGGGCAACCTTTTTGAAATCCGTCTGGGCGACGGCGAGGCCGGCAAAGAATGCGCCGACCGCCCCGCTCAGGCTGACCAGGTTGGCGAGCCAGGCCATGCTAAAGCAGATAATGAGTGAGCCGATAATGGGACTAGAAGTCATCAGGATGCGGTCCGAAATCGTCAGGATTATCGGGGCAATCCACTTGATGATCACGTAGCAGAGCACGAAGAAGCCAACCTGTTCCAGCATGGTGAGCCACAGCGGCGTGCTGTTGCCACCGCCCTGCGTGCCCATGAGCGAAATCATGATGCTCAGCAGGATGACCCCGATAATGTCGTCAGCAACCGCCGCCCCCAGGATCGTGGCGCCCTCACGCGTGGACAGGGCTCCATACTCCTTGAGCACCTCGACCGAAATCGAAACGGAGGTTGCGGAGAAAACCACCCCAATGAAAATCGATTCGAACCAGCTGAACCCGAAGAAGTGGCTCGTGATCCCGATCAAAACCACCGGCGCGATGACTCCCGACACGGCAACGATAATCGCCGGCCGCAAGTATTTTTTGAGCAGGTCCAAATCACTCTCGAGCCCGCCGAGAAACATGAGCACGATCACCCCGAGGTCGGAGAAGGTCGTCATCAGATTACTCGGATGGATGAGTCCCAGCACCGCGGGCCCGGCGATCACGCCGACCAGGATCTCGGCAACGACCGCCGGCATCCCCGCCCGCCGTGAAAAGTGGCCGGCAAGCGTGGTGGCTAAGAGGATAAACGCTAATTCACCAACAAAATTCATATGTGTGCCTCCAAAATCTGGCGATGGTAGTCTAACGCCAATATGTGCTTAACGGCAACAATGCCGCAGCGTCTGGTATCAAGACGTTGCGGCTTGCTGCGTGATTGTATCTAGCATACTCCAATCTAGATAGCTTAGTCCTGGTTGGCCTCAGCTATACTCGCTTTGGCAGCCCGACTTGCCTGCGCCTCGCGAATGAAGTGAATGGCCAGCCCGATTGCCATCCCGATGATAGCGGGCAGGAACCAGTCCATCCCCATGCTGGCAAAAGGCAGCTTGGCATCAATTGCCAGAATCGCTTTTGCCCAGCCAGACTGGGAAATGATTGCGGGTGCGTTGGTGATTCCGTCAAGGAAGGCCGGAATAATCGTAAAGATGGTGGTCATGATGTAAACGATGCGGTCACTCTTGAACAGTGGTGACGCAATGGACATGATGATCAGCGTGATTGCCAGTGGGTAGAGGAACATCAGCATTGGCAGGGACCAGGCAATAATCTGGTCGAGCCCGATGTTGGCAATCAGGAAGCTGGCACCGACACAGATGATGAGCCAGGTCTGGTAACCAATCTTGGGAAACTTGGTGTGCAGTGCTTCAGAGAAGCTGGTAGACAAACCAATTGCGGTGGTCAGGCAGGTCAGTGTTGCCATGATGGCCAGGATGATTTCACCGGGCATGCCCATGAAGTGGTTCGCAATCTGGTTGAAGGTGATCCCGCCGTCAGCGGCGATTTTGAAGTGAGCCAGCGTGGTTGCACCGATCCAGATGAGGATCATGTAGATGGCAGCTTCCAAAATGATGCTCATGGTGCTGGACTTAGCGGCGATTGCGGCAATGTGGCCGGGGCGCTTTTCGCCAAGGCCGCGAATGGTGGTAACAACGGCAATCCCGAAGAGCAGGCCAGCGAGTGCGTCCATGGTGTTGTAGCCTTCAAGGAAACCGTTCAGGAACGCGCCGTGCGTGTAAGCAGCGGTGCTAGCCTGCTGTGCGGCGCTGGACATTGGCTGGGCAAAAGCGAAGCCGAAAATAATTGCCAGCAGGATCAGGAACAGCGGGTTGAGCAGCTTACCAATGGAGTCAATGATCTTAGTTGGCTTGCGGGAGGCCCAGTAAGTGATCCCGAAGAAAATCAGTGAGTAACCAAGCAGCCACATTGGCCGGCTTGCGGCGCTAACGTGCGGTGCAAAACCAATTTGGAATGGTGTGGTCGCGGTCCGCGGCGTTGCGAACAGCGGGCCGAGGGTTGCGCAGGTCAGAACCATGAAGAAAGTTGCGTACCGCTTGCCGATCGGCTTGGCCAAGTCGTAAATCCCGTTACTTCTGGTGATGGAAATGGCGATAATCGCGAGCAGTGGCAAAATCGTCCCGGTGATCAGGAAGCCAAGGCCAGCGGTAAACCACTGGTGGCCGGCGAGCTGGCCGAGGTGAATCGGGAAGATCAGGTTCCCGGCGCCGAAGAACATCCCGAAGAGCATGGATGCAATTGCAATGTAATTTTTCTTAGTGAATCGCTTAGATGGCTGTTTTTCCATAATGTTAATCCTCCGTGATGGGTACTTTATTAGCGATGCCTATGTGTGTCCCTCACGCAAAAGCGGCGGGAATCAATGGTGCTGTATGAATTAAATGAATTGCTGTGTTGAATAAAAACTACTTGCTTACACTCGGCTAATGCCGCCGCATTTACTCACGTTTTGCATTGTTCTTCCCTCCCGCCTTAGAATTAACTGCTATGTGTTGGTTTGGTGCTAAATGGTGCTATGTATGTTCGTGTGGTGAATGGTTTGGTTACGGCCACATCATAGTCGAGCTGCGAGGAACTGAAGCTTGCGCTTTGCACACTCCGGAAGTAATGCTAAAGCCCAAGCATTCCTCCCGGAGTACGCAAATGCTCAGCTTCAAACCGTTCCTCTCCGCTCTGTTTTCATAGTCGAGCTGCGCCCCGCAAAAGCTTGCGGTTAACACACTCTGGTCCAAATGCCAAAGCCCAAGCATTTTGCCCAGAGTCCGTTAATCCTCAGCTTCTGACCGCGGGGCTCCGCTCTGTGTAACAAAAAAAGCGCCCCTGCAACTATCACACTTAGATAGTTACAGGGGCGCTTAACGCGGTACCACCCTGCTTTGCGTCACCCTCACGAGTAACGCCTCATCACGTACGGTCTGGAGACGATACGCTAGCACTGTAATGGGTGCTCCCATGTGCAGCTAACGGCTGGGCCGCTCACCACACGCGCTCGGGGACTACTTTCCAAAAACTACCGGCGCTGCGTTCTCATCTACCGCAACTTGCTGTGGGCCGTGGGGTTTTTGTACTCTTCCCGTCAAAGCGATGTTTGTCTTATCTGTTTCTCATGTGTTCTAATATAGTTCCCACTATCATCACTGTCAAGACTAATTTTCGAAAAATGCAAATTTGCGTTGCATTACTTTCGGCGGTCGCGGCAGCAGCAGTGGCCAGCTGGAATGTAATCAAAAAGTGCCGTGACAATCACCAGTTTCTGATAATTGCCGCGGCACTTTTATCTTAGGAACGCTTTTTGCCCCGTAATGACGGTTCCGTAAACCACAGAATCAGGAAGTTGATCAGTAACATGCAGGCGGTCGTGATGAACACGGCGTTGTAGCCGAAGACCCCAGCAACGCCGCCCCCAACGAGCGCACCGAACATACTGCCCAGCGCCTGAAAGCTTTGGTTCCACGCGAAGACGGATGATAGTGCAGCCCGTGGAGAGTTTTTTGTCAGTAGCGTCTGAATCGTTGGGAACAGCGCCGCGTCGGAAATTCCGACCAGAAAGCGGAGCACGCCCAGAACGATCAGGCTTTCAAACAGGCCTTGCGGAAAGTAAACCACGACGGCGAATAGATAGCCCCAAACAAGTACCCGCCCCGAACCGTGCCGGTCACCATATTGCCCTAAACGCGGTGCCGCCATGATGTTGGAGATCCCCGGTAAGGCGGAGATGATCCCCGCAACGACCGTGATTGCGCCGCGGCCGTGCATCAGTTGCTTAACATACAGGCTGATGATTGGGAAAATGGACGAGTTGCCCAATTGCACGATCAAGGTGGACGTCAGCAGCACCATAATCAATTTTGGATTACTGAACTGCTGGAAAAAGCCCTTCTGCTTACCGCGGTGCACCACCGTTTTGACCGGCGCGTAGTCTTCGCGCACCAGCACCCAGGACATAATGGCGACGATAATCAGCAGGACCCCGGTAATGAAAAAGGTCAGGCGAATCGAAAAAATATGCGCTAGAATCCCGCCAATCACAGGGCCAATCAGCACCCCAGACGTGGAACCGGTGAGCAAGGTGCCCAGAATCTTACCACTTTTTTCCCGCGGTACTTGGCCGGCAACTAGTGCCTGCGCGTTCGGAATGTAACCAGAGAACATCCCGATTCCGGCCCGGGCCAAAAACAGCAGCCAGACGTTGTTCACGAAGCCGGTCAGAATGTAGATGATGGCCATCCCGCCCGCTGTGCACAGCAAGATGATCCGGTGGCCGCGCTTAACCGCCAGGTGGCCCCAGAGTGGTGCCATGAAGGCCGTCACCATGTAGGAAATGCCATAAACGATGCCGCTGTAAAAATTCAACTGTTGGTGGGAATAGTGACCCATCTGACTAATAAATAGGGCCAGAAACGGTGACACCTCACTGAAAGCAATCCCCGCAACAAAAGTACAGCCCCACAAGACGACTAGATTCTGCCGCCATTGTGTCTGTGGTACGGCTTCTTCAGCCAAATTGAACATCTCCCCCAGAATAATTGGTTAATTGAACCCGTCACGCTATGTAGCTCCGGATCAAGTCTCGTCCGGATGATTGGCTTACGCCTTTTTGCCCCGTAGTGATGGTTCGGTGAACCAGAGCAAAATAAAGTTAAAGAGCAACATGCAGGCCGTGCTGATGAAGACCACATTGTAGTCGAACAAACCGGCCAGGGTGCCGCCCAGAAAGGCACCAAACATGTTTCCCAAGGCTTGGAAGCTTTGGTTCCACGAGAAAATCGCGCTCGTTGCGCTCACCGGCGAATTCTTCGTCAGCAAAGTCTGAATCGTTGGGAACAGCGCCCCGTCGGAAATTCCGACCAGCAGCCGCAGGAAACCTAGCGCCCAGACGCTGCCGATAAAGCCTTGCGGGAAGTACACCAGGACCGCAAACAGGTAGCCGCCAATCAACACCTTCCCCGAGCCATGGTGATCCCCATAACGACCCAGCCGCGGTGCCGCGATAATGTTGGAAATCCCGGGTAGCGCCGCGATGATGCCGGCGACGACGGTAATCGCGCCGCGGTAGTGCATCAGTTCGCGGACATACAGACTAATAATTGGTGAGATCGAGGCGTTCCCTAACTGCACGATCATGGTCGAGCAGAGCAGGACGATAATCAGCTTCGGGTTATCAAACTGGCTGAGCAAGCCTGCCCGCTTTTGCCCCTTGACGTGCTTCGGATGTTCGACGGGCACGAAGTATTCTTCAACGAAGACGGCCGACAAAATGCAGCTCAGCAACAACAAGCCCGCCGTGATGAAGAAGGTCATGCGGATGGAAAATAGTTGCGCCAGGAAACCACCGATGATTGGCCCCAGCAACATCCCCGACGTCGACCCAGTAACCAACGTGCCCAGCGCGCGCCCGGCATTTTTCCGCGGCGTCTGGGAGGCAACCAGCGCTTGGGCGTTGGAAATAAAACCCGCAAAGAGACCTTGCAGCGCGCGGAAGCCGATCAGCTCCCAGACGTTCGTTGCAATTCCCATCAGGGCCATGGCAAGCGCGGTCCCGAGTGACGCGCGAATCAACATGATTTTGCGGCCCTTGCGATCGGCCAGGTTGCCCCAGATTGGGGAGACGATGGCAGTCACGAGGAAGGTCGCGGCGTAAACCAGGCCACTATAGAAGGAAACCTGCTGCTTACTGAAGCTCCCCATTTCGCCAACATACAGCGACATGAAGGGCATGATTTCACTGAAGGCAATACCAGCGACAAACGTACAGCCCCATAATATGTACAAGTTGCGCTTCCAAGGTCCCTTTTCGCGCTGCGCGTCATCCATGTAGATTACCCTCTCCCATATCGTTTTTGCGTATTTTGGCAAGCGAATAGCGAACCGCGGGTGCAGTTCGCCAAAAATAGCTAATCACTTTATAGTGCGGCAAAAGTGTGAATTTTTTGTGAAGATGGGCCGCTGGGAGGGGCGCACCACTCTGCATGATAACCTCCCTCGAATAACAATTTATTCTTCAACAGTAGCTGTTACAGCGCCAACAGCTTTGCTCAAATGGGCTTTGCCCGCAATAGGTACGCACCGCCCTTGAACAGCAAGCGCAAAACATATACCAGCGGCGAAACTAGTATCAGTAAAATGTTAACTATTAGTTTCACGCAAAAAGAAACGATACCATCAAACAAGTTGTCATCAAACACCAGGGAAAGCGCCCCGGCACCAAAGTTCAAATAGTCCTGATACAGCTTTGTATTGCCATGAATCTTCGCGTTCTTCTTCGAAAAGTCGGTTTTGATGGCTAAGGGTTTGAGTGTTGCAAGCAGGGCTGGGGTGGTCAGCAGAAAGCTAATCCATAAGAACAAATCGGCTCCGGTCAGGCGCAACGAAATACCGCCCATCCTCTTCAAATGGGTAAAGAGCAGTAAGCAAAGGAATGCTGGCAATAAGGTCACTCGTTTTTTCACAGGAATCAATCTCTTTTCTGGAGAGGATAAGCAACATGTTCCCCGGTACCAAAATCGGCTGTTGCGCTTAGAGTATGCGCATTTGCAAATCACGTCAACGCTATTTTGTGTGAATCTTAGCCTACGAATCACCAAGCAAAGTGCACCTTTTTGCCCAAATAAATTACATAAACCAGATTCCAGCAGCGCCCCAACCAAACATTGATTGCTTTCTGTGCTGCAGCACAGATCCTAACGCTAGTACTTCTTCGGTCAGATTATGATTACCTATCAAGTAGTGGTTTAATTCGCGCGACAACTTCATAGTAACTGTTGGCAGATCTTTACCGTTTTGCAACGATCTTGCGTAACCCAATAGCATTGATCGTAGTTCATCGTTAGTCCCAGCAGGCAGCGAATCATATGCAGCCCCGATTAAATCAAACAGCTCAGTTTCCTTTTTGCCCATAGTGAACTCTTTACTCATTGTGACCACCCCCATCATTCTGTAGCATACCTCGTTGTGAATTGTGTCACAGTTTGCTACAGTGTTCAATTCGCAAACGCCGGCGTTTAAGGTCGGGATGCAAATTTATATCGCACGGCAGTTTATCGCAAGAATCAAGGCGGCTTGGGCAAAAGTAGCTCAGTAATTATTACCCGTCTCGAAAAAAATGGCCTAGTCCCTGTAATGGGAGCTAGGTCATTTGCATTAATGGCGATAGACAATTTGCATCAATTGGTAGTCTTTTGTGCCTGCTGATGCAAGCGCTGGAAGAACATGAACAAGACGATCCAGATGAGGCCGCCAATTGCGGGCCAGCGTCCGGTCCCCGTCAGCAGGGTGACGTACACGGCGGTGAAGAAGAGAATGACCACAGGGCTACTAATGCTGTACGCCGGCATCAGGAAGCCATTGGGATCAAACTCCTGCGACTGCCGGTATTTCCGGTGCGCCATCATCGTCAGCATGTAGACGATGATGTAGAGGTCACTAGACACCGAGGTGATAAAAGAAAAGGCGTCCGCAATCTGCGGCAGCGAGTTCAGAATCGGTCCGATCAGAACCAGCGCTGCGGACAAAATGATGCCGCGCGCGGGCACACCGGTCCGGGCAATTTTGCGGAAGGGAATAAAGGGCTTAGCGTTGCTGTCGAGGGCAATCTGGAAGAAATGGCGCCCAGCCGAATACAGGTAGGAGTTGAGCGCGGAGGCAGCGGCGGTCAGCACCACGAAGTTGATGACCGCGGCCGCAGCCTTCAAGCCGGCCAGCTGGAACACCTGCACGAAGGGACTCTTGCTTGGGTCTAAGCTGTTCCACGGGTAGATGGCCATGATGACAACAATCGCGCCGACGTAGAAAATCAGCACCCGGATCAAAATTTCGTTAATGACTTTTGGCAGCACCTTGCGCGGGTTAGCCGTTTCGGCGGTCGTGATGCCGATGAACTCCATCCCCTGGAAGGAGAAGAACACCATTGGAATCGCGCCGATGAAACCTGCGATACCCTTGGGGAACATCTGGAAATTAGTCGTGATGTTACTGAAGCTGGCGTGGCCGAGTGGCGTCTTGTAGTTCATGAAGATCATGGCCAAACCGACAACGATCATCACGACGATGGCCGTAATTTTGATCATCGCGAACCAGAACTCCGCCTCCCCGAACAGGCGCACGGCGATGAGGTTGATGCTCATCAGCAAGCCCAGCACCACCAGCTGAATTGCCCAGGCGTGCCACTGCGGGAACCAGAACTGCACGTAACGCGACACAGCGGTCAGTTCGGCCATCGCGACGAAGATCACCCCAAGCCAGTAGGTCCAGAGGGCAAAATAACCGGTATTCTTACCGAGGTACTTAGTAATGAAGGAAATGAAGGTGTGCTGACTCGGATCGGCATACATCATCTCGCCGATTGCCCGCATCATCAGGAAGAAAATAAAGCCCAGCAATATGTAAATTAAAACCACCGAGGGCCCGGTCTTCATGATGGTACTGCTGGCGCCGAGGAACAGTCCCGTACCGATCGTGCCGCCAATCGCAATCATCTGCACGTGGCGATTAGAGAGTTCCCGCCGGGTGCCGTCTTCGTTTTCTTTGATTTTGTACCTGTCCGCCATGCAAGTGCTCCTTCACGCAAAATTATGTATAAATGAATTACTACCATACTATTAAACATGTTATCGGACCGCCCGCGCAAGGGGCCGCCCAGTCGGGAATGCCGCTAAAGCGCGGTTTGACGGTCTAGATGACGATATGCGAAACTTTTTCGGCTTTTGATGAAATTGATTCACCTCCAGTAGAATAAAAGAACGCACCCCGCGAACGGGTGCGTTCTGCCACGATTACTTCTTTAAATTAAGGGCTGCGCGGATGGTTTCCTCCATCGCGGCGGGCCGGGTTGCTGGGGCGTAACGGCGGATGACCTCGCCGTGCCGGTCAATAACGAACTTGGTAAAGTTCCACTTGATCCTGCCACCACCCGACTGTTCCTTCAGGTAGGCCCACAGTGGGTCCTCGTCGGCACCGTTCACGCGTACGCGCTGACTAAGCGGGAAGGTAACCCCGTAATGGGCCTGGCAGTAACTCGCGGTGTCTTCATCATTGGCGAGTTCCTGGTGAAACTGGTTGGAAGGCGTACCGACGACCACCAGTCCGTCCTGACCATACTTCTTGTATAGATCCTCCAGGCCTTGCATTTGGGGCGCAAAGCCACACTTGCTGGCGGTGTTCACGATGATCAGCACCTTACCGGCATAATCACTGAGTTTCAATGGCTTACCGTTAATTCCAGTCAGCTCAAAATCGCTAATCTTTGTTTTCGTATCCATCTGCCACCATTCCCTTCACTGTGTGCAAAAGCAGCTTCGTTCTTACTTGGTAATTGTAAGCGCTCCGGGACGGTTTAACAAGCACCATTGCTGATCATGGCGCAAACTTAATTTTGCCTATTACCAGCTGCTTGTGCGACCTTAGCTTCTTTAAACACGGGGACAAAGGAGAAAGTGTCAAAATCAAACAGGCCTTGGTCGGTGAGCTTGAGGGTTGGAATTACAGGTAGCGTCAGGAAGGACAGGGTGATGAAAGGATCGTAGTCAACATCCACGCTGACCTGATTGTAGGCGGTGCGCAGTGCGGCCATCTGCTTAGCAACCACGCGGTACGGCTGGTCGGACAGCAAACCACCAATTGGTAGTGGCACATTCGCCAGCACTTCCTTGTCAGTTGCAACCGCCTGGCCCCCATCCGTGGCGGTAATCGCCATGATGGCCTGCATGATGGCGGCGTCACTGCTCCCAACGGCAACAATGTTGTGCGCATCGTGTGCTACGGAACTGGCAACGGCGCCGTGCTTCAGCTTAAAGCCCTGCACCAAACCCAGGCCCACGCAACCGGTATTGTGGTGCCGCTCCACGACGACCATTTTGAGGATGTCGCGGTCAAAATCGGGCTGGAATTCACCCTGCACACCCGTCACTGATTGCACAACGTGGTCCGTCGTGATGTGGTTGGGCTGCACGCCGATAATGTTAGCGTCAACCGTGCCCTCCAGTGGCATGCGCAGGTCCGCGAGCTGTAAGTGGTGCTGCAGGTGGGTCGCGGTGAACGGCAATGGCTTGCTAGCAGTCTCTTCATCCTGCCAAGCACCACTCTTCATTACCCGGGAAATGTGCACATCAGCCAGGTCATCAATTACCACCAAGTCCGCGAGCTTGCCAGCACTAATGCTGCCGCGGTCACTCAGTTTGTGGGCCAAAGCCGCGTGGTAGCTGGCCATGGCGTAGGCAATTTCGGGCCGCAAACCGGCCGCAATTGCCATCCGCAGATTTCGGTCGATCGAGCCTTCCTTAATGAGGTCGCCAATCGTTTTGTCGTCCGTGCAAAATGCAAACTGGGCGGCGTTGCTCTCGGTCACCGCGCCGACCGTGTTGAGCAGGTCGCGTTCAACGGTTCCTTCGCGCAGGAAGACGTGCATCCCGGCGTTGACCCGCTCCTGGGCCTCCTTAACGCTGGTGCATTCGTGATCCGTGTCCATCCCCGCTGCGGCCATGACTTCCAGCTGCCGGGCACTGAGTCCGGCACCATGGCCATCCGCGTGGTAACCGTGCGGGTACGCTGCATGGACCTTATCCATCGTGTCCTTGTCACCGCGCTCAACCGCACCATAATCCATGACTTCAGCGAGCCCATTAACTTCGGGTTCTGCATACAGTGGTTCAAGGTCAGCCGCGTGCAGCGTCGCACCGTTGTGATCGAATGGCACGCAAGGCACTGAGGACGGCAACATGTAGCGCACATCCAGTGGTGTCTGGCGGGAATCGTGAATCAGATACTCAATCCCAGCGGTTCCAGCCACGTTACCCAGTTCATGCGGGTCAGCAACCACGGTGGTCACGCCGTGTTGCAGCAGGATTTTGCCGATTTCGCTCGGGGTCACCAACGCACTTTCAATGTGCACGTGGGCGTCAATGAAACCCGGCACCAGCCACTTGCCCTGCAGATCAACCGTTGTCCGCGCCTTTAAGTCAGCGTCTGGAAGCACGGACACGATCTTATCGCCGTCGATCCACACGTTGGTCGTAGTGAACTCCCGCGTGTACACGTTCAAAACTTTAGCTCCGGTCAGTAGCAAATCAACTGTCTGCACAATGTTCTCCTTCTGCCTAGTCAATCGCCGGAAACGGTGGGTACAGGATATGGCCGCTTCATAGTCGAGCTACGAGGAACTGAAGCTTGCGGCTAGTCTGCATAGGGACAAATGCCTAAGTGCAGGCATTTGTCCCTATGCGCCCTAGTCCTCAGCTTCAAACCGTTCCTCTTCGCTCTGTACAAAAAACGGCTGTAACCCTAAGCCAAAAAGCCTGGACTACACCCGTCTTTTTGCTTATAGTCCGGAGTTTACGGCTCCAGGTAGAGACTGCCGACCATATTTCGGCGATTATATAGGCATTCAAAATATTTTTATTGGTAACGGCCACGCTTGGTCGCTAGATATTGTTGCATATCCTACCACCCAAACCACGAACAATGCAATGCCAATTTTGTGAACGAAGGCAAAACGCAAAAAATTAAATGACCGCTTTTCTTGACAAACGAGAAAATGCTGAGTAAGCTATCCTTAAAATTAAAAGTACGTTAAAGGTTTTGACTGGAAGCAGTACCTGCACGTTTGCGAACAGAGAGCCCCGCAGGTGAAATGGGGTCGCGATTTGCTGGGAAGTCACGTCCAGAAATTAACCGGTTAGCTGAATTCAGTAAGCTAGCCCGCAAGCGCTGCGTTATCACGGTTACCCCCAGCTGTTCTCGCCCAGACGACTAGCTGCAGGCAACGTGAGGTTGACGTCGTGAGGCGCCAGCAAATCGAGGTGGAACCGCGACAACATCGTCCCCGAGCAATGCACAGTAATTCTGTGCGGCTCGGGGACTTTTTTTGTACACAGAGCGGAGAGGAACGGGTTGAAGCTGAGCATTTGCGTACTCCGGGAGGAATGCCTGGGTTTGGCATTACTTCCGGAGTGTGCAAAGCGCAAGCTTCAGTTCCTCGCAGCTCGACTATGAAAACAGAGCGACAACCACAGAGCGGAACGGGGCGCCCAGAAGCTGAGCATTAACGGGACTTAGGGATAATGTCCTGGGCTTGGACATTATTCCTAAGTCATGTTAAGCGCAGGCTTCTGCCCCGTGCAGCTCGACTATGAAAACAGAGCGTAGGGAGGCGCTCAGAAGCTGAGGACTAACGGGCTTTTGGAAAAATGCCGGGTTTCGGCATTATTCCAAAAGGTGGTTAGCCGCAAGCTTCTGCCTCCTGCAGCTCGACTATGATGCGGCCATAACCTAGAAGGCACGTAGCCTTTAACATTTTGCTTCCACCTCCATACATACCCCGCCACCGCGGGTTATCCACCACCCACCGCACCAAACATATGCCCGTCACTCATGAATTTATCAAAAAGGAGTTCACATTATGAAAATCATCCAAGAATCATTAGCTGACACCCTCAAGTTTGTCGCTCGCCGCACCGACACCGCCGCAAACAATCCTGAAATCGAGGCCGCCGTGCAGGACATCATCAAGAATGTCCGCGAGCGCGGTGACGCCGCCCTCTTTGATTACTCGATTAAATTCGACAAGGTTGAGGTCAAAAATTTGCGCGTGCCGCAAAGCGAGATCGACGCTGCTTACGATTCCGTTGATCCTAAGCTCAAAGCTGCGCTTGAACTGGCCAAGGTCAACATCATCAGCTACCAGAAGAAGGAAATGCGTTACGGCTTCACCGACTCCGAACGCAAAGGTGTCGTCCGTAGTGAGCGCATCACCCCACTAGCTGCCGCCGGTGTCTACGTTCCTGGTGGCACCGCCGCTTACCCATCATCAATTTTAATGAACGTCATTCCCGCCAAAATTGCCGGCGTCGGCCGCATCGTCCTCCTCACCCCACCGCAAAAAGATGGTCTGAGCAAGGTCGTTCTCGCCGCCGCCAAAATTGCCGGTGTCGATGAAGTGTACCAAGTCGGTGGCGCCCAAGCTATCGCCGCTCTTGCTTACGGGACTGAAACCATCCCCCGCGTTGACAAAATTACCGGCCCCGGCAACATTTTCGTGGCCACCGCTAAGAAGCAGGTCTTCGGTCAGGTCAGCATCGATATGATTGCCGGCCCATCCGAAATTGGGGTCATCGCCAACTCCGCAGCGAAACCAGAATACGTCGCTGCCGATCTTTTGTCCCAGGCTGAACACGACAAGCGCTCCCGCCCAATGCTCGTGACACCTGATCTTGATTTTGCCAAGGCCGTCAGTGCTGAAGTTGACCGCCAGCTCGAAACTTTGCCCCGGAAAGAAATTGCCAGCGCGGCCGTGAACGATCAGGGCTTCATCGCTGTTGTCGACAGTATCGACGACTGCTTCACCATCATGAACGCCATCGCTCCTGAACACTTGGAGGTCCAGCTGCCCGAGGCTAACCAGTACCAGAACCAGATCAAGAATGCCGGCTCCGTCTTCCTCGGCTTTGCGGCCTCCGAACCAGTCGGTGACTACATCGCCGGCCCGAACCACATTTTGCCAACCGGCGGCACGTCCCGCTTCTTCTCCGCACTCGGAGTTGACGACTTCCTGAAGCGGACCCAGTTCACCAGCTACACGCTCGAGGCACTGGACGAAACCGCGGAGGCCATCACGACTTTGGCCCGCGCTGAAGGGCTGGAAGCTCACGCTCGCGCGATTGATGTGCGGACAAACCGCAAGCGCTAAGCATGCTACAGCAGTGAACGCACACAGCTACTGGGACTTATTTGTGGCGATAAGTGGATCGATTTCAATCCCGCGTTTTAGAATCAAGTTAGCCACCATCGCCTCAAATTTGAGACGATAAAAAACACCAAGACAAAAGTCCTGTT
>NZ_BLBG01000024.1 GCF_009687905.1 Lacticaseibacillus zhaodongensis | reverse complement strand
CAGAAAGGGCGCCATGAAGGAAATCCGAAGATTTCCTCCATGGCGCCTACTTAACGTGGGGTTATGTCACAACCCCTATCAGTTTTGTAATTGGTGAAGTTAAGTTCTAAATCGCGAGCCGCTTTGCCAGGATCCGTGATGCCACGGACAACAGGTAGTTCACGACGAAGTACAGGACGGCCAGCGCGACGTACATTGGAATCATGTAGTTAACGTTCTGCCCGTATATCAGCTGCGCGTTGAAGGTCACTTCTGGCAGCAAGATGATGGTTGCAAGACTCGTGTCCTTGATCAGACTGATGAACTGGCTAACGATTGGCGGAATCATTTTGCGCAAAGCTTGCGGCAAAATGATGTTCGTCATCGCCTGCCGGTACGTCATCCCGTTAGACCGAGCCGCCTCCATCTGGCCTTTTGGCACGGCCTTGATCCCGGACCGGACGATTTCGGCAATCATCGCGGCTTCGAAGATGCTCAGGGCGATGATGGTCGCGGACACGGCGTTGAGCCGAATCCCCATCTCGGGCAAGCCGAAGTAGACGAAGAAAAGCATCAGGATGAGCGGCAGGTTCCGAATGATGTCAATGACGAAACCGATAACCGGAGAGACCACCTTGATATTCACATAGCGAATGATACCCAAGATGATGCCCAAAATGAAGCTCACGATGATTGAGACAACGGAAACCTCCAAGGTGATCATGAAGCCCTCAAGGAGGTAGTGCACGTTAACCCATGATAGTGCATCGATAAATGATTTCATATCGTGTGTCCTCCTTTCTAGGCCGCATCCCACCGCTTCTCAAGGTACCGCATGAAGTAAGACAGCGGCAGTGTGAGAATCAGGTAGAAAATTCCAACGACAATGTAGGAGTCAAACGTATTCAGGGTCGCCGCGGCAATCAGCTTGCCTTGGTACATCAGGTCAAAGCCAGAAACAAAGGCGAGGACTGATGAGTTCTTGACCAAGTTGATGAACTGGTTACCCATTGGTGGCACGATGACCTTGACGGCTTGTGGAAAGACGATTTGGGTCATGGCCTGACCGTAAGTCATGCCGACACTGCGCGCGCCCTCCATTTGCCCCTTGGCGATGGCTTCGATCCCAGCACGGACCGTTTCAGCAATGAACGCACTGGTGTAAATCGTCAGACCGATCGTCCCGGCAGCAAACCCGGTAATTGGCAGAACATACTTTGGAATAACAACGTAGAAGAACATCGTGATGACCAGCAGGGGAATGTTCCGCACAACTTCAACGTAGACACGGCCGACAGCGTGCACCCACTTGATTGGGCTGATTTCCATCAGTGCAAAGGCCGTGCCCAGAATCGTGGAGAAAATCAGCGCGATAACGGAACATTCAATGGTCGTCAGGAAGCCTGTTCCCAGGACTCCCCAGTTAGAGTTAAGGATATCAAACATCTACTTGACCTCCTTCACGTTAAACCCAGGCACATCGCCAAACCATTTGTTGGCGATTTTGTCGTATTCCCCGTTTTCCTTCAGCTTGCTAAGTGCTTCGTTGATGGAGCGGCGGAACGCGTGTTGCCCCTTGTTAACGGCAATCCCGTATGGTTCCTTTGTGTAGGTGCCACCGACAACGCGGTAGTCCTTGTCCTGCAGCGACATCCCATATAGAATCCCGTTATCAGTTGATAGTGCATCCCCCTGTCCTGACTTCAGGGCAGTGAATGCAGATGCGTAGTCGCCTAGCTGGAGCACCTTAGTTTGTGGCGCCGCAGCCTTGACTTCAGGCCCGTAAGTGGAGCCCTGAACAACGATTACCTTGGTACCCTTCTTCAAGTCCTTGACGCTCTTGATTGGGCTACCCTTTTTGACCAGCAGTGAACCACCAGCCTTAAAGTAGATGTTCGAGAAATCGACCTGCTTTTCCCGGTCAGGCGTGATCGTCATGGTCGCGATGATGGCGTCGATATTCCCCGCCTTGAGCAGCGGCATCCGCGTATCACTAGTAACCTGCACGAACTTAGCCTTCCCCTTAGGTCCCAGAATCTCCTTGGTGATTGCTTTAGCAAGGTCCACATCAAAACCCTGAATCTTACCAGTCTTAATGTTCATCAGGCCGAACAGGTTAGTGTCCGCCTTGACCCCCCAGATGATAGTGTTCGAATTGCTAGCATCGGTCAACGTGTCCCGGCTAGCAACACTGTTGCCGCAGCCGGCAAGTGTTGTCAGCCCAAGCAGCATCAGCAGTGGGAGTATGAATTTCCATAAACGCTTTTTCATGGCTCATTCCCCCTTTAGTGGTTAATAATCTTGCTAATGAACTCCTTGGCCCGCGGTTCCTTAGGGTTGGCGAAGAAGTCCGCGACGTCGGTACTATCCTCAAGAATCTTGCCGTCCGCCATGAAGACGATTCGGTTCCCCACTTGCTTAGCAAAACCCATTTCGTGGGTAACCACGACCATGGTCATGCCCTGCTTAGCAATTTTGCGCATAACGTCCAGAACGTCACCGATCATTTCGGGGTCCAGGGCTGACGTTGGTTCGTCAAACAGAATTGCCTTCGGATCCATTGCGAGACTACGGGCGATAGCCACCCGCTGTTTCTGCCCCCCAGAAAGCATGCTTGGGAAACTAGCCGCCTTGTCGTCCAGCCCAACCATCTTGAGCAGGTCCATGGCGCGCTCTTCAGCTTCCTTCTTATCCTTCTTCAGAACTAGGCGGGGCCCGAGCGTAACATTATCCAAAACGGTCTTGTTGGCGTAAAGATTGAAGTGCTGGAAGACCATGCCGACATCCTTACGAATCCGGTTCATATCGGTCTTGCTGTCAGCGAGATCCATATCGTTGACCAGCAGTTTCCCGCTGGTGATTGGCTCCAGGCCATTGATAGTCCGCAAGAGCGAGGACTTACCAGAACCTGAAGGACCGATGATCGTAACAACTTCACCGCGATCAATTGTTAAATTAATGTCTTTAAGCGCGTGAAATTTACCATAATACTTTTCCACATCGTGAAACTCAATCATGGACATAAGCACAACCTCCAGATGTATTCATTTTTTAAAGTTTACTGTGAAAGCTAACAAAATGCAAATAAATATTAATTATTGTGCATTTTTGTTCGCATCTACATAAGCTAATTGTGCCTCAATCGTAAAGGGCTCAGTTATTTCCATCAGTCCCGAACGAGCTGGCCGCTTCTGTGGACCCCCGGTCAAAACCACCTGGGCTGCGGCTAATTTATATTGGTTAGCAGCCTGCTCAATTGGCGTTAGCCCGATCGTCTCGACTTCGGCAAGCTCCGTGTAATCAAGACTGTTCATCCCCCCAACGATCACCCACCTGTTATCCAGTGTGTGACGCAATTCGAAAAACGGCAGTGGCAGTGGCGCCCCCATGGCTAAAACTGGAGCCGCTTTCTTTGTCGCGACACGTGCTAAGGTGTTATCGTCTAAACCATGATAATCTAATGTGAGCAAACTTTGGGCCTGCAACGCATCGACCAATTTATCGATGGCTACTTGATTGTTGGCGCTGATTTTGAGGGTCGCGGGAAGAACTTGGTCGTTTGTAAACACCCCGTTGACGGGGCTCTCCGTCTGCGTGTATGCTTCCTCGGCGGCCTTTTTTGCCTTACTGTTCCCACCCAACGCTTTTTCGATGACAGGCGAAATGTCGAACTTTGCCGTCTTATCTGTGAAATAGTAAACAAAGTTCAACACGATGAAGTACAGGAACACCAAAAATAGCAGCAAGAAGGCCAGTCCTTGCAGGCGGAAACCCTTGTAGCGCAAGGCGTTGAGCGCCACGTACAAAATGTAGAAGTTCGCAAGGAAAGCGACGATTGTGAACGCCCGGCCCTTGGGCTTATCCTGAATATTAAAATAATTCAGCAAGCGGTTGATCAAATCTAAAGCTGTTAGCATTGCACTACCCCCTTTTTATTGCTGCGTGTCCGTGCCCGTCTTCGCCGAATCAGACGTCGCGTTGGTCTCAGTCTTCTGACTAGATGAATCAGCAGTCGTTGCGTGCGAACTTTCAGTTGTTGCCGGCGTGGATTCCTTAGTGCTGGATGCAGAGCTGGCTTTAGTTTCAGTTCCGCCCTGTTCTTTCTGCGTGGTCGAGCTGGAGTCAGCGCTGCTACTTTGCGCCTTGTCACTGGCTGCAGAACTGCTTGAGCTAGCATTGCTAGACGAACTGCTGCTCTGATCATTCGGCTTGGGTTTCTTATCGCTAGCACTGGCCGAATCGGCACTGCTGCTGGAACTACTGCTAGCCCCGCCCTGCTTGGCCTGAATGCTCGATATGAGACTGCTCTGCGCCTTTTCACTCTTCGGGGCGCTCTTCGGGTTGACGTTAGTATTGATGACGTTGAAGGCACTGACGAAGAGAATCAACGAAACAATGGCGGTAGGTGACAATAATGGTTGAGTCCGATAAGCCATAAAAAGATCTCCTTTAATTGCGAATGTTCACATGCTCATTATTTTAGTTTTTAAATGTAATTTTTTTATGAATGTATCTGTGACATCTTGAACCTATATTGTCCCACCGATTTCCAAACAAGTGAAGCAATCGTCCCAAGTTTGAGCAAAATGTAAGGACGCGCCGCGCCAGAGATATAAAAAACAGGCCGTAGCCGTCATAATGACGGTTGCGGCCTGTTTGATCAAACGCGTAATAATTACTTGAGAGTAACTGTTGCGCCAACAGCTTCGAGCTGTTCCTTGATCTTGTTTGCTTCGTCTTCGGAAAGGTCTTCCTTAACGTTTGCAGGAGCGCTGTCAACCAGGCCCTTTGCATCCTTAAGGCCAAGGCCAGTGATGCTACGAACTTCCTTGATAACCTTAACCTTTTCCTGACCAGCTTCGGTCAGTTCAACGTTGAAGCTGTCCTTTGCGGCAGCGTCGTCGGCGCCAGCAGCACCAGCGGCTGCAACAGGAGCAGCAGCAGTAACGTTGAATTCGTCTTCGATAGCCTTAACGAGATCGTTCAGTTCAAGGATGCTAGCGTCCTTAAGCTGATCGATAATTGCTTGTGTATCCAATGCCATGATTGGTATCCTCCAATTTTCGATTTAAATAGTTTGTGATAACGACAGGGAACAAAATCAAGCGGCCATTAAGCAGCTGATTCGTCGCCCTTTTCGGCAACAGCCTTGACGGCGTATGCCACGTTGCGAATAGGTGCCTGCAGTACGGAAAGCAGCATTGAAAGCATACCTTCGCGATCTGGCAGACCAGCGAGTTCGTCGAGTTGTTCCAAGGTAGCAACCTTGCCTTCGATGAAACCACCCTTAAGTTCAAGGGCATCGAACTGCTTAGCATACTTCTTGACGATGCGTGCCGGTGCGGCAACATCTTCTTGAGAGAATGCAATGGCTGTAGGGCCAGTGAAAAGCTCGTCGAGACCCTTGTAACCACTAAGGTCAGCGGCCCGGCGCAAGTAGGTGTTCTTGATGACTTCCATCTTGACACCAGCATCGCGGAGTTCCTTACGAAGTGCAGTTACTTCGTCAACGGTCAGACCACGGTAGTTCATAACAACGGCGGAAACCGCGTTGTCGAACTGATCCTTGATCCCATCAACGACTGCTGCCTTCTTAGCAATAATCTCTTTACTCATGTGTTTTTTCACCTCCTGATGTTTGTTCATGGATTTTCTATCTTTTTAAGTATAAAAAAACTCCATGTCCACCAAGACATAGAGGTATCATATGAAGCCCGATACCACCTCGGCAGGATTATTAAGGCTTGCGCCCCCTGAGTCTTAGGCAGAGTTTTTAACACAAGGAGTAGTTTACCAATCTCTAGCGACCCTGTCAACTAAAACCCCTTGAAATACAAAAAAATGCCACCGATGATTATCGGCGACATTCTCTCAACTTATTTCTTAGAACTTGCTGGCGTCAACGTGGACACCAGGGCCGAACGTAGAAGTAAGAGTCAGGGACTTGATGTACGTACCCTTAACAGATGCTGGACGAGCCTTGATCAAGGTTTCGTTCAGAGTCTCAAAGTTTTCGTACAACTTGTCGGTGTCGAAGCTTACCTTACCAACAGGGGCGTGGATAATACCAGCCTTGTCAACACGGTAGGCAACTTGACCAGCCTTGATGTCGTTAACAGCTTTTGCAACGTCCATCGTAACAGTGCCGGTCTTAGGGTTAGGCATCAAGCCTTTAGGTCCAAGGACACGGCCTAAACGACCAACCTTAGCCATCATTGGTGGTGTTGCAACAGCAACATCAAAATCAAGCCAGCCATCCTGGATCTTCTGAACAAGGTCGTCGCCGCCAACAATGTCAGCGCCTGCTTCTTCAGCCTGCTTTGCCTGTTCACCCTGTGCGAAAACAATCACACGGGAAGTCTTACCAGTACCGTTAGGAAGCACAACAGCACCACGAAGCTGCTGGTCTGCCTTCTTAGGGTCCAACTGGAGACGGTATGCTACTTCGACGGTTTCGTCGAACTTAGCAAAACTGATCTTCTTTACGAGTTCCAAAGCTTCCTTTGGGGCGTAAGTCCGGTCAGCATCGACTGCTTTAGCAGCCTCGATGTAGTTCTTACCTTTTTTAGCCATTCTGGGTTTTCCTCCTTGCAAATGTGGTCAACGGGATTCTATCCCTTCCACTTGATTACGACGGTTTTTACCGCCAATCCGGATGCTGGGTCTAGTCTTCGACTGTGAAGCCCATGGACCGAGCAGTCCCTTCAACCATGCGCATAGCAGCTTCAACACTACCAGCGTTAAGGTCTTGCATCTTTGTTTCGGCGATCTGCTGAACCTGCGCCTTGGTTACCTTAGCAACCTTCTTGGTGTTTGGTTCGCCAGAACCGTGTTCAACGCCAGCGGCCTTCTTAAGAAGAACAGCTGCTGGAGGAGTCTTTGTTACGAAATCAAATGAGCGATCCTCATAAACGGTGATAACAACAGGAATCAGCATACCGTTCTGGTCTGCAGTCCGTGCGTTAAAGTCCTTTGTGAAGCCCATGATGTTGATTCCGGCCTGCCCAAGAGCAGGACCTACTGGAGGAGCTGGAGTTGCTTTCCCACCAGGAATCTGAAGTTTAACGATGTTTGCTACTTTTTTAGCCACGAGACATAACCTCCTTGGTCCGTGATGTGGTTAGATGACCACTATTTTTGGTCTCCCACACGTATGCAAAAACATACTGTCTTAATTTAGCATCTTTAGTGGCGATTAGCAAGGGCAGGGAACAGAAATGCACTTGCAAACTCGCAATGCTGTAAAGATACGTTCTATATTATGGTGTCTAGTCGAGCTGCGTGAGGCTGAAGCTTGCGGCTAGCTGGCTTTGAACCTGATGCCTAAGTTCAGGCATCAGGCCCAAAGCCCTCTAGTCCTCAGCTTCAAACCGCCTCACTCCGCTCTGTGTTAAATCTTTGCCGCCTGGTCGAAATCCAGTTCAGCAGCGGTTTCACGGCCGAACATTTCGATGCTAACGCGGAGCTTGTACTTGTCGTGATCAACTTCGGTGACCTTACCGGTTGTACCGGAGAATGCACCGTCAACGATCTTAACAGTTTCGCCCAGTTCGAAGTCAACGTCCGTCTTGTGCGTTTCCATGCCGATTTCGCGAAGAATCTTGTCAATCTCATCTGGCATCAGTGGTGCGGGCTTGCTCCCGGCACCGTGACTGCCGACAAAGCCGGTAACACCCGGTGTGTTCCGCACGACGAACCATGATTCGTCCGTCATTACCATTTCAACAAGGACGTACCCAGGGAAGGTCTTCTCCTTCTCCACCTTGTCTTTACCATTCTTCAGCGTGTGCTGCTCCTCTTCAGGAACGATTACGCGGAAAATGTAGTCATCCATACCCATTGAACTGGCCCGGGATTCAAGGTTAGCTTTAACCTTGTTCTCGTAGCCGGAGTATGTGTGCAGTACGTACCATTGTTTCTCGGATGAGTCCATGATTGATTTCCTTTCGTTTTTGAAAAAATCGCCAAAATAAAAAACCGCCACCAGATGGTGTTGGTCCGTTAATAAGCTAAGTATAACAGATACGCCGATTTAGTAACAGCCTCGTTTTACACGCAGCGCCTTACTTTGCAGCATTTTGGCAAAATTAAATGTCAATAAACAAAAAAAAGCGGCGCAATTACGCGCCACTTAAGCTAATTCAATTGTTAGGCACCGATGAACCGGTCGAGCAATGAAATGATTGCCCAATCGCACAATGCAAAGTAAATGGCGAACAGGATGGAGGTCACAATGACCGTACTGGTGTCCCGCCGTGTTTCTTTTCCGTTAGGCCAAGTAACAAGTTTCATTTCGTCAATGACGCCTTTAATAAACTTCACTTGTATGTTCCCTCCCTCGTGTTAACGTGTTTCGCTGTGGACTGTTACCTTGCCACAATGTTTACAATACTTTTTTAAGGTTAACCGTTCTGTGCGCTTCTTATTTTCCGGAACAAAGTAGTTCCGCTGACCGCACACGCTGCAGGCTAACGCCACTTTTTTTAGACTCATGGCGGTCCTCCTATTTCAATATCCTTAGAATTCTACCATTTAAAGTGGCCCGTGGCAAATGCTGGTAGTGCCGTCAATCACGTTCAGGCGAGAGAAAATCCCGAAACTTGTTGCGTGCGCGGTTGATTGCCCGCTTCTCGCGTGCCGATGCATTCTGATTATTCCGCAGCAACTTCGCGAGTGCGTGCACCTCTAAATCTGACAGCCGGTTGTAGTAATCACTCCACTCTAGCCGAACATCAGCAATCCGCTCAACGTTACCTTCTGGTTGGCTGAGACTGTAGAAATTGTCAATTTCACTGCTGCTGGCTCCAAACAGAATTGCTGTGTTGTACGGCGCCCGTTTCTGCGCCAAGGCACCACGCAAGATGGATGTGAAGTGGGAAATAAGCACCATTTTGTAATAGGAACCGAATTGCGAGCCACCACTGCCATCGTAACGCTTCGCCGCCCGCAACATCGCGATCCGTGCTTCTTGCATCCAGTCATCGTAAGCCATCCCCCGCAGCCCATAATGCCGCAGTCGTGCAAGCACGATCGGCCGATAGATGGTAAAAACCTCTTCGAAAGCATCCGAATCAAACACCGCCCGCTTGATTTGTTCAAGCTCATGCTGTTCCATCACAATCCCCCCATTCGTATAGCCAAAATATACAAGGGGGACTAAGGGCCAAAAATCGAACTAATTCCGATAAATTGTGGAAACATGATGAAAGCGAGTGGCCGAAAGTGAAACGATAATTATATATCCGTATTTTACAGGAATGAACAAGCGGCTTATTTACGATGTCAAACCCGGTAAGCGGATTCACGGTGAATTGGCCCGTTGAATCAATTAGTGCACAAGTTCATTACACTAAATGCAAAAAATGCCCACAAATTGTGGACATCCCGCGAAAATCAACTTATTTTTGTTCCTGGCGGCTAGTAAACGCCTGGTACAAGAGAATCCCAGTGGCAACACTCGCGTTCAAACTTTGGACGTGGCCAACCATCGGAATACTGATGGTTGCATCCATCAGTTTTTGCAGGCCTGGGGAAATCCCCTTGCCTTCATTGCCGATTACCAGACCAATAGCGCCGTGTGCGTCCCACTTGCGGAAGTCTTGGCCTTCCATGGCGGTGCCGAAGATCCAGACGCCGCGTTCCTTAAGGGTCTTGATGGCAGCGGCAAGGTTCGTTACCCGCGCAACGGGCACGTGCTCAATGGCGCCGGTGCTGACCTTGGCCACCGTGCTCGTGAGGCCAACCGCGCGGTGCTTTGGAATAATGATTCCGTGTACCCCAACCGCATCCGCCGTCCGCATGATTGAGCCAAGGTTATGCGGATCTTCAAGGTTATCCAGAATCAGGAAGAATGGCTCCTCATTCTTAGCCGTGGCCGCGTCAAACAGGTCGTCGAGGGTCGCATAACTGTATGGTGACATCGCAAGCATCACGCCTTGATGGTTACCGCGGTCACTGAGCAAGTCCAACTTGTTCTTGGGCACCTGGCTGATCAGGATTTTCTTGTCCTGAGCGGTCTTCACGATGTCGTGAATGGTATCGGAGTTCAGGTCCGACTGTACGAAGAGCTTGTTGATGTTGGCGTTACTGCCAGTTTTCAGTGACTCCTCAACCGCGTGCCGGCCATAGACGAACTCGTTGTCCTCCATCCCGGCTTCGGTCTCAACGTCAGGACGCACGTGGGGTTCGCTGCGGTGGTCCCGCGGCTTGCGCCGGCTGTCGTCTTGCCCGTCGCGTTTGCGTGCTGGCCGCCGTCCCTTGCTGCCGCCGCTCCGCTGATTATTATTCGTGAATTTCGCCATGCCCGGTACCCCCATTTTCTA
This sequence comes from Lacticaseibacillus zhaodongensis, assembly GCF_009687905.1. Lineage (GTDB taxonomy): Bacteria > Bacillota > Bacilli > Lactobacillales > Lactobacillaceae > Lacticaseibacillus > Lacticaseibacillus zhaodongensis. Next base: position 20,589 of record NZ_BLBG01000024.1, on the reverse strand, counting down.
CGTAATCAATACACCACTTGGCGAGTTCATTGACCCGGTCGTGCCGACCCAACAAGTCTAAGCTACCGAACAGCGCCTCAAAACCGGTTGAGACACGGTAAGTCACAACATCCGTGTTCTTGGCATGCGTGTAGCTCTTCGCGTTCCGTCCGTGTTTGAACATGTCCTGCTCCTCATCGCTGAGCAAGCCTTGCTCCGTCATTCCGTCGATAAGCGCTGCCTGCGCCTTGGCGGACACGAAGTTCTTCGCCGTCCGCTGTAATTGAGCCGGCTTAGTCAAGCCCCGACCAAGCAGGTGCCGGCGAATGTAGACTTCGTAAACCGCATCCCCTAAGTACGCGAGGGCGATTCCGTTGAGCTGATTTACCTGAACACTCATGCGCGGCGCCACCTAGTTCCCTGTGCTGTGTCTTCCAAAATAATTCCTTCCGCCGTGAGTTCATCACGGATCTGATCACTCTTTGCAAAATCCTTCGCCGCCCGCGCTGCATTACGCGCCGCAATTTTGGCTTCAACATCTGCATCCAGCAGTTCTGCCTGAGGTGCGGGAATGCCGAAAATTTGCATCCACGCGTCAAAGGCCGTCAACAATGCGGTCACGCTGTCCGCCTTTAACGTGCTTTCCTCACTATATTCATTCATCAGCTTGGCGAGGTCGAACAAAGCTGTCTGCGCGTTGGCAACATTGAAGTCGTCATCCATGGCTGCCGTGAATCGGCCTGTCAGCGTCTCTAGCTGGTCCTGGACCTTGCTGTCCGTTCCTGCCGCCGCGTCCTTGGCCCGGAAGCTGAGGGCCTTACGGGCGATCTGCAGCTTGTTCAGGTTAGTCGCAGCCTCATCAAGGTTCGCCTGCGTGTAGCGAATCGGCTTGCGGTACTGGGTCGTGGCCATGAAGAAACGCAGCACCATCGGGTCAATTTTCTTGATCAAGTCATGAACGGTCACAAAATTGCCTAGGCTCTTGCTCATCTTCTCGTCGTCTTCACCGACCGTTACAAAGCCGTTGTGCATCCAGTAGTTGACGAACTTCTTGCCCGTCTTCGCTTCGCTCTGCGCGATTTCGTTAGTGTGGTGCGGGAACTCGAGGTCCTGACCACCGCCATGAATATCGATTGTATCGCCGAGAAGCTTGGTGCTCATGACCGAGCACTCGATGTGCCAGCCCGGCCGGCCGGGACCAAATGGCGCGTCCCATGAGATTTCACCAGGCTTGGCTGACTTCCACAAGGCAAAGTCCACTGGGTCTTCCTTGCGGGCGGTCTCCGCCTGTTCAGTGTGCTGACTAGCACCAGACCGCAGCTCATCAATGTTTTTATTTGCGAGGGCCCCGTAGTTCTTTGCCTTCCGCGCGCGGAAGTAGACGTCGCCGTCACTTTCATACGCGTAACCCTTGGCAATCAACTGCTGAACAAAGTCAATGATATCAGGAATCATTTCACTTGCCCGCGGGTTAGCGGTCGCTGGTTCAATGCCCAGTGCCTTCGTGTCGGCCATAAAGGCGTCAATAAAGCGCTGTGCCAGTGCTAACGGTTCCTCACCAGTTTTCTTGGCGCCATTGATGATTTTGTCATCAACGTCAGTGAAGTTAGACACGTAAGTTACCTTGTAGCCACTGTATTCAAGATAGCGGCGCACCGTATCAAAAGCAATCGCGGAGCGCGCGTTACCGATGTGAATGTAGTTGTAAACGGTTGGTCCACAGACGTACATGTGCACCTCTCCGGGAACAATCGGCACAAAGTCTTCTTTAGCCCTGCTAAGGGTGTTGTAAATTCTTAACAACACGGGGCCCCCTTTCCTATATAAACATTTTTAATCAATACCGCCTCTCATGATACAAGAATTATGGGAAATGTACCAGCACACAGAGCGGAACGGGACGTCTAGAAGCTGAGCATTTGCGTACACCGAGAGAAATGCCGGGGTTTGGCATTACTCCCGGGGTGTGCAAAGCGCAAGCTTCTGTCCCGTGTAGCTCGACTATGCACAGAGCGGAGTGAGGCGGTTTGAAACTGAGCATTAACGTACTCGGTAACAAATGCTGGGGTTTAAGCATTTGTTACCGAGTGTGTTAAGCGCAGGTTTCAGCCTCACGTAGCTCGACTATGCACAGAGCGGAGCCCAGCGGTCAGAGGCTGAGCATTAACGGACTCTGGGCTAAATGCCTGGGCTTTGGCATTTTGACCAGAGTGGGTTAAGCGCAAGCTTTTGCGGGGCGCAGCTCGACTACACACAGAGCGAAACGAGGCGGTTTGAAGCTGAGGACTAACCACAGCCGGGACAATCTTCAGCCCACATTTACACGACCGTTACAAACCGCTTACAACACATTTACACTAACTTCATTGCGAGTACGCCGTGGCTAGTCCAAAATGGAAGTGGTGAATATTTTGGAGAGTGTAAATTATGAATGTAATTAAAAGCATTGCCAAGGACCGCGTACTGCAGATCACAACGGCCCTTGTTATCATCAGCATGTTTATTGCCAGACCGCATCTTGCTGATATTAGTTTTTCAACGCTTTGGTCAATTTTGGCCATGATGACCATAATTCAAATTTTCCAATATCTACATATCCTCGACTACTGCGCGTACCGCCTTACGAGCCACGCCAGTAATGCCCGCCAGTTGACGTGGATGTTCTTAGTTCTGGCGGTTGTTGCCGCAATGTTCCTGACGAACGACGTCACCGTCCTGACCCTGATCCCGTTATACCTAAATATCGCTAAAAAGTACCGCCTTCCGGAAGTACTACCAGTCACCCTGATCGGGATGGCGGCTAACTTCGGGAGTGCCTTCACCCCATTCGGGAACACGCATAATATCTTCTTAATGAGCCGCTACCGGATTCCTACCCACGTCTTTTTCCAGTGGTCGATTCCCCTGCTCATTGCCAGCCTGGCGTTACTGCTACTCCTGAGCATGTTCGTTAAGAAAACACCGGTCCCGACCGTCCCCGCAATGAATATTCACATCATGATCCGGCCAACCATCGTCACCGTATTGGTTGCCCTCCTGATTTTTGCCGGGGTTCTCAACTTCATCCCGGCATGGGTTGGCGCCGTGGCAGCCATCATCCTGGCGGTCGCCCTGCAGCCCAAAATTATGGGCGATGTCGATTACGCTATCGTCCTCACCTTTACCGGTTTCTTCATCATTATTTCTGTCTTACAACAAGTTCCGGCGATCTCCAACCTGATTTCCAGTTTCATGAGCACACGTCATTCCGTCTACTTGACCAGCTTACTTTCTTCACAACTGATTTCTAACGTCCCGTCGACCGTGTTGATTGGGAAGTTCACCCATTATGTAGCGGCCCTATTCCTTGGTTCGAATATCGGTGGCTTGGGTACCGTGGTCGGATCGATGTGTAACTTGCTTGTCTACAAGGAATATACCAACTGGGGCAGTAAGAGTCCCAAATCCTTCTTCATCGGTTTCACAACCTTTAACTTCATCGGTTTAGCCATCTTGGCAACAGTGGGCTGGTTGATTATGGACTTTGTCTACTAAGTGAATCCGCATCTTCATTCAGGAAAAGTCGATCAGCTGGCCTTTCCTATTTTTTTTGCAACAATGATGGTTTTGCGCAACGGTGAGGAACACGCTGCTTCGCTCCGGACGGCCCCACAGCGCAATCAGCTGCTATCTGCTCATGATTAGGGCCGTAGACCGTAACTCCTGCACACCTCTGTTAACCCACTCTGTGCAATAGGAGCCCCAATCTGCAGCCGGCGGTTCTTTGCGCAATGGCACTAAGAACCCAAGATTCAAGACCAGCGCAGTTTGAAAACAAATCGGATTAGCACCAAGAATTCGACCGCAAGATGATTAACTGGAACAGACTGTAACAAAAAGGGTCGCCCCAATTAGGAGCGACCCTATAAGTATTAATTTCTAATTTAGAATACGCGGACACCGAAGCTAGGCATGAAGTATGAGCTGAGCTTGGAGTAACGAACGCTCAGACCTGGCTTAGGAGCCTCAATGTACTGGCCGTTGCCGACATAAAGGGCAACGTGGTATGTAGCACCGCGGCTACCCCAGAAGACCAAGTCACCGGCCTTAAGACTGCTGATAGAAACCTTTGTACCAGCTGATTCTTGAGGAACGGTCCAGCCGCCAATTTCCTTGCCGGCAGCCTGTTTGAAGATGTAGTGCATCAGACCAGAGCAGTCAAAAGCGTTAGGACCCTTAGCACCCCATACGTATGGCTTGCCGATTTCCTTCTTGGCAAGGTTGATAACGGCGTTGATCTTGGACTGAGTGGAGGAAACAGCGGGTGCAGCGGGTGCTACGGCCTGGATGTTAACTTCGTCGTCAGAAACCCACTGGTCACCACCAACGTTGTACCATGTCTTACCATCGGAACCCTTAACGGAACTGAAGGTCTTCCAGCTGGAGTTGTTAGGAAGGGTCTTTCCTGTTGAAGCACCGTTTGCGGCTGTGTAAACAGTTGCGGAGTTGGTGTTAACAACAACTGTCTTTGAAGTTGCGGCGGATACGCTGTTCGTGTTGCCGGCGATGCTGCCAGCTGCGATGGCAGCCAAGCCAAGTGCACCTGCGGTAGCGAAACTTGCGATGTTCTTCTTGAAAGTACTATTAGCGTTCTTCAATGGGAAGTCCTCCTGAATTAAATTCTGTGTCGATTTATGTAGCCCTTAATGGCCTTTGCAATTTCTTAACTTACGAGAACTACTATAACCCCCACCAATTACAGGACTGTTACAAACCCACCAAGGAAAGGTTACACTCCAAACACAGAAAATATCAAAATTTCGATAGATGCAGCTTACCAATCCATAATAATAGCCACGTCACAGCTCCAGACGTGGCTATTGCTAGCTATACCAATTTTGAAAACGATTAATTTCAGTGTAACTTATCCGGAGCCAGAATCCCTAACTGAGCAATGAAATGATCCACCGCAACGCGGGCTGCGGCCCAATTATCGTTCATAATTACGGTGGCACAACCCTTGATTGCAGCCGGAATCGCTAAATCGCGAGCGTATTCCTTACTGTGAATCCGCGCTTCGACGCGCTCCACGGCATCCCCACGGTCGAGCAGCCGCTGCCGCAAGACCGCTGGATCATCAATTGTCAGAAACATTACCGCAACGGCCGCCCCCAATTGATCCGCATAGGTAACTGCCCCCGCGGTATCGAGCACGATACTCGCAATGTCACTTTTGGCCCACGCCCGGTCTAACCCTTCGTGAGAGGAGCCATACTCATAGCCGGAATACTGAACATGTTCAAGAAAATGGTTTTGGGGAAAGCTATCTGGCGTTTCAAAGTAATAATCAACTCCATCACGCTCACCGTCACGTTTAGGCCGCGTCGTGTGCGTGATGACCCGCGGAATGCCATATTCGTCAGCAAGGTAGTGTTGGACGGTGGTTTTACCTGTTCCGGTAGCGCCGGTTATCACAATGATTCGCTTATTACCCATGTTTTCTCGAGCTCCTTTTTTGCGTATACGGAAATAATACAAGACATTGCCAAGTAGCGCTAGTCTCACCGATGGAATTCAGCTGATTACTGATTTTGCACCCACAAATTGGTGGTGAATGTGTAAATTGTAGCACGGATAAGTGTTTATTTTGTTCCGGCTGCGTTTCAAAATGGCAAAAAAAAGCACCCGATCCCGTTCAGATCAGGTGCGCATGCATTCAGCTAGTGATTAATGCTACTAATTAGTTGCTAACTTAATTGATGACCTCAACAGTTGCTGACATCACGCCTGCTGATGGGATCTGACTGATAGGCATCGCAACATCGAGCTGACGCGGGTTGGCAGCGGCAAAACTACCGGTGTCGTTGACGGTACGGTACCAAACCGTACCGTTGCTCAATGTGATCTTCAGGCGCGTGCCCTTAGGAAAGACTGAGAGGTTAGCCGCAACGCCGCTGTAGCCCATGTTTGAACCCAGGACGGCTGGATCGTAGAAGCTCAGCTTAAAAGTCCCATGGCTGGTGCTGCTAGTTGAACTCGTAGCAGCCGCTGTGTTACTCGTAGTCGTTGCGGCCTGGGTGCCAGATTGCTGGCTGCTGGTATTGGACTGGTTAACACTGTAAGTCTTCTGCTGCTGGGTCTGTGCAGACTGTACCGTGACCTGCGTGTTCGCGCCGGTGCCACTGACGGTCAGCTTGTTACCAGCGATAATCAGACTATCTTCATTCATGTTGTTCAGCTTGGCCAGTTCCGCGGAGCTGACGTTAACGTGATTTTCCTGCAGGGCCGCGGCGATGTTGCCGAGTGTGTCGCCCCACTTGATCTGGTAGCTTGCAGAAGTGCCAGCGGTCTGAATCTGACTAGAGATTTCAGAAACGGTGCGGGCCTGCCAGTTAGTCGCAGCGGATACCTTGCTGCCCCCCATTAAGAAGATGCTTGCTGCCATGGCGATTGCTGCTAATCCGCCCATAATTCCGTGTTTACCAGTTACTGCTAGTGTCTTTGTGTTAATCATTAATAGAAGTCCTCCTCGAATATCGACGCGGTCTTTACTATTAGTAGTTGTCCAGGTACGCGCGGTTAAAGTCGTGCGCCTGCTGAACCAGTGAAACGGAATGGAGCCGCATTTCTTCGCATCCCGTTTCTCAACGCTTACTATCCTAACGTCTGGCAATTACGAGGCGGTTACTGGCAAAATATGCTCAGATTACGAAAAAGCAGGCTTAGTAACATTTCTCGGGATGTGACAATTGCCTCACAATAATGCAAGTAGATTAAATGCGGGCCGCTTACAAGCACTAATATTACGAAAAGTGCGATTTACCATCGTTTTGTTGACTCAATCAGGTCTGATATGTCTGGTAATTACCACGTTTGAACATAAAAGACCACCATTTTGCATTCAAAACAAGCAAAATAGTGGCTTTAGAAAAGCTTAATTTTCGGTGATGTAATCGAAAAGCTTGAAAGTGACCCGTTTATTTTCCTCCGGCACCGATTCAGCGATAATTTCTGCCGCTGATTGTCCTAACACTGACCCGGCTGTGTAGGCAAAATCGTTCACCGCCATCTCGCGGACGTTGTTTGGAGTGGCCTCAATGTGAAATTGTAGCCCAAGCACATGCTTACTGTAGACAAAGCCCTGGTTGTTGACCGCGGCACTGGAAAACAGTAACTCCGCGTCCGTGGGAATCTGGAACATTTCTTCGTGCCAATGCAAGACTTGGAGCCGCTCCGGGAGCCCGGGAATGATATCACTCTGCAGCGTCACGGGCGCCCAACCAACTTCTTTAGCTGGTGCCTTTGTGACTGGGTAACCCAATAACTTGGTAATTTGCTGCGCACCGAAGCACGCTCCAAATATCGGTTTGCCCGCAGCAAGCAGCTCGGCAATCAGCTTGCGTTCCGCCGCAATCCACGGCAAGTCATCGTTGGGACTCATCGGGCCACCCAACAGCACCAGCATGTCGGTCACAGCAGCGGTCGGCAATGCCCCGAACTCAGCGGGATGGTAAATGTAGACCTCATCCTTCCGCGCCGCCGCCCAGTTCAAAATGTAGCCGGGACCTTCGTCTGTGGCGTGTTGCAAGATATTAATGCGCATAGCTTCTCCTTCACTAAATGGAACTAGCAATTTGCTGAATGCCAGTCCCAATGGCTAATTTTGTTAACGTTAGTCTAGCATAACAAATTAAAAAGCGGGCACCCACCTACGTGGATACCCGTTCAGTTGATTACATATTTAGTTTAGTTCTTAGGGTGAATGTAAGTGAACGCTGAGGCGCCACTAATGGTCTGGGTGTTAGGGCCAGCAGGATTGCTGAAGCCCATCCCGCCTTGGGAAATGGTGATGGTGTTGCCAGAAACTGATTCAACGTACGCTACGTGGCCGTAACTGCCATCAGCGGTCCAGCCACCAACGTTCTGACCAGGTGCAAAACTGACGAGCGCGCCGGCTGCAGGTGTGTGGTCAACCTGGAAGCCTTGCGCTGCGGCAGATGCGCCCCACTGGCCACCGTTGCCCCAGCCGTTACCAGCCCAACCGGACCGCTGCTTGGCGTACCAAGTGCACTGGCCCCATGGGTAGGTGTTACCACTGGCACTGTAACTGCCGGAAGCGGCACTGCTAGCTGCGGCCACCGTTGTAACGCTAGTCGCTGAACCATCAGCCTTAGCTGCCTTGGCCGCCGCTGCTTTATCTGCAGCTGCCTTAGCAGCAGCTGTTTTGGCAGCCGTCGCCTTGTCGAACTGATTCTGCAGGCTTGCAAGCAGGGTCTTGTTGTCCTTCAGGGTCTTGGCAAGTGCACTTTCCTGCTTCTGCGCGTCCGCCTTCAAGCTCACCAGATCAGCCTTATCGGTAACCAGGCTCTGCTTGTTGGCCTCGAGTTCTTTAGCTTTGGCCTCTTGTTCGCTCTGGAGGCTATCCAGCTTGCTCTTGGCATTTTGTACAGCGTCAAGCGCGTCCTTGTTGGCTTGGTTCAACTTGTTGACAGTCACGCCTCGAGAAACAAGGTCGGAGAGGTTCTTAGAGTTCAAAATGAAGTCAGCGTAAACATTCCCGGTGACGGAATCACCGGTTTCCTTTTGTAAGGAAACGAGCTGCTTAGCCATGATGTCCTTCCGCGCAGTGATTTCCTTCTTCTGCGCGGTGATTTGTGTGTCCAACTTAGCAATCTGGGCCTTAGCAGCACTGATATCCTTGTTGGCCTTGCTGATGGCGGCATCTTTGTCGCTCACCTGCCGGTTCAGATCGATGACCTTGGCGTTAGCCTTTTCGATGCTAGCCACAATCTTGGCTGACTTACTCTTGTTAGCAGTAATGGCTGACTGCGCGTCACTGACAGAATCAGCAGAAACTGTCATCAAACTACCGGCAACGTTACTTGCAACCGTTAAGGCAGCAATGGCTGTAACCATTAACTTAGCTGTCTTCAAATTTAATCCACCCCATATCGTAATAATCACTGTCTAACAGCCTACCACTCAAACGTTACAGTGTAGTTACGGTGAAGTTACCTTATGGTCGCAATCACCGTTTTAGCGGTCTTTTTTAGCTATTTTTCCGCGATTCGTTGCACATCCTTAGTAAAATCGGCGCTGAATCTTCACACACCCCCGTTAATCTATTAAGCATAGACAAGCGCAAGGCATTAGAGCACCGCGGCGGATTGAAGATCGCCGTGGTCGCCGTACCTACCGCTTCGCCTGTAAACCAAGCCCAAAGTTGAAGTTAAAGCGGGAACATAAGTAAATTCCGCACAAGTGATAGTTTGCAAAATGCGAACATAGCAAAGGGTCCACTAGCCGGGATGGCTGGTGGACCCTTTGTTGTTCGTAAGGTTGTTGGCTACGGTGCTGAACTGAGCTCCGCGGGGCAGAAGCCTGCGCTTTGCACACTCCGGAAGCAATGCCAAAGCCCAGGCATTCCTCCCGGAGTACACAAATGCTCAGCTTCTAACCGCCCCGCTGCGCATCTTACTTGATCCGTACCAAGAAGTACTTCTTCTTACCGCGGCGGACGATGACGAACTTGCCGTCGAAGTGACTACTTGGGTCGACCACGTAGTCAACATCGCGGACCCGTTCACCGTTAACGGAGATGGCACCATTTGTGATGTCTTCACGCGCCTGACGCCGGGACTTTTCAATCGTCGTCGTGGCGGTCAGGAACTCGACTAGGTCGTGCTGCTCGTTTGTCGCGTCAAAGCTTGGGACACCGGCAAAGCCCTGTTCGATTTCACTAACGCTCAGGTCGGCAACGTCCCCGGAGAACAATGCAGCGGAGATTGCCTCTGCTTCGACAACGGCCTGCTTGCCGTGCACGAATTCGGTGACTTCTTCAGCCAACTTGCGCTGGGCGGCCCGCTTTTGTGGCTGGTCCTTCGTCTGCTGGACAAGGTCGGCGATTTCTTCCTTGCTCAGGAAGGTGAAGAACTTCAGGAACTTCTCCACGTCGGCGTCGTCCTGGTTGAACCAGAACTGGTAGAACTCGTAAGGACTGGTCTTCTCCGGGTCAAGCCAAACGGCACCGCCAGCGGACTTGCCGAACTTCGTGCCATCGCTCTTGAGCATAAGTGGATTGGTCAGGCCGAACACCTTCGCATCTTGGCCTTCAAGCCGGTGGATGAGGTCGATCCCAGCGGTGATGTTACCCCACTGGTCAGCGCCACCGATTTGCAGCTGAACATCGTGCTCGCGGTACAAGGTCAAAAAGTCGACGGACTGCAAAATCTGATAGGTGAATTCAGTGTAACTGATTCCCGCTTCGAGGCGGCTGGCAACAACTTCCTTGTTCAACATGTTGTTAACGGAGAAAAGCTTCCCGTAATCGCGCAGGAAACCAAGCAGGGACATTTTGCTCAGCCAGTCATAGTTGTTGACGATTGTGAAATTGTCCGTACCGAAAAGCTTCTCCATCTGGGCGGTCAGCTTCTTTTCGTTGGCGTGGATAACGTCCATCGTCTGCAAGACTCGTTCACTGTTGCGGCCGGATGGATCCCCGATGGAACCGGTCCCCCCACCAATAACAATGACGGGGTGGTGCCCCATCAGTTGGAACCGCTTGAGGATCATGAAGGGGATGAGGTGCCCAACGTGCAGTGAGTCCCCAGTTGGGTCGGTCCCACAATACAAGCTGATTTTCTTCTCGCTCGTGACCTTGCGCAAGCCCTCTTCATCCGTCATCTGGTTCAAAGCCCCGCGCCAGTCAAGCTCATCAATAATGTTATCTGCGTCTGCCATAATTTCCTCCAATTAATTTTTGACCAACAAAAAAGTCCCCAAACGTATCTCTACGCTTGGGGACGAACGTGTCGCGGTACCACCCACAATTTCGTGGCCGCAGCCACCTTTGATCAGGGATAAGGGTCTGCACCCCAAAGCCGCACATCACGTTGTAATTCACCCCTGCGTCCGCGCCGGTTTGCAGCACCCACCGGCTCTCTCGTGTCGAAACGCAGCGGCTACTATCCGCTGGCCTTACATATTGCTTTGAGTTTAGCACGTGCAATTGGCATCGTCAAAAATAATCTAGATACGGGCCGGTTGCCTACTATCTGCAAATTTCAACTTTACTTTAATTGCCGAGCTTGCACATTAAAGACGGGCGAGCAGCTTGCCGATCCAGTGCGGGCTGTCAGCCATGATGTCTTCACGCTGCAACTCCCGTTCGAAGCGCTGCTCGGCCTTTTGCCAAGCAGGGTATTCGGACGCGGTCAAATGCCGCCGCATGCGCACACGGGCGTTAGCACTTTGCCGAATGTCAATGACTTCCCAGCCGCAACGCTTATATGCTTCAAGCCGTTTTGTGGCCTGTGGATTATCCATGATCAGATCACGGTATTCATAATTACTTTCGACCATCGCGCCTCGCCCCTTTTGTATTAGTTGTTATTATTCTATGACTATAGGGTATACCGAAACATCGGTCAAAAGTGGTAGATTTGGTTTCATTATTACGACAAAAACGTTACTTTTTGTATACTTACTTGTAGCATTCCGATTTGGACCTGCGTGGCCGGCAAAATGGCCCTGCGGTGTCAAAATCAATAAAGTCTGTTATCTAATTTTGACGGTTTTGGCTGAATTAATTGTGCAAGTGCTATTGAGCCTTGCTACTATATATCTAGACAACTAAGATATGTTTAATGCGTCCACAAGTTCCAATTCACTATTGAAAGGGGGATGCCATTTGTTTGCCGTCAGCACTAACGATCTATTGATTCGCCTCGGCCTAGCAACACTCATGGCCGGAATCATCGGTTATAACCGGGAACAGCACAGTCACCCGGCCGGCATGCGGACCCACATTCTGGTCTGTCTGGGAGCCTGCATCATCGCAATGATTCAGCAGCAGATTGCCGCCCAAACCATTGCCTTTGCCTCCACCCACCACGAAATCTATGAGGTCATCCGAGCCGATCCCGCACGACTGATTGCGCAAGTCGTCAGCGGCATTGGGTTCTTGGGCGCCGGGACGATTATCGTCACCCGGCACAACATCTCCGGACTGACCACCGCCGCGTCTCTGTGGGCAACCGCGGGTGTGGGCCTGGCCATTGGGATGGGCTACTACGAAATCGGGATTGCCGGTGCCCTTTGCGTCCTGATCGTCTTGACCGTGCTGAAGCGCGCCATCAAGATCACCCCAATTCGTAAATTTGAGGTGAAATACATCGACCGCGTCACTACCCAAGCATTCATCAAAACCTACTTCCGTGAACACAAGATCAACGTTGTGGGGGTGGCCTTCAGCACTGAAAAAACGGGTGCCGACAATGGCGAACCGCTATATAAAAACATCTACCGCATCGAAATGCCGCGGCAGATGAATTACGCAGAGCTGGTTGATGACATTTCGCAAAACGACAACATCCGCACCGCGCGCATGATTACCTTGTAGTCACTCGTAGTGCGACCGCACGGCGAGCACATGCACCAAGCGCCGCTCCTTGTCGACTTTGTACACAACGCGGTGCTGCACATTAACTCTCCGCGAATATAGATCAACATCCTCCGCCAACTTCTCGTAACGCGGTGGCGCTTGGAACGGGTTCTCAGCCAAAATGGCGATGACCCGTTCTATTTTTTTACGCACGCTCATCTGACTCTCCCGCCGCAGGTCCCGGTCGGCAGTCTTGCTGATGTTCACTGTATACATTGTCTGCGCCTCCTTATATCTAAAGAGTTCGCAAGCAACATAATACTTACTTTGAAGGTTCAAAATTTTTTCTGCTGCCGGGATTTGGACGTAACAAAATGGTCGCACCCTCTTCGAAAACAATCGGATGCGACCTTTCACGTAATATGTTCCACTTAGTAGCATGCCAAACTAGCAGAAGGAAATGTGCCCCAGCAAGGCAGCTAAGCGTCTGCTCCCCACAAAACTAGTTGAACTGCGGCATCACCGGACGGCCATAATAGAATCCCTGCAGCCGCGTAACTCCCGTCGTAATTGCAATCTGTTCGTCTGCAGCATTCTCGACACCTTCCAGCGTGAACAGCTTATCGTGCTCCCGCGCCAATGCGTACCAGAACTTCACACTGGCCAGAACCTGTTTGTCCGTGTACTGCCGTGCAATCAGCCGCAGCGTCATTTTGATGCAGTCGACATCGTCAATGACTTCGCGAACGGCCAGCCACTTGTTGGCATCCCCCACGTCATCGATGGCAACGTCAACACCACCCGCATGGTACATTTTGCACATTTGCTTGGTGACATCAGCCGTGGGTAAGCGGGTCACCTCAACGGTCAGCTTCACCAAATGCGGGTTCGTGTGTGCGAAGTTGATCATTGCTTCCGCCACCTGTTCGCTGGCGAACTGTTCGCGGGTCAAGTTGATACTAATGGAATGGACACTGACTTGCGCAAGTACCCGTGTCATCAGGTCGATTTGGGTGGCGCTGGAAACGTCAAAATGTTCGGGAAGTAGCCACTCCTGTCTTTGCACGTCATACATCCGCAGTAGTAACTCGTTACGCAGAACGTGTTTATCGTTAATGTCAATGATCGGTTGGGTGAAGAAACTGTAGGTCACACCACCAACGGGGCGTTCGTTGACCCGGAGCGTCTTACCGTCAATGGTGATGGTATCGCGTCCGGACCGCTTAGATTGGTACAGGTTATCATCGGCACGCTTATAGAGCACGCTCGCATCATCGTCAGTGTCCTCAATACCAGCAACCCCCAGGGAGATGGTGACTCCGACTTGGTGCTTTTCGTAGCTGAACTTGGCCTGGCGCACCCCGCGCCAGCAACTTTCAACGATGGGCTGGACCTCTGCAGGAGTCCGGCCGAGAAAGATAATATTGAATTCTTCGCCACCGGTCCGGTAGATTTGGTGCCCACCACCGCCAACTGAATCGCGCAAAATTTTGTCTAGCAGCGTCGCGACACCGATGAGCACCGCATTGCCGGCGAGGTGGCCATAACGGTCATTGATCGACTTGAAGTGGTCAATGTCCAGCATCACCATCGTCAGGGGCAAGTGCTCAGCCCGGGCCCGCGCAAACAGCTGATCCGCATCACTGCGGAACAGGGCAAAACTCTTCGCATTAGTTAAAGCGTCAAAATTGGCGCGCGTTTCCAGCTTCTGACTCCGCAAATCTTGCTGATGAATGCCACTCCAATAAATGAAGACCATCAAGTTCATGATCAAGAACGTGACGATTGGCCCAAACTCAGCCCCCAGCGGCATGCGGGCGAGCGGACTCCAAAAGGTGTAAGCCAGAAAGAACGCCAGCATTGTGTTGGCCCACCACTGATAATGAACTTGTTCCTGCCAGTACCGAATTGCAAAGAATGACAGCAGTACCAGTCCACCGCAAAGCCATACGTACCAACTGTAAAACTGGTGCTGCCAAACCCAGAAGGTGGCGTAGGCCCCAGCCCGGATCCAAAACTCACCGCGCCCGATTTCTTCATCTAGCAGCGGGTACGCCAGCGCGAACAATTCCAGATTAACGTAGAGTTGCCAGTTAATTGGATCTGCATACGCCGCGAGCTCGAGAATCAAGGCCAACATAATCGGGCCGGCCGTCAACATTGCGCGCGCATGGTGGTGCAAGCGCACATCTTTATCCAGGTTACCGCGAAAGGCGTAGGTCCAGTCGCGATTGTATGCGACCACCATTCCAGCTATAGCGGTGGTTGATATGAACAGATGAATGTACCAAAGACCCCAATTAAGCATTAATCTTTCCCCAATTTATTGCGTCTGCATGTATCTTCCCGCAGCACTAGCGTAAGTATGGCAGTGCCGGCCGTGAATAGTAATAGCCTTCACCGAGTGTGATTCCCAAACTCAAGCCCTTCTCAGCATCCGCGGCGCTCTCGACCCCTTCTAGCACAAAGTTAACGCCGTACTGCTTGGCTTCCTGCTGCCAGGAGACGACCCGTTTGTGCAACGCGGTGCCCTCACTGTCGCGCCGGGCATTTTGCAACACGAACTTGACCCCATCAACGAATGGCAGGTACGGCCGGGCCGTTGCGAAAGATTGCTCCGACTCAATATCGTCAATGTAAAGCTGAATGCCTGCATTATGGTACAACTCGCTGTAGCGCTCCATTAAAGCAAGTGGCGGCAGGTCCGTCAGCTCGACAACTAAGGGGGCGGACATTTCATTCTGGTGTGCGAAGCTGATCAGGCTATTAGCCATGCGCAGATTCGTGAACTGATCCTGCCGCAAGTTAACACTCATCGCTGGCACCTCTAGCTGGCCCAACGTCCGCCGCAACAAATCAATCTGCGTCGCCGGCGAAATATCGAAGTTATCCGGCAGCCGCCACTGGTTCATCGTTTCGTCGAAGGTCCGCAGCAGCAGTTCGTTGCGCACCGTCACCCCTGTTTGCATGTCAACGATTGCTTGCGTGTAGTAGGAATAAGTAAACATGGCGATTTGCCGGTCGCCAAGCTGCTCCGTCACCCCATCGACGGTGATCGTATCGCGACCGTGGCGTTTGGACATGTACAAGTTGTTATCGGCACGCTTAAAGGTCTCTTCGTAGCCCTCACCAGGCCGCAGCGCGGTAACGCCAACAGAAATTGTCACCTGAATGTGCTGCCCACCAACGACAAAATCATGTTCCCGCACTTGGCGCCAGCAATCTTCAACAATGGCAATCACATCCTGTGGTTTAGCATCTTGAAAGACGATGTTGAATTCCTCGCCACCGGTCCGATAAATCTGGTGCATCCCCGCGTGCTGCGCAAGCACATCGTCCAGTAAACTGGACACACCCACGAGCACATCATTACCACTCGGATGACCGTATTCATCGTTAACACTTTTGAAATGGTCGATATCCAGCATGACCATCGTCAGTGCAGTCTGCCGTTCTTGTGCATCGGTCACCATCGCCGCGACATCATCGTGGAAACGCGAGTAGGTTTTGACCTGCGTCAAAGAATCAATATCTGCGCGCTGCCTCAGCATCCGCATCCGGTTGTCCCGATTGCGCATACTGTGCCAGTGGATGAACACATACGTGGCCATGGCGAGATAAGTCACCATTATTGCCAGCCTGTTTGCAAGTGCCACGTGGGTTTGCGGTAGCCAAAACACACAGGCAAGCATAATCAAAATTAAGCCCACGAGTAGGTAGCTGTCGTTCAGCCATCCGCGCCGCCACCGCGTGACAACGGAGGCTAACAAAATCGTCACGCCATTAAGCACCAACAGCGGCAAACTTACCGCACCGCCTAAAAAGCTGAGGAATAGGAATACATAAACAACACCCACTCGCACCACATAGGAAAACAAATCGAGATTATCATCCATTACCTGAATACAAACAAACACTAGCTGCAGATTGCGGTAGAAGACGTCGTTCATTGGATCTATGTACATTGCGTAACTCAACGTAAACAGAACCACCAGTGCCCATAGCGGAATGATGACCCGAACAGCACTGCGCACGCCACCACTAACTTTTTGTGTGGTGCCATACGCCATTTCCCACAGCACACCGTGAACGGCAGTGTATCCCATCACAATGATGAGTGATAAAAACAAATGCACCACCCATATTTGCCAGTTAAAGAATTCCACCAGCCTAATCCCCCAAATGCTTCGATTCCAATAGTCAGCCCCGGCGTTCCCAACCTGTGGGCGCAAAAAATCACCCGAAGCCTTGAACCAGTCGCTGACTATCTACTTTTTTGTTATTAACGTTCTAATAATCCTTCATCATTTTAGCATAGATACCGGGTAAATCCGCGGCTTACCGGGCGCTTGCCACCAGTGTGCCATAAGTAAACGCACCCAAGAACTTTCTGATCAATGTTAATCCCCCGCCACGGGACATGGATATCGTTGCCAATTCATTTTGCACTGGGCCCGGATTAATTTGATTGCTGCCAGCTAAATTACAGAAAACATGGTAAACTTAACGCCAAGGGGGACTGAAACCGTGTACAGAGAAATTGCAGTTGAGAACTTTACAAATATCCCGGCGGCCATCGCTGCTGGTGCTGATCGGGTTGAGTTGAACGACAACCTTGCCGTGGGTGGCACCACGGTTTCTCGCGGTGTGATGGCATGCAGCGCCAAGTACACCAAGGAACACAACATTCCACTCGTCGCCATGATTCGGCCCCGCAGTGGCAACTTCGTTTACAACGAAATGGAAATTAACATGATGCTCGAGGACATCCGTAGTGCGGCCGCACTGGGCGTTCCCGCCGTTGCTTTTGGCGCGCTGACAGCGGAAGGCAAGCTGGACGAAGCAACGATGAGCAGACTGATTGCTGCCAGCGCAGGCATGGACGTTGTTTGCCACATGGCTTTTGACGTGATCAACGATGAGGAGCAATCCGCAGCTGTCGACTGGCTTGCCGACCACGGGGTCAAGCGCATCCTGACCCACGGCGGCATTATCGGTACGCCAATCACGGCCAACTTGCTGCACCTAAAGGAAATCATCCGCTGCGCAGCGGGCCGCATCGAGATTCTCCCCGGCGGCGGTATCAACAGTCGTAACGCAGAAATCATCACCTCCGCACTTGGCGTGCATGAGGTGCATGGAAGTAGGATTGTAGATTATTAACAGAGCGGAGCCACCCGGGTTGCTACTGAGCATCAAGGTGATTTAGGTTTTGGCGAGTGGTCTTCTCGTCAAGGCCTAAATCATTTTGAGCGGAAGGAGCAGGGTGGCGCAGCTCGACTATGAAACAGAGCGGAGCGAGGCGCTTAGAAGCTGAGGACTAACAAATTTTTGAAATGATGCCTGGGTTTGGCATTATTTCAAAAATAGGTTAGCCGCAAGCTTCTGCCTCGCGCAGCTCGACTCAGAAACAGAGCGAAACGGGGCGCTCGGAAGCTGAGCATTAACGTACTTCAGACCAAATGCTAGGGCTTAGGCATTTGGTCTGAAGTGTGTTAAGCGCAAGCTTCTGCCCCGCACAGCTCGACTCGGCACCGTAAGTTAGAACGGTCTTTTGAACTTAATCTTTCGAACCTGGTCTTTAGGTCTTTACCTCAATACATCAAACAAGCGCCCCGCTGCAAACCCAGCGAGGCGCTTTTCAATTTCTTCTTCACTTACGAACCAACACTACTCGCTAACGCCCTCAGGGAACCAGATGCTAATTTCCCGTTCGGCACTTTCAACGCCATCTGAGCTGTGGACGACATTGCGGACAATCCCATCGTCCCAATCCCGGCCGAAATCGCCGCGGATGGTGCCGCAGTCCGCGTCACCAGGGTTGGTCTTACCAGCCATTTTGTGAAAGACATTAATAATGTTCGCACCACTAGCGACAATTGCCACGATTGGGCCCTCTAACATGTAGTCCTCGATTTCGTGGTAAAACGGCTTGGCAACCAGCTTGGCATAATGCTGCTGCAGCTGGTCTTTAGTTGCGTGCACTACCTTCAATGCATCAATACTGTAACGCCGACGTTCAAGGCGCGTGATAATCTCGCCAATGTGGCCATACTCGACCCCATCTGGCTTTACCAGAATCAGCGTCCGTTCCTCATTGTTCATTAGCAGAACCTCCGTTTCGTGTCCGTTACGGGCCAATTATACCGCCCTGACCGCCAGAATCGAAGCCGCTCCACGTAAAAATGCCGCGAAAGTCCGCGGCATTTTTCAACATTCATCGCATTAATCTTTTAGTTCTGGGAACCAAATCGGGATTTCACGTTCGGCGCTGGCGACGCTGTCTGAGCTGTGCACAACGTTACGAATAGGACCAGGGCCCCAACTGCGGCCGTAATCACCACGGATAGTGCCGATTGCGGCCTCACTAGGCTCAGTGGCGCCAACCATCTTGTGGAAAACGTTAACGATATCGGTGCCACTGGCAACCATCGCCACGATCGGTGTCTCCTGCATAAACTTTTGAATGCCCGGATAGTAAGGCTTATCCACAAGTGCGTGGTAGTGTTCCTGCAGTTGGGCATCGGTAGCCTGGACGACCTTCAGTGCCGTGATCTTGTAGCGGCGTCGTTCCAAGCGACTAATGACATCCCCGATGTGACCACTAGCGACCCCATCCGGTTTAACCAAAATCAAAGTTCGTTCTTCGCTCACCATTACGCCTCCAAATTTTACAATCAATCAAAAACCATAAAGTTCATTATATGGAGCATTGGCAAAAGACGCAAGCACAGAACTGCTTACTATTTGTTTGCAAAATCCAAAAAATCTGCCATAATGAATTGTGACCAGAGACATTATCCAGTCACTGGTCAAGACAAGCGGTTCCCTAGGCTTTTATGCCGGAACCCACAGAAGGAGAGCATGCAATATGCAATTGTACAAACCAACAGTCGTCTCAGATGATGAAGTAAACGCAGTTATCAACAAACCAGGTAAGCAACTCATGTTTTTAACCGCCGACTGGTGCGGCGATTGCAAGGCCATCAAGCCTTTCGTTGAGGAAATCAAGGAACTCGCTACTAGCGAAGGTGCTGGCTGGGTCGATGCTGACCGTGATGCCAACATCGAAGTAGCCAAGGCTCAGGGTCTGCGCGGCATCCCCGCCTTCGTCCTGTTCGAAGATGGTAAGCAGGTCGACCACATCGGTAACGGCGAGCGCCTCAGTCCAAAGCAAGTCAAGGACTGGGTCAAGGACCACGTGCTCGCAGCTTAAACCCAACATTTAATCCACAAGTAAGCTTAACCGCCACTCAGCAAAATATTGAGTGGCGGTTTTTTGTGCCCCACGTCGCCAAACTTATGCACCAAAATGCTAAATAAGGGTGGATATCCCCCACTCGCGGTGCATAGCTACCGGTAAATGTGGATAACTTTAGCAAAAAACGCGTATTTTGGGGCTTTGCTTCTTACCCAGCTGTGGACAACTTGTTGACAGGCTGTGGTTAAGCAGTGAATAAGTTGCCAATGTGCCCTCCGCGCTCCAACAAAAAACGGGCGGTCAATGACCACCCGCTCCACATTAACTGTTTAATCCCACTTATTCAGCAGCGTTGTGCTGGTGTGCCTCAAGGTAAGCCAGTGCTGAATTGTAGTCGGGTTCGTCGGACTCTTCCTGAACGAGCTCCCGGTAAGCCACCTTGCCGTCTGGAGTGATGATCCAGACACTGCGGGCATCCGTACCGTTATCAGCGAGGTACAGGCCAAACGCGGTCCCAAAGTCGTGCTTGGCGTCGGACAAAAGTTGCATGCTCTTGACGCCTTCAGCTGCGCACCAAGATTCCTGTTCAGCGTTAGTGTTCGTGGAGACAGTCAAGAACTGAACATCCTTGAACTGGTCAACTGACTGGTTAAAACGCTTGGTTGAGATGCTGCAAACCCGTGTGTTGATGTTTGGCACAACACTGATCAGCGTGTACTCACCGTGCAGCTGTTCCTGCGTGAACGTGCTACCGTCCGCCTTTTGCAGGGAAAATGCTGGTACCTCATGTCCCAATTGCAAAGCAACGCCGTTTGTCTGGGCTGCTTCGCCGTGACGTGTGATTTCCATAATTCTACCTCCACTTTTTTATAGTCTGCTTGCTTCTTTATCTACCCTCAGTCTACCATACCGTGCATATTTTACACGTGCGGCTTGGCCAGAAGCGGCGCGCAAGGGCAAAATTTTGGCAAAAAGGGGTTGTGACATAACCCCACGTTAAGTAGGCGCCATGGAGGAAATCTTCGGATTTCCTTCATGGCGCCCTTTC
>NZ_BLBG01000023.1 GCF_009687905.1 Lacticaseibacillus zhaodongensis | reverse complement strand
ACAAAAAAGGACGGGGCCAGAAATTTGAGAAATTTCTGGCCTCGTCCTCTTCTTTTGAGGGGTTTTGTCACAACCCCATTTTTTTAATTTGCCACTAACTAATCACCGTCAGCTTATTTATATGATTAATTTAATATAGGTGAGCTTTGTTGATCAATTTCGGTCTAATGTCTCGATAAGTTGAACCTGACACACCCTGGAAAGCGAGCTCAAAAGTGGCAAAATCGGGTTGTTTTCGTGGCAATAATGACGAATGTTATGCCCAGTCAACACGCTGTTCTGCCGGGTTTGCGCAGATTCGCATAAATGTTGTAATAGGTAACTATAATCATTGACAATCTTGCAAATACGCAGTACAAATATAGTGAGACGTAGAATACACATAATGGTTTTCTTATATATATACCAGTTAAAACACAAAGTCTTTTGGGGATTTGACTTTCAAAGTTGAGGGATTAGCTATGCAACGTAATAGAGACGTGAAATTACATTTTAAGATGTACAAAGATGGCAAGCGGTGGATGGTCGCTGGCCTATTTGTGGTTGCGATGTCTGGGGTTGCGATTGCCCCGGCAGTGTTGAGTCCGATGGTGCCGGTCAATGCATCTAGTAGTGATAGTAACTACTCGAATTCGAACGCTAATTATAAGAATTTTCAGGATACTGTTAAGAACGCCATTGCGAGTGGCAATTTTGTCGATGAAACCAAGGATGGTTCCAGTTCCGTTCATTTTGATGAGAGTGAACTGCAGGCGATCGTTCAGGGCCACTTGAAGCTCATCGTTAAGGACGACAGTTGGACGATTGTACCAACTACTGGTTATCAGAAGGCTAGCTTGGGTGATGCCTTGAAAGGCTATCCTACAGAGCAGTTGAAGGATCCAACTAATCCAGCAAATGCAGCAATCATCCTGGACTATCTGAAGAGTCACGGTCCCATTACCAATGGTGGTAACACCACTGGCAAGTACATGACTGCGCCGATTATTTCAACCGATGGCTTCGAAATCGGTAATTCTAATCAGACTGGTGGTCTTGCACAGACGGGGACCAACATCGTTGAAGGTAACCTTGTTGCCGGAACCAATACCAACAACTTCGGTGGTGGCGTTCTGATTACCGGTAATGGTGCAGTTTCTGGGCAGGGCGCTTTACCATCCCAGATTCCCGCCGCGATTAGCGATAAGAAGCTCCAATTCAGCAGTGATTCTGTTAAGACTCAGGCGGAGCAACTGAGCACAGCTGCTGCGCAAATTGCTGACACCTTAACGAAGAGCGATGCGTCCACCAAACTAGCCCCACAAAATGGTGGCTTTAGCATTGATACCAGCAAGGCTAAAAAAGATAGTCAAGGTAACTATGTCTACACTATTGACTCTTCCGCTTTGCAAGGCGGAAATCCATGGCTTAACATTTCTAATCCTGACGGCGGTAAAGTCATCATTAACATTACCGGTGGTGGCACGGTTAACCTTGGTAGCGCCAACCTTAAGGGTACTGGTGCAGTTATCACCAGTACGGATGGGACGACACTTGACCTGACCAATGCGGATCAGGGTGGCTTCACCGTTCTTGCTCCTGACTCGACTGTTATCGGCTTTCAGAATAACTTCTCTGGTGCCGTAAAAGTACTTAACGGCCTCGGAACCGATGCACCGAACTTGGATACAGGCAGCACTCCCGCAGCACCAAAAGTCGAGCATCTGACGGCCACGATTACAAACCACGTTGTCTACGCAGATAGCGATACCAAAGATACCGCTGTTAAACTGCCAGCTAACTATGACCGGACCATGACCGTTAACTATGACAAGACCACCGGTACTGATGGCAAGGTCAGTTACAGCAACGTCAAAATCGATAAGGATTTTGACGCGCTTAACGCACCAGCATTGAAGGGTTACACCAGCAAGGTTGCTGGTGACGTGGATAGCGGCGCACTGCTTAAGCAGCTGCAGACCGATCCTAGCAAGCCGCTTGGTGATACAACGACGACGGTTACCTACACGGCTGCAAAGCCCGTAACAGTACACAAGACAACGACGGTTAAACAGGTCGTTAACTTTGCGTACGCTGACGGCGCTGATGGGGATGCAAGCAAGCTCCCCGCACCAGTGACCCGGGACGTGACGGTTGATTATGATGAAACTACCGCTCCTGATGGCACGGTTACGAAGAGCAACTTTGCTCCCCAGGGTGGCTTGGATGCGATCACACCAGCTGAGATTGCTGGATACATCACCAATGATTCTAACGTGGCCAACACTGCTGAAGATGAAAAAGCTATCGTGGCCAAGGCCAGTGAAGACGGCGATAACGGTGTTATCCAGTCAACAATCATTTACTTCCCTTCCAGCACGAGTGTCCACAAGTCCATCACGGCAACTAACCACGTTGAGTACGAACTGAGCGATGGCGATGACGGGGACGCGTCCGTTCTTCCAGCCGACTATGATCGGACGATTACGATTACTTACACCGAAGTCACTGATTCCGCTGGCAACAAGACCAAAACCAACTTCTCCGTAGATAGCGATTTTGGTGCAGTTCAGGCGCCACACATTGATGGGTACACTGTCGATACTACAGGCGACATTACTGCTGATGCAATTATTGCTCAGTTGAAGGCAAGTCCCGATGGTACCGCGCTTGATACTTACACTGATGTTGAGTACGAAAAGGTGGAAGTTGGCGCACCACAGGCAGATAAAGCTGAGAGTGGCGATGCGGTATCAGTAAGTCGTGATGATTTCTACGACAAGACCGGGATCACTAGTGAACTTGGTGCACCACAGTCCAGCAAGACGATTTCTGAATCTGGCGATGCAGTTTCAGTGAGTCGTGGTGATTTCTACGACAAGACCGGGATCACTAGTGAACTTGGCGCACCACAGTCCAGCAAGACGATTTCTGAATCTGGCG
>NZ_BLBG01000022.1 GCF_009687905.1 Lacticaseibacillus zhaodongensis | reverse complement strand
GCGCTCCTCAGGCTGATAAGGCTGAGAGTGGCGACGCGGTATCAGTAAGTCGTGATGATTTCTACGACAAGACCGGGGTCACTAGCGAACTTGGTGCTCCTCAGGCTGATAAGGCTGAGAGTGGCGACGCGGTATCAGTAAGTCGTGATGATTTCTACGACAAGACCGGGATTACTAGCGAGCTTGGCGCACCACAGTCCAGCAAGACGATTTCTGAATCTGGAGATGCAGTATCAGTAACTCCATCTGATTACTATGAAAATAAATCTGCGACCCCTGATTCTGCTTCAGTAGACCAGAAAGATTACTACGAGAACAAGACCGCAGTCGATGGCGGAGTTTCCACGACGCCAGACAACTACTACGAGAACAAGAGCGCAGTCGATGGCGGAGTTTCCACGACGCCAGACAACTACTACGAGAACAAGAGCGCAGTCGATGGCGGAGTTTCCACAACGCCAGACAACTACTACGAGAACAAGAGCGCAGTTGATGGCGGAGTTTCCACGACGCCAGACAACTACTACGAGAACAAGAGCGCGGTCGATGGCGGAGTTTCCACAACGCCAGACAATTACTACAACACCAGCGTAAACGGTGGCGGCAGTGGCAATCCAACAGGCACTGGTTCTACAACCGGCAACCCAACAGGCACTGGCTCCACAACTGGCAACCCAACAGGCACTGGCTCCACAACTGGTAACCCAACAGGCACTGGTTCTACAACCGGCAACCCAACAGGCACTGGCTCCACAACTGGTAATCCAACAGGCACTGGCTCCACAACTGGTGATCCAACAGGCACTCCAGTAGGCGCAGGTACCCCGACAACTACACCAACGGACGGTGGTAACAACACAGGCACAGCCGTTCCTAGTGCACCAGTAGCGACTACCACGACGCCAACCACAGCGCCAGTAGTGCCGGGAATCACGCCAGCAGTAAGTATCACCGCAACGCCAGCTAGCCAGATTCCTGTTCAGCCTGCGAGTGTTCCGACTGATCAGGGCGCATCCACAAGTTCCGCAGCAGATTCAACCGCGGCGACAACTAATGGTTCGCTTGGTAGCCAGATGGCTTCACAACTGACTCAGAACGCGCTTGCTGATGCAATTCAGCCGGCTACAGCCCAGGCGGCTACAGCAGCAGCAGCTGCGGCGGCAACGGCTGATGAGAATGCGGCAACCACCGCGGATATCACTGCCAGTCCAGCCGCGTTGACTGCTGACTTGCAAGTCGCAATTGGTTCTGGTCAGAAGCAGAGCGCAGCAACAATCGTGAACACGGCTGTCAACCCAGATGAGCGGATTGCCGGTGGGTCCAACTCACTTGGCAACGGTCACTTCCGTGGTTTGTTCAACGATCCACAGCGGCAGGCACCGCAATCAGGCTTGAACACGGACGTTGAAGCTTCAATCAACGGTAGTACGACCCACAGCACTAGTCGTGGCGGCCTGTTCGCATAAGTTCAACATTTAATGAAACTTTTCTTGCAAATGCCCTGACAACGTGTAAAATGTGTATGAATATGCAGAGACCGCGTGCAGATTGCACGCGGTTTTTGTTTTGACACGGGGCAAATCATTAGGGGGAAACAAGTTTGATATCGTATACGTATTTTTCACAGGCAATCGTGCAGATTGACACCCAGCAAGTGATTCGGCACGAATTGTTACTGCGTATGTGGGATGCCGAGCGCAATGAGTGGCGCCTGCCAGACAATTTTGAAATCACTGTCAAAATGCAGATCAAACTGCTGAAGCGGGCCCTCAAGCGCCTGACCGTGAAGAACGTGAACATTAACCTCACCCCGGCTCAGTTTGCAGATGTCAACACGGCCACCCAGTTGGTTGATTTCGTCGCTACTCAGCCAGATTTGGAGCAGTTGACCGTTGAACTGACCGCCGCACCAACCTTGGAGCAGGTCCAGACGATTGGTGCTCAGTACCATGCTGGTGGTATCAAGATTGCAATCGATGACGTTGGTTCTGATATCGACGATTACGACTTGGTTGAGCAGCTGATTCCGTACGTTGACGGAATCAAGTTTGCGCTCGAGAACATGCGCGCGCTCGGCCTCATGGATGGGCTGGAAGACAACATCGCTAAGTGGAGCAACCTGGCCAAGAAGCACAACACTTCCTTCACATTTGAGGGAATCGAAAGCTTCGCCGACTTACAACTGGCGAAGAAGTTTGATGTTGACCAGGCACAAGGATTCTACTTCAGTCGCCCGGCCGAACCGGCAAAATAAAACTAAAGATGCACAACGACCCGGATACGGGTGCCGACTGGAAATGCAGTAGGCACGCGGTCCGGGTCTTTTTGTGCGGTCATGGTTAAATTTTGCGAATCAGCTTGAAATGATACCGGAATTAAGATAATAATAGATTAATTAGAAAGTGGGGAAAATACATATGCAAATCACAAAGATTGAGACCTTCAAACAAGCAGTGACACTTAAGAAGCCCTTCACGGTGTCCTTTGCCACCCTGCAGGAACTGGAGACAATTATTGTGAAGGTGACAACGGACAGCGGTATCGTCGGCTATGGGGAGGCAGCGCCATTTGAACCCGTCACTGCGGAGAGTATCGCTACCGAGTTACCAGTGCTCCAGCTGTTTGCGGAGAAGTTGAAGGGGGCTGATCCGTGCAGCATTGAAGACATCCACGCGCGCATGGACCAGGTGATTCTGGGCCACACCGCGGCCAAGGCCGGCATTGATATCGCCTGCTACGACATTCTTGGTAAGCAGGCCGGGCTCCCTCTGTACAAGTTGCTGGGTGGCAGTAGCAACTCCATTGAAAGTGACTACACGCTCGGCATCGACAGCACGGACAAGATGGTTGCGGAGGCTAAAAAGTACGTCGCCGCCGGATTTAAGATTCTCAAGGTCAAGGTGGGGCTTGATGACCGCCATGACGTGGAAGTAGTGCGGGCGATTCGGCAGGCGGTGGGCCCAGACGTTGAGCTGCGCATTGACGCGAACCAGGCCTGGACGCCGAAGCAGACCATTCGCCTTATGCGGCAGTTTAGCGACATGGTCAGTGCGGTGGAACAGCCGCTGTCCGCCGAGCGTGGTGATGGGCTGCCCTTTGTCCGCGCCCATGTTGAGCAACCGGTGATGGCAGACGAGAGTGTCCACAACGCTTTTGACGCCTACAAGTTGCTCGCGGCTGAAGGTGCGGACATCGTGAACATCAAGCTGCAAAAATCGAGCGGCTTGTATGGCGCCCAGCAGATTAATGCGGTCGCGGAGGCGGCAGGTGCGCCGGTCATGCTCGGCTGCATGGTCGAAACGCGGATCAGTTTGACCGCCGCGGTGCATTTTGTGGCCGCCCACCGCAACGCCCGTTACGCCGATTTGGATGCGTTCATGGACTTCAAGGAACCAAGCTGGCTGCGTGGCGGCTTCACGCAGGATGGCGGGACCTACACGCTGACGGATGCGCCCGGACTGGGTATTGAGTGTGATTTGTAACATGTGACGAAGGGGGATACCCGCGTTGGCGGGATACATAAATCATGACAAAATGGCGCTTATATATTAGTGGAATGCAGCTGGCAGAATTCACGCAAAATGGGCAGGACCTCCAGCAGCGCCCGGCCGGAACTGGTGCTTTTACGGAGCTTGATGCACAGGGGGCACAAAAATGGGCCGCGCAGATGCACTTCAACCCCCTGACCACACTCCGGCAGTGGGCGGATGTGCGAGTCAGTGCTGATGCTGGTAAGTTCACGACGCCGTGGGGCAAGGAATACGAGCAAGTGAGCGAGTTCTACTGGATCAATCGCAATGCCCGCCCCGCGCTGGACATTGTCGTTGCCGGTGCGCAGGTCGTGGGCTTCCAGCTCACCACCTCAAGTGTGACCGTGGTGCTCGTTGTTGCTGGTTATGAGGACAATACTGTCATTCGGCAGTGGCGCGCGGCCAAAATGGTGCACGCACCGTGGCCGATCAGCGCCCCGCTGAACGTCCAGGTGCCGATGCGCGATGGCGTCATGCTGGGTACAACGGTAATTTTGCCGGCGGATACTGACGGACCCTTTAGCATCGTTATGGAGCGGACGCCGTATGACCGACGCCGGCTCATTCCGGGCATGCAGCGTTTCGTGCAGCGCGGCTACGCAGTCGTGTTGCAGGATGTGCGCGGCCGCTCTGGTTCTGAAGGCGAGTGGGTGCCGATGAAGCACGAACGCGACGACGGTGCCGACACTTTGAACTGGATTGCCCAGCAGCCCTGGAGTAACGGCCGCGTGGGCATGATTGGCGGCTCATACGATGGTTACGTGCAGTGGGCGGCCGCGGCTAGTGGCAATCCGCACCTCAAGGCCATCGTCAGCATGGTGACCGCTGGCGGGCCCTTCACGGACATTTTGTACCGCAAGGGGATGCCGATGGCGGGACTGGCGGCGTGGTTCTTCGCGGTTTCTTCGCGCGAGTTCACACCGCAGCGCATGGTGCGCGATGATTGGGACGAGCTGCTCAAGGTGCGGCCGCTGAGCAAGATTCCGGAGGCCGCGCTCGGTCACGACATTCCGGGGTACACGGAATTGCTGCAACACCAGCAGTACGATGATTATCTCGCGGACTTTGACTGGCAGAATTTTACCGACAAAATTACCGTGCCGGCATTCATCCAGAGCGGTTGGTACGACGATGACGCGGTCGGCACCACCGAGGCGATGCGCGTGACCGCGGACTACCAGAAGGGCCAACGCAAAATTGTGCTCGGACCTTGGCTGCACGGTGGTAATGCGCAGTACGACCTCGGCGACATTCACCTGAGTCCGGCCGCGGTTCGCCACGACATGGACCTGCAGCACATGCGCTGGTTCGACCACTTCCTGAACGACCTCGACAATGGCATCACGGCTGAGGACCCAGTTGAGTATTACACGATGAACGACGGCCGCTGGCACACTGCAGACCATTTTGAGGACGCTAACGGGCGGACGCAGTGGTTCCTGGATGCGCAGGACCAGAGCTTTAAGCAGACGGTGCCCGCTGCTGCTAGCCAGAAGTATGACTATGACCCGGCGCAGCCAACGCCACAGCTCGTTGATGTTTCCAGCAACGAGTTTGCCTTTCCGAATGATTACGCGCAGGTTGAGGCGGGGTCAGATGTAGTCAGCTTCACAACGGAACCATTGACCACGCCGCTGACCATCACCGGCTGGTTCAAGGTTCACTTCTTTGCGCGCAGCTCGGCCGTGGACACAGACTGGGTCGTGCGGCTGACGGACGTGACGCCTGACGGTAAGTCACTGAGTATTGTGGACGGGATGCTGAACGCCAAGGCTCGCAGCAATTGGCGCAACAAGGAATTACTGACGCCGGGGCAGATTTACGAATATGACTTGGAAACGCAAAAGACTTCTTACATGCTCGAAGTCGGCCACCGCCTGCGCTTAGATTTTTGCAGTGCCGCTGCGAACCTCGTATTTCCGAACAGCAACACCGCGGCGGGGGCGAACAGCCTGGATGGGGTCGTTGCGCACCAGGAGATCCTGACTGGTGGGGACTACCCGTCTGCGATCAGTTTCTACAAAGACACGCGCTTTAGGGTCGAGCCTTAGGAGGCAGTGATGACGGAGTTTATTTTCTACCAGAGTGGACTTGAGTTCGGGCGCTTCCGGGTTAGCTCCACTGGTCAAGAGTACCGGTGGCTGGACGCCCCGAATTACCAGTCCTTTGATGCAACCGCGAGTCAGGCATTGAGTGGCTACAGTTGCTTTGACATCCACCAAGTTTTGGCGTGGTGGCAGCAAGACCGTTTTGCGGGCCGCAGTCAGGGCAAGCGTTTCATCACCGACTTCGGCTACGAATATGAGCGCAAGGATGCGCATTACTGGGTCAACCGGGGGCGTAAGTTCGCCTTGGATCTGATCAAGGTGGGCGGCAAAATTGTCGGCTTTCAAACGGCGCAGCGCAACCTTGTGACCGTGTTCGTGCAACCGGGGTATGAGCAGTACACGGCGCTGCAAGCCTGGCGTGATGCCGGCTACAACCTGCAGCGGCAGCCATTTGGCCCGGTGCAGACTGTGCGCGTGCCGATGCGTGATGATGTGGAATTATCTGCGACCTTGTTACTGCCCGCGGGTGCTGGTCCCTTCAGTACCATCATGGAACGGACCCCATACGGCAAGGAGACTTACATTCCGCAGTACCAACATTACGTTGCGCGCGGCTTTGCGGTCCTCCTTGAGGACGTCCGGGGTCGCGGTGATTCCGCGGGCGAATGGGTGCCGATGGTGCATGAACAGGACGACGGGGACGACACACTGAACTGGATCGCCGCGCAGTCGTGGAGCAATGGTAAGGTGGGAATGTCTGGCGGCTCGTACGGTGGCTACGTGCAGTGGGCGGCCGCCGCAAGCGGTAATCAGCACCTAGCCGCAATCGTCAGCATGGTGACTGCGGGTGGCCCGTTCACCGATACTTATTACCGCACGGGCGCGCCATTTATGGCCCAAGCCGCCTGGTCCTTTGCAACGGACACTCGGCATTTCGACAAAAGCCTAACCGACCGCGACGACTGGGACCAGTTGATGCAAGTGCGGCCGCTGTGGCGAATGCCGGTCGTGGGACTGGGGCACGAGATTCCTGGCTTCACCAAGTTCATGCAGCACAACCGCTACGATGACTTCATCGAACAAGGCGACTGGTACGCGCGCCGGGCCAACATCACCGTACCCGCACTGATTCAGAGTGGCTGGTACGACGATGACGGTATCGGCACGACCGAGGCCATTGCTGCTACCAATGATTATCCGCGGGGGCAGCGGCGCATCATCCTCGGTCCGTGGCTGCACGGCGGCAACACGGAGTATGACCTCGGGCCAACGCAGCTAGGCAGCAATGCGTTACGTCACGACATCGATTTGCTGCACCAACAGTGGTTTGATCACTTTTTGAATGGAGTCGACAACGGGGTGAATACTGGTGCGCCGGTTGAGTACTACACGGTGGGCGAGAATGCTTGGCACACGGCGGAGACTTTCCCGCCGGCCGGCACGACGCGGCAGTTCTATCTGGATGTGCAGACGAATGGCCTGCAGCCAAAAGCACCGCAAGTTGCGGGGCAGCTGCAGTATCAACATGATCCGCAGAATCCCGTTCCCAAGCTGATTTCCGTGACTAACAACGAGTTTGAATTTCCAGCTGATTACGCGCAGGTAGAGCAGCGACCGGATGTGGTCAGTTTTACCAGCGCAGCACTGGTCACGCCGCTGCGTATCGTTGGCCAGGTGCAGCTGGATCTGTTCGCCAGTTCCTCCGCAGTTGATTGCGATTGGGACGTGCGCATTTTGGACGTGACTCCGGATGGCAAGTCGGTTTCCATCGTTGAGGGCTGCATGAACGCCAAGTTCCGCGACTCATTACGGAACCCGGAGTTATTGGTTCCGGGTAAAATCTACGCGTTCACACTCAAAACGCAGAAGACGTCTTACCAACTGCCGGCTGGTCACAAGCTGCGCGTGGATATTCAGAGCTCTGCGGCGGGCTTCATCTTCCCGAACGGCGGAACTGCGGCTGGTTTCGATACTAAGGAGCAGGTGGTTGCGACACAGACGGTTTACACTGGCGGAAAGCAGCCAACGCGGATTCAGTTTATTAGTGACGCTGCGAACTAAAAAATGAAAATAGAGTATAAGAAAAGGGCGGCGAGTCGTGTAAACTCGCCGCCCTTTGTGGTGGTTTTAAAACCAGCAGTTGTTAATTTTTATTCTTGCACGTACTTCACGAACTTGTCCGCGTTGGCCTTGCTCATCGTAGCCTCAATGAGGGTGCCATCTTCGGTGTAGTCGGTCTTCTCGACTTTGGCGATGCTGTTGATTGAGTTAACAACAGACCCATCTGTGAACGGAACCATGTACGTAGCAGTCACGGAGTCCGCAAAGATGCGGGCTTCGATCATGTCGGCCAGTTTGCGCAGGGAATCGTGATCGCGCGCGGAGTAAACCAGCTGGTCGCCAGATTCTTCAGGGTAGTGCGTGTTGTCTTCGCGCATGTCCGCCTTGTTGAAGCCGATGATCATCGGGATATCGGTGATGCCGATATCCTTCAGGGTGTCCTCGGTGACCTTCATCATTTCACGGTAGTGCGGGTCGGCGTAGTCAACGACCTGAATTAGCAGGTCGGCGTTCTTCGCTTCGGCCAGGGTGGCCTTGAAGGAGTCAATCAGCTTGGTAGGCAGCTTGCCGACGAAGCCGACCGTGTCGCTGAGCAGGAACTGGCGGTTGCCCGGCAGTTCGATGCGGCGCACGGAGGTGTCGAGGGTGGCGAAGAGCATGTCCTTTTCGAAGACCTGTTTTTCGTCGGGCTTTTCAGCGTAGAGCTGCAAAAGGCCGTTCATGGTCGTGGACTTGCCGGCGTTGGTGTAGCCAACTAGGGCAACGGTGGGGATATCACTTTCGGAACGCAGGGCGCTGCGGGTTTGCTCGCTGGCCTCCACGTCTTCAAGGTCGTGCTTCAGGTGACTGATGCGCTTGGACAGGACTCGCTTGTCCATTTCCAGCTTGGTTTCACCAGAACCACGGTTGGCCAGGGCAGCACCACCACCAGAAGCGCTCCCGCCGCCTTGCTGGTCTAAGCCGGCACTGCGGTTGCGCAGCCGGGGCAGGGAGTAACGCAGCTGGGCGATTTCGACCTGCATTTTGGCCTGTTTCGAGCGGGCGCGGTCACCGAAGATGTCCAGAATCAGCTGGGTGCGGTCGACGACGCGTACGCCCATGGCCTTTTCCAGGTTGCGCAGCTGGCTTGGGGTCAGCTCGTCGTTAACAATCACGACGGTGGCATCCTGCATGCGGGCGGTTTCCTTGATTTCTTCAACCTTACCCTTACCGAAGTAGGTAGCACCGGCCGGGAAGTCCGCCTTCTGGGTGACCTTGCCGACGATGTTGTAACCACCAGCCTTGGCAAGTTCATTGAGTTCGGTCATGGTGTAATCAAAATTCTCTTGGCGCTTGGTAATACCGGTAATTAACGCGTTAATTTGTACATATGTTTCAGGCATCGCAATTCCTCCATACATGTTTATGACTGAGCGGTGCGCTGTGTCCGCGCAAATTTTGCGTAAACAAAAAGAGGCTACGTGTAGCCCCCGGTGCTCTTAGAAGATGGCACGTGATCGCTGACAGCGCACAGTTAATGCTATTCAATTGCATTGGCGTTGCGTGAGCGTAAGCGCATGACCATCATTCCTCCGTTCCTATCAGATGTATCCATTATAACACAGGCGGGATTGAGGACATAATGTGTGGCCTAGTTCCGGCTTGTCTTAGTGACTGCGGTTATTGCTGCTGCTTGAATTGTTTGAGGTAGCGGCTTGCGAATAGCTTGTGGAACTTAACCCCAAGCGTTGGGTTCGCGGAATCAATGTCCTGGTACATCGCCGTGGTGATCTTGGTCAGCAGGTTTGCTAGCTGTTCCAGCTCGTCATCAGAAAGCACGCGCACGAATGGGGGCACCTCTTGGGTGGCGGTGGCGATTTCCGCACTGCCAGCTGGGGTCAGATTGACGATGTTCACGCGGCGGTCCTCGGCCGATTTGCTGAGCGTCACTAGCTTCCGCTTCAGTAACTTGGTGACAAACTCACTCGTTGACTGGGGCGACATACCCAGACGCGTGGCCAGCTCCTTTTGGGAGAGGTGGTCCTCGTCGGATAATGCCAGCAGGATTTTGCCTTGGCCCTCAACTGTCAGCCGCGGGCGGGCATTCTTAACGATGTCGTCGTAGATTTTGCTCAGTTGTTCGTACTCCGCCAACTTGCCGGCCGCGATTTCCGCTTTGACTTCATTTGCCACTACTATCACCTTATCCGTCGTTTTCTCCAGTATACAACAATCCTGAATATGGCAGTTGACAAATTAATCAGGGACCCTTATTATAATTTAGTCAGGTAACCTGATTAAATAGTGGAGGCTAATTATGAGTGACAATAAAATTATTCAAGTGCGGAATTTACAGAAGTGCTTCGGGGACCAACTAGCGGTTAAGGATGTGTCTTTCGATATTAAGCGCGGCGAGATATTCGGCTTGCTGGGACCAAACGGAGCTGGCAAGACCACCATTATCAAAATGATGACAACATTATCGAAGCAAGATGCGGGCAAAATTACCGTGAACGGTTTTGACACCAGGACGCAAGGGCGCTTAGCCAGGACACAATTTAGCGTCACGGGTCAAACGGCGACAATTGATCAGGATCTGAGCGCGCGGGAAAACTTAATGATTTTCGGACGCTTGAATGGTCTGAACCGTCAGGATGCCCGGGACCGGGCTAGTGAATTGTTAACGGATTTCGACTTGGTCAACTCGGCAGATCAGGCCCTTGCTACCTTTTCGGGCGGCATGCGGCGGCGCTTGGACTTGGCGGCGAGTTTGATCAGCAAGCCCGCCGTTTTGTTCTTGGATGAACCCACTACTGGCTTGGATCCGCGGACCCGCACGCAAATGTGGCAGGCAATTCGAAAATTGGTCGCTAACGGAACAACAGTTTTACTGACGACCCAGTATCTCGAAGAGGCGGAACAATTAGCCGACCGCATCGCCTTGATCGACCACGGTAAGTTAGTTGCGCTGGGGACACCGGCCGAGCTCGAGCGGCGCGTTGGCGGGATGCAATTGCGGATCGAACTTTCTGAGCCGCGGCAGCTTGCTG
The DNA here is from genome assembly GCF_009687905.1 of Lacticaseibacillus zhaodongensis. Classification (GTDB taxonomy): domain Bacteria; phylum Bacillota; class Bacilli; order Lactobacillales; family Lactobacillaceae; genus Lacticaseibacillus; species Lacticaseibacillus zhaodongensis. Next base: position 20,789 of record NZ_BLBG01000022.1, on the reverse strand, counting down.
AAGCGCAGGTCATCGTCCAGGGGGCTTTGCAGCTGCCAGTGCACGCAGATGCGCGTAAGCTGACCGTGCTATTAACCGCTGACCACGTGCCGGCAACCGCACGGATTTTGGACCAACTGCAGACTGCTGACATAGCGGTCAATCAGTTTGCGCTTGAAACCCCATCACTGGATGATGTCTTCTTGAAAATGACGGTCGGCAAAAATTAGGAGGGGATTCATTCATGAAAGTAGCCACAACTCAGAACAACGTTATTAGCAATATCTGCACCATGACGTACCGCAACTTGCTCAAGACACTGCACAATCCGGATAATTTTAGTGATGTCATTATGGAACCGGTGATTTTCACCTTACTGTTTGGCTTTCTATTTGGCGGCGCGATTGCGGGCAGCGTGCACGCCTACCTGCCAATTTTGGTACCGGGAATCCTGATTCAAAGTATTTTGAATGCCGCTTCGGGTTCCGGACAACAATTGCGCGAGGATATTAACGGTGGTGTCTTTGACCGCTTCAAGACACTGCCAATTGCATCGATTGTGTCGCTTGCTGGGCAATTATTTGGGGATGTGCTCCGGTTACTGTTGTCGGGGATGATGGCATTAGTGACCGCAACGCTCATGGGCTGGCGGCCAACAGTTAGCCTGCCAATGTTGGGCGTAGCGCTGCTGCTGGCGCTATTCATTGGCTGGTCAGCTGCCTGGATTTTTGCCCTCGTTGGTTTGCTGGTCAAAAATGCCGAGCTCATCGGCAGCCTGTCGATGATCATTATCTTGGTGCTGACCTTCCTTTCGAACGCGTTCGTGCCAACGAAGACCCTGCCACTTTTTTTACAGAAGGTCGTTGCAATTAACCCCGTTAGCTTTGCAGTCACCGCGATCAGGTCGATTCTGACCACTGGTAATTGGGGCGTTGCTGCTACCCTAACGCTGGTAAGCGGCGTGCTGATTACCGTGGTGTTTATGGGCTTGAGTATTCTCGTTTACCGGCGGCGCGCCTAGAACGCCTTAGTTCAATCAGCGTAAACAAATAGCGTCCGGACAACCATCAGTGGTGATGGCAGCCCGGACGCTATTCATTTTTAGACCAGAAGTATTTCCCGGGTGATTAGTATTCCTCGAGAATTTGCTGGCGGCCGTTGCGGGTTGCGCCCCAGACGATGGCGGCGATAATCGTATCAACGACAATGATGATGATCCAGCGGCCAACACCCATGGATGCGGGCACGATGGAGTTGTGCAGGCCCCAGGTAACGAGGACGAGCAGGAAGACTTCGGTGATGGCGGTGAAGAAGTACCAGGTTGGCTTGTTGAAGGCCAGACCGTTACTGCTTTCGCGCTGGCGACTAGCAATCCATGGCATCAAGAAACCGAGGATGATCATCATGGCGGTGACCCCGATGTTCATGAAGATTTCCATGGTCCACTTGGTCGTCCCGAGGCTGGCGTCAACGGGGAAGAAGCCGAGGATGGCCAGAACGGCGGTGATGCCGAACATCCACCAACCGACCGTTAGACCGGCCCAGCGGTGTTTCAGGTAGACGTAATTGCCGCCCTTGAACTTATCGTTGTGCTTGCGGACCATGATGTAGGCCCAGAAGAGGAATAGGGTGCTGGCTGGGGAAACAATTCCGTTCAAGTTCAGCAGCCAGTTAAAGATATCGTTGATCTGCGGCAGCATCCCGGCCAGTGCCATGATGGCGGCACAGAGGATGGTGGTCAGCCAGTAACCGTTGATCGGCAGACCTTCTTGCGTGATTTTGGTCAGCTGGCGCGGCATGTAGCGCTTGGCCACGTCACCCAGGAAGATTCGGGTCGAAGCGTCCAAAATGACAGCCAGTTGGGCGAGCATGTAGACCCCCTGCACGACGGCGAAGACGTACATCAGGGTGTTACCCATGCCGTATTGCCGGCCGATTGCCTGGAAGGCGTAGTAGGAACCGTTCATCTTCAGGTCATTCGGCAGGTGGTGGGCGTTAAAGTAAACCCCCAGGGAGAAGGTCCCGAACAGCGTCAGGAACATGGTCATGACGGCGATCATTTTGAGGGCCTTAGGAAAATCACGGGACGGGTGCTTCATGTCCTTAGTATATGGCGCGGCCAGTTCGGAGCCGTTCATCGCGAAGACGAAGAGCCCGAACGCGGCGAGGAAGTGCATGTCGATTTTTTTCGGAAGGAAGCTACCGAAGTTGAAGGGGTGCGTTGCAATCGGGTTACCATGGGCGAGGCCGGCAAAAGTCATGATGACAAAGAGCACGGTCATGATAAACATCGCACCCCCACCGAGGGTACTCATGATTTCGAGGGACTTGTTCTTGAAGAAGTGCTGCAGCCAGATGAAGGCAACAAAAATAAAGGCGGTAGTCAGCCCGAACCATGCGTTCCCGAGGTGTGACTGAATGTCACCGTTCCCGCTGAGAATCCAGCCGAGGGAGATGACTACTGAGTTGGCGACATCAACTACGTATGGTAGGCCGGTGATCCAGTAGAACCAGGAGGCAAAGTAACCGACCCGGTCACCGTTTGTTGCGCGCATCCAGGAGGTGACCCCGCCGCCGCGCTTGTCGAACTGGGAACCCATGTGGGCAACAATTAGGTTGTAGGGGATGACGTACAGGAAGGTCATCAGGACCCAGCTGAAGACCGCAACTAAACCTTGGTTCTGGAAGTTATAGATGATGTCGTCGAAACCGATGACGGTCACGAAGTCCATGAGGCCGACGACCATCCACGGAATGTATTGCTTATTTTGTTTTGAATCAGCCATGCTTATTTATCCTCTCTTGTTCAGCAACGAAAAATTAGTTTTCATTGCCCACAAGGCGGCTTGTTGTGCATTGTTTCACGCAAAATTTCTCCTCCAAAGAGTTAATGGTTTCAGAAAATTATACCAAAGTTTACAACTAATTACTCACAAATATGCTAGTCGCACTCGAAATAGCGTGCCGGTGGTAGTCGTTGGGCCTATTTTCATTTTGGCACTGATTGCAGCCACTAATTCTGAAAACGGCTAATCTGAAGTTAATTCACAAGGGGACTGTTTGAACCATCTCTGTGCGATTGATACAGAAATGCAAAAATCGTTCGCAATTTGTGCAAGAAGATGCAGCTAGTATGCGGGCTCGAAGCTGGTGCAAGGAAAAATATTTTGCAAAATACGAACTATTGCTGAAATGGCATTTTTGCAATTGCACGCAAATGTGGCCCTATTGCACCTTGCTCAGGGTTTACAGATGGTTTTCCAATCATGGTGGTGAGCTTAAAGATGTCACCCATATCTAGGGGCGGTCTAGACAGGTTTCGCTGATTTGACCACAATATCTAGTAGAGACTTAAATTAAAAAATTAGATAAAATTCTCATAAAGCCGCTACCAAAGGGGGCAAATATCATTTACCTGCTCATTATTAGCTATCACTTTACTTGTAAATAATATCCGAACATTGTTATCTTTTGTAAGTAGGATTGTTCTTGCTTTGGTGCCGTTTCCGTGGTAAATTTAAGCCAATCGGGGACAACCCCAAATGAGGAGGACATAGCAGTGAAATTCACTTCGAAGGTAGCAACGGTAGCGGCCGTTGCGGCGTTGACACTTGTACTTGGTGACTGTGGTAACAGCAAGTCTAGTACTTCTGGGAAGACTGACAAAGCTCACTCAGTTGCGCTCGTTACTGATGGCGGTGGGATTGATGACAAGAGCTTCAACCAGTCTGAATGGGAAGGACTTCAGAAGTGGGGCAAGAAGCACAACCTAGTTAAGGGTGTTGGTGGTTACAACTACGCACAGAGTAATTCTGATGCTGACTTCACGCCAAACGTTAACAAGATGATCCAGGCTAAGTACAAGACCATCATTGGTTCTGGTTACAAACTTGAAAAGACCATCAAGACTGCGGCTAAGCAGAATCCTAAGACCAACTTCATCATCATTGATGACGTGATCGCGGCGCCTAATGTTGCCAGCGCAACGTTCCGCGACAACGAATCTGCTTTCCTAGCTGGGGTTGCAGCTGCTGAAACAACGAAGACCAACAAGGTTGGTTTCGTTGGTGGTGTGCACGGCCAGGTTATCGACCGTTTTGAAGCCGGCTTCAGGCAGGGTGTTGCGGCCGTCAACAAGAACATCAAGGTTGACGTTAAGTATGCCGACAGCTTCTCCAAGCCAGACGTTGGGCAGGCACTTGCACAGGCAATGTTCAACAACAACGAAGACGTTATCTACCAGGCTGCCGGTGGTACTGGTGCCGGTGTCTTCTCCGCTGCTAAGAACGCCATCAAGTCCAAGAAGGTTTGGGTCATCGGTGTTGACCGTGACCAGACCGCTGAAGGTAAGTACAAGGGTGGCAACCTCACTTTGACCTCTACCGTCAAGGGTGTTGACATTGCTGTTCAGAATCTTGCCGATGCTGCAATGAAGGACAAGTTCCCTGGTGGCAAGACTAAGGTTTACGGTCTGAAGGATAACGGTGTTCGTCTGACTCGTGGGAATATGAGTGCTAAGGCCTGGGCCAAGGTCCAAGAATACAAGCAGAAGATTGTTAAGGGCGACATCAAGGTTGCTGAGCGGCCTTCCGAGCTTAAGTAGTCTCGCCTTGAATACTTCTGAGTTTTAAGATAGCAAAGGCTCCAATACTTGTTTTGGAGATTGGTCGGGACGATTTTTATAGTTCCGGCCTTTTTTGTAGGGCAGGTCAAGGTATAATAGTAACAACATAGAAAGGAAGCACGGACAGCGGACTGGTGTGCAGTCCGCTGTCCGTGTGTGGGAGAATGCGATGAATGAAACACCTGCAATCGAAATTCACCATTTAGTCAAGGCATTCGGCGATTTTAAGGCTAACGATGACGTCTCGATCAACTTCTACAGCGGCCAAGTGCACGCGCTACTTGGTGAAAACGGTGCTGGTAAGTCGACCCTGATGAATATGCTTTCCGGAATTCTCCGCCCGACTAGTGGTCAGATTCTAGTCAAGGGAAAGGAGGTCCACTTGCATTCCGCTAAGGACGCCTCCGCCCTCGGGATTGGGATGGTGCACCAGCACTTTATGCTTGTGGGGGCCTTCACTGCCTTAGAGAACATCATTTTGGGATCCGAACCGACCCATGCTGGCCGGCTCAACTTCAAACTTGCGCGCAAGCGTGTGGAGGAAATCCTGTCGCGTTACGACCTTGATGTTGACCTTGATGCCAAAGTCGATGATATTTCAGTCGGGATGCAGCAACGTGTTGAAATCGTGAAGGTGCTTTACCGAAACGCGGATGTGGTTATTTTCGACGAACCAACCGCCGTTTTGACACCTCAAGAAATCGAAGACTTGCTGGATATCATGCGCAAGCTGGCCGGTGAAGGTAAGGCCGTCCTGCTGATTACGCATAAGCTGCAAGAAATTCGGGCGGTTGCTGACACGACGACGATTATTCGCCGCGGGAAGGTGATTGGCACCGTCAAGACCGCCGACAAGTCCGCTGAGGAACTGGCGACGATGATGGTTGGCCACGAGGTCGACTTCAAGCTCGACAAGGTCAAGCACGAAGAGGGCCCGGCCATTCTGTCCATCAAGAACCTGAACGTGGTCGACAAGCAAAAGGTCAAGCGCGTTACCGACTTCTCACTGGACATTCACGGCGGCGAGATCGTTGGACTAGCCGGGATCGACGGCAACGGGCAAAGCGAACTGGTCCAAGCACTCACCGGACTAATTACGCCGACATCCGGGACCATCACAATTGCCGGCAAGGACACCACGCACGCAACGCCGCGGCAAATCATTCGTAGCGGCGTTGGGCACATTCCTGAAGACCGTCAGCGGTACGGCCTGATTTTGCCAATGACCGTCATCGACAACATGGGGATGATGACCTACACCGAAGAGCCACTGTCCAAGCACGGCATTTTGAACCAACCAGCTGCCGTCAAAATGACCAAGGAGCTCACGCAGAAGTTCGACGTCCGGACCAGCAGCATTACTAACACCGCCGGTTCCCTGTCCGGTGGTAACCAGCAAAAGCTGATTATTGCCCGGGAAATGTCGCGTGATCCGCAATTACTGATTGCGATGAATCCGACTCGCGGACTGGATGTTGGGGCTATTGAGTTCATTCACCAGCAGATTCTCAATGCTCGTGAAGCGGGGCGCGCCGTTCTGTTGGTTTCCTACGAACTGGATGAAATCAAACAGCTTGCCGACCGGATTGCCGTTGTGCACGCCGGGAAGCTCGTTGCGACCGAAAACGCCGACGACCTGACTGAACAGCAAATCGGTCTGCTGATGGCCGGCGAGGATCTCAAGGACAAGGAGGCAGTTCCAAATGCGGATTAAGAACAAAACTATTCAGAGCATCTGGATACCGCTTATTGCTATTTTTCTGGGGCTGCTAGTTGGGGCAATCGTCATGCTCCTGTCCGGCTTCAACCCCATCACCAACTACGCCAACCTGTTCATGGGTGCAGTTGGTAGCCCCAACGCGATTGGGGAAGTTCTGCGGGCCGCAACGCCACTGATGCTGACCGGGGCTGGCTTTGCGATTGCCAACTCGGCTGGTTTCTTCAACATTGGTCTTGCCGGACAGGCACTGGTTGGCTGGCTCGCGTCAGTTAGCTTCGCGCTCGCATTCCCTGACTGGCCGCGGATTTTCCTGCTGCCGGCATCAATTATTGCCGGTGCTGTTGCCGGTGCGCTCTGGTCCGGGATCGCCGGCTACCTGCGGGCGTACTTCGGTGCCAGTGAAGTTATCACCACGATCATGTTGAACTACACCGCCCTGTACGCAACTAACGCAATTATTAAGGGCATGTTGGCTAAGCACGATAATGACTACTCACCAACCGTGCCTGTAGCTGCACGGCTGCGCACCCCATTTTTGGAGCACCTCACCCAGAATTCAACTTTCCACTGGGGCATTATTCTTGCTTTGGTTGCGGCTGTGTTCCTGTGGTGGTTAATGAAGAAAACGACCCTCGGCTTTGAGATCCGGGCCGTGGGGATGAACCCTGATGCTTCCCGTTATGCGGGGATGTCCACCAAGAAGACCATCATTGCCGCCATGCTCATTTCCGGTGCCCTCGCCGGTTTGGGCGGTGCGATGGAAGGCCTGGGTGACTTCCAAAATATTGTTGTGAACAACGCGTTACCAGACATCGGTTTTGACGGCATGTCCGTCTCACTGCTTGCTGGTGGGGCACCAATTGGAATTATCTTCTCCGCATTGCTATTCGGGATTCTTAAGATTGGTGGTTTGAACATTTCCATTACGTCCACCACGCCTTCCGAAATCGTTAATATCGTTATTGCCGCCGTCATCTTCTTCGTCGGTGCACAATACCTGATTCGTTACTGGTTCGACCGTAGTGCAGCCGCCCGCGACAAGAAACGGAGTGCTGCCGCTGTTAGGCAAGAAGAGGCTGAGCAAGACTCGGGAGGTAAGGACAAATAATGGACATTCAAGTATTACTACTCACAATTGTATCCACGACGCTCGTCTACTCCGCACCCCTCATTTTCACCTCGATCGGTGGGGTTTTCTCCGAACATTCTGGGATCGTTAACGTTGGCCTTGAAGGCATGATGGTCATGGGGGCATTCGCGTCCGTGGTCTTTAACCTCAAGATGGGTGATACCTTTGGCGCCGCCACCCCTTGGCTCGGGCTGCTCGTCGGCGGTCTAGTCGGGGCTGCATTCTCCCTGATTCACGCGGTTGCGACCATCAACTTGCGCACTGACCACATTATCTCTGGTACCGTGCTCAACCTGATGGCCCCCGCACTGGCCGTCTACCTGACCCGGTTGATTTTCCAAGGCCGTGGGCAAACTGACATTTTGCAGCACCCGTTGGCAACGGCCACCATTCCCGGTCTGTCTAGCATTCCGGTCATCGGCCCGATTTTCTTCGCCAAGACCTCGCTGGCCGCATACCTGGGAATCATTGTTTCCATCATCGCTTGGTGGATTTTGTCCAAGACGCGCTTCGGCTTGCGGCTCCGTTCAGTCGGTGAGCACCCCGAAGCTGCTGACTCAGTCGGGATTTCTGTCTACGCATACCGTTACGCCGGGGTCCTCATCTCTGGATTCCTTGGCGGGATCGGTGGGGCGGTCATGGCGCAGTCCATCACGCTGAACTTCTCTGCCACCACGATTGTTGGGCAAGGGTTCATGTCGCTGGCCGCGATGATCTTCGGTAAGTGGCACCCAGTTGGCGCAATGGGCGCGGCCGTCTTCTTCGGCTTCGCGCAGAGTCTCGCCATCGTCGGCAAGTACATCCCGGTCATCCGGGCAATGCCTGACGTAATCTTCACGGTTGCCCCATACCTGATCACCATCATCGTCCTGGTAGCATTCATCGGTAACGCACGGATGCCAGCAGCCGATGGGAGTACATTTGTTAAGTCGAAATGAAGACAGGTTTCTGTCCCGCGGAATTTGACTCAGCACTTAGCATGAAACCGCAATAAACACCGTAAATTGCACAGTCCAAAACAACTCCCCGATTCTTCGTGAATAAGAAGAATCGGGGAGTTGTTTTGTTGCTTATAAATTAAGCGGGGTTACTTTTGGTTGTAAGTCAGCACGTGCACCCCATCATCATCAAGACGCAGCGTACTGACACCGCCATTCACCGGACTGATCAAGCCACTGAAGCCATCGACCTTGCCGAACTTGTCAATAATGCTGCGGATGGTTGTGCCATGCGTCACGAGTAAGACCTTGCCACCATCCGGGTTATCCGCACGAATCTCTTTAAAACCGCGCATAATGCGGCTCCAGAAGGTGTGGGCGTCCTCCGCATCGTGGAAGGGGTCGGCTTCGTGCACCATGTCTTTGGAAGCATCAAGGCCGACGCCGGCGATGATGGCGGGAAAAGTATCGTATCCATGCGGTTTGCCAACGATGAACCAGCTCTGTTTGGAATTGTCGCCTTCGAAGTAGCCGTAGAACTCTTCACGGAAATTAGCGGTCGTTTTGAAAGGCGTGTCGGGCCAGTTGTTGGCTGCCAAGATGTGCTTAGCGGTGTTTTGGGCCCGCATGGTGTCACTGCTGTAGGCACGGGTGAAGTGTTCATTTGCGAGTGCTTTACCCGTACTGTCGGCGTCGGCAATGCCTTTGGTGGTCAGGGGAGTGTCACTCCAGCCCTGCATGCGGTCGTAGCGATTGATAAAGGTTTGGCCGTGGCGAATCAGATAAATAGTGATAGCTTTCAACGCAAAGTTCCTCCCAAAGTTTGATTCTAGTTGACGGGCGGTGGCTATTTTATAGGCCCGCGTCGAATCAACTAGAAACTTAATTTCATATTCATCATAAATCGTGAAAATTAATTTGTCAATTTATCCTGCCAGTTGCACATTGTGCTGAAACGCGTTAGATTCAGTGACAGAGAGTTTTACAAACCGCAAAATTCTGAAATTGGCAGAAGGTGCATTGATGACCCAGCGTAAAAATATTGTTAATGACTTGTATAGCAAGTTGCCGAACTTCTCAGCGACCGACCGTAAAATCGCTAGCTTCATCCTTAGTGATCCTAGCAAAGTGGTCAACATGACCATTGCTGAATTGGCGCAAGCTGCAAAGGTCAGTGAGGCCTCGGTGTCACGCTTTTGCCGAACCATCGAACTGGATGGGTTTCATCAGCTGAAAATTGAGCTCGCAAAGGTTGCCGACGACGAGAATAGTTATTATCACAAGATTAATGGCAACAGTATTGACCAAGCGTTAGCTAGCATCAGTCGCAATAAGATCGCCGAAGTTGACACAACTCTGCAGGCGACCCCTGCAGATGATATTGAGCGGGCGCTTAATTACCTTACTGAAACCCCCGTCATTCAGTGCATTGGTGCAGGGGGGACGTATCCAGTCGCCATGGACGCAGCCTATAAGTTCAATCAGCTGGGCTTGCTGGCACTGACGGACCCTTCTTGGGAGTCGTCAGTGGCGCAAACCTTGAACTTGCCAAAAGGGGCTGTGTTGATGGTGATTTCAAACTCAGGTGAAACATTGCACCTAATTACCCAAGTCAAGCTCGCGAAGAAGCAGGGCGTTCACGTTATCGCGCTGACCAATCGGGCGAATTCGCCGATTGGTCAACTTGCTGATGTTCACATTCTTACCGCTGTGCGGCAACAGGTCTTCGATTCTGAATATTATTTCTCGCGCTTATCGGCTACTACTGCGATTGAGGCGCTATTTCTATTATTATTGACCAGAAATACTGCTTTTGCGACCCACATTAAGCAACACGAAGAAATCATTGCAAACACCAAAATTTGAAGAAAGAAAATCTCCGGGGCTGCTCAGTTGAAGTCCCGGAGATTGTGCGTTCCATTTGCGTAAACTATTTTCCGGCCCGTAGCTCGACTCGGCACCGGCAGCTATAAAACCAAGCACCATCAATTTAGCACCGCAAAAATACCCCCCAGTCCTTCGTACAGAAGAATCGGGGAGTTATTTGTTTGCACTGATTAGTTAATCATCCAACTGCTTTTGGTTATACGCCAGCAGGTGCACGCCACCGTCATCAAGTCGCAACTGGGTGATACTACCGTTAGCGGGACCGCGGTCAATTTTGAAACCGTCGCTCTTGCCGAACTTATCAGCAATGCTGCGGATACTCGTGCCGTGGGTAACGAGGAGTACTTTGCCGCCGTCTGGGTTACCATCGCGAATTTCCTTGAAGCCGCGCATGATGCGGCTCCAGTAGGTGTGGGCGTCTTCTGCGTCGTGGAAGGGGTCGGCGGCGTGCATCATGTCCTTGGCCGCGTCGAGCCCGGCGCGGGCTACAATGTCTTCCCAGCCGTTGTAACCATGCGGCTTGCCGATGACGAACCACGTGCGAGACGGGTTGTCGCCTTCAAAATAGCCGTAGAACTGCTCGCGAAAGTTCGGGCTGGTTGAGAAGGGTGTGTCGGGCCACTTGTTCGCCGCTAGAATGTAGCCGGCAGTCGTCTGGGCGCGCATCGTGTCGCTGCTGTAGGCGCGCACAAAATGCACATCAGATAGGGTCTGGCCAGCCTGCTTGGCATCGGCAATGCCCTTGTCGGTGAGTGGAGTGTCGCTCCAGCCCTGCATGCGGTCGTAGCGATTGATGTAGGTTTGGCCGTGGCGAATGAGGTAAATGGTGATTGCTTTCAATTTTGTTTCCTCCAAAAAAGTGAACTGGTTGGCTGCTGCATGTTGCTGGCAAAATACCAGCTGTCACTATGATTTTAACATTCTTGATGGCGCTTTCCGAATGGGGCGCATTCAAGCTAATTTTGTGATAATCTAAGCATGTATCTATTTTACGGGGGAAAATCAATGTATAAATTAATGGTCAGTGACTTGGACGAAACTTTGGTGCGCGCTGACGGCACCATCTCTGATGACAACGTGGCGGCAATTCGCGCCGCTGCCAAATTGGGCGTTAAGTTCGTTCCCAACACCGGGCGCGGTTTTGCGTCGGTGCAGCCACTGCTGAAGAAGATTGGCACCTACGAGCAGCCAGATCAGTTCGTAGTTTCTTACAATGGCGGCGCGGTGGTCGAGAACAAGGGCAACAAGGTACTCATGACGGGGCAGATGCCATACGCCGATGCCGAGAAAATTTTCAACATGCTCGCCGTGCACCCGAACATTTCGATTCACGTGTACACGCTCAACCACGTTTACATTCACAATCCACGTGAGGATGATTTGCAGTACGTGATGAGCCGCGGCGTGGAGTACAAGCCGATGCCAGACACGGACTTCACCCGCTTCGCGGACAAGCACATCATGAAGGTCATCTTCATGAATCCGGACATCAAAATCCGCCACGCGATTGCTGAAGAAGTCCTCGCGCAGATGAAAGACGTTGCGGACCTCACGTACTCGTCCGCTCGCTACGCTGAGTTCAACCACAAGGGCGTCAACAAGGGTAGTGCAACGCTGCAGTTGGCGGAGTACCTGCACATCAAGCCCGAAGAAATCATGGCGTTCGGCGACAACGCGAACGACTTACCAATGCTTCGGAGCGTGGGGATGCCGGTGTCCGTTTCGAACGGGATCCCGGAAGTTAAGTCGGTAGCCAAGTACGTGACGAAGGCGAACTACGAAAATGGGGTCGCCGAGGCCATTCACAAGTACATTCTGGATTAAAAAAGCACCTCATCATTGCCTGATTCGGCGATGATGGGGTGCTTTTTGCTGCCGGGTGGCGGACAGGTCACTTCCGCTGCGTCACGGGGCCACTCCATGCACAGGGTCGCGTTCAAGCCTTGACAAAACCCGCGTCAAGTCTTGCCGCTAAGCTGGCGGCCAACGCTCGCCTCCGGCACTCCGCTGTGCTCCGATGTCCGGTGTCTCTAAGGGCTAAAGCCCTAAGAGCTCCGGCTCACTTTGTTGTCCGTGCGCTTCCCCCAATAACGAGCGGCAAGCCACTTGCGAAATTCACGCAAGCGTCTAGCAGCTCATTATTGCGATGGCATGGAGCAGCCCCGTGCCTCCGCTCCGTAAACCTGCCCGCCACCCTACATTGATTTTCTAATCGGACCGTTGGTGATTCCGGACAGTACTTACGTGGTTGAACTTTGAGCCCATGTAACCTCGACTAGCGTGCCTCAGGTAAACGGAAAGAATCCTAAATCAGCCCCAGAGATATATGAAGTACCGCAACCCAGCCCCGAGCATGACGACACCTAGGACAATTAGCACTATTTTCCATGGCATTGGAATATGCACTCTGATCCCAACTGCAATCAGCACAACCCCAATGGCAGCCGCTACAGCCGCCACGATGGGCCAATAGACAATTAATGACATGTAAATTCCTCCTCAGTGGACTTACCCTCACCTTGTCAGAGCTCTGACTATCAGGAGTGTAATCCCTGGCTTGAATTAACACAATATGCAATTTTGCCGTCTCCGGAGTTGATTGATTTCCGGTGAAGCCCCGGCACAAATCTGGACTGTAAAACATCAAAATCCGTCATTTAATAACATCGGTGGTATATCTGTTCTTTTATGTTGCAAATAGTGTGACATAAAGCAACCACCATAATTACCGCATAATTGGTTTTAAAATGTTGCTATAATCCGGTTGACAGCGTTTACAGCTGTGACGTATATTGGCTCTGTTGTTGAAAGGGTATTTTGAAAGGAGAACATCATGAAGCTGACTAGTAAGCTCGCTGCCGCGGTACTGATTGCAGGAATCGCCCTACCATCTCTAGGCGCAAGCAATTCCGTTAGTGCTGACACAACTGTCGAGGTGGGGACGTATAATCTGCGGGCCCCCAAGAAGAATGACACTAACAAGCAGCGCTCACTGCTCCAAAATGCGAATGTCGAAGTTGCCGGACTCCAGGAAATCAACTACAAAAACCACCGTTTCAGTGGCCAAACCAAGTACAACACCCTCACGAACTTCAAGAACGATTACTACCCATCAGTCATTTACGCCAACGCCATTAATTTTGCTGGCGGAGGCTACGGGATTGCGACCATCTCACACTTGAACGTTATCGGGTCCAAGAAGCACAGCGTCTATAGTGCCAAGTTCAATGACAAGCACCTGGCCGCACTACGGAAGGCCTACAACAATTTTAATCCAGACAAACCCAAGACGGTTAATGCCTTGGACAAGCTTTCCGCTAAGTACGGCACGAAGCTGATCGAACCGCGTGTTTACCAGCGGACGATTGTTGAAAAGGATGGCAAGCAGATTGCCTTCTACAACACACACCTGAGCTATGAGTCGACGAAATTACGCCACAAGCAGTTCAAGCAGCTCATCAACGTGATGAAAAAGGACAAGACTGAGTACAAGGTGTTGGTCGGCGACTTCAACGAGGACCAGGGCACAGCGGGCTGGAAAGTCTTCCAGAAGGACTTCAACCTCGCAAACGGCCAAGACGGCATCTGGCGCGACAGTTTCATCGGCGACGACCCGACGATGAAGGTCAACTCGATCGACAACATCATCACCAGCAAGAACATCGAGATCAGCAACGTCCACACAATCATGTCCACAGCATCTGACCACATCCCATTAGTGGCAACGTTGACGCTGAAGTAAGCATAGCAACGTAGACACTGTAGCAGCAAAAATCAAATAAAATATTGGGTAAATACACTCCTTCTAGGATGAATAAGCGATTGATGCTTATCTGCCTGGAGGGAGCTTTTTGTAGTTCAATCAAATACTAACGAAAGATTTTAGTGGGACCGTGGCTGATAGGGGGTGGACGGTTACATTGATTGGGAAGCGGAAATTAAATTACCTATGCCTATCTCAATCTGATTCGATACTTGGAACGAGAAATTTTTGAACATCTATGTAGTCGTGAGGGGCGCCGCTGCGTAGTGGAGTATATGCCGCGTAAAGCCCAAACAGTTGTTAAGCAGTGGGCTTCTGCTTAACAACTGGGGGTGAAAGCAAGACCGCGTTGAGCGTAGCGATGCGGGCTTGGTTTTAGGCGGAGCCACACGAAGCGCAGCGTAGTTTGGCGGGAGCCGGCCCCGGGCTGTTCCACGCGCAAGCATATACGTAACGAAGCAGCTGCGCCCCTCACGGCGGGCCCCAAGGCACGACGCCCTTAAAGATTTTGAAGCCACAAAAATAGACCACCCAGTTAGGGTAGCCTACATAGTTAGGATGCTGATTAATCGTTGAAGGTGCCGTTTTCGACGTCACTGATGAACTGCTTCAAGTGCTTGAAGTAAACCGGTGCGTTGTCGATCATGTGGTGGTGCCCACCATCTGGGGTTGTAACCAGACGGGCGTGCGGAATCACCTCTGCCATGCGCTGTGCAGACTTCATTGGCATCGTCTCGTGTTCACCGAATGTGAGCAGGGTAGGCACGGTAATGTTGTGAATCTGATCGCGCAGGTCGAAGTCCTTCAGCTTACCAGTAACAACGAATTCGTTGTCGCCCTGGAAAGCATTGTAGACGGGCTTAGCGGTCGTGTCGATCAGGTGACTGATTGCAGGTGGCTGCTTGCGGTCAACGTAGCCTGCGTTCAGGATGTCAACGTAGTGCTGGTACTTAGGGTCAGACCAGTTGCCAGACTTTTCCATCTTCTGCATGTACTTAACTGCTGAAGGTGGGAGGGCCTCTTCACGGACCAAGTTGATGTGCTCAACGTATTCGTCGATGTTATCAACCATGGAGGAGACGATGGCGCCCTTGAGGTGCTTGCCATACTTCAGTGCGTAGAGCTGCACGAGTGCGCCGCCCCATGACTGACCGATCAGGTAGAAGTTGTCGAGGCCAAGCTTCTGGCGGACTTCTTCAACTTCGCCGAGGAAGTAGTCGGTGGTCAGGTACTTCTTAGCGATTTCAGGGTCACTGTAGTCAGGCTGGTCGGAGTAGAACGAACCCAGCTGGTCGTACATGGTGACCTGAACGCCCAAGTCGGACAGTTCTTCACCGAAGTTTTCCCAGTATTCGTGGGTACCGCCAGGGCCACCATGCAGTGCGAGCAGATGAATATCGCCCGTGCCCTGCGTGTTAGTCCAGAGGTGGTAGCCGTTATCAAGCGTGAGAATCGTGGTTCCTTGCTTCATTAGGTTCACCTAGTTTCTTAAGATTAGCTCCATTTTAGCACAGCGCGAGTGACGGCGGACATAGATGTTGCGGCGATTGCGGGGGACAAAAGGGAGCAGCTATCATTTTTCCTGGCTGCTTGATTCTGATAGTTAGTTAACTAGAACTGATTTTCCCTGACCAAAAGGCAAAATCTTTGACCTTTGCTGCAGGGGACCGGCCTTTGCTTAGTTCCATTTTGGGAACGAATAGGTGGGTGGGGGTTTCAGCAGTTTTGATTAGGTAGACCAATTTTGTAATAAAAACGGCCATCATTTTTGGGAAACGCTTTCCACACGTCAAAATGCCCCTACATAGGCTTTTATAGGCACTATCACAGGTTTACAAATCCAAAAATCGGCGGTAATGTTAGGCGTACCGTAAATGAAATAAGGGCGTGTCACTCGCAACATTCACCAAGCTTTCCCGGTGGCAACGTTCGTATTGCAGTTGCGGTGCTGACTGCAATTGTTGAGATTGTTAGTACAAATACCCTGAAATGAATCAGGGGCCTCGCGAAATACGGTGGCAGTTGGGAACCAAGGGTATGGGTCCCAACAGAAAGGAAGGTTCATATGAAAGCAGAACCAGTAGCACCCCGCAAGCACAAGTTAATTGAGTACGCGAACGGGCCCTCGCTTGAGGAAATCAACGGCACGGTCAAGGTTCCAAAGGGTAAGGGGTTCTTCAAAACCCTGCTTGCCTACTCTGGTCCGGGTGCGTTAGTCGCCGTTGGGTATATGGATCCTGGTAATTGGTCAACGAGTATCACTGGTGGTCAAAACTTTCAGTATTTACTGATATCAATCGTTTTGATCTCCAGCTTAATCGCCATGTTACTGCAAAATATGGCCGCTAAGCTGGGGATAGTCACCCAGATGGACCTCGCGCAAGCGATTCGGGCGCGGACCAGCAAGAAGCTGGGCATCGTGCTGTGGATCATGACCGAATTTGCAATCATGGCAACCGATATTGCTGAAGTTATCGGGGCCGCGATTGCCTTGAACCTTTTGTTCCACATTCCGCTAGTCGTGGCGGTGTTCGTCACCGTTTTGGATGTCCTGGTGCTCTTGCTCTTAACCAAGATCGGCTTCCGCAAAATTGAAGCGCTGGTTGTCTGCTTGGTCATGGTCATCCTGCTCGTCTTCGTTTACGAAGTTGCCTTGTCCCAGCCAATGTGGGGCGACATTATTCGCGGCTTGGTTCCAACGGCTGGCACCGTCGCGACGCACCCATCTGTTAATGGTATGACGCCACTCAGCGGTTCACTCGGAATCATCGGTGCAACCGTGATGCCGCACAATCTGTACCTGCACTCCGCGATTTCCCAGACGCGCAAAATTGATCACAGTGATGAAGAAGAAGTTGCCCAATCCGTTCGCTTCAGTCAGTGGGATTCCAATATCCAGCTGAGTGTCGCCTGGGTCGTTAACTCACTGTTACTAATTATGGGGGTTGCGGTCTTCAAGTCTGGTGCCGTGAAGGACTCATCCTTCTTCGGTTTGTACCAGGCGCTTAGCAATACCTCCATGCTCAGCAATGGGATTTTGATTGCCGTTGCTAAGTCCGGTGCGCTGTCCACGTTGTTCGCGGTCGCACTGCTTGCTTCTGGTCAAAATTCAACCATTACCGGGACCTTAACTGGTCAGGTCATCATGGAAGGCTTCGTGCACATGCGGATGCCACTGTGGGCCCGGCGCTTAGTTACCCGTCTTATTTCCGTCATTCCTGTGTTAGTATGTGTATGGACAACCCGGAACCTGTCACCGATTGCCGAACATGAGGCGATGAACACGCTGATGAACAATTCCCAAGTCTTCTTGGCTTTTGCCCTGCCGTTCTCCATGCTGCCGCTGATTATGTTGACTGACAGCAAGGATGAAATGGGTAATCGCTTCAAGAACTCCTTGTGGGTCAAGGTGTGTGGCTGGCTCTGTGTCGTCAGTTTGACCGTTTTAAACATGATTAGTTTGCCTGATGATTTTGTCAATTTCTTAGGCAGTAATCCTAGTGCTGGTGCCATTCAGGGAGCCCACATTGCGGCTTACGTTTCCATCTTCCTGGTCTTTGCGCTGATTGCATGGTGCATTTACGACATGACGAAAGGAAACGGCCGCTTGCACGCGGATAATGCTGCCAAGGCTGACAAGAAGGCGCAGGCTGACGCATAATGATTGCTGATAACTGCGTTTTAGATGATTTCGTTGCCGGAATTGTTTCATGGTGCATTAGTGACCTGATTCATGGCGACTGGCAGTTGCGGGCAGATAACATTACTAGCGCGATAAGCTAAGGAGGAGAACTAATGGCTGACGATTTCAAGAAAATTCTTGTTGGTGTCGACGATTCCGAAGACGCACTGGCCGCGTTCCAGTACGCCTTGCACCGGGCACGGGTCGATGGGGCGGACCTCATCATTGCGTCCATTCTCGAATCTGACGACATGAACATCTACCAGGCTCTCACCAAGGATTACGTCCACGGTGAGCGGGCCGCACTGGAGGAGCACCTGCGCCACTACGTCAAGCTGGCGGAAGACGCCGGAATTAAGAATGTCCGCGCCGTCATCGACGAGGGGGACCCTGGTGTGCAGATCGTGAAGAACCTGATTCCAAAATATAAGCCAGACTTGCTGATCATCGGTGCCGCCGACAAAAAGGGCATCGGGCTCACATTTGGTAGTCAGGCCGCCTACATGGCCAAGCACGCCCGAATTTCGGTGCTGGTTGTGCGGGACTAATAAAACACTGCACCAATTGTTTTGGAGATGTCACTGAGCTGAAGGGCTCGGGGCATCTTTTTTGGTTTCTTTATAGTGTAGTTCGGCTATTGTGTGGCCGCATTCTGCCATTCTGTGAAAGCGTTGACACGTCTGCCCCAACTCGCTACCATTTAAATTGAATTGTAATTAGTACATGATCCGAACTTTGGTGCAATTTTAGGAGGATATTCTATGACTTATGATGCAGCAACAACACGTTACGACACGATGGAGTACCGGCGGGTCGGGAAGAGCGGCTTGAAGTTGCCCGCCCTCTCACTGGGTTTGTGGCACAACTTTGGGAGTATTGATCCACTTGATAACCAGCGCAAAATTCTGCGCCGGGCTTTTGACCTTGGGGTGACTTGCTTCGACATGGCCAATAACTACGGGCCAGAGCCAGGGGCGGCGGAGCGTAATTTTGGCCGCATCTTCAAGGCTGATTTCAAGCCCTACCGCGATGAGTTGATCCTCACGTCTAAGGCTGGTTACACGATGTGGCCTGGCCCATACGGTGATTGGGCTTCCCGCAAGAGTATCATCGCCAGTGCTGACCAGAGCCTGCAGCGTACCGGTCTTGACTACTTCGACATCTTCTACACGCACCGCGCCGACCCCGAGACGCCAGTTGAGGAAACTGCTCTTGCGCTCGACCAGCTGGTACACCAGGGTAAGGCGCTCTACGTCGGGATTTCTAACTACGATCCCGAGCAGACCCGTGCCATCACCGCAATCTTCAAGGACCTGAAGACGCCGTACATCGTCAGTCAGAACCGCTACAACATGTTCGACCGCACGCCGGAGGAAAGTGGCTTGTTCAAGACACTGACCGAAGAGGGCCAGGGTGCAGTTGTCTTCAGTCCGCTGGCACAGGGACTACTGACTGGGCGTTACCTGAACGGCATTCCGGAAGATTCCCGGGCCAAGCGCGGTATCAGCAACCACCTGCACGTGGCGGACGTTGAAGCTAAGCTGGGCAAAATCAAGGCGCTGAACGCCGTCGCGGAGCGCCGCGGCCAGTCACTGGCGGACATGTCATTGGCATGGGACCTGCGCAAGCAGCCGGTTGCCAGCGTCATCGTGGGCGTCAGCAAGGTCAGCCAGCTGGAGGACAACGTCAACGCCCTGCAGAAGCTGGACTTCACGGACGAAGACTTGGCTGCCATCGACAAAATTTTAAAGGATTAGTCAGGCGGCTTGCAATTAGCATAGTTACAGGGGATGAGGGCAGCAGTTGTTGGCCTCATTTTTATCGGGAAACGACCACTTAGATGCCGGGGGGTGGGTGAATCTACTCCCACTTCGCCATGGTGGTGGGCCATGCACAGGGTCGCGTTCAAGCCTTGCAAGCCCGGCAAGTCTTGCCGCTAAGCTCAGGCCAACGCTCCCTCCGGTCGCATGTTGTCCTTGCGCTTCCCCCAATACGGAGCGGCAAGCCACGCACAACCCGCGTGTCTCGCTGCTCCGTATTGCGATGGCATGGCCCACCACTATGGCTGCCGCTCCCGTAGATTCACCTACCGCCCTAATTTTGATAAGCTACAGTTACGGTTGGCTGATTTATATCGATGTTGCTACGGTATAAATGGATTGATCATACTGGAACGGCAAATCATGGAGTAGTATTGGCATGTAAGCTGATTGATACGATTTTGACGAGGCGAAAGGAATAATATATGCGCAGCCGCTTGGGAACTGTCGGCATGTATTTGTGTGAGATATGCGGTCGAATAAAATAATTGCCATTGTTATCAAGGTGCTTTTTTCAATTATGGGTTTCGGCACTGCCTTGATTTTTTCACTGAACGGAATCGTAAGTGCAGTTGGATTTGATGGAGTTACCGGCCTAGAATTTGTTACTGGCGCAAAGGGATTATATGTCATCAATACCCTGATTGGATTGTTATTACTGATGGTGGTTGGATTTGGTGTTCTTAACTTCCGCCGTCCACTTCCGATAACTTCCTTGATACTGGTGCTACTCATTATCTCTGGCTACGTTATTGCCCATGCTGGCCTTGGTTTTAGTGTTCTGGCACTGATTACGGTTGGTTTAGTGTTGTGGACGAGTTACGCCATAGTTTGATAGCCAGATACGTATACTGAAAAACTGTTGTCATTCTATTTAATATCGGGTCGGCAGTTAGAGTTATTCAAACCGATACTGTAGGGCTGTGCGCGCCTCTTCCGGGAACGAAGCTGGCGGTAGTGACCATGCTGAAACGATTAATAAGAGCGGTATTCTTGCGTGGTTTTCGCAAGGGTACCGCTCTTATTAATCGGGGAGAGTGGAGAGACCGCAAGGATGATATATGTAGTGCAGGTAAGCTTACCGAAGATGTCAATTCAACACGGCGGGCTCGGAGCTCAACCGGAAGACTTGACCCGATCCTGGTCAAGTCTGTAGGTGGCCCCAGCATGTGGAGTGCAATAGAAAAGTTGGACAGTTATCAGATTATTTTCCGCTGTGCCCTGTAATGTATTCCACAGGGGTCATT
>NZ_BLBG01000021.1 GCF_009687905.1 Lacticaseibacillus zhaodongensis | reverse complement strand
AAACACCAAAGCAGCGCAGTCCCGTGTGAATCGTGGGATTGCGCTGCTTTTTTGAAATTCTATGAATAATCCAGGATCAAAATGCTGACTTCACCCAGACCGTCATCACGGATAATGTGACCGGCAAGCAAATCGCCAGCACGCAGTTTAGTCCGGCGACCGCGACCTTAGCGGCCCAAAAGTCCCCAGTCCTTAAAGGCTACGGGACCGCCACGCTGACTGTACCCGCGCTGACTGTATCCGCCGGTGCCGCTAACACGACCGTGACGGTTACTTACCGGCCAGCCCTGGTACCGGAGACTGATCCACAGGTTAAGACGGAGGTGCCAGAAGCACCATCGACCACCCCAGATAAGTACTACGACAACACGGATGGTGACGCCCAGCACGCGGCAATCGTTTACTTCGATGACACCACGCACCAGTGGCTCCACACCGACAATCTGCGGGGTAACACCGGGACCGCAATCAAGTATGGTGCTGCGGCGGGCATTAAAACCTACACCGACAAGGGTTACGAACTGGTAAGCAACGGCTTCCAGAGCGGGGCCACCTACGATGCGGATGATGCCACAACTCAGACCTACACGATTCACCTAGTTCACGGAACGATGACCAGCCCGGTTACCAGCAGTGTCACTCGGACCATCAACTATGTGGTCGCGGACGGTGGCAAGGCAGCTTCTGCACCGGTCGTTCAGCAGGTGGACTTTACCCGGACGCTGACCGTGGATAAGGTCACCGGTCAGGTAATTAGCAGCACCCCGGCAACGCCAACTAGTGGTGATTTTGCAGAGGTCTACACGCCAAACATCCCCGATTACGCGGCTGACGTGATCGTGGTCCCAACGGCTAGTGTTCACTATGGCAGCGCAAATACTGTGCTGACTGTTACCTACCGGCCAGTCGCACTCGGACCAGGCAAGCAGGTCTGGACGAAGGTCGAGATGCCAGAACCTGTTTCCACAACGCCAACGCCGATTCCAGACAATGGTGGCACAACCACTCCCGATGGTGGACCTACTGGTAGCGAGACCGGTACGCCAACAAGCACAACTCCTGAAGACCAGTTGCCAGACACAAATGGCAACACGCCAACCATCACGCCGGAGACTAACGGCGGGGATGATTCGGACATTGGCCACCTGCCAGATACTTGTGGAGGTATGGCCGGCAGCAACGCCAAGCAAAATGTCGCGGCTACGCAACAGACACTGCCCGCAACTGGTGGCAGCAATCCTGTCAGTGGACGCGGCAAGACCCAGCAACAATTGCCACAAACTGGGGATGAAAATAACAATGCTCTTTTAGCAATTGGTCTCGCAATCGCTACCTTCTTCGGCCTACTGGGCTTAGGTAAACAGCGGCGGCACGACTAAGAATCGACAGATAATTGACTGCACAGCATAGGGGAGCCCTTCCGCAAAGGAGGGGCTTTTTGCTGTGCTGTCGGGGCTTTGCGCCGATGTGCTGGTCAAGGACCATAGTGTGAGCCTTATGCAAAGCTTAAGAATATTAATCTTATTTTGCAGGCGCAAAAATTATTGCTAGGGCAAATTGATACCGCTTAGGACAGCATGTGGCCAATAATTAAGAAGTAGAACAATTGCCACTTGAATAGATAAAAATAACACGGGGGTATAACGATGATTAGAAATCAGAATGGAATCGAACGCAAAATTCATTACCGGATGTACAAAGCTAAGCACGGGTGGATTATCGCGGGCGTTGCCGTAGCGACCTTCACGCTGACCACGATGACTGGACAGCTACACAGTACCTTTGCCGCAACTGATGATCCAGCCGCCAACACGCAAACCGCCGCGAATACTAGTCAACCGGACAAGGTCGTCACCAAGACGGTCACGCGGACAATTCATTTTGTCGACGCGGCCGGGCAGACCGTCAGCCCCGATGTTGTGCAAACTAATACCCTGAGCGAAGACGCGCAGGGAACTTGGCATCTTCTGGGCACTAATAATTTTGTGGCTGTTAGCGCACCAACGATTAGTGGTCAGACGCCAGATACGCAGGAAGTAGCTGCCGCAGATGGGACAACTACTGGTGACGTGACGGTCCACTACAGCGCAGTGCCGGTTGCAAAAGATACACCCGCCGCGGATACGACTAGCACTAAGGATGCAACTGCCGCCGACACGACTACCACCACAGCGCCAGCCCAAGCCGCTGCTGTGAAGACCGCGACAGCGGAAACTGCGCAAGCAACGACGCCCGCTACGGACACACAGACAGGTACCGACGCGGACGCTACTGAAAGTACTACGGGAGCACAAACGGATGGCACGGCCACCAGTACAGCTACTGCCAACACTGCGGCCGCACAGACAGATAACACGACCGCTGCTTCAAGTACTACTAAGGACAAGCAGAACGCAACGGCCGCCCCTAAAGTTGAGTACAAGACGCTGCTAGACGCGGATGGCGAAACGCAGACGATTTCACTGCGGGTAGATGGCTCGACCACGACCACCACAACCGATGATTCATACACTGGTTATGTTGATGTTAAGCCTGCGGACGGGACGCCGAATGTGCACACCATCACGGTTGACGCGACGAACATCAAGAAGGACGACGTGATTACAATTACGGCGCCCGATTTTAAGACGATTTCACGGACCGACACTGTGAATGGACTCACCAACGCTGTGGCGGCGGATAAATCAAGCATTAGCTACACGGCAACAAACGACAATACTAACCTGAGCTTTTCGATTGAAGTCAGTGAACGCGCTGAGCAGGCTACCGGTACCGACAGTGGCGCACTGACCGTTGCTCTTAACGGTGATCCTAAACAGACGGTGACCATGAACGTTAAGAACGCGTTGCGCGATGTTACTAATGGCGAGATCACAGACTTCTCTGCGGGTGGCAGTGGGTCCAAGCAGGTTTCCGTTGGCGAAGACTTTGCAACCTCAATTGGTGTGGGCTACGATGACCGGATTCCACTGACTGATGTCAATGACTACACCTTCACCATCCCGGTTCCAGATGGCTATGAACTGGATGAAGAAGAGACTGAGAAAATGCAGCTTGAGCGTAATAACAGCTCAATTTTTGATTTTTCACAAGCTGGAGTTGGCCAAGATGTAATTGCTAAATTAGACATTGCTAAAGCAACGGCGGCCGGTCTGAACAACATTGGTTCCGGTGTTTACGGAAACGGTGGCGCTATTCCGACGAACACTTACTTTGTCGGCAAAATGACAACGGGTAGCAGTAAGGTTACTGCTACGGCGGCACCTACAACAACCATCAGCACCAAACAAGGGAATATCACTCACCAAGCTAAGACACCAATGTCCGTGAACGTCGAGAAGGCTAGCGAGACATACTGGACTAGTGGTGGCCAAAAAGAAGTGGTTTACGTTTCACAGCAAGATGTTGGTCAGTACAACGTCAACGGCAGTCACGCACTAAACGTTGTCAAAAACACGTCGGCTGACCTCGACGGTGAGTGGACCGTGCACGTACCTGATGGCCTTAGTTCTAAAGCAATCACAGTTAGCGCGGATGTTGCGCAGCGCGATCGGGGCTTCGATGGGACTGTAAGTGCCCTTGATGCGGATGGTAACGTTTTGGCAACCAGTTCTCTGAGTGCACTTAATTATGACGGCAATGGTTCTGGCATTTGGTCACCAAGCACGAATGGCACCATCAAGCAGTACGTGGTCAAAATTACCAAGATGGTCAACTCATCCTTTGGGACTGTGGCAATCGATCCTAGCTTGACAGTAGACGCAGCCACAGCAGGAACGATTAAGTATCCAATTGTGTACGACTATGCATACGCAACTGATAATGGTGTATTGAAGGGTACAGACGATAAAAATTACGGTCTTACCATAACCACCGACCACACGATTTATCAGACCTACACTTCGGAAACTGCAACGGGATCCACAGTTCAGGGTGGTGATTCAATTAGTTTTGAGGTGCACCCATTCTACAATTACTTCCACAGTGCATACCCGATCCTGGATGAAGGGGCGGTTATTTACGTGCGGCTGCCTGACCACACGACTTTTGAAAGTACTAACAAGTACAATGAAAATACCAGCGTGATCACTGAAGCAGACGGTAGTCAGTATCTCAAAATTGCGGTTCCTGCCGGTGACGCGACTAACCTGAGCGCTGATGGGCGCTACAACAAAGCTACTGTTGGGTACGGAACCGCGGGGATCGTGGTCAACTTAAAGGTTAACTCTGACGTGGTTGTTGGCGATGACCCAACCCTTGCTGCTGGTGATAGTGACAAGGTGCTGATCGGGCTACCGAACAACCAGATGGATGTTGCCAATTGGAAGAGCGGGGCTGGAGATGTCAAAACCGTTGACGCCGTGGCCGCTAACAACGAAAGTGCAATTGCGGCAGACGCGAAGGCGCTTGGCATTGATCAGTTCTACGTTGGTAAGGACACTACCAATACCGTTTGGAAGGTTTCCGTGCCAACCACGCTTTATCTCAGCAATGGGGTCAAGGCCGATGGTGAGCAGAGCTATGCCGTTGATGATCAGGGCATTGCAACCTTCTACCCGGACGCCGGAACTGATACCGGGAATATCCGGGCGTACGTTTACAACGGGACCACGGTGCCACTTAGTGATTACACGACCATGGTGACCCTGCCAACGACAGCAGATGGGGCGGCATACACTCTGCAGTTGACCGGTGGCGCAACTCCGGCCGCAGGGACCACTATCAAGTACAGTACCCAGAAGTACGACGTAACCAAGGGGACCGCACTAACCGCTGATCAACTGAGCGGCTTCCAGGATGCAAGTGCAATTACCGACTGGAGTACGGTCCGCAGTATCCTTGTTCAGAGCCCAAGCCTTGAACCCGCGACCGCGCTGACGGTGCAGATGCCGGTCAAGGTGGCAGATACTGGCAACACTGACACTACTGCCAACGCGACGGCCTACTCGTATGCAGACGGTGCGGACGGCAAAATTTTCGCCGCTCAAATCAACCAGCTGCCAACGCAGATCAAGACCCAGCGGCAGGTAACGGTTAACTATGTTGATGGCGATGGCAACAAGATTGCTCCGAGTCAGACGCTCAAAGGAAATATTGGTGACAAAATTACCATCCCTGCACAAACAATCGGTGGTTACACGCCTAAAGTGAAGACACAGGACTTCACTTACATTGATGACAACAACCAGTCCGTCACTTTTGTATATGACAAGACGACCATTCAAATCGGCATTACTTATGTCAACGAATTGACTGGGGAGACCATCAAGTCTGAAAACATCACCGGTCAACTGGGCGATGTCATCCCCCTGACTGACAGCAAGTACACGACGATTCCTGGATACACCGCTAATAGCAGCAATGTGAAGAGTTACACGGTTACCAACGCGCAGAGTCAGTTCATTAACCTTTACTTTGCACCCGCGACGAACACCATCACCGTGCACTACCAGTTCAAGGATGATTCCGGTAAGGTTACTGATTTGCATGAACCAACGACGACCAAACCAGCTTACGTTGGCACGAGTCAACCCCTGACTGCGCTCACGATTCCTGGCTACACCGTGATTGGGACAGCGACCGTTAACCAAACAATTGGTGATCAGCCTGGTAATTACACCTTCTTCTACACCCGGGCACAGCTGCCGCTGACCGTTAAATATGTTGATGAAACTGGTACGCAAATTCACCCCGATGGCCGCGGATACGTCACGGTCAACGCGGAAGCGGGCACGGCTGCGTACGACCTGAATGATCTGGGTTTGGTCGCAAGCATTGATGGTTACACACTGACGGCTGCAAGTGTGCCACTAGAGACGGGTGACGCGGGCTTCGACAAGACCACGGGCAAGCTGACTAAAGACACCGTGACCCTGACCTACCATAAGGCGGTCAAGCAGAATGCAACCGTTCTCTACGTTGACGATACTGAGCAGCACGCGCTCGCAACGGATCTGCTGACTGGTAATCCCGGCGATGTGATTAGTTACGATGTGACCGCTGGCATCAAGAAGTACACCGACAAGGGCTACGAAGTTGTCAGCAACGATTACGACCCAACGGAAACTTACGATGACGATGAGGCTACCGATCAGAATTTCACGATTCACCTGAAGCACGGGACAACAACGACTAAGAAGACCATCACCGTTACTCGGACCATCAACTACGTGGTCAGTGATGGTAATGCGACCGCGCCGGATGCTTTGATCCAAAAGGTAGAGTTCACGCAGACAGCAGTCACCGACAACGTTACCAGCACCACTAAGACGACGAATATGCCAACTGGTGGCAGCTTTGCTGCAGTTGGGACACCACATCTGTCCGGTTACGTTGCAGATACTGCAAGCGTTGCGGCTGCTACAGTTGCGCCTACCGATGCTAACTCCACGGTCACCGTCACCTACACGCCAGTTGGTGCACAAAACGCTCAGGTGGTTTATGTTGATGACAAGACCAACACACAGCTTGCCACCGAAGACTTGACGGGTGCTTACAATACAGATATCACCTACAACTCCGCGGATGGAATCAAGGTATACACGGACAAGGGTTACGAGCTAGTAAGCAACGGGTTCGACACGCCAAGCAAGTACGACGATGACGACACGACTACCCAGAAGGTTTACATTCACCTGACTCACGGCACGGTCACCAAGACCGTGACTACACCAATCACCCGGACCATTAACTACGTGGTCAGTGACGGCAACGCGGCGGCGCCACAAGCAGTTGTGCAGACGGCGACCTTCACCCAGCTGCAAACGCTGGATGCGGTGACTAAAGCTGTTCTCAGCACTGCCGATGCAACGCCAACCAGTGTCCCCCTGGACGCTGTCAACTCGGACCACATTGACGGCTACAATGTTGACAAGTCAACAGTTGCCGCGACTGACGTTCACTTTGGCGACAAGAGTTCCACGGTTACTGTCACCTACACGCCAGTTGGTGCACAAAAGGCCAATGTGGTCTACATTGACGACACGACCAAGCAGACGTTGGCGACAGAAGAAGTCACTGGCGCCTACAACACCAACATCGCCTACGATTCCGCTACTGGCATCAAGAACTACGCGGACAAGGGCTATGAGCTGGTAAGCAACGGCTTTGACACACCAACCAAGTACGATGATGACGACACGACTAACCAGACGGTTTACATTCACCTGATTCACGGTACAAGCTTCAAAACCGTGACGACACCAATCACCCGGACCATTAACTACGTGGTCAGTGATGGCAACGCGCCAGCACCACAAGCAGTTGTGCAAACCGCGACCTTCACGCAGACCGCGACCGTGGATAATGTCACTGGGAAGACTCTTAGTAAGACTGTGGCAACGCCAGCCAGCGTCACCCTGGACGCTGTCACCTCGGACCACCTCGACGGCTACAATGTTGACAAGTCAACAGTCACCGCGACCGATATTCACTTTGGCGACAAGAGCTCCACGGTCACCGTCACCTACACGCCAGTTGGTGCGCAAAAGGCCAATGTGGTCTACATTGACGACACGACCAAGCAGACGCTGGCAACAGAAGAAGTCACTGGCGCCTACAACACCAACATCACTTACGATGCTGCTACTGGCATCAAGGAGTACGCGGACAAGGGCTATGAGCTGGTAAGCAACGGCTTTGACACACCAACCAAGTACGATGATGACGACACGACTACCCAGACGGTTTACATTCACCTGATTCACGGTACAAGCTTCAAAACCGTGACGACACCAATTACCCGGACCATTAACTACGTGGTCAGTGATGGCAACGCGCCAGCACCACAAGCAGTTGTGCAAACCGCGACCTTCACGCAGACCGCGACCGTGGATAATGTCACTGGGAAGACTCTTAGTAAGACTGTGGCAACGCCAGCCAGCGTCACCCTGGACGCTGTCACCTCAGAACACCTCGATGGCTACAATGTTGACAAGTCAACAGTCACCGCGACCGCCGTTCACTTTGGCGACAAGAACTCCACGGTCACCGTCACCTACACGCCAGTTGGTGCGCAAAAGGCCAACGTGGTCTACATTGACGACACAACTAAGCAGACGTTGGCGACAGAAAAAGTCACCGGTGCTTACAACACTGATATCACCTACGATTCTGCAACTGGCATTAAGAACTACACGGACAAGGGTTACGAGCTGGTAAGTAACGGCTTTGACACCCCAACTAAGTACGACGATGATGACACGACTACCCAGACGATCACCATCCACCTGATCCACGGCACCACGCAAAACACGGTCACGACTCAAGTTACCCGGACCATCAATTACGTGGTCAAGAGTGGCGATTTGGCGGCGCCGGAAGCAGTCACCCAGACTGCTAGGTTCAGCCAGACAACCGTTAAGGATGCGGTAACGGGTGCCACCATTTCCGTAACCAAGCCAACGCCAAGTTCCGCAGATTTTGCAGCCGTTCCGTCAGAGCAATTTGATGGCTACATGGTTGATAAGCCAAATGTTGCGGCTAAGACGGTTCAGTTCGGCGATGCGAACACAACTGAGACAGTAACTTACTGGCAAGTCGGAATTCCGGAGACCAATCCACAGGTTAAGACTGAGGTGCCAGAAGCACCATCAACCACACCGGATAAGTACTACGACAACACGGATGGCGACGCGCAGCACGCGGCAATGGTCTACTTCGATGACACCACGCACCAGTGGCTCCACACCGATAACCTGCGGGGTAACACCGGAACCGTGATTGACTACGATGCTGCGGCGGGTATTAAGAACTACACCGACAAGGGTTACGAACTGGTAAGCAATGGCTTCCAGAGCGGAACCACCTACGATGCGGATGATGCAACAACTCAGACCTTCACCATTCACCTGCAGCATGGGACCAGCACGCAGCAGCTCAAGACCAGCGTTACCCGCACGATCAACTACGTGGTAGCGGACGGTGGCACACAAGCGCCTGCACCAGTAGTCCAGCAAGTAGACTTCACGCGGACAGTCACCGTGGATAAGGTCACCGGTCAGGTAATTAGCAGCACCCCGGCAACGCCAACTAGTGGTGATTTTGCAGAGGTCTACACGCCAAACCTTAAAGGCTACGCTGCCGACACGATCGTGGTACCGGCCACTACGGTGCACTACGGCAGCACGAACGCCACGGTCACCGTCACTTACCGGCCAGTCGCACTCGGACCGGGTAAGCAGGTCTGGACGAAGGTCGAGATGCCTGAGCCAGTTTCCACAACGCCAGCGCCGGACAACGGCGGCACGATCACCCCTGGCGGCGACGATGGGACGCCAACGGACACCACCCCTGAAGGCGAACTGCCAGACACGGATGGCGGCACTGACACCCCGACAAACACGCCAGAAACAAATGGCGCTGATGGTACGGATATTGGTCAGCTGCCAGATACCTTCGGCGGTGAAACCGGTAGTGGTGACAAGCAAAATGCCACGAACGAGCAGCAGAACCTGCCCGCAACTAGTGGCAGCACTGCCAAGAATGCCGCTGGTAAGGCTGAACAGCAACTGCCACAAACTGGTGACGCCAAGAACAGCGGCTTGTCCGCACTTGGCCTCGCAATTGCCGGTTTCTTCGCTCTACTGGGCTTCGGTAAGAAACGCCGTAACGGTGAAGATTAATTGCCTAGCCAGATTCACGAAAAAGGGACTTCTCCACTGCGGAGAGGTCCCTTTTGGCGTGCGCTGACGGCGCGGCCGGTGCTAGCGATTAGCTTCCAGCCGGTCCATCGTTTTGTTCAGCGCTGCGTCGACGCGGTTGTTGTTCTTGTTGGTGGCGTGGCCCTTTACCTTGTTCCAGGTGAGGTCATCGAAACGATCGACTTCCTGAAGCAGCTGCTGCCAGAGGGTGGCGTTCTTGACGACCTTGCTACCCTTATGCCAGTTGTTTTGGCGCCACTTGACGTACCACTTTTGCTGCATGGTGTTGATGACGTAGGCGGAGTCGGAGTAAACATTGACGGGGATGTCCGTGCGTTTGAGTGCGCGCAGACCCTGGATGACGGCCATGATCTCCATGTAGTTGTTAGTGCGGCCGAACTCGCCGTCGCTGAGCATCTTCTCGTGCTCACCGTAAATCAGGAGGGCGGCCCAGGCGCTCGGGTCGGTGCTTTTGACGCTGCCGCCGGCGTAGTTGCCGTGGTTGCGGTTGCCGCCATCGGTGTAAACTTCGATACTCGTCATTTTTATGTCCTTTCCGGTCTGTTAGAATAGCTGTAGGAGTGGCCACGCCGGGATGTGCAAAATTCCGCCGCGGCGCGAAAGTGAGGAAAACTGTTATGATTGAAATCGATTTAGTGCGGCACGGCCGCACCGTGTTCAACGAGGAACGCCGGGTACAGGGAATGGCCAATTCGGAATTGACCCCCGCCGGCAAGCAGAATGCCATTGCGCTTGGCCGCGGCCTGGCGTTAGCCGGCAAGGAGTACGATGCGGTTTACGCCAGCGACCTGACGCGCGCTAGTGACACCGCCAAGCTCGTTTTGCAGGGCATGGGCGATAAGCAAGCGGTCAAAATTGACGAGGGGCTGCGCGAAGAAAACTACGGCCACTATGAAGGCTGGCTGGTCGACGACTACGCTCGCGATGCGCTCGGCGTACCGAACTTCAAGAACGCGATTGCGACGGGCCGCTACACGCTAGAGCAGATTGCGGACAAGACCCGCGTGATGAACGCGGATCAAACCCCGAACACCGCTGAGGATGCGGCGATGGTCGTGAAGCGGCTGGACGACGCCCTGCGCGGCATCGCCGAACACGCCGAGCAGACCGGTGCGCTGCGGACCATGGTGGTGAGCCACGGGACGGCGCTATTGATGTGGCTGACGGCGGCCGGTAAGGGTGTTGAGGGGCTGGAGATGTTGCACAACGTCAGCCTCAGCACGGTTTACTACGACCGCGGCGAATTCCAGGTCGTTGATATCGACAACCTCACTTACTTGAAGCGGGGTTTAGCGGCTCAGCAGTAAGCATGTAGATGATCGCGCCGGCGAGGGGCACAACGGCGAAAATGATGCCGCGGCTGCCGAGAAAGTGCGTGGAGGTG
Organism: Lacticaseibacillus zhaodongensis; assembly: GCF_009687905.1. Classification (GTDB taxonomy): domain Bacteria; phylum Bacillota; class Bacilli; order Lactobacillales; family Lactobacillaceae; genus Lacticaseibacillus; species Lacticaseibacillus zhaodongensis. The sequence goes on along the minus strand of NZ_BLBG01000021.1, from coordinate 23,587 downwards.
GCGGACAGGGTCGCACCGATAATCAACGCGATGATGGTGGCACTGGCGTCGCCGGCCCGCAGCAACGCGCCCTTGTCGTGCTTAGCAATCGCGTCATAGAGGCCCTCCGCGGCGGTCCGCAGGTTCCCGGTCATCATGATCGACATGAAGGGCTTACCGCGCAGCCGCCGGAATTCCTGGAGTTGCGCAGCCGCGATGATGGCAACCAGCGAGCTGGCGGCAACATCCGGTAGCACCGGCGCGATGATCGTGGTCACAAGGGCCATGCCCGCTTCAAAGAACAGGACGATGGTCGCCCGCCGCCGCAGTGCTGCGGTGTCGCTCAGTGCGTGCTGCAAGCTGCGGATAATGGCGGTTCCGATTGCGAAGACGAGGAAGGGAATCAGGTGCGTCAGCACTTGCGCCCAGTCGCCGCGGCCGAGGTTGATACCCATGAGGATCATGTTCCCGGTCTGCAGGCCGGCAAACACGCCGCCGTGGTCGAGATATGTATATGCGTCCAGCGCGCCAGCCGTTGCGGCGAGGAACATGCCGGTGGGGAGACGTTCAGTGATGGGGTAGATTTGCGTCATGCCGATGTGTCCTTTCGTATGGGTAACCAAAATTGTCCGTTCGGGAGGCCTAACTCTTACGTGGAGGTCCACCCCGAACTTTAAAACCCTATTTTACCACGACCACCAGCTTCCAGGCTGGCGGGGATTGTCTTGGCGGTGGTACACTGTGACGTAAGTAATTTTGTCACGTAAGCTTATTTTGGAGGTCAACATGGACAAGAATCACCTATCACGGCGGAACCTCTTCCTCATCGGCACGATGCTGTTCGGAATGTTCTTTGGCGCCGGCAACTTAATTTTCCCCGTCTTCCTGGGCCAGAATGCGGGCCGCAACCTGATTCCCGCAGTGATTGGTTTCTTGATCTCCGGCGTCGGGCTGCCCTTACTCGGGGTTGCCGCGATCGGGATGAGCAAGACGGACGGCGCATACGGGCTCGCGAAGAAGGTCGGTAAGACTTTTGGCCTCGTCTTCACCGTCATCTTGTACCTAGGCATCGGGCCGCTGTTCGCGACGCCGCGGCTGGCCACGATTTCTTATTCGATTGGCATTCAGCCCTTCATTCCGGCTAAGTACGATCACCTGACGCTCGCGGTGTTCTCCACCGTCTTCTTCTTCGTCGCGTGGCTGCTGGCCCGCAAGCCGGGGCGGGTGATGGTGTACATCGGCAAAATCCTGACACCCGCCTTCCTCGTCACTTTGGTGTTACTGCTGCTGTTCGTGGTGCTCTTCCCCATGGGCGGCACCCACGCTGCGGCGGTTGGCACCTATAAAGCTGCGCCCCTGCTGACAGGGTTCACGAATGGTTACATGACCATGGACGCGCTGGCCAGTCTGGCCTTCGGGGTCGTTGTCGTGCGCTCGATCATGGACCTTGGCGTCACCAAACCGAGTGCCATCGCTAGCAACACCATCCGCGCCGGCATCATTGCGGCGGTGCTCATGGCGATCCTCTACTCCGTTCTGGCTTACATGGGCTTGACCGCACTCGGTGAATTCGACCGCGCTAGCAACGGTGGGGTCATCATCGCCCAAATCGCGCACTACTATTTTGGCACGCTGGGCAGCGTCTTGACCGCGATCATCGTCGTTCTGGCCTGCCTCAAAACGGGTGTCGGGCTCATCACGGCCTTCGGGGACATGTTCAAGGAACTCTTCCCGAAACTGAACTACCAGTTTCTCATTCTGGTGGCAACGGTCATTCCGCTGCTGCTGGCAAACGTGGGCCTGAACGCGACGATTGCGATCTCGCAGCCCTTCCTCTACTTCCTGTACCCGATTGCCATCGTGCTGATCCTGCTGGGACTCCTGGCCCGGACTTTTGGCGATGAACAGCTCGTATACGTTATCACAATCACGGTGACGACCATTCCCGCGATTCTGGACGGTCTCAACGCTTTGCCGCAGAGCATGCACATTGGCTTGATCAAAAACCTGCTGCACATGGGCGCTTACCTGCCGGGCTTCAGTTTAGGCCTCGGCTGGACGGTGCCAGCGCTAGCGGCGTTCTGCGTGTCCGTGTTTATTGCGGGCATCGTGCGGCGGCGGCGCGAAGCAGCGGCTTAAGGGCCGGGCAGCGGGCACCTTTATTCCGCTGCGTTACGGGGTAGCTCCATGCACAGGGTCGCGTTCAAGCCTTGCAAGCCCGGCAAGTCTTGCCGCTAAGCTGGCGGCCAACGCTCGCCTCCGGCTCACCTTGTTGTCCGTGCGCTTCCCCCAACAAATAGCGGCAAGCCTGCATAAACCGCAGTCTAGCCGCAATTTGTTGCGATGGCATGGAACAACCCCGTACCTCCGCTGCATAAAGGCGCCCGCGGCCCTGGACTTTTGGACGGAGGCTGATATAGAGGTAAAACCTAGATTGATCGTCCAGCAGTAGGGCTGCCATGTGCGCTAAGATAATTCAGCTTGCACAATTGCGGGCCCGGCCCTAAGATTGAAGAGCATAGAATAGACGAAATTTTGGGAGGAAAACCATGCCAGAGAATAACATTAGCTTCGACCAGTTAAGCGAAGCGGCACAGGATACGGCTGTTAACAACTTCGGCCGCTTCTACGTTAAGCATTTCCGTACTGACGGTCTGGATGTGATTGCACAGCTCGACCGGACGGGTTTCATTGCCGACATTAATGGCTTCATGACGGAGAACTCATCTCTGCACAGTGATGAACTGCTTGAAGGTGTCGTCGCACGGCGGCGGGGCAACATGATCGGGCTGATCAAAGCACTCGGCCTGACCTTTGATGAATCTGGTAAGCCCCAGCCATCACTTGAGCAGTGGTACCTCGACAAGAAGAGTACCGCGGTCGTTGACGACTAAAGCTGCGCGAATTTAACTAATTTTGCTTACTTTTCACCCGTAAAAACATTTTGCGGGTGTTTTTTTATTGTATTTTTGCAAAATAAATGTTAGCGCTTAACCCGCATCGCAAAGGCATTCCTGAATAAAGAACGTTGCTTATGGCAAAAACATTTTTGTAATTGCTTGGATAAGGCGTGGCAATGTTTTAGATTTAGGTTATGGGGTACATTGTTAACAGGTTATGTAGAAAGGAGTGGTCTTTACGTTAACTAGGATGGCCACACAGGTTTAAGGGGCGAACGGTGCCCCTTGGAATCCGAGAGGAGGAACACCATGCGCAAGATATGGAAGTGCGTGGCGATTCTGGCACTGATGTTGATGCAGGTTCAAGGCATTTTTGCCATCAGTCCTACCTCCGCAGTCATGGCTCAGGATGAAAAAGTTATTCTGGACAACGATTTTGCAAGGGTGGGCGTAACGGCCGAAGTCAAGGATGATGTCATCGAATGGACGCTAGATTATGCCAAGTACGCACCAAGTGACGCCAGCACGCGGGCAATCAGGTTCAAACTCGCTACCGCCGCTGACGGTACGGGTACTGTCCAACGCAAAGATGGCGATATTGAACAAAAAAAAGATACTGACGAATGGTTCCGTGAAGACCCAGCCGCAACGCATGACCAAGGCAAGCTAATCGTTACGACTGACCAGGGCGTGCAGGAATTACACGTTTGGGTGCAGCTCGACAGCGAACTGATGGGTGTGCAGACAGTGGATCTCTTACAAGGCACGGATGCGGAAAACCACGTTGTCACCGCACCGGAACTGTCAGCAGAGGAACAACCAGCTGAGGATGTTGTCGAAACCGACACAACGGTCAACGTGCAGAAGCCAGAGCTGGTGGAAAACGGTGACCAGCAGGAAACAACGGCAACCAAAGATAAAACAAACAATCAAGAACCAACTAAACAAGAAAAACAGCCAGCAGTTGCTTCAGAAGGGCATACCCCAATTGCACAACTCCTGACAAAAGGGGCAGCCAGCGCAGCACACGCACGGGTTGGCAACTCTTCAGCTAACGATGTGTTCAAATACGGTAAGTTTGCTGACGGTGAGTACCCGCAGCATTACACCGACCAGCACATCGGCGGCAGTAGCGATAACGTACGGAACTACAATTACACCAAGACGGATGGCTCCGTAGCGCGGCCAATTGTTTCAAGTATTCTGAATGGTAGTGATGCATTTGCGAATGGCTACCACCACTACACCGGTGGAGAAAGTGCTTCTGAAAAGTACAACGTCTACACCAAGAAGAGCGTTCAGCCAACGGGAAATGAAAACGAATTTAAAGTTCAACTAGATGTGATTGGCGATGCGATTCGCACATTCCCCAAAATTGATGTTGTGTTGGTATTAGATAAGTCAAGCAGTATGAACGAAGAGACTCCAGAACGTATTTCACGCTGGGAACAGTTGCAAAATGCAGTAGAAGGTTTTTCAAGAGCCATTCTTGGTACCGGTAATTCTGTACAACTGGGTATGACTACTTTTACTTCTGAAGAAAGAATTTTGTTATATGGGAACCCATATGCAGAAATTGCATCGTTTGGAGGACTTTCACAAAATTCCATGAACCAGTTTCGCGGCTATACTGCGGATGCTTCAGAGATTACCAGTCATCCAGCATTTACAAATGCTCCAACAGGTGCAACTCTTCAGAGAACACCTACTTTCATCGGTGTCGATGCGGGATTACATTTGCTGTATAACGCGAATATGGGCGCGCGTAGTGATGCAAAGAAAATTCTAATTACAATCACCGATGGACTGCCAAATTATTCTCCCAGCAGCTCCTATACTGGTACTCATAACGATAGTGCTGTGGCGGCTTCACTAGGAAGAGCAACGTCAAGTATTACAAATAATAGTAACAACAGACTTCGCAGATATACGTTGTCGCAGGGCGGCCTTTATACAACCTCGGGTAATGAAGCTCAGCAAGTAACCAACAATATCGCGTTTATCAATGGCCGCTTCGGCATTCCTGCTTACAAGGATCTGAGTGCATATGCTGTCGGAATGTATGTTGGTTCAGGCGAACAACAAAACGCGCAGAGGTTGTTAACTGCTTTAGGACCAGATGGTAGCTATGACGTTAGCGATACGCAAACGTTAATCGAAAAGCTTAATGAAGCAGTCTACAATGAGATTTCGCAAATTGTTAGCGCGGTACTCACTGATCCTATGAGCGATTTTGTCGACTATGTTGCGGGTAGCTTAAAAAAATACGGACTTACTTTGCAGCATGCAAGTAGCGGCAACACGTTGGCCGTTACAGGTTCAAACGGTAACTATCCACAGTACATCAATAACGCAACGGTTACTGAACCAAATACCAACAATAGCCAAACGTTAAAGGTTGAAAACTTGAATTTGGGCGGTACAGAAGATTCGCAGTATGGGTTACGCCTTGAATACTTGGTGAAACTCAAAGAAGAGTACCGTGACAATCAATTTTATCCAACCAACAAAACCACAATGTTGAAGAATAATACGACAGCAAGTGTTGATGATTACCTGCACTTTGCAGTTCCGTCGGTGCGTAACGCTAAAGAGACCGCGGAGCTGACAGTTGTCAAGGAATGGCGTGGTAGTGATGGTGAGCTTAATTCTGACGAACCATACCAGCTCCGCGCTGATTTACGATTCCAGTTGCAACGAAGTACTAACGGTGGTGCTTTCGAAAATGTCGGGGAGTTCAAGGCCCTCAGCAAGGATGCTGCTCCAGATGAAATGACGCTCACCTGGAACAGCCTGCCGGTCGAATTAATGAACCAGCCAGTAACTTACCGGGTTGTTGAAACCACTGCTACGGGCGGTGCGTTTGTACCGGGTTACGAAGCTCCCGCCTACAGTGATCCAGTTATCCTGACCAAAGGGGGGGATAACAAGATCACAGTGACGAATAAGTTGAAAACAATGAACTACAGCTTTACTAAGACAGGAGATGGGGGCAAAGAATTAGCAGGTGCTGAATTTAGCCTAACTCGTAACGGTAACCCTTTTGGACAGCAGCCGCTGAAGAGCAATTCGTCCGGTAAGGTGTACCTAGACAACATGCCGCTTGGTGATTATGTTTTGAAAGAAACTGAAGCGCCAGATGGGTACAAGCTACTTGAGACACCATTTAGCTTTTCAGTTGTTGCTGACGCAGAAGGCAAGCTGGGCATGACCGATAAGCTAAAGGACGAAAAATTAGCTAACGAGCTACTTCCATTCAAAATGACCCTTAAGAAAACCGATGTGAGTGGTGCTCAACTTCTTAAATCAACGTTCACGGTTACTCGTGATGGTAAGGAATTAGCACCCATCGAGACTGACGAAAGTGGCGCAGTCATCTTCGTCAACAAGCTTGAACCTGGAACTTACAAGTTCACGGAAACAAGCGCGCCAGATGGATACATTCGTCCTTCCGGAACATTCACCTTGGTCGTTAAGGATGATGGTTCAATTACACCAATGGATTACTCACTGGCAGACCTGAACCCTGAATACTACGGAGCTGAATGGGCTGAAGATAATAGTGGCGCAATTAACGTCAATATCACAATCAAGAACGTTAAGCAGGCGGACGGTCAGCTGCCAATGACCGGTGGGATGGGCACAGGCATCATCATTCTCGTTGGGGCGCTCCTGATTGTACTTGCACTGGTACTGCACCGGATCGACCGGCGTAACAAGCGGGGAGGTGCTAGCGATGATTAAGCTCAAGCGATACGTAATTGCAGCACTCGCCGTGATGTGCGGGTTAATTGTCCTCAACCTTGATGCCCATTCCGTGCATGGGGCAGGGGGCAACACAGAGATCATCATTCACAAGCGGGTGTTCCCGACCCTACAGAATGACGGCACGAAGCACGCTAACAACGGTGAGCAGCTTGGCGCGAACTCGGAGCTTTTGACCAAAACTGAGGGTTTGAACGGTGTCACTTACGATGTCTATGATGCGACCCCGCAGTTGATCAAATCCATTGCCGCCAACCAGAGTTCTGCCGACTTCGTGAGTCAGTACAGCGACATGAGTCACACTGCAGCGACTGAAGTGGCCGCGGGGATGACTAAGGTGGGCAGTGTGATTACCGCCTACGATGCCGGATTGAATGAAGATGGAGTGGCCCGAATCAGACTACCAAGTCTGGATGCAAATGGACACCTTAAAGCCTACTACCTGCTGGAACGCTCGGTGGACGGTGACGTTGAAGTCAATATCACCCAAACCCAGCCGCTCATGCTGATCATGGGTGTGAAGAACGCGCAAGGCCAAGAAATCAACCCGCTGCACATTTACGCAAAGAACGATGCGTACGCGCGGGACCCTTACTTTTTCAAGCTTGGGGTCGACAGGGAAGGCGGTAAGCACCGTCTGGAAGGCGCAGAGTTTGTTTTCACCAAAATCGGTGATGACGGCAAAACGCTCTACCTGGCGGCTGATCAGCCGAATACTTTGACACTCAACTGGTTAGAAAGCAGCGACCCAGCGAATGATCCGTTAGTTGTCCGCTTTACTTCCGACAAGAACGGCTTAGTTGCGACCCCCGGGATTTTTGTTCCGAGTGGCGACTACCGCTTCTATGAAGTAAAGGCACCGGCTGGCTACATTTTGGACGAAACACCGATAAACGTGCACGTTCCATCCCGGCATTACGACGAGAACGGCAAGGAACTCTTTGTAACCGTGAACGGTGTCAAAATTGTTGAAAGCGCCAGTGGCATTCTCAGTGAAGGTATTATCAAGGCTGCTGAAGCCCGTGTATATAACTACATGAGAAATCCCGACAAACCAACTGAACCGGGTAAGCCCGGCGAACCAGGTCAACCCGGTGAGCCAGGACAGTCAGGCACTCCTGGCACAAATGCTCCTGGTGGTGGCACCAGCGGTTCTAGTCAAGCTCCTGGTGGTGGGGATAGCACCTCAACAATTGGTGGTTTCTTCCCACAATTGGGTAATGAAGCAAGCATACTGCTCTTGATCCTGGGCCTGACACTCATGACCGGAGCGGTAGTGGTATGGCGCAAACGGCAGGCACACTAAGCTCCAAAAAAATAAATGAACGAGGCGACAAAATTAGATGAAAACATGACTGACACAGGGCAGCAGAGCTAGATAGCCAGCTGCTCATCCATGAGGAGGAAATAATCATGAAAAACGCAACGATTAGCAAGAGCTGGACTACATTGATGGCATCCGCGTTAGTGTTGAGCACTCTTGGTGGCATGATGGCCAGTGCAACTTCGGTGGTAATGGCAGCAGGCCCTGACGAGGTGGAAGTAGTTGTTCATAAAAAGGATGGTAGTGAGTTTGAAGGTTTGGTGCAGAACACCGGGGAAATCATGACCGATTTCGATGGCTTACCGGCAATTACCGGCGCGGGGTTCACTGTCTACGATCTTAGTGAAGAATTCTACACTGAATACAACAAAGAGGGTCATGATAGCGCTGCAGCATATCAGCACCTTCGGGACAACTTTTACACCTTAATTGAAAATAAGGTACCCGTTGCTGGAGAACAGCTGACAGCTGGGACTGATGGGTCAACTACCTTCACCCTTGATCGTAAGGACGGCAAAGGGCGGCACGCAATCTACGGAATTGACGAAACCACAATTCCAGACAAAATGACTGGTAGCGCGCCAATGATTGTTGGCCTGCCAGCGAACACATCTGATGGTATCATCCACCTCTACCCTAAAAACCACAGCGGAGTTAAGAAACAGCTCAAGAATCCGGACGCCCCTGGCAACTTCTTGGACGAAGGGGCTATTCACGGTTTTGAAATTGGTCAGGAGCTTACCTACCAAGTTACGTTCAATGTTCCGGGAGATATTGGTACTCCTGGACGCTACACGCAAATGACGCTTAGCGACGCGATGACTGCCGCTGGTGCCAACATGCTGCGAATCGACAGCATGCAGATTGGCGGAATGAGTGTGTTGGCAGAACTTGGTCCGGCTAACAGTTTTGCAAATTATAAGGTGACGTCACCATACGATGAAACCCCTGGGGCAGACAACTTAACCAATGAAGCTGCCGGTTGGGAAATGTCCTACAACTTGTCTGATAAGACTGTTCGGGACCTGTGGGCAAAGTACGAGGGGAAGGCATTAACAATTGAGTACACCGTTAAACTCAACGGTGACATGGTAGTCGATAATGAAGTAGATAACGAGTTCACCTTTAAACTAGATCATAGGGGTGGGAGCACTACCCAAATGGATGATGGCGCCGATGTGACAACTGGTGGGATCCACTACGTTAAAATTGATAGCAAAGATCAGCAAAAACTGGGCGAAGCAAAGTTTGTTCTGCGAAACAAAGCTGGCAAATATGCTAAGTTTACTGGGCCTACCGCTGATCCAGTCAAGATTGAATGGGTGGATGCTGAAGCGGATGGTACTCCAATTATCACTGGAAGTGATGGTGTGATTGCGATTGCGGGGCTTGCCTACGCAGAGTACACCCTGGTTGAAACAGAGGCACCAAATGGCTACATCACGCCAACTGGGACTGATCGTGAGACTACGTTTACCGTCGCGAAAGGCACTTACACGGTTGACGCGATTCGCCAAATTAAAAACGTTCCAGACAGTCCTGGTTCTCTGCCATCCACCGGTGGCATCGGCGTCATCACCCTGCTGGTAGTCGGTGGTGGCCTAATGGGAGCTGCGGCTCTGAAGCGCAAGCGCGAAGATGAAGCTTAACCTTCACAAACCGTCAGCTAAACACAATCTGTAGACGCTAAACTCGACACACCATTTGGGGGGATGAGCATGAACAAGGGCCGCTGGCTTCGCAGAATCATTTTCACAGTCGGATTGTTGATCTGTCTCTACCCCCTAGTGAGTCGGGCGGTCAATCAGGTCCGCATTCAGTACGATTTGCGCCAAGTGCAACAGGACAAGCGGGCTCAGGAGGCGCGGGCAAAAGAGTTGGCGAAGAATGATAGTCAACCGCTCATGACCGATTTTGGGACCAGTAACGTGCGCCGGAAACTGAACAAGCAGTTACTGGGCACCCTCAGTATTCCCGACCTCAAAGTCGCCTTGCCGCTGTTTGACAATGTGTCCGAGGCGGCCCTGAACCACGGGGCGGGGGTGATTCCCGGATCGAGTCCCCCGGTCGGCGGCAAGGGTACGCACAGTATCATCTCCGCCCACGCCGGTCTGCCGAGCAAGGAGTTCTTCAGCAACCTGCACAAACTGAAGAAGGGCAAAACCTTCCTGATCACGGTGGCGGGCAAGACCCGCGCGTACAAGGTCGACAGCATCCACACGGTCCTGCCGACGGAAACCAAGTACCTGCTCAAGGAACCGGGCAAGGACCTGGTCACGCTGCTAACCTGCACGCCGGTCCCGGCCAACACGCACCGTTTGCTGGTGCGCGGCCACCGGGTACCGTACACGCCGCACCTGGCCAAAGCGGCAGCGGTGGCTAACGACACAGCGCTGTGGCGAAACCTGCTGATCTTGGCGGGGGTCGTGCTCATCGCAATTGCGGCCGGGAGCTACATCTACATTCGGCACCGGCGCAAGAAGTTGGCTAACAAGTAAGACTGTGAATCTTAACGGAAAGATGGCGGACGCCGCGGCGCTCGCCATCTTTTGCTGTTGAGGTCCAAGCGACATTTTCGCATCTGCACTGGGCACGATTTCCTCATCTCTGCTACACTAATCACCAAAGTAAAAGAGAAAGCAGGCGTCCCCATAATGGAACCATATTTGATCATCAGCGATGTTGACGGCACCCTGGCCGTTGACCATCAGCACGTGTCGCCGCGCACCGTGACCGCGCTCAACCAGGCGATGGATGCCGGCCACCGCTTCTTCGTGGCGACGGGGCGGATGTACGCACTAGCCAAAATCATGTCCGATCAAGTCGGCCCGCGCGCGGGCATCATCGGCTCGAACGGGGCGGTTTATGATTTTGGCGGCGAACGCGTGCACCACTTGCTTGGTGAGGCGGCGCTGCGGGCTGTGAACGACGTGACGGAGGCGAACGGGCTGTCCGCGTTCTACTTTAGTGATGACACCGTCTACTACACCAAAACGCCACCAGCCTTCGTTGAGGACGCGCTGCGGGTATTCCAGCCAAGTGGTCTGACCGTGGGCGTGACGCAGGTGGGCACACTGGAGAATCTGCTCAAACACGAAAATGAGATTACTAACGGCATCGTCATCAGTCCGCGCGATGCAGAGGGCTTGGCTGCCTCAATGGAGCAACTAAAGCAGCTCGACTTGATGCACCTGTCCGCGTCTAACAACGACAACATGGAGCTGATTCCCAAGGGCATTGATAAGGCGACGGCTATTCGCGAGCTGCAGCGCCTCAGCGGCATCCCAGCGGAGCGCACGATCGTGTTCGGCGACGGGATGAACGACATTGGCATGATGAAGGCGGCCGGCATCAGTGTCGCAATGGGCAACGCGGTACCGCCAGTTAAGGCCGTCGCAACGCACGAAACGGCTGCCAACACCGAGGACGGAATTGCTAAGTTTCTGAACGAATACTTTAATCTTTCCGCATAAACGGGGCAAATGAGTCATAACAGCCGTGTTTGTGAGATGCGGTTAAGAATTTGACGGGGAATACCATGCTTGGTATTCCCTTTTGTGTTGTCTGCGGAAACAGTTGTTTGTAATTTCAAAACAGATTAGCGCTTTCACGATGATTTTCCCGCCAAACGCTCAGAGTGTGACGAATTAATCAGCAAAAAAATCGAATTCTTTTGTCTCAATTTTTTGACCGGAGTAATCAGCGCCAATACGCCGGTTTTATGGGCATTGACAAGAAAATTATTCACATATGCCAGACGGATTTTCGCCATATTTGTACGGATTTATGAGCATTAGGCCTTTACTTTAATCCCGTTCTAATGTACATTTTTAACTAACAAAATGCGAAAGTTTCATGAACTTGCGTTTCCGCCGGTTTACTTCATGTTTTTCACGTTGGCGCTGCATATTCATCTGAGTTTCGTTGTCGCTGGGCAGACGGAAATGTCCGTCTGCCCAAGACTTTTACTAAGCGAGGAGAAGCTAATGGCTAAGTACATTTTTAAACGTATCTGTTACCTGATCCTGACATTGATCATCATTGCATCGCTCACATTCTTCTTGATGAAATTAATGCCAGGGACGCCGTTCAACAACCCTAAGATTCCTGCGTCACAGCTTGCAGCCCTCAAGAAGGCTAACGGCCTCGACAAACCAGTCTACGTGCAGTACTTGAAGTACATGCTCGGCGTGTTGCACGGTGATTTCGGAACCTCTTACCAGTTTGCTGGTCAGAGTGTTTCCCACTTGATTGCCTCACGTGTCGCACCTTCACTGCAGATTGGTGCTCAGGCGATGGTTGTTGGTACCCTGCTCGGGATCCTGCTCGGTGCACTGGCTGCTATCCGGGCTAACACCTGGGTTGACTCCGTCGCTACCATTTTTGCTATTCTTGGCCGTTCAATTCCTAACTTCGTTTTCGCGGCCCTTCTGCAGTACTACTTGGCATTCAAGTACCACATTTTCCCAATTGCCCTTTGGAACGGATTCTCATCATCCATGCTGCCAACAATCGCGCTCGCAATGGCGCCACTCGCCCAGACGGCCCGGTTCATGCGGACTGAAATGGTTGATGTTTTGAACTCCGATTACATTGAACTCGCCCGGTCAAAGGGTGAAAGCGAATGGCAAGTTGTTGCCAAGCACGCACTGCGGAACTCACTCATTCCAGTTGTTACCATCATCGGACCAATGGCTGTTGACCTGATGGTTGGTTCCCTGGTTGTTGAGAACATTTTCGCTATCCCTGGTATCGGTGAACAATTCGTCCGTTCAATCCTGACGAACGATTACCCAACCATCATGGGTCTGACAATGATGTACTCAGTAATGCTGGTTGTTGTTCTGCTCCTCTCCGATATCCTTTACGGCATCATCGATCCACGTATCCGTCTGCAAGGAGGGTCTAATTAATGGCTGATTACAAAATTAACGCTGATAGCTTTAAAAAAGCGCACATCGAAAAAGAAGCCGCCGAACACATCGACACCCCGAACCTGACCTTCATGCAGGACGCTTTCCGGCGCCTGAAGAAGAACAAAGTTGCTATGGTGTCACTGTGGATTCTGATCATCATCGTTTTCTTTTCCGTGATTAGTATCTGGATCTCACCCCACAATCCAAACGCCCAGAATCTGAAGTGGAACAACTTGCCACCGAAGATTGCCGACTGGAACATTCCTGGTTTCCGTGGTTATGGTCTGTACCAAGGTGGGAAGACCGACGTGTACAAGGCTAGTGGTGTTCCGAAGGGTGTCTACTACATCCTCGGAACCGACTCCCTTGGCCGTGACATCTTCAGCCGGATCCTTGTTGGGACCCGTGTTTCCCTGTTCGTTGCCTTCATGGCGACCCTGTTTGACCTCACCGTTGGGGTTGTCTACGGGATCGTTTCTGGCTGGTGCGGCGGCATGGTCGACAACGTTATGCAGCGGGTCATCGAAATCATTTCCTCCGTTCCTAACCTGGTTGTCGTTATCCTGATGCTGCTGGTATTCAAGCCAGGGCTGACTTCAATCATCATCGCCATCGGGTTTACCGGGTGGGTCACCATGGCCCGACTGATTCGAGCCCAAACCTTGCAGCTGCGCGACCAAGAATTCATTTTGGCCGCACGGACGCTTGGTGAAAGCCCCGTTAAGATCGCGCTGAAGCACTTGGTTCCAAACCTGTCTTCCACGATCATCATTCAGACGATGTTCACCATCCCAACGGCGATCTTCTTTGAAGCCTTCCTGTCCTACATCGGGATCGGGATTCCTGCACCAACCGCTAGTCTGGGGACCTTGCTTTCCGATGGGCAGAAGAACTTCCGCTTCCTGCCTTACCAGATGGTCTACCCAGCGATCGTCATTTCTGTTCTGATGCTGGCATTTAACTTACTTGCCGATGGTCTGCGTGACGCCTTTGACCCACGCTCTGCACGTTAGGAGGTGTAATTGTGACCAAAATTCTAGAAGTAAATAACCTTCAAGTTGATTTTCACACTTACGCCGGAACGGTTCACGCCATTCGCAACGTATCTTTTGACCTCGCAAAAGGGGAGACGCTCGCAATCGTTGGTGAGTCTGGTTCTGGTAAGTCAGTTACCCTGCGCACCATCATGGGTCTGCTTGCTAAGAACGGGAAAGTTACCAATGGTGAGATTCTCTTCAACGGTAAGGACATCCTGAAGAAGTCCGAACGTGAACTGAACGCTATGCGTGGTAACGACATCTCCATGATTTTCCAAGACCCAATGACCTCACTCGACCCAACCATGCCGATTGGGAAACAGGTTGCTGAAGTGCTGCGAATTCACGGCGACGTTTCCAAGAAGGCCGCCATGGACGAAGCAGCGCGGGTCCTCGAACTCGTTGGAATCAACGGTGCTAAGGAACGGCTCAAGGACTACCCACACCAGTTCTCAGGTGGGCAGCGCCAACGGATCGTTATCGCGATCGCCATCATTAACAACCCGCAGATCCTGATTGCTGACGAACCAACCACCGCGCTGGACGTTACCATTCAGGCCCAGATTCTGGAACTCCTGAAGGAACTGCAGACGAAGATTGATACCAGTATCATCTTCATCACCCATGACCTTGGGGTTGTTGCCGGGATCGCTGACCGGGTTGCCGTTATGTACGCTGGCAAAATCATCGAGTACGGGACTGTTGATGAAATCTTCTACAACGCCCAGCACCCATACACTTGGGGCCTGCTCGAATCAATGCCGACGCTGGAGACCAACTCCGCACGGCTGCACGCCATCCCTGGTACGCCACCAAGCCTGCTGAACCCACCAAAGGGTGACGCGTTTGCGGCTCGTAACGCCTACGCACTGCAGATCGATACCGAACAGCAGCCACCGTTCTTCAAGGTGTCCGACACGCACTACGCAGCTACTTGGTTGCTCCACCCAGATGCACCAAAGGTTGAACTGCCACCAGAAATTGCCCGGCGGCGGAAGATCTGGCAGAAAATGAACCCAACGACGAGTAAGGAGGCCGAATAATGGCAGACGAGAAAAAAGAAGTCCTCGTATCCGTTCGGGGCCTCGAACAGTACTTCAACTTGGGCAAGAAGGATGAGGTCCGGGCCATTCAGGACATCAACTTCGACATTTACCGCGGTGAAACTCTCGGGTTGGTTGGTGAATCTGGTTCTGGTAAGACCACGACCGGCCGCGCAATCATCCGTTTGTATAAGCCAACTGCTGGTGAAATCAATTTTGAAGGCAAGGATATTGCTAAGCTGAAGAACGGCTCCAAGGAAATGCAGGAATTCCGGCGTGAAGTGCAGATGATCTTCCAAGATCCATACGCTTCCCTGAACCCCCGCATGAAGATCAAGGATATCATCGCCGAAGGGATCGACATTAACCACTTGGCAAAAGATGATGCCGACCGCGATGCGCAGGTCGCCAACCTGCTGCAGCTGGTTGGTCTGAACCCTGACCATGCTAGCCGTTACCCACATGAATTCTCAGGTGGTCAGCGGCAGCGGATTGGGATTGCCCGTGCGCTTGCCGTGCAGCCTCAGTTCATCATCGCTGACGAACCAATTTCCGCGCTGGACGTTTCCATTCAGGCCCAAGTTGTTAACCTGCTGAAGGAAATCCAGGAAAAGCGGGACCTGACCTACCTGTTCATCGCGCATGACCTGTCCATGGTTAAGTACATTTCTGACCGGATTGCTGTTATGCACTATGGCCGTTTGGTTGAGTTGTCAACTTCTGATGAAGTTTACAACCACCCACTGCACCCATACACGAAGAGCTTGCTCTCCGCGATTCCTGTTCCTGATCCTGAAACCGAACGCCTCCGCAAGCCGGTACCATACGATGCCAGCATTGAAGAGGACGGTCAGGACCGGTCCATGGTCGAGATCACACCCGGCCACTTCGTTTACGCCGCTAAGGGCGAAATCGAAGGCTACAAGGCTGCTGCGGCAGCATACAACAAGTAGAGTGGCCCACAATGCGGGTAGCTCCTGAGCATTAGCAGAAAAGCGGCGTATTCCCGGGCTTGGGAATGCGCCGCTTTTGGGCTAAGCGGAAGGAGCTGCATTGTGGGCCACGTTTACAGGCCGACTCCTCACCATAATTACGAACGGTCAGGAGTCGGCCGGCAGCGATGATCGTCAGTAGGTTTGAAGCCACTCACTGGGACAGTCCCCATTTTTCTTTGGGCGTACGCTCATTTTGTGACACCGAGGTGCTTTGAGTTGTGGCTGAATTGCTATTGTGATTATGAGAAACGGCCATAAACCGTTTGAGCCCTAAGCCAGTGCGTTTAAGCCGCTACCATAATTTTGGTGGCAAAATTATAAGTGGGACTTATATGAGCGCAGAATTTGCACAGTCTGGGGACTAAAAAGGCAAATAAATGCCACACTTTAGTAGATTTTAACGTTAACTAGGCGTATTCTAATATGTGAAATCGATTATTGCTGTAATACATTTTTTTGGAGGCTATTTTATGAAGAAGCAACTCTGGTTAGGCGTCGCTGCGACGTCCTTGGCCCTGGTTCTGGCTGCCTGTGGGGGCAAATCAAGCTCCAGCACCGACAAGAAGACCATCCGGGTTATGAGTAGTGACATTATCAACACCATGGACCCTAACTTGGCAACGGATGTTATTTCCGGTCAGGCTATGACCAACACTTACGCTGGTCTCTACCGTTTCCACGGCAACAAGCTGGAACCTGATATGGCTGCTAAGATGGCAACCGTATCTAAGGACCAGAAGACTTACACATTCCACCTGCGCAAGAACGCGAAGTGGAGTGACGGTAAGCAAGTTACCGCTGATGACTTCGTTTACAGTTGGAAGCGCGCGGTTGACCCTGCTACCAAGTCTGAATATGCATACATCTTCAGTGGGATCGAGAACGCTGACGCAATCACGGCTGGCAAGAAGAACAAGTCAACTCTTGGCGTTAAGGCTCTGAACAAGACCACTTTGCAGGTACACCTCGAAAAGGTTATGCCTTACTTCGAAAAGATGATCACTCTGCAGACATTCGACCCAATCGAAAAGAAGAATGTTGAGAAGTACGGTAACGATTACGGTACTAAGTCCAGCACCCTGACCTTCAACGGACCTTACGTCCTGAAGAAGTGGAGCGGTTCTGACAACAAGTGGACTGAAACCAAGAACCCTAACTACTGGGACAAGAAGAACGTCAAAGTTGACACTCTGAAGTACCAAGTTGTTAAGGATCCAAGTACCGCATTGAACCTCTACCAGGACAACAAGCTGGATGACGTTGTGCTTTCTGGTAACAACGCTCAGCAGATGAAGAACGATCCAGCGTTCAACAACGTTCCACGGAATGCTACCTACTACCTGGAACTTAACGGGAACCGGATTTCTCAGTTCAAGAACGTTAAGGTTCGTCAGGCACTGTCAATGGCTATCAACCGCTCAAGCTTTATCAAGAAGGTCCTGGGCAATGGTTCACAGCCAATCAGCACCGTTGTTCCTTCTAAGATGATGTACAACGCCAATGGTGAAGACTTCACCAAGGGTCCTGACAAGAAGGTCGGCAAGTACACCAAGTACGACCTGGCAACTGCCAAGAAGACTTTTGCTGAAGGTATGAAGGAAACTGGTTCCAAGAACCTGACCTTCACCCTCACATCTGACGACACTGAACTCGCTAAGAACACCCTCGAATACCTCCAGAACGCACTCGAGAAGCTCGACGGCAACGGCTACACGATCAAGGTTCAGACCAAGTCCGTACCATTCAAGACCCGTCTGCAGCTCTCTGCTGACCGTAAGTCCGACATGGTTGTTACTGCATGGTCTGCTGACTTCCCAGACGCAATCAGCTTCCTCGACATGTTCACGACCGGTGGTGCTTACAACGATGGTGAATGGTCCAACAAGACTTACGACAACCTGATCAAGGCTTCTAAGGGTGCCGATGCTACCAACGCGACCAAGCGTTGGAACGACCTCCAGAGCGCTGCTGAACTTCTCAGCCAGCAGTCCGGTGTCATTCCTCTGTACCAGCTTGGTGAATCTCACTTGACCCGTACTTCCATCAAGGACATGAAGGCTTGCCCTAACGGAATGGTCAACTTTGTTGGTGCTACTAACAGCAAGTAAGGATTTCAATCTGATTCATGCCTAGTGTGTGAATCGCAAAATGGCGCTCCTCCGCAGTTGCGGAGGGGCGCTTTTTGTGTATCTAATAAAAATTAATGGAACGATAACTTATAATTTGTATTTGCTCGTTTTATATAAACTTACTTATTCGTTTATGGACAAATTGCCTCTGACCTCGATGCTAGAATTCAGTTGACAGATAGATAACTGCCACTTTTGGCGTCCGTAAAAGTAACCGGGTTATGGATGCCATAAAATTTATCTGTTTAAAGAACAAACGTGATTTTTGACAGAAACATGAAAGAATTTTGCAAGTAGCGGCCAACAACCACTTCTGGGGGGTTATGAACATGCGTAAGCGTAATTTATCGATCAAGAATGCTGAGATTGTTACTAAAGAACACTACAAAATGTACAAGGCGGGGAAACGGTGGCTCTACGCCGCAATTTTTGCCGCAACGATCGGTGGCGGTGCTTTGCTTAGCCAGACCCAGGTGGTTGCTGCGGATGCAAGCGCGCCTGTAAGCGATGATAGCGGCGGCACAGCGGCGAGCGGCAATACCGCGGTGCTCAAGAGTTCGCAGGGCACAGCTGCTGCGACCGCCCCGACAGCCACAGTGCAGCCTGATACGGCAACGCAGACGGTTGTACAAACACCAAGCACAACGGCTGCCGACCAGACCGCTGCGGACACGGAAGCGGGCACTACTGCCGGCACCGCTGACGCACAGGAGGGCTTGGCCGCGAACGCTAATACTGGTAAGTCAGCCGCCTACATTGCGGCTTACACCGCTGCCTACACCAAGGCGCAGCAGGCTTCTTCAACGCAGGTTGGTACTGATACCGCCGTTGTTAAGACCGCGGTGGACGCAGTGGCCCAGGACCCAAGTGCGACTGCTGAAATTGCGGCTGCAACAGCTACTGCTGCTGAAGCTGTGACGCCGGAAGTTAAAGCTGCTCAAGACCTGATTGCCAAAGTTAACCAGAGCGCGGTCAACAACGAAGCCGATGTCCAGGCGGCGGTTAGCGCATTGAACGCCCTGCTGCAGGACACTACCGCCACGGCGGACCAGATCACCGCAGCCACGACCACACTAAACAATACTTTGACCCAGGCAACTACCGCCCGGACTAATGCAACTAAGAGTACACCGGCAGCGGCTGATGTGACTGCTTACCAGCACGAACCGGCCGCACCGGCCAGCACCGGGACAATTGGTGATGCTAGTACTGCATTAACCGCGCTGATCACATCTGCGCAGACTGTGACTGCACCTGACCACGCCACCGCAACGACTAGTTCCATTACTACCGCTGCCGGCAATCTGAGCAGTGCGATCACTAGTGCCAAGGCAGCGCGCCAAACGCAGACTAAGGCCGGAGCTGCGGCCGTTGCGGCTGCTGGCACTAGGCCAGTTCAGGTTGTTGCTGACGCCATTGCTGCCTACAATAATGCAGTGACAGCTGCAAATGCTGGGACTGGCACAACGGCTGCAATTGCGGATGCGGTCAACAAACTGAAGCAGGTGCAGGCGGCAACGACTGCGCTCAAGAATACTGCTGCAACGCCAGTTAGCAACGAACAGGAAATAATTGACAGCAGTGCCGCGCTAAACGCTCTGTTAAGCAATCCGAATAGTAAAGCTGATGCTATTGCAGCAGCAACGAAGAACTTTAATGACACTCTAACCCAGACTAATTTAATTCGGGCCGCCGCAGTAAGCAATGGTTCACGGATTATGTACAGTGTCATTGATTCTATGGGTTCTGACGTGATCACAGCAATTAATCATTTTAACGATGTTGTCAAGGATGCAGCAAAGGGTGCCAAAACAACGCAAGATTTGATTGATGCGGCGGTTGCAATACCTCTTGCCGCGAACCCGACGGCAAAAACTGCATTGCAAGCAGTAGGAAATGAAGCAACTGTTGCTGACGCCATGTCTGCACTGAAGAGTGGGCTGACCGATTCTAATGCTACCAACGATACAATCGTCGCGGTTGCGAATAGTTACGTACAAGCTATCACCGCTGCTAAGACCGCCCGTGACGCCGCTGTTGCTACTGGGCAGGCCAACATGGCCAGCGCCAGTGCTTATACCAGCGACCCAGTTGTACAGGCGGCAATCAATAACTTTAATACCGTCCTTGATGCAGCTAATGCGGCCACCAAGACCACTCAGGAAGTGATTGATGCTGGTCAGGCAGTCAAGGTAGCTACCGAAACTGCAGTTGTGGCCAAGACGGCGAGCGACACTCTTGCCACTACTGACGCTTCCCCAGTTTCAAATGAAACTCCAGTTATCACGACTAAGAAAGCTTTACAGGATGCAATCAATGATCCAAACCGCACGGTGGCTGCAATCAATGCCGCTGTCACTGCTTACACCAAAGCTGTTAGCGATGAGCAAGCTAGACGCAAAGCCGCCAAAAGCTATGGGACCGCGGCGCTGGCAGCAAGCTCTACTCACTCCGTTGCGAAGAATCAAACGGTAGCTGCAGCTATCGCTAATTACCAGAGTACGGTTACTGCTGCGGATGCCGAGACTAAGACGACGGATGATATTATCGAAGCCACTCGTGCCTTGAACACGGCTGTCGGGGCAGCAATTGATGCGATTAAGAATGCCAGCACTGCGTTGCAGACTGACGCGACACCGGTTATGAACGAAGCGGAAGTTGGTTCTGCTGAGATTGTGCTCCAGAATCTACTTACACACCCAACTAGCGCAACGGCAGCTCTTAATGATGCTGCAACAGCCTACACGGACGCCATTACCGCTGCCAAGGCCGCACGGACGGACGCCATTACCAAGGGTGACGCAATCGTGCGCCCTGCAGACACCACGGTTGCCGAAATCAAGACGGCAGTCGACAATTACCATGCTGTTGTGACGCAGTCTAAGACGAGCCAGGCGACTACTGCCCAAGTTACGGCTGCCAGTGCGGCTGTTCAAACAGCAATTGACGCTGTCGGTACGGCCAAGACTGCCGCACAAACCGCTGCAGATCAATCTGCTAGCCCGGTAGCAAATGAGCAAGAAGTTATTGCTGCCAAGGCGGCTCTGGATGAGCAAATCAAAAATCCAAGTAGTATTGCTGAACTCAATCAGGCCGCTAGTGACTACACGGCGAAAATTACTGATGCTAAGCAGAGCCGGGAAGCCGCGAAGACGAACGCCGACAATATTATTGCCACCGCGGATAAGCAAGTTCCTGAAATTGCGGCTGCAATCAATGATTACAATACAGTAGCTACAAATGCCGATGCCGGGACCGCAACTACTGCTGACATCAAGCAGGCCGGTGCGGCGGTGCAGGCAGCAATCGATCTTGCTAAGGCGGCTTCTGATGCGGCAACATCTGCATTGGCAACAGACACTGGTAGCGTTGGCAACGAAGACGAGGTTGCGGCTGCTAAGAAAGCTTTACAGGACCTAGTTGCCGATCCGACTAGCAGTGCCGCCGAAATCCAAACGGCTGCCGATAACTATCCACAAGTGATCAACAAGGCCGAAAACGACCGGAATGATGCAATCGTTGCGGCAAATAATATTGTCGAAGACGCAAATGAGCAGGTTCCGGAAGTTAAGGCTGCCATTGATGCGTACCAAGATGTGCTGACCAAAGCCAATGCTGGCGAGGCCACGACCGCGGAAGTCATCACCGCTGGGAATGCTGTTCAGGCTGCTGATGATGCGGCTACAACTGCCAAGACGGACGGTTATGACGCTTTGGCTGTTGATGCAAGCCCAGTCGGTAACGAACAGTCAGTCAAGGATGCCAGGACGAAGCTGGACGGGCTGGTTAAAAACGCCGCTAGCAGCACAGCTGCTTTGACCGCCGCAACCGCTGCCTACAACCAGGCCGTTGCGGACGCTAAACAGGCTCGTGATGTCATGAAGGCCAGCACCAAAGTTACCGTTGATGGTGTCATTAGCGGCGATAACGCTGAAGCTCAAGAAGTAGCCCAAGCAATCAATCACTACAATGACGTTGTAACAAATGCGGATTCTAGCCAAGCCACAACAGCTGATATTAAGGCTGCTGCGGATGCCGTAACGGCAGCTGAACAGGCTGCAGCGGCTGCGAAAGCAGCTGCTAAGGCGGCATTGGACCAAGATGCTAGCCCAGTTGCCAACGAAGCTACCGTTCAAGCTGTTAAGACTGCACTACAGGACTTGGTTGACAACCCTGCAAGCAGCACAGCCAATCTCACAAGCACGACAGCTGCCTACACGCAGGCCATTACTGACGCCAAAGCTGCACGCGAAGCGACCAAGACCAGCACGAAGACGGCTGTTGATAAAGCCAATGCCAAGGTTCCTGAAGTTCAGGCAGCGGTTGATAACTACAGCGCTGTGGTTGAAAAAGCCGACAAGGGTGAGGCAACCACGGCTCAGATTCAGGCGGCCGCAGATGCTGTAACAGCCGTTGACCAAGTAGTGAAAGCGGCACGGACCGCCGCGACAGATGCGCTGTCGCTAAATACAAATC
This sequence comes from Lacticaseibacillus zhaodongensis, assembly GCF_009687905.1. Classification (GTDB taxonomy): domain Bacteria; phylum Bacillota; class Bacilli; order Lactobacillales; family Lactobacillaceae; genus Lacticaseibacillus; species Lacticaseibacillus zhaodongensis. Next base: position 1,023 of record NZ_BLBG01000021.1, on the reverse strand, counting down.
CAGTTGCTAACGAATCCACGGTCATCGCCGCGCAAACCGCGCTGAAGCAGGCGCTAGCAAACAGCGGCAGCAGCAGCGCACAACTTAAGCAAGTCGTAACTGACTACAAGACTGCGATAGCTAATGCACGGATGGAGCGGACAAAAGCCAAGAATAGCGGTGCAGCAATTGTGGCCGCAGCCAATGATCAGGCACAAGCTCCTGAAGTTGCCGCAGCAATTGCGGCATACAACAATGTGGTCACGAACGCAGATGCCAATAAAGCAACCACGGCAGAAGTGACTGCTGCTGGTGCTGCTGTTCAGGCCGCGGACAAGGCTGCAACGGATGCTAAGAATGATGCTGCGGCTGCGTTAGATCAAAATGCTAGCCCAGTCGCCAACGAAACTACCGTTCAGGCTGCTAAAACTGCACTGCAGGATTTAGTTGACAACCCGGCAAGCAGCACAGCTGATCTTACAAGCACAACAGCTGCCTACACGCAGGCGATTACTGACGCTAAGAGTACACGTGAAGCTACTAAGACCAGCACTAAGGCAAGTGTTGCTGCCGCTGATGCCCAGGTTCCAGAAGTGAAGGCAGCGGTTGACAACTACAATACCGTTGTTGGAAATGCTGATAAGGGTGAGGCCACCACAGCCGATATTCAGGCCGCTGCGGATGCAGTAATTGCTGCAAATAAAGCGGCACAGGATGCCAAGACTGCTGGTCAGACGGCGCTTGACCAAAATGCTAGTCCAGTCGCAAACGAAGAAACTGTCCAAGCTGCCAAGACTGCGCTTCAAAGCAAAATCAACAACCCAGCAAGCCGTACAGCTGATGTTAACGATGCTGCATCTGCCTACACGCAGGCGATTACTGATGCCAAAGCCGCACGTGAAGCTACTAAAACCAGCACTAAGGCTAGCGTTGATGCCGCTACGTCCACGGCCCAGGAAGTCACGGATGCCAAGAAGAATTACAACGATGTTGTAACAGCAGCAGATAACGGTACGGCAACCACAGCTGATATCCAAGCTGCGG
>NZ_BLBG01000020.1 GCF_009687905.1 Lacticaseibacillus zhaodongensis | reverse complement strand
ATCGAAACGACGCTCGGCACTTACGGTCATCTTTACCCCAACAGTAACTTTGAAGTCGCAAAAAAGCTCAACGGGATCTTCTCCAAGGAGGTACCCGATGAGCCAAAATAATTTGAAAAGGGTCAAAATTGTGCCACCATAAAATCGGTGGTGCTAGAAACCTTGATACCACGGGACGGGCGCGAGATGTGCCATTGTTCCCGGGAAATATGCCGAAACATGAACCAGCTTGCCCCTGCCACGCCGTTTAGACGTTGCGGGGGTATTATTTTGCTCAAAACAGCCTAATTACTATTTTCAGACAAATACTTATGCTATGATAATGGCAATAAAAACAGATGCTAAAGGAGGGCAACTTTTGGCGACAGCAATTACGAAAGACATGGTCCGCGGCTACCTGACTGCCATCGTTCTGAACGTCCTCAGTCAGGGCACTAGCTATGGTTATCAGGTCACCAAGGACATCAATGCGCTGAGCGGCGGCGCGTACACGATTAACGAGGCAACTCTGTATACCGTTTTCAAGCGGCTGGAAAAATCTGGCTGGATCGAGGGTTACTGGGGTGATGAGAGTCAGGGTGGCCGCAGAAAGTATTACCGCATCACCGCAGCCGGCAAGCAGCAACTACAAACAGAACGCAGTACTTGGCAGCTGGCCAAAACAACTTTGGAGGCGTTAATCAATGGCAGTAAATAATGAACTAAAACAAGCAATTGCGCAGCAACTGGATACAATTTTTGCCGTCTACCCCGCTACGGCCGCGTTCATGGATCTCCGCGCGGAAATTAGTGGCGACCTCGAGGCGGCAACAAGCGACAAAATCGCATCCGGCGTCCCGACAGATGAAGCCGCTACCCAGGCAATTGCCGACTTCGGCGATATCGCTGGCCTCGCCGCGCAACTTGCCGCAGACCAAGGCGCAGTCACCAGAGCCAAGGATACCTCTACAGATGTCACAATCGATAATACCCAACCCGGCGGTGCAACCCACACGATCAATGTTGGCGCCGATACTGACACCATCACTATTGATGGCAAGATTATCGGCGTCGACATTACGGCCGCAGAAGCGGCGACGCTAGCTAAACAGGATACTAATGCGGACACCGATTTGCAGTTGCCAGCATCAACACCGCAGAATGAGTTACACTGCAACCTCTCCGGAATGACTGAGCTCCATATCGACTATGATTACGACGAACTCCACCTCATGCCCGGCAGCGGCAACGATTTGGAGGTCCACGAATATTTCAGCAACTTCAATCCGGAATACGCGGGCCAAATCATGCAAAATGCTGGCGTCGTTACTGTTCGCCACGGCGTTCGGCCCAAGCCGACCCCCCGCATCACCATCGGCAAATTCAAGCTCGGCTTTTGGACCAAAATCGTCATCGGGGTCCCCGAAACCTTCACCGGTAAACTGCAGGTCACTAACCGCAACGGTAACGTCGCCGCGCTCAATCTGCGCGACTTGGCGGCAGCTGACATCAACGTTCACGAAGGTAGCGTCCAGCTGGCCTACCTAGCTAGCAAAACCCTGACTGTTAATACCGACGACGGTAACATCACCCTACAGGGTAGTCAGTTGGGACCCGTCCAGCTCACCAGTCGCGATGGCAACTTGCTGATCGAACAATCTGCTCTAAGCGAACTGACGGCCCGGTCAGAAGACGGCAACATCAGCGCCAACAATTTGAGCATCACCGGTACAGCTAAGTTAAACACCCGTGACGGCAACGCTGAAGCCACCACCGTCCGTGCGCATGCGCTGCAAGTCGAAAGTAAAGACGGCAATCTCAGTGCCACCAGCCTCACCGCGGATCAACTGACCCTTAGCACGGCGGACGGCAGCATCAAGGCGGACCAGCTTGCTGGTGCAACGACGCTCCGTGCCGACGATGGCAGTATTCACGCCAGTTGGACCGCTCTGACCGGTGACATCACCGCCAGCAGCCACGACGGTAGTCTGCACCTCGACCTACCACGTACGGTCAGCTACAATTTCGATTTGCACACTGACGACGGCAGCCTGCGTCAAGACGAAACCAACGTGCAGTTTACCAAGCACAGTACGCACCACCGGCAAGGGTATAAGGGCCAAAACCCAGAATTCACAATCACTGCCAGTACCAATGACGGCAATTTAACCATCTAGATAGCAAAATAAGGGGCCACCTCAAGCTAAACTGCTTGGGATGACCCCTTTTTAGTTGTCTTTTCAGTTTACTGATTAGCAAATACCCGCAGCGTCTTGTTCGTGGCCTTAGCCGTGTGCACCAACTGGCCCTGAATAATGTGCCGCTCTGGCTGCAAAATCTGGTTAGACGAGCAGGTAACGAGCGTGATCATGTTCTTGCCCGGAATGTCGTCAATGTACTGCACCTGGCTCTTGTCGACCACCTTCTGGAAGTCAATTTTGTAGGTGTAGACCGTGCTCTTATCCGTGATGTAGATGTTCGCACCGGTCCGCACGTTCTCCAGCGGCGAGAACAAGGTCTTCTGCTTGTGGATGTGATGGCCCGCCAGCGCGTAGTTGCGCTTGCCCATCTGCTGGTCCGGCTTCATGGTTCCAGCCCCAACGGCGAGGTTGTTGCCCCCGAGCCCCTTCATGATTGGGAGGTAAATGCTGACACTCGGCACGGAAATCATGCCAATTGGCTTCAGGTTACGCTCAACCGCCGCTTTGGTGACGTTGTTTAAATCGAGCGCTTCGACCTTGGCAAAATCATAAGAGGCCTTGACCTTCTTATTCTTTTTAACATCAGACTTTTTGAGCGTCTGCGTCGTCCGCACCGCGCTTTGGGACATCTGGTTCACCATGAATAACTTGATTTGTTCATTGAAGATGAGTGCCAGACTCACCGCAAACCCAAGCACGATGAATATCCGCCACGCCCACGTGCGCCAGCCGCCGCGCTTTTGCTTCTTCTTGTCACCCTGTGCCATGGGGCCACCTCCTAACTAGTCAGCAAGAATCGTGCGGGACCGCTTAAAATACCAAGCACTAATAACGCCAGTACAGCATTAACTGACGTCCCGGCCAATATTAGCCGCACTAATCTTCATGATAAATAACTAATTCTTCTAAGCACATTATATACTCTTCACAAGCGTGCTCCTAGCAATTTTCGCCAAAATCCGCAATTTATTTACGAAAAGTAAGTGTCTCTCAAACCCTACTCTTCGCAAATTTCTGAAAATTAATCCTTACGAAGCTGACTTTTTTCTGCTATCATAACCACTTGGCCCAGTTGACGCTTGCGTTAACGGTCCGCGACAGCATAGATCCGTGCTCGGTCGCTATGAAAGAAGGTATTTTTCCAATGGATCAAAGTATTAGCGCCACTGCCGACCGGGCACGTGTGCAAGTTAAGCACCCCATGCTCGCTATGGTCAGCATGCTCGTCGGTGCGTTCGTCGGCATGTTTAGTGAAACTTCACTGAACATCGCCTTACCTAGTCTCACCGCCAGCCTGCACATCGCCACCGCGACTGCATCCTGGCTCGTTACTGGTTACATGCTCGTAATCGGTATTGTCCTTCCATTCTCCAGTTTAATCAGTAAGTGGTTCACGACCCGTCAAATTATCATTTTCGGCCTCTGTGACTTTATCGTCGGTGCAATTATCTCTGCAACCGCCGGTATCTTCCCTGTGCTCTTTCTTGGCCGCATGATTCAAGGTATCGCAACCGGCCTGATTTTGCCGCTGATGTTTACCGTCGCCATGCAAGTCTTCAAGCCTAGTAAGCTTGGTGCTGCCATGGGGATGTGCGCACTGGTCATCATGTTCGCGCCCGCTATTGGGCCTACCCTCACTGGTCTTGTGCTTGCTAAGCTCAACTGGCACTGGATTTTCTGGCTGTTCATTCCCTTCCTTGCAATTGCCCTGATTTTTGCAATTACTAGCTTGGAAAACGTGGGGAAAATTACCCGGCAAAAGGTCGACATGCCTGCAGTTCTGGAATCAGTTGTCGGCTTTGCCGCACTAGTTTCCGGCGTTAGTCTTGCCAGCAGCCGCGGTTGGGGTTCCCCAATCGTCCTCGGCCTGCTCGCAGTCGGCATTATCGTGCTCGCACTGTACGCCCGCCGCGAAGTACGGTCCAAGGCACCAGTGCTGAACCTGCGCATTTTTGCCATTCCTGAATTCCGCACCGGCGCAACGCTGGTCATGCTTGACTTCGGGATCATCCTTTCTGCAATGTACCTGCTCCCAATGTACATCCAGAAGGGGCTATTGCTCCCAGTCGCATTGACCGGGATCATCATGCTGCCTGGTGGGGTGATCAACGCCCTTGTTTCCGCTTTTGCCGGCCGTCTTTATGACCGCTTTGGCGCCAAGATGCCAACCCGCATCGGCTTCATCATCGCCCTGATTGGTGCAATCATGCTGGCAATGACCAGCAGCACTAGCTCCGTGGCTTACGTCATCGCCGCCCACGTCATCTTGATGATCGGCTGCCCGCTGGCAATGTCACCAGCCCAGACACACGCCCTGAGCGCTTTGTCTGGCATGCAGTCAGCCGATGGTAGTACCATCATGAACACCATGCAGCAAATCGTTGGTGCCATCGCAACCGCCCTGGCCACCAGCCTGCTTGGTATCGGGACTGCCGCCGCTAGTGGCAAGTCCGCTGCCTTTGCATTTACCAACGGTGTCCATTACGGCATCTACTTCACCGTCGTGCTGATCGTTGTTGCCTTGATTGTTTCCCTCGGCATTAAGAACCCCGCCAAGAGCAAGGATAATCACTAAGCACTTTTGCACCGCGAATTCAGACATTATAAAAGCCAATGGAACCACTACTTATTTACGTAGCGAATCCCATTGGCTTTTTATTTTGGCCAAAATTATGTTAGGCGATGTAAGCCGTGTAGAAAAAGTAGCCCGCGAGTCCAAACGCCGCAATCCCGATCACGATGCGGAGAGCCCGCTGTGGGATGTACCGCACCAGCACCGGCCCAATGTAGCCGCCGACGAACATCCCCACACCGAGCAGAAGCACCATGGACCAGTACACCTTGGTGGTAAAGGCATAAACAATCAGTGAGACAACGTTAGTGAAGAAGGTCGCGAAGTTTTTGAGCGCATTGGAAACGGCGAACGGCACCGGTAAGGTCAGCGATAAGATGGCCAGCATGACCACCCCGGCTGCCGAGCCGAAGTAACCGATATATAAGCCAACCAGGAACACCAGCGCGTTCCGCACGAACAGTTTCCAGCCGGTAACCGCATGACCCACGGCATTTTTAGGCTGTTTATCGCGCGCCGTCCAGAGCATCAGCGCACCGGCGATGGCAATCAGGAACGGAACAATTTTTTCAAAAGTGCGGCCGGGCGCCACCGCCAGGATGATGGCCCCGACGATGCCACCGACAACGGCATAGCCCGTAACCGCGTAAACTAGCTTCCGGTTAGACTTTAATTCCCTGGCCGAGGAAATACCCGCGCCGACCCCAGTGAAAATCATCGCTGCAGTGTTCGTGACGTCGGCAGACACTGGCGGCACCCCGAGCGCAATGAGCACCGGATAGACGATTAGTGACGCCATCCCCGCCATTGATGAGAGCAAGCCGCCAGCAAAACCAGTTAAAATCAAAATAAATGTCAGCAAAAAGCCATGCATTGGAGAACCCCATTTCTATACAGCAGTTTCAGTATAGCGCTAAAACTGCAGTCTAATAATAGGGGCGCTGTTAACAATCCACCGTGCAACCGCGGCATTGACCTAGCGCGTGGCGGCAAAGCTCCCCGCAATCAGGTCCGCCAAGTCGGCAACCGTGCTGAATTTATCAAGCCGCGCACTTAGCCAGTGTTCTTTGGACATGTGGTAACCCGGCGAAAATCCGGCTTGCTTTTGCAAAATGGAATTCAGTTCCGGCTCGACCTTCAGATCAACAATATCCAGTTCATTAGTTCCTGGCAGTCCCAGCTTATTAGCCGGTACGTTCATGACGATGCCAAACCATTTGCCGTTTTGATGTCGCAGCGCAACATAATTTTGGTAATGCTTAAACGGCCGGTCAACCACGGCGTTATATTCATTCTGGCAATACTCAATCAGTTCATCCCTGGTCATGTGTCTCACCTCACCCTCAATTATAGGCACTTGTTTCACGTGAAACGAACGCTACGTGCAGTCCCCAGGGTACACAAAGCTCCCCCTCTGGCGACCAAAAAGGTAATCGGCCCAGAGAAGGAGCGGCAAATTGTCCAAATCATTAATTTTCGCTTCAGCTAGTTTAACTTGCTGAGCCAACCGCACCACGATACTTGTTGGCGGTAACTTCCACATCATCCGCTAAGTCAGTTACTGCAGTCGGGAGCGACTTGCTCAGCAGCAGGTAGTGGTCCAAGTGGCTGGCCAACTTAACACTGACATCGCGGTAGTCAGCGCCCTTCTTCAGGGCCGTACCATTATCGAGTAACAGCTGCCGCAAACCGTCATCCGCATCTGCAGGCAAGGTCTTGTAAGCCTTACTAATCTGATTATATAATTTCTTGTCTTTTTTATTCAATGTTATAGCCTCCTAGTGCTGCGTCGTACATCTGTAGGCGTTTACACTTTATAAGGCTTATTATAGTCCTTTTGTGAACCATTTGGGCACACGCTTACAGTGAGTCGTGGTCAAATTAAGCATCAGGCAATCACGTTATAACAACCGTGGTTCCACGTGAAACTATCTAAAAATGGCGGCAACGCTAATCAACGTTGCCGCCATTTTGATAACTTAGTATTGATCACCGTTAAAAATCGAGTTCTTAACGATCACGTAATCAACCTTCCGCAGGCTCAACAGGTCCTTGCCCCCGGCGTAGGACACTGCCGACTGCAGATCCTCCTGCATCTCGCTCAGGGTGTCCTGAATCGGCCCCTTAACGGGAATCAGCATCTTTTTACCCTCGATGTTGTGATGACTGTTCTTCTGGTAGGAGGACGCGGAGCCGTAGTACTCCTTGAACCGCTTGCCATCGACTTCAACCGTTTTGCCCGGTGTCTCCTCATGCCCGGCGAACAAAGAACCAATCATGCACATATCCGCACCAAAGCGAATCGACTTGGCGATGTCACCGTGGTTACGAATGCCGCCATCGGCAATGATTGGCTTGCGCGCGGCCTTAGCACACCAGCGCACCGCGGCAAGCTGCCAGCCACCGGTACCGAAGCCGGTCTTAAGCTTGGTGATGCAGACCTTTCCCGGTCCGATACCGACCTTGGTTGCGTCAGCACCGGCGTTTTCAAGTTCGCGCACCCCCTCGGGCGTCCCGACGTTGCCGGCAATCACGAAGCTTCCCGGTAGCAGCAGCTTGATGTGGTGAATCATGTCCACAACGACCTGGGAGTGCCCGTGCGCGATATCAATGGTAATGTATTCTGGCGTCAGGTTGGCGTCGGCCAATTCTTGGATAAAGCCGAATTCGCCAGGCTTGACCCCAACAGAAATGGAGGCATAGAGACCCTGCTCATGCATGTTGCGCACAAAATCGAGCCGCGTTTCCGGTGTGAACCGATGCATGATATAGAAGTAACCTGATTGTGCCAACTGAATAGCCAGCTTCTCATCAATAATGGTTTGCATGTTCGCCGGCACCACGGGAATCTTGAAGGTGCGGGGGCCGAACTTAATACTGGTGTCGACCTCTTTACGGCTGCGGACAATACACTTGTTCGGGATCAGTTGGATATCTTCGTAATCAAAAATTTGCATCGGGCATTCCTCCGTTCAAAATACGAACATTATCGTGGATGAAACAATTATCATTCACACCAAGAGATTACTATACGGGCACAGCAGCGAAAAGTCAAACAAAAAAATAAAATAATCAGCGTTAGTTCGTGTTTATCATGTAATTTGTGACTACTAGCAGCACATCTGTCCTCATAACGCCAATAATTGCGAATTAAATGTTTAATTAGGGGATCGTGGTCAAGGCATTTAGTCAAGCGGTGGACCGCCGCTCTGTAGTTAAAAAAGCCGGGCAGCACGTAACGTTTAGCTACATCCTACCCGACCATTAATATTTTGCATTAAACATACCAGCTGGATTGACCATTCCGTCCCAATGCCGTCGCCGCCGCTTCGTGAGCAGTTGTGGCCAGTTCAGAAACGGCAGCGGGAACAGTTTCATGCTCGCGCAGATAGTGCCGCAACTGCCCGGACAATTTGAGGCTCACCAAACGGTACGCGTTCCCATCCTGAAGCTGCTTAGCATAGCGCGTCAATATCGCCGCCAGCTCCTGATCATTTACTGCGGCTTGTGCAGCGTTAATCTGCTGCAACAGTGCACTTGCTTTTGCATCCATCCCTTAAATCTCCTATCTTGGGCCATGTTTTGCGTGCAAACCCGAATATTTACGTGCATTGCTTTACAAAGCGCAAGGATTCATGTTACTCTCTAGACATGGTGCCAAACCATATTAGCGGGTTGGAGGATCGGCGCGAAAGCGTTCAGAAGGTCTGAAGGCTCGCTTGCTTTTTACATAGGAAGTTTCATCCAGCGCGACTACGCAAGCTACCCCAGTGGTAACTACCCGTAGCCGCGTTTTTTTGACCGCTAATCAGTCGGCAGCAGGCCTTAGATATCCTTGGTCAGCACATCAACCACCTGCTTATTACCGGCACTGAGCGTTGCGTCCACACTGCGTAACTGTGTAAAGCCCTGCGCCTGCCAGAACGCAGCGGCTGCTTTGTCAGCGTGCACTGTTGCCAGTTCCATCCGTTTGTAGCCGTGACCAGCAAACGCCGCAATTAGCTGTTTCAGCACCGCGGTCCCGTGGCCCTGCCGGTGGTCCATGATTTCGAGCAGACCGACGTAAATTGTCTCCTTATCAGGATAACCCTCAATCAGATCGATCACGCCGATGGTTTCCTGACCGTCTTGAATCAGCCAGTAGTGTTTAGCCTTGTCCTGCACGGCTGTCGGGATCTCCCGACTATCATAATCAACAGTCGCCAGCGTCGGCTTGGGCTCGCCGATTACCCGGTAGTAATCCGCATTCGCCTGGTAGACCTTGAGCGCTTGGGCCCGCGCTTCGTCAGTCGTTATTGCTGCAAAAGTATACATGCTCCGCCTCCATAATCATTTAGCTTTAGTATATACCACTGTCCGGAGCGCGCACGCTGCATTGAATCTGTCCGGAACCATCCGCAACAATCTGTGTGATAATAGCATTGAGTTTCCGCTTATTAAAACAAAGGAAGTTAGAACATGCCAAAATTCATTGATTCACTAACATTTAAGTCTGGTGCCACCGTCAAGAACCGTCTGTTCATGTCCCCCATGACCACGCAGCAGAGTTTCTATAATGGTACCGTCACCCGGGACGAGATTGATTACTACGCCCAGCGTGCAGCCGGGCTGGGCGCCGTCATTACCGGGGCCGCAAACGTTCAGGATGGTGGTAAGGGTTGGCCCGGTGAGCTCAGTATCGCTGGTGACCAATACCTCCCTGAACTCAGCCAGCTTGCCCGCGCAATTCAAGGTCGTGGTGCCAAAGCCATCGTCCAGATTTTCCACGCCGGCCGCATGACCAGTTCCGCAACCTTGTCCGGTGCTCAGCCCGTCTCCGCCAGTGCGGTTGCCGCACTGCGGCCAGATGCAGAGGTGCCACGGGCCATGACCGTTGATGAGATTCACGCGACCGTTGCCGCTTTTGGCGAAGCGACCCGCCGCGCCATCACTGCGGGTTTTGATGGGATCGAACTGCATGGGGCCAACACCTACCTGCTGCAGCAGTTCTTCTCCCCACACTCCAACCGCCGCACGGATGAGTACGGCGGTAGCCTGGAGAAACGTTACCGCTTCATCAGCGAAGTCATCAGTAGTGTCTTTGCCGCCGTCGACAAGTATGCCGACCGGCCGTTCATCGTCGGCTACCGCGTTTCCCCGGAGGAGTTCGAAACTCCTGGCATTCGCTTTACCGACACACTTTGGCTACTGGACCAGCTGCGGAAGACCCGCCTCGATTACCTGCACTTGTCACTGAATAACTACAGCCGCAAGAGCCAGGACCCGGCATACCAGGACCAGTCCATGTTGGGCTATGTGCACGACGAGCTAGCCGGCCAGCTGCCACTAATCGGCGTCGGCGGCGTCCGTAGCCGCGCAGACGTTACGGCAGTCCTGGAGAACGCGGACGCCGTGGCGGTTGGGCAGCAGTTGCTGTTTGACCCTGAATGGGCGCAAAAGCTAGCGGCAGCCGCTGACGATACCATATTAACGGCCCCGTTCACTGCTGCTGTTAAGACCGCACCCCTCAACACGCCATTGAAAGATTTTGTTAGCAGCATGATTACCAGCCGTGCGGAGCGCATTGCGGCCTACCGCAAGCAGCACCCTAAGCAATAGTAATTAGCAAGCTAATAATAATATTTTAGTGATTCAGGTCCCACTTTAGCAGTACCAGATTAAACTGCTGAGCGGGACTTTTTTTGTGCGAATTTTGCTTGCATCTCCATATGTATCGCAGTACGATATACATGAAGATATATCGTAGCACGATATATAGGAGGTGGCACCAATGTCCACTCTGAACCAACTACCAATGACCGAAACGGCCTTCTACATCCTGCTCACACTCCTGCAGCCAACGCACGGTTACGGCATTATCCAGCACGTTGCCGCAATCACGAACCAGCGCATCGTTTTGGGAGCGGGCACACTCTACGGCACTCTCAAGAAAATGCAGGATGAGCAACTAATTGACCTCGTGGATGAAGAAGGCAAACGCAAAATTTACCAGGTGACAGCAACGGGCAAGCAACTGCTCCATTCTGAGCGAAAGCGGCTGCTTGAACTGACACACAACGCGGAGGTGCTTGATGATGCGGATTAGAAAATTTATTCCAGTGTGGCGCATGGAAGACGAGACCAGCTTCCTGACCGAGCAGCTGCATGCGGGCTGGAAACTCCGACAGGTACATGCTCTCGCTTACGATTTCGATGCTAGTGCCAATACTAATGGTGTCGTCGTATCTGATTATCGCAACATCAGGGATACTGAGGATTACCTCGCCTTTATTCAGGAATCAGGCTGGGAATTGATTCAAGCGGTCCGCTTTCTAGATGGTAACTACCTCTACCTGTACAATCCAGACAGCCAGGCCGCCCTCTACTCTGATCCGGAATCGCGCATCGCCCTGCTCAAGCGGGTCCGGTCGCGCTGGACGATGATTGGTGGGCTTTGTTTATTACTGCAGCTGCTCGGCCTGATACCGTCACTGATTATTAACGGACCGCTGAATGGAATTGACCTCGCAATTTACCCTCTGATGCTAATCGTGCTTGCACTCTACACCTATAATTTTGTGCACCTGACTGGCAAGATTCACAAGCTGCAGCAAAATAACAGCTAATAATCCTGGCATCAATCTTGCTTGCACGCACCATGGTTTCCCAAGAAAGCGTATCCATTTGCCGCTTATAGACTTATAATGATGGTGAGTTTATGCCTGTTGGGTTGAGGTCCGCACTTAGGAGGTGCCAGCAATGTTAGAGAAACTTGCAGCCGTAGTTTGTTTAGCACTTGCAGTTTGGCAATTTTATGCCACGTACAAGTTTATTAGGGTAGCAAAGCCTGCCAGTAGCGTTAATACAACAATTTTCAGACCCATCGGCATTGGCTTCAGCGCGTTTTTTGGCCTGATCATGCTGTATGCTAGCTTTCGCTTAATGATTGGTTTTCCATAAACGTTTGCAACTATCCAGAACACTAAAAGTCCCACCGCGCCGTTAAATCAAGCACGGTGGGACTATTTTAATGGCTACCGTTAATCCAAAACTTTCTGGAGCGCATCTGTAGCAACCTTGCTGATATTCACATCTGCAATCCGTGCCTTGTCACGCAGATATTCTGGCAACATAATATTGACCCGGACCTTCTTTTGTGCCGCTTGATACGCCGCTTTTTCACGCTGCCATTGGGTCATGTTCACACTGATGTAAACCACACTGTCTCCAGCTTTCAGTTCCCATTCAGAAGGATCCTGCGGCTTCGGATAGTCAGTGCCATCCAACATCGTGGCCAATGCGTCTACTGCCTGAACTGCCGCCTCTGCACGCGTGTCGCCCTCGGTTACCATCCCGGGGATATTGGGACTGGTAACAGTGAAATAGTGACCATCATCATCATTCGCCTCATGAAAAATTGTCGGGTAAACCAGCACATTATCACTCATCATCTTTATCTCCAATCTATGCAGACGAAGTTATTTCAAACCAATTTGCTTGAGAATCTTATCCTGTGTGTATTTTCTGATCTCTTTTGCGTGAAATGGAATTTCCGTCGTTCGGCCATCCGGATGTCGATACCGGCGATGACCGCCCTTACCCTTATTGCGCTGATACACAAAACCCTGCTGAAGCACCAATTGCTCAAGTTTGCCCGGTTTCATCGGCATTAAAACATCCTCGCTCTCTTAATTATATACGCATTAATGCGCATATAAAAGCCATTTTAAAAACATCGGCATTCTGTAGATATTACTAGAATTCGGAGAATGTACTGTTTGTAACCGGTATGTGCGTAACTAATTTGCAAACATGACATCTTGAGTATTTCAAACCGACGGAAAATTATTTAAAGCCAATCTATATCACTGCCAGCGGTGTCTTCTTATCCGGAGCCGGAAAGTACTTATTAATCAGAGCGAGCTCGTCCAGCGTGAAGGTGATAGCGGCGGCTGCAATATTTTCCGCCATGTGCTTGGCATTGCCAGCCTTAGGAATACTGAGCACTTGCCCGCTCCGAATCGTCCAGGCCAGCATTAACTGGTGCTCCGTGATGCCCTTACTGGCGGCGAGTTCCCTCAGCGATGCGGGCAGTACGATACTTTTACCATCCCCAGAGCCGAATGGTGAATAGCCGATCGTAGCCACGCCCGCCTGCTCGTTGGCGGCCAACAAATCGAACTCACTGCCCCGCGCCGTCAGGTTGTACAAAATTTCGTTGGCGTGAATGCCTGCGCCACCCGTAACGGCGAGTGCTTCCGCTAAATCAGCCGTGTCAAAATTGGACACACCGTAATCGCGAATTAATCCCTCCCGCTGCAAATCCTGCAAAGTACTCATCGTTTCACTGAGCGGTACTTCACCCCGCCAGTGCAAAAGGTACAAGTCGAGGTAGTCGGTACCTAGGCGCTGCAGGCTGTTGGTTAGTGCATTCCGCAAGTCCGCCGCGGCGGCATTGGCCGGGTAAAATTTAGAAATCAGGTAGATTTTGCTCCGATCATGTTTGCTGATTGCGTCGCCAACCAAACGTTCAGAGGCCCCTTCGCCGTACATTTCGGCTGTATCAATTACATTCAGGCCGTGATTCAGGCCGTATTCCAAGCTTGCCAGTTCCTGTTGGTACTGACCAGAGTTACCGACACCCATGTGCCAAGTGCCCATGCCGAGTACCGGCACCTGCTGCTTGCCAATTGCCATTTCTTGCATCGTCTAACGATCCTCTCCAAATTGACCCCTTGTCGATCAAGGCTAATAGTTTCCTCGTCAAGCCTAATTATATCAGGCTCAGTTAATAGTTAGCTTGCTACTTAATGCTTTGACCACTAAGTTCCAGTAGTCGTTGCCGCAACCGCGGCTGCACCGCGTAGATTCCCAATCCCTGTCGGCCCCGCTTCAGCAAAATATTCACGGTGTGCATGATGATAGCCTGCTTAGCAGCTTCCGGATCAGGTAACCCCGGGTGCTTGCGAAAGGCTTCGGAATCTTCAAAGCGCGCCGGAGCAGTCACAATCTGGTCCGTTCGCGGGTCATAATCGACACTTGGCCCCAGAATCACTCCAGCGTAGTTGAGGTCAAAGCCCTGAATGGTGTAAATCGAGCCCACCTCGTGCAATGTTTCCGGCCGCTCCGCCCAGGGCCGGTCGGTGAAGTTAATTTTGTCCCAGGGCAAGTGCAAGCTCCCCGCATCAACATACCAAGTGCGGTCCGTGTACACGCGGAAGGGAAAATCACTGGTGGCAATCAGCCGTGCAAGCCCAGACTCCCGGTCGCGTGCCTGCACCCAATCGTACAGCGGCTGGCCATCGTCAAAGACCCGCAAATCGAATTGCTGCGGCTTGGGCAAGGGCCGCAACTGACCGTTAACGAAATCGTTGATCCAGGCGCTAACAGCGGCGTCTTGTACCCGCAGCTGCCCGTCCAGTTGGAACTCCCGGACTGCGTGGCCGCGCAGGTGTCGCTGGAGCATCCCCACATCCCAGTGGCTCTTCAGTTTAACCACCTGCTGTGGATCGAACACGAGCACCACGACCCGCGCCAACTGCAGAATCGCGTCGAGCTGATTATCGCCAGTGAACTTGTTAAAGGGGTCGCTTTGACTCAGCAGTAGGTGGGCCTCGTCGACAAACACCACGTCCGCCTTGCGCCTGCGCTTCCGCATGGCGTTAATAAACGGCGTCGGCTTCACAAAGTCGCGTTTGCGCAGCGCCGGCTCCGCAGCCGCCACCTCCTTGTAAACTTTGAGCATCTCATTGTGATTCACAAGTAGGTAGTTATCCCTGACTTGCAGCGGATCAGTACTATCAGCACTGCGCGCGGCCGCCTGCAGTTGGGTGAACACGTGGGCGAGCGCCGCACTTTTGCCGGACCCGGCGTCACCGTGTAATACGTAAACCGCGCTCGGATTGGCGTCAGCGTGGGCCCGAATGAAAGCCAACATGTCGGCGGTCAAGCGTCGCTGATCTGCGGTTGGCTCTGCACCGGCTGGCAAAATAAATGTGGAACTAGCTAAATCTGGCAAAAGAACCTTCTCCTTCTCAATAACCAGCTACCTACTCATCCCCTGCAAATTAGTGCGGCATCAGCATATGCCTCAAGCCAATTCTCAAGTGAGTCGCGAAGTAGACAGCTAAGTTTACAGTTAATATTAGCACGTTGCTTTAATTTAACCGCAGAATCCACAGCGCTAGTTTCACGTGAAACAAAGCCCTAGCCGGTAAACACAATCAAAACACCCCGCAGCCACTTTTAGACTGCGGGGTGAATAATGGCAACACTTAGTTGAAGACCCGGGCAACTCGCGTGATGTAACTACGCTGGCTGTTCTTTAGGCTGGCAATCATGACGCGTGGTGGCCATGACTCGATGACCCGGTTACCACCGAGATAGATGGCAACGTGCCATACACGGCCATCACTAGGGTTGGTGTAGAAAATCAAATCGCCGCGTTGCCGCTGCGAATACGGCACCGTCTTGAAGTGCGAGCTGGCCGCCATGATTCGGCAGTTCCACTCGTTACCTGGGTGCGCGTGCTGAATCGCAGAGACGGGTAAGGGGCTGATACCCGCGGCGTATAAAGCCTGCGTGACCAGGCCGGAACAATCCGTCCCGTAGTACGGGCTGGAGGACGCACCGACGATATACGGCTTACCGAGATACTTGTAGGCGGCCGCAATCATGGCTTCGATGTGCTCGCTGCGGGTGTTGTACCACTGGGCCCGGAGCGGAGCAACGTAAGCATCAATGTTGTACCACTCAGATTTCTTGAAACCCATTTTGACCCAAGTGTTCACATCAACGACTCCGGTTGCGCGCAAACCGTGGCTGCGCTGGAAGCGTGCAACTGCAGCAGTAGCGGCACCCGTCATGTTGGCCCGATGCCGCGAAAGGCCTAAGCGACCCAGGACCAGCCAAGTCTTAATGCCCTCGTAGTTGTAACCCAAGTTATAACCGGTCTTGCCCGCGGGCTTGATTTGCTTGTAGGCGACTTGGTAATACCTGCTTGGGTTCTGGTAAGGCACGGCTTCGGCAACCGCCGCGGAGTGAACCCACTGGTTACCGCCAATGTCATACCACATCTTATTACCGGCGACTTTCTGGGCAAAGAACTTCCAGTAGCTCCCCGCCTTCAAGCGTTTACCAGTAGCGGCAAAGGAACTGTTGAAGACATAAGCACCCTTGCTGCCAACCCGCACAACGTTGCGCTTAACACTGGATCCGTAGTTGATGGTCTTGCTGACGCGCGTGCGGCTCAGGTAAGTGGCCGGGGCCCAAATGTTGGTGCCGAGTTCGTACCACATCGTTCCGTTAACACTCGTCGCAGCAAAAGTCTTCCAGGCAGTACCGCTCTTTAGCATTTTGCCTGTCGTTGCACCACCGGGAGTAGTTGCCGTCCGGACACCATACCCGGGCACGTAATCAACGTAAACGGTCGTGCGGTAGCTGCTGTACTTCGGCGCAGCAGGCTTAGCCGCCACTTTTGCTACTGGTTTGGTTGGCGATTTAACAGCAACCTTCTTCGCTGGCTGCGTTGCCGCTTGCTTACTTGACTGGGTGGCTGATTGCTGAGCCGTGACCGTCAAGCCACTCGCATTGAGCCATTCGTTGGTGCCAACTTGATACCAAGTCTGCCCGTTAACCTGGGCAATGGCGGTAAAACCGATCGTGTCACCTTGCCTGAGAGTTTTAACCACCCTTGCGCCAGCGGTATCAGCACTCATAACTTGCACGGTGCCGGCAGTGACGCGGGCAGTCCCAGCCACCCGCTGCGCCTTCGCGCCGGCACTCACTTGCGCCGCAGCACCATTCGTAGCGGCACTGACCGGTAGATAGTTCAAGCTACCAAAGGTCATGCCGACCGCCAACGTTGCGGTGATCAACAGTTTACTTTTCTTCATCATTCTTCCTCCAAGGATAACGTCACCATAATGATTGCAACGATAACGCCCCGATTTTACAACAATTAGTTTCGTCCCACCAGTGAAAACGATTGCATTTGCGCAAAAAGCACTTAGGTCAGCTAGTCGGCGCCATATACTGACCAGTTCCACGTGAAACAAGGGCCCACCGCAAAATTACGATGGGCCCTTGGTGACCATGCATTCAATTAGTAAATATTATAACGGCTTACTTCGCCCAGACATCTGCCAGCACGTTCGTCTGCTCGCGGTCGGGGCCAACGCCAAAGGTTGCCAGTTCCACGCCGGTCAGCGCTACAATCCGTTCAATGTAGTGCCGCGCCGCCGTTGGCAAATCGTCAAGACTCTTGGCACCAGAAATATCTTCCTTCCAGCCAGGCATCTCTTCGTAAACGGGGCTGCATTCAGCCAGTTCCTTGAGGGAAGCTGGGAAACGCTTGATGACCTCACCGTCGGGCTTCTTGTAGGCCGTGCAGATTTTGACCGTGTCCAGACCTGTCAGCACGTCAACGGAGTTCAGGCAGAGGTCGGTGACCCCGGCAACGCGCCGGGTGTGGTTAACGACAACGGAGTCGAACCAGCCGATGCGCCGCGGCCGACCGGTAACCGTGCCGAATTCATGCCCAGCGTTGCGGATGAAGTCACCCGTTGCGTCGTTCAGTTCACTAGGGAACGGGCCATCACCGACGCGGGAGGTGTATGCCTTGGCAACCCCAACGACTCGGTCGATCCTGGACGCGCCAACACCGGAACCGGTAGCAACACCACCAGCCGGGTTGGAGGAGGTCACGAATGGGTAAGTCCCCTGGTCAACATCAAGCATAATGCCCTGTGCACCCTCAAAGAGGATGTTCTCGCCGGCATCAACCGCATCATTCAACAGCACGGAGGTGTCAGTAACAAATGGCGCCAGCTGCTGGCCATAAGCGTAGTACTCACCAAAAATATCGTCGAAGCTCATTGGCTCCTGACCGTAAACCTTGGTGAAGAGGGTGTTCTTCTCCGCTAGGTTGGCCTTGAGTTTCGCCGCAAAAGTATCCTTTTCGAGCAGGTCGCAGATGCGAATGCCGACCCGGCCGGCCTTGTCCATGTATGCAGGCCCGATGCCGCGGCCAGTTGTGCCAATTTTGCCGGCACCCTTCGCCTCTTCTTGGTACTTATCGAGCGCAATGTGGTAAGGCAAAATCACGTGGGCGCGGTCACTGATGCGCAGGTTGTCACCCTTGACGCCCTGCTTCGCGAGCCGGGCGAGTTCCTCGACCAGACTCTTCGGGTTCACAACGACCCCGTTACCGATGACGGACAGCTGGTGCGGGTACAGGATCCCGGATGGAACCAGCCGCAACTTGTAAACCTGACCGTTTGCATGAATCGTGTGCCCGGCGTTGTCGCCGCCCTGGTAACGCGTGATAATGTTCGCGCCCTGGCTCATGAAGTCGGTAATCTTACCCTTACCTTCATCGCCCCACTGTACCCCAACGATAACTACTGTGCCCATAATGAATTCCCCTTTTCTGCGGTTGTGAACTTCAAAACCCAAACAATAGTATCAGTTGTGGGGTGAATTAACAAGACTTATTGGGGTCAAAAGTGAATTATTCGCCGTAAGCTGGGCTAGTAAACGGTTTAAATACGAACGGGGCCATCATTGAGTAGCCCTGATAGTAGCCGTTGTCCAATCAAAAAATCACCCGCAACCAATTGATTACGGGTGATTTCACAGGATATTCAATGATTCTATTATCATTTTGCGTAGAGCTAATCTTATTCTTTGTCATTATCCCGCAGCCATTCCTCCTGCAGGTAAGAGTAAATACTGTCAAAGGACGCATCCAACACCTGCACATACTTGAACCGCGTCCCCTCGCTGGCCGGTGCGCCGAGCGGAATCACGGTGAACGCATCATCCCCAACATCAACAACACTACCGGTAATCGCCTCGGGAACCGCGGCACTGCGCACCCGGAGTACCCGGCCGATAATCTCGGCTTCGGCGACGATGCTGCGCAGAACATCGTCATCAGTATCGAACTCACGCTCCCGGTTCAGCAGCGGTGCCTGCACAAAGTGGTGCTGCAGCGCCCAGGTTTCGTAGAAGCTGACCGTCTGCAGGTAATCAGAATCGGTGATGACCGCGTTAATGTTACGGAGCCGAATTAGCGAGTAGCCGCCAAACTGACCGGCCATGTCGAGCAAAGCCAGCACCACAAAATCGTTGGTAACCGCCTGCACCCGGCCCACGAAAAAGTTATCGTTGTTGACACGGGTCGTAATGGCAAGGAGTTGCTTAGCCTGTTGCGCGATGCCAAACAGCTTCCGGAACTCACTCACGTTGCGGTACCGGCTGCTGGCCAGATGCCGCAGCTGCGCCCTTTTGCCCATCAGTGCTGTCTCTAGGAACAGATCGTAGCCCTCGTACTCCAGGGCGCAAAGGTTACTAAAGTCAACCTGCACGCTACGGTGGTCGCTATAGTTGAACTTATTGAACACGTCCAGCTGCATCGAATCTTCCGCAACCGCGGTAATCTGGCCCTCAAGGTAGGTCTCAGTGTCCATTGTGACCGCCATCACAACCTGCCCGGTGCGGCGCATGTTCTCCGCCACCTGGTAGAGCAAGGACGAATCAACATTCAAGGGCAGCCGCAGCGGCGTCACAGGCACCGCGGTGAAGCCTTTTTCCTCCGAGCGCACCATGCGGTAGGTCATGGTGTCAATGTCGGCACCAGCCACCTCGATGGAATCGATCACGCTCATGGCGACAAAAGCGGAGCCGTCCGCCAAGCCGGCATCATTGTAAGTGTGCAAAACGACCCCGTCATCGGCGACAGCCTGCACGTAGCCCGTGTAGAAATCGTCGGCATCACGCTGGTAAATATTGATTAACAGATGCTGCGACTGCGCAGTCCGCAGACTCAATCCAATTCCATCCATGGGCAAACCCTCCTTCATTGAAACAAACCCGAGCGGGACAGCCGAAACCGTAACCCTACATTATTCGACCAGAGCCATGCCAAGACACTTACAGGCTGCATGGGCACTGCCCACTGCAGCCTGCCAAACTAAGCTTTACTCATGCTGATAAGCAATTGAAGAGAACTTGTTGAGCGGTTTAACGAACAAAAGTTTCACGGTCCCTCGCGCCCCACTACGGTTCTTTTCGATGATGACTTCCATCTCGGCTACGTCGTCGTTATCGTCATCGCCGCCACCACTATCACCGTCATCCCCATCGCTGTCCTCATCGCGGTAGTAGTCCTCACGGTAAAGGAAGGCAACGATATCGGCATCCTGTTCAATGGCCCCAGATTCACGGATATCGGAAAGCACCGGCCGCTTGTCCTGCCGCTGTTCGACCCCACGGGAGAGTTGGGACATGGCAATGACGGGCACATGCAGTTCTTTAGCAAGCTTTTTGAGCTGCCGGGAAATGTTGGAAACTTCTTGCTGGCGGTTTTCCTGCCCACTACCTTCGATCAGTTGCAGGTAATCGATCACGATGAGCCCGAGATCGACACCTGGCTGCCGCGCAAGCCGTCGACATTTTGCCCGGATCTCGCCGACCCGAATCCCAGGAGTGTCATCAAAATAAATGTTAGTTTTGGATAAACTCCCGGCGGCAACGACCAGATTGTGCATCTCTTCGTCGTTCATCTGCCCGGTGCGCAGGTGCTGCGAATCGATGGAACCTTCACTGCAAAGCATCCGGTTGACCAGTGACTCCGCACCCATTTCCAAACTGAAGATGGCAATGGCCTTGTCCGTCTTTGTTCCGACATTTTGGGCAATGTTGAGGGCAAAAGCCGTTTTCCCCATCCCGGGTCGCGCCGCGATAACGATGAACTCGTCCTCGTGGAAACCGGTGGTGATTTCGTCCAGGTCCTTGAAGCCAGTCGCTAGTCCGGTCACCGACTCGCTGTTCCCAATCAACTTGTCGATATCATTCATCGACGCGCCCAGAACATCGCGGATCCGCCGGAAGTCCCCGCCACCGCCTTGGGAGATGGTCGAGATTTGCTCTTCGGCGTCTTCAAGCTGAACTTCAGGGTCATCGCTATCTTCATAACCCCGCTCAGCAATGGTGTTAGCAGCCTGAATCAGCCGCCGACTGGTCGCCTTTTGCTTAACGATGCGGGCGTAGTAAACGATGTTGGTAATCGTGGGCACGGAATCAGCGAGCTCAATAAAGTACTCCTGACCTCCGGCGTCCTCGAGCTGACCAGACTTCTCCAGCTCATCAGCAACAGTCACCTGGTCGATAGCCTCGCCGCGGTCGGAAAGAGCGGTCATGGCTTCAAAAATCAGGCGGTGCGCTCGCCGGTAAAAGTCTTCCGGCTGCACGTATTCCTGCGCGTCAGCCATGAGGTCTGAGTTAATGAGAATTGATCCCAAGACGGACTGCTCCGCCTCATTGCTCTGGGGCAGCTGGCGCCCACCAGTTGGCGTTTGATCCATTGCCAAGTCTCCTTCCAAATAATCCGTTTAGCCTGCAAAAATGCACAGACGTTTAACTTAGAGTTTAACACAAACGAGCATATCCCCGGTGCTTTCTCTACATAAGTGGTCTGTAATTACCAGACTGAGATAAACCCGGCCCGGGCTGAAGGCACATCTACCTACGCGGCCGCTGCTTGGGGGTGACAAAGGCGAGCTGGGGGCCGGGTTCGCTACGCTGTCCATAACTCTACGGGTAGCAAGCTGCACAAGAGTTATGGCAAGCCTCGGAAAGTTCGCCGAGTCTTGACCCTGAACCCGAGCCCGCGTCGCTGCGCTCCTTCGCGGTCTCTCCGTTCTCCCCGATAATCAGTAGCCAAACCCAGGCTACTGATTATCGCGACAGCTCGGTCACCCCCAAGCAGCTGCTCCGGCAGAGGTGCCGTCAGCCCTACCTCGGTGCTTTAAAGTTAGTTTGATATCTTACTGCAACCAGAATAATTGCTCCGGGAATACCTAACCTGCATTATCAGCCAACAAGTAGCGCCTGACTGACTTTTTGCCGCTAATGACAGGAACGTCTGCCTCCTCAATCGCATGGACTAAACGAATATCCACGGTTTCTTCTTCAGTTAGCTTAAGTGCAAAGGGTATGCACCCTTGAGCCGCAACCCGCTTCAGGAACACATTAATTGCCTCCAAAGTGGTCAAGCCAAGCGCGTCCAGAACCACTTTGGCCTGCTGATAGGTTTCTTTACTCACGGAAATTTGAATCGTTCTGTTAGTGTCACTCATGGTCAGCACCCCATTTCGTCTACATTATATTCCGCGGTAACGTCCAGGTGGAACTACCATATTTATTAGTCAAACAACAATATCGCTACCGAGCTGCATGATAAAATCCAGTGCAGTTCAGTAACGATATTTTAGTGACAATTTTGCTATTATCTCGGCAAGACACACGCTGAAGGATGACTTTTAGTGTCTGCTAGAACAACAATGTCGGGCTGGCGGCGCCTCTTCTGGAGCAGCTGCTTGGGGGTGACCGAGCTGTCGCGATAATGAGCAAAAATCAACATGGGTTTAGTTGATTTTTGCTCATTATCGGGGAGAACGGAAAGACCGCAAGGGAGCGTAGCGACGCGGGCTTGGAGTTCAGGGGCAAGACTCGGCGAGCTTCCGAGGCTTGCACCCGGCCCCAGCTCGTCTTTGTCACCCCCAAGCAGCGGCCGCGGAGGAAGATGCGCCGCCAGCCCGTCAGTCTATTCCGCCAAGAACCCGTGCTCCAGCATATCGAAGCATTCATTGGCCTCTGCAACGACCCCCGCCATCGCGTCTGCCTTCAGCTCCTTGCTGTCCTTAAACAGTCCCTTCGCCTCTTCGCTGATCAGCATGCTCATCGCCGTGATCATCTTTTGCACGGTCTCAGGCTTCACACCCGGACGCAGCTGCATTCGCTTGATAATGGGACCAGTCAGGTCGGGCACGCTGTTGTTCAGCTCGCTGCTCCACACCTGCGTTAATTCTTTCTGCAAGCTGCTGGGCAGGCTGCTGACATCCGAATACGCGGCAAGGGCGATGCCGAACTCATCGGGGTAATCAAACTGCAACTGAATTTTGTAGGTCAGGGCGCGGGTGATCATCTGCTTCAAATCGGCGGCGTCTTGCCAAACGCTGAAGTCGGCCGTCGCGTTCAATTTTGCGTAGGCCGCCTTAACGCTCTCCAGGTAGAGCTTGGCCTTGCTGCCGTAGTAGTGGAAAATCAGCCCCTTCGACACCTTAGCGGCCGTCGCGATGTCATCCGTTTTGGCATTCTGGTAACCCTGCTTTGCAAAAATGTGCATGGCCGCGGCGATGATACGCCGCTCCTTTGCGGGATCACGCGGACTCTTACTTTCTGCCATCGATTTTGCCCCCATTAATTAATACCGATTAGTTTACGCCTAGTTCAGTTGCAGGTCACGCCGCCGGTACGCCGCGTATCCTAGCAGCAGTAATGCTCCCGCCAGCAAGCTCATCCAGCCCCAAGTGCCCCACGCAATCTGCTTCAGAGGCACATCGTTGATCCAACCGTAAGGGCTGACGCGTTGCGCCCACTTAGGCAGGTCGAGCAAGGAGCCAAGGTAGAGGGAAAAGACGCCGTATATCGGCACAATCCACGCAATATTTTGCAGACGCGGAATGAGCCCCACCAGTGCGGCCGCAATGCCCACCGTGACCGCTAGTGCGGGCCAGTAGCCGGCAAAACCACGCATGTACCGCGCCAGTACAATCGGAGCGTCCATGCTGGCGTTACCGGCAAGGGCCATGCCCAAAATTGCGGCCGCAAACGCAGCGCTGGCACTGATCAGTGCGTAGCCGGCATAGCTGAGATACAGCTGCAAGCGGGACACGCTGCGGGCGTGCAGCTGCTCCAAGTAGCCCTTCTTCTCGTCATTGTTGAGTCTAAATAGTGTCAGCAGGGCAAACACCGTGGCCGCAACTGCAAAAATCATGGTGAGTTTGTTGCTAAAGGCCAAGACAACGGTGTGATTGGCCTTAGTGGTCGCGCTCGTCCCGATGATTTTGGCCAACATTGGGTTGGTCTTCATCAAGTCACCAGCAGTCCCAAAAATGGAGCCGTAGCTGACCCCGAGCAGGAACATACCCAAAACCCACCAAGCCGTGCTGGTCCGTTCTAGTCGTAGTAACAAACTTGCGGGGCCAACGAGCAGTGGCGAGGCGGTTTTGCGTCCACGCCGCTGGGGCAGGACGCCGGAGCCAACATCTCGCCGTGCCGCAATGAGCCCAGCAGCGGCGGCAAAAATGACGGCCATCGCGAGCATCAACAGTAATGGCCCCCAGTTATTGTCCGCATAAATCGCCAGCTTCTCGATCCAGCCAAAACCGGTCCACCAGGTCAGATCAGGATTCTGCACGTCCGTCACCATCCGCGCCACGAAGACGACGCCGAGGACGGCGTAACTAAGTGCCGTCGCGCTGCGAGCACTCGTGACCAGCTGGGCGGCGAGGACGGCCATCGCGGCAAACATGATGCCAAACGCGGCGAGCCCCAGCCCAAACAGCCAGTTACCGGCGGCATTACTGCCAGTCATGCCGGCCAGCTGCAGGCCCAGTGCCTCCAGCACGCCAATCACGAGGTTAATGATGATCAGTTCGCAGCTGGCCGCCAGCAACTGACTCTGTCGCCCCACCGCACGGGCGGCAATCAGTTCGGCGACCCCACTATCCTCATCCCCACGGGTATTTTTAACCGCGAAGTAAATGTTCATCATCGCGGTAAACAGCCCCATAAAGACCATCATTTCCGCCGCGTAGATCAGCGCCGGTGAGTAGGGCCGCTTGGCTTCAAACACCCCGAGCAAGGACACCATGGCCGGTGTGTTGAGGGTCTTGATAATTGAATCCATCGCGGCCTTTGTACCGTATAAGCCGTCAAATTTGGCAGCAGCACCAGCCATGAGCCCAACTAAGCCTAATGCCCACAGACTAATGAGCAACCAGTCGCGGCGCAGGTACACCCGCAGCAGCAGACCGAATTTTGCATGATTACTGCGCATCACCATTGCCCCCTTCAGTTTCGTAGTAGCGCAGGAAGAGGTCTTCAAGCGTTGGCGAGGTACTTTGTAAGCTAAGGATTTCCTTGGCACTTAGGAAACTAATCACGTCACCGAGCTGCTCGGAATCAACCGCAAAGGTCGCCTTGTTAGCCACATCGCTAGCGGGGGCATAGGCGTGCACGGCGGGCAGCTGGGCCACCGCGGCGGCGTCCTGTTTGGTCACCACGGTGATATTCGTGCGGCTGAGCTTACGCATGTCTGCCAGCGACCCGGTCTCGACAATTTTGCCATCACGAATGATCCCGATGCGGTCACACATGCGCTCCACCTCACTGAGGATGTGGCTGGACAAAAGGACGCTCTTACCCGCCTGCTTCAGCGCCAGCACCTGCTTCTGGAACAGTTCCTCCATGAGTGGGTCCAGGCCACTGGTCGGTTCGTCGAAAATGTACAACTCCGCATCGGTCGCAAAGGCCGCAATCAGCGCCACCTTTTGTCGGTTTCCCTTAGAATAAGTCCGGCACTTTTTGCGCACGTCGAGCTCGAACAGCTTAATCAGCTCATCAGTGCGCGCATCGTGCTTCTGCCCGTTCAGCTTGAGGAAGAGGTCGATCGCCTCACCCCCAGACAGATTCGGCCACAGGTACACATCGCCGGGTACATAAGCGATGCGGCGGTGAATTGCGACTGCATCACGCCACACGTCTTGCCCGAAGATGGTGGCACTGCCGCCGGTCGCGCGCAGAATTCCCAGCAGCGTGCGGATGGTGGTGGACTTCCCCGCACCGTTTGGCCCGATGAAGCCAAACACCTCGCCGGGCTGCACGTCAAAGGTAATATCCTTCAGCGCCTGCGTTTTGCCAAAATTCTTCTGTAAATGTTTAATGCTCACAACTGCCTCAGTCATGACATTCCCTCCTCCAAGCGGGCGCGCTGCCCGCTAGTTCGCAGTTCCCATTCAAGATGACGTTGGTGCTCATCTCCATCTGCACCAAGAGTGTAGCACCGGTTGACTGACTGGTCAATGACTCGTGAGTCAATTTGCAAAATAAAAATAGCGACCGCGTGTAAACGGCCGCCATAATGGCTTTTTCAACTTAAAATTCAGTCAACTCATTAGGATCAATGCGGTCCGCCGCGGTGATTTTGCGCACGACGCGGGCCGGGGCCCCGACTGCGACGACGCCAGCCGGAATATCCTTGGTGACAACACTGCCAGCACCGATCACGCTACCCGCGCCAATTGTAACTCCACCGACAACGGTAACGTTGGCGCCGAGCCAGACCCCATCTTCCAAGGTGATTGGCAGCGACCAGCTGATGCCATTCATGCGCTGTTCTTTATCCATTGCGTGACTCGGGCAGGCTAAGACGACTCCGGGGGCGATGAACGCTCCGGCACCAATGCGCACTGGTGAGGTGTCCAGAATCGTGACGTTGTAGTTCAGCAGTGCGAGGCCCGCGGTGTGAATGTTGAAACCGTAATCGCACTGAAAATTAGCGCCAATAAAGGTCATCGGGCTGCAAGTACCAAGCAATTGGTTCATGATGGCCCGCCGCGTTTCATCATCATCTGGATCGGTCTGGTTCAATTGCCAGCAGAGGTGGTGCGCAGTCTTTTGCAGCTGCGGGTCCTGGGTTTTGTAATCAATTGTATATTTGTCATCGCTAGTCAGCATTGCCATTAATTTGTTCATCTAATCAGTCTCCTTAACTTAAACCGCACTTATTATCCGGCTGCTGGAACCGTGACCGCCACTACGCCGCTGGGAGTGACAAAGGTCCCGCTGGGGCACGGTCTAAGCCCCGCTAAGAACCGCGGGTCTTAGACCTGAACTGCGAGCCCGCCGTATTTTCTTGACCTAATCGATAATCTAACGTTGGTAATTATAACCTATTAGCGGTCTCTCCGTTCTCCCTCCGACAGCGGAGTCACTCCCAGCAGACTCACATGGCTTATCGCCTGGATGAGGCGACTAAAAAAGCCCGCAATACGATTTGTGAATCGCATTACAGACTTTTTTCTCATAGTTGCTCTGTGCTATTTCTTCGCCACCACGTGTACCCGGATCTTCGCGGTAACGCCTGGTGCCAGCTGGACGTTAACGTTGCGGTAGCCGAGGGCGCGGATTGGTTCGTCGAGATCGATCTTGCGCTTATCAACTTCGTAACCGAACTGCTGCTTGAGGGCCTGGGCAATCTGCTTGCTAGGAACGGAGCCAAACAGGCGGGAATCCTCGCCGGCCTTGGATTGAATCTCAACGACGGTGCCGTCGCTTTCAAGCTTCTTCTTCAGGTCAGTAGCCTTGGCTTTTTCTTCCTCAGCCTTCTTCTCCTGCGCCCGTTCCTGACCCTTCAGCTGGCTAATGGCAGCTGGGGTAGCGAGCTTGGCGAGTTTGTTCTTGATCAGGTAGTTCTGGGCGTAGCCGTCCGGAACCTCCTTGAGCTGACCCCGATTGCCCTTGCCACGAACATCTTGAATGAAAATAACCTTCATGCCGTCGTCCCTCTTTCTGTGTGAGTACGTTTATGTTTTGCCGCAGTCATTTTGCGGGCCTGTTTATGCTCCGCAAAAGCTGCATTGTGGTGCTAACTTAATCCCTAATTGTCATCGTTGCTGTCATCGTCATTTTGCGCCATCACCTTGTTAATGACATTCAGCAATTCACCCTTAACATCAGCGATGGTGCTGTCACTGACTTGGGTGGCAGCATTACTCAGGTGGCCACCACCACCCAGCCGTTCCATGATGATTTGGACATTGATGTCACCCAAGCTGCGCGCGGAAATGCCGATTTTGCCATCTGGGCGTTTGGAAATCACGAAACTGGCGTCAATTCCCGACAAGGATAACAGGGTATCTGCAGCCTGGGCCGCGATAACTGGGTCGTACGTGTGGGTTTCCTCACCCGTACATAATGCCATATTATCACCAATCATTTCAACGCTATCAATAAGGTGATTCTTCTGGATATAGTTATCCACGTTCTCCTTGAGCATCGTGGAAATCAGCATCGCGTCCGCCCCCATTGAGCGCAGGTATGAAGCCGCGTCGAAGGTCCGGGTGCCGGTGCGCAGGGAGAAGTTCTTGGTGTCGACCGTGATGCCGGCCAGCATTGCGGAGGCTTCGAGCTTATTGAGCGAGCTGGAATTCTGCGGCTGGTATTCAAACATCTCAGCGATTAGTTCACAGGTTGAACTAGCGTAGGGCTCAATGTAAACCAGCATTGGGTTGTCGGGGAATTCCTCGCCGCGCCGGTGGTGATCCAAAATGACGGTGCGGTTCGCCAGCCGCTGGTACAGGGGCTGGGACGTGGTCATGGACGGCTTACTGTGGTCGACCATCACCAGCATCGACTTGTCGGTCGCGCCAACTTGGGCGGCTTCAGGCGTGATGATCTGGTTGGCGAGTTCAGGGTCACTTGCGACCCGTTCCATCAAGCGTTCAACGTCAGAGTGCAGATTGTCGGGGTTCAGGACGACGTAGCATTCCTTCCCGTTCATCTGCGCAATCCGCCGCACTCCCAGCGCCGCCCCTACGGAATCCATGTCGGGGTGGGCGTGGCCCATGACGTAGACTTTGTCGGTCTGCTTGAACAGTTCCTGCAGTGCCTGACTGATCATCCGTGCCCGGACCCGGGTGCGCTTTTCCATTGGGTTGGTCTTGCCACCGTAGAACTTGGCTTCACCATCCTTGGACTTCACAACGACCTGGTCCCCGCCCCGGCCGAGCGCGAGGTCCAAGTTGCTCTGACTGGTCATGGAGAGGCGCGCCAAATCATCATCGTCGTACGCGATCCCAATGGACAGCGTCAGCGGTGCGTTTTGCTTGCTGGTTTCTTCACGGATCTGGTCCAAAATTTTGAACTTATCTTTAATAACATTCTTCAAAGATCCCGCGTAGGCAATCATCAGGAAGTGGTCATCATCAACGCGCTTCACAAAGAGGCCGAACTTGGTGGCCCAGTTGTTCATCGCCGTCGTCACGTAGCTGTTCAGGTTGGAAACCAACTGGTCATCCAAGCTCTCCGTCACTTCATCATAGTTATCAAGGAAAATCTGCCCGATAGCGATTTTGTCATTTTGGGCTTCCTCTTCGATTTTGGCATAAGGCGTGATGTCCATCAGGTAAACCACCCCAATGTCACTCTGAACGGTAACTTCAAACTGGTGCTCACCCCAACGCACGCGCTGCGCCTCGCCAGTGTCCTCGTTATTGGTGACGATATCAGCCAGTTCGGAATCGACATCAGTTAAGTTGCGGCCGATAACCTTCTCATCCCCAAAATAGTTACTGAGGAAGGGGTTGAGCCACTCCACGTTCAGCTTCTTATCGTACATCATGATTCCCACCGGCATTCGAATGAGCGCTTCTTGCTCCCCCCGCTTGATGCGGTAGGACAGGTTGGTGATGTACTTATTAGTGTTCTGCGTGATTCGCTCCAGCGTATAGAAGGAAGCAACGAGGAGGGCCACCAGAACGATCAGCATCCCGAGCGCAAGCCACGGCTTGATAAAGGCGCCTATAATGACACCAATTAATGCCAGCCCGACCATTGCGGCGGATGCATAACGAATCCGCGTGTCCTCAATGAAGGCTGGCAGCTCAATTTTTTTAAGTAGATTTCGCATGACGATTTGCAAGTGCTCCTCTCAGGATAAAAGACGTCACTACCAAGGTATTTTACCATTGTTACTACCCATTGACCTAATTTTGCTGTAAGCGCTGCCGCATCCTGGCCACGCAAAAGGTCGGGGTAGCACTAGTAACGGCGGGTCTGCCCAGCTATACTAAGCGGAAGCACATATTTGATTAGCATTCGCAATCGGCGGTCATTTTGGCCCCATGATTGCAAAAAAGTTGACTGGGGACTACATATAATGAATCTGAAGCAATCGACCAAGGCTGCACTCCAAGCCAGCATTGGCACCTGTATGTGGGGTGTCGGCGGGGTTTGCAGCAACATTATCTTCAACACTTCCAAAGCGACCCCCATGTGGATCGTCAGCATGCGCCTCACGTGGGCGGGCTTACTGATGCTGCTGTTTGCGGCCATCACCAAACGGCCCTTGCTGCGGGTGTGGCGGGATCCGCGGCGGGCCGTGCGCCTGGTCCTCTTCGGGATGATTGGGGTATTCGCCGCCCAGCTGACCTACATGTTCGCCATCTTCTACGGGAATGCCGCGGTCGCAACCATCATGCTGTCACTAGTGCCAGGGCTCATCACCATCGTGACCAGTGTGCGCACGCGGACGGCGCCGCGCCCGATTGACACGCTTGCCATTCTGCTGGCGCTATTTGGCGTCTTCCTCCTGGTCACTAACGGTAACCCCGGCAAGTTGCACGTTGCCCCACTCGCCATTTTCTGGGGCCTCATCGCGGCCGCGACCGGTGCGGCTTACACCTTGCTGCCAAGACCCTTGCTGCGGACCGAGTCGCCACTAGTCATCGTCGGCTGGGGCCTGCTGGTCGGCAGCTTGGCGGCGAACCTCATGACCCCATTTTGGCACGCACCCAAACTACCGCAATTCGACTGGCTCGCGGTGGCCTTCGTGGTCTTGGGAGCGACGCTGCTGGCCTACATCCTCTACGTTTCCAGCCTGCGCACCCTGCGTCCCGCGATTGCCGGCATGATCGGTAACTTCGAGCCGCTCACTGCCACCATTTTGTCGGTGTTATTTCTGAACCTCGGCTTCCACCCCCTGCAGATGGCCGGAATCGGACTAGTTCTGGGGGCAGTGTTCATGATGAGCTGGCAACCCCGCAGCAAGCGCCAACCCATCGGGGCCCGAAAACATGCGAAAGGTGTCAAAAGTTAGTCGTTTAGGTTAAATTTAGTCAATCTACTTGCATCATTACCAAAATAAGGCAAAATTGAAAGTGAAAGGGGCGGCAGATTATGAAGAAAACAGTTATTGCATTACTCCTAGCAGGTTTACTAGCGGGCTGCGGTTCGCAAACCGGCAGTAAGTCCACAAGCTCTTCCAGCACAGAATCCACCCAAACAACAAAATCTAAGGCACAAACGAAATCAAAGACGGACGCTGTGGCAAGCAGCAGTTCTTCTGATTCAACGAGCAGTTCAAGCTCATCCAGCGATTCCAGCACCAACTCTGGCGACCACTACCAGCAGCTGACCAAGCAGATTCAATCCAAGGTCGGTAACCAGTGGCTTCCCGACACGGTTAAGTCCAACGGCGTCGTAAACGCCAGCGCCAGCACGAACGCAAGTGGGACATCCGTTAAGTTCTACAGCGGCAACTCCGCTGTCGATTTGAACGATGCGACTCTGAGCAACAAGGGCGCTGACTACTCCCTGGACAAGAAGACCTTCGCCTCCAGCGGTGCGGCTGCGGACTCCATCAACTGGATCGGCGCTCAGGACGGCGGTCAAACCGTTGATCTTGGCGACAACATCACGGGGACCGTCCAGGGTGCGGCTGGTTCAACCTACATTCACTGGAATGAAGGTAACTGGTCCATCACCGTCCGTGCAAGTAACGTTAACGGCCAGGATCCAACCGCACTAGCTAAGCAGCTCGTTGCCCTGTTCCACACGGCAAGCCTGCCTGCACCAAGCAACAAGGGTGCGGCTAACTTCAACTTGAACGACGGCGCGGGTGCCCAGACCATCAGCTGGAACGACGGCTCATCGGTTTACACCTTCTCTGGCAGCAATGCCATGGCGACAGCCGAAACGGCAACTAAGTAAGTGGCAAAATCATAACTAACAAAGTCCACTACCAAGTGACGAACTTGGTAGTGGACTTTTTGTTTTGAATATTAATTTGGCGGGAATGCTATTTGGTGGTGAGCAGAGCACCGGTTGGCGTTGACCGTGTTTTTTTAGCGAGCAGATAATCAATTCCCAACAAAACCACGGTGATAAGTGCCAGTAACACGAGCGCATTCACAATTGACAGGCTCCGGCCCGCAATCTCATTCGGCGTTACCATCATGTATGGATTCAGGTAAGTTGTTGGCAGCCACCGCAACGCTGGGCTGTACATCAGGTCTTGGTATCCCGTCGTCAAGCTAACGCTAACTAGCGCCATACCAAGTAGTGGACTAAGGATGCGCCCCGCAGGTAACCTCCGGAATACTTGCAGCAGTACCGTCAAGAATAACGTCAGCACGGCCAAGTACAACACGTACCGCAGCGCCACCACAATATTACTCATATAAGTGAATGTTTGGTTAGCATCGGAGTAAAAAATGCTGCGGTACTGGGCGCCGAAGCCACTCGTCACCAAGTGGGGCAAAAACGCCACCGCCGCTGCTATCAGTGTGCTGCCGACAGCCACCGCACTGATCTTCCCCGTCGTAACAAGCGCGCCGCGCAAAGTTTGCCGTTTGCTGAAATCGGAAAATGCATTGACCAAAAACGCAATCATTAGCGTGAGTGGCAACAGGATCAGCACACCAATCTGCTTGGTAGCGGTCACAAATGCCGTGAGCGCCGGCTGGTGGTCCTCTAGCTCAGCATAGTAAGCAAGATTATGTTGCGCCATGTATCGCAAGTTGGCCTTGATTCCCGGTGCTTTGGGCATCGTGCTAAATTGTTCCTTGGCAGCGATTAGGCTAGCTAAGTCACTGGTTAACGCGTGCCGGTTAACCACGCCGGCATCCTGCAGAGCTTTGGTGCGCAATGATTCGAGGTGCTGAACGTCGGCCTTCTGAACTGAACCGGTATTTGCCTGCTTGTATAGATCGGTCAATTCGGAGTTATTCAGGACCAAGGTCACGTCATTTTGCAGTAGCCGGGGCACATTATGATCCGCACCACTTGGAACGTTTAGCAGCGACGGATACAAAAACGCGCCCACTAGCAACAGTAGCGTCACCATCCACGCTATTTTCACACCAAACCCAGTTTTGGTGCCCGAACTTTTTCCCATGGCAACTTCTCCTCATGTCTTATTGGGGGCCAGCAGCATTATCAATTAGTTTGATTGTACGCCCGCAGTTCACGTTAGGAAACGGTTTAAAACTTAAGAAATTACCCTTAAATTGGTGAAACCACCGTTATTTATCAAGCAACACTATCCCATCACAAAAGGCCCCAGATTAGCGGTGCAAGACTGCGCGCCGGAAACACGGAACCTTAAATTGTTACTTGGTATTTTACCGAACGATTCGGTAGTACACCCGCGCCGTCGCCTTATACATGACGACGTAAATCGCGGCGAACACGAGCAAAGTGATCCCAATGATGGTCAAAAACTGCGTCCAGTTGGTGATGCCGAAGAGCACGAGCACCCGCTGAATAAATGGCGCCGCAACTGCGGTGTGTACAGCCGCAACAACTAGGGGCACGTAGAACAAGGTCAACAGTTGACTGTTGATAGTCGCCTTGACCTCACGCTCCGAGAGACCGACCTGCTGCAGTATTTTGTAACGCTTAGCATCCGCCAAGCCCTCCGAAACCTGCTTGTAGTACAGGATCAGCGCGGTAGCGAGGATGAACATGATGCCGAGCAGGATGCCCATGAAGAGGAAGGCACTCATCCACTGCAGGACGCTGGACCGCGACTGGGCGGCGCTCTGGACGTTCAGGGTGCCGATTTTGGCATGCTGCACTTCCTTGGCCATGGCGATTTGGTTTGCATCGCTCCCCTTGAGTTCGAGGTAAACGGTCGTTTGCGCGTTTGCCAGCGTCGCGGCAAGCGTCTTCTTGCTCAGCTTGGCGCTAAGAGCGTGCGCCACCTGCGTGATCACGGCGTTGTCCTTGAAAACGAACAGCGCGTTCTTGGTGCCGCCGAGTTTGCTGGCGTAAGGCATCCGCGCGGTCCCCTGCACCCGCAGTACGTGCGGGCCAAAAGCGAGCTGCCTGCGGTGCTGATTGGTGTTGGTGCCCAGCAACATACTGCTGCGGGCGAGCTGAATATTTTGGCCGGTCATCTGGTTATAGTTAGCCAAGGTCATGATATCGGCCGTCATGAGCCCTTTAGCCGGGCCAAACGTGCCGGCATAGTCCTTGTTGCTTGCCGCCAGCACGCGCTTGGCCCCCAGTTTGATAGGCAAACCAGTACTGATGGTCGCAACGGAGCGCTTCGTGATGGTCACGTGGTGCTTCTTGGCGATTGCGGCGACCGCCGCTTGGTTCTGGGCCGGGGTCACTTTACCCGTGGCTAGTTTATCCGCACTCGTCGCCCGGATGTACTGCATATCGGCGGGCGTACTGCTGCTGACGATTTGCGGCACGCCGAGGTACAGCGTGATGGTCGTAGCGATAGTGACGAGGGTCATCGTGGCCAAAATGGTGATGGAGGCCAGCCCTGCCCCATTTTGCCGCATCCGGTGGATCATGTTGGCGACGTTGATGAAATGCGCTGGCTGGTAATAGTAGTGCTTGTTCTTACGCAGCAGCTTGTAAATAAACACGGAGCCGGCGATAAACAGCGCGTAGGTGCCGACGATGACCAGAATCACGGCAATGAAGAACCACTGCAGCGCGCCGAGTGGGTCGGTGATACCAATGGCGGCGGCGTATCCCGCACCGAGCGTGATGATGCCAATAATGAGCATTAACCAGCGCGTCTTGGGCTCGCGTTCACCGGCACTGGCTGCCTGCAACATTGCCAGCGGGCGGTGCTTCCGGAGCCAGTTCGCGTCGATCAGGATGAGGAGCACGAAGATGAGGGCAATTACGGCTGCAGACACCAGAATCGGCTTGAGGTCGAGCCCAAAATGTGCGTGCCCTGGCATCCCTAGCATTTTGCCCAGGGCCAGGTAGCTCAGGCGCGAGAAAGCGGCGCCGAACACCGCCCCGCAGACGATGGAAATACCCGCGCAGATGATCAGTTCCGCGCTGACCATGTGCCGCAATTCCCGCTTACCAAAACCGATTACGCTGTAAAGGGCCAGCTGTTTGGTCCGCTGCTTGAGTAGGAAACTGTTGGCGTAAGTACCCAGAATGACGGCAAAAATCATCATTACTTCTGAACCGTACTTGAACATCTCCTGGGCAGCGGCCTGGATCCCATCCCCGTTATTAGCGAAGAGTGCGCCTGAATCCATGTACGCGGACAGCATGACCACGTTCATTACGGTCAGCAGCGTCATCGCCAGCAGGAAGGGCACGAAAATCCGCTTGTGGGCGCGAAGATTGGTGGCGGCTAAATGAAAGTAGAACATTAGTCCACCGCCTTTGCACCGGTGTCGTCCTGTTTAGCCAACATGGCGGTCATGGTGTCGCTGATTTTCACGAGCATCTCGTCTTGACTCAAGTCGCCGCGGTAGAGCTGGTGGAAAATACGGCCATCGCGAATGAACAGAACGCGCTGCGCGTGGCTGGCGGCAACCGCGGAGTGGGTCACCATCAAGATGGTTTGCCCTTCCGCATTAAGTTGGGCGAACAGCTTAAGCAATTCATCAGCGGTGCGCGAATCCAGGGCCCCCGTTGGCTCATCGGCCAGTAGCAGTTCGGGATCCGTGATCAAGGCGCGCGCCGCGGCGACCCGCTGCTGCTGCCCACCGGACAACTCGTAAGGGAACTTTTGCAGCTTATCGTCTAGGCCCAGTTTTGGCGTTAGTTCATGCACCCGCTTTGCCATCTCCGCGACCGGCGTTTTGCTCAGCACCAGTGGCAACACAATGTTGTCCTGGACGTTGAAGGTGTCGAGCAGGTTGAAGTCCTGGAAGACGAAGCCGAGGTGTTCGCGGCGGAACTTGGCGGACTTGGCTTCGGGAATCGTCGCCAGTTCGGTACCGTTCAGGTTGATACTCCCGGACGTCGGCTTATCGAGCGCGGCAATCAGGTTGAGCAGCGTGCTTTTGCCGGAACCAGACTCCCCCATGATGGCCACGTACTCGCCGTCCTCGACCCCAAAGGAAATATCGGTCAGGGCGTGGACGGAACTGGCACCGAAACGAGTATGGTAGGTTTTGGCAAGATTAGTAATTTCAAGCATGATGATCCTCCTAAATGGTTGGCCTGCGCAGGCGACCTTGATGATGAACCTAGCGTAACGCCGGCCCGAGGAAATTGGTACTTACGATGTTGTAAGAAAAGCAAAGCGGGCGGCAAAATCACTGCTGATTTTACTGCCCGCTTACGTATCTATTACTTATTTTATTCAGTCCGCCACTCCGTCTGGGCAAGGTGAATGTAGACCTTGGTGCCC
Organism: Lacticaseibacillus zhaodongensis; assembly: GCF_009687905.1. GTDB lineage: Bacteria > Bacillota > Bacilli > Lactobacillales > Lactobacillaceae > Lacticaseibacillus > Lacticaseibacillus zhaodongensis. The sequence goes on along the minus strand of NZ_BLBG01000020.1, from coordinate 1,871 downwards.
ACACCGACCTTTGATTCAACGGATAGTTTCAGGCCCAACTTTTGCGCGATGGTCTGGCTCATCGCCAGCCCCAACCCGCTCGCCTTCTGGTTCATCCGGCCGTTGTAACCGGAGTAACCCGGCTCAAACAGCCGCGGCAGGTCAGTGGCCGCGATACCGATGCCGGTATCAGCCACCACGAGCGCTGGTCCTTTCGCGTAGACATGCACGTGACCGTGCTCAGTATACTTAGCCGCGTTGGTCAAAACCTGTTCCATGATGAAGCCGAACCACTGGCTGTCGGTCACGATGGTTGGTAGCGGATCGACCCGGACGGCGAGGTTCTTCCCGATAAACAGATCGGCCAGCTCACGCACCGTGTGCTGCACCAACGGCGTGAGCGGTGTCGGCTCCAGCACGAGGTCGCGGTTAACGTCATTCATTTTGATGTAGGTCAGCATCATCTGCACGTAACGATTGACCTTGCGCACCTCACCGCGGGCAGCCGCCGCATCCACCGGCGGCACCTGCAGCAACAGATCGAGCGCGGCCAGTGGCGTCTTCATCTGGTGGCTCCACAGGGCAAAATTATCGCTCAGGTTGCGCGCCTGTTCCTGCGCCTGAACTTGGGTCTGCACGCGCGCATGATTTTGCGCAGCCAGTAATTGCTGGTAGAGCGCCTCAATTGCGTCGCCGGAATCTGGCAGCCGCGGCAGTTCTTCCGCTTCTGGAGCCATCCGCAATTCCCGGTAGTGGCCGCACCAGCGCCAAGCGTCAACGCCCAGAATGGGGATGATGCAGGCGGCCCCGATCACGCAGCCATCCAGCAGCGCAATCGGCGGTAAGTCCTCCAAGTAGGTGATGGTGCCGGCGACCAGCAGGACCACCGCGAGCACAACCCACGTGAGCGCTCGCGCCCGAAGATAAGCCGCAAAATCACGCATCCCCGTTCACCGCCAATCGGAAGCCAACGCCGCGCACGGTCTGTATGGCGGCATCCAGCTTAATGTCCACCACCTTCTGCCGCAGCCGCGTCATCGTTACGGCCAGCGTATTCTGATCAATAAACGCGTCGTTTTCCCAGAGCTGGCGAATGATTTCTTCGCGGCTCACGGCCACCCCAGGCTGTTCAAAGAGCATGCGCAGGATCCGCGTCTCGGTCGGCGAGAGGTCAATCGTTTGCGGCGTTGCCCCCAGCCGTGTCACTTGATTATCCAGTGCGGCCAGCTCAAAATCACCGGCGCGGTATTTCCCGTCCTGGGCCTGATATTCGTACGTCCGGCGCAACAGCCCCTGGATTTTGGCCAACAGCACCGGCAATTCGATGGGTTTGGTCAGGAAATCGTCAGCGCCCATGTTCATTGCCATGACGAGGTTCATGTCGTCGTTCACGCTCGTCAGAAAAATCACCGGGACCTTCGACGTGCTCCGCAGCACCTCCAGCCAGTGGAAGCCGCTCGCAAAGGGCAGCCGAATATCCATCAGCACCAGGTCGGGCGCCGCCGCGACAATTTCTGTGTCCACGTGGGCAAAATCCTTAGCCACCGCAGTTGTGTAGCCATGCTGCTGCAGATACTGGGCAATCGTGGTGGCGATGGTGGGTTCGTCTTCAACTAAAAAAATTGTTTGCATGTTTACCTCCCGGAGCAACGGCAAGCGCCCCTGTCACCATGATTTTAGCAGTTAACAACGCGGTAAACGATGGACTTGAGATGTATCTGCAACTTTTATGTGCTAAAGCCAGTGTGAGCGTTAACTACCGGGTGCTGGACACCTTTTTCTCCGTTCCGCTGGCGGCAGTGACAGACAGGCATGTGGAGTGCCTTACAATTGTTAGACAGAAGAAATAACAGTTATGAGGTGCTTACATGTATTATAAATACTCGACCCAA
>NZ_BLBG01000019.1 GCF_009687905.1 Lacticaseibacillus zhaodongensis | reverse complement strand
CTATTATTTTGTCATTTAAAAGGGGCCTACACTCTTAGCGTTGGATTTCTCCAACACCAGAAAGTGTAGACCCATTTGATTGGCGGTATACTTCACAGTTGAAGGCAATCTCTGTCTCAGGTTAAGCATTGAATAATTTGTCGCAATTATTATGTGGGGGTGTAAAAATGGAATTCGCTGATTTGGTTCCAGCACTGATGGGCATGGCTGGTGGTACTCTGACACGAGCTATTGAAGTACCAATGAAACAACTCGACGATTGGTGGTTTGTTCATTTCGGTTCCAAGACAGAATTAGAAAGACAAAAGCAAGAGTTTCTGAATCAGCAGAAACTAACCGAGTTTAAGCAGGAAATTCTTGATCAGGTGAAGCAGATTCCACCAGAGGATATTACGGAACCAAATAAGGCAATTCTTGGTCCAACTATTGAGGCATCCAAATACTACATTGATGACGACAGTTTAAGAAAAATGTTTGCAAAGTTATTCGCAAGCTCAGTTGATTCCCGTCTTGAAAACAAAACACGTTCCGCCTTTGTTGAGTTTGTTAAACAGTTTTCGCCTGTCGATGCACAATTGTTAAAGATAATTGTGCAGTATGGAAATACAATCCCATTAGCACAAATCAAAATTGTATACACTGATGATAGTTTCGTAATAAATCGAACCAATGTTGTTGCTCCTGAAATCAGCATCAGGCTCAATGATAATAAACAGATTGCATCGTCTATAGACAACCTTAATCGATTAGGTTTAATTTCCGTAACCTACATGTTTTACAAGAGAATAGATTACAAGGTATTTGAAAGTACCATACCATATAAGGAAACTCAGTTGTCTGTAGAACAAAGAAACAAACAATTGTCAGATTTACTTTCGTCAGAAGCAGCTCAAAATATAAGACCTGAAGTAAAAAAGGAACTGGTTCATGAACAAAATGCCAGGGTAGATATTGAAAAAGGAAAAGCCGACCTGACTAGTCTGGGAAAAGATTTTACTCAAGTGGTTTTATAAGAATATTATCAACAAACAATGCGGCAAGCTGAAAGTAAATCATCTCAACTTGCCGCATTGTATATTCCTCAGCCGAGTGGTTTGAAGAGCCTCGGCAGGTATTTGGTTTGCAACCAGGTGATGACGAGGCCACCTGCCAGCGTCAGCGGGTAGCGCACTAGCCAGCTCCAGTTCGGTATCAGGGCCATGATGACGGTCACGGGGAAGGTGTGCCAGTAGTACAGCTCCAGTGAGTAGCGGGACAGCCAGCCGATTGCCTTGCCCGCACCCCACTTAACCACCGTCAAGAAGGCCATCAGCAGCAGTGAGGCCGCCAGTCCATACGCGATGAAGTACGCAGTTGGCGGGAACTTCTGCGCACCGACCGACACGACACCCTGCGCCAGCATCAGGATTCCGAACACGGCCGCATCCGCGCCCCCCGCGATGGCAAGGCCCTTGACGGACTGGTGCACCGCCCACATCCCCACCAGCGCGATGAGCAGGTAGCCGGTCGCTTCAAAGACGATTTGGGCACCCGTACTCTGGCTGGGCAGCCGGTTGAACGCAATTTTGTAGGCACTCAGGAGCACGCTTTGCAGCGCTAAGCCCGCGAACTCGAGCAGCAGCAGTCCCCACACATTCTTGATGTGCTGGGCCAGCCGCAACAGAAGCGGTGAGCACAGCGCCACGATCAGGAACACGCGGATGATCCACACGTAACCGATACCCGAAATGAGCGTGACAGAAAGCAGGAACTTGTGCAGGTCCAGCTGCACAAAGGTAAACCCGAGTAAGTGGAGCAAGCCGAACGCGAGAAAGTAAACGACGATGAAAATCCACGTTGGAATCAGCAGCCGCTTGATCCGCGCCCAGAGGTAACTGCCGTAGCTGCGCGTGCCGTGGTGCTTTTGCTCGCTCAAGTAATAGGAGCTGCCCATCAGGAAGACCATCAGCGGCACGTCGAAACAGCGGAACTCCGAAATCGCGCGGGTACTGTATGTGTGGGCCAGGACAATCAATAGGATTGCCAAGCTCCTAAGAATATCGATGCGACTATCACGTTTCATTTTTACTTATGTATCTCCCGACCACTGCGGATTGGCGCAGGTAGATTTAGTTTGGTAAAGTTTTACTCAAACTTAATCATTATACAGCAGTACCGCCGCGATTATGCAGTCGAAAACGGTATTTGTCGCAATTCAGTGGCAAAATTAGTTGCCGGCTGTAACCAGGTTGAGACCAAGCATGGCGGGCATCGCCAGTAAAAACACATTGTGACTTAGACCCGCTGATAGCGCTATAATCAATGCAGGTTGCTGCATGCTACTTGCAACGGAAACTAAGATGAAATAAGAAACAGTTAAATTTTGTGCGATAATTAAAATTAATGATAGCTACATTGAGGAGAATTGAGCCACATGAAAAAACATCTGGGAATCATGCTTACACTAGTCGCTCTGCTGACGCTTGCCGGCTGTGGCAGTCACAACACCAGCAGCGCCAAGAAGGCAGTCGGCCATTCATTCACGAGCACCAAGAAGGCCAAGACCGCGTCCGTGCTCAAGGGCCGCAGCTTCAGCCTGAAGTCCGGAACACTGGTTGTGACTGACGCCCACAACCTCAGCATCACTGCCCCTGCTGTCAGTGGCGGCAAGCTCGCCGCGGTCGTCGTCGAGGGCAGCGTCACGAACAAATCTAAAAAGCCGATTACTGCCGACAGCTTCTTCAACCAGAATTTTGTCGCCAAGCAGGTCAGTGATGATTCGGTCAGTCCCCTGCAAGCGTCCTCCGCGCTGCAAGTCGAGACCAAGTACAACAAGGCGATCGAGGCTGGCATCAGTAGTAAGATCAAGCCGGGCAAAACCGGCACCTTTGCGATTGCCTGGCAGTTCAGCAGTCCCAAAATGCTGACGAGCAAAATTGTCGTTGAAGCAAACGCCAGCGGTAAGCACGCCTCCGCGGACCTGGCCCTGAAGCCTAAAGCCGAGGCCCTTACAATCGGCAAGACGCAGTCCACTGCTAAATCCAGCAGTTCTGCAAGTAGCGCGGTCACGGCAAGCAGCAGTAGTGCTAGTTCGGCCAGCTCTGCAAGCAGTACCGCAACGGCTGCAGGGACTACCAGCAGCAATGGCACCAGCAGTAGTAACGGCACGCAAAGTAGCAATAGTGGCCGCAGCACCAGCAATTACTACACGCCGCGCAGCAGCAGTCGCTACACCGGAACCAGCAGTACCCGTAGCAATGGCCAGTACAGCGGTTATTACTCAAATCGTTCCCGGACGTCCAGTGGTACCAGTTCGACGCAGCGCTCAACTAGCACGAACTCCGGTACTAATACTGGCTCCAGCAACAGTGGCTATGGCACCGACGCAGATGATGCCGAGTGGTACGACCCGACGCAGACGTCACAGGGTGAATAGGATATTCAACCCTAATTAATGCTCAAATATAAAACGTCCTGTCTGAATTGGCAATAGCCTCAATTCAGACAGGACATTTTGTTTTTTGCTTATCATTAACAACTACGGTTTGGATTCATCAACGCCGAAAATCGCCGGTATGGCTGCGTTAACGTTGGTGTAAGGATTATTCAAGTACCACGGTTCACAATAGTTTTTTTCGAGTCTTTTGGCATTTAGCAGAGCTTGTTTGATTCGATCAATCAGGTAATCATCATAATCGTTACCCTTGAAGCGTGGATAATTAGTTCCGAAATAGTCAGCCCCAGACAGCTTGTTGTTCAGCTGCTCAGCCGAATAACGCTTGGTAACAGGCTCAAAATGCAACAGTACCCAGATTTCAAAATCAATACAGGAAAAGATAATGCCAATCCGATGGTCTTTAGCGAATTTTTGGCACTGTTCCAAGTCAGCAGTACTTAGTTAGTCCCGGTCGAACACCACATAGACTTGCTCAGCCCGTTGCTTTTTAGAGAGTCGTTGGGACTTAACTAAAGCCTTCTTTAACAGAGAAATGCCGCTGAGGCCGTCAGAATCAATCTCAACTTTCATATCCTGGGCTTTGTTCACGTGCACATTAGCCCCATGATATTTCCGCTTAATCATCTCGAAATATGCCTTCTCAGAATCACCTTCGCAGTAGATTGCAATAATCTTGCGGTACGGGTAGTTTTTAGATTTGCGTGCCATCGCGGTTACCTCGACTTGGTCACATCATCTGCATTCAAAGAACTCAACATTTGATCAACATCGACTTGGGGCATAGCGCCGAACCGCCCTTCGATGTAGCGTTTCATATACTTAACATCGCGTCGAGCAGTATCCCGACTGTCTTTAAAGTCAAAGACTGATTTTAGTGAACTTCTGCCCTGATAATCTTTGTCCATCAAATATATCTGATCAGTTCGTAAATCGAGATTAAGCAGCTGTAACTCGTGCGTGGTCAAGATGAACTGATTTTTATTCGGAACAGAGTTGAAGATTTGAACCAATGCTTTCGAAAGCTCAAAGTGCAAAGAATCATCGAATTCGTCAAAGATGAGTGTCCGACCGTTACCACCTAACTGGGCGTTGATTATCGAGAGTGCAATCAGGAACACCTTTTGTGTGCCACGTGATTCGGAAGTTAACGGTATCTCTTGAGTACCTACTACATTACCTTCATCGTCGTACTGTTTGTGAACGGCATAGAGCTGCTTAGTTGTGAAGGACTCTTTATAATGAGACAGTTCGTCTTCACCTGAAGCTGGAAGATCAATATAAGACTTAAAATTTTTCACAATCTGATTACTAAATATTGTCATAAAATCAGACATCGGAGCTAAAGGTACCTCCCGCACAGCCACGTCCACAATATTAATATCTGCAAAATGCAGAAAACGGAGAAATTCCGTTTTGACCCGGTCATCCTTAATCAAGCTGGCAAGTTTGTCCGAAATGACATTGCTCTGGCGGTCATCATCGACGAACTCCAAGTCATTCTCGAACCATTCCAGCACGTCAATTGCGTGCTTGTCGTTGGCCTTTTGCGCCGTGAAAATAAGCAATGAGTTCTTCTTCGTGCTTGTTGCCACCTGCTGCAAGGATGCTGGTAAATTGGAATATTCTTGACCTTGTCTTGAGAAGACATTCTTGACTGCGTTTTTGGTCAGAATGTTCAGTTGCTCGGAAACAATTTTTTCACTAGTGTATGCAAAGCGATAATCATAACTCATTTCCTGATAGTTAAATCGAATCGCAAAGCTAGTCGGCTTGGCAACTGTCGCGGTGCTCAACCCAAACGGCGTGAAGTTCAGCTTGCTAGTAACTTTTTGCGGATCATTCAAAACCATGTTGCGCATTTGCCGCATGGCAGCGATGAGGTTGGACTTGCCTGAACCGTTCGGGCCAACAATGATGAGGTTCTTGAGCAAGCTGCTAAAACCTTCACCAATAGTGTTGGTTTTCTTAAACCGACTCAAGCGCTCCCCTGTCTCCGCGGACAAGGTCATTTCTTCCTTAATTGAACTGAAGTTTCTAACAGAAAAATCAATGAGCATGACTTGCCACCTCCCTAGGTTGTACTAGGAGTATAACACTGTGGAGCCAAAATTTGCGTCAAGAATGCAAAAATCTGTGAACTGCTCAGAATAATCAGTTTGTTGATGGAGTTGGTTGCCACTAGGTTGACGATAATTCGTCATTTTAGCAAAGACGTGCAGCTGCCAAACGCAAAACCATCCCATACAAATACATTCCGCTAATTCCTGTAAACGGCTGGTAATCGAAATTAATTAACCTCAAATCAAAACACGAATCGTTCAACTCAAGGTAGTCCCTGAGTTGAGCGATTCGTGTTTTTGCTTTCTACCTAGTTGCATTGTTTTTAATACCAATTGCTTCCGTTAGCACTTTTGCAAAATCAAGCTGTAACTCGGCACCGGCCCTCTCCGCCCAACGGGGAATCACCACTGTTTTCTGTAGCGTATCATCACCTGCCAGGTATTGGTCTAAATCCACGGTTACCATTGAAGTGAACGACTGTGAAAAGTCACATCCAGACTGCAGTTCTTGATCATCCCTGAATGGAGCATCGCCCTGTAGAGATAAGCGATTAATGTTGCTAGCTGTCGGTAGGCGATGGCCCTGCTGGATTCTAGCTGCGGCCATAATTCCTAACCAGTCAGCTGCCATAAACAACGCATCGGTTACGCTGCTACCCTGGGTTCCAGTTGAGCCAAAATCAGGGAAGAATACATAATAACGCGTCGCTTGGGAATTAGTGTAGTAGAACATCGCGGGATAAGCGATTTGCATAATTTACTCCTCACCCAACAAAACCTTGTACTGGTGTTTCTTGCGGTTCGGGGATGTTGATACCCCTACCAATGGCTGTACTCAACCATTCCCTTTTTGCGTCAATTAATTCGGCCAGTGCATTGGTCAGCTGCTCGTCATAGACCACCAGTCCCGATAGCAAGGGAACAGAAACGGAGTACATCTGATCTTCATCAATCCAGTCAATTAGGGTCGGATAATGGCGGCTCAAATAATATTCGAGATCTTTTGTCGGCATATTACTGCTTCTACCTCACTTTGCTAGTTGCGTCAGCGGCATCTTCCTATACCGCTACGGTCGGTGTCATCCATGCAATTGTAGTTGAGCACCCGAAAAGTGTCTATTCACCCTTTGAACCATGTGCGCAACCAGCTTGCTTAACCCGCCCTTCCAAATTAACTGCCTTGTTGCTTGCGGACCAAAAAATTGGCCGCGAAACGAATTTCGGGGCCAATCTTCTGTGGCGAAGGTAAGCTGTGTTCCCTTCCCCGCTACTATTCGCACTGTAACTACTTGTGCCCGTACATTCCGGCCAAATGCCCGCAGCATTCGATCAACATTCCGATGACCATGGCGTACATCGCGAACATGCTGTGCATGGTGATGAGCGCTACGAGTGAAGCTAAGTAAATAATAATTGCAATGATGAGTGTCGCCTTTTGCATGTGTCTCCGCCTCGATTGTGTTAGTTAGATTTGCGTGGATGGAACTTCCCTGTAAAATATAACGTAATCAAGCGTCCTTTACAAGCGGCAAGTGCTCTAACTAAGGCTAATATCGCCTATGCACTGCGGTTAATCATGCGCCAAGATTGCCTTAAAAACGGCATTTCGCTTTGCCGGTCCTGATAATCAGTCATGAAATCAGCTTTACGGCCCACCAGTTTGTGTTTACATTTGTAGTTGATGAAATAACTTATTCCGCATTATCTTGACGGCACATGTTCCCCCACCGATTCTGTTTAAACAAAATACTGGCACGCACCTGATTCAATCTAGAATCAGGCGCATGCCAGTATCTTTACTGCTTTGACATTTTACTGATTTACTTAGTCATGAAATAACTCATACACAGCGTGCATAGGTGCCTTGACCCGCCGCTTGAAGCGAATGCGGGCGCGCCGCGTTTCCGCAGCCGTCTGCCGCTCGTCTTTTGCCAGTAGCTGCCAGGTCGAGATAATCAGCAGTGCCGAAACGAAGATCAGCGGGAAGCCGGCGACAGAACAAATCGCCTGCACGGTCTTGAAGCCGCCGACGAACACAATGCCGAAGGAGAAGATCATGAAGATCAGCATCCAGGCCAAGCGATTGAACAGACTCGGCTGCTCCGTCCCCAGCAGCTTTTTGCTGGTGAAGGTCGAAACAATGTAGGCCGAGCTGGAAATCGTGGTGGCCAGGAAAATGAAGCAGGACAACGCGTATACAATCAGCATGCCGTACTTCATTGGCAATGTAGACAGCACGCGGGCAATTGCCGCAGCCTGCCCCTGCGTGTTCAGAATGTGGATCAGGTTGACCATGCCGGTCTGCTGCAGGTAGAGCGAGTAGCCACCAAGAATGGCGTAGAAGCTCATGCAGCCGAGGGCCCCGAAGCCCAGCATGCCAAAAATCACCTGGCGAATCGTGCGGCCTTTAGAGATCCGCGCGATGAACAGCCCCATAAATGGCATGTAGGTCAACCACCAGCCCCAGTAGAACACGGTTTCGGACTTGACGGGGTCAACCCCGTGGCTGGCAGCGGTCGTCAAACCGGTACTCATGGCTGCGAAGCGCCCAACGAGCAGGCCTAGACTTTTGAGCTCCCTCTGGATGATGTGCCCGGTTGGTCCCACCAGCAACACGATGACCAAAAAACCGATCGCGGTCCAGATGTGCATCGAACTGAGCTTATCGATCCCGCCGTTGATACCTTTAAGCATCGTCAACGCGAAAATTGCGAACAGGAATGCGAACATTCCCAGCTTGAGCCAAATCGTGTCGGGAATCCCGGTGAGCGAGTTGATGATTCTGGCCAGCACGGGAATCTCCATGCCGACCCCGGAACCAACGCCGCCCATGATGCCGAAGACGACCAGGAAGTTGACAACTTGCCGCGCAATCCGCTTGTGCCACTGCTGACCCTGGAGCATCGGCATCGCGTCACTCAGCGACAGCACGCGGACGTGCTTGACGTAGAGCATATAGGCGATGAGGACGGCGGACGATGCGAACATCACCCACGCCATCGGGCCCCAATCAAACTGGCCGAGCATGTGGGCGTTCTGGTAATTTTGCGCCGACAATGCCTTAGCCCCAAACAGTGGCTGCTGAACGTAGCGCAGCGGGTCGACCATGCTCAGCATCAAGATGCTGGCGTCAATCGCCGTCGCGAAGACCATGCTGCCCCACTGGAAGTTGCTGTACTGCGGCTTGTCGTCCTTGTCCCCCAGCTTGATTTTGCCAAAATGACTGCAGGCAATGTAAATGAAGAAGACAAAATTGACAATGTAAATGCCCAGGTACAGCCAGCTGAGCCGCCCGGTGATGAAGTTCATCATCGCGCCGAGCCCGGTCCGTAAGCCGGACCCGCCCATGAGCAGTACCAATGACATGAGCAGAAACAGTCCGACAGTTGGTACAAAAATCCGTTTGTTAATATTTTGCTTGCTTAAAATAAAGAAACTCCTAGTTCCTTTCGACCCCGAATCACGAACGCGTCCCTGCTTAGCAACGGGTCATTGACGCCGTCAGTAGTCTCTGTGGTGGTTTTCTGCGCCACTATTGCCGCTCGGCTGGTGCGCCGAGCCGCTTCAACGTGTTCATGATTAGCGACACCTAATAAGTCTGTTGAGCATACGTGGCGATCGCTTTCAGCGGTTATAATTACCAGTTTTTTTGTAAGCACAAATAAATCTGCTCTTACTTTGATCAGCCCATTAACAGTGTAGACACGGGATGCGCCTGACGTTCTGCGGGTTGAACCGTGGTAATTATTTAAGCGTGACTGTCAGACTGGAGCACGCTTAGAATCGAACTGGATGTAAGAATCTCCTGGTAGTACGATATCTCTTTCTAGTTTCATTAGGCCATAATTATAGCATTGTTCGGGAGAATTGTGAAAAAGTGGGATGGAGGCTGTAATTTGGTTCTCATTGTCGGAACTGATGACTGCAACCGCACGCTCAGACGTTTCATCCTGAAGACTAAGCCGGCTCGCAAAAAAAGGAGCTTTCTCACTTGAGAAAGCTCTTGATATAACTGTTAGACTTAACACTTCCGCAGTGCGGAAAATACGTAATCGTACCTATTCGTCATCAGACTTACTGTCCTTTTTTTCAAAAAAAGCATTCACCTCGACTGACTCCATGCGTTCAGGAGCCTTTTCACTATTGGACGGTACTTTCAGTAATACGTCCAACGTTACACTACCTTTGGTTAGGTCATGATTGACCCCAACTCCTGGCGTCACTGAAAACCCCCCGGGAATGGCGGCAACTTCCTTTTCAGCCGTTGAGTAGTGTAAGTCTTCGATGAAATGAACTTTGAGAGCTATGATTGGTTGAATGTCTTTGTCCATTGTCTTCGTTTTTTCAGTGAAACCATGCAGTGTGGAAACGGGAACGTCCTACTCTTTGCTGTGTTGAACCGAACTTTTGCCGATAGCATGTAGTTCGATGAGGTGGTTTTGAAACCTTAGCTGTATGCCTTGACCATACGGTTTCCTCCAATCGACAATGCCTTGACGCAGCCATCCTCCATATACCATCTTAGCTTTGACATCAGCAATCATCAGACTTCGGTCAACGCAGTACTAAGAAACATGGTTGGATGTGAACTTACAACAACCGCAAGAGAAGCAAGTACAACTAGTATCTAGGCAATGTTGACGTCGTTGCCAAAAAAAGACGCACCGTCTTCGAGACTGACCATCCTTATCGGGAGCTTACTGCCAGCCTTAGTGAGTTCCGTTATGGTGGATTGAGCCGGACGAACAGGTTTACTTATAACCAATCATGAATCTGTTATCCTAGAACTTACCAATACAGAAGCCGCTCAGAGCAAACGTTATCAAGCTAAATTTTTTGTCTGAACTCGGGGATTCACTCCACCATGTCATTTGATGCGTGACTTTTTTGGGGATTTGATAGCTGGAATAGTGTGACGTTCGACATTACGTTTTTTTAATACGAAAGTTAAGGTTTAATCATCAAATCGTGCAAATGACACGCTGGATTCAATTAGCTTGTAATAAAAGTTAGAAACCGGGTACTGCGGCACAATTTCTTCTGACTTCGTTTTCGAGTCCTTGTCCTTTTTAGTCTTCAAGGCAACATCATTTTTAAAAATTGCAAAGCTCAACGGCTTATGCCAACCGTCCTTGCCCTTATGAGAGTTGTTAAACACATTTACTGCTTTGTTATAGGCGCTGTTACTTGGCGCTTGCTCATGATTAATTCTAAGTAACTCATATCTCACAAGCCAATGCTTAAAGGCAAGTGGATCACGTTGATCCATCTGAGTGTTTAAAAAAAGTTCATTCAACGACGAAACCAACTCGTCCATCTTAGAGTACCCCATTCGTATCGCTTGTTGAATTACCAGTAAGAGTGAGAAATCATCAACTTCGACCCTCTCGCAATTGATATTTCTCATAAAATTATCCACGAATTTCTCGGATAATTTCCACCCCGTTTTACGAAATATCATCAGCAACGCATATACTGTCTGATTCTCGTTATCAATTTGAGCATCATAAATTATAGAATATATTTTTTCTGACTGTTCTCTCCAAAGGTTGTCGAAATGTTTCTGTATCGTTAAATTATTTGACTTATCCAAAAAAGAATCTAATTCATCCAATAGCTTAAGATACGGGACACCCAACCTCGAGTCAATAATTACAAGGGAAAGCAACTTATCAATTATTGCCACTTCCCCATAGTTTGAATCTCTATCAACAAACGCTTGAACCGTCTTCATTTTTACCTGTTGGTCTTTTATTGACTTAAACCAATATCCAATACTAGTGAAGATCAGCTTTTCTGACCCCTTAGCCCCATCTGCTTCCGCCGTAATTCCAAGCTTGATAAAGGCATTCAGGAACGCGCAAATACTCTTGACGGTTAATCTCTGAGGTGCATTTTTATCGAGATAATTTAAAACTGGATTGTATACCTCAATGCTGGAAAATGGTACCTCGGCAACTTTATTCTCATTAATTATGAATCCGTACTCTCCTGCCAGATACCTAAGATCTTTCATAACAGCTAGTTCTGAATCAGGTTTGTTGTAAGCAAATATAAAATCGTCGACATACCTATGGAAAGTAACATCCTTTGGTAGCATGGCTTGCAACTGTCTGTCAAAGTACGACATTGTAAACTCAACAACGACTCTGGTTGCCAAGCTACCTGTTGGCAAACCATGGGTCTCTCCGTATTGCTCGTTTTCGACCAGTCTGTCAAACAGGTTTCCAATTTGCCCCAGGTTTCCCCTATCCATCTTGGCATTTGATTTTCCATGTATAATCCACGGGATTGCGTGTGTATAGAGAGTGTGATAAAAAGACGAAAAATCTGTTTTGAGGAATCTTGTCTTGCCAAACAAAATCCCGTCACGAATTCGTTCAGTCTTCGCAAAATCAAATGGTTTGCGATTAAAGAAATTAGACGTGCTGCTTGTGTCCAGCTCCAATGCCTGCGTAATATTGGTTTTGTTACTTATTAAAGATTGAGATAGTGCAATGTAGGAATATATATTTGGAAACTTCAAGGTTCTCCTAACTTCACCTGACTTTGGAATAGTAAAATTTATAGGCTCCGTATCAACCTTGCTTGGAAAATCTAGTTTGTTCAATTTTTCAATTCCAAATTGGTCTAGCAAGTTGTTTAGATTGAAATACTTAGAATAAAAGACATCAGTACGTCCATATTCTGGATCAACATTTTGCCGAGGCTTAGAGTTCCATTGCGGTATATAGTCCATGTAACCGTATCTCACTAACGATTCCCAACTTAAAATTGAGTCATAGAAATTTGTTAACACAACGTTTCTCCTAACGAAGTCATAAACACATTTATTGGTAAACAACCATAAATCCGAGAACATGCTTGAATTAAATATACATCGTAGATTAAGGTTCATATGGATCTTGCAAAAAGCCAAAACAGTGCAGTAGAGTTCTGTCATTAAAGGGAATCACGTATATACGTTCGACTATGTCTTGGAACGGAATAAGTTTGGAAAATTTGGGTTGCCCCAGTCGCCTGTCAACCAAGTCCGCGTTAACCGGGTCTTTAGGCATATGCTTGTTGCTCTTGGTGTTTGCGCTTCTTCTCTTGGTCCAGTCACTTTGTTCATGTTCTAGCTCTTTCTCTAAACGACAGTAGGCTCGCTGTAACGATTCGATTTCCCTAAAGGCAAGTTTGTTAGTGCAATGATTGAGATTTTCCGAATAAGAATAAATTATTAACTCTGGCTGGTAAAGCAAAGCCGTTTTCTTGTCCGCTCGATGCTTAGAATCCCCATACAGGGGTTGTAGACTACTCAGAGGTATCCATTGGCTCATGCGTAACAGAATGTTTTTCCACCACCAATAATCGGAATCACCGAAGGACAACCCAAACGCAATGAACAGTTCTGTGTCTTGAAGTCGACTACGATAATTTATTTCGTCTTGCACAAGGTACGGCTTTGACAAAAGCTGCTCAACACCATAAACCCCATTGTACCGGCGATCTGCATTGATATGATTAGAATTTTCGTCGGCATTAGCAAAGTCAATGTCATCGATTCCAAACATCATACTGGATGGGATTGATGATATACCGTGTGGATGTTCAACACTATAAAGTAGGTAATCATAATATTCAGTGTTGTTGCCGTTTGGGAAATAGCCAAAGTTAGCTGACGATTCCGAGTTAACGTGGGGATCAAAATTTCCTTTGCTAAGAGCCAAATAATTATCCAGAATTGTCGTGTAGTTAAAATTGAATACGTCAATATCCAAAATATCATGCTGATTAGCAACATCGTCAAAGTTTAGCCTTTGGAAATCTGGGGTGGCAAACTCTTTTAAATCTGCACTAAAGGAACGTAGAGTGTTCAAATTACTCGAAGACAAATCAGGAATCTGCAGTCCAGCTTTAAATTGCTGTTCAAAATCATCCAGTGTAAAGTCGCTCTCTCCATTTGGTCGTCGATTAGCATGTTTGTTGATACTTCGTAGAATGATTGGGGTGACCACATCACGAATATAGTCACTAAAGTCCGCTCGCACCTCATCGACATCTTGAATCAACTTTACGAGGGCTATTTGCTTTCCATTTTTATCTAATCGCTTATTTTGGGTAATAACCCGCATGCATTTCAGTATGGCAGCCTCAATGTCGCTCCACTCCTGATTCTGGGTATCCGGAGCGTGTTCTGCGGAATCACTGCCATTATGCATTCTTTGTAGCACGTGGTTATGTCGTATCTTGTCGGGATGACTGGCTCGCTCAAACTGGTAAAACGCGGCAAAACTTGTGTCAGAACGCCCAAAATACTTCAGCATTCGAATATCAAAGCCATTTCCGACCAACATAGTAATGTTAAGTTTTGAGGTGACGGGCCGATATCTGAAACTTGTCATATCCCTCATTATTCGTAGTCCTCTCATAGGCAGCAATACAGGTGGTTATTAAGATGTGGGGAAAGCTAATAAGACCATTATACTGACTGAATAGGCCAAATGAAAGCGGTGCATAAGATGAAATTGTCACCACACGAGAGATGCTGACAGATAATTTTAAAAACACATTTATATCTTCCATCCTGGGTTGCAGCTAGTCTGTATCATCACACTTTTATTTGTAGAAACCAAAACTAATTTGGAATCGTTCAAAAGTTGTTTTAGGCACAACGGGTGTGGTAATGGAAATCCAAGACAGTGACAGACGTTCACAATTTATGCTATAAACTCGCCAATTTAACGTGTCATCGTATACAGGCTACCAAATTAAAAAAGGGCCTGGCTCCGGCTGTGTGCAGGAATCATGCCGTTAAGATTAGCATAAAGATGTCTAATACTTCATTTCATCGTCTGACTGGAAACAAACTCCGGGTTTGCCAACGGCTTATTTTTATTCCTGATTGTTTTTCAATCGAGCCATCGCAACCAACCTCTTTGCATACTTTCCAGCGTTGCTCTCGCGAAGAAACGCATCCGCTGCCGTTTCAGTTACATCTTGGCTAGTCTCTGAAATCCGGGTTTTTAAATGAGCTAGCAGTGAGTTAATTTCTTTGGCATTGGTCTCAACTGATTTGTCTAGCTCATAGATGTCCTGCGCCAACTTTTTATTAGTAGCGTCCTTCTCTGCATCCGACTCAAACCAGACAATGCTTCTATTGTAAGTGATGATGTCGGCATTGCTTACTGGAATCAGGCCATGCTTGCAAAGGAGATTTTGAACTGCAGCCTCTAGCGTTCCTTCCACGTAATATCGATAGAAATGTTTTGCTTCCAAACCGTCAGGAGAAGTAACCTTCGGGACTACGAAAGTTAGCCTGGCGCCATCTAGTGAAGCAAGTTGCATTCTAGCAATTGTTATCTGCCTAAATTTAAGATTAAGCGTTTCCCACTCTATCCTTGGGTCATCGAAGTTAATTGAAAACGATTCTGCTTCTGCAACAGGGTCGTCATCAGACTCGATTACCATGTTAAAATCTGGGTCTAGATTGTACAGAAAACCAGTCTTTTCGTTCTCGTAATATGACCAGTTATCAGTGTTACTCAAGACGTACTTGTATCTCTCCGCGATTGGCTGATCAATGCGAAAATGTTTGCGCCAAAGTTGTTCAATTTGGTGATACTCCGCATTTTTGTCACGAGCAGTATTCACATCACCTTCCCGCGCAAAAACTTGTTCCTCCCTGATGTCGTTTCTGGTATAAATCTTCCCCATCTTAACAGTTGCGTCGGCATTTAGCTTGTTGCCAATCGCGTTCCAACGTTTATTCAGGAAAACCGGAACATTGTCTGTATTAACAATTCGAATAACATCTACAGAGTGACTATTGTTCCAGACTACGGTCTCCAGCTTCAATTGTGGGACATACTCCCCTGCAATAGGCAGTGTATGAATAAAGTCGATAAGATTCTGTTGAGTCATCCTATTCGGATCGTTTTCTACACCTGTCACACTGTGCACCTGGTCAGTAACACCAATTATCAAAAAACAATCATCGTGATGGGTAACATTAACGAAGCTAAAGATGTCTTTTACAAACTCTTCTGTTTGACCTGGTTTGTACCAACACTCCTTAAAATCATGGCGATCATCTTCGGGCTTATCGAGCCACTCCCATAATTCCTGAATGTCCATGTTACCCTCCAATTTTCCTTAGTAACAAAGCAAATACTCTCAGAACCTTTGAATAATCTAATAGGCAGGTAACAGCCGAACCATGAGGAACTCGGCAGCACCATATCTTAAACCCACGTTAATTCTCTGCTGCGAAATCTTGTTCTTGACTTACTACGCCTTCAACTTCGCCGCGTAAGCCCTAACAACATTCTTCTGGCTAACTGTCTGGTAATAATCTTTCTCCAGTCGCGCAAGCGAAATGGTTTGGGTTACCAGCGGTGCCTCCGCTTCAGTCTTGGAGTTAGTATCATCAATGTACTTGTAGGTTATGACGTCGCCACTAACGCTGTAGGCAATGAAGCTCGTTGCAGCCCCATACGCACTGATATAGCTGTAGCCGGCGGGAACACCATTACCGTCGTCCCCCATAATGCCAGACCACAGTCCTGATCCAATATAGGTTTGAACGAAGTCCGGCCGCTAGTACATGCATAGAAAAATCCCCGCCGTCTTTGCATCAACGCGTTCGGTCGCACTGCTACTGGAGCTGGTTGAACTTTGCGCCGAGCTCTGTGCTGCTTGCGAACTGGCAGATGACGCCGAACTCGACTGTGAACTGGCCTGCTTCACCGAGCCGGACTTGGAGCTAGCCACCGTCTTTGGGTGCTTGTAACTTGCCTTCGCACGCTTCTGCGTTTTCACTGCAGACGCAGACTGCGCGGTCTTGGCACTTTGCTGACCACAGCCACCCAGAACCAGCACAAGCGCCGCCCCAATTGCGACGCGAGCAAACGACCTAACCATTAGAATCCCCTCCTTAGCATAACTATCGCACTTTAGCACTGTTAACGTCATTCAGCAGAATCCGCTTGCACTTTAATGTTTCAGCTGATTTTAGGCCTAGTTGGTTAGCTTTGTAAAGATACCTGGAGAAGATTATTACGAGAACCCCATCCATGCAAAATGTCATCGTAACTCGCATAGTTTGATAGCAAAATTGAACTTCGACACAACTTAACAGATTCTCGGCAGTAAATTGCTCGCAAAAAAGAGCCCCATCGTCGACGGAGCTCCCAATCCGTATTCAATTACGAAATCGTCAAGGTGAAACTACTATTCCACTACCGTCGTCCCCAACGTAAACTCCGCCAGGTTATCCTCATCAATGGCGTAACCCATCCCCGGCGTCTCCGTGACATCCACAAAGGTCCCATCAAGCTTAACTTCCGGCTTAATGATATCCCGCTCAAAATAGCGCCCGGACGCAGCGATGTCATTCGGCAGCGTGTACCCCGGCAGGGTCGCCACGGCAACGTTCTCGGCGCGAGCAACACCGGAGTCAATCATCCCACCGCACCAGCATTCGATGCCGTTGTCCGCGGCCAATTGCTGAATCTGTTTCGCCACGGTCAACCCGCCAACGCGGGCCACCTTGATGTTGATGATTTTACCGCTACCCAGCCGGATCATCTTCTTCGTGTCATCAAGCGAGGTGACGCTCTCGTCCAGGCACACCGGCGTCTTGATCAGCTTCTGCAAGTCGGCGTGGTCCAGTAGGTCACCTGGTTCCAGTGGCTGCTCGATCATAATCAGGTTCAGGTCGTCAAGGCGCTTCAGCATGGCAAAATCTTCTCGCCGGTACGCTGAGTTCGCATCCCCCATCAGCATTGCCTCGGGAAAGGCCGCCCGGACCGCTGCCAGGTAATCATAATCCTTTCCCGGCTTGATTTTGCACTTGATTCGGCGGTAGCCCTGCTTGATGTAACCCGCGACCACTTTAACCAGCGCCTCGGGACTCTCTTGTACGCCGATACTGACGCCGGTCTCGACCTTGGTTTTGTCACCGCCAAGCGCTTGCGCCAAGGACTGGCCGTGCTGCTTAGCATAAATATCCCAGAGGGCACAGTTGATTGCCGACTTGGACATGTTGTTGCGGCGGATTTCCGCACACAAAGCATACATATCATCAGGGTGCGCAATTTCCCGCCCGATCAACTTCGGTAACATCTGTTCCTTGAGCAGCGCCCACGCCCCGTCACGAAACTCTTCATTATAGAAAGGAATATCGAACGCGGACACTTCACCGTAACCAACCGTGCCGTCTGCATCATGTAGTTCCAGCAGCATGGTCTTCTTCGCGTCCATGCGGGTGAAACTAGTCTCAAAAGGCGCCCGCAACGGAATATCGACTTTGCGCAGTACAGCTTTCACAATCTTCATTATTCTTCCCCTTCCGCAAGTTTAACTGAATCACTAGCTGAGACGGCTGCCTTGCGTTCCTTGATTTTGCTGCTACTGATGGACAGTGAGCTGACAAACGCCAGGGCCGCGGCGAACACGATGAACAGAAACGCAGCCGAGTACGAACCATTGAACAGCGTGACCATGTACCCAATGACGATTGGTGCGATGAAGCCAGCGATCTGGCCCCCAAAATTAACGATCCCGACCGCTGAGCCGTATTCGTCCTTAGCAACCAGTTCCGCAAACAGAGAGAAGGTGCCTGCAAAAGCCAGTGATTTGAAGAAGTAAGTCGCGATTTCAAAACCAATCACTGCGCCCACACTCGTTGACATGTACATGCCAAACATGAAGATCGTTGCACACAGACTGGTCAGCGCCAGCATCAGCTTCTCGTGGCCCTTGAACCACTTGGTCATGATGAAGCCTGCAGCAATGGCACCGATCCCGGCAGCAATCGATGGCATTGGCACCATCCAGGCGATACCGGCGAGGGTGATGTGCCGCGCCTGCAGTAGGTAGGTTGGCATCCATGAATCCAGCCCCTTGGTGATGACTGACAGACCGAAGACAACCAGGAAGAACTTCCACAGCATGCCGTTAGTCAGGATTTGCTTCCAAGGTACTTTCTTGCCTGCAACGCCAGCCGCTGCTGCCTGGGCCTGCTTCTTTGGCCGCAGCACAAAAGCGTAGACGATAACGAAGATGATGCCGATGATACCCATCGTGTGGAAGGCAGCCCGCCAGCCTAGTGTGGCGATGAATGGGGCAACGATCATTGGTGCAATCGCAGCACCCACATAATTAGAAGAAATCGTGCTGGAGGTCGCGGCCGAGCGCTGTTCATAAGGGAACTCCTCAGTAATCTGCTTCAGGCTGGCAGAAGGATATGCCCCCTCACCGATTCCGAACAGGATCCGGATGATGATCAGTGCGCCGAGTGACCAGGCAAACCCAGTCAGCACGGTAAAAAGTGACCACATGGCGATTGCCACGAGCACGGTGCGGTAGGTTCCGAACTTGTCGGTCAGCCAACCACCAGGGATCTGCATCAGCGCGTAACTGAAGAAGAACGCGCTGGCCACCACCCCAAGCGTTGCGGTGGAGAGGTGTAAGTCCTTACCAATGTACGAGAGCGCAATGCTGATTGCGGACCGGTCGATAAAACAAATGATGTAACCTATGTAGATCATGATGAATGTTAGCCGCGCACGCGCGGGTGTTTTAGTTTTGCTCATAAAATTCAGCTCCTATTATTTTCGTATTCAGTGGCGAGCGCTTCAATCAGGTCAATCCCCTGCTGGAACGCCGCTTTCGTGATATTTTCGTTATTACTATGGTTGTTTTGGTCAAAATTTGCGAGTGGCAAGGTGAAGGTCTGCACCCCCAAGATGTCGGTCCACACGTAGTTCGGGACCGTCCCCGGCATGCAGGGTTCGATCAGCAGTTGAACTCCCGCCCGCCGCGCTGCATTTTGGAAAACGGTGATTTCGTCCGGGGTGGCCTTCGTCGTTGCCGGCGGAATGTCCCCAGTCGATTCGTAGGTCAGTACGCCTGCCGCCACGAACGGGGCAAGGACGTCCGCCAAGTTAGCCGCAATATTCGCCGGGTTCTGGTGGCCGACCAGGCGCATGTTGATGCTGGCGGTCAGGTCGCCGGGGATGATGGTCTTGATTCCGGCGCCGTTGTAGCCAGATTCGATTCCAGAAACGTTGAAGCTGGGCTGAAACATGAGCCGGCGGTAGTATTCACGCTTGTCTTTGGTTAGCAATGATCCGCCAAATACCCGCTCTGTCTGCTCAGCATCGAAGGGTAAGCGGTCGATTGCTGCCCAATCACTGGCTGTCGGTTCCTCAACCCCAGTATAGAAGCCAGGAATTAACACCTGGCCGTCCTCGGGGTCATACAGATGGTCCAAAATCCGCTGAAAAATCAGCACGGGATTATCAAGGACGTTGCCCGCGTTTCCGGAATGGTTTGCGTGCGTGGCGGTCGTGATATGCAACTTGATACCGAACAAACCACGATTGGCCAGACGCAAAACGTGGTCGCCGCTCGCACTCATCGAGCCATCAACAACTACGACCTGACGCACGTTGCACAATTGCTTATCGCGCAGCTTCTGCACGGTCGCGGCCAAGTGCACGCTGCCCTGCTCCTCTTCACCCTCGATCAGTAACTGAATCGTCTGCTGGTGGTCAGGATGTGCGACCAAGAAGCGGTTGAGCCCGTTGATCACTGCGAGCAGCTGGCCCTTGTTGTCGCCAGTGCCGCGACCAAACAAACGACCTTCGCGTACGGTGAGCTGAAAGGGATCACTGTTCCAGTCTGTCCGGGCACCCGGATCCATCACGTCATAGTGACCGTAGAACAAAATTGTGTCGGTGCTCGTCCCAGGAATCGTTGCGGAGATGGCTGGTGCCCCACCGGTTGGCACGTATTCGACCGTTGCGCCGCAATTATTCTCTAATAACTTACCAATGTACTTGCACGCCGAATCGCGCTGGTCGAGATTGGTGCTGGTGCTGGCAAAACCAACCGCAGCAGCCAGTGTTGCCTGTGGATCCTCAATTTCACGTATGTATGCCATTGCTACCTCCTGCTAAAAGTTGAATTAGAAGATTAATCTTCAATGGCATTATTGTATTGCATTTCCCATAGTAACAGAAATATAATTATTGGGGTAGTCAATAACATTAATGCTATAAGCGGAAAGGAGCCGCCATGCGCTTAACGCAACTAGAATACTTTGTCGACGTCGCCACGACCCAGAACATGTCGCGGTCCGCCAAAAACCTACATATTGCTCAGCCCTCACTGAGCCGCACCATTCACGAACTGGAAACGGAACTAGCAACACCTTTATTTACCCGCAACGGGCGCGCCCTGGAACTGAACATGGCTGGCGAGCGCTTCTTGAAGGTCGCCAACGCCACGCTGGGGACGCTCAAGGCAGGCATCGATGACCTGCACCACTACACAGCGACTAATGCCAACCAGGTGACCATTCGGATCGAAAGCTCCACGACCATGATTCCCGGTTTGTTGCAGCACCTAAAAAAGACTGTGCCTGACGTATCTATCCGCCTGATCCAGCACGGCCTCGAGAACAACGCCTTGGTCCACTATGATTTTGAGTTCAGCACCCACCCGGTCAAGGGCAATGAGAACCAGCTACTGCTGAGCGAAGAAATCTGTTTTGGCGTTGCTGCAGATTCGCAGCTAGCCAAAAAAGCGACCGCTGGGACAATCACGGCCGCTGATATTGCGCAGGAACAATTAATATGTACGGAACCCAATCCACTGCGCGAGCTGGTGCTGCGGACATTGCAGCACGATGGAGTCAACATCCAGCCGTCGTTCGCTACGGGAGACCGGGCAACGATTGTGGGGATGGTGCGTGCAGGGATTGGGATTTGCTATGTGCCACGATATTCGTGGCCATATGTTGATTTAAGTGGGATTAAACTACTTTCACTAAGACCAAGTAGAATGACTAGAAAAATATATCTTAGCACCCCCCACAATCTTGTGCTTTCTCGTGGACGCTTAGAGGTCGCTTCAACGATTGCAGGATATTTTTCAAGATTAACGATTAATTAAATTCGTATCATCATATAGTTGCTGGAAATAAAAAATATTGAACTAATCGTTTTACCGCTGTCTTCGCGCGATGCAGTTAGCATAATGCCATCGTGACAAGGCTTCAAGTGATTAACAGTTAAGCACGCGCATATTGATATTTGTATACTGGTGCAAAGCTACTAGTGGAGGTTGTTTGAAGAAGCTTAAGTTGTGACGCTACATAATGTGACTGCTGATATGCAAATAGATTATACTTGTCAATGTCCGCGCTGAAATAAGACGTGCAATTTCGAGATCATTGCATCCAGATCATATTTTCTTTGAAATATTTCCTTATCAAATGATGAAGGGATGGTAGAAAATGAATAGCCAAAGTACATCGGAGCATAGCCAGTCAAATGAAACTTCAGATGACAAGGAACAGGCCCTTAAGCTTTCCATTGAGAAAAAACTATCAGGATGGGACCGAACCAGACACAATCGAATAAATGCCTCGGAACGGTTGAAGAGCTATGACGAAAAGTGGTCGGTATTAATGTTATTCATGAATTCGGTCGCGGTGGTTTTTTTATTTCTCACCTTTGCTCAATCCAAGGATGATGAATCAACTAAAATCATCTCAGCGTGCTATTCAGCATATGTGTTAATTTTGCAATACTTTCTTGGAACAAGAGACTATAGCGCTCGGAGCCTGAAGTTACATTATCAGCAACTTGAAATAGAGAGTATGCGGAGCGATTTGAAGGCTATAATGAGCCAAACCAGTTACGCCTTCAATGAAAAAGAACGACTAGTCCACGAGCTAATTCGACGCTACCAGATTAGTTTATCAGGCAGTGAAAATCATACCCCACTTGATGATGCACGATATATACAATCTAAAGAAAAAGGGCCACATTCAAAGGCAAAAGATTTCTCGTTAGATAATGTTCTAATTTATATTAACGTAATAATATTGGTTGGCATTATTTTCACTATTTGTAGGTACTACATCTTATGAAGACAAACAATAGTAGAAAAAGAATTCTTAGACTAGCATTAGATTATATTCAGTTTCAAGGTAATCACATTCCGTATCAGATTCAATTTATGGCTCTAAACCGGTTCTTAAGGAAAAACAACCGACGAAGAAAATTGTCACGGCACAATCTATCTTTTTACACAACAACATTTCGAACTGCTCAGTCGAAGCATTGTTCATTAGTAAGAGATTTTCTCTACAAGAGTGATTATATGACGCCTAGGATGAGTATTCTTATGGATCCTAAGGCATACATTTATCTAACGTACCAAACGTTCATGCTTGCGTTCAAACTTTTCAAAACGTCCTCGTCTTCTTCAATTCTAGATTTTTCCACAACGAATGTGAAAGTCTATTATGCGGGTAGACTTGATTTTAGTGGTAAAAATTTAAGTCGAAACGCAATTTATAAGGATAGTTATCGCGCATTTCAGCACGAGCGAGCAAAATATCGTGGCTCGAGAGTGTTAAAGTTAGACATACAAAACTTTTTTATTGGAATTACTCGAAACAGACTTAGAGAACAAGTGCAAGAGATTTGCACGAACAAGGGAATTATGCTTCCAGACGAACTTACAAACATACTGGAATTTATGAATGCTAGTGACTATTCTAATTTGCCCCAGTCTCAATCATCTACCGCTACCTCTGTGCTATCACAAATATACTTGGTACAATTTACTGATTTTCTCGAAAAAATTGCAAAGAAGGACAAGCTAAAGATTGTTCGGTATGTCGACGATATGTACATTAAACTGCCAGAGCATTTTTCAGATTCAAACGTAAATTCATTAATTGAACAAATCAGCTCAAAGTTATGGGCGTTTGGCTTAAACCTTAACGCTAGTAAAATCCAACTATTTAGTGTTGACAAATACAATAAGTCTACCGATTGGAACAGCAAGGCTCCAGTCTCGGGCATCAACATTCCCGTACCGGAGTACGTGGATAGTAAGATTGAATCTATTCTTTTGAATGATGGTCAAGCCTTGTTAGAGTACTTCAAGATGGTTCTCGATTTATATCACTGCCATGGATACGATATGCAAAGATATGCTAGTCTTACTCAAGCAGCATTCTCAGTAGCAAACGATAATGTCAATAAGATTCAAAATGCCCTTATATTTGGATACACCTGGAAAAACAGATTAAGCGACAGCACAAAAGTCAAAATTGATTCGATGGCACCAGTTATAGGATTTGATCCAGCAAAGTATGTGACATTCTTCTTGATGATAGAGCGTAACCTACGATTATCGAAAAATCACATCACTGTTAACGGCGTTGAAAAATTCATTAGTACCGAGCATTTGCAGCTCAACGACCAGCCATATACCATTAGAAACGGCATTACAGATTCGCACTTTTTTATACAGAAAAGGCAATTTATAGATGACAGCAATCAAAAAATCCTACGTGTTAACAAAGGCTACATGCAATTCATTTACCATTTTGTGTTGCCCTTAAGTAGACTAGCCACGAAAAACAACAATGTGTGATTCTCACATCATTCATAAGTTTCAAATTTAAGGATGTAAGTAAACTAATTGATGACGAGTATTAGTTGTTAATTGAAGATGTCCTATAAGTATTACAGCTACTTATGTTCTGACAGTTGTTACTGCGTACTTTTACCTATATCTGCGAGATACAGGATATATTTTCACATGCAGCGATGCATTGTTATTCTTGTAACTAGTCTAAATCTATAGCAATTAGAGCTTTTTTTGTGCCACTCAATTATCCTCAACTACCCTTAAAATTTCTTGGATGTATGAACGCAATAAAGGCCTAAAATCTCAAAGATTGAGAACTTAGGCCAGTGTTAAATATTTGACTGTGATAGTTATTGCGCATAGACTTCCTAGCCAAGTGTAGTGACGTGTGCTCTTACCACTTAATTACCCCATTTCCTTCTTCATCTAACTGAATCTCCAGGTGCTCCTCGCGCCCGCTAACTGACACATCAGCCAGCACCCGAATCGCGACTTCACTGCCGGCACGTCCGTGAACCAAAACCTTCCTCAGTACATGATCCGTCCATTTTGCCGAAATCTTAGCTCCGCCGCGTGCGCGTAAGCCATTGAACGAACCACTTGCAAGTTCATCTGGCAAGGCAGGCAGTACAATGATTTCATCACCTTGGCTCTGCAGTAGCATTTCGCACAGACCACTGACAAAACCATAGTTGCCATCGATCTGGAACGGCGGGTGGTCACAGAATAAATTCGGCAGGAGGGAGTGTTGAATCATCCCCTGCAACTCGTCGTACGCCTGGTTACCTTCACGCAGGCGGGCGAAAAAGTGTACCAACCACGCTAGGCTCCATCCGGTTCTGGTCCCGCTGAACAAGCCAGTACTCAGCCAGTCGTTAACCGCCTGGTCGCGCTTGGATTGATCTAGGTACTTACCGCCCGACAACCGCCGCTTGATTGTCACGTTCGCAGCCGCGGCCAACTCCGGTGTTTTATCAACGTCAATTTCATGGCCGGGATGCAGGCCGAAGAGTGGTGAAATGTGCCGGTGGCCGACCTCGACCTCATCGTAATCTTCTAGCCACTCCTGAACCTGCCCGTGCTTGCCAATTTTGATTGGGGGCAGCTTCTCACGTACCGCTCGCACGTCATCGGCAAAATCGCTGTCGTCATGCATTAGCTCTGCAAAATCCAGACAAGCCTCGCAGAACAGGCGCAGTATTTCACCGTCAATTGTCGGCGCAATCGTCACGTTCGCAGCCGTCCCATCAGGCAAAAAGTATTGATTTTCCGGTGATGCTGATGGCCCGGTGACCAGGTAGCCTTTGTATTCAAACAAGTAATCCTTGTAGAATGCGAAGGCTTCTTTGAACATGTCGTAATGCTTCTCGACCACTTCAACATCGCCAAAATAGTTGTAGTACTCCCAGATGTGCGTCAGTAACCATGGCACCGTGAGCGGCCAGACCGCGGCACCAATTGCCTTGGACTGCGGCGCGGTGTCGAAGAAGCCGTCAGTGTTGTGATGCGCCGTGAAACCGCGCGCACCATACATTTTCCGCGCCGTGACGCGACCAGGTTCACGCATGTGTTCCAGCATGTCGAACAGGGGTAGCTCCACTTCGGGGAGATCACATGGCCCGACAAGCCAGTAATTCATCTCTGTGTTGATGTTAATGGTGTACTTAGATCCCCAAATCGGATTCATCTGGTCCGTCCAGAGTCCCTGCAGATTGGCTGGCAATCCACCTGGCTGACTGGCAGAAATCAACAAGTAACGGCCGTAGTCGAACAAGGTCTGCACCAGCTGGGGACTACGCTGACCATTTCGAGCTTCCGTCAACATACTGGCAGTATCCCCACAGTCATCATCAGTACCCAAGTCAAGCGCTACTCGTTTGAACTGGTCCTGGTAGCACGACTCACTTGCTAGCAACTCATCAGCAAAATCAACCGTCTGCAATGAATCCAGCTTTCCAAAGATTGCGTTCTGACCATCGGCCGTCGCATAATCTGTCGCAGCAGTCAGCGCTAACTGCACGTACGTCGCTTTGCGGACCACAATTGTTTCGCCAATTACGCTCACTGCACCATCGGTTTTGCTGACAATACAGCCGGTCTTAAATCGGACGCCGTTACTGCCACCAGTGCGGCTAGTCATGATGATGCCCTGATTGTGATACTTGCTGATGCCATCGCTGAAGCGTTTCTGCCTCCCCAGGGTAATGTTTAAGTCTAGTGTCCCACCATTTGCCGTGATTTGCGTATATAGAGCGTTCCTCTTAAAACTGGCAAAAGTCTGACTGGAGTACTCATTGTTAGCGGCTCTGAACCGAACCGTGTGCACGGCGGTCTCCAAGTCCAATTGCCGACTGTAATCATTAATCTTGGTATCATCCAGATTAAGCATGTCGATGAACAACTCACCCATCGTTTCATAGTGGCTTTGATCGCGCGGAGTTGCGAACATAGCCAGACGAATGAGCTCCTCTGCCTCGTGTACTTTGCCGCTCATCAGCAATTCGCGAATTTTGGGCAGCTGCTTGGCTGAATCAGGGTTATTACGGTCCACTTTGCCGCGGTACCACAGATGCTCGTCATTAAGCGAGATCAACTCGTGCACTGGGCGACCGTATATCATGCCGCCCAGATGGCCGTTCCCAATCGGTAACGCCTCATTCCAGTTGTCAGCACTCTTCAGATATCGAAGCTTCATTAGTACCTCCTACTTCAACACACCCAAGGCAGTCAATGCAATCGCAACAACCATCGTCACCAGAATCAGCATAACCGGGCTCTTACCCTTATGAATGAACTTGTACAACAGCAGGGTTACGCCCATCGGAATGAAGCCAGGAATCAAGTCATTTATCTGTTTCTGAACGGAAACGGTCAAACCGCCCTGCTTAAACGTCCACGCAATGTTAACTGCGACCATCTGGGCGATTAATCCACCGACCAGCACCAATCCGAGTGCAGTCGCGGAACTGGTGATGCGATCCATATCCCCATTTGCCTCGACCTTCGTGAAGAACTCAGAACCACTGTGGTAGCCAAACTGAAGGCCGAAGTATTTAATGGAGAGATTGATAATGTTAACCAGAATCAGCGCAATCGCAATTCCTAGGAAGTTGCCTTGCTTACCGAATGAGGCACCCAAGCTAAAGCAAATTGGTACCAAGGTCAGCCAGATTAGGCTGTCACCCAAACCAGATAAGGGACCCATGAGCCCAACTTTGAGCCCACTAATCGTCTCGGCGCTCTTGTTTTTCTCTTTCTCTTCCAGCGCGGTGATGACCCCAAGAATGAATGGCTGTGCACTTTGGTGGGTGTTGAAGAATTCCAGGTGCCGCTTCATCGCTGTCGCCAAGCCCGGTTTGTCCCCGACATAAATCTTCTTGAGTGCAGGCAAAATGGTGTACAGAAAGCCCAGGTTCTGCATCCGCTCGTAGTTCCAGGAAGCCCCGTACATCAGTGAGCGAAAGAACATATGGTGCAAGGTTTTCTTGGTGATTACGCTGCTTTCGGTGTCGTTAGTTTTATTGGCAGTCATAGGTCATAATCCTCCTTATCATCATCATCCGAACTGCTTGTATTTTGTTCAGTCTCTGCAGCAGCATTAGGCTGAACAGTCTTCTTGCGGGCCAAACTGGTGATGAGCGGACCAAAGTAAGCTGCAACGATTCCGACCATCGTGATGGCAATGGTTGACATCCCGCCAAACGCAGCGCAGGTGAAGCCAATCAGGAGGTAAACCCACATGCCTTTCTTCAGCATCATGTTCAGAAGCATGGCAAACCCTAAAGCTGGCAAAATGCCGCCTGCCACCGTAAGCCCTTTCATAATTACCGGTGGAATAATGTCAAATAGCTGTTTTACATACGATCCACCAACCATGACGGCGATGAAAATTGGTACAACTTCGAACAGAACGATAATACCCAGTGAAGAATACTGCCAGAGCCCGATGTGTGCGGGATTACCCGCAGCCGCATCGCGGTCGGCTTTACGAACGAAGAAGATGTCCGCCGTTTTGGCCAAAACATCCAGTTGCTGCGTGATGACCGAGATTGGTACGGCAATCGCAATTCCAGCAGTGGCACCCTTTCCGGCCAAGATTCCCAGGGCGGTCCCGATGACAGCACCCGAGATTGTGTCAGGTGGTGTGTATCCACCGATACCAGTTACCCCAAGCCACATGAGTTCCAGTGTGGCACCAATAATCAAACCCTGCGTGGGATTACCAGTCACCACGCCGACCATCGCTCCAACTACTAGGGGACGATGAATCATCAGGAGCGGGCCATTATAGTCAATGGTGGCAATAATGCCCACTAATGTCACTAAGAGAGCTGTACCCAACATTGTTGTTACCTCCTATTACGACTCAGAAATGAACTGCGTCATGTTCACCTTTTTTTCCGCTGGCACACCCTGAATCTCAACCTTAATTCCCAAATCAATTATTTGCTTGAAGTAGTGCAGATCCTCGTCGGTAACGGCAACCCCGACGGTAATCTTGCTGTTATCATCAGTTTTGCTCATATTGCCGACGTTCAGATACTCAATCTTGACGCCACCTTTCAAGCAGATGTACGCCGCCTCGGGGCCAGTGAAAAGTAACATCGTCCGCCGCTTGATTTGTGCTTTTTTGAACACCTCAACGAATTTATCTGGGGTAAAAAACACAACGCGGACACCCTCGGGTGCGGACATCTTTAAAATTGACTGGCGCATCTCATCCTTGGCGATTTTGTCGTCAATAATGATGGCCTGTTCAATGCTGTATCTGGTCACCCACCCGGTCATCACTTGGCCATGCAACAAACGATCATCGATTCTTGCAAATTCTATAGCCATCCTTCTGCCTCCTGCTTATCAGTCTGCCTAAGTTCATTCATGTTCCTAATTGCCTTCTGGGCAGCCGCAACCACTGCGTCTAAAACAATCCGCGTGTCCTTCTTTGCGAACAGCTCTAGCAACAAACCCAGATTCAGTCCCGTTACCAATTCGACTTGTTGATTGGTTAGGAAGATCTTCGAAGCTACATTGTTGGGCGTTCCCCCTAACAGATCAGTAACGATGATTACGTGGTCGTTATGCACAAGAAGTTGTTCAACAGTCGTGCGCATCTGCTTCTCGAATAATTGCAAATCGTTACCCGGATCCAACTGCAGCACACTAACTTGCTCTGGTGCTAGTTCGCCAACAATCAGTTCGGCGGATCTCAACGCACCTGGTGCAAGCGGGCCGTGACTCGCCAACAAAAAACCGTTGTGATACTCTTCTGAATCATTCCGTGTTCCTGCCATACTATCCCTCCTGTTCGTGAGCCCAAACTTGATAGCTCAACGAGGCTCACTTCGTTTTCCATAATCAAGATACCATGTGCGGAGAACTGCTGCGCCTCGCGTTATTGCACTAAAAAATGCACTAGTGCAAGCATTGCACTAATGCATCATCTAAATATAGTTTTATTGCACTAATGTTCCGGCAATTTCTGGCCGAGCCGGTCCAGCGAACTTTCCATCTGCTTCCTGAAGTTGAGCTTCGTTGGGTGCAGGAGCACGTTTTGAATCAGATCAGGTGAACCTGTAAACGCTGACAGATACTGCCAAAGTCGAAAAGCCTTGGGATTGTTCTTCTCTAAGCTGACCATTATCACAATCTGTGCAGCACTGTCATTGTCATCCCACGCAATCGCAGCAGGCAGAATCGCCACCGCAATCTGCGTCTGGTCCAAAACCGGATGAATCGTATGCGGGATTGCCACACCGTTACCGAAGTAGGTTCCACCCATTTCTTCTCGCAACATCACTTCATGGTACAAGTCCACGTTCGTCTCAGGATTTTGATTGATAATCATGGTGCTTAACTTCCGGATAATGTCCTTTTTGTTCCCAAGGGATCCGATTACGATATTCGCTTCCTTAAATAGGCTCATGATGCCCTCTTTTGAAGAATAACCATCAAGTGCCATTGCGATTCGCTTGTAATCCGCCTCTGTGGGAAAGTTAGAGATGGGAATTGCTAAGCCAGCCGCGACAAACTGGTTCTCCTCAGTCGAGCAAACAACTTCATATTGATCAATTTGCTTAAGATCCACCTCATAGCTCGGTACGATGTCGATTTTTACGTTTCTATTACTGAGCCAATAGCGCAGCCGCTCACTCAGCAATAGGTTTTCACTACGCTTCAGGGAACTAATCACTAGGACGGACCCAGCACTTTTCTTCTCTTGATCCGTAATCAACGCATGGTTGAAGTACAGTGCAAAGTAAGAGATTTCCCCCTCGGACAAACGGTAGCCAAAAGTCTCCTGCAGGGCGTAACCAAACACGGCAGCCATATCAAGGGCAATTTGGTAGGATTTCTGGATTGTATCCAACAATGGGTTTTCAAGTTGCATGTTGTACTCAAGGCGAATTCGCAGAGGGATGATGTGCAGCGCTAGCGCAATACGCAGCTGCATGTTATCCGCAAAGTTCACACCAAACTTACGGTCGATTTGTTCAAGCCCAGCGATCACGAACTTATCCACGTCCTCAGAGATATAGGATGCATCCGAGTAATCGGCTTTACCTTTGAGGTAGAGCGCCAGTCGCTTGATTTCCGAATCATGTAAGGAGAAGCCGAACGTGCTAGCAATCTTGCCCAGAATAGCCTTCGCAACGGTAATCTCCTTGCTCATCTCGTCGACCAACTGATCTGGATACACATCGTTGATGACGAAGCCCTCGTGAATACGGGTCACCATGATTTTCAAGTGCACAATCAGGTTCTGCAGTGAGACGTTCGAGATTCTAATCTGATAGTTGTTCAATTCTTCGACAACGATGCGCCCGATTGACTCCAAACTGTGTGAAATCTCTTCAGGATTCTCAAGCAGATTGCCAGCATATGGTAATGAGTCCAGCTTCTCCTCACGAATCGCGCGCCTAATGTTAACCTCATCACCAACCGCCTGGTAACCACTGCCACGGTGGTTGACCAGGGCTATGTCGTACTTACTGAGAATCGTCTTGACGAGGTGCATGTCGTTTTGAAGTGTACTTTTGGACACGAACAGGCGGCTGGCTAGATGAATCGCCGACATCCCCTCCTTCTGCCGAAATAGTTCAGAGATGATTCGGTAGACTCGCTCGTCTTGACCGCCAAGGTTGCGCTTTGAGCTCTCTTCTTCAGTATCATCATCAAAAGTTGCTAAGTATTCAGCACGATTCAAAACGTTCAGGACCGTTCCGTGAGCAGTCACCGACTTGATTTCAAAGCCAGGAAGCGTCTGGGCATACCGCTTCAACGCCTTGATATCATTGCGCACGGTCCTTGTGCTGACGTTGTACTTTTGTTCAAAATAAGTCGCTTTGACGAATTCACCTTCAAAGCTCCTTAAATCGCGTAGCATGTCTGTTTGCCGCTTGGTAAGCATGCAATCCCCTCCACTCAATCTCTACAATCATCATATCATCTGCGGCGGGTTGTACAAATCAGGGGTTGCACTAATCGAAGCCTGGTCAATAACGTTTGATTAGCAGACGTTAATTGTCAACCTCACTCAAACAACATTGACAAATCAAAATGGAGCGGCTTTTCGGCCCCTCCATGACTGATTTATAACCCGTGTTGACCTTTAGTGCTTATACAAGTACCGACTAAGTATTCCCCGAATCTCCCAAGTTGCATTCAAACAATCCATAACGGCGGCAGTCAAGTTATGAAGCTGTTTTCGCTCTGCGCTCACTCAGTCCTAGCTTAATGTAATTCGAATTGGAGTTTCTACTTAACTTCGGTGAAAACCTCGTGACTTCCGAAGACACTTTGCTCCGTTAATATAAGCCACAATCACCGAGCATATTCAGTGTACGAAGAGTCACTGCCCCTTCTCC
Source organism: Lacticaseibacillus zhaodongensis (assembly GCF_009687905.1). Lineage (GTDB taxonomy): Bacteria > Bacillota > Bacilli > Lactobacillales > Lactobacillaceae > Lacticaseibacillus > Lacticaseibacillus zhaodongensis. The sequence goes on along the minus strand of NZ_BLBG01000019.1, from coordinate 6,105 downwards.
TCCAGCGCCTCCAATTTTTCCCGAAACATCCGAATCGCCTTCTCATCCCGTATGGCCCGCTCCAACCGCGCAGTCTCACGCCGCAGCCTTTCCACTTCCGTCAGCTGGTCATCGGTCTTGTGGTGTCCCCGCATATCTCTTAGTGCTTCTTCACCGCCCGCTTCATACTTCACGACCCAGCTGCGGACCTGCTGGTAGGTCACGTTGAACTTTGCTGCCGTGGCGGTCAGGTGCCGCCCATTGGCTAAGCAGTACTTCACGATTTTAACGCGTTCTTCGTAGGTCATTGATCTGGTCATTTTGGCGTCCGCCCTTTCAGCAGAGATACTTCCGTCTTTACAGCTTGATTATACTGTATTACTTAGTTGCCGACCTGCCCATCTGTGCGCAAGCAAAATTTGCTAGTGACCTCAGCAGCCGGTACAGGATTGCGCAAAATAGCTGCACACCCCTCAGCATGAAGTCTCCAGTGCACTTTGCGTTGGCCGCGCGCACCCGCCAATTTCACCAATTCCGTCCTTGACGTCCATTCTCTGCCACCAATCAGTGGTCTGGCGTGGATCTGATGCAGTCGCAACTCTTCTGTGACCACGCGAACACCATTATGCATCTCACCAAGCGGCACCAGCCAACCACCAGCCATGAACTTTAATCTGGGCAGCCAAAAACCTCCACTCAAACCATGTAGCTATTTAGCTGTCTCCTCAAAATATGCTGTCGTACCTTTTTACAATCACGTTCTTGTACGGCAATAGTCACTCCGCGAATACTGCTTTATCCAGCGATAATGATGGCGTATCATGTAAGCGTATTCTTTAAATTTTATGTTGTTGTGTACCAAAACATTTTTGGGGGAGATTAATATGCTAAATAAGAAGATCACCGGTGTTTTTGCCGGCTTACTATTGTTGAGTTCGGCCACACTGGGAACTGTTATCGCTACGAACACGAATCAGAATGTTGTTAAGGCTTCGATTGTGAAGGAAAACAATATCCCTGATGAGTCACCTATACCCGTTAAGGTAAATTACGAAACCCTTAATCGTAAGGTCATCAAAACCACGACGTACAAAGAAAAAACCATGTATGAGGATCTAATCCTGGATTCAAAAGAAATCCCAAGCGGGTATCGCCTTGCAACAGACGCGGAAATGGAAAATGCCAACATCGATGTCGATGAAGCCAAGTTTACTTACGATGGAACCATGAACTTAACGGATTCTTTTGAGGACGCTCCGATTCGGTCTGTATTCATCATGCCAGTTCCATCTAATGGGCGGATGGGGACGATCCACGTCAACTACCCAGCAGGATATGGTATTCAGATTTGGACGAAATCAGGCAAACCGGTAAAATACAACGCTGTTGAGGCCAAGAAAACTCACCACAAGGTCGGATCCGCGAAGAAACTGATGGGCCAAACTAATTGGAAAGTGTTCACTAACACGTACAAAGCAAACGGCACAACATATTACAACCTCGGTGGTGATCAGTACATTGACGCCAATTATGTTTCACTCACGCTGAAGTAAACTTTGACTGGCAAAATTTCCTGCAACATTATTAATTACCTGCAATCACAAGCAGCTTAACACCAGAACCCCCAAGCTGGACCCATAAATGTCCGACTTGGGGGTTCTGCTTTTTTATCTCGTCACTTCTGATGGTGTCCAGCCCGGCCGAACCACAGTTGCGCGACATAGCCGAATCACCACCAATTCGAAATCTCAGTGCACTTTATGCTGGTCTTACTCTCTAATGTCTAAAGCCCCTTCTTACACAACCGTTAAATAGCCTACGTAGGCCTAATGCAGACTAAGACCTCCCGCGCTCAAGTGACCCCCCACTCTGCACAATGAGCAGACGTCGTCCTGTAGCCATGAACTTTGATCTGGGCGGCCAACAATGTAACTATTTAGCTGTCTCCTCACGGAATACGAGTGTAAAAACAAAAAGCAATCAGACTACTTGAGTCCAACTACTTTAGTAACAACATCCCGTCATGAGACAAACACTTCTTCAGAGGGCCTTTCTCGCTGACAGATGTCATTTCTTATGAATCAGGCGTGACTTTCCATCACTCGATGAGCAACGATACACGTATTATGCCAATTCAAAATGACTCTGCACAACAAAGCCGTTTTAAAATACTTCTGCCCTAAGCTTTAAATCGATCCTTACCCATCGCGTTCAGCGCCATCACCAAGTGGTTGACCGTCGTGATCGGGTCTCTTTTTAATATATCCGGCTCCGATTGCTGCTTTTCCTCTAGCCGTTCGGCGTTGGCTAAAGCGGTGTGCTGAAAATCCAGAAGCTTGGCATATATGTCCGGGTCATTTTTCGCATACGGAGCAAATCCAAGCTTCTTAAAGTAGCCATCGATCTTCTGGATGTACGCTTTGCGGCCAATTTCACTCTCAAAATATGAAAAATGAAACAGTATCCATAGCTCGAAGCTTTCGATGCTATATGCCAAATGAATTCCTTCCTGATTGGCCAACTTGATCGCCTCCCTGAAGCGTTCGGCTGGAAACTGATCACGGTCAAAAACGCACCACACTTGGTCGTAACGCTTGTCAGGATTGTCCTTTACCCGGTCTCTTTCATCAATTGCCCTGTAGACGACATCAATCGTGTTAGTACCCGTCCCTACCGCTTTGATGGTTGGTTCAATATACGTTTGAAAGCCACGAAAATAATTCGGCTCAGTTTCGGTTCCTTCAGATACAATCAAAATGGGTTCAATCTGATTAACTGCTTTGCGGTTCGTGCGTGCAAAGCGCTTTTTGAAATTATTACTCATCGCCCTCACCTACCGGATGCTTACGGATAATTGGGATTGCGCCGAACGATCCGCGCAGATATTGACGGTTGTAAACCAGATCTGAACGAATCGGTTTACCATTACGCCGATAATCGCTTAAGGAAAGCAAGCGCGTCGCCTCCTGTCGATCTTTCTCGGCAAACCAAATTTGATCTGTCCGCAAAGTCTTGTGATCCATGGTGCTGACATCCTGGGTGTTGAAGATCAATTGTGCTGAATTAGTATTCTGCTCATTCTGGAACAGTTTGATGAGGTACGCAGCCATTAGCGGGTGCATCGCCGTGCCAAATTCATCGGCCAAGACGATTTTACCTTGTTCAAGAGCCGACAAAATTGGTCCCAGAACGTTTAGAAAGATCTGAGTACCTTTCGACTCGTCTGTTTCCATGTCGAAGTCGTGCTTGCCGACCACCTTACCTTCATCGTCATAGACATTATGCGTACTCTTGATGCGAGTGCTTTGACTCAAAACCTGATTTCTGAGCCGTGGCGGTAATTTTTGCAAATCAACCTTATTGTTATCTTCATCCAAAATTGAAAATTGATTGTGCTCAACATTGACGTCATTAATTGTTAAATCGGCCTCGTGAAGTCGTTTCAGCAGTAAGATCTTGTCTGTGCTTTCGAGCATCTCTTTAGTCGCTGGTTCGATTTTATTCTCAAGGCCGTTAACCGGCACGATTTCATTTCTGAAGAAGCTCATTACGTCTAACCCAACCTGCGTATTCGTCGCAGCAAGCACGGAAATAAACAGGGTATTTGGTTTGGTCAGTTGCTGTTTAGTAGCTGATTCGGGAACTTGCGATTCATCTACGTCAAAATTCTGGCCGTTGCGTAAAAAGGTCTCCTCTCCATCAATCTGTAATTGCTCTTTCTGAATGCGCTCGGGGACTAACTCTACATGGTAGGTATAAATCTTAACGTTGCCCTTACTCCCCGCAGTGAATGAAACCTCAAAAATTGCGGGAACGTCTTTCAATGATTGCTTTTTTAATGCGAACCGTTGCACATTGATTTTTGACAGTGGGTCACTGTTCTGAAATGAACTAATTACCAGTGTCCGCAAGAATTTTAAAGCTGTAAACAAGTTGCTTTTCCCGCTGGCATTAGCGCCATAAATACCACTAACTTTAAGCAGCGGGAGATCGGCTTCTGTTTGAACCGCAATTTTGCGTAAATTATGGCTATCAGCAGCAACCATGGATAGAGTCTGTACAGAGTCAAATGAGCGGAAATTACCAACTTTGAATTCAATCAGCATTGCTAGTCCATCCCTTCCGTGAGAAAAAATCTCACACGTTCAGTATATGCTGGCAGTTGACAAAATGCAACGACCTAGTAAGATTCTTGATACCAACATACTTTGGACCATCAAGCATCGGCCAGCTTAACTGTGTTGCTTTTATTCAAGATGATCAACAATATCACTTAACAATAAGTACGTCTTGCGCTATATGAGCCAACTTCACCCTACTCACACGTAAAACATCAGTGCGTAACAAAAGCATCCAAACCATTAGGTCCAGATGCTTCAGTCAAACGGCTACCACTATGCTCGTCTAATAAGTAATCTTATCAGTTCAAAACTGATGATGTTAAGCCATCATCACTTACCTAAAGTTTCAGCGATCACTTTCATTACCTTGTGTCCACGATCCACAATTATGGCCTTAGCCTTATCAACATTGAATTCCCTTAACGCATTCTGCGCTGCTGCTAAATCGGATTCGGAAGGATAGGCAAGTGCTTTGCGATATTCCTCATCTTGAACAATTTCCTTAGATGCATTCTGCGACTTTGATTTGTCATCTGCTGCATCTTCCCAAAGGTTTTTAGTTTGCTTTTCTCGATTATTTGCATAATTTAGCAACATAATATTGCCAATTGATCCTCCGCACAAAAGCTTATCAGTGTACAGAAGCTTACCATTGTCTAAGTGTGTATTCATCAATTTTTTTGCAATTATATGTTCAAAATCGACCTTATTCCCGGGCTGTATGAATGGGGCATAACTACAATTCGCGTGAATGGTTGCAAGACACTTAATACGCGACGAGAAAGTTAAACTTGCAGTAGATGTGTCATCCTCAAGCCATGAGTCAAAAGTTATTTTGAGTTGCTCCTTGGTTCGAGGCGTGAGGTAATTAGCAATTGGGGCTCCGGTGTTCGAATCATTAGGATAATAAGTTGCCAGTTTCGAGTCCCCCGAACCACTCCACGAATTCTTCAAATCATCTTCGACAAAATAAGCAGGTAAATTACCTAAAGTCAGTTGCTGTTCATTGTTGTCGTCTCTAGCAGTCCACATTGCCGCAATATAAGAAAGAAACTTCAGATCACTATTCATTCCATTTTCAAAACTCTTCGTTTTTGAAGGATGTCTTGCATTGTTAAACGCGGGCTTTTTTAAGTACCTGTCAAAGGGGGCGTTAATGTTTTTTGCAATAGAAACCATTTCCGACAAAATTTCACTATGGTGCTTCTGAACAAACTGAATGTGATCAATTGCTTTTTCAAGGTGTCGATTATCTGTTCCAGTTGCGATTGCTAATGCATAAAATCCGATGGTATCCCGTGCATCTCGACTGGCATCATCGTCAGGTTTGTATAGAGATGGTACTTCGTTCAAGATTAAAGCTCCCAAAGCATACGCAAACTCAGCAAGGTTTACCTGTCGTTTCTGCTTGAATGTGTCAGTATCGTAACCGTCGATCTCCAACCCCCGGCCGTTGTCTTTATCTGACTGAAGCTCATCATAACGTTTTGAAAGAATGTCCAGAACCGAAGTAGACAGCTTTGTGCCATCTAAAGTTAGCATTTGGTCTTGCCAAGATGCCGAGAAAACTTGGTATTTTGTAAGTTTTGTACCGGTCTTATTCAAGTTCTCAAAAACGGTCGCCAATTCATCTGCCGTTCCCGTAAAAATTATGGCTGGAATTTTTACCAAGTCCAGGTTGATGAACGAATTGATTGCTTCATCGAGACGTTTCACAAAATGTTGGTAATCAGCAAGTCCGTTCGCTACCTGGGTTAAATCACCAATATGTTTGGTTAAAATTGCAATAGAATCGCTAGTCCGCTCGTGTGATTCAACTAATTCGCCAAAAATTTTCTTAACTTCGGAGTCCTCAAGAGACAAGCCAATATCTCCAAACAACTGTCCAAGTTCTGGTTGCCAGATATCTCGATTCTGTGGCAGCCAATAGTGGGTCTGTGCCAACTGGTGTTGAAGAATAAATATATCATTCGGGAAGATCTCCATGATAGGAGGTCTTTTTGTT
>NZ_BLBG01000018.1 GCF_009687905.1 Lacticaseibacillus zhaodongensis | reverse complement strand
ATGTTTTAATTCTTCCTTCAGCAAAATGCTGAAGAACCTACATTTATACGAAACTTTGTTCAGTTTTCAAAGGACTATCTCTGACGCAACGTTTGATATCATATCAAGTTCATAACCTATTGTCAAGAACTAAATTTGATTATCTTTGCGGGACGTTTTTATTTATGTGCCATCCCTTTGCGACTTCACTATACTATCAGGCTTCCCCCAAAGCGTCAAGTAGCCATTAGTTTCATATAAATCCGAACTTTATCGATATATTATTGAATTTTGATAGCTTTTTCACGGATGATTGTTTAGCTTTAGTTGACAAAAGGCCCGCGATATCCGGCTGGGGACCCAAAAAAGCCAGCATCCGCAAGCGCGAATGCTGGCACAATTTTTTTAAATTATGGACGTAATGTCGGGAAAAGTAATACGTCACGAATTGATGAAGCGTCCGTAAACAGCATCACCATGCGGTCGATTCCGATTCCGAGACCCCCAGTAGGTGGCATGCCGTACTCAAGTGACTCGATGAAGTCCTCATCGATTCCCTGGGCTTCATCATTACCCGCGGTCTTTTCAGCAGCCTGAGCTTCAAAACGAGCCCGCTGATCAATTGGGTCGTTAAGTTCAGTAAAGGCATTACCATACTCGTTGCCATCGATAAAGAATTCAAAGCGATCGGTGAAGCGCGGATCCTTCTTGTTCTTCTTCGCGAGTGGCGAAATTTCGAGTGGGTGCCCATAGATGAAGGTTGGCTGAGTCAAGGTTGATTCAACAAACTGTTCGAAAAAGGCGTTGATGATGTGACCAGTCTTCCAGTATGACTCATAGTGCACACCATGCTCATCGGCGAGCTTGCGTGCTTCCTCATCACTCATGACCGGCCAGAAGTCGACACCAGTAACCCGCTTGATTGCATCGACCATGTGCTCACGCTTGAACTCGCTCCCCAAGTCGATCTCAGTACCTTGGTAAGTGATCGTGTCGGTATTAAAAACCTTGTGCGCAACAAAGCGGAACAGGTTCTCAACTTCATCCATGACATCGGAGAGATCCCAGTAAGCCGCGTAAGTCTCAAGTTCGGTGAATTCTGGGTTGTGCTTAGTGTCCACCCCTTCGTTCCGGAACACACGACCAATTTCGTAGACCCGTTCCATCCCGCCGACAATCAGGCGCTTCAAGTGCAATTCAAGCGCGATCCGCAGGTAGAGATCAATATCTAGCGCATTGTGGTGCGTTATGAATGGACGCGCGTTGGCACCACCAGCCTGGTTGTGCAGTACCGGTGTCTCGACTTCAAGGAAACCGTTACCGTCGAGGTATTCACGGACCGCTGAAATGATTTTGGTCCGGTTGGTGAAGCGTTCGAAGCTCTCCCGGTTGGTGAGCAGATCCAAGTACCGCTGCCGGTAGATTTGTTCAATGTTCGCCAAGCCATGGTACTTATCAGGTAGTGGGCGCAGCGCCTTGCTGAGGAAAGTGATGTGGCTTGCGCGCACGGTCAGCTCCCCCATGTCAGTCTTGATAACATCCCCATTGATACCCAAGATATCGCCTAAGTCAGACTTCTTGAAAATCATGTAGTTCTCGTCGCCGACCATGTCCTTACGTACATAGATCTGAATCCGGCCGTCGCGGTCTTGGATGTCGGCAAATCCGACCTTCCCCTTACCGCGCTTACTCATCATGCGGCCAGCAATGACAACCTCGGCGTGCTTTGCTTCAAGTTCCTCTTTAGTCAGGTCACCAAACTGGTCCCGGATTTCCTGGCTATTGTGTGTGCGGTCGAAACGGTGTCCGAATGGATCAACGCCCGCTTCGCGTAGCTGTTCCATCTTATCCCGTCGTGCCCGCATTTGATCGTTCATGTGTACTTCTTCAGCAGTCTTCTTTGCCACCATGGATTCCTCCGTTTCTATACAGTTCGTATCTTGCCAATTATCACACAAAAAAGCAACCCACCAGGGCAGGTTGCCATTTTTTAACGCCAAACTGGATCTTTTTCGAGTTTATCAACAAATTCATCGAAAATCTGGTCAACTTCGGCCTCAGTATCAACCGAGTTCACTGCCGCTTTGGTCTTGGAAGAGTGAGGAATCCCTTTCAGGTAATATGCTGCCTGAGAACGGAATTCCCGTACCGCGAGACTTTCACCCTTCAGTTCGACCAAACGGTGTAGCTGCAACTTAGCGGTCGCAATCTTCTCCCGGGGCTGAGGCTCATCGACCAAGACACCGTCATCCAAGTAGCGTTCAACCTGCTTCAAAATCCACGGGTTACCAAGCGCGGCACGGCCGATCATCACTGCGTCACAGCCAACCTCATCGAGCATCCGCTTAGCGTCTTGAGCTGAGCGCACATCCCCATTACCGATAAACGGAATGGTCAGGTGCTTGTTGACCTCAGCCAAAATGTTCCAGTCGGCGTGGCCGCGGTACAACTGGGCCCGCGTCCGCCCATGCATGGCCAGGGCGCTCGCACCACCGGCCTGTGCAGCCAGCGCGTTGTCAACCGCATAGATGTGGTCAGAGTCCCAACCGGTCCGCATTTTGACCGTTACGGGCTTGCTGACGGCATGCGAAACTGCGTCAACCATTTCGTAGACCTTATCCGGATCGAGCAACCAGTGGGCCCCTGAATCGGTCTTGGTGACCTTAGGAACTGGGCAGCCCATGTTGATATCAATGATGTCCGCCTGCGTGTTCTCGTCAACGAAACGAGCCGCGTTGAGCAGGGTCTCTTTGCTCCCGCCAAAAATCTGGATGGAAATCGGGTGTTCGCGCGGGTCAACGAACATCATTCCGAGCGTCTTCTTGTTGTGATACATGATTCCCCGGTCACTGATCATTTCACAGACCACGAGTCCAGCACCAAATTCTTTTGCCGTGACCCGAAAAGCCGCGTTCGTCACCCCGGCCATCGGTGCGACAACGACCTGGTTGGGGATTTCAATATCACCAATGTGCCATTTTGCCAATTATTTCACCTCATGCGTAATTTCGTTTCATTCTAGCACTGACGGATAGTAAGTACAAACAGTCCGCAACATGCCTTGCTTACTTTTCAGAAATAATCTTTTCCAGCTCCTGAGCGCTGAAAGTGTACTTCTGTCCGCAGAAGCGGCAGGTAGTTTCCGCACCGCCGTCTTCATCGATCATTGCTTGCAAGTCACTGGTTTTGAGCGTCCGCAATGCCTTCCAGAAGCGGCCCTTGCTGCAGCTGCACTTGAAGGCAAAATCCTTCGTGTCCAAAATCATGAGCTTCTGATTACCGGCGACCCGGTCCAAAATCTGTTCTGGCTTCAAGCCCTGGCGCAACATTTCGGAAACGAGCGGCAGGGTCTTGATGTTTTCCTCAAGCTTACGGAGGGCCTCATCGGTCGCACCTGGCAGCGCCTCGACTAAGAAACCACCCGCAACGCCAACTGAGTTGTCAGCATTAACGAACACGGACACGCCGACACTGGCCGGAATCTGTTCCGACTTCGCAAGGTAATACGTAAAGTCAGCACCTAATTCACCGGAGACAAGTGGCACCTGCCCCGTGAAGGGTTTGCCCCCTGCAAGCAGCTTGGTGACTGCGAGCAGACCATTCTTGCCCACGGTTGCAGCCACATCAATTTTGCCGACGACGTTCAGCGGCAGATTGACATGGGGCTCTTGAATATAACCACGCACGGTGCCATTGGCTGCACCATCCGCCACAATGAGGCCGGCAGGGCCATCGCCCTTGACCCGGACCGTCAACATGTCGTCCTTGTCCTTCAGTTCGGCAGCGGAAAGCAGCCCCGTGGCCACAAGTGTGCGGCCGAGTGCAGCGGTTGAAGCCGACCACGTGTCGTGCCGTTTCTGCGCCTCACTGACCGTCTGGGTCGCATCCACAGCGAACAGACGGAACTTACCGTCTGCGGTCATGGCAGTTACTAAATAATCGCTCATTTTAGATTTCCTTTCTGCAAAAAATCATTGCTTTCAGCATACCACAAAGGCTTAGTTTTCGCCGCAGTTGCCGCTTCTACTGCTAAACAAAAAAGGGCCACGGCATGTGCCGTAGTCCTTTTTTGCAGTAACCTTAAGCCTCTGGATCATCCTTGTGATCATCGTTTGGCTGCTCAGGTTTGGTCTGGTCATCCTTGCTTGCCGCAGTATCTGCGTCTTGCTTTGGCTGATCAGCTGGTGCATCAGCAGGGGCATCGTCCTTAGGGGCGCTGTCGTTAGCACTAGGCGTGGATGCATTGTTATCAGCATCGTCATCCTTAGTAGTGCTTTGCTGCTTCTGCGCTTCCTTCTTCTCCAAAGCTGCCTTTGCTTCTTCATAGGTAGCAGCCTTTTCGCTCGGGAACTCGTTCTTGTCGGGCATTTTGCCGTCCTTGAACAAGCTGAGAATCTGTTCTTCATTCAGGGTCTCGTACTTGAGCAAGGCCTCCGCAATCAGCTTGTGCTGTGCGCGGTGGTCCTGAATGATCTTGTAAGCCCGCTTGTGCGCTTCATCAATGATTTCGCGAACTTCATCATCGATTTTGGCAGCGGTAGCTTCAGAGTAACCAGGGTAACCGTACTGTGCACCGACAAAAGGCTCACCAGTATCACGTTCCAAGGTAACCGTCCCAATGGTAGAACTCATCCCATAGGTAGTTACCATGCTCCGGGCCATCTGGGTAGCCTGTTCGAAGTCGTTGGAAGCTCCGGTGCTTTCCTGGTTGAAGATGATTTCTTCAGCCGTCCGGCCACCGAGCATCCCGGCAATCTGTTCGTTCAGGTCCTTCTTGCTCATCATGAACTGGTCTTCCTTAGGCAGGGTGATAGCGTAACCGCCAGCACGCCCACGCGGAATGATAGTAACCTTGCGCACGACCCGTGAATCGGAGAGCACCAAACCAATAATTGCGTGCCCAGCTTCGTGGTACGCCGTCGTCTTCCGATCCTTTTCGGAGATAACAGCGTCCTTCTTGGCTGGTCCGGCAATTACCCGGTCCTCAGCTTCATCAACATCGCTCGCGTCGATGATTTTCTTGTTCCGCCGTGCCGCAACCAGTGCCGCTTCGTTCAGCAGGTTTTCGAGGTCCGCACCAACAAAGCCTGGTGTTTCGCGCGCGACCCGCTTCAAACTAACGTCATCGGCCAGTGGCTTATTCTTGGCGTGAACCTTGAGAATTGCCTCACGACCCTTAATGTCAGGCCGACCAACAAGAATCTTCCGGTCAAAACGACCTGGCCGCAGCAAAGCTGGGTCCAAGACATCGGAACGGTTCGTGGCAGCCATAACAATGACGCCTTCGTTACCAGTAAACCCGTCCATTTCAACCAGCAATTGGTTCAGGGTTTGTTCACGTTCATCGTGACCGCCGCCCATGCCGCTACCACGCTTGCGCCCGACCGCGTCAATTTCGTCAATGAAGATAATTGCAGGCGCTTTCTTCTTGGCCTCTTCAAACAGGTCACGAACACGCGATGCACCAACACCGACGAACATTTCAACGAAGTCAGAACCGGAGATGGAGAAGAACGGTACGCCCGCTTCCCCAGCAACGGCCTTGGCAAGCAAGGTTTTACCAGTACCAGGAGGTCCCTCGAGGAGCACCCCGGCTGGGATGCGTGCACCTAGTTCTTGGTAACGTTTAGGATTCTTCAGGAATTCAACAACTTCAACGAGTTCCTGTTTTTCCTCTTCGGCACCAGCCACATCAGAAAAGCGCACCTTGTTCTTGGCTTTTTCTGACTGCTTAGCCCGCGACTTGCCGAAGCTCATCATCCGGTTTTGGCCGCCGCCAGCTTGACCACCCTGGTTCATCATCAGGTAGAAGAAGACCATGATGAAAAGCAGCGGGATCACACTGATTAACAGTGATACCCAAACGCCTGACTGTGACTCTTCAGCCGTGGAGTTTTTGACCCCATTCTTAGCTGCCGTGTTCTGAATGTTCTTAATTGAACTATCAGTTCCGGGAACCACCGTCGTGAACTGCTTGACTTTGGTCTTGGTGCTACCGAGCAGCGTGGAGCTAGTCTTGCTCTCCTTCGCTTTCCGGTATTCACCACTAACCTTGTAAACACTACCACTAGGCTGGATTGAAAATTCTTTAATTTTGTCGCGCTTAAGATCAGCAGTAAACTCACTGGACTTGATTGCTTCTGACGGTGAACTTGTGTTTCCCCGCATGTAGTAGCCGAAGCCACCAACTAAAGCAATAAACAGGACCAAGTATAAGAGTGTGCTGCTGAATAAGCCGTTTCTCCTATTCTTCATGCATAACCTCCAGCACTAAGTAATATACAATAATCAACTCTCACGAGCATACCACAAAGTACCTCCCATTTGGGAAACTACTTAGTGTAGACAGCCGGTTTCAGTACCCCAACATAAGGCAGATTCCGGTAACGTTCATTATAATCCATCCCGTAACCAACGATGAATTCGTCGGGAACGGACGCGCCAACGTAATCGGTGTGCGCAAAGACTTTGCGGCCACTCGGCTTGTCGAACAAAGTACAGATCCGAACGGAATTTGCCCCCCGATTGCCAAAAAGCTCTGTCAACGACTGTAGCGTCGCACCGGTATCAATGATGTCTTCCAAAATCAAGACATCGCGGTCCTTAACACTACTGTCGAGGTCCTTCAAAATCCGCACCTCACCAGTCGAGCTTGCGCCGGCATAGCTGGAAACATCCATGAAGTCCATCTCCAGCTGGCCGTTGTACTCACGCACGAAGTCGGTCATGAAAATCACGGCCCCCTTCAGAATGCAGACAACGAGGGGCACCTTGTCCGTGTAATCCTTTTGAACCTTCTGCGCCAAATCCCGCACGATTTTGTGGATATCATCTTCACTAAAGAGAACGCGTAAAACGTCTGGGTCCATGATTTAATCCTCGCCTTCCATTTTTAAGCCCGTCGCAGGACCAAGTTTGCCTTGATTCTAACAGTTGACTGCGGTTTAAACAATTGGTTTAGGGCCAGATTCTCAATCCAAACGACCTCACTGCCGTGGACGAGCAACAGTAGCTGGGCCCGGTCGGCGGCATTCACATGTTCGTTAATAAAGAAGCGCCGCAATTTTTGGTGCTGGCCGTTTGCCAAGGTCAGATAGTCGCCCGGCTGCCGGGTGCGCAGGCTGAACGGAAAGTCACCCGCCACGCTCCCAAGTATTTCGTCGCCAGGCTGCAGGTGCCGGGTCACTAGCAGTTGGCCGCCACGATACGGAACGGCCTGGTCCAGTTGCGTTAACACCTGCGTTGCTGGTGTTGCGACCGTGGCAGCAGCAACTTGCTGCACCCGCAGTTGCTGCGCCCGCACGACAACGATCTGTCCGCGGGCTAACTCCACGCGGCGCGTCTCCCCGTCATGCCGGTTCAATGCAGCCAATATTTCCGCGAGCTGTTTGGCACTGACATCGGGAACACAGCGGCGCATTGCCGCCGTTAAGACCTGTAATTGCAACGAGCGCTCTTCATTCTGCAACTGTTTCCAACTGAATTCATCAGTCTTTGGACCGAGAAGCCCCAAATAATGACACACTGTCATGTCTGCTAATTCTAGCACTCCCTGCTGGTCCCGCGCAAAGCGCGCGATGTGTTCATCGACCCGCCCCATCCGGGCACGCAGTTGCGGCAAGACCTCGTGGCGGATAAAGTTGCGACTGTAGTGCGTGTCAGCGTTGCTCGCGTCATCACTAAAAGGTAAGTGCCGCATGGTCGCATATGCGCGGATCTCCTGGCGGCTGTAGTTCAGCAGGGGCCGCACCAAAACGATTCCCTGCCAGTCCCGCCGTGGCCGGATGCCCGCAACGCTATGCACATCCCCGGACCGAAGCAGCCGAAAGAGCACCGTCTCCACCTGATCGTCCCGGTGGTGAGCCGTCATCAGCACCTGGTAATGCCCGGCACGAGCGGCCGCGGCAAAACTGGCGTAGCGAAACTTACGGGCGGCCGCCTCAATGCCGCTAGCTGGATGCTGGGCGACTGGCCAGTGCGTGCAGGTCAGGGGGACTGCATGTGCGGTGCAGTACGCCCGCACCTTCTGTTCCTCTGCAACTGATTCCGGCCGCAACTCGTGGTTAATATGTACCGCTCCCACGGTCAACTGCAGGCGCGGCCGCAGCCGCACGAGCAGATCAAGGAGGGTCAGCGAATCTGCACCACCGGAAACGGCCACCAGGATCGTGCTCCCGGGTGCGACCTGCAGTTCCTCTAGATTGTGTGCTAATTCATTTGGCGTCAGCAAGTCCGACCTCCCCGGGCAAAATCATGCCCACCCTAGCAAAAAAGACGGCCCCAGCCGCCTTTAGTCAGTTACTTTAAGATTAGCTCCGCCGGCCGCCGCGACCACCGCGTTTGCCTTCGGTGTTGTGCCGGAGTGTGGATAGGCGTTGTTCACTATCCTTCAGGAATCCGGACAACATGGAGTCGAAATCATCGGGCTTGTCCTCGCCATGCCCACCATGGCCATTATCATAGCCATGATGCTGCGGGCGGGCACCCTCGTGCCGGCTGCCGCCGTTACTGTGTGGCCGCTGACCACCTTGGGGGCGACTGCCCTCATGGCGTTCGCTCTGGTGATGCTCGTTAGCCCCGGCTGGGTGATCCGTCGCCTTGCGAATGGAAAGACCGATCTTTCCATCCTTTTCACTCATCACCTTAACCGTGACCGTGTCGCCGACGCTCAGCACGTCGTGGATATCTTTGACGAACGAATCTGAAATTTCGGAGATGTGCACCAAACCGGTCTGGCCCGCACCCAAATCAACAAAGGCACCGAAGTTTGTAATTCCCGTAACCTTACCGTCTACCTTTGCCCCAACTGAAACTGCCATATGCGAAAAAGTCCTCCTTAGACTCGCGTCCTACTACTTAGTTAGTGAGTCGTCACCCGGAATGCGATTCGCAGAAGTCGGCAGGGTGAAAATCGTCTCTCCCGACTTGGACACATAATACTGCGACCGCACTAGTTTACCCAGGTACGCTTCATTCTTGAGTTGATCAACCTGTACCTTAAGCGCCTGTTTGTGGTTCTGCACCTTTCGCAACTGCTTGTTTGCAACCTGCAGCTGCGCATCAGCGGTGTTCTGCTGCTGATGAATTTGGGCGAGGCGAAGCGCCCCACTGACGATAATTACCACCGCACAAATAGCCATCACGATAAAACGCCGCACGTGCACCCGTCTCCGCAGTGACCGCTGCTTATCTTGCAGCTTTGCCGCGCTCTGTGCCCGTGCATACGCATTATCAATTCGACTAATGGGTGCGTTAGCCATAACAATCGTCCTTTCCTCGTTCTAATTGCAAGTATACCAAGAACCCGCCGCCAGGTATAGCTTAATCGCTTGCATTCTCCTTTTGTTCAAGAACGGTATACATTGATTCTGCCGCATCTTTCTTGGTCGTTTCAACCATTTCGTCGACGCGCACGACTAAAGTCCGGTTACCAAAAGCAATTGTCAGCACATCGCCGACGCTGAGGTCAGTGCTAGACTTCGCGACCCGGTCACCGATCTGGATTCGGCCCTTGTCCGCGATTTCTTTTGCGACACTGCGCCGCTTGATGATACGTGAAACCTTCAAAAATTTGTCTAAACGCATAATGTTATCCTCTCTTAAATTGCGATAGTAATTTCATAATTTTGCGTCCGGCCGGAATCACGAGGATTTCCCGGAGCGCTAATAATTGTTGCTGGTAGGCGACTAATAGTGTGACCGCCCCCGCCCCCAAGCCAATGAGGAGGCAGTGCACCAGTCCCGCCAGCCGGCCGCTTGGCGGCAGTAGCTGGCCTAGAAGTGCGCCACTAACGCACAGTGCCAGCGCGGTCAGTGCCAGCCGCCGGCCAAACCCATTATGCCAGAAATTGTGGCGAATTGCGCCCGGAATTGCCGCGTACACCGTCGCCAGCGCAACTAACCAGGCCAAATTGCTGGCTAGGGCACTGCCAAAAGTCCCCCAACGAGCAGTCAGCGGCAGGTTGAAAGTAATTTTGGTCAGCAGCGCCAGTACTAGCGCCACGGTCGGGGTGCGAAACTGATCTTGGCTCTGCAGCAGACTGCTGAGCGCGTTCACCGCCGCGACCAGCGCGACGCTCAGCACGTACATCGCCAGCACGCCCGAGCCCTGCGCGTCGCCGAACAGGAACCGGTTGAGATTCGGCATGACCACGGCAAGGGCCAGACTGGCCAGCACGCCAAACACCACGGTCAGGTGCAGTAGCATCACGCTGATCCGCGTGAACGCAGTCTTTTGCCCGTAATGGTTACTGCGGCTCAGGCTCGGCAATAAGCTCTGCGTCAGCGCCGTCGCCACAACCAGACCCAACTGAACCAGTGGCTGGCCACGGTCGTAAACCCCCTTGGCCGCCCGCGCAACTGCTGGTGCCAGCCCGTGCAAGGCCAATCCGCGGGTGACCGTGAAGCTGTCCACGAGTTGCAGCAAGATGAGTAGCGCCGAAAACAGCACGAAGGCCCCGCCGTCAATGAGAAAGTGGCGGACAAAATCTCGCGTCGGCAGTTGCGCCCGGCGCGGCAGCAAGCGGCCCGCCAGTGCAACCTGCAGCCGCGGAAAAATGAGCACCGCAGCCGCCGTCCCGCCGAACAAGGCACCGGACATCGCGACCGTGCCCGTCAAGTACAATGACCAGTGAAAGTACCGTCCGCAGACGGCCGCAGCGATAATGATGGCGACTCGCACCAGCTGCTCAAGAACCTGGCTACTGGCGGTCGGGACCATGTTGCCCACGCCCTGAAAGTAACCACGCGCACCGCCTAGGATCGGCAGCAAGAGGAACATGAAGGCCACGCAGCGGATCAGGGGGGTCAGCTGCACGTCCGCCATGGCCAGTGCCAGCGGTCGGGCCCCGGCGAAAATCAACACGAAGGCCAGGCCACCCAGGGCCGCGAGCAAGCTAATGCAGCGGCGCGCGACCCGCCGCTGGGCTTCAGAACTGCCCGCCGCGGCCACCAGTTTAGAAACATAGACGGGGAGGCCGCTCAGGGCAAGCACCATCCCCAAGCCGTAGATTGGGTAGACCTGTTGGTAAATATAAAAGCCCGTGTCGCCGACCAGGTTCTGAAAGGGAATGCGGTAGACCGCGCTCAGAATCTTGGTGATGAGGCCGCCCAGACTGAGAATCCAGGCGCCATTCATTAGTTCACGCATCTGCGCGTTTCGCATCGCCGTGGTCCCCCTTTTCGAAGTAGTAATAACTAGTTTGATTGTGCACCACGAGCATGGCTTCCGCCGCATTAGCGGGGTAAAGCTAATGCAAAATTATGCTTTGTCTTGCTCATTGTCCGCAGCCGGGTTGCGTAGTTCAGCGAGACCGGCCGCAAACTTCTGCAACTGTTCCAGCCATGCGTACTCCGCCATCCCCTTCTCAATCAGCAAGGTGATGACTAGGTGCGGGCCACTCTGGGCCACCGTCGCGCGCAACTTGGTCTTGCCCAGCGCCGCGAAAATGGGTTCACCGCTAGCATCCGCGCTCGCCCGCTTGCTTAAGCGCACGATGAGCTTGCGGTCGCTCCGCTTGATTGAATCAACCAAGGCAACGTCCGCGAGCCGCTTGATGTGCGCCACGGTGATCAGGGTCGCGACTTGCTCTGGGTAATCGCCAAAACGGTCGATCAGGTCGTCCTCCAGCTCACGCTCTTGGTCTTCATTCTCGACTTGACGCACGCGCTTGTAGATCTCGACCTTCTGCCGCGGATCACTCACGTAGTCGTTCGGCAGGTATGCTTCAACATTCAGCGATAACTCCGCATCGGTCTTCTCAACCTGCTTGTGGCCCCGTTTGCGCGCAACAGCCTCTTGCAGCATCTGCGTGTAGAGGTCGTAACCAACGGAGTCAATAAAGCCATGTTGCTGCGAACCAAGCAGGTTGCCGGCACCGCGAATCGAGAGGTCCCGCATCGCAATTTTGAAGCCACTGCCAAGCTCGGTGAAATCCTTGATGGCCGCCAGCCGCTTCTCGGCGACCTCGGTCAGGACCTTGCCCTGCCGGTACATGAAGTAGGCGTAGGCGATCCGACTCGACCGCCCGACGCGCCCGCGCAGCTGGTACAGTTGTCCCAGGCCGTAACGGTCCGCGTCTTCAATTATCAGTGTGTTCACGTTGGGCATGTCCACCCCGGTTTCAATGATGGTCGTGGTGACCAAAATGTCGGCCTCACCGTGAATGAAATCGGCGATTACGGTCTCCAGCTGGTTCTCGCTCATCTGGCCGTGGGCATAGACGATAGTGGCCTCGGGCACCAGTTGCTGCAAGTTGTCGACGGTACGCTGAATGTCCTCGACCCGGTTATGCAGGTAGAACACCTGCCCGCCGCGCTCGATTTCACGCTGAATCGCCGAGCGCGTTGCCAAGGCATTTTGCTCCATCACAAAAGTCTGGATGGGATAACGGTTGGTTGGCGGCGTCTCGATGACGGACAGGTCACGGACCCCGAGCATGGACATGTTCAGCGTCCGCGGGATTGGGGTGGCCGTCAGCGTCAGCACGTCAACGTCCCGCCGCATCTGCTTGATCCGTTCCTTGTGCTTGACCCCAAAGCGCTGCTCCTCGTCAATAATCAGGAGGCCCAAGTCCTTGTAATGCACGTCCTTACTGAGCAGACGGTGGGTGCCGACAACAATGTCGACCGTTCCGTCAGCCAGGCCGGTCAGCGTCTCTTTGACCTGCGCCGGCGTGGCAAAACGGGATAGCATCCCCACTTTGACCGGGAAGTCGGCGAAGCGTTCGATCATGGTCTCGTAGTGCTGCTGGGCCAAAATGGTGGTCGGCACGAGCATGGCCACCTGCTTGCCGTTAGTGATGGCTTTAAACGCGGCCCGGAGCGCGACTTCGGTTTTCCCAAAGCCCACATCCCCAACGAGCAGCCGGTCCATTGGCCGCGGCTGTTCCATGTCGTGTTTGATTTCCTTAACGCTGCGAATCTGGTCCGCGGTCTCTGGATACGGGAACTCCGCCTCGAATTCGGCCTGCAAGGCATCATCCTTAGCAAAAGCAAAGCCCTTTTCCGCCTCCCGCGCGGCGTAGAGATCGATCAAGTCGTCAGCAATGTCTTCAATTCTGGCGGCGACCCGCTTCTTGGTCTTTTGCCACTCACCCCCGCCAAGTTTGTTAATGGTCGGCTTCTTGCCCTCAGAGGCAACGTACTTTTGGACCATGTTGAGCTGGGTGACCGGAATGAACAGCTGCCCCTTGTCCCGGTATTCAATGGTGATGTAGTCCTGGTGCACCCCGTCAACGGTCAGCGTCTGAATGCCTTTATAAACCCCGATCCCGTGGTTAACGTGGACGACATAATCGCCGACCTGCAGCTCGTTATAACTCTTCAAGCGTTCGGCGTTAGCGAGGGTCTGGTGACGCACCCGCCGTTTAGGTTTGGCGTTGAACAAATCATGTTCGGTCAATACGACCAGCTTGGCGCTCGGCATTTCGAACCCGTTGGCCAAGTTTCCGTGAATGATCTGCAGTTGTCCCGAAGCGATTTTGCTTTCATCACCCAGCTGGGCGTTGATTTCAAAATCCTGCAGGCTGGAGAGGACTTTAGGCTCACGCACTGGTTCCTGAATCATGAGCAGCACTGTTTGACGCTGCTTGGCCCAACGGTCGGTCTCCGCCTTCAGTAGCGGCAATTGACTAAAGAACTGTTGCACACTGCGCGTCTGCACGTTCGTGATCGTCTGCAGACGCAAATTGCCCATCCCCTTTTGGAACAGGGACAGGAAGATATGCGCGTGCTTGTCGCCGCGTTCTAGTTCTTGCACCGGCCGCAGTGGCGGCTGGACATTCTGCAGCGGGTCCCCCGTACGGGCACTATACTCCTGCAGAGTTGCCGCATCCCCGTCCAGGATCCGGGTGTAGTCGTCAAAAACGACACTGCTTCCAGCCGGCAGGTAATCCGTGATGGTCGTGCCCTCTGGGTACAACGCGGCGCTGAACTCGGCCATGCCCTCGGGAAGAATGTCCTGGCCCAACTGATCAGCCAGGCCCGCCACCTTTTGGCCAAAAGCCGCAGCCACCTGATTTTCCGCCTCATCCGCGCTGTGCTCCGCGTAACGTTTAGCAGCCAGATTCATTGAGGCCGCGGCGGCGTGCATCTGGTCTGGGCCGGCCAACATGTCGTTTGCGGGCACGATGGTTACTTCGTCCAGCTTGTCGCGACTACGCTGGGTGTCAGCATCAAACTGCCGAATCGAGTCCACCTCAGTGTCGAAGAGTTCGATCCGAATCGGATAATCCTCGTTCAGAGGGTAGATATCGATAATGCCCCCGCGAATTGCAAACATTCCGGGTGCGTTGACCAAGTTGTCCCGGCGGTAACCAAGTGCCACCAGCTTAGCCGCAAGCGCGGCGGGGTCAATTTCACTACTACTGTCAAAATGCAGTTGGGCCTGTGCCCACTGCTTTACTTCCGGTAGTAAGCGCCGGAGACCAGGCATGCTGGTAATAACCGCACCGGCCTCGTCTGCTAGCAAGAAGTTGAGCGCTTCGATCCGCTCCTGGCGCGCATCGAGGGAAGTCGTTGCTGCCTCCGCGGCGAGCACATCTTCAACCGGGAAGGAATACAAAGAAGACGTTGGCAGCAGGTTGCCCAAATCGGCAGCGAGCTCGTCAGCGTGATTGCGGTCATTTTCGATCACCAAAATGGGGTGTTGCTGCTGGGAAACAGCGGCCGCCAAGAAAACCGTGCGCGCGGAACCAGCCAGGCCAGTGATGAGGTGCCGGCCCTTATGCAACTGGGGCCATAAATCTGTTAGTTCTGGCGTTTGCGCCAGCATCGTTACTAAATCCATGAGTTTTCCTTACATATTAAAGTGCCAAGACAAACTAAACATCGCTAACTCAGTTGTACTTATTCATCAAACTGGGGATGTCCGCACCATTGATCCGGTCCGTCAGTAGGGCCACCGCCTTGTCGATAGCGGCGTTGATCAGCGGCTGGTCGTCCTTGCTAAACGGCGTCAATACCCAGTCAACAACAGTCTGCTTAGCCGGGTGGTCCGTACCGATTTTGATCCGGGCAAAATTACTGCTGCCGGTCGCGTTGATGATGTCCTTGATCCCGTTGTGACCACCAGCAGAACCCTTGAGCCGCAAGCGCAGTTTGCCCATTGGCATGTCGAGGTCATCCTGAACGACGATGATTTCGTCTTCCTGAACTTGGTAAAAGCTCATCAATTGGCGGACAGCCCGCCCGGAAGCGTTCATAAAGGTCTGCGGTTCAACGAGCATGATCTTTTCGCCATTAAGGTGTGTTGTCGCGGTGGCCGCGTCAAACTCCATTTTGCTGATGGTGACGCCGAGCTGTTTAGCCAGCTCGTCTAGAACCATGAACCCAACGTTGTGTTTACTAGTTGCATACTTTTTGCCGGGATTACCCAGCCCAATAATCATTAACACTATCTAATTCGCTCCTATACTCCACCGCATCCGGTGATTTACGCAAAAAACGCCCCAGCTCCCGGCACGCGACCGGGTGGGACTAAATTACTATCTATATGTCAGAGCCAGTATACCACGTGCGCACGCGGCCGTAACCGCAGCAGCTTAATCCCTGTCGATGATAGCGCTAACGCGACGCCTGAGCCGCTACAAGCCAAGATATTAGTTAGGCTCACCCCCCTGCTTAAAAACATTTGCCCGCCTTCTAAGCCCACTAAATGGGCGAATATTACGTGGTGGCTAAACAAATTCAGCATCTAGGGAATGTTTTCAGAATCAGATATGGTATAATGCTGGTTGTATTGTAAAGGTATATTCAGAAAGGATGATAACACCGTGGCAGAAATTGCTAAGCATCAGAAGGTTATTCTTGTTGGTGACGGGGCCGTTGGTTCTAGTTACGCTTTTGCACTTGTCCAGCAGGGCATTGCACAAGAACTTGGTATTGTTGACATTGTAAAGGACAAGACGAAGGGGGACGCAATCGATCTCTCCGACGCGCTTCCTTTCACTGCACCAAAGAAGATCTACTCAGCTGACTACAGCGACTGCAAAGACGCTGACTTGGTTGTGATCACTTCAGGCGCACCTCAGAAGCCTGGCGAGACTCGTCTCGACCTTGTTAACAAGAACCTGAAGATCATGAAGGCCGTTGTTGAGCCAATCGTTGAGTCAGGATTCAAGGGCCTCTTCCTTGTCGCTGCTAACCCAGTTGACATCTTGACCTACGCCGTATGGAAGCTTTCTGGCTTCCCTAAGAACAAGGTTATCGGTTCTGGTACTTCACTGGACACCGCACGTTACCGTCAGGCACTTGGCAACCTTGCCGGTGTTGACGCACGCTCGGTTCACGGTTACATTCTTGGCGAACACGGTGACACCGAATTTGCCGGCTGGAGTCACACCACTATCGGTGGCGTAACAATTGCCGAATACATGAAGGCTCACCCAGAAGTAACCAAGGAACAGCTGAACAAGCTCTTCGAAGGCGTTCGTGACGCAGCTTACACCATCATCAACTTGAAGGGTGCTACCTTCTACGGTGTTGGTACAGCTCTTGCACGGATCACCAAGGCTATCTTCAACGATGAGAACGCCGTTTTGCCACTGTCTGTCTACATGGACGGCCAGTACGGCATCAACGATGTTTACATTGGTACTCCTGCAGTTATCAACCGCAACGGTATCAAGGAAATCATCGAAGTTCCTCTCTCCGATGACGAAGAGAAGAGCATGAAGGCTTCTTCCTCACAGCTTAAGAAGATCATCAACGATGCATTCGCTGCCAACGACATCGAAACTCGTCAGTAATCTTTTAACTAAGCAAAAATAAAACCGTTAGACAATTCCCTGGATTGTTGCTGACCGGTCGCCAACTGTTCCCCCAGTTGACGTAGCCCCGACTACTTATGTGGTCGGGGCTTTTTTTGTTGTAAGATGCGCAGCGGGACGGTTTGAAGCTGAGCATTTGCGTACTCCGGAAGAAATGCCGGGGTTTGGCATTACTTCCGGAGTGTGCAAAGCGCAAGCTTCAGT
>NZ_BLBG01000017.1 GCF_009687905.1 Lacticaseibacillus zhaodongensis | reverse complement strand
CGGTTTGAAGCTGAGCATTTGCGTACTCCGGAAGAAATGCCGGGGTTTGGCATTACTTCCGGAGTGTGCAAAGCGCAAGCTTCAGTCCCGCGGAGCTCAGTTCGGCACAGTAGAATAGAAGGCTGTAGCAAAATTCAACATTGTAGCTTAGTAGAAATGCCTGGGCTTTAGCATTACTTCCGGAGTGTGCAAAGCGCAAGTTTCACTACGTTGTCCGTTGAACTAATGGCAACAAGTTGCAAAAGTTCAAGCTTCAGTTCCTCGCAGCTCGACTAAGATGCGCACCCCCAGCCCACTTTATTTAATCACGACCATTATATTTTGTTATAATGAAACCGCTTATATTTGTACCCACAACATTTAACAAAGGAAGCTCATTCATGTCACCCTACACTATCTTCATGGATATCGATAACACGCTGATCGGCCACAGTCAGTACCCGAGCCAGCGCGTCGTCAAAACGATTGCCAAGTACCGCGCCCAAGGCCACCGCTTTTTCATCGCGTCTGGTCGCCCCCTCTTTTCAGCCATCAAGATGGCAGCCCGCATCGGTCCCGACCTAGACATCATCTGTGCTAATGGCACCGTCACGCGGATCAACGGCCAGGTCCGCGCGCAGCACCTCTCCACAAACGCACTGGAAGGCATCTGGCGCGTCGCCAAGAAGTACCAGCTTGCGCAGTACTTCTTCACGCTGGACAAAATTTTGGACCTGGCACCCCTACCTGCCGCCGCATCGGATGACGGCAAACACCGGGTTGCTGGTGTTGACCCCGCCAACTACATTGACATCACTTCGCTCGAACAGCTCCGCGCAAAAGCGGCCAAAATCACCAACGCTATTGCCATGGATCAGGACCTGGAAAAGGTTGCCCGGGCCCGTGTTGAAATGAACCAGCTGTCCGACATTGACGCCTCCAGTTCCTACTATGACAACATCGAAATCACCGCCCACGGAATCAACAAGGCCACCGCCATTTTGCGCGTGTGCCACGAGCTCAACCAACCATTGGGCCGCACCATGGCGTTCGGTGATGGCTCCAACGACCTCCAAATGCTCAAAACGGTCCACTATGGGGTCGCGATGGGCAACGCCAACCAGGAGGTCAAAGCTGCCACTAAGTTTCACACCCTCGACATCGACCACGATGGCGTGGCGGTGGCCCTGGATAAATTTCTCGGCGGCACCGCCCAGGCGTAACTCGGCCCTTAGTTGCGCGCAACGGAACTATTTTTAAACGCATAATCTGTGGATCCGTCAACAACTGACGGATCCACTTTTGCTAATCACGCTCCTGCCAATTCTTGCTGCATTCCCAACCACCCCCTGCCACCGCATGCACGTGCCCGCCCTAGAAGCCACCTGGATTTCGTGGTAAAATGACCATATACTTACGATTGGTAAGTTAAATGTTACAGCTAAACCGCTTACCATCGCGAATTCGTCATAATTCTTAAACTTTTTACCACACTCAAGGCACAGACAAATGCTATGCTAATCACGTTATGGCAGTAGCCGGCAAAATCCGCGCATCAGCAGCACTTCATTTTTGCCAGCGAAAGGTTTACTATGTCTAAAGACACATTTCTGTAACAATGTTACATTTCAGTATTGAAAGGAGTGGACACCGTGCTAGCAAAGCGCAAAAATGTCCTCACGCTCGCAATTGCCATCGTCGTCCTGCTCATTATCTATGTGGGTGGCGCGATTTATTATACCGGCCATTTTCTCCCGCACACCGAGGTATTGGGCGTCAGTGTCAGTGGCAAGAACGTCGAGGATGCTAGTCAGGCACTCCAGAGTGACTACAAAAACCACAGTTACAAGTTAAGTGAAAACGGCAAGACCTTAGCCACCGCATCAGACGCTGAACTCGGGGTCAAAACCGATTTCACCGGGGCCCTGACCAAAGTGAAGGCGCAGCAAAGTCCATGGAGCTGGGTTTTCCACTTGCTTAGCGGTCAAAACAGCGTTCAGGCCTCCGTTAATGCCGGAATCAACAAGGCTAAGCTGGACGCATACGCTCAAAGCACCGCGACTAAGCTCAACCAAAACCGAACTGCACCCGTTGATGCAAGCATGCATTTTGCAGACGGTAAACTGGTCGTAAACAAGGAAAAGTCCGGCAACACGATTGATGTCAGCAAGCTGCAGGCGGCACTTGTTAGTGCAATCGACACCGACAATACCACTGTCCAGCTGCAGAAAGTTCACGAGCAGCCCGCGGTTACGACCAGTAGCAAGGCCTTCACCCGCAAACGCGACGAACTAAGCAAGATTGCAAACATCACCGCACAGCTGAAAATCGAAAACAAGACCGTTACCATCAGCAAGCAGGAACTGACCAGTTGGCTCGGTTACGCAGACGGCAAGGTCACAGTCTCTAAAGACGGCCTCACCGCCTATGTTGCGCAGCTCAACAAGAAGTACGCCACCTACCAGAAGACGCGCAGCTTCAAGTCCACGAAGCGGGGCACGGTCAAAATCGGGGGCGGGATTTATGGTTGGTCGATCAACAGTGCAGCCGAAGTTGCCAGCCTGACCAGCGCCATCAAGGCCGGTAAGAATTTCAAGAAGGACATCATCCACCAAGGCTCCGGCTACAATAGTAACGGCACCGACATCGGCTCGACCTACATTGAAGTCGACACCCAGAACCAGCACGAATGGTACTACAAAAACGGTAAACTCGTGATGGATTCAGATGTCGTCACCGGCAAGCCTGATGGCCACAGCACTCCAACTGGTGTCTATTACGTTTGGGACAAGGAGCGCAATAAGACGCTCACCGGTAAGAACGCAGACGGTAGTGATTACAATAGTCCCGTCTCCTACTGGATGGCCGTTGATTACACTGGGGTCGGTCTGCACGATGCGCCTTGGCAGCCGACATTCGGTGGCGACTGGTACAAGGAACACGGTAGTCACGGTTGTGTCAACAACCCGCCAACATTCATTGCCAAGCTCTACCCTGCAGTCAGCTTGGGCACGCCAGTTATCATCATTTAAAGTTAACAGTTTTGATATTTAGAGCCACCTCGCAGTAGCAGCGGGGCGGCTCTTTTTCGTACGACGGGTCTACCCTTCCGGAATGGATATGGTATGATTAGGTGATTAGAATTTCTCTCATGAATTTGTGCAATCATTTACTATTTAGGAGGTCTCAACATGCTTATTAAGTCCCTCGTGATCAAGAAGGAGTTTTTGACAACAGTTAAAGAGACAGTCACGCTCGAAGAGGCCCTCAAAATCCTCGAAGACTCTGGCTATCGTTGTGTTCCGATTTTGGATGAAAGTGGCAAGATTTTCCGCGGTAACATCTACAAGATGCATATCTACCGCCACAAGAGTCAGGGCGGCGACATGAGCTTGCCAGTTACTTACCTGCTCAAGAATGCTACCAAGACCATCCCCGTTAACGCACCGTTCTTCAAGGTCTTCTTCAACATCAAGGACCTGCCTTACATCGCCGTGCTGGATGAATCTGCCAACTTCTATGGCATTCTCACCCACTCCCAGCTGCTGAACATGCTGTCCGAATCATGGAACATTGATGTCGGCTCCTACGTGCTCACCGTGATGAGTACCGGCGAACGGGGTGACTTGGCCGCAATGAGCAAAATCCTTGCGAAGTTCGTTTCCATCTCTGGGTGCATCACCCTCGATGCCAAGCGCGGCGAGTACGTCCGGCGCACCTTGTTCACCCTGCCAGCCGGCACGGACGCAACGACACTCAACGAAATCGTCAACCACTTGGAACGCAAGCACTTCCGCGTGGTCGAAATCGATGACCTGCAGTCCGGCCAGCCGGTCCGCAGCGACGAAATTGAATAGACAGAAGAGTGGACCACAATGCGGTTAGCTACTGAGCATTAGCAAAAAATGGCTCCAAGCACATGAACTTTGTGCTTGGAGCCATTTTTAGGCTAAGCGGAGCCATTTCCACTAGTGCAGCTCTGCTGCCCGTAGTGGAATGGACAGCGGAGCGGGAGCTGCATTGTGGGCCACGTTTACATGCTGGGAGAGTTGGCGGCTTGCCGCTTACTCTCCTACATCCGGAGCGCAGCGAAGGTGGCCGACTCCTCACCATAATTACGAACGGTCAGGAGTCGCCACTTTCACTAGCGCAGCTTGCTGCCCGTAGTGAAATGGACAGTGAAACGGCCGACAGCGATAGCCGACAGTGAATTCAAAGCTACTCATCGTCAATCTAAAGTGCGTGGTGTTAGTAGAGTTACTGCTAGCGCCGCGCACTTTTTGCTTACAATATAAAAAGAGCTTAACCCCAGTTGGTATGTGCCAACTGCTGCTAAGCTCCGCAATTTGGGCGTTGAGGCCCTACTGTTTACCACTATGTACGTTATTGTTGGTGTCACTGCGTTTCGGCAAGGGTTTTAGACCCAAGGAAATGTTGAGTGCCGCATCGACCGCCCGCATTTTGTCTGCCGACAAACCGGCAATGCGATCCCGCAAACGCTGCTTGTCAATTGTGCGCACTTGCTCAAGCAGGACCACCGAATCACGCTCCAAACCGTCGTGACCACCCCGCAAGCCTACATGAGTCGGCATTTTGGGCTTACTAATACGGCTTGTTATTGCCGCCACGATCACAGTCGGACTATAGTGGTTCCCGACATTGTTCTGCACGATGAGCACCGGCCGCATTCCGCCCTGCTCTGACCCAACCACAGGCGACAAGTCCGCGAAGAAAATGTCACCCCGTTTTACATTTACATCCATTCCCTCATCACCTCTAGCAGACGAGCCTGTACGCTTCTGCCTCACAAGCCGTGTACTCCGCACATATCTGGCTGTTCAGCCGGGCCATCTCCACATAACCCTTAATTAAACAAGCGAAACCTGCATTCTCTGTGTGTGCACAAAATGCCGCCGCAACTGGTTCATCAACATTATAGTATTCGCAAAATGCCGCCACACACGCGTGAAAA
Organism: Lacticaseibacillus zhaodongensis; assembly: GCF_009687905.1. Classification (GTDB taxonomy): domain Bacteria; phylum Bacillota; class Bacilli; order Lactobacillales; family Lactobacillaceae; genus Lacticaseibacillus; species Lacticaseibacillus zhaodongensis. The sequence goes on along the minus strand of NZ_BLBG01000017.1, from coordinate 16,118 downwards.
TCGGCCGGACATGTATTCAAATCTTGTTTTTCAAACATGTTTCTCCGCTCCTCACGATTCGTCTTGCTTCAAAATAGCACAACTTGACCAAATAGCAATCAATTATTTCGCGTTTTCGGAATCGCCGCTTTCAAAAATTGCCAAAACACCGAACATAAAAAACGCTCCCCTTATTATACCAGTAGGGAGCGTTCATGGCGCGCTTGAACTTAATTAACTAATTGGGTTGACCGAGACCCGTGGCACCCGTGCGCTTAGGCAGCAAGCAACCTCATAATGAATCGTGCCCGCATAATCCGCGACGTCTTGTAAACTAATTTGTTTGTCGCCACTACGGCCAATGAGCACGACCTTAGTCCCGCGTGGGTATGCGTGGGGCAGACGAATCATGAATTGGTCCATGCAGACGCGGCCGATCATTTCACACTCGTGCCCATCGACAAGGACGTGGAAACCCTGCAGCCGCCGCAACCAGCCGTCCGCATAGCCCATCGGCACGGTACCGATGTATTCGTCCCGCTCAGCCGTGTAGGTCGCCCCGTAAGAAACTGTGGTGCCCTTGCTGACGTGTTTGCAGAAAACTAACGCCGACTCAAGACTCAGTGCCGGCTCTAACTCATAGGGTAAATCCGGAATGTCGTGGCCAGACGGATTCAAACCGTAAATCCCCACTCCAAAGCGCACCAGGTTACTATCGCAGGCGCGGTGCCACAAACTAGTGGCCGTGTTGGCAACATGGACGTAGCGCGGCCGTGTTGCGAGCACGGCCACGAACTCCTTAAACCGCGCCACCTGCCGGTCAAACTGCTGCGTATCGGGACTGTCCGCAGTTGCAAAGTGGGTGAAAATCCCTTCGTGCGTGAACTGATCGGGATGTGCACTCATGTAATCACTAGCCGCCCGCAAATCTGCGCGATGAGTGAAGCCAATGCGGCCCATACCCGTTTCGACGGCCGTATGCACTTTGAGTGGCCGCTGCCCATCAAGTACCTGCGCAGCATCCTGCAGCCAAGACAACTCACTGACCGGCACCGCGATATTTTGTTCAGCAGCCAGCTGCGCATCAGCCGGGTCAATGATGCCCAGCACCAAAACTGGCTGCTTAAAGCCCGCTGCCCGCAGCGCAAGCGCCTCGTCTAAAACAGCAACACAAAAGCCGCTCGCGCCTGCAGCAATGGCAATCCGCGCGACCCGGAGCAGGCCGTGACCATATGCATCCGCCTTGATGACGGCAAATAGATCCGTGCCGGCATCCAAGCTTGCTACCGCGGCATGGACGTTATGATAAATTGCACCTTCGTCAATTAAAACCCGGGTGGGACGATGCACGGCGACTATCATTAGTTAATTACTTCCTTCCAAAATAACCTCAGTGAAAACCAGTTCCTTGCTGTGACTGATTGAAACGTGCGCCGGACCCTGGTGCGGTCCCTTAGCGATATAAGGCCGCCCCGCAGCATCGCTCAAGGTTTCAACGTCGTGCAGTTGCACCGATCCCAGTCCGGTGCCGTACGCCTTAGCGTAAGACTCCTTAACGGAAAAGCGCCCGGCCAGATATTCATCAGCACGGCGCCCGCGGTACTGCTGCCACTGCGCGTACTCGCCAGCGGTCAGCACCTTCTTGGCAAAATCACCGTGCTTGCGCTGTGCGGCCGCGATTCGGTCGATTTCACTAACGTCAACACCAATTCCTTTGATCAAAGCTGGCCGCCTTTCCGCAGCGCGGGTAATGGCGCGCTACTCCAATTACGATTCTATCATGCTATAATGATACACTTTTTCGCAATTCACGAAAGCGTGGCGAGCGTGAAACTAGTTCACCCGCCATTGCATAATTGTAACTGCCCCAGCGCTTCCTGCTCAGATGAAGCCGGAATACCGGACTGGGCGCGCATCTTCCCCTCCGCAGCGTTGCTGCTTCGGTGTCGATTGTACTAATGGCGGCAGAGCCGCAATAGTACAATTCGCTCCATTTCGCTGGCGGCAGTGACGGCAGGCATGCTGGGGGGCACGGCTCCAGGCTTGGCGAAGGTCGCACCAAGTCTTCCGCCTTATCTCCGAGCCCGCCATGTTTTCGCAACACTATCGGTAAACTTGCAGTACTTATTTAATCTTCCTTAGCGGTCTCTCCGCTATCCCTTAATTTCAGCATGGTCACTCCCGCCAGCTTCATTCCGGAAGAGGCGCGCCCAGCCCTACACTGTCGATTAACAGGTACACATCATACGCTCCACAATTATCCCCACGCTCGAAGTTATTATTGTCAGATCATCAACTGTGGTCTTATTTTTTCAACTGGGAAAGCTGCTGTACAAGTTGACAAGCATTGTGAATACCCAGTGTTTACTGAGTAGTTTAGAACATCCACGTAGGGCGGTGGGGGTATCTACGGAGCGAAGTCACGGGTCTGCTCCATGCCATCGCAATTGTTGGCTGCTAGACTGCGGGCTATGCAGGCTTGCCGCCAACAATTGGGGGCACCGCAGAGACAACAAAGCGACCGCAGGGAGTGTTGGCTCGAGGTGAGCGTCAAGACTTGACACGGGTTTGGTCAAGGCTTGAACGCGACCCTGTGCATGGAGCGGCCCCGTGGCGCAGCGGGAGTAGATACCCCCACCGCCCGGCAATCCAAAAGCCAAAACAACCGCGGCAGCCAATAAATGGCCACCGCGGTTGTTCAGTAAATTAATTTTGCAACTGGTTAGATGCCTTGGATCAGCAACATGATGATTGGTACCACGATCACGAACAGCACCGTTGAAGTGGTAACCACGTTCGTAGCGTACTTCACATCCCCATGTGCCTGATCAGCAAGCACTGGCAGAACAGCGAGGCCAGGTGCACTAGCCTGCACGATGAGAGTCTTAGCCTCAAGACTAGGCACACCGCTACCCATGTGCATCCCCAGCATGATGAGCGCAAACATAATCGCTGGGGCGATCACGAAGCGGCCAAGCAGGGCAAAATCGGTGTCGCGGTCGAAGCGAATCGAACCCAGGCCGGCTTTTGCAAGCACGATCCCGATGTAAATCAGGGAGAGTGGTGTCACCAGACTGCCGACATAGTTCAAGGTGTTGACGGCGAAGCTAAGCGCCGGCACGTTGATGAATGGAATCCGCAGCAGCAGGAAGACCAGCGCAACAAGGAAGCCGAGCAGTGGTGGTGGCAGCAACTTCTTCCAGTTGAACTTGCCACCCTTAGCAGCCTTAGTTGCCGTTGGGTCGTCTTGGGCCATCAGGAAGGCACCAAGCGTCCAGGTAGAAACCGTGTTGACCACGTAGTAAACCAGGAAGTACGGTACGGCCTTGTTGCCGAAAAGCGCCAGGTTCAGGGGCAGACCAATGAAAATGGTGTTGGCGTTCACGAACATGTTTATAAATGTTCCCCGCCGGCCCTTTTGCACCCGCAGTACCTTCACCAAAATGAAGGCCACGATGTAACCCAAGATAACGGCACTGAAGCCATAAACCAGGCCACTAGACAAGCTAATCAGTTTGTTCAGGGTCAAACGCTGCAATACTGAAATAAAGATATTGGCAGGCAGCGCAACGTTCATGAGTAATTTTGATAATTCGCCGCCGAAGCTATCGCCGAACCAACCCTTGCGTTGCAAGTAGTAGCCCAGAGCAATAATCAGCAGAATGGTCAAAACACTCTGAATTGATGTTGTTAAAGCAGTCAAATGTTCTCCTCCTGTTTACTTAGTCCAGTTCGACGTCCAGATCGCCCAAGTCGCGGTACTCTGGCTGCCACTTCATGTCCGTGACGGCCTGCTTAACGTCCTTAATTTCATCGACGTTGAGCTTTTCCGCAACGGCTTCAGCAGCGACTGCTTCCGCAACGGTCTGGCTGAAGACATCCAGCTTGGTGACTGGGGGCAGAACGGCAGCGCCGGGCTGCTCTGGGTCAACGATGCCACCAAGACTGTGAGCAGCGGCGGAAATCATGCCATCTGTGAGCAGCTTCGCGGTCGAAGCAATGGTCCCGAGGCCGAGACCAGGGTAAACCAACGCGTTGTTGGCCTGCCCGATTTCGTAGCGGACACCCTTGTATTCAACGGGTGCGGCAGGAATCCCGGTCGCAACCAGTGCGCGGCCATCAGTCCATTCGATGAGGTCCGCAGCCTTAGCTTCAGCAAGCTTGGTTGGGTTGCTCAGCGGGAAGATGATTGGCCGGGCGGTGTGGGCGGCCATTTCCTTAACGGCTTCTTCGGTGAAGCTGCCGGGAACGGTACTGGTGCCCACAAGGATGCTTGGGTGCACGGCCTTGATGGCAGCCGTCAGCGTGGTCAGCTTATCAGCATTCGCGAATTCGCTGCGTTTGCGGGCAAAAGGCTTTTGCTGGGGCGTCAGGTCAGGCATGTCGTCAAAGAGCAGGCCCTGCTTGTCGACCATGTAGAAGTGCTTCTTGGCCTCATCTGCGGACATCCCCTGCTGCAGGAATTCATCGTAGATCCGCTTGGTGATCCCGGCACCGGCAGTCCCAGCACCGAAGCTCATGTAAACCTGATCAGTCATCTTCTGCTTAGAGATGTTTAGGGCGCCCATGATTCCGGCAAGGGTGATGATCCCGGTCCCCTGAATGTCATCATTGAAAGTCGTGATTTCATTTTGGTACTTGTTCAAAATGTTATCCGCGTTGCGGCGACCGAAGTCTTCGAAGTGCAGGTAGAGCTTCGGGAACAGCTTCCGCGCGGCACCAACGAACTTGTCAACGAAGGCGTAGTAATCGTCCCCGTAGACACGCTGCTTGCGGTTACCCAGGTAGAGGTCATCGTTCAGAAGTGCTTCATTGTTCGTGCCGGCGTCCAAAACAACGGGCAGGACGCTAGCAGGGTCGATGCCGGCAGCGGCGGTGTAGACCATCAGCTTACCAACAGAGATTTCCACCCCCTGCGTACCCCAGTCACCAATACCAAGAATTCCTTCAGCATCGGTTACCACGATGAGGCGGATGTCGCGGCCGTTTGCACCGTGCTTGAGGGCGGATTCAATGTCTCCCTGTTCGTCAATAGACAGATACACGGCGTTTTGTGGTTCGATGTAAAGTGCACTGTAGTTTTCGATCGTGTCCGCAATCGTTGGGTCGTACACGATTGGCATGAATTCAGCGATATGTTCGGAAAATAGTTTGTAGAAGAGCACGTGGTTGTGGTTGAAGAGGTCCATCAGGAAAATCCGCTGCTCGAGCGCGCTGCTCTTGCTCTGCATCTGCGCGTATGCCTGGGCAACCTGCTGGTCAAGCGTCTGGACCGCTGGTGGCAAAATCCCGGCGAGGCCGTACCGTTGCCGTTCTTCCTTCGTGAATGCTGTCCCCTTGTTTAAGAATGGGTCGTTCAAAATTTGTTCTGGTGTGTAGCGCATATTCTGCCTCCATTGATTAAGTTGATTTATTAACTGTTTTCTTGTTTACCTACGTAGATTAACAGGCGCAAAAAACTATAGTCAAACGAGCCAGTAGTGATAAAATATCTTTATATGACGTCAGAAAGCCCGAGGAGAGTGCGTTCATGAACATCCGCGATTTGGAGTATTTTAACGAATTAGTCCATCTAAAAAATTTTTCGCAGGTCGCCGCGGCCTTTCAGGTCAGCCAACCGACCATCTCCATGGCCCTCAAGCGGCTCGAAACCGACTTAGGCATCGAACTGATCGAACGGGACCACAGCCACGGCACCCTCAAAGTCACCGCGGCCGGGCAGCAGCTCTACCGCCACACGCAGATCATGCTGAGTGAACTCAGCACCGCCCGCAGCGAATTGACGGCTCTGCAAACCCAAACCATCACCTTAGGCTTGCCCCCGATCATCGCCAACTACTATTTTCCACAGCTGGTGCCGCGCTTAATGGCGGGCCACGTGATGGAACACTTGCAAACCGTCGAAGCCGGCTCCGGCGAATTGCTCAAGCGCCTGCGGGCAGGTGAGCTCGACATGGCGCTGCTCGGCAGCATCGGGCCCCTAGAGAGCAGCGATTTGGAGACGATTGAAATCAGCAACTCGCGCTTTGCAATCATCGCCAGTCCAGAACGCAAGCTGGGAACAGCTGGCCAGATTGCGTTCGCTGAACTGAGTACGACCCCTTTCGTGTCCCTGACGACCGGCTTCGTGCACACCCAGGCCATCGCGCAGCTGCAAGCTAGCAGTAATGCGCAACTACGCACCGTCTTCCGAACTAGTGACGTCGGCTTACTGAAGAAGATGGTGCGGCAAAATGTCGGCGTGGCCCTGCTAACGACAATGGCTATCAGTCCTGATGACCACCTGCAGGTACTCCAACTGTCCGACGCCGATCAGCCGCATTTTGCCATCGCGGTAGCCCGCCGCAAGCAGCAACTCCTGTCGGCACCACTGCGTAAACTGCAGCACATTCTGATCACGCAAAATTAAGGAGGCTCCATAATGATTGCTTATTACGCAATTGGTGACGACAATGCCGAGGCGGTGCCGGAACCCAGCAACGCGGGCTGGATCGAGCTGACCGCCCCAACTGAGGATGAGATTCGCCAAATTTCGGCGCAGTGCACCATTTCGGTCCGCACCCTGCACGCGGTACTTGATAGTCAGGAGGACCCCCGGACTGCCGGTCTCGATCCAAATGACGACATCCCCGGTCTGATTGTGCTGCGGTAAGCGCAGGCTAGCCAAAATAATCTGGGCCACCGTGAGTACCAGACCCATCCCCTCGCCTTAATTTTGGCCGGGCAGCAGGTGGTAACGGTCGCCACGGCCCCACTGCCGCCCGAACTGCATCAAGCCATTCCGAACTGGAACGACCGCGACCTGCACAGCAAGCCCGAAGAATTCGCCCTCCACGTCATGTGGTGCGTCCTCAGCGGCTACGTCACGGCCATGAACCGCATCAACGCCGAGGTGGACGAACTGCAACGGGAGCTGGGCAACGCCCCCCGCAACAAGCAGCTTTACCAAATCATGGCGATGCAAAAGTCTTTGATCTACTTTGAATCGGTACTGAACAACACCATGCCCATCCTGAAGGACCTGCGCAAGGGCGAACGCTTCTTCACCACGGCTAGTTACGACCGGGCGCTACAAAACGTCATGGTTGAGGCCCACCAGGCGAGCACCATGGCTGGCGTCACTGAGCGCGTTCTGGAGCAATACAACACGACAGTTAGTTCCATTGTTTCCAACAACCTGAACATCATCATGAAGGTGCTGACCAGCATCACCATCATTCTGACCATTCCGACGGTGATCGGCGGATTATGGGGGATGAACGTCCCGGTCCCGTTCGCGCACCAGTACTGGGCCTTCTGGGGGATCATTGCCGCGACGGCGCTACTGTGCGGAATCAGCTCCTACATCCTCTGGAAACACGATTATTTCTAGCCACACCGGGTTTAATTTCTGCAAAGTGTTGGTAAGAATGTTAAAATGTGGTGAGAATGAATGGTAAAGCTGGACCAAGAATTTTTGAGGTGATATTGATTGGCACAATTGCTGACTGTAAGAATCTATGACAAGGAGCAGCCCGCCGGTTTTCGAATCCTCACCGACCGGCTGTGGCCGCGTGGTGTTAGTAAGGTCAACGCCGCGCTCGACCTCTGGGCCAAAACCATTGCGCCCAGCAGCGAGCTGCGCAAATGGTTCAACCACGAACCCGAGCGCTTTCCGGAGTTCACAACTAAGTATTTAGCCGAACTGCAGGCTAATCCTGATGCCCCAGCATTTGTCGCGCAGGTTAAGGACCAGCTCCAAGCGGGGCAAGATGTTCTACTATTATTTGGGGCGCGGGACCTTGAACATAACCAGGCAGTTGTTTTGAAGGACTGGCTTCAGCCCCAACTATAGGAGGTGCCCACTATCGACAAAGCAAGCGCACGCAAGCAGCAGATTGCAGCATTAAAAGCCTACCCGCAGGCAAAACGTGAACGCGAAACCGAACAACTCGTTCGTAACCTGCTGGCTAGCCCTGAGTGGCAGGCCGCAGAGTCCATTGCCTGCACGATCAGCGGTCCGTTTGAAGTCGCCACTAGTGGCGTGATTGCGGCGGCCCAAACCGCCGGCAAAACGGTTTACCTACCCAAGGTGATGCCTAAGCGCCAGATGGCTTTCATGCCGCACCCTGGCGATGACCGGCTCATTCGCAGCAAATTTGGCCTGCTCGAGCCAGCGTACGACCAGGCGCTCGTAAACCAGCAACCCGATCTGGTTGTGGTCCCCGGACTCGCCTACGAACTAAGTAGCGGCAAGCGCCTCGGCTTTGGTGGTGGCTATTACGACCGCTTTCTGAGTCAGTACCAGGGTGCAACTTTTGCCTTGGCCTTACCGCCACAAGTCTTCGCCACTGCATTTTGGCCGACCGAGTCTTTCGATGTGCCCCTGCAGCACATCATCACACTTGATTAATGCATCCGGGGTCTGCGGGCCCCCATACATAGCTCCACCAACGCACCAAATCTTACATAAAGAAGGAAAACAGATTGACAGCATTCACATCCGCCGTACTCGGGGTCTCGGAGATCCTGATTCTCATCATCCTGGGCTACTGGCTCGCCGCCAAGAACTGGCTCGGCAAGGATAGCGGCAAAATCATTGCCAAAATCGTCACCCAAGTTGCCCTGCCCGCCTACATGATCGTCACGGTCGCGACAAAGTTCACCGCCAAGGAGCTACTCAGCCTGCTGCCCCAGCTGCGCTACCCCCTGATTTCGATGGCCATTTTGGGCGTCCTTTCGGCGGTCGTTGCCCGGCTCATCCACGTTGAAAAGCAGCACGAAGGCCTGTTCTGCTCGATGTTTCTGAATTCAAACACCGTCTTCATCGGTCTGCCCGTGAACATGGCGCTGTTTGGTCCCAAGAGCCTGCCCTACGTGCTGGTTTACTACATGGCGAACACCACCGTTTTCTGGACGATCGGGGTCTACCTGATTCAGCACGATAGCAAGCAGAAGACGCAGTTCAGTCTGCGCACGACCCTCGGCAAAATTTTCTCGCCCCCACTGCTCGGTTTCATCTTCGGAATCATCCTCGTGCTCCTGCACATCAAGCTGCCCGACTTCCTGATGACCGACCTCACCTACGTCGGCAACCTGACCATCCCCGGCTCCATGTTCTTTATCGGAATCACAATCTACGCTGCCGGCATTCGCAAGGCCTTCCAGTTCGATAAGGACCTGCTGGGGGTACTCTTCGGCCGCTTCATCGCCGCCCCGCTCGTGATGTCCTTGCTCCTTATGAACGCCCCGATTTCGCCAATGATGCGCGCCATCTTTATCATTCAGGCCTGCATGCCCGTCATGACCAACGCCCCCGTGGTTGCCCGTTTGTACGACACGGATACTGAATTCGCGGCTGTCGGTGTGGCTAGCTCAACAGTGCTCTCCATGATCGTCATTCCAATCGTGATGACTCTGATTGGCTAGACAACGCAAATTGCGACAAAAATGACCCGGATTCTGCATTCATAGCAGGATCCGGGTCATTTTGAATCAAGGACTGATTATTCTAGATTATCACGGTACAAACCGACAACGACCCCCAGCACCGTGACGGTGTCGAAGTACATGTCAGCCATGCTGTCGTTTTCAGGGTGCAGGCGAATGCCATCTTTCTCGCGGTAGAAGCGCTTGACGGTGGCCTCACTATCGGCAGTCATCGCAACCACGATTTGGCCATTTTCCGCATCACTCTGCTGCTTCACGATCAGTTTATCGCCATTCAAGATGCCGATTTTGATCATGGAACTACCTTGAACCTGCAGCATGAATAAATCATCATCGGCATAGCCCAAACCGGTTGGCACAGGGTAATATTCTTCGATGTTCTGCTCGGCCGTGATCGGCACCCCGGCCGCGACTGTGCCGACCAGCGGAATGCCCGCCTTAGCATTAATGCCGATGTATTCCTTGCCGGCATCGGTGATTTCCAGGGTCCGAGGTTTGGACGGATCCTTGGCAATCAGCTCCGCATTCAGCAACTTGGTCAGGTACGCCGCCACCGTCGATGACGACGACAGACCCACCTGGGCACCAATCTCGCGCACGGTTGGCGGGTAGCCACGGCTTTCAATTGACTCGTTAATTGCGCTCAGGATTTGCACCCAGCGCTTCTTTGGTCCTTGAGTAGGCATGTCCGTGCCCTCACTTCCGTCTATATTTATCCCTAGCATACCAAAGCGAACGCCTGTTTGCAATCGTTTCCGGCGAAAAAAAGCCCGTAATCACGCATCTTTAAGCATCTTTTGCAATCTCCTTACTATTTGGAAGTCAGAGTAGGTTTTGCCAGCGAACTCTGTTATCATGAAGGGGTAAAGAATCGAGAAAAGAGGCAGTTTATGGTTGAATCCTTCTTAATCGCAGTTGACGTCGCCCTTGCAGTCGTCATTGCGTACAATTTGTACTGGCAGTCCCAAATCGAGCTCCAGGCCAACTATGCATATTGGCAAATGATCTGGGGGGTCGTTATCGCCGTTTGGATGGCGACAACGGGCATTCACAGCATGCCTTACATCGTCTTCCTTGCCCTCTTTGTTCTCCTCAACGTCTCCGCCGGTGTCGGCGGAATTGGCACCAGTCGGATCGTGGGTAACGGGTTCTTCTCCCGCTTTCTCTCCTACAAACATTTCGCTGGGGTTACCCTCACACCGATCAAAGCACCGGGCGGCCGGGACTTGGTTGTGGCGATTTTTGCCCTCGAACCGCGGCGCTACATTCGCCTGACGTTCCGGCAACCACTAGAACAAATCATCGTGAGCCTGCAGCAGCGGCTCCCCGAGTCAGTTCCGGTCACAATTCAGAAAATAAACTAAGAACGTTAACCGGTATCCATTATGGATGCCGGTTTTTTAGATAAAATTTAGCATTAGCTATTGAACGCCGGGTGACGGCGCATCCTTCTCCGCTACCGCCCCTGGGAGTGACGCAGGCTCGCTGTGGGCCGGGTTCGCTACGCTGTCCATAACTCTATGGGCAGCAAGCTGCACAAGAGTTAGGGCAAGCCTCGGAAAAGCGCCGAGTCTTGCCCCTGAACTCGAGCCCGCGTCGCGTTGCTCCTTTGCGGTCTCTGCGTTCTCCCCGATGATTGTAAGTGAAAGCCCCGCACAGCCCCGCGAGGCTCTCACTTACAATCATCGTTTCAGCTCGGTCACTCCCAGCGGCTCGCTCCGAAAGAGGCGCCGTCGCCCTACGTTATACTTGTACACTTATATTGGGTTTGAGCTAACATCCACTTGAACACCGATAATTTATATATAATGCTCTTAATAGTAACCACCCCGGATTTTATCTGAGTTGTTCTGATTTATGCTCGTTTAGCGGTGACCATTTATTTCATCCGAATGGGCGGCTGCGCAACGCATAATAGTGGTTCTATATGCAGAGCTGCCACTCTCAAAAGTGTATTTTTACATTTCTTTGCATTTTTTAATTGAAATTGCTTGACACTCGCTATGGATGCCTGTATTCTATCCCTTGTAAACAAATTCACCGCATCCAGCGTAAGGAGTGTTCATCATGACAATCACGACCAACACACAACTTAACAACGCGTTTAGCTTTAGCTTTTTCGGATAGCGGTTTGCATCTAGGATGCAAGCCGCGACGCTTGCATCCATGAGGCTAAGGTAATTGAACTTGCAATTGACCGCCACATGGATATCATCATTGATTCCACGTGGCGTTTTCTATTTCCGGAGAAGCGACCGGCCACGTGGACACCACGTGACCGGTCGCTTTTGTTTTACGCCCAGCGCAGGCGCTAAGACAATTGCCGTCGAATGTTACAGGGACTATACATTTTGGAGGAATAATCATGAAAATTAAGAAATTGCTATTAATGGCTGCTACCGTCAGCAGTGTCGCCCTACTCGCCGCTTGTGGCAGCAAGTCCGCCAGCGCTAAGGATGGTAACAAAACCGTCAAGATCGGGATTTTGCAACAAATCAACCAGACATCACTTGATGAAGCCCGCAAAGGTTTCGAAGCCGAAATGGCTAAGGAAGGTTACAAGGAGGGCAAGAACCTCAAGCTGGACTACGTGAACGCCCAGGGTGACCAGGCCAACCTCAGCACCATGAGTCAGCGCCTCGCCAAGGACAAGAACGACATCAACGTCGGCATCGCCACCGCCGCCGCCCAGGCATTGCAAAAGGCCGACCCCAAGACGCCAATGGTCTTCACCGCAATCACCGATCCGAAGTCTGCCGGCCTTGTTAGCAGCATGAGCCACCCCGACAAGAACGCCACCGGGGTCACCGACATGGTTGATGTCTCCGGCCAGATCAAGCTGTTGCACAAGATTGCGCCCAAAGCCAAAACCATCGGGCTACTCTACAACGCGGCGGAACCAAATAGCGCCATGCAAATCAAGCTCGCCAAGAAGGCCATCGCCGCACTCGGCTTGAAGAGCACGGCCCAAACCGTTGCTTCGACCAACGATGTTGAACAAGCAACAACCGCCCTCGCCAGCCAGAGTCAGGCCATCTACATTCCTGCTGACAACACGCTCGCCGCATCCATGGCAACTGTTGGCCGGGTCTCCATTAAGAAGGGCGTTCCGGTCGTTCCCGCTGCTAACGCCATGGTTACCGCTGGTGGGGTCGCAACCAACGGGATCAGCTACGAAAAGCTTGGTCGCCAGACCGCCCAGATGGCCATCAAGATCCTCAAGGGTAAGAAGCCAAGTGCCCTCCCAGTTGAAAAGCCAAACAAGGTCAGCGTCTTCGAAAACAAAAAGATGATGAAAAAGTTAGGCATCGATCAGTCCGTGCTTAAGTAAGGCTGCAGCGTTTCCAGCTGTGCCGAAGTACACAAAAAACTGAATAGTGCCCTTGACTTTAAAATCCCATGAGTATAGTCTTACAAGCATACAAGAACTGCTATTACTTTTTTAAGGAGTGTTCGCCATGAATATCAATTCACGCACACAAATTAATAACGCTTATTACTACGGCTATTACGGATAGCGGTTTGCATCACGGATGCAAACCAGCTAGGTTTGTATCCATGATGGCTGTAGCAACTTGTAGTGCAGTTAGCCACATGGACTTAAGAGTTAATCCATGTGACTAGATACTTCCGGAAGATGTATGGCCGGTCACGTGGATGCTCATTCTACGTGACCGGCCATTTTTGTTAGAGATTATTCTGGGAGGAATATAGATTATGAAGATTAAGAAACTTTTGACCGCCGCAACGGTCGTCGCATCAGTCGCATTGCTTGCAGCTTGTGGTAACAGCAGCAAGTCAGCATCCAGCAGCAGCAAGGTCACCAAAATTGGGATCTTGCAGCTCATCAACCAGAGCGCACTCGATGACGCCCGTAAAGGATTCACCGAAGAGCTCGCTGCCCACGGTTACAAGGACGGCAAGAACATCAAGATCGACTACGTAAACGCGCAGGGCGACCAGAGCAACCTGAAAACCATGAGTGACCGCCTCAAGAACGACAAGAACAAGTTGAACCTGGCCATCGCTACTCCTGCTGCCCAGGCACTGCAAAAGGCCGACCCTGACACCCCAATGTTCTTCACCGCCATCACCGATCCTAAGTCTGCCGGCCTTGTCAGCAATCTGAACGCACCCGACAAGAAGGCAACTGGGGTCACCGACATGGTTGATGTTAAGGGCCAGATTGACCTGCTGCACAAGATGTTCCCGAAGGCTAAGACGGTCGGCCTGCTCTACAACGCGGCTGAACCAAACTCAATCGTGCAGATCAAGCTCGCCCGCGCCGAAATCAAGAAGCTCGGACTGAAGACGGCTGAAAAGACCATTGCCTCCACTAACGATGCGGAACAAACCGCAACCGCCCTGGCAGACAAGGCCGACGCCATCTACATCCCAACTGACAACACCGCCGCTGCCGCAATGACCACCATCGGCAAGGTTTCCGAACAGGCAAAAGTCCCAGTCGTAACCGCTGACGCAACCATGATCAAGAAGGCCGGCGTTGCCACCCGCGGGATCAGCTACAAACAACTTGGTAAGCAGACTGCAAAGCAGGTCATCAAGTTCCTCAAGGGCAAGAAAGTTAGCCAGCTGCCCGTTGAAAAGCCCGCAACGACTTCCATCGTCAAGGACGACAAGCGCATGAAGATGTTCAACGTTGACGCATCCGTTTTGAAGTAAGACATTAAGAATTATTGATACACAGCAGTTCGGCTCCGGAGCCGCGATGCTCCCGGCAGTACCGAACAACTTATGGAGGTAAGCATGGATATCCTGACATCAAGCATTTCACTGGGGATTCTCTGGTCGATCATGGCCATCGGGGTCTACCTGACATTCCGTATTCTCGACATTGCTGATATGACGGCTGAAGGGAGTTTTCCCCTCGGCGCGGCCATCACCGCCCACGCCCTCACCACGGGCATGAGCGCAATCGGCGCAACCCTTCTGGGCTTCGTCGGCGGTGCCGCAGCCGGGCTGGTGTCCGGATTTATGACCACCAAGTTACACATTCCTGACCTGCTCAGTGGGATCCTGACCATGACCGGTTTGTACTCCGTTAACCTGTTCATCATGGGGCAGGCCAACGTCCCCCTGGTCGGCAACATTAAGAACATTTTCAGCATGGTGACCATCGGCGACAGCACCACCACGACCATCGTGGTTGGCGCCATCATCCTCGCTATCGTCATTCTCGCCCTGGTGCTCTTCTTCAACACCGAAATGGGGCTCGCGGCCCGCGCGGTTGGGAACAACGAAGACATGTCCGCGGCCAACGGGATCAACGCCGACAACATGAAGATCATCGTCTACATGATCAGTAACGGTCTCATCGCCCTTTCCGGTTCGCTGATGGCACAGACAAACGGTTACGCCGACATCTCAATGGGGATCGGGACCATCGTTATCGCCCTGGCCGCAATCATCATCGCCGAGATTTTGCTCCGCCACCTGACTTTTGGCCAGCGGCTGCTCACCATCATTTTGGGGGCCATCATCTACCGGCTCATTATCGCCCTTGTCCTGGCTTGGGGGGTCGATCCTAACGCCCTGCGCCTCTTCTACGCGGTCATGCTCGCAATCTTCCTCTCCCTACCACTAGTGGAAAAGAAAGTTGCCCAAATGCGGCAGCGCCAGCGGAACAACAAGGAAATCATGAAGGGGGATAAGTAACATGGCAGAACCAGTACTTCAAATCAAAGGCTTGCACCAGTACTTCGAAAAGGGCACGCCTAGTGAAAACCACGCCCTGGACAACATCAACCTCGACCTCGAGCCCGGCGAATTCGTCGCCATCATCGGTGGTAACGGGGCTGGTAAGTCCACCCTCCTGAACAGCATTGCCGGCTCCCTACCGGTCAGTTTCGGCCAGATCAAAATCGCCGGCGAAGATGTTACCTACCAGAGTGTTGAGAAGCGCGCCAAGCTGATCAGCCGGGTGTTCCAAGACCCGCGGCAGGGCTCAGCCCCGCTGCTCACCGTTGAAGAAAACCTGTCCCTCGCCCTCAAACGGGGCTCATGGCGCAACTTCTGGAACCGCGGCGTTAAGCGCAATGAACGCGCCGTCTTCCGCCAAAAGCTGGAGAGCCTCGGCCTGGGTCTCGAAACCCGGCTGAACGCTGAAATCGGTATGTTATCCGGTGGTCAGCGCCAGGCCATCACCCTGCTCATGGCAACCATGCGGCAGCCGGAGCTCCTGCTGCTGGATGAACACACGGCTGCCCTGGACCCACAGACTAGCGCAACGGTCATGAACATCACCGACCAGATCGTTAAGCAGCAGCAGATCACCACGCTGATGATCACCCACAACATGGCTGACGCCCTGAAGTTCGGCAACCGCCTCATCATGCTCGACCACGGCAAAATCGCCATCGATATCAAGGGCGACGAGAAGAAGGGGCTGACAGTACCCGACCTGCTCGACATGTTCAAGGAAAAGAGCGGCGCGGAGATGACCGACGACTCCGTACTGATGTCAGAATAAACTAGCTTACTTCAATCGCACCCGGCTCACCGCAAAGTAGCGGTGAGCCGGGTGCTTTTTTATGTGCAGCTGCCAAGAGCCAATTAGTAGTGACCAGTTCTTGCTAGTCGCAACGCGTGAATGCACAAAATGCCACATCATGGTGTACTGGTACCTGTCAAGGAGACAAGCAAATATCATCAAAATAACTTTACACGTGGTTTAGGCCACAGATGATTTG
>NZ_BLBG01000016.1 GCF_009687905.1 Lacticaseibacillus zhaodongensis | reverse complement strand
TGGGTTAACGTTAAGTTCACCCCAGTTGTTTCTAAGACCCCTCTTTCAAAGGGTGCTTACATTGACTGGGCACACCTACCAAAGGGTGCGCAGGGTATCCACGATGCTCTGACACAGCAGGCTGGCGGTCTGGCTCTTGACAAGATCAAGACCACGACTCTGCAGAACAACTTGGACCAGTTGATTCCTGGTCTCGCTGCTCTGCTGCTGACCTTCCTCTGCATGTGGCTTCTGAAGAAGAAGATTTCCCCAATCTGGGTTATCCTTGGACTCTTCGTTGTCGGTGTTCTGTTCCACGTATGGGGCCTCATGTAGTCAATAATTCATCACTTGTGATGGTGCTATACTATATAATAAGAGCCTGGGTGGCTTCCACCTGGGCTCTTATTTTTAAATGAATTGAAAATCACGCGTGAAGTTGGAGGAATCGTAATGTCCAAATCAGTAGCTGAAACTGCGGCTTTATCAATGAATAAGAATGTGGACCTAACTGATGATGGCACCTCATATATGAGTGTTGGTTCATATGGCAAAGTAATAGTTGGCGATACAGCTTTTGAATATTTTAACCACCAAAAAGTTGCTGATTACATTCAGATTCCTTGGTCAGACGTTGATTACGTAACCGTCGAAGTTCTTTCTGGCGGCAAGCGCATTCCGCGGTTTGCACTGCACACTAAAACAGGAATTGATTATACATTTTCGGCTAAACATCCCCACCAAGTACTACGGGCCGTCCGCAAGTACGTTGCACCTGAGCGGATGGTTAAGACAGTATCCTCGGCAGAGAAACTACGGAACTGGTTCCACGGATTATTTCATTTTGACCGTGATTGATGATTTTGGAGCTCGCGACTTCGATTATGATTAATCGCTGACTAGCAACGGTAGAGCGCACCCATTCCCAATTGTTGGGTGTGGGTGCGCTCGTTCGTTGAGTTGGTATTTTTTAACAAAAGCTAATTTTTGCGGCCGGTTGCGTTTACAAGTATAATAGGAGATGGAACCCCACTAATGGAGGTAAATAGTATGGCTAAAAAAGTACTCGTCGTTGACGACGAAAAACCAATCTCTGATATCGTAAAATTCAATTTGACTAAAGAAGGCTACACGGTTGTCACCGCATTTGACGGTGAAGAGGCGCTCAGCCAGTTCAAGGCGGAGAAGCCTGATCTCGTGCTGCTAGACCTCATGCTGCCCAAGATCGACGGACTGGAAGTTGCCCGCCAGATTCGTAAGGACAACGACACGCCAATTATCATGTTGACGGCTAAGGACAGTGAAATTGACAAGGTTCTCGGTCTAGAACTTGGTGCTGACGATTACGTCACCAAGCCTTTCTCCAACCGTGAACTAGTTGCCCGGGTCAAGGCAAACCTGCGCCGGCGTAGTGACAGTAACACCAGCTCTGATGTTGACGATGGTAAGGCAGATTTGACCGTCGGCGACCTGATCATTCACCCAGACGCTTACACGGTCACCAAGCGCGGTGAGAACATCGAACTCACACACCGTGAATTTGAGTTGCTCCACTACCTTGCCCGGCATTTGGGCCAGGTCATGACGCGGGAACACTTGCTGCAAACCGTTTGGGGTTATGACTACTTCGGTGACGTGCGGACGGTTGACGTAACTGTGCGCCGACTACGTGAGAAAATCGAGGACAATCCGTCCCACCCATCATGGCTCATTACCCGTCGTGGGGTTGGTTACTACCTGCGCAACCCAGCCACTGAACAGAATTTGTAACGCGCTGAGACTATGAAGAAGGAACGGTCAGTTCTGGCATGAACAAGAAAATCAAGTTTTTCCAGTCGATTCATTTCAAAATCGCGCTGGTCTTTATCCTTTTGCTCATGATTACCGTCGAGATTATCGGTGCGTACTTCGTTAAGCAGCTGGAACAACAGAACATTGATAGCTTCAAGAGCCGGATCACCATCGAGAACTATATTCAGGACCAGTTGTCCACTGACTTGCAAAACAGCGATACTGACACTGCCAACGCAAATATTCGCGACTTGCTGAATGAATCAAGCATCGCAAATACGGCTGACATTCAGGTTGTTGACGCCAAGGGGACCGTGCGTGGGGATAGTAATGTTAACGCACAGAACAATATTGGCCAGAAAAGTTCTAATTCACGTGTGAAGAACACCCTCTACACAGGTCAAACCTACGAGGGCTTTATTTACGATGGGGATAATGGTAGTTCGAATTACACGAAGATCATTCCTATCAAAAACGCTAATACGACCGGCGATGAAAATAATGTCCTGGGAGCCATCTACATCCGGGCGAACATGGACAGTGTGTACGACAACATCAACAGCATCATCAGGATTTTCCTGATTGCCACGATTATTGCCGCGTTTTTGAGTATTCTCATTTCGATCGTAATCAGTCGGGCGATCACGCGGCCAATTGACGCGATGAAACAGCAAGCCATCCGCATGGCCCGGGGTGATTACTCCGGTCAGGTTAAAATCTATGGTCAGGATGAGCTGGGCCAGCTGGCGGTTGCCGTCAACAACCTGTCCGTTCGCGTTGAAGAGGCACAGGAAGCCAGTGAAGCCGAACGGCGGCGGCTGGATTCTGTCCTTGCGCACATGACCGATGGTGTTATTGCCACCGATCGGCGCGGGAACGTCATCATTATCAACCAAACGGCACTTGAGTTTCTGACGATGAAGACTGAGGACGCAATCGGTGTGTCTATCTTGAGGCTGCTCAAAATCGAGAAGGACTACAACCTGCGCGATTTACTCGAGAACCAAAAGGAATTGTTACTGACCTTTGAGACCGAGGAACACCACAAACTCATTTTGCGCGCGGACTTCTCACTGATTCAGCGGGAAACGGGCTTTATTTCGGGCCTCGTTGTTGTCCTGCATGATGTTACTGAACAGCAGAAGAATGAGCGTGAACAGCGGGAATTCGTTTCGAATGTTTCCCACGAACTGCGAACGCCGCTCACTTCGCTGCGGTCTTACATTGAAACCCTGAATGATGGTGCTTGGAAGGATCCTGAGATTGCGCCGCAGTTTCTGAAGGTGACACAGGAAGAAACTGACCGGATGATCCGGATGATCAATGACTTACTCGCACTCTCACGGCTTGATTTAGGGACGAGCAAAATGGAAATGGAAACCGTTGATATCAACGAGTTCTTCAACTACATTTTGGATCGTTTCGACATGATGCTGAAGACCGATAATGAACACACCGGCGAAACGCAGCACATGCACCAAAATAAGCCGAAGAAGCAGTACACGATTCGCCGGGAGATCACCAAGCGTGATTTGTGGGTCGAAATCGACCAGGATAAGTTCATGCAGGTTGTCGACAACATTATGAACAACGCAATCAAATACTCACCAGACGGTGGGGTCATCACGGCCCGGTTGCTGGAGACGCACAATCACGTTATCCTTTCGATCACCGACCAGGGACTGGGAATTCCGCAAAAGGATATTAACCATGTCTTCGATCGCTTCTACCGGGTCGACAAGGCCCGCTCCCGGAAGCAGGGTGGTACCGGTCTGGGCCTAGCCATCAGTAAGGAAATCGTTGAGGCGCTGGGCGGCCAAATCTGGGTCGACTCGCAAGAAGGTAAGGGGAGCACGTTCTACATTTCCCTCCCTTATGAGCAGATGGATTCGGAGGATGAATGGGATGAGGTTTAGACACTTTTTATTCCGGATCGTACTAATCGGTCTGATTGCGGCGAGCGTTGGTTTTACATGGATCATCTGGTTCAACCCTGCCCACATGGAGCACAAAGCGACTAGTGAGGTCACCGTTAAGACCACGACCTCAGCTGTTAAGCATCATGAAACGGGTGTGTTTTTGCCGACGCGGATTATTGAGACCCAGGCCGGGACCACGCGCTTGCTCGCGGAAAGCAAGGGTGATTTATCCGCACGGGTGCGCCGCAACGTTAAGTCTGGCCGCGTTCAGCACGTGGGGGCGGCGACCAAGCTGAGTAATAGCGCGTATGCGGCGCTGCTCAGCCGCGACAACACGGTCCAGATGACCTATGCCGGCGAGATGAGTTGGCAACTATTTGATAAGCTGTACTTCAGCAAATCCGCGCGTGATAAGACGAATGATTTTGAGTTCAACCGCATCATCGTGAACTTGCGCAGTGGGGCGCTGACGCTGGCCAACGATCGGCAGCGGCAGACGCACAAACTGCAGATGAGCAAGAAGCTGAATCTGGTGGCTTTAAATGGCGCGCTCAGTCATGCCAACTTGAGCTATCCCTTTAACTACCAGCGGATGGGTAGCCGGGAAGTGGCCCTCTTCCAAGGCGATGTCAAGATCCCGACTTACACCTATTTGCTTGATAAGCAAAATGCTAACCATTACGTTACTGCGCTAATGGGCAGTGGTAACCGCATGTCATCTGCGGTTGATGCGAAGCAACTAGGTGAGCAAACCGTCTACACCGTCGACAACAATAATCAACGGCTGGCGGTGGACCGGAATGACAGTATGATGCAGTATGAGAATTTTGTGGTGTCTGGTCCGAAACAGACGGATAGCGCTGTGTTGCGTGCGGCCTACGATGACATGATGCGGCTGAACGTGAACGAGGTTGATGACATGTCCTACTTCGGCTATCAACACGACAGTTCTACCGTTACCTTCCGCACCTATGTTGGCGGGTTGCCGATTATCAATGACATGCTGAACGGGACGGTTACGGTCACCCACACGAGCAACAGCAAGCGCATTGCCTTTTCCGGAGACAACCTCGCCGTTGCAATTCCGACCAGCGAGACGGATACAACGCTGCCGGCCGCGCAAACGGTGCTGGATCAGCTGCGCAACTACGGCTTGGACACAAGCAGTGTGAGTGATGTGCAGCTTGGTTACGACTGGAACAAGGATGAGACCAGTACCCAAGTTGCGGACCTTGCACCGACGTATTACATTCAGGTGAACGGTGATTACTACGATTACAAGGATGTACTGAACGGCACTGTTAAACTGACTGCTAATGGCACCCGGGCGCAGACCGCGGACAATAATTAAGGAGGCTAAGGCATGGACTTTCACCGAATCGAATGGATTTTCCTCGTTGTCTTCGCCTTCCTTGACATTTTTCTCGGCTGGAGCGTGACGCAGAACCAGAAAGTATACTTGTCGACGGGCACAACGGGTGGTAATTCGCAGATCGTTCGCGATATCAAGCAGGACGATATTACCGTGCCCAAACTCAGCAATAAGCAGGTCAGTTCGAGTTATGCGGCTAGTGAAACCAGTACGATGCTCAGCCAGAATTACGAGCGGGTTGCCAAAAGCGGCGACCAGAACGTTACGATCAACACCGGGGCTTACCAAACGCTGGATGCACGGCTCAACCGGCCGTTGCGATTGCGGAAGAAGGATGTACTCGGGCAGGTAAAAAGCTTTATCAACAATCCCAACAATGTCCTCTTCGGTAAGAATTATGTTTACGAAGCCGACATGAGCAACGGTTCACGCTACGTGTTTGTGCAAAAGCTGGCTGGCGTGCGGGTCATTGACGACAGGGCAATGTTGGTGCTGACGGTTAATGACGGTTCAATTACCGGCTATACGCAGACCTATATCGACAAGCTCAAGATGATGGACAACAATCAGAAAATTATGAGTGCGCGCGATGCGGTTTACACCTTGTACCGCAGCAACGAAATCGTCAACAATTCCCGCGTCATCTGGACGCACCTGGGCTATACCTGGTTGCTTAACGCTAAGGGGAGCACGGTGTACGTACCGGCTTGGTTCGTGGGCATCGAGAGTAAGAGCTCGAAGAACGTCACGGTTAAGCGGGTCAATGCGATTACCAAGGCGGTTATCAAAACTAGATAGCGTTTCAGTAGCACTGCGGGTTGATTGCCTGCAGTGCTATTTTTGTGCAGAGATAGGGCCGGGTGCTGGGCTTGGTTATTGCAAGCTCCTAATCATTCGCGTAGGTGTGCCTTACGAACGGGCAGGGCCTGCAGGAAGACGGTGCAGATGACCAGTGCCCCGCCTAATAGTGCCGCGGGGGCTAGAGTGGTCCCTAGCAGGAGCCAGCTGAACAGGGTTGCACTGAGTGGTTCACACGCGCTGATCATGCCCACTGTTTGGGGACTCAGGGCCCGCAAACTGCCTAGGTAGAGCAGGTAGGCCAGCATTGTCCCGAAGACGACGATGAAGGCTACATCGAGGAGCAAGCTTGGCTGGTATAGTGGCCATGGCGTCATCAACAATGTTGGCCAAAAGAGCACGCTTCCGATAACCATGGACCAACCGACAACAATTTTGGCGTCAAAGGCCCGGAGGAGTTTGCGGGGAACGAGGGTGTAGCTGGCCTGACTAGCACCCGCCAGCACGCCCCAGAACACGGCTAGGGGTGCTAGACTGAGATGGGTGAAGTTACCCTCCGTCACCAGCAGGATGGTGCCAAGCAGTGCTACTGCCATTGAGATCAGGTCGATCCGACGCGGCATGGTCTTCGTCTCCACAGCCACTGTTGCGATGATAAACAGGGGGCCGAGGAACTGCAGCACGGTCGCTGTAGCCGCGTTGCCGTAGTGAATCGCTAGAAAATAGCATAGCTGCGAGGGAACCATTCCTAGAATTGCAAACACCAAGAGCCGGCCGGTGGTGTGCCAGGTCTTAAAAATAGCCCAGATGTCCGTGCCGGTGCACGCGGCCCAGATCAGCAGTAACACGCCCGCTAGTAGTAGGCGGAGCCCGACCAACCACAACGATGACACGGCGGCTAGCACTGCCTGTGCAGCAACTCCGGACAGGCCCCAAAATGTTGTCCCAATAATAGCAATGATCATCCCGTGCTTTTTATCCATCCGACTAGCTCCCCCAAGATATTAATTATTTCATTGTAGCGCAATCGCAAGTGGTGATAAATCAGCATTTAGCGCAGTCCAGTCTCTGCGCCAAACATTAGTACGCCCAGGTGTAAACACCCGCCCCCCGTTTGCGGTACAATGGCAATAGAATTATCAGGAAGGACGTGGCACTTTGACTCAAGAAGATTTTGGCATGCGCGTTAGTGTGCTGGCGAGCTCAAGCTCAGGTAACGCGACTTACATCGAGACGCCTGAACACAAAGTGCTGGTGGATGCTGGGCTCTCGGGCAAGAAGCTTGCCGCGCTGATGGCCAGTATCGGCCGTGATTTAAATGATGTTGACAGCCTGTTTATTACCCATGAGCACACGGATCACGTGGCGGGGATGGGTGTGCTTGCGCGGCGCTATAAGCAGCTGACCGTGTACGCCAACAAGGGGACTTTTGCTCATTTACCGAAGAGTGTCGGCAAAATTCCTTACGATCAACTAGCGCTGTTCGACATGGGGACCACCCTTTCACTGGGGGACCTAGATGTTGAGAGCTTTGGGGTGTCGCATGACGCTGCAGAGCCACAGTTCTACCAGTTTCACCATGATGACCGGGCCTTTACCATTTTGACGGACACTGGTTACGTTTCCGACCGGCTGGCGGGCACGATTAGAGATTCAGATGCCTATGTCATGGAAGCGAACCATGATGTGGAGATGCTGCGGGAGGGACCATACCCATGGGGACTGAAGCAGCGGATTCTGTCCGACTACGGTCACCTCTCCAACGCGGATGGTGCGGATGCTTTAATGAGCGTGATCGGGCCGCGGACCAAGCGCGTATACCTGGGTCACCGTTCCGCACACAACAACACAAAACCACTGGCCCACACGACCGTTGCGGAGCTGTTAAAACGTGAAGGACTTGGCGTTGACCATGATTTTGCACTTCTGGATACGGAACGCGAAAAAGCGGAAGGTTTATTTACCGTTTAATGCTTTGCGTATCTAACAATTTATCGACAATTATCCGGTAGCACCTGATTTAATGCGGAATTTCGCTGTGCTCTGGTATAATGGGAACAGGTAAGTGCGAATATTATTTTTGTGAAATCACATACAACTGGGGCGAATAAGATGGCGGGATTACTTAAATATTCAGACTTCGAAAACTGGCGGGAAGTCGATAATGTTATCGCGGGCGCGGAAAAAGACGTTATTAAGGACGTCCGGCGCCTCAGCCACGTAACGTATTGGGGTAACCGAGATAAACTGAACGTGTTTAAAAAGGCCCACCCGAAGTTCTTCGAGACGAATTTCCGGACTTTGACATATGATGAAGCCTGCAAATTCTATGAAGAACACAATGAAAGTGGGGTCAGTGAGTACTTAAATCTGGACCTGATGCTACGGGTGACTAAGCTGCTCTACCGGCGGGCCCAATTTGAGATGCTGTTGGACCGGGTATTTTACGGGGTCAGTTACATTCAAGCTTGGGGTTATGAGCTGAAGAGTATCTACCTGTCCCCAATTTCTGAAGCTGTCTTCCTCGGAATTGATGGTAGCCAGTTCCCCCGCTTCTTATCCGAGTTTGCTGATTCTGCTGACTTTAGTAACGCTGAGACCGCAGCTGATTATGACGCTGACCACCCGTTTGTTGTGCGGATCAGCACTAGCGGTGATATTCCGGGCACACCGGATGCCAGTGCTCGTTACACCAAACCTTTCGATGTCGACTTGGATGTAACGCGGTGGGTACCAATGCCGCCAGAACTGCTGATTTACCACGACAGTGAAGGGAAAGAGATGCGTTCGGCCAGTCCAGCCGCTGCTAAGACGGCGCGCCAGGCGCGTGACGCCAAGAACACGATGCTGCGCTACAGACTGGGTCTAGCTCAGTAAGCAAAGTAGAAACTGCTTCGCGACTATTAATCGTCGTGGAGCAGTTTTTATTTTTAAACATTTTACAAAATTAGCCTATCTTTGAGTATTCCCAATCAAGTATGATTAAGATAAGGGTGTACGAATAGACCGGTTCCGTAGCGGTTCCGGATTCTTCCCGCGTTTGTCATATTTTAGGCACATTTTCTAGCTATGATGTAACCATAGACGAACAGAGTTAGTTAATGAAAGGAGGAGTGGTGGCTACGTAGCCACGTATGATTATGGACAATAACTCACACCAATTCTCAGAAGAACCAGTCAAGAACCAGGGCAATCAGGGGGGACAGCAGCCACCACGCCACAATGGCGGCGTGGGTAAGACGGCTGTGGTTGCGGTCGTTGCGGCCCTGATCGGCGGCGGTGTCGGTGGTGGGGTCGCCTACTATGGTTTTGACCACAGTGGCAACCTCGGCGTCACCGACACGAGCAATAAGGCGGGGACGACCCAAGTATCTAATGTTTCCGTTAAGCAGTCTGATGCGAGCCAGGCGGCCTTCTCCAAGGTCAAGGGGGCGGTTGTCTCCGTCATCAACCTGCAAAAGCAAAACGATGATCAGAGTACCTGGGGGAGCCTGTTCGGGGATAGTGGCGATTCCGGTTCCAGCAGTTCCAAGTCGTCAGATTCGTTGACCGAGTACTCGGAAGGGTCCGGGGTCATTTACGAGAAGAAGGATGGCAGTGCCTACATCGTCACTAACAACCACGTTATTTCCGGTTCCGACAAACTGGAAGTTATTTTGAGCGATGGCACCAAACTGACCGCTAACAAAGTGGGCGCCGATTCCGTTACCGACCTTGCCGTGCTCAAAATCGACGGTGCGAAGGTGAACACCGTGGCCAGCTTCGGTGACTCCAGCAAAATTGCTGCGGGACAGACGGTGCTCGCCATTGGCTCCCCACTGGGCACCCAGTATGCGACCTCCGTTACCCAGGGAATCGTGTCCGCTAAGAGCCGGACGGTCGACACGACCGATGACAACGGGCAGACGACGGGCCAGGCAACGGTTATTCAAACTGATGCCGCCATTAACAATGGTAATTCCGGTGGTCCCTTAATCAATCTTTCCGGGCAGATCGTTGGGATCAACTCCATGAAGCTATCCGGGTCTAGCGATAGTAGCGATAGCGCGACGGTCGAAGGGATGGGCTTCGCGATTCCAAGTAATGAAGTGGTGTCAATCATCAACCAGCTTGTAACCAGCGGCAAAGTGGTGCGGCCAGCACTGGGAATTTCCGCGATCGACCTTGATCAGG
This sequence comes from Lacticaseibacillus zhaodongensis, assembly GCF_009687905.1. Taxonomy (GTDB): domain Bacteria; phylum Bacillota; class Bacilli; order Lactobacillales; family Lactobacillaceae; genus Lacticaseibacillus; species Lacticaseibacillus zhaodongensis. Next base: position 36,488 of record NZ_BLBG01000016.1, on the reverse strand, counting down.
TGTCTGCAGATCAGCAAAAGTCGATCCTTAAGTTACCTAGCTCCGTCACCAGTGGGGTCGTGATTGCCGGGTACACGCGGACCAGCATTGCTAAGCGTGCTGGTCTTAAGGAGTACGACGTCATCGTTGCCATTGATGGTAAGAAGGTCACCAACATGGCCGACCTGCACACGGAGCTCTATAAACACAAGGTGGGCGATTCCGTTCAGGTTAGTTACTACCGGGGCAGCAGTAAGAAGAACGTGACGATCAAACTTAGCCAAACTACCGACCAGTTGGAAGGCGGCAACACTAAATAGTAACAATTAGTAAGAAATCGGAACCATTAGCGCCTAAAAAACGCTAATGGTTCTTTTTTTACCAACAATACATTGATTTTGACGTGTAAAGTTCGTAAATCAGCAAAGGGGCTGGGGATTCAATCGGGGGACAAGTGCATTTCGCTCCTGTGGATAACTCTGTGGATAGTGTTTATAAGTGGGTTTCTGCGAGTTTTCCACCGATTTGCTACTGGTGTGGACAAAAAAATTTTTAGGTGCGTGAACATTCATGAAGGCCCTAGGAGACAGGCTTTTGACGTCGCTTACAGACTTTAAACGAATATTAAGATGCTGTGGACAAAAGCTTTTTTGCTAATTAGGGCTTGCATTTTGTAGGCACCAAATGTTGTTCCGAACAAGTGCTTTACCCCCAGATTTGGGGATAAGTTTGTGGACGGTGTGCATAAGTCATGGGGACAAACTGTGCTTGCCTGTACATTAGTGGGGACAATCATAAATTAATATCTGCTCATGATTTCATTTAATATTGGTATATGCGAATTTAATAGATTTTAAGATTGTTAGTTTCTTTTTAAACCCTTTATAGACGGTGTTTGCTTAAAAAATATCGCTATACGCTTACTTTTTGTGTTAAATGTGGTATACTTAACGTGTTGAGAGATAAAGGTTAATAGAAAGGATGAATGCACATGGCAAACGAATTGATGCAACACGATGATTGGCTCGCAGACCCGTTCTTTGAGCAGGTTGGTCGGCACCTCTTCGGGAGTATGGCTCCTAGCCGCGCGCTGAAGACCGATATTAAAGAAACCGACAAGAATTATCAGGTAACAGTTGATGTTCCTGGAGTTAAGAAGGAAGACATCAAGCTAGCTTACAATGATGACACCCTCAGCATTAGTGTTCGTCAGAACAGTTATGATGATCACACCGACAAGAACGGTGACCTCTTGATGAGTGAACGTTCATACGGCGAGATGAGTCGGAACTACCGTTTGCTCAACGTTGACCGCGATAAGATCAGCGCCAAGCTCGACAACGGGGTCCTGAATATCACGCTTCCTAAGGCTGATGACATCAAGGACATTGACGGCACCATCGACATTAACTAAGTACAAAGCACCTGAATGAGATAAACAATTGAAACGAAAGGTTCCCGCTCGTGCGGGAACCTTTTTTTGTGTATGTAGGTGGTTGCGGCTTATGTAAGAACCTGGCCGCGCACTGCTTCGTTATGCTCCACATGCAAAAAAAGCGGCCCCCGCCTTGCGGGGACCGAAGTTAATTAACAGATTTTAGTATCGCACGCTTAGCTGGCGGCAGTAACTGAAGAAATTGGCATCAGGAATGGGCGCCCCGTGTAGTAACCCTGAATCAGGTTGCACGGATAGTCTTCCTGGATGGTAGCTAGGTCCTCGGCGGTCTCGATACCCTCGATTGCGAGCATCTTGTGGTGCTTTTCCGCCATGTCGTACCAGTAATCGATTGTTTCCTTGATTTCGCTGATGTGGTTGAAGGGCCGGAAGTTTTGGAGCGCGAACTTGTATTCATCGATGAAGTCATCAAGAGCAACGACGAGCTCCGGTGTGTTATCACCAGTCCCAACGTCATCCATGCAAACAAGCAGGTGCGCGGCGTGGAAACGCTGGGCTGCAGCGTAGAGCTGGTCGTTGGTTACGTTGGGGTCGGTTCGCTCTGTCAGCTCGGTGAAAATCTCAACGTTAGTGGTCGCTTGAACCTTAGCGATTGCTTTTGTGAACGCTGGGTCGATGAACTGACACTGCTCCAGGTTGAAGGATACCAGTTGCACGTGCTCAGGGAGCATGGCGATGGTGCGCATCAACAGGTCGGCGATTTGTTCGGGAGTGCTGGCCGTAAAGTCATCAGGAAGCACCCAGTTTTCGCCGCGTTGCTCGCGAATGAACAACTCATAGCCGACAGGTTCTTTGTCTGTCTTATCAAGATTGAACTTTGGTTGTCCGTAAAAACGCAACATGCTAACTGCCTCCTTGGAACTGATCCCTTATTTGTGCCAATACTCGAGAATCAAGTGTTCATGGGCCAAAATCATTTTTGTACCCATAAATGCACATCATTTTACACTGATTGTATCATAGTAAACAACAAACACAATGGTTCTTTCACGAAAAAAATTTTCAATCATGCTTACTGAAATAACGGGTTGCCGCGACCGCCTTTTGCCAACCAATGTATAGCTTTTCGCTCGTCGCGACAGCCATTTGTGGTTTGAAAGTAGTGTTGCCGGTGTTGATTGCTTTGAGTTCGTCCGTATTTTGCCAAAAGCCAATGGCCAAGCCAGCGATGAAAGCAACACCGCGCGCGGTGGTTTCGAGGACCGCAGCGCGTTCGAGCGGTAAGCCCAGAATGTCGGCCTGGAACTGCATCAGGAAGTCGTTGCGGGCCGCACCACCGTCGACACGCAAGCGGGGAATGTCGATCCCGGTGTCGGCTTCCATCGTCGTGACCACGTCTTTAGTTTGGTAGGCGAGTGACTGCAGGGTGGCCTTTACAAAATCGTCGCGGTTCGTTCCGCGAGTGATACCAAACACCGCACCCCGGGCATCGGGATCCCAGTACGGTGCGCCCAGTCCGGTGAACGCGGGGACTACGTAAACTTCATTGTTACTGGTTGAACGTTTGGCTGCGGCTTCAGAGTCGGCTGCATTAGCAACGAGCTGCATCCCATCCCGCAACCACTGAATGGCCGAACCAGCGACGAAAACTGATCCTTCGAGTGCGTAATTAACCTTGCCATTCATTCCGTACGCGATGGTCGTTAGCAGGTTGTGCCCCGACTTGACCGCCTTGGTGCCCGTGTTCATGACGATGAAACTACCGGTACCATAAGTGTTTTTAACTTCACCGTCGTTCAGCGCCAGCTGCCCAAATAGTGCAGCCTGTTGATCACCAGCAATCCCGGCAATTGGCGCTTGCGTGCCGTAAAAGTGGTAGCTGGCCGTCACGCCGTAGACCCGGTCGTTGGGCCGGACTGTTGGCAACATCGCCTTGGGAATGTTGAGCAGGTGCAAAATATCGTCATCCCACTTTAGGGTGTGGATGTTGAAAAGGGCGGTGCGACTCGCGTTTGTGTAATCCGTCACGTGAATCGCACCCCCGGATAACTTCCAGGTAAGCCAGCTATCAATGGTCCCGAAAAGCAGTTCCCCGCGCTCGGCGCGTTCCTGCGCGCCGGGCACTTGGTCGAGGATCCAGCGAATTTTGGTTGCGGAAAAATATGGATCGATAATCAGGCCGGTTCGTTTCTGAAATAAGTCCGCGTAGCCGTCTGCCCGCAACTGTTCCGCAATCGCCGTGGTCTGCCGCGACTGCCACACGATTGCGTGGTAGATGGGCAGCCCAGTCTGGCGGTCCCAAATGACGGTCGTTTCCCGCTGGTTGGTGATCCCGATCCCAGCAATTTGATTGGGCTGGACGGCAGCGTTAATGAAAATATCCGCAATGGTTGCCTGCACGGCATTCCAAATCTCATTAGCGTCGTGCTCGACCCAACCCGGATGCGGAAAGTACTGGGTGAATTCGCGCTGGGCCTCGGCGATTGTATTGCCGGCATGATCGAAGATGATTGCGCGGGTGCTCGTAGTCCCTTCGTCAATTGCCATGATGTATTTCTGCACGGTTATCCCTCCGTTAATAAATAGCGCTTACAGTAATGATATACCTGGTTTGGTGAAAAAAGTATTCATTATCAGCTTTATGTGTATAAAAGCACAAGCTAATCATTCGTAAATACGAACAATATAAACATGAAGTAACAAGATTGTTAAGATTAACCATTGAATCCGCACTTGCGGCATGGTAGACTCAGGCCATCAAGATGAAAAGAGGGGTTATCGTGACGAAGGTGGCAGTCGTTATGGGATCAACGTCAGATTGGCCGACGATGCAAAAGGCAGCGGCAACGCTTGACGAATTGGGTATTCCGCGTGTAACCAGGGTTATCTCGGCGCACCGGATGCCGGATGAGCTAGCTAATTTTGCAAAAAGTGCCCGCACTAGTGGAGTTGATGTAATCATCGCGGGGGCCGGTGGTGCGGCCCATTTGCCCGGAATGTTGGCTGCAAACACGACCGTGCCGGTAATCGGGGTTCCGGTCAAAACACGAACATTATCCGGAATTGATTCTTTGCTATCAATTGTGCAGATGCCGAGCGGAATTCCGGTCGGAACAGTGGCAATTGGGGATGCTGGTGCAACCAACGCCGCCCTGTACGCAGCCGCGATGCTCGCCATTACCGATCAGGAGATTGCTGCGAAACTAGCCGACTACCGCGCTGCCCAGACCAAACGTGCCAGCGAAAGTGGGGCTGAGCTTGATGACTAAGGTGATTTTGCCGCCCGCAACGATTGGCATTATTGGTGGGGGCCAGCTCGGGCGGATGCTTGCCATTGCCGCCAAACAGATGGGCTACCGGGTCGGAACCCTTGAACCGACGCCGGATTCACCATGCGGCCAAGTCGCCGATTTTCAAATTACTGCGCCCTACGCCGATCAAGATGCTTTAATGGAGCTCGCGCGGCGTAGTGACGTGTTGACCTATGAATTCGAGAACGTTGACCTGACCGCGTTGCGGGCCGCTGCTAAGGTGACTGCGGTACCCCAGGGAACGGAGCTACTGGCAATCAGTCGCGACCGCGTCCGGGAGAAGAGTTTTCTGAAGGACCTCGGCGTGCCAGTCACGAACTTTGCAGCGGTCAGTGCACCTGGGGACTTAGCGGATGCAGTTGGTAGTATCGGTTATCCAGCAATTCTTAAAACGACGACCGGGGGTTATGACGGCCACGGGCAGGTGGACTTGAACACACCAGCTGATTTACCCGCAGCGGCCGAACTGACGCAAAAGGGGCCCTGCATTTTGGAGCAACGGCAGAATTTTGACCGCGAGCTGTCGATCATGGTGACACGCGGCGTTGCCGGGGATGTGCACGTGTTCCCGATCGTGGAGAATCACCACGTGCACCATATCCTGCACGAAACAATTGCGCCGGCACCGAACATCACCCCCGCACTGGCAGCCCAAATCAAGCAGCTGGGGGTGACGATTGCGACGGCGCTGACCCTGCGCGGGGTCCTCGGCATCGAAATGTTTTCCACCGCGGATGGGGTGCTCGTAAACGAAATTGCCCCGCGGCCGCACAACTCAGGGCATTATTCAATTGAGGCCTGCAACATTTCTCAGTTTGACGCCCACATCCGTAGTATTTGCGGTCTACCGATTCCTGATGTGCGCTTGGTGGAAAACGCGACGATGCGGAACCTGCTCGGTGATGATCTGCCGAACGCGCTTAAGGAATGGCCGCAGCACCCCGAGTGGCACCTGCACAATTACGGGAAGGCGGAGGTCCGTCCTGGCCGCAAGATGGGTCACATCACGGTGACTCAGCCGCGCGCGTAGTACGTTGTGGTGAATGAATAACAAAAGGAGAATTTTGCAATGCCAGTGAAAAAGGAACTTTTGTACCGTGGTAAAGCCAAGTCGGTGTACGCAACTGATGATCCTGACCTGTTGTGGGTGATCTACAAGGATCAGGCGACCGCGCTGAACGGTAAGGTTAAGGAACAAATCAGTGGCAAGGGCCGCCTCAACCTGCAGATTTCAACCCTACTGTTCAAGGAAATCACGGCTGCCGGCGTGCCGACCCATTTTGTTAGCGACCCCGATGCGGACAGCATGCTCTGCAAGCGGGCCAAAATGTTGCCCCTAGAAGCGGTGCTTCGGAACTACGCTTCGGGGCATTTTGAGTCCAAGTTCCACGTGAAACACCTCTTGCCCTTCAAGCCAGCTATCCACGAGTACTATTACAAGTCTGACGAACTGGACGACCCCTTCATTAACAATGAGCAGATTATCGCTCTTGGCATCACGGATGCGGCAACATTAGCTCGGGTTCACGACCTGACCGACCAGGTAAACGAGTTCTTGACCGCCCGGTTTGCCGGAATCGGCATTACGCTGGTTGATTTCAAGCTTGAATTTGGCTTTCTTAGTGACGGGCAGTTGGTACTCGCCGATGAGTTATCGCCTGATAACTTCCGACTGGTCGACAAGGATACAGGCGCATCACTTGACAAGGACGTGTTCCGCAAGCATGAAGGCCCACTCACTCCGGTGTACGCCGAAGTGTTGCGGCGGCTGCAAGAAAATGCGGCAACAGTAAGGGCAATTAAATAAGTAATTAATGATTCGTTAGTGCAAATGATGCTCTGTTTTCATAGGTGAGCTGCGTGAAGCTGAAACTTGCGCTTTACACATTTTGAGCCATATACCAAAACTCGGTATCTGGTTCAAAATACGTAAATGCTCAGTTTCAAACCGCTTCACTCCGCTCTGTGTTCGTAGTCGAGCTGCGGTTCGCAGAAGCTTGTGCTTTACCCACTTTGCACCAAATGCCAAAACCCGGCATCTGGCGCAAAGTACGTAAATGCTCAGCTTCTATGCGCGAACCTCCGCTCTGTGTTCAATAGGAGGCATATTGTGAACTTCTTGGCTAAAATCCACGTTAACTACAAACCGTCTGTTCTCGACCCCAAGGCGGAAGCAATCAAAACTGCGCTGACCCGAATGAGCATGGATAATGTTAGTTCAGTGCTCTACGGTAAGTATTTTGAACTCGAACTCACTGCTGATAGTGTCGCGGCCGCGAACACCCAGGTCGACCGTATTTGCGATGAGCTGCTCGCTAACGTCAACATGGAGACCTACCGCTTCGAGCTGGAAGAACAAAGTGAGGTGCGGGAATGAGAGCGGCCGTACTTAGTTTCCCTGGCTCTAATTGTGACCGGGACTTGCTCTGGGCGCTGGACACCATGTCTGGCATTGATAGTGAGCTCGTGCCCGCTAGCGCCGAGCACTTAGACAATTACGACCTGGTCTGCGTGCCCGGAGGCTTTTCCTATGGTGATTACCTCCGCAGCGGTGCCATTGCCCGCTTTAGCCCGGTGATGAGCTCCTTGCGGGAGCACGCCGATCGTGGTGGGCTCGTGCTGGGAATCTGCAACGGGTTCCAGATTCTCTGCGAAGCGGGCCTGCTGCCAGGAGCGCTGCAGTGGAATCGGAATTTAAACTTCATTTGCGAGCCGGAGCCACTGCGGGTCGTGAACACGGACTCCGCCTTTAGCAATGTCTACTCCCAAGACCAGGAGATTGTCCTGCCTATTGCGCACGGGGAGGGTAATTACTACGCCGCCCCAGACACGCTCGCCAAAATTGAGGCGAACGGCCAGGTCATTTTCCGCTACGTTGATAATCCGAATGGCAGTCTGAATGATATTGCCGGTCTGACCAACGCGGCGGGGAACGTTTTGGGCATGATGCCCCACCCGGAACGTGCGGTTGAGCAGTTGCTTGGCGGCACGGACGGACTGGGAGTTTTTGCGTCACTAAAGGCACAGTGTGAGGAGGCAACGACTAATGCAGCGCGTTGAGATGAGTCCCCGGGATATTGCCATTAAGAAGCCCTACCTCGATTGGGGCCTGAGTGTCTGTGAGTACGACCGTTTCCGCACCAAGCTCGGCCGCTTGCCGAACTACACCGAAATCGGCCTGGCCAGCGGCATGTGGAGTGAGCACTGTGCGTACAAGTACAGCAAGCCCGTGCTGCGGCAATTTTGGAGTAAGAACGAGCGCGTCTTGATGGGGCCTGGTGAGGGTGCCGGCGTGATCGATATTGGTGAAGGTAAGGCCGTGGTGTTCAAGGCCGAGAGCCACAACCACCCGAGTGCTGTGGAGCCTTACGAGGGCGCCGCAACTGGGGTTGGCGGCATCATCCGCGACATCTTCTCCATTGGTGCTGAGCCGGTCGCCATGCTGGACTCACTGGCGTTTGGCGAGTTGACCGAACCGCACACGCGGCACCTACTTGACCAAATCGTTGCCGGCATCGGTGGTTACGGTAATTCAATCGGGATTCCTACTATCGGTGGGGAGACCAATTTTGACCCCAGCTACGCGCGCAACCCCTTAGTTAACGCGATGTGCGTGGGCGTGATGGACAAAGACCTGATTCAAAAGGGCCGCGCTTCCGGGGTCGGCAACGCGATTATCTATGTTGGTGCCAAAACCGGCCGCGATGGCATCAATGGGGCTAGTTTTGCGTCCGGTGATTTTTCCGATGCCGAGCAGGCTGACCGGGCGGCGGTGCAGGTCGGTGACCCCTTCATGGAAAAATTACTCATGGATGCCTGCCTGGAAGTGACCCGTAAGCACCGCGACGCCCTCGTCGGGATTCAGGACATGGGTGCCGCCGGTTTGATCAGCTCTAGTGCCGAAATGGCGGACAAGGCCGGTTTCGGGATGGAGCTGAACTTGGACCTGGTACCACAGCGCGAACCGGGGATGATTCCTTTTGAGATTATGCTCTCCGAATCACAAGAACGAATGTTGCTGTGTGTGCGCGCCGGCAGTGAGGACGAGATCCTGAAACTGTTCAAGCGCTACGAACTGGATGCCGTTGTGATCGGTCACGTTAGCGATGGGCACCAGTTCCGGCTGACGCACAAAGGCAAGCTGGTCTGCGATGTGCCCGTGTCCCTACTGACCTCGGACGCGCCGGTTTACCACCAGCACGGTGAACGGCCCGCCCGGCTGGCTGCGCCGCAAGCGGATTTTGTCCCAGAAATCGCTGATGTTAAGCAGACCTGGCTGGCGTTGATCAACCAGCCGACTGTTGCCAGCAAGCAGAGTCTGTACCGCCGTTACGACGCGCAGGTCAAAACGAACACGGTCCAGCTGCCCGGTGGTGATGCCGGGGTCATCCGGGTCCGCGGCACCAAGCTCGCGCTGGCGGCGTGCACCGACAGCAACGGCCGTTACCTCTACCTTGATCCGAAGCGCGGTGGGGCGATGGTCGTTGCGGAAGCCGCGCGTAACGTGGTGGCAACCGGCGCCAAACCGATCGGCATCACCGATTGCCTGAACTACGGCGACCCAACCAAGCCCGAGAACTTCTACGAACTGGAAGAATCCGCCCAGGGGATCACGGCCGCATGCAAGGCGCTCAACACGCCCGTGATTTCCGGGAACGTGTCACTTTACAACGAAACTAACGGCAAGGCCATCTACCCAACGCCAATGGTCGGAATGGTCGGCCTGATTCAGGACCTGCAGCACGTGACCACTATTGCGCTCAAGAATCCTGGCGATCTGTTGTACCTCGTTGGTAAGACCGGCCCCGATTTCAACGGTAGTGAGTTGCAGAAACTGCTGACGGGTGACATCGGTGGGCACCTGTTCGATTTTGACCTCGATGCCGAAGTCGCAACGCAAAAGGCAGTTCTGCGCGCGATTCGTACCGGTTTGGTCAGCGCCGCCCACGACCTGAGTGTTGGTGGCTTTGCGGCCGCCATCAGCGAGATGGTTCTGGCCGGTGATTTTGGGGCCAGTGTCGAGTGGTCACAAATTCCCGCTGAACTGTTTGCCGAGACGCAGGGTCGCTTCTTGCTGAGCGTTCCTACTGCCAAGCAGGGTGATTTTGCCGCACTGCTCGGTGGGAACGCCGAGCTCATCGGGACCGTTAGCGCCACAGCTGACCTGAGTGTCAAGCTGCGCGGTGGTGTTGATTGCCAATTCAGTCGCGCTGAACTGCGCAAAGCATACGAGGAGGGGATTCCATGCCGCATGAGCTAAAAGGACTAAATGAAGAATGCGGCGTCTTTGGTGTTTGGGGCGACCCCAACGCCGCTGAGATCACCCACCTGGGTCTGCACACCCTGCAGCACCGCGGGCAGGAGGGAGCCGGGATCGTTGGCCTCACACCAGAGGGAATGCGCCGCCACTATGGACTTGGCTTGCTGGCCGAAGTCTTCAACCGGCCCGAGCAGCTCAGCCAGCTTCACGGTCGCGCGGCGCTCGGCCACGTGCGCTACTCAACGGCGGGCGGGCGGATTTTGGAAAATATCCAGCCCCTACTGTTTCGTTTCAGCACGGAGGCCATTGCCCTGGCCCACAACGGTAATCTGACCAACGCGAAGAGTTTGCGGCGCACACTTGAAGATCAGGGCGCGATTTTCCAGTCCACCTCGGATACGGAAGTCCTCATGCACCTGATCCGCCGCAGTCACCAGCAGACTTTTGCCGACCAGCTGGCAGCAGCGCTGAACGTCGTGCATGGCGGTTTCGCGTTCATGCTGCTGACGGAGCACGCGATGTACGCCGCTAGCGACCCCCACGGTTTCCGCCCCTTAGTTATCGGGACCTTGCCGTCCGGTGCGTACGTGATTTGCAGCGAGTCGGCGGCCTTGACCGCGGTCGGCGCCAAGTTTCTGCGCGATGTGCAGCCCGGCGAGATGATTACTGTGGATGACGATGGCCTGCACACGCGGCAGTACACGCACGACACACAGCTGACCGTCTGCTCAATGGAATACATTTATTTTGCCCGCCCCGACTCCACGATTCATGGGGTTAATGTCCACCAGGCGCGGGTGCGGCTCGGTGAGCGACTCGCGCAGGAACAGCCGGCACCCGACGCCGATATCGTCTGCGGGGTCCCGAACTCCTCACTGTCTGCGGCGATCGGTTACGCCCGCGCGAGCAAGTTGCCCTACGAAATGGGCCTGGTCAAAAGTCAGTACGTTGCGCGGACTTTCATTCAGCCCACGCAGGAACTGCGCGAGCGCAGTGTGCGCATGAAGCTGAGCGCCATCACTGAAGTTGTGGCTGGTAAGAGCGTCGTGCTCGTTGACGACTCAATCGTCCGCGGAACAACCTCCATGCAGATCGTGAAGCTGCTGCGGGCGGCTGGCGCCAAGGAAGTGCACCTGCGCATTAGCAGTCCGCCGCTACGCTTCCCGTGTTTCTTCGGCATTGATATTCAATCAATGAACGAGTTGTTCGCGGCGAACCACAGCGTCCAGGAGATGCGTGACATCCTCGATGTTGATTCCCTCGGCTTCCTGTCCGTTAAGGGGCTCGAGGAGGGTATCGGGCTGGCACCAGACTTGCCGCACGGCGGCCTGTGCACGGCTTACTTTACTGGTGATTACCCGGCGCCACTGGATGATTACGCCGCCAGTTTTGCGGCCGAGCTTGCTTGTCGCCACATTAACGTTGAGGAGGTGCACGCGTGAAAATCGATTACAAGTCCGCAGGGGTGAATGTGGACGCCGGCAACCAGGCGGCCGCGGAGTACGCAAAATTAACCGCGGCGACGAGTAACGCGAATGTACTCAGTGACCTGGGCGGGTTTGCGGCGGCATACCGGATGCCCGCCGTGGCCAATGCGGTTCTACTCGCGGCTACGGATGGCGTTGGTACCAAGCTGCTGCTGGCTAAGGAGCTCGGCAAGCACGACACCATTGGCATTGACCTTGTCGCGATGGTCGCTAACGACCTACTTGCCGACGGGGCTCAGCCCTTGTTCTTCCTGGACTACTTGGCCTGTGACCAGTTGGACGTTGCGCAGGCGCAAGCCGTGGTCGGCGGGATCGCCGCCGGCTGCAAGCAGGCCGGCATGGCGTTAATTGGCGGCGAGACCGCCGAGATGCCGGACATGTACCCACAGGGGCACTACGACCTCGCCGGCTTTGCGGTCGGCGTGGCTAATGCGGATAAAACCTTACCCCGGGGCGTTGCGGCCGGCGACATGCTAATCGGTCTGCCGAGCTCCGGCCCGCATTCCAACGGCTTCTCGTTGCTGCGCAAATTGCTGGCGGCCACCACGCTCGGTGATCAACCATTATCAGACGGTCGGGACGTACGGGCGGCCATGCTGACGCCAACGCGAATCTACGTGGCGGAACTCGCACCGTTGATTAGCGCGGGGCTGATTCACGGCGCCGCGCACATCACCGGTGGCGGCTTCACGGACAACGTGCCGCGGATGCTGCCGACAAAATTGACCGCGAATATCCAAGCCGGCAGCTGGCAGTGGCCGGAATTATTTCGGCGCGTGCAGCAGGCCGGTGAACTCAGTACCGCGGACATGCGCCGCACCTTTAACCTCGGGGTGGGGATGGTACTGGCCGTTGCGCCGGCGAATGTCGCCGCGGTGCGGCAAGCAATTCCGGATGCCATTGAAATTGGGACGGTCACCGCGCGGCCGGCTGGTGGTCCAGCCGTTATTTGGGAGGAAGAATGATGAAGAACATTGCAATTTTTGCCTCCGGGACCGGGAGTAATTTTGCGGCACTCGTGGCCAAGTTCAGTGATGCGGCCGCGGGAGTGCACATCAGCGTGCTCGTTTGTGACCAGGCGGGGGCGCCGGTGCTGACGAAGGCGCAGGCCGCGGGGATTCCGATCATTAAGGTGGATTACCGGGCGTGCGGCAGTAAGGCCAAGGCTGAAACGACAATTTTGCGTCAGTTGCCACCAGTTGACCTGATTGTGCTCGCCGGCTACATGCGCATTCTTGGACCGACCCTGCTGAACGCTTACCCGCGGCAGATCATCAACCTGCACCCAGCGTTATTACCGAGTTTTCCCGGCCGCACGGGGATCGCGGATGCTTATAATTATGGTGTCCGCGTGACGGGCATCACCGTGCACTACGTTGATTCTGGAATCGATTCGGGGGAGATCATCGCCCAGGAACCGGTTCGCATTGTGCGGGGTGAGAGCCTCGCGGAGCTTGAGGTCGCGATTCACGCGGCGGAACACAAATTGTTGCCAGCAGTCGTTGTGGAACTACTTAACGGAGGAGAAGAATAAATGAAACGTGCATTGCTCAGTGTATCGGATAAGACTGGTCTCGCGGATTTTGCTCAGGGGCTGATTGCCCGTGGCTTCGAAATTGTTTCCACCGGTGGGACGCAAAAGGCATTGCAGGCAGCGGGCGTTACGGTGATCGGCGTTGAAGACGTCACCGGCTTCCCCGAAATGCTGGACGGCCGGGTCAAGACCTTGCACCCGCGCATTCATGCCGGCATCTTGGCGCGGCGCGATCTGCCGGAACACATGGCAGCGTTAGACGAGCACAAAATTACGCCGATCGATGTGGTGTGCGTGAACCTCTACCCATTTGCGGAAACGATTCACAAGGCTGGGGTGACCCGGTCGGAAGCAATCGAGCAGATTGATATTGGCGGGCCATCCGCACTGCGCGCCGCAGCGAAAAACAGTGACGCGGTCTGGGCGGTCGTTGATCCTGCCGATTATGATTCCGTGCTGAAGGGGATTGATGCCGACGACCTGCAATTGCGCCGCCAGCTCGCGGCCAAAGTCTTCCGCACCACGGCTGCATACGACGCACAGATTGCTAGTTACCTGACCACTGAGGAATTCCCAACCACCTTCACGCCGACCTACGTGCGCAAGCAGGAGCTGCGTTACGGTGAAAATAGTCACCAAGCGGCGGCCTTTTACGCTGAGCCGTACCCGGCAGCGACCTCAATTGCCGCGGCTAAACAGCTGCACGGCAAGGAACTATCCTTTAACAATATCAAGGACGCCGACGCCGCACTGCTGACGCTGGCGGAGTACGCTGACCAGCCAACCGTCGTGGCCATGAAGCACATGAACCCCTGCGGAATTGGCCGTGGGGATACGATCGAGGCGGCTTGGGACAAGGCCTTTGCCGCGGACCCCGTTTCGATTTTTGGCGGCATCATCGCTCTGAACCGGCAGGTGGATCTGGCAACGGCAACCAAGATGCACAAACTCTTCCTCGAAATCATTATTGCCCCTGGTTTTGATGATGACGCACTCGCTATCTTGAGCAAAAAGAAGAACGTGCGGCTGCTGACGGTTGAGATGGCTGCGGCTGACAAGACGAAGCCGGAGTATGAGACCATCTCCGTGCGCGGTGGCTTGCTCGTTCAGGAGCGCGATCAGCAGGTTGAGACTGCCGCTGACCTCACCGTGGTAACTGACGTTAAGCCAACGCAGGAGCAGATTGAAGCCCTCGTGTTCGCGCAGAGCGTGGTCAAGCACGTCAAGAGCAATGCCATCGTGGTGGCCAAAAAGGACCAGACGCTTGGCATCGGGGCCGGCCAGATGAACCGCGTCGGTTCCGTTGAACTCGCCATTACCCAGGCCCAGCAGAATGAGAATTTTGCCGGGGCGGTTCTGGCCAGTGACGCCTTCTTCCCGATGGGCGATTCGGTTGATTATGCGGCTAAGCACGGCATCCGGGCCATCATTCAGCCCGGTGGAAGCATCCGCGACCAAGAGTCGATTGACAAGGCGAACGAGTATGGTATCGCCATGGTCACCACTGGGGTGCGGCACTTCCGGCACTAAGCGAAAGGAGTAGGGGCAATGACAAATGTGTTGATTGTTGGTAGTGGCGCTCGGGAAACGGCACTAGGGCTTAAGTTTCTAGCTTCACCACAAGTTGATCAGGTCTACGTTGCCCCGGGCGGCGACGGGATGGACATTGTCGGTCTGCACAGTGTGGCGATTGACGTGATGGACTTTCCGGCGCTCATTGAGTTTGCGGCCGCTAACGTGGCGCTGACTTTCGTGGGGCCAGAGCAACCGCTCGTTGCCGGTATTACGGACGCCTTCACCGCAGCAGGCTTACCGATTTTCGGCGTCACCAAGGCGGCGGCCCGGCTTGAGGGTAGCAAAACCTACGCGAAACACTTCATGGCTAAGCACGACTTGCCGACCGCGCGGGCCAAAAGTGTCCAGTCCCTCAGTGCGGCATTGTCCGTGCTGGATGAGTGGGGTGTACCCATCGTCATCAAGGCGGACGGGCTCGCTGGCGGTAAGGGCGTCGTGGTGGCCCAGGATGTTGATACGGCGCGTGCGGCCATTGACCGGCTCTATGCTGCCGATGCTGCGGCCCCGGTACTGATTGAGGAGTTTCTGGCCGGTCAGGAAGCATCAGTGATGGCACTGTTTGCTGGCCAGAACGCGGTGATTTTGCCCTTATCCCAAGACCACAAGCGGCGCTATGATGATGACCGCGGGCCCAACACCGGCGGGATGGGTGCCGTGAGTCCACTGCCGCAGTTTACGCAGCAGGAACAGGCCGCGGCAACCGCGCTGATGCGCCAAACCGTGGCTGCGCTGGTCGCGGATGGCGTTGATAGCTGCGGGGTCATCTACATGGGCCTGATTTTCACGGCGGCTGAACCCAAGATTCTGGAGTACAACATGCGCTTCGGCGATCCGGAGACGCAGGTGCTCCTGCCCCAGATTCAAAACGACTTCTACGCGCTCGTCACGGACCTGATGGCGGGTAAGCAGCCAGAATTGCAGTTGGATGGGCAAACCTACGTCGGCGTCGTTCTGACGCATCCGGATTATCCAGTCACCAGCAAGCCGGCATTGCCCGTAGTTCAGCCGGACACGGCCTTGTTGGCGGCCCACGCCTGGATTCCCGCGGCGGTCAGCAAAACGGCTGGTGGCCTCGTGAGTACCGGTGGCCGAGTGCTGACCATAGTTGGCAGCGGTACTGACGCTGGCAGTGCAACTAAGGCGGCCTACGCACTTGTTCAGCAGTACGCTGGGCAGCTGGCGTACCGCAGCGACATCGCGCACAACGCGCTGGTCACTAGCAAACAAAATTAAGCCAAACAAAGAAGCCACATTCGGAGACTGCGAGTGTGGCTTCTTTGTTGAGCAGCGAATTATTGCCCGGGTAATAATGACTTTAGGAAGTTATTCAGAGCCAAAGTGTTGCGGGTAACGGCTATAGTAGCCGGACGCTTAGAGAATCGGCTTTACATGATCCGCGGCAGTACCGGCCGACTGAAGTAATTGCCCTGCCCGAACTCAGCGTGATAGCGATCGCACATCCGCAACCCCGCATCGCTCTCGATACCGGTGATAACCATCGTCATTCCGTACTGCACACAAACGCCGTGCCAAAAGGCGAGGTTGGTGTGCATGGCCTTAACTTGCTCAGGCGTTGGTTTAGCAATCAGCGGTACCTTTACAACGTCAAAATACTTGATGACGGGGAAAAAGTCGGTGAATTTTTCCGGTGAATCACAATCATCGATTACAAAGTGGGCTCCGTAAGCCTTGAAAGCCGCCACATTTTGAATGAAGAGGGTGGGTTCAGCCATTGTTTTGAATTCAACGTGCAGCATAAATTCGTTCTGTTGATTCCGCAGATAGTCAAGCCAAGCCGCCTTAATATCCGGATTAAACAGCGGTGTCAGCTCGTAGTTGATGGCTAACGCATGTGTTTCGAGGTGCTCGTTAATTTGCTTGATCAGTTTCATCAGCGTAGCAACCGTTGCCGAAAAATCGGGGGCGTCCGTCCAGTGCCCGTCGTTGTATACTGCTAGCCGTAACTCGTTTGTTGCCACGCCGGAGTCTTTGATCCGCATCACCGGTTTGGTGTAGTAGGTGTAGTTGATCATTACCGAGTGCGAGTTATTGAGTAGATCAGCCTGCCCGTCAACAGTGATCCGGTCGCGGCCATTTTGCTTGGAAAGGTACAAACTATCGTCCGCACGCTTGAGCAAGTCGTCAAGTTCGGTGTCGCTTTGTTCCAAGTACGCCAGGCCGATGGAAATGGTGCAGTGCAAGTGGTCTTCCTCGTAAGGAATCGGCACCGTCCGCACGGTTGTCCAGCAGTCCCGAACTAGTTTGATGGCCTGCTCCAAAGAGCAATCAGGCATGATGATCGTCATCTCTTCGCCACCGGTCCGGTAAAGTTCTGCGGCAAAGGGGGCAGCCAGCAGCTTCTTTTGCAGTAATTTGGTTACGGAAATTAGGACTTGATCACCGGCAGCGTGGCCGAACTCGTCGTTAATCGACTTGAAGTAGTCAATGTCCAAAACCGCTGCCGCCATTGGTAGCTGGTCCTGTTGGCAATGCTTAAACTCCGCGACCGCATTTTTGCGCAGTCGCGACAGACTGTAGGCGTGAGTTAAGGTGTCATACATTATGGATTCGTTCAGCTTTAGCCGTTCTTGAGTGTGGACGTGCACCCGCCGAATGTAGGTGTAGGCGTAAGAGCTCATCGCAATGAAGATGAGGATGAAACTCAACCTAGAACTGGGGGTCATCCCAACGTGGGTCGTCCAGGTAAGAATACCCAGCGTGCTGAACAAAATTAGGTTAGGAACGGCGTTGTAGTGGAATTGGTATTGGAAGCGGCGAACGGCTACGCATAGGATAACGAAACAGCCGGCAACGAAGACAAACAATTGCGCCTGGAAGGGATGATTAATGTACCAGATAAGACTAAAGAGTGCCCAGTGCCATAAGTAATCTGGGAGCGTAGTGGTTTCATCGAGCAATGGGTATGCCGCGGCGAACAGCACTAAATTGGCGTACATTTCGCTGCCCTGGCGCACCGTTAAAATTGCAGCTTGCAGGCACGCCAACAGGCCGACTAGAATCAGTTGGCTTAAAGTGCGGTTGATTAGGCGCTGCCAGCGATCACTGCCGCCACGTAGACGTAGATATATTTTTGAATCGTAGTAGGTCAAATAGCCCGCCACGAAAAATATTGAGGTGACTAAGCGCCCCAACCATACTCCTAATGCCATTGTACCCCCCACAGTTACGCCAACACCGTCTTCGAAATTTGTTTTCATTAAAGCGCAGCTAGTTGCCGCTGTCAACTAGCCTGAATACTTGTAACACTAGCTCTACCTGACTATGCCTCTTTAACGAGATGCCACATAAATAAGGTGCGAATATGAATTTGACGTTTTACAACGACTTGACCAAAAAACACCCGCTTTTCCGTTTGGAATGCGGGTGTTGCTTTACCAATATCATGGCAATTATTAACTGAAGTAGATGACGGCAAGCAACCCGACCCCACCGATGATGAACAGGGCGATGAAGTTGATGACCGTGAATGGTACGAAGAACTTGGACTTCACATCGCTGCTTGCGTGCGCGCGGAACTGCTTGAATGCGAGCAGGTTGCACAGGCTGGCGATAGTCGTACCCAGACCCCCGACGTTAGTTCCGTAGAACAGGGCTGCGACGTGATGGGTGAACTGCGCAACCAGCACCGTTGCGGGTACGTTGGACATGATCTGCGAGGTCGCGATCCCGGTCAGGTAAACGGAGATAGGGTCGTGCTCGAGCGTGTGCAAGGTGCTGACGACTGCGGGAACCTGCTGAATGTCGCTTACAATAATGAAGAAGCAGACAAAGGTGCAGATGATCCCGTAGTCGACGTGCGCGAGGATTTTGCGATCCAGCAGTAATGCGTACAGGACGGCTGCGATTGCGGCCACCCACGCGGGCAGGACGCCAAAGACGGCAACGAACACGAGCACCGCGACCAAGCAGGTGATGGTCGTGAGGCGCGGGTTGATCCGCAAGTCCTGAACTGGCACAACGGGAATCTTCTTGGGCTTAACTGTCAGCGTGAGGCCAATCAGGAAAATGATGGCGATGACTAGCAGCGGCAAGACCCATAGTAAGAAGTCGAGTAGCGAAATATGGAATTTCGTCATCAGGAAGATGTTGTGCGGGTTACCGAATGGCGTCATGGCACTACCGAGGTTGGCGGCGATGGCAATTGCCGTCGCGGGCACGATTTGCGGCAGGTCCATTTTCTTGGCGACGCGGAGGTATAGCGGCATGAACGTCAGCACCGCCATATCATTAGTAAGAAACATCGCCGCAACGAAGGACAACATGACGAAAAACCAGGTTAGTTGTCTGGCGGAATGTGCCCCGGACGTTAATCGGTACGCTAAGAAGTCGAGTACGTGCAGGTACTCAAATATTTGAATGATGGTCATCATCGCGAGGAGAGACCATAGAGTCGTGAAGTTAATGTCTGCGATGCGCGGGCGAGCTAAGAAAAGGCTCAAGATAGCAAAAGCTGCTGCTATCTGAAACACGCGATCTTTGACGATGGTTTTGACAGCGGTCATGGGACCATCCTTTCGAAGGCTTAACAATATAATTTTGCACTTTAAAAAGGGCCGCGACAACTTATTTTTCAAAATTTTCTTACGGACCTTAAGAAATAGGGGTGCAGCAAGAAATGTAAATGCAGTCTTAACGAACAATTGATTGGAAAATATATGAATTATTCGGTGCTTTAGTAAAAGCGAACCGGCACTGGCTTTACTTGTGGGACAAAATCGATTAGTTAACAATTGAGATTATGAAAAAATGTTAAGTGTGAGTGAGGCCAAAGAGCGCCGTAATACGGGCAGTAGCGTGCTATTTGGTCTTGAACTAATTTAAGCAAACTATTGACATAGTTTTATGTGACATTTATGATAAAGATACTAATAAGGCATTAATTGAATTCTTTGGAGGAGGCGAACAATCATCATAATCGGATACAGTTGGAATAAATCTAATCGTAAATACAAAGATGACGATTTTGCGAATCTGCGGGCAGCGAACGCACGTAAAATATTCGCGGATACGGTCGAATTACCACCACTAGAGCGACCTGGGTTCCGTGAAATGCTGGCGTACGTGCACACAGGCGATGAGATTGTGGTCGCTAGTCTCCTCCAGTTGGGCGAAACTAATGCTAACCTGAGCGATGCGCTGGACGCAATTTGCGGACGCAACGTTAGTCTCAACATCCTGAATTTCCCTAGCTTTGCGTCAGTTCATGATGCCAGCGAACGCTGGCAGTTGACCTGCGTGATCCGGGACATTGCTGATTTCGCAAAGCACCGTGAACACCGCGGTGGCGCCGGTTTGAGCGTTTCAACACCGCACCATGGTGAACGGGGCCGTAAGCGAGAATACGCACCGGATTCACCGAACCCCGTCAAACGCGCCATCTACCAAGACGTGCTGACGATGTTGGCTGACAACCTGCCGGTAACGCAGATTGCTAGGGCGGTTGGCATCAACCGGAAACAAATCTACCGCATCAAGGAATACGCCCAAGAAAATGGCGATTTGATTGCGGGTT
Organism: Lacticaseibacillus zhaodongensis; assembly: GCF_009687905.1. Taxonomy (GTDB): domain Bacteria; phylum Bacillota; class Bacilli; order Lactobacillales; family Lactobacillaceae; genus Lacticaseibacillus; species Lacticaseibacillus zhaodongensis. Next base: position 16,413 of record NZ_BLBG01000016.1, on the reverse strand, counting down.
TACCACCGCGTAAGCGTGCGTAAGTAAGGTCGTTAGAGCGAAAATACCGCTCTGACGGCTTTTTTTGTGGACACGATTTTTTAAAATCGACTAGAAACCGTTTTCGCTTGGTGATGTAGTTGCCTTTAGTAACTATACCGAAACACCGGCTATTTTTGCCTCTGGTATAATGCTCGTGAGGTGGAAATCGTGAATATTAAGATCATTGGTGTTGGTAAGCTGAAGGAGAAATACTTCAAGGCGGGAATTGCGGAATACAAGAAGCGTCTGTCCGCTTTTGCCAAGGTGGAAATCGTCGAGGTTGCGGACGAAAAAGCCCCTGAATCCCTGTCTGAAGCCGAGATGGCCGAGGTCAAGGAGAAGGAAGGCCAGCGCATCCTGGATAAAATCAAGGACCGGGAGTACGTCATCGCCCTGGCCATTGAGGGTAAGCAGCGGGCGAGTGAAGTTTTCGCCAAGGAAATCGCCGATCTCGGGACATATGGGCACCCGGACATTACCTTCGTGATCGGCGGCTCACTGGGTCTCTCGCCAGAGGTTATGCAGCGGGCTAACGACACCCTCAGCTTCGGGAAGCTGACCTTGCCCCACCAGTTGATGCGGTTGGTGCTGATTGAGCAGATCTACCGGGTGTTCATGATCAATGCTGGGCGGCCGTACCACAAGTAAGCAAGATATTTTTGACAATAAATGAGCCGCAAACTACCAATGTTGGCAGTTTGCGGCTCTTAATGGCTAATGCTGAGTTTGTAGTTGCGCAGTTTGGTGCTTGCTTACATAGTCGTCTGGCGTGAGGTAGACGTTTGTGTCTCCCAATTGCGCACAGATCTGCATAATCTGTGGTGGCAGCAATCCCGCTTGCTCCATGATGGCCGGCGCTGCAAACAAGTCTGTTGGCGCGCCGTCAAACAGCATTTTGCCGTGGTCGAAGGTGATGACCCGGCCAAAATTCGCCGCTACTAAGTCCATGTCGTGCGTGGAGACGATGATTTGGTGCCCTGCCTGCGCCAACTCTTTCACGATGCGCAGCACGATGGCTTGGCTGTGCCAATCCAAGGCAATCATCGGTTCGTCTAGCAGGTAGCTTTGCGGATTGGTCGCAAGGAGGGTCGCAAACGCCAGCAATTTACGGTCCGATAATGATAAATCGAAGGGATTTGCAGCCGCCAAATCCTGCAGTTCAACTTGCGCGAGCGTCTTCTGAACGATTTGGTCGACTTCTGTCCGGTCTTTAGTAATCTGTCGGGCACTCCAGGCGACTTCTTTGGCAACGGTGGCGTTAAAAAGCTGATCGTCAGGATTTTGAAAGAGCATGCCGATTTGGTGTAAACGTGCGCTGCCGACTAATTGTTCGCCGCTAGTCCCGTTGATGGTGATCGTGCCCGCTTGCATTGGCTGCAGGCCCAGCAAGAGCTTAAACAGGGTCGACTTACCGGCACCATTTTGGCCGACGATGGCGGTTAGGCCAGCCGCCAGCTTGAGGGTTGGTAGTTGCAAGGCAAAATCACTGTCCGGATAAGCAAAGTGCAGCTTATTAATTTCAATGCTCATTGCCTGACCTCCATTAATTCAGTCCGCGTGACCGGGAATTCACCGTCAGTAAAAGCCCAGCCCATTTTGCGGGCCAATTGCAAAGCAACTGGGTCGGGGATGATGTCGTTCACGGTGCCATGGTTGTAGAGCGCGCGCGGAGTCCCACTAGCGACGAGTGTGCCGGCGTTCAACACCCAGAGCGAATCAACCGTGTTGCACAGTGCGTCGATATTGGTGGACGTGATGAAAATAGTCTTACCGCGGGCGCTAGTTAGCCAGTCAAAGAATTGCTGGGTCCCCGCCGGATCCATCTGGCTGGTCGGGTCATCAAAAATCAGCACCGGCGGGTCGGTCACCAATGCACACGCAATCGCCAGGCGCTGCATTTGCCCGCCAGACAGCGTTGTGGGGTCTTGGTCGAGTTGGGTGGTGAGGTGAAACTGCCGGGCGAGCTGTCGCACCCGCGTGTCGATATCTTCCGCGGTTGCACCAAGGTTAACGAGGCTAAAAGCCATTTCCGAATAGACCGTCTCCGCCATGCCGCTCAACTGGTCGCTGGGGTTCTGGAAAACGTAACCGACGTAACGGTTGATTTCGGTCCAGTGGTCAGCGGGGTTAACGGTGCCCAAACTAAATTCGCCCGTCACGTCTGCGTGCATGAGGCGGTCGACAATGCCACTCAGCAGGCGGCAAAGCGTGGTCTTACCGGAATTGCTAGGGCCGACGATACCGATGATTTGCTGGGCTGGCGTTTGGATGGTGAGGTTCTTTAGCTGCTGGTGCTCGGTTCCGGGGTACGAAACGGTGATGTTTTTTAAATTAATTTGCTGATGATTGTCCATATTTTCCATCCAATTATTAACACTGCCAGTAAAATCAATCCGCGGTGGGCGTTTTCCGCTTGATAATAGGTCAGTTCACCCGTTAGCTTGCGGTGCGGGTTGTTAAAGCCCCGCAGTTGCAGCGCGGTGGAGCGTTCAACCGATTGCATCAGCGTTTTGGTAATCAGTGGCACCAGAATCGGCACGATGGCCCGAACGCGCTGCGCCACGTTACTTTGCGGATTCACGCCGCGTGCGCGCTGGGCCACCTGAATGTGGTGCATGTTCTGATTGATCTGCGGCAAAATGTAGCAGACCGAAATCAGTACATAAACCGTGTGGTAAGGCACCCCAATTTGCTCCAGGTAATGCGTGTTTTCGCCAATTGTCGTGGTAAAGATGAAAAAGCTGGTCACGAAAATGATGCTGAGCAGGCGACTGCTCAGCATCAGGGCGTACAGCAAGCCTTCACGGTAGAAGTGCAGGCCAAAAATCGTTACCGCCACGGTCTGGTTTAATGGGTACAGTAAGCCTTGAATCACGACGATCGTTGCAATTAGCAGGAGGCTAAATGCAATCAGCTTCAGTGCTTTGCGACCGATCCGTGCGGCGACGACGAGCATGACGCTCAGGCCCAAAACTATTAACGAATAGCTTAATGATTTGTAAAGCAAACTCCCCAGCAGCACGCACGCAATCAGTAACAGCTTGGTGACTGGGTCAACATTTTGGGCCCAGCTGCTGCGGATGCCCACGGAACTCTCTGCGTTACTCATCGTTCTAATCCTTAAAGGAGTAAATCAGCTTTTGCGGTAACTGCTTGTAGATCAGGTAGGCGAGGTAGCCAACGACGATTTTGTCCAGCAGGTCGAGAACAAATTCGTCAATAAACGAAGCAATCCAAACGGGGGTGCTGTGTGCGACTAAGCCCGCAAAGAGTGCATCGCCCCAAACGACCCCGGTCTGGCCACCATAGAAGATTACGTTCAGCGGGGTGGAAATAATTGCGGATACTAGTGCGATGATAATCCCGGCGATCCAAACCTTCTTGGCAGAACTAAACCAGCCCTTGCGGAACAACCAGCCGACCGCAATCCCAATGCCGATACTGGTAATGGAGTAAATCGTTGAGATTGGGGAAAGCGTCAGGCCGTAGATAATGTTGTTGATGAAGCCACTAATCGCCCCGGCAATTGGGCCGGCGAGCATGCTGGCTAAATATGTGCCCAGTGAACCGAGCCAGAGGGGCAACTTCAAGCCCTCAGCGAAGGCCTTAGCAACATAGTTAATGCCGACAGCGGCTGGAATCAAAACCAGGACCTGGGTCGACAGCTTAAACTTCCAAACAGATGGTGCAGTAGTTTTCTTTGCTTGCATGATAGTGCCCTCCAAAATAATAAAAGTGCTTTTGACTTTTATAATATGGCACTGACATTACACCCCTGTCTTTACACTGTCAAGACATATGTTTTAGCTGGCCGGCCCACACCGGTCCGCGTCGTTGTGCCCGTTGGCCTGAACAAATTGGCATGATCGCGTAAAAAGTTTGAGTTGTCAGGCTCGTCATGCCCAAACGCGGCGAAGATGTGACGAGCTTGTTTCAGTGTGAAAGCGATACCTAAAATTAAGAGAATGGTGGGTTGATAGTCCAATTTGTTGGCGATGCGCGTGCAGGCAACGGTCAGGATCCAGTTGTGGTCAAAAGCTAGTCCGGTCGTTGGCGTCTGGTCGCGGAGGTATTCATTGGGCTGCAGGGTGTGGAACTGCAGCTTTTGGTGGCTGAAGGTAAAGGTTCCGCTTGGCTGCCGGCCCAACGCAAACCACTGGGCGTCGTTAGCACCATTCCCCGATACGAGCTGGGGCCGCTGCGGCAGGAAGGTCATGTAGCTTAACGCAAGGGCCCGCTCACCGGGAACACGGTCTGGAGCGGTGAAGGTCGCCAGTTGTTCAGCGTGCACAGCGGGCAGGGCGAGCCCAATTTTTTCACGAACCAGCCGCAGGGCCGCTTCGTGGGCACTTTCGTCGGTGCGCAGGGCGGTTTCTGGTAGCGCCCAATAATTGGCAAAGGGTGCGTCACTGCGGCGAATGAGCAGCACGTTGACCTGTTTGGTAGTGGCATCGTAGCTCCAAATGATGTTGGTAACGGTGATTAGCGGGCGGGCAATTGTAGTCATTCTGATTCCTCCTTCGACAGGCTAAGTGTAAGCGCAGCCGTTAATTTGCGCAATCCTTGCAATCCCGCATGTTGCCGCTTACCATTTAGACAGACGAACGCTTTGTGCCCGCCTAGTTGTTAACTAATATTCGGAGGGATTATTTTGGCAGATAAAACAGATTTGGAAAAAATTCTCACTGACGCAACGCAGATTGCCGTTGCGACCTTGACTGAAGATGGAGCGGCTCCAGATGTGCGCATCGTTTTGGGTGCCTACGACGCGCAGAGCAAGCAAATGTTGTTCATGACGAACCCTAAGTCACAAAAAGTGGCAGAAATTGCTGCGCACAGTCAGGCTGCATTTGCGATTCCACAGCTTGGTAAAGGCGGGTTTGCCCGCGTGCGCAAGGCTGATGTGCAGCAGATCAACCCTAGTCAGGACCAAGTTGCTTTGTACAGCGCAAAGTATCCGCAAAATGGTCAGTATGCCGCGCACTCTAGCTTCTATGCGCTCAGTTTCAAGGAAGCAGATGTTACCATTGATGGTGCAACTTCAACGGTTACACTAACTGATTAATTTAGGTAGCTAAATATTGGTCTTAACGGAAAACGTGTTTGGAATACCGTAAGCGCGGTTTCGGCCGTTACGACACGCAGTACGTGTTGACCTACCCGCTGAAATAAAAATTGCAGCAAAAAAACAGCCAGCGGAAAAATTTCCGCTGGCTGTTTTGTCGTGCTCTTACCAAGGCATCTGGCCTTCGAATTCAGAAAAGGTACCGGTTGTCTTGTCCTCGCGTGGCAAACTGGCCATTTTGATGGACTGACGGGCCCCATCGGCGATGTCCTGCATGCCGGGAATCTTAGGCGCATCCTTAGGCCGGCCACCGAATTCGGTGGCGGTCCAACCAGGGTTGACCGAGTTGACGGTGATGCCTTCATCAGCGAGTTCCTTGCTGAGGTCAACGGTGAAGAAGTTGACCGCGGCCTTGGAGGACTGATAACCGACCGCCGACACATTGTACAGGCGGTTGTTCGGGTCGGTGGTCAGGCCAAATGAGCCCATGTTACTGGACAGGTTGATGATTTTGGCGGGTGTGTCCTTCTTCAGTAGTGGCAACATGGCCTGGGTGACATCAATCATGCCGAAGAAGTTGACGTCGTACTCCTTGCGAATGACGTCGGTGGACAGCTTGGATGGGACTTGGTGTCGGTCAAGCGCGATCCCGGCGTTGTTAATGAGGACGCTGAGGTAGCCGAACTGTTTGTTGATCGTATCCACCGCCTGCTTAATGGTGTCTTTGTCAGTCACATCTAGAACAATGAGCGTGGCCTTGATGCCCTCAGCGGTGAGCTTATCGACTGCGGCCTGACCGCGCTCGGTATTGCGGGAGCCAACGAGTACGTGTTGGCCCAGCTTGCCTAGGCCTTCCGCGGTGGCAAAGCCGATACCCTTGTCCGCACCGGTAATGAGCGTAACGATTTCGTGTGTATCTGTCATGAGTTATTCCTCCCAAATGGGTGCTTAGTTGCTTTTACAACTGTATTCTACTACATCTGTGTAGAAATGGGAAATATCATTGGTAGGGGATGAAAGAACAACCGGTTTGAATTTTTTACCAGGTCTTGACCAAAGTTCTGGAAGAAACGCTGGATTAGTATAGCAGCGTGGTGTCGAAATTTCTGAAAGGCATTGTATTTGCCGAAAAAGCTCGTCAAGTTTTCACGCTTGACGAGCTTTTTGATACTGACAAACTGGTTATTAGTTTAAAGAAAGCAAAGCAGTGCTATTTTCGGGGTGAATTAACCTCGGCATAACTACCAGCATCACTTGAACAGGGGGTTGAAGAACCCCGAGATTGCGGTTGCGCCGATGATTACGAATATCACTGCAACCACGATTCCCTGCCACAAACCCAGCAGGGAAAAAGCTGAGGTTCCGGCACTGCCCTTAGTTTGCAAGACTCTGAAATAATGATATGAAACGGATAGCTGCCAGATTGCCAGTGCGAAGCAAATGATGCTGAGAACGATATTCATTTTGCACATCTCCAAAGTGTTTAGTGACTGAACATGAGTCGCTTCTATGGATACGCTAACACATGTTATTAAATAAGTACACCGATATTTTTGACCCCACCAACTGCGTAGATAGCAGCGGTTCTTTGACTTGAACCCGCTGGTGCTGCTTGATAATGTGTGCATATCTTGTTTTCCCCGCGCAATCTCCGTAGACTTAGCAGCAGGACCTAACTGGGGCGGGATGCCGCCTAAAGGAGCGAGCGAAATGAAGCACATTGTAGCCGGAATCGTTGCGCATGTTGATGCGGGTAAAACCACCCTTTCTGAAGCTTTACTATACCGCGGTGGCACCTTGCGGCAGGTGGGCCGGGTGGACAAAGGGGACGCCTTTTTGGACACGGACGCCCTGGAGAAACGGCGCGGGATCACCATTTTTGCCCACCAGGCGCAGCTGCAGACTGCCGATTTGGCCCTGACTTTGCTCGACACGCCGGGGCACGTGGATTTTGCCAGTCAGACGGAACAGGTTTTGAGCGCGCTTGACTACGCCATCCTGGTGGTGTCCGCGACTGATGGTGTGCAGGGTTACACTCGCACCCTGTGGCGACTTTTGCAGCGGTACGCGGTGCCGACCTTTATTTTTGTGAACAAAATGGACGCCCCCGATGTTGACCGGCAACAGATCCTCGCTGAACTGCAGACAAAACTGGCGGAGGGCTGCGTTGCTTTTACCGGCGCGGCACTGCCTGCGGGTGCGGCCGAGGACATTGCGCTCCAAGACGCCGCCGCGCTGGATGAGTTCAGTGCCACGGACACACTGGCGGATGACACCGTCCGCCGGCTGGTTCACCAGCGGCTTGTCTTCCCCGTCTACTTTGGCGCCGCGCTGAAGCTGAGCGGAGTCGCGGACTTCTTAGCTGGCTTCACGCACTGGACAACGGAGAAAACGTGGCCCCAGGATTTTGCCGCGCGAGTGTTCAAAATCAGCCACGATGACAAGGGTGAACGACTGAGCTGGCTGCGCGTGACTGGCGGCAGTCTGCACACCAAGGACGTCCTGCATGCCGGCGAGAAGGCTAACCAGCTCCGGGTGTACAACGGTGCGAAGTTTGATGTCGTCCCTGAAGTTCCCGCCGGGGCGGTGTGTGCGGTCACCGGGCTGACGCAGACTTATCCGGGCTGCGGGCTGGGTGCAGAAGCAGACGCCCAAAAGCCGGTGCTGCAGCCGGTTCTCAATTACGCCGTGGATTTGCAGGGGCAAGATCTGCACGAAGTTTTGGCTGCTTTGCGGCAGCTGGAGGATGAGGATCCGCAGTTGCACGTGCAGTGGTCGGAGCACCTGCAGGAACTGCGGGTGCAGCTCATGGGTGCGGTGCAACTGGAAGTTTTGCAGCAGCTGTTGCAGGAGCGCTACCAGCTTCAGGTCGGTTTTGATCAAGGCAGTATTTTGTATAAGGAAACCATCACGGCGCCCATTGAGGGGGTCGGCCACTTCGAGCCCCTCCGCCACTACGCGGAGGTCCACCTGTTGCTGGAGCCGGTCGCACCTAGTAGTGGCCTGATGTTCGCTGCTGACTGTCCGCTAGAGGTGCTGGGCCGTAATTGGCAACACCAGGTTTTGACTAGTTTGGGGGCCAAGGAGCAGCTGGGCGTGTTAACGGGGGCGCCGCTAACGGATGTTAAGGTGACGCTCGTGACCGGGCGGGCCAGCAACGTCCACTCGGTCGGTGGTGACTTCCGGGAGGCCACCTGGCGGGCACTGCGGCAGGGACTGATGGAACTGGCAACGCGGAATGCTTGCCAGTTGCTGGAGCCGTGGTATCAGTTCACGCTCACGGTGGATCAAACGCAGGTGGGCCGGGCGCTGACGGATATTCAGCGTATGCACGGAACGTTTGCGGAACCAGTCGCGGCGGGCGGTCAGTTGCAGATCAGCGGCACGGCCCCCGTGGCCACGATGCGGGATTATGCGGCGGAAGTGGCCGCGTACACCCACGGACAGGGACAACTCGATTGCGTTGTGGCGAGCTATCAGCCCGCTCACGACGCCGCGGCAGTGATTGCGGCTAAGGCTTACCAGCCAGTGGCGGACCTCGATAACACGCCCGACTCGGTTTTTTGCGCGCACGGGGCAGGGTATCCGGTTGCGTGGCGGGACGTGCCGGGGATGGCCCACTGCGAATATGTCCACAAATTATCATAAAAATATTATTAGCAAGCTAACTAAAGTTCCGCGGCTCAGGCGCTGATGAACAAGCAAGATATTTCACAATCAGCACCGCCGTCTGGGCTACTTAGTAGTACAATCGAGGGCAGAAGTACAAATTCACCATTAAAGGACGGACTGATGCAGATGCATATTCAAGAAGGCTACATGCCGTTTCACGGTTTCAAGACTTACTACCGGATTGTCGGCGACCCGAATCCCGACAAGGCGCCACTGCTTTTGATCCACGGGGGCCCTGGCTCATCCCACAATTACTTTGAGCTGATCGACGACTACGCGGAGACTGGCCGCCAGCTGATCATGTACGACCAGGTTGGCTGCGGGAAGTCCTCACTGCCTGAAGACCCTGCTGTTTACGTCAAGGAAACCTGGGCTGAAGAATTGGTTGCCCTGCGCAAGTACCTGCACCTGGACGAACTGCACATGCTCGGTCAGTCTTGGGGCGGCATGCTCGAAATGCTCTACCTGACCCGTTACGATCAGAAGGGCGTGAAGAGCGTCATGATCGACGGCTCACCTGCATCCATTAAGCTCTGGACCAAGGAACAGCACCGGCTGATTTCCTACCTCAGTTATGAGGACCGCACGGCGATTGCCGAAGCCGAGCGCACCGGCGATTTCACCGGTCCCAAGTACTTGGCCGCTAATGACCGTTACATGGAACGTTACTGCTGGGACGACCCGGATGAGAACTCACCAGAGCCATTGCGCCGCGAGACTAATGGCAAGCGGGCCAGTCGGATCGCTGAGGGTCCAAACGAGTTCACCGAAAATGGCACCATCAGCGATTTTGAGCTCACCGATGAGCTGCACAAAATTCACGTACCAGTGCTCGTGACCAACGGGACTGACGACCTGTGCACGCCACTCATCGCCAAGTCCGTTTACGACCACATTCCTGGCGCTAAGTGGCACCTGTTCGCCAACAGCCGCCACTTGGCCCTGCTGGACCAGCATGATGAATTCATCAGCGTCCTGGACAAGTGGCTAAAGGAAAACGATTAATTGCATTTATTAACAGTTTAGCTAACTAACTAGGCCACTTTAAACGAAGTGGCCTTTTATTTTGGCAACGGTAGGCAATAGCAAAAGGTACACTGATGATTATTATGACAATCAAAATCGTGATTTAGCTGCATTTTTGCAACGTGTAAACGTTAAAGAATGATTGCCATCTGTGTTACTATTGGCCAGGTAGCAGTACATCAGTGCTTAGACTCAGAAGGGGGGAGCGGGTTTGTTTCCATACGATAAATTACAAACGCTCAATGAACTAGAGACCGTCATCTACAACTACATTAACCGTCACCAAGAGGAGGTCGAACGGATGCCGATTCGGGCGCTAGCCAAAGCGGCCCACGTCAGCACGACCACCATCATCCGTTTCGCCAACAAAATGGGCTACGATGGTTACTCTGAGCTCCGTTTTGCCATCAAGCAGCACCGGCGCAACATGCTGGACAACAAGCCCGCCGACAGTTACGACATTACCGTGCCGCTAGCTGATTTCTTCAATAAAGTGAACACGACCGACTTCAACAAACTGATTGATCAGGCCATCGAAATGATCGAGGCGGCCCCAATGGTTCTTTTTTACGGGATCGGAACCGGGAATTCACTGGCGCAGTACGGGGCGCGTTACCTATCGAACGCCGGCAAGCTGGCCTTGCCGATCGAGGACGTGTTCCAGCCCTTTCCCTTTGGCAACGCCCTGCCGCCCAAGACCGTGCTGATTTTGCTTTCAGTGTCTGGGGAGACGCGGGAAGTCATTCAGCTGGTGACGAAGGTGCAACCTGAGGATGTGCGGATCATTGCCGTCACGAACCACGGCAATTCACGCTTGGCGCGGATGAGTGACCTCGTGATCAGTTACTACATGCCGGAGTTAAAACACGGTGATCTTAATTTTACGACGCAGGTACCTGTTGTTTATCTGGAGGAGCTGATTGCCCACCGAATCGATGAGGACCGGCAGCGGCAGGCACTCGTTGATAAGCCTGATGGTAAAGACACCAACGAGCAACCGTGACATAATGCGACAATTAAAGAACAGATGCGGAACACGTCACAGGAATGTGACGTGTTTTTACTTTCCGGAACTGTTCCTAACGGCCGCGAAACCGTATACAGGGACCTTTGTTAGCGCATACACTAATTACGTGATCATAAATCACAAATGATTTCGGCCGAAGTCATTCTAGATTCTGTATCGGAACCACGGAAATTTTTTATTCAAGTTAATTCAGCGTACGCGAACTCAATCGCTGCGCAGTAAGGAGCAAAAATTATGAATAGTTTCATTAATGACAAAGTTTTGCCAGGCGTGATGAAATTCACCAATAGCAAAATTATTACCGCTCTGAAGAACGGGATGATTTATGTCATTCCCTTCATCATTGTTGGTTCCATCTTCCTGATTCTCGGTTCATTACCAATTCCATCATGGGCGGCCTGGATGAACGGCACCGGCTTGGTACCGTACTTCAACCAGGCAACGAACTTCTCGTTCAACGCCATGGCATTGATTGCCGTAATCGGGATTGCTTACGAGTGGGCTCGGAACGAGGGTGTTGACCCATTACCAGCCGGAATTACCGGTTTGATCAGCTTCCTGATCGTTCTCCAGCCAACCGCACCAATCATGAGCCCTACTGGCAAGGTACTGATCAAGAACGTGCGGCACCTCACCGGCTTCATCGACACCAGCTGGCTTGCTGGTAAAGGGATGATCGCCGCTATCTTAGTCGGCCTGATTACTGGTTGGATCTACTGCTGGTTCGTTAAGAGCAAGATCACCATCAAGCTGCCTGAACAGGTTCCAGCAAACGTTGCGAACTCATTCACCGCGCTGATTCCTGCCGGTGCACTGATCGTTATGTGGTTACTCGTTTACATGGGCTTTGACCACTTTGCCCACACCTCAATGTTGCAGTGGATCTACAACGTCATTCAGACACCACTACAAGGGATCACCGATTCACTAGCCGGGGCGCTGATTGCACCACTGCTGATTTCCTTCCTCTGGTTCTTTGGGGTTCACGGTTCATCAATCATCAGTGGCATTATGACCGCGATCCTGCTTTCCAACGGTACCCAAAACGCTACTTTGTTCAAGGCTGGCAAGCTGACCATTGCTAACGGTGGTCACATCTTCACCCAGGCACTGCTTGACCAGTTCGGGACCGTTACTGGTGCTGGTATCACCATCGGGATGGTTGTCTACATGCTCTGGTTCGCCAAGTCCGCTCAGCTTAAAGCTTTGGGTGGTTTGGAAATTGCCCCAGCTATTTTCAACATTAACGAACCAATTCTCTTCGGTGCACCAATCGTTATGAACCCACTGCTGGTCGTCCCATTCATGATCACGCCAGCTATCTCCATGGGTCTCACCTACATTGTCATCAAGATCGGTCTCATTCCACTGTTCAATGGTGTTTACGTACCATGGACCACACCAGCGATTGTTTCTGGATTCCTGGTCGGTGGCTGGAAGACAGCCATTTGGCAGGCATTGATGCTGGTTATGACCTTCTTCATCTACCTGCCATTCATCCGTCGTTACGACAACGTGCTCTACAAGCAGGAACAGGACAACCTGGCTGCTGAAGAAGCTAATGGTGGTGCTAAGACAGAAGCTGCAAAGTAACAGTTCGCATTAGAAACGGAGTAAAAATATGGCTAAGTTACGTGATGATTTTCTATGGGGCGGCGCGGTCGCTGCCCATCAACTTGAAGGTGGCTGGCAAGAAGGCGGCAAGGGTGTCAGCGTTGCCGACGTCATGACTGCTGGTGCTAACGGTGTGGAACGCGAAATTACGGATGGGGTTATCCCTGGTAAGAATTACCCGAACCACGATGCGATTGATTTCTACCACCGCTACAAGGACGATATAAAATTGTTCGCGGACATGGGCCTGAAGGCATTTCGGACGTCGATTGCGTGGACCCGGATTTTCCCAAACGGGGATGAAGAAGAGCCCAATGAAGCTGGCTTGCAGTTCTACGATGATCTTTTTGACGAATTGTTGAAGAATGGCATTCAGCCGGTAATTACGCTCTCCCACTTCGAGATGCCTTACCACTTAGTCAAGGAGTACGGCGGCTGGCGCAACCGCAAAGTGATCGGCTTCTTCGCCCACTTTGCCGAGGTTGTGTTCAAGCGCTACAAGGATAAAGTTAAGTACTGGATGACTTTCAACGAAATCAACAACCAGACGGACACCAAGTCACCGTTTGCCCTGTTCACGAACTCCGGCTTGCAGATCAAGCCCGGCGAGGATGCGGAGCGAACGATGTACCAGGCCGCGCACTACGAGCTGGTTGCCAGCGCGTTGGCCGTTCAGATTGGTCACAAAATCAACCCCCAGTTCCAAATTGGGGCGATGATTGCGATGGTGCCGCTCTACCCAGCTAGCCCGAAGCCAGCCGATATTTTCAAAGCCGAACGGGCGATGCAGTCCCGTTACTGGTTCGCGGACGTGCAGGTCAAGGGTGCCTACCCGAGCTGGCTCGAACGTTACCAAGAACGTGCCGGCTATGACCTAGATATCACATTGGAAGATCGCGACGTGCTGCAGGCGGGGAAGGTCGATTACATCGGCTTTTCCTACTACATGTCGATGGCGGTCGCGGCCAAGGCCGATGAACCCGATTCTTACCGTTATGACGAGCATGAGGATGTCGTACGCAACCCAACCGTTCCGGCCTCTGACTGGGGCTGGCAGATCGACCCGCAAGGCCTGCGTTACGCGATGAACTGGCTCAAGGATCGTTTCGACGTTCCGCAGTTCATTGTTGAGAATGGTTTTGGGGCCATTGACAAGCTGACTGCTGATGGGCACGTACACGATGATTACCGGATCGAGTACATGCGCGAACACATCAAGCAGATGCAGCTGGCGGTCGACGTCGACGGGGTGGACCTCTTGGGTTACACACCATGGGGTTTCATCGACCTCGTCTCAGCTGGCACCGGTCAGATGGACAAGCGCTATGGCATGATTTATGTAGATAAGAATGATGCCGGTGAAGGGACCCTGGATCGCAAGAAGAAGGATTCGTTCTACTGGTTCAAGCACGTGATTGCGACTAACGGTGAAGATTTGGGCGACGTTAAGCCACCGTACACCAAATAGATTGGAGTGTTAGTTATGGCAGATAAGACGATCATGCTGGCGTGCAACGCCGGGATGTCCACCAGCTTGCTAGTGAACAAGATGCAAAAGGCCGCTGCGGCGGAGGACGATGATGTCAAAATTTTCGCCACTTCCGCTGACTCGATTGATCAAGAAATCGAGCAGGAGCATCCAGATATTCTGATGCTGGGACCGCAAGTCCGTTACCTGCTGAAGGGCATCCAGCAGAAGGTGCAGATTCCGGTTCAAGTCATCGACATGAAGGATTACGGCATGATGAACGGCGCGAACGTGTTGAAAACGGCGTTAGCGGCAATCGCTAAGTAACTGCAAGGAGGGCGACAACAATGTTTAGATATCATTTTATCCGGAACAATCTTGAGCAGGAGCAAGCGTTCCTGAACCACGCGGCAAGCAATGGCTACATTTTGCAGCGGGTCCGGGGTGCACGCTACCACTTTGTCGCCCGTAAAGCCCCAGATGGTGCAAATTACCGGGCAACGTTGGTCATCACAAATGATCCGGATACGGCGCGCAACGCCGCGGATCAGGTGGTCACGGGGCGGCTGAGCAAGGGCATGTTTTACAACGTACTCTACACGCGTAGTGACCGGCAGCCGCGCTTAACCTCTGATGCGGATGCGGTGGCGCAGTTTCACACCTACATGTTGGACCACGGTACCGCTCAGGAATGGAAGGGCGGCGCGGGGATTTTCCTCGGCATGCTGCTGATCATGATTGCGGTTGGGATGGGGCACACTGCCGGTTGGACCAGCCTCTTGCCGCTGCGGCTCGTAATCGGCTTGGTCGGTGCTGGGTTTGCCCTTACCGGCTTACGCGGCATTGTCATCGGACTCAAGAACACGGTTAGCTCGATCCACTTTAAAGCTGCTAGCCCCGAAACCAAATGAAGCAGTAACTAATTAGTCAGTAATAACAAACATGAGCAAGCGGCCGCGGGCAAAACCGCGGCCGTTTTGTAATCAACGTAGTGGCATCGGCTTATGTAAGCGTTACAATTAAGCCGACAAATGAATGTAATCACAAATGGGGGAATTAGGATGAGTGAATATGTAGCTTTTGACATTGGCGGGACCAGCATTAAGTACGCGCTGGTGGATGATCAGGGCAATATTAGCGGGCGGGGGCACTTCGCGACGCCGACCGCGCGCGATGAGATTATCGGGAAGATGTGCGCCGCCGTTAGTGCCTATCAGGCTGAGCACAAAATTGTCGGGGTCGGTGTTAGTGCACCTGGCATCGTCCGGCGCGATGGCTACCTGGTGACCGGTGGCGCTTTGATGGAATTCTATGAGTTCGACCTGCGCGGCACCTTGGCAGCCAAGACGGACTTGCCGGTCGTGGTCGAAAATGATGCTAATGCCGCGGCCCTAGCTGAACGCTGGCAGGGCAGTTCCCAGGGAATTGACGATTACGTCTGCATCGTGCTCGGCACTGGGATCGGTGGCGGTATTGTCATCAATGGTAAACCTTACCGTGGCGCCCACGGGATGGCCGGAGAACTAGGGTGGATGGTTACCCGTGATGACGATGCGACTGGCGACCTGGAAGACGCCTCGCTGACCTTCAGCGCGTCCGTAGTGATGGGCCTGCTGCGGCGGTATAACGCGGCACACAAGCGCGTTGATCCGGATGCGGAAGAAGTGACTGACGCGCGGGTCGTGCTGGAGCGCAGCGCCGCTGGTGATTACACCGCGTACACCGAGTATCACCGCTTCCTGCACGATATTAGTATCATGTGCATCAACTTGTTTGCGACGCTCGACCCGGACCGGATTCTCATTGGCGGCGGGATCAGCGCGAACCCGCAGTTTATGGCGGATCTAGCGGCCACGATGGACCGCTTGCTCACCCAGCATGGCAGCTTGAATCGCATTCGCGACAAGGCTCTGGGTAAGGTCATGGCAGCTGGCTTGCGGAATGACGCCGGGTTGCTGGGCGCAGTTTACCCATTGTTACAGTGATAGATAGTTCAAAATAAGTTGGCTCCCGTTAGCGGTTAAATTACGCTGGCGAGAGCCAATTTGTGGTCTATCCGGATATAGTGTTACAGAATTTGGTGTCCACTCATGCTTATTACCCGGGAAATGCGTAATTGCCCGGGTAATAAGACTGCTGGCTATTCAAAAAGCTTGATTTATCAGTGATTCTGGCCGCAGGGGGGGTTACTTAGTGGCAGCTTACCGCCAGCGCTAAAATAACTAATTTCCCGGGTAATTTACTTAATTTAACCCTCCTAATTGGCAAACTGAACGGCAAATTAAGTCCATAATAATTTGTATTCCGTAAGTAATTGGCGCAAGGTAGAATTTGGCTGCTTTTGGCCGTACTTACTAATGGAAAGAAGAATTTGCTTGTCTAAACGGAACGTTCTCATCGTCACCTGCGCCCTACTGCTATCGAACGCGATGGCCGGAATTGAGGGTCTACACTTTCTGGTGTTGGAGAAATCCAACGCTAAGAGTGTAGGCCCCTTTTAAATGACAAAATAATAGGGCA
>NZ_BLBG01000015.1 GCF_009687905.1 Lacticaseibacillus zhaodongensis | reverse complement strand
AATAACAAAAAGACCTCCTATCATGGAGATCTTCCCGAATGATATATTTATTCTTCAACACCAGTTGGCACAGACCCTATTATTGCCGCACTGCTGACGGCGGTGACCGCACTGATCATCCCCGCGGCCGTACCGATGGCCTTCGCCATTCCGGCCCTGAGCGGCGTGGGTGTGGGCCTACTGCTAATGGCCCTGATTGGCAGTTTGATCCCAATCAAGTCTGTCCTCAGTATCGACCCAGTATCCGTCATTGGAGGTTAAACTCATGAACTCATTTGCATTGAAAAACGTCAATCACATTTATGGTAGCGGCAGCGCCCAGGTGCACGCGCTCCACGATGTCAATTTTGCGGCGGAAGCGGGCACACTCAGCCTCGTCATGGGTCCATCTGGCTCGGGTAAGAGCACCTTTCTTGCGATTGCTGGTGGCCTGCTCACCCCAACATCGGGCACCGTTGAAGTTAATGGTGTTAGCTACACCGAACGTTCTAAAAAGGACCGCGACGCCCTGCGCCTTGATTCCATTGGCTTCGTCCTGCAAAAGTACCACTTGTTGCCCTTCCTGACCGTTGCCGATCAGTTTGAACTCGTCGATCGGGTCAAGCCGCAGGGCAATCTGGATAAGGACGCGCTTAATGATGTGCTGACGACCCTCGGCATCAAAGACTTGCTGCACAAGTACCCCGACGAGCTGTCAGGTGGCCAGCAGCAGCGTGTTGCCATCGCCCGAGCGCTATACCCGAACCCAACGATCATCCTCGCCGACGAACCCACCTCCGCGCTGGACAGCCCGCGGGTGGCAGTGGTCGGTGGCCTGTTGAAGGACCTCGCCATCAAGCACAACAAGGCGGTCGTCGTCGTTACCCACGACACCCGGCTGATTGACGCGGCCGATCACCTTTACGAAATCAAGGACGGTTACCTGAGCAAAAAAGCAAATCCTAGTGCATAACAAAAATGACTCCCAGAGCTTTGCATCACAAAGCGGCTGGAAGTCATTTTTGGTATTGTCTAGATATGATTCAGATGTGGTGCTGATGCCTATGCTTTAGCGCCGACCCGTTTAGCCTCGTCTAGCCACCCGGCACGCCGCTGATCAGAGCTGCCCTTAACCATGTTGCAGCTCATCCAGCGAATGTTCTTCAGACCCATTTTGCGGAAGGTGCCGCGGACAAGTGCACGCTGGATCGCGTTACCGAACACCCAGCGGTACAGAGACTTCGGGGTGTTCATCGTGGTCATGATGGTCGTGGACTGCAGCTTGTCCAGTTTGGATGCCATCCCCTTGCCACCGTGCGTGTAATCAAAAGTTTCACCGGGGAAAACGACCTTGTCGATGAACCCCTTCATCATCGCTGGCATCAGTTCCCACCAGATTGGGAAAACCAAAATGAGGTGGTCGGCAGCCTTGACGCGGGCAATGTAGTCCTTAGCCTGCTCGTCCTGCGCCTTGTGCTTGAGGAACCCGATCAAATCTGCACTGTGCATGACGGGGTCGAAGTGATCCGCTTCAAGGTCAATGACGTCGACCGTGTTGCCAGCTGCCAGTGCGCCTTCTTTTGCTGCCATCATCAGTGCGTGGCAGAAACTACCTTCGTATGGGTGAGATGTAACGATTACTGTGTTTGTCATAATTAGCCTCCAAATTGTTGTTGATGAAGCTAGTATATGGGCCGCTATTAATCCGAGCATTAACAATTGTTAATTGGCGGCATCTTTTTTGACTCTTTTGCGAATTCGCGATAATGATACCGGCGTAATGCCGAGATATGAGGCTAATTCGTGCTGCGGGACCCGGGCAACTAATTCAGGATCGGTCTGTAGCAAAGTTTGATAACGCAACTCTGGGGAATCCTGAATTCGGTTAAGAAAATAGCCCGTGTAATCAATAAAACGCTGGCAGACATAATTTGTGAAGGCCGCCATCAACTCGGTATTGGTGGCGAGCGTTTGCCGCAATTTGCGCCCGTCGACAATTGTCACCGTTGTCGGCTCGATCGTTGTAATTGAAAACAAGCTGGGCCGCTCCAAGTAGAAGCTCTCAAAAGACGTCACCACTTGGTCTTCAAAGAAGAATTGGACGGTAATATCGCGGCCATCGTCGTTGTGCCACAAACGCACCCCACCCTTCTCTATGAAGAATGCTTCGTGAGCGGTATCACCCTCCAGCAATAAGTCTGCACCCGCCGGATAACTGCGCCGCTGCCCCGTAGCCTTGATTTGTTCATAGTAAGCTTCTAAGTCCATACCTAATCACCTCGCACGCCTATCTTAGCATGGCCAAAATACTGACTACCAAACTTTTTATAAATTATTTTGCGAAAAGCCTTGACCTGAAACGCGTTCGACAAAATACACTGTTCTTGTAGAGATGAAAGGGCTAACAAATCCGCGCGGGAACCCTCCATTCTTACAACTCAATGTCACTTGCTACGGCGGCATCATTTCGCTGTAGCGCACACAACAGGAGGAATTATCATGTTTGGACTTTTGAAGAAGAAGAATGTTGCCACCAATGTTGACCTCAGCAGCACCGACACCATCGAAGTGCTCAAGACACTGGCATCCCGCACGGCAAACAAGCTGAATCTGGACGCCCAGGAGCTGAAAAGTGGCCTGTTTGGGAGCACCGCAGCGGGCACCAACCAGATTGTCGCCGGCCGGGTTCTCATCACCCACACCACCTCCAGCGAAATCAAGGAAGCAACTGGAATGATTATTACCTTCAGCAAGTTCATCCCTTGGAACGACGATGCGTCTAACCGCGTTGATTACGCAGTCGTTCTAGTTATGCCCACTGCCGATGATAACGCTGATGCACTCACGCAAAAGGCCGCAGCCACCGTCAGTGCGCACCTGAATCAACTTGATGAGTGGCGCGACAGCTCTAGTGACCTAAACAAGCTGCTCCACGAAATCATTTGATGCGGTCAGTTCCATGCAAACCGTAAACAAGCAAAACGACCGCACTCTGGTTAAGCAAAATTAACACGCGCAGCGGTGAGCACAGCCCTCTGGTCGCCTCCAGAAGCATGCTCACCGCTGCGCGTGTTATTATGAGGGTAGGAATTTTGTCGACAATTAGCTAGCTAATTAAAAAGGAAGTGCCAGTATGACCAATATTCGGGACATCGCCCGTATCAGTGGCTTTTCCGTGTCCACCGTTTCCCGGGTCCTCAACCACAAAAACTATGTATCCACGCCCGTGCGGACCAAAATCCAAGCCGTCATCGATAAACTTGATTACGTTCCGAATGACGTCGCGCGGGACCTAAGTCGGGGCAAGACCATGACCATCGGTGCGGTGATGCTGAACATTGACCATCCCTACTATACCGACCTCAGTGCGGGCATCATGACCGCGGCGTTTGCTGCGGGTTACAACGTGATGCAGTTACCCTCAAATTACGACAACGACCAGGAGCGCGGCTACATGGAGCAGCTGCGGCGCAAGGCGTACGACGCGCTCATTTTCACCACCCATAACATCCCCATCGAGGAAATGCTGACCTATCGGCGTTACGGGCGCATCGTCGTTTGTCACGACCCGGGGGACATCGATATTGACGCCGCCTACAGCGAGCGCGGGCCGTCATATGAGCAGGCCTTCACGTGGATCAAGCGCCATGACTACCGCCGGATCGGCCTACTTTTGCCCCGCGACCCCGCCCTCAGCGCAACCGGCGCCGAGACCGTGCATGCTTACACCAAAGTGTTCGGTGAAAAGCCCAACGGCAGCTTAACGCGGCTCGGGACCATGACCTACGCGGATGGCTATTCCGCAGCCGAATACTACGTCAGCAATAACCTCAATCCCGATTTTATCTTCGCCAACGGGGACGACATCGCCACCGGTGTCGCCCAGTACTACAAGGATCGCGGCCTACCCGCACCCGGGCTCATGGGCCAAGACAAACAGTTATCGGGCCAACTGCTCGGCTTCCCAACGATTGACCACCACTACCGTGACGTTGGCGCCGCCGCCTTACGCTTGGCGACTGGGGCGGCATCAGGTCAAGTCGGTATTCACTCTGATTTTATTAGCCGAAGATAGTAAAAAAGTGTCTGGACGTGAATTGTCCAGACACTTTTTAGTTATAAATTACTGCTTTTCAACGGTTACCTTGGCAAAATACTCATCAAATTTGCTCTTGTCAACGTAACCGGTCTTAGCTTCCATCGTGTTCAGCATCCCGCAAGTCATCGCACTGCGGAGGGTATCCTCCGTGCTTTCGTGGCGGTCAGTGGCGTAGGCTAAACCAGCAAGGGTGGAGTCTCCGGAACCAACGGGGTTAACCACGTTGATCTTGGGAATCTTAGCCGCGTAGTAGTCTTCATCGTGCTTGGCAAACGCGCCTGCGGAACCGAGGGAGACAACGACCCAGCTGACTCCATCAAGAACAGGGTTAGCCAGCTGCTTGGCGAGCTGCGGCAGGTTCTTGCGGTCAACCGTTTCACCGATCAACGCGCCCAGTTCGGAATCATTTGGCTTGATCAGGTCTGGCTTTTCTGGGGCCTTTAGTGCTGCTTCAAGAGCCGCACCAGATGCGTCCAGGAACACTGGGACACCAGCCGCGTGCCCAAGCGCAACCATCTGGGCGTAAAAGTCAGTCGGCAAGCCGCCTGGCAAACTACCCGAAATGGTGACCAGGTCAACTTTTTGCAGTAACTGCTTGTAGTGATCCAGGAACTTGGCGGCATCAGCACTGCTGAGTGTTGGGCCCTTTTCCAGCACTTCAGTCTGCTTACCGTCATCGTGCAGGATTGCGATGCAGGACCGCGTTTCCCCATCGATCTGGGCAAAATCCCCGTCGATACCGTCCTTTTGCAAACGCGCGGACAGATACTGACCAAAGAAGCCTCCGAGGACCCCGGTTGCGAGGACGGGGTGCTGCAAGCAGTGAAGCACCCGCGCGACGTTCAGGCCCTTGCCACCAGCGGTTTTACGCACCGTGGTGACCCGGTTTACGTCGTCAATGGTCAGGTGTTCTAGTGGATACTGCACATCAATTGATGGGTTCATGGTTACTGCAAGAATTGTCATTAGTTAGCCTCCTAATAATTACGTTGCCGGATACGTGGCAACGACATGCCTCAGTATGTATGGGGCGGAGTGCTCCGTCCCGTAAAAAAAGCCAAGGACTTTTGATTATGTCCTTAGCCTTTTTCGTCATTGCTACCCGTGCCTGGGAATGGGCTGGACCCGGGGAAGATGGGCCTTGGGGGTGCAGTTAATGCGATAATCTGTTCATAGTCGAGCTGCGCGGGACTTAAGCTTCCGCTTAACACACTCTGGTCCAAATGCCTAAAACCCGGTATTTTGCCCAGAGTCCGTTAATGCTCAGCTTCAAACCGTCCCGCTCCGCTCTGTTTAATTAGTCGTGGTAAACTCCTTCAGCCCACTTCTTGTTTTCTTCGTCGAAGAAGTGTGGGTTGTCTTTCTGTTCTGGGTTTGGCTTTGCGATGTGGTCGATCTTGTCGATCAGCTTCTTGTTAGCGTCGCTTGGCTTATATGATGCGTTCAGGTATGCATCAACGATGTCAAATACGAAGTCCCGGCCAAGAACGATCCCACCAAAGCCAAGCACGTTAGCATTGAGTTCTTCACGTGCGTATACAGCCTGGGCAAGGTCACCGACCATAGCTGCGCGAATGCCAGTGTTCTTGTCGGCAGCGGTGGAAACACCGATACCAGTCCCGCAAAGGACGATCCCAAGGTCAGCGCGGCCATCCGCAACATCTTCAGCAACACGCTTGCCGTAGATTGGGTAGTGCGTCCGGGTGTTGTCGTGAGTACCTTCATCGATAACCTGGTAGCCTTCAGCCTTCAGGTGGTCAGATACCAGCATCTTCAGGGACGTAACGATGTGGTCGTTCCCCAAAGAGATGACGGTCTTCTTATCAATCTTTGGATCTACAAATTCTGGTTGTGGCATGTCATTTTCAAGCATTGATTGTTCCTCCAATTTAATAAAGCTAATTTTTCACGTTAACGTACAGCGTCAAATAATTGCGGCGTGCTTTTACAGCATCTTCTCGAGCATGTCGAGACGAACCACGTGCCGGCCACCAGCGTACTCGGTGTCGAGGTAGTGCTGAACAATGTTGTAAGCAAGCTTCTCACCCACGATACCTGCGCCGAGGGAAATTGCCTTGGCACCATTGTGCATCGCGGTCATGTGTGCGGTCCGCTCTTCGTTAACGTTCGCGGTAACCATGCCCTTGACCTTGTTGCTGGCCATGGCAGAACCAACGCCGTATTCGTCAAACATAACGGCCTTCTTGATGCCCTTGCTCAAAACTTCCTTGGTAACAGCAAGGGAAGATTCAACGAAGTCTTCAGCAGGCTCTTCAGTCACATCGATCACGTTGTAATTGTGATCCTGCAGGTACTTCTTGACCTTTTCCTTTAGTTCAAAACCGTTTTTGTCTGAGCCAATAACAACATCCATGATTTGTATCTCCTTTATATATAGGTAATTTAGTTAACAGAAGTTATGACGTGCGTTAATTTCCCGTAGTCGCTGAGTTGGTCGTCCTCAATGCCCTCATCAGTCACGAGGCCATCAACATCTGCCAGGTTGTAGAACCCGTAGAAGTCTTCAGTGTCGAGCTTGGTGTGGTCGGCAAGGATGTACCGATGCCGGGCGTTGTTAAGCGCGAGGCGCTGGATTTGACCCTCATCAGCGTTAGCATTGCTGACGGTGCTGTCGCAGACGCCGTTCGCAGACACGAATGCTTTGGTCATGCGCAGCTTATCTAGCGTTTCGATAGCAAGGTTACCAATGAACGCACCACTACGTTCCCGGTAAGTCCCACCGACGAAGCATAGTTCGTAACGGTCGGCCTTACTTTTGAAGCTTTCAAACACTGGCAGACTGTTTGTCACCAATCTTAGTTCGGATTGAGTCAAATAGTCGGCGATGAACTCGTTGGTCGTACCAGGACCGATAAAAATCGTGTCACCGGGGTCAACTAAGCTAGCAGCGATTGCCGCGATCTGCCGCTTCTCGTCAACGTGCAAATCCCGCTTTTCGAGACGCGACAGCTCTTGGTCTTGGTTCTGCGCCAGGCGCGGGCTTTGCGCTCCGCCATGGACGCGGATCACCGCGTTCTTTTCTGCCAGCTCCGCCAAATCACGCCGAACTGTCATAGTAGAAACGTTTAGTTCCGCCCCAATTTCGTTGACGGTAATAATTCCCTTACGATCAACTAAGTTCCTTATTGTTAGGAGTCTCTGTCGTTTAAGCACCTTTTGCATCACCTCCACGGTTCGCTTTTGTTCTGTTTTGTTCACTTACTTGGTACGACAATAAAGTACCACCTCATGTAAGCCCTGTCAACTCGTATTATGGGGAAAACGAAAACGTTTTAAAAAAATGTCCTAATGGAGTTGACGCGTGGAAGCGCTTGTATATAATTAAAGCTGTAGTCCGGTGAACACAAACGAACAAAAATTAACGGAGGTGATGCCGTATGCCCGACACAGCAAGCAAAACGCTCTTTGATCCAACAGCGGTGTTCGTAACTGAACAGACAACACAGGAAGCCATCTTTAAAGAAGTTTCCGATAAGCTGCTCGAAAAACAATATGTAAAGCCTGAATTCCTGGTCAACCTCTCCGAACGTGAGAAGAACTACCCGACCGGAATTGATATGTCGGTTGTAAATCCAGATTACCCGAACGTGGCGATCCCACACACCGAAGGCAACTTCGTCAATGTGCGTCTCATTGTTCCTATTAAACTGGTTACCCCAGTTGATTTTGGCAACATGATTGAACCTGCTGACAAGTTCAAGGTTTCATTCCTGTTCATGATTTTGAACAATGACCCTGACGGCCAGGCAAACGTTCTTTCCGAGATTATGGGTTTCTTGACCACCACTCCCGCTGAAGACCTAGAACACTTCTTCAACGAGACCAACCGCGCGGCCATCTACTCGTTCCTCAACACTTACTTTAATCAGGAGTAAATAAAACCTTAGGAGGTTAATTATTATGATCAAAATTATTGCTGCATGTGGTGCCGGTGTTAACTCCAGTCACCAAATCAAGGACGCTTTGGAAAAGGAAATGAAGAAGCGTGGCTACGATGTTCACTGTGATGCCGTTATGATTAAGGACCTGAACGAAGGCCTGCTTGATGGCTACGACATCTACGCAGAAATCGCTAAGACTGACATGTCCTTCACACCTAAGATTCCAGTCGTTGACGCAGGTGCTATCCTCTACCGGATGCCAGCTATGGCAAAGCCTGTTTACGACAAGGTTGAAGCTATCATCAAAAAGGAAGGCTTGAAGTAACCTTCAGCTTTCAATGTGACGAGGCGGCTGCTGCGGCCGCCAGAAATTATCTTTGGTTCCAAGCTTTTTAAAATTTTTAGTTTCAATTCATTCATTGTTTGTTGTTGTTGCAATTGTTTATCTCTCTAAGGGGTGAAAAAGTATATGTTACAAGCTATAATTCATTGGTCAAACGTAATCTTTAACCCAATCATCAAGCTGGGTGCTGCACCTATCATGTTGATTGTCTTAACATTGATTGCTTGGGCCGTCGGGGTTAACTTCTTCCACGCTCTAGAAGGTGGTATCAAGTTAGGGATTGCGCTGACCGCGATCTCAAGTATCATTGGACTTTTGACCGGTGCTTTCCAGCCGGCCGTTGAAGCCTTCGTTAAGTCAACCGGGTTGCACCTAGGAACCACTGACTTAGGTTGGGCACCACTGGCAACCATTACTTGGGGGTCGCCATACACGCTGTTCTTCCTATTGATTCTGGTTATTGTTAACATCGCCATGCTGGTAATGCACCTCACCGACACACTCGATGTTGATATCTTCGATGTATGGCACATGTCCTTCACCGGTTTGCTGGCTATCTACTTCGGTGCTAACCTGCTCACCGGTACTCTGTTCGTTGTCTTCATTGGTATCATGAAGATTTTCAACTCAGACCTCATGAAGCCTACGTTCAACGACCTGCTGGACAACTGGGACAACCCAATGACCACCACTCACTTGAACTACATGATGAACCCATTGATCATGGTGTTTAACAAGATCTTTGATGTTGTGTTCCCATGGCTCGACAAGTACGACTTTGATGCTGCCAAGCTGAACGAAAAGATTGGCTTCTGGGGCAGCCGTTACGCCATTGGTATTTACCTTGGTATCTTCATCGGCATCCTCGGTCACCAACCAGTTGGTACTATCTTCACACTTGCATTTACAGCTGCAACCTGCCTGGAACTCTTCAGTATCATCGGTTCTTGGTTCATTGCTTCTGTTGAACCTCTTTCACAAGGTATTACTGATTTTGCTACCAAGCACCTTAACGGTCGTGTATTCAACATCGGACTTGACTGGCCATTCATGGCTGGCCGTGCCGAAATCTGGGCCGCTGCTAACGTTCTAGCACCAATCATGCTGGCTGAAGCACTTATTCTTCCTGGTAACTCAATCCTCCCACTCGGTGGTATCATCGGGATGGGTGTTACACCTGCTCTGCTGATCGTAACTCGTGGTCGTCTGATTCGGATGATCGTCATTGGTGCTCTCGAACTTCCTCTGTTCCTCTGGGCTGGTTCTCTGTCCGCACCATTCGTTACGACTACTGCTAAGAAGATTGCTCCTAACATGCTCAAAGGTGTCGGCAGTCACGCGATGATTTCTTCCTCAACTAAGGAAGGTCCTATCGAACAGTTCCTGGCTTACCTTCTTGGTAAAGGTCAGGGTGGGGACATGAAGATGTTGATGTTCTTCTTCCTCGCAATGGTTGCATACGTTGCCCTGTTCATGTGGTACCGTCACGAAATGCTCAAGCGGAACACCGAATACGCTAAGCAGGGACACAAGGTTAACCCTGATGTCATGCTCAAGAACAAGGCTGCTGCTGCTAAGTAGTCAGCTGAATTCATCCGGCTTTGCAGCCATCCACAGACGTGGATGGCTGTTTTTGTGTACTCTGAGCGCCCATTGATCACCCGCCCTCGCGTTTGCCCGCACCGCAAAACCCCCGCCACATCAACATGAAAACGTAATCATTCAGGAAATTATCAAAAGACTCTAGTCAAAAGCAAATTAATCTGCCATAATGGCTACATATTAAATACAAGTGTTCACGAAATGAAGACTACACTCTGGAGGGGATTTCATGTTTAAACGTTACACAAGCGTTTCGCTGATTTTGCGAATCGTCATTGGGATTGTGATTGGGGCAATTTTAGGGGTACTGGTTCCCTCTTGGACCGCAATTAATATTTTAGGTGACCTCTTCGTAGGGGCACTGCGGGCGATTGCACCACTGCTCGTATTCATGCTCATCCTATCCGCAATTTCTAAATATGAATCCGGCAGCAAGAACCACTTCGGGACCGTCGTGATCCTGTACATCACCGCTACCCTCGTCGCCGCACTCTCTGCGGTTGGGGCATCATATATTTTCAAAATCCACCTGCTCTTCCCGCAGGCAACACATATCGCCGAGAAGGCACCACAAGACCTCGGCTCTGTCGTCACCAACCTGCTGACGAAGGCCGTCAGCAACCCTGTAGCCGCCCTCGTTCAGGCTAACTACCTCACCATCCTCTTCTGGGGCCTCATCATCGGTTTCGGACTGCGGCACGCAAGTAAGGGCACCAAGCAAGTCATCGCCGACTTTTCCAAAACCATCGAGCACGCTGCGCAGTTCATCATTGAGTTTGCACCGTTCGGGATCATCGGCCTGCTGCACAACTCCATCGCAACGACCGGGTTTGCCGGCATCGCCCGTTACGGCCAGCTGGTCCTGCTCCTCGTCGGGACAATGGTCTTCACCTACCTCGTCGTTTACGCCGCAATGGTCGGCATCATGACGCGGCAGAACCCGTTCCCGTTAATTTTCTGGACCCTCAAAGTCTCCGGGATTCCCGCCTTCTTCACCCGCAGCTCCGCGGTTAACATCCCCGTTAACCTGCAGGCCTGCGCCGACCTTGGCCTGAACGAGAAATCTTACGCCGTCTCCATCGCCCTTGGGGGGACCGCCAACTCAGGTGGGGCCGCAATCACCGTCTCCATCATGACGCTCGCCGCAGCGAACACACTCGGCATTCACGTGTCATTCCCCCTGGCACTGATGCTATGCGTCCTGAGCGCCATCTCCGCCACCGGTTCGTCAGGTATCGCTGGGGGCTCACTGCTCCTCATTCCAATGTCCGCTAGCCTCTTCGGCATCAGCAACGAAATCGCGATGCAGGTCGTTGCAATTGGTTTCATCATCGGGGTCATCCAGGACTCCGTTGAAACGGCGGTTAACTCCGCCGCCGACCTGCTCTTCACCGCGACGGCTGAATACCACGATCTAATGAAGGACGGGCAAAAGGTGGACATCACCGCGGCGGTTCACGCTGCCGATGCGAAACGCAGCGACAGTGATGCCGACACGGTGAGCGCAAGCGTCAAATCTGCCATCTCCGATTAAGTGACACATAATACAACGAGAGTGGACCACAATGCGGTTAGCTCCTGAGCATTAGCGAAAATAAGGGCTATTCCCGAACTTTGGGAATGGCCCTTATTTGTGGCTAAGCGGAAGGAGCTGCATTGCGGGCCACGTTTACAGGCCGACTCCTCACCATAATTACGAACGGTCAGGAGTCGGCCGGCAGCGATGATCGACAGTTAATTCGAAGCCACTCATTGAGACCGGTACTCGTTTTTATGTACCTTCCGCATTTCCTCCTGCCTAAAAGTTAGTGAATTTTGATAAAACTGTATGCACACGCATATACTTGTGCTACACTCATAACATCACGGGGGCAAAATCCCCATTCAAAAGCAAAACTAAAGGAGATTCTAACATGAAAATCGGTATTATCGGCGCAACTGGTCACGTTGGCCAGGCAATCACCACTGAGGCATTAGACCGCGGCCATGAAGTCACCGCCATCGTCCGCAACGCGGGTAAAGCCACGGATATGTTCGGTGAGCAGACCAAAATCCTTGCTAAGGACGCCTTAGCCCTCACCAAGGATGATCTCACCGGCCTCGACGTGATCATTGATGCCTTCGCATCACAGGCCCCATATGAGCAGCTCGATCTGGCCACCCACCTGGTCAGCCTCTACCGTGCGGACCAGACCACCAAGCTCATGTTCGTTATCGGTTCATCAACCCTGCAAAAAGCTGACGGGACAACGCTCCTGTCCGACACCCTGAAGCGCTTTGCCGCTGAACCGTGGATTGCCTCGCCGATCCAGCAAGACCACGAGCTCCACTTCCTGCAGTGGGTCGACAACGTGGACTGGACCGCGGTCACGCCATCAACCGATTTTGTGGATGGCCCGAAGACTAGCTACAAAATTGGCGGCGACCAGGTCATGACGAATGCAGCCGGCAAGGCCGTTGTCACGATTGCCAACTACGCGGCAGCAATGCTCGCTGAGGTTGAGCAGCCAGCGCACAGTCAGCAGCGTTTCACCGTGGTGGATGCATAATGATCGATCAAAACGACAACACCATCACTAAGCAGTTAAACGTCGCCGCCCACATTGCTAGCCAGGTACTGGAGCACAGGCTAAAACCACTAGGGGTAAACCGGAGCCAGTTCTTCTTCATCCTGAAGCTGCACGATGACCCGGGTGTCACCCAAGACCAACTCGTCCGTGAAGACAGCCTGCACCAGAGCAACGTTAATCGCGAAATCGCACGCCTTGCGGAACTGGGCTTCGTTGACAAGCAGCAGTCTGATCAGGACAGACGGAAATACGTACTGCGCCTCACTCCAGCCGGCGAGGAACTATACCCCAAAATCAAGGCAGCTCTAGACGCCCAGGAAGACGCCCTCGCTCAGCGGCTGGCGGCGGCAGGCACTATCAGCCGTGCCGAACTGCTGGCGGCGCTGCGCCAAATTGCGTTAATGGACGAGCAATAACCCACTTCTGTCCACAAAAACAGGACCCTCCATTTTGGAGAGCCCTGTTTTTATGCTTAATAACAAAATATCAATAATAATTTCTCAAATTAACGCTCGATATTTAACGCATGACTGAATCTTACTTGATATCCACATGCTGCTTAACATCTGGGTTCAAGTTCTTGTTGATGAACTCTGGCTTAGCTTCAGCGACTGGTTTAGGTGCGGCCTTCTTCTTTTTAGCGGCTGACACCTTTGCAAGCTCAGCCCGCGCCTGGTCGGACTTGTAGCCGACCCGCGCAGCCAGATGCGCTCGCTTGAAGTTGTCGTCCAAGCTGAGCAGCCGGAACAGTGCAAGTGCGGCAACACTGAACTGAACAATGTTCATCGGAATGCTTGGGAATACCCACTCCAGAACGCTGGCAGCAATTACTGCAACGCTCCAGAAGATGTATGCCCGCCGCCGCACTAGCCGTTCATGTGGGCTCAGCTTCTTCTTTGCTGGCTCCTTAGTTTCAACTTTCGTTACCTCAGCTGTCTTAGCTGTCATTATCTTGGTCCTCCCTCATTCGCTAGTTGCGAACGCCTTCATCTATCTACATTTACCATTATAACGCAGAGGAAGCGCTAACAAAAGGGGCAAATAAACATTTTCGAACAAAATACGACGTTTGTAAGCGTTACTGCTTTTAACTGCGCATTTATCCGGCAATCATGCAGCTTGTGTAGTATCCGTGAACAAGTGTTGCAAAATAGTGACACATTCTGTTATCATTACCACTATTGTGGCTACGGCCAGACTATTTAGAAACGGACGGTGATTGCTAATGAAGCGCAAACTCAGCGCACGACACATGCAGATGATTGCTCTCGGGGGTACGATTGGGGTCGGCCTGTTCATGGGTGCCAACTCCACCATTAAGTGGACGGGACCATCAGTCCTGCTGGCTTACACCCTCGCCGGGGTATTCCTCTACCTAATCATGCGTGCGTTGGGCGAGATGCTTTACGTCGATCCCGACACCGGCTCCTTCGCCAAGTTTGCCAGTGAGTACATGCACCCCGTGTTCGGCTACCTCACCGCCTGGAGTAACATCTTCCAGTTCGTGGTGGTCGGTATGTCGGAAATGATTGCGATCGGCCAATATTTTGATTACTGGTGGCCGCAATTACCCGGCTGGATCCCGGGCCTGGTGGCGATTATCACGCTAGTGCTCGCCAACCTAATCTCCGTGCGCATGTTCGGCGAGCTCGAGTTCTGGTTTGCACTCATTAAGGTCGTCACCATCGTCATGATGATCATCGCCGGCTTCGGCCTGATCCTATTCGGCATTGGTAACGGCGGCCACCCCATCGGCTTGAGCAACCTCTGGAGTCATGGCGGCTTCTTCGCCCACGGAGCAAAAGGGTTCCTCTTCGCGCTATCAATCGTGCTTGGCTCCTATCAGGGTGTTGAACTTCTCGGCATTACGGCTGGCGAGGCGGAGAACCCGCGGCCAACCATCGTTAAGGCCGTCAAAAGTACCGTCGGCCGGATTCTGATTTTCTACGTTGGCGCCATCTTCGTCATCGTCACCGTCTACCCATGGAACCAGCTCAGCAGCTTAGGCTCCCCATTCGTGCAGACTTTTGCCCGCATCGGGATCACCTTCGCGGCCAGCCTGGTCAACTTCGTGGTCATCACCGCCGCCTTGTCTGGCGCTAACTCCGGGATCTACTCAGCCAGCCGCATGCTCTACACCTTAGCGGATGGCAAGCAGCTGCCCAAGATGTTTACCAAGCTGAACCGTCACGGGGTGCCCTTCTACCCGGTCGTTTCCGTTGGGCTGGGGATCGTGCTGGGCGTACTGCTCAACGCCATTTTGCCCATTGTCGCACCTAGCATCGGCAACATCTTCGTGCTCGTTTACAGCTCCAGTGTGCTGCCCGGCATGGTGCCGTGGGTCGTTATTCTAATTAGCGAGACGCGCTTCCGCAAGGTCCACGCAGACAAGATGGCCGACCACCCCTTCAAAATGCCCTTCGCACCCTATAGTAACTACCTCACGCTGGCCTTCTTGGCATTGACCTTATTCTTCATGGTGCTGAACCCAGAGACCAGAATCTCGTTGCTCGTCGGCGTCATTTATGAAGCCTTGATGACGCTGCTATATTTCCGGCGGCAGCGTAAACACGGGTGATATTTCCCGGGCAATAATCAAGTCCACAAAAACAGGTCCTCGTCAGCAAAGACGGGGACCTGTTTGCGTAGCCTAGATATTACTTAACGCTACTCTTTACTTCTTTGATAGCCTGCTGAATCACCTGCTGCTGGATCTTGGCGGTTGCTTGTTTCTCAACTGCCTGCATCTGGGCTGGAGTCATCTGCGGGTTCTTCTGGCGGGCAGCCATGACTGCCTGCTGAATGGCCGCACCCATCTGCTTCTTTTGCGCAGCGGATGGGTTCTTCATGCCGGACAACTTCTTACCGAGGGCCTTAGCCTGGGTAGTGCTTAACTGCACCCAAGTCTTTGGCACCTTGATGGTATTGGTCTGGCGCACAAGTTTGCCATTGTTCTGGTTGGAGAAGAGTGACTTGTAGAAGCCAGACTTGTACCGCCAAACAACGCGCTTGCTGGTGATTGTGGCGGTGTCGCGGCTAGTTGTCTGCACCTGGTTGTGGACATCGTAATCAGCTTTGGTGTGGGTCGCTTTGGCCTTTGACTTATCACTGGTCTTGTAGATGTAAACCTGGTGCTTACCACTAGTACCGATGTCCTGTTTCAAGAGCATTGGCAACTGCTTATTAGGCGAAGCACTGTAGATGACCTGTTCAGAGGTCTCGGTCCGCTTTTCCATGCCAAAGTGGTGCGCATAATTACCGTAAAGCACAGCCAAGGAACCGAGGAAGCAGATGCCAAAAATTACCCAGAGGGTGGTGCGCAGCGCGCCCGGCTTCATCATGATGAAGGCCAAGTAGAACGCCAGCAAGGTAATAATTACTAGAGCAATAATCATTATGCCGCCTCCTTAACTTTTGCCTGGTTCTTGATGTCCTTGGAGCTGGATTTCTCCGAGTTCAGGAAGAAGGTCAAAATCCAGCCGACGAAGGAAATCCCCACGCCGATCCAGAACGCTGCCTGGTAACCGCTCATAGTTGCGCTGAAGAACTGGTGCTTGTATGCCAGTGGGTCAGTCTTGAGCAGGTGCTTAACTGGTGAATTGTTGCTAGTGACATCAGACAGGACGGAGACCATGATCGCGGTCGTCATTGACGAAGCGACTTGCCGCAGGGTGTTGTTGACGGCGGTCCCGTGGCTGATCAGGTTAGTTGGCAGTGAGTTCATCGCGTTGGTCGTCAGTGGCATGGTAACCATTGAGATCCCGAACATCCGCACTGCGTAAATCATGGTAATGAACATAATTGGTGTTGTCGCGTTAATGAACGCAAGCATCACGGTTCCGGCGGTGAGCAGGAACATCCCGAGCTGGGCGAGCCGCTTAGCACCGATCCGGTCAAAGACGTTACCAGTAATTGGACTCATTACAGCCATCATGATTGCACCAGGCAAAAGTGTCAGGCCTGACTGCAACGCGGACCGGCCGTGAATGATCTGCAGGTACATTGGCAGAACCATTTCGACCCCAACCATTGCCATCATGGCGATGGAAGAAAGAATGGAAGAGATGGTGAAGATTTTGCTCTTGAAAACCCGTAGTTCCAAGAACGGCGTCTCGAGGTGCAGCTGACGCACCCCAAAGATCACGATGAAGATAAGTCCAA
The DNA here is from genome assembly GCF_009687905.1 of Lacticaseibacillus zhaodongensis. Lineage (GTDB taxonomy): Bacteria > Bacillota > Bacilli > Lactobacillales > Lactobacillaceae > Lacticaseibacillus > Lacticaseibacillus zhaodongensis. The sequence goes on along the minus strand of NZ_BLBG01000015.1, from coordinate 40,185 downwards.
CGGCCATGGAACCAAGCACAACTGGGTCGAGCCAGCCCTTTGAACTAACTTCAGAGAAGCCATACAGGAGTGCCCCAAACCCGATTGATGATTCAACCAGTGACCAGAAGTCGAGCTTCGGGTTGTTGTTTGGCAGGATATCCTTCATAAAAATGAAGGCCAGAACCAGTACGACCACAATGATCGGCAGCAACATGCCGAACAGGGTCCGCCAGCTGTAGTTATCAAGCACCCAACCGGAAAGGGTCGGGCCGATCGCTGGTGCAACCCCAATGGCAATCCCGGAGATCCCCATGGCGGCCCCCCGTTTTTCAGGTGGGAACATGCCGAGCATAACGTTTTGCAGTAGTGGCATCGTAATCCCGACCCCGACCGCTTGGATCAAACGGCCAGCGAGCAGCGTGCCAAAATTACCGGCGACGTATGCTACTAGAGTCCCAATTCCGAAAGTAGTCATCGCGCCGATGTACAACCATTTAGTTGGAATCTTGGCGGTCAGGTATGCGGAAACTGGAATCATCACCCCGTTGACCAGCATGAACCCGGTGGTCAGCCACTGAACGGTCCCAGCACTGATGTTAAAAGCCTTCATCAACGTTGGGAACGCCGTGGACAGGATGGTTTGGTTAAGCACGGTCATGAAGACCCCGATGATCATGGTGATCATGAGCATGATCGCGTTAACTTTTTTGCCGTGAATATCACGAACATTTTGCATTTTTGTCGCCCCTAATCTATATAATGTTACAGAATACCTTTATCACGTTTTGTGATATTGACAATAGAAAACATTACAACTATATTATTAATTAGTCAACACCCAAGGGGGAGAAAAAATGGAACCACCTTTCGTTAAGGATATGAAAACACTGGCGATATCAGTTGGGATTGGGGAAGCTAGCCGCATCAGTGGGGCAACTGTGACCCAAATTCGCTACTGGCAAAAGAAGGGGCTGATCAAGTCCTTCACGCCCAAAGATGGCCGGAACAAGCGGTTTGATGTTAAAAATCTAGTTGCCATCATCCGCATCCGCGAATTTCTTGAAGAGGGCTACACGCTCGCTAAGGTCAGTGAAATCGTCCGCAGCCACCAGCACCAATCCGACCGCATTCACGCCCTGATCAAGCAGGTCTTCATTGATATGCACGAAAATGATGATGGTAGCACGAGCTTTACCTTTGGCCCCCTGACTAACCGCCCCGACTGCAATATCGAGGCGCGGGTCACTGACGAAACAGCCTCCTTTGACATTGTTCCACGTGAAACAGTGTAACTATATCAATCACCCGGTAAGCGGATGGGTCCAAAACTAGCTAATAAACAGGCGCCACCGAATTCAAAACAGAATTCGGTGGCGCCCTTTTGCGTTATAAACGATTGTTTGTTTCCCGGTGCACTTGGTCCCAATCAATGGGCTTACCCCGGAAGTAGGTCTCCCGGTCGCGGTCACCAATTGACCGCATAACGTGAGCCGGATTACCCACCGCCACCACATTCGCGGGCAGGTCACGCGTCACGACCGCGCCAGCACCAACGACAGTGTTGTTGCCAATCGTCACGCCTGGCAGCACAATCACGCCCGCACCCAACCAGCAGTTGGTACCGATGTGGATGGGCGCGTTGTACTGGTAACTGAGCGGCCGCAGCTCTGGCAGGATTGGATGGCCTGCAGTAGCGAGCACCACGTTCGGGCCGAACTGCGTGTAACTACCCACGTAGATGTGCGTGTCATCCACCAAGGTCAGGTTGAAGTTAGCGTAGATATGGCTGCCAAAATGCACATGGTGGCCGCCCCAGTTTGCGTGCAGCGGACCTTCAAAGTAACAGCCGGTTCCGATTTCAGCGAACATTTTGTGCAGCATTTGGTCACGGAGTTTGGTCTGGCTAGGCCGAATTTGGTTGAACGCAAATAACTCATCCAAGTAGCGCGCCTGCGCAGCCCCTAGTTCTTGGTCCCTAGTCATGTACAAACTGCCGTCGTGCAAACGTTCTTCGCTCATTTAAATACTGCCTACCCTTCTCGTTCCAGTTGCCGCAGCCGGAGGAGTATTGCCTGCATGTCGGCCGCCACATAATCCGCAGTACTCTGATCTAGTGTGTAGGCACGCGGCTGCAAGGCCCACACCTGCATTCCAGCGTTTTTGGCCGCCGCGATGCCTGTTTTGCTGTCCTCGATTGCGAGCGCAGCCGTTGCGGGTACCTTCAATTTAGCGAGCGACTCCAGGTACACCTGGGGGTCGGGCTTGTTCCGGCTGACCGTCTCCCCGCTAATGACGCTATCAAAATACCGTCCGAGGCCGGTCTGCGCGAACATGGTTTTGATGCCAGGCAGTGGGCCAGCTGATGCGAGCGCGGTCTGGTACCCATGCTTGTGCAAGTGCTGCAGCAATTCCTGCACTCCCGGAATGACAATGGTGCCGTAATTAATTGGCTGGGTCACAATCCCTTGCTCAAAGCCACTCCGCACCTGCTTGCGCAGCCCCGGGTCGGGAATCACGTGCGCCCAGACCTGATCACCGGGGTAACCGGCATAATCCTGTATGTTAGTCGTTGCGGGCGTGACCCCCACGCTGCGCATGTATTCTATTTGCCGCTGGTAGTACACAGGCTCGCTGTCCACGAGCACCCCGTCCATGTCGAAAATCACCGCGTGAATCATGTCGCACCTCTTTCTTCTATAGTAGTAAGCGGATACAATTGACACGATATCGTATGCGGGGGAATTTTGCAAACTATCAAGCAGTGTAATGCTGCACTATCTTAATTAACTATATAAAACATGGAACTAAGGCGGCTGCGCCGTCTTAGTGCATTTTGCTAAGTTCCCTGCGTCGCTACGCTCCTTGCTCACTAAGCAAAATTGCAAAAAAACGCCACTTCCGAAGAAGTGACGTTCGCTATGATGGGCGGTCAGGGGATCGAACCCTGGACACCCGGATTAAGGGTCCGGTGCTCTGCCAGCTGAGCTAACCGCCCATAGCGTTTCATTGCCCTGCGACAACTTTATAATAATAGCATGGCAGCCCTACTTGCGCAAGGCTTTTTGCTAAAAAAGTTCCTCGGACCCGCAAACTGCCAACCGTGGTAGTCGCACCTACCGACTACATTGAAGCTTTAATGCAAAAACTGCTAATTCGCAGTCACTAATTTGCAGTGCTGCCATAAAACTCTGCCGCCTGCAGCCAATTAACTAGGATGAATGCTCCGCCGTGCTTATAATGCAGATGGTACGTTTGACTGCCGTTACGGCATACAAAAAGCGCCACCTCCGAAGAGATGGCGCCACGGTTATGGGCGGTCAGGGGATCGAACCCTGGACACCCGGATTAAGAGTCCGGTGCTCTGCCAGCTGAGCTAACCGCCCATTGCCTTAACGACTTAACTATAATACATGGAATCGGCAGTTTTGGCAAGAGACTTTTGTGATTATTTTGGTTTAACGAACTGCAGCCAACAAAATCCACTTTTTTTACGTTTGGGGCTTTACTTACTTTTTGTTAGTGATATGATGAACTCATCAAGCAATTCCAATGGAGGTATTCAATTATGACAACAGTTAATGGCTACGAACAGAGTGATCGTGAACAGAAGCTCGACATCCTCAACCTGCCTGCCCTCGAGGCCGATGCCAAGAAAATTATCCCAGTCGGCGGCTTTGGCTACATCGCCGGTGGTAGTGAGGACAACTGGACCCTCGCCGAGAACACTAAGGCTTTTGAGCACGCCCAGATTGTTCCCAAGGCCCTCTCAAACATTGAGAACCCCGACCTTTCCACCAGCATCTTCGGCATCGACCTGAAGACACCAGTAATGATGGCTCCAACCGCAGCGCAGGGTCTCGCCCACGCCAAGGGTGAAGTTGATACCGCCAAGGGGGTTGCCGCAGCCGGTGCACTGATGGCCCAGAGCACGTACAGCTCAACATCCATCGCCGACACCGCAGCCGCAGCACCGGGTGCACCACAGTTCTTCCAGCTCTACATGAGCAAGGACTGGGACTTCAACTACTCCCTGCTTGACGAAGCTAAGAAGGCTGGCGTTAAGGCAATTCTGCTGACGGTCGACGCTACTGTTGATGGCTATCGTGAGTCTGACATCATCAACAACTTCTCCTTCCCAATCCCAATGGCCAACCTAACCAAGTTCTCTGAGGGTGACGGTAAAGGAAAGGGTATCGGCGAGATTTACGCTTCCGCTGCCCAGAAGATCAGCGAAGATGATGTGCGCCGCATTGCTGAATACACCGACCTGCCCGTAATCGTTAAGGGCATCGAGTCTCCTGAAGACGCCCTGCGTGCAATCGGCGCTGGTGCTGCCGGGATCTACGTCTCCAACCACGGTGGCCGCCAGCTCAATGGTGGTCCCGCATCCTTCGACGTATTGCCAGCAATTGCTAAGGCTGTTAACAAGCAGGTCCCAATCATCTTCGACTCCGGCGTTCGCCGCGGCAGTCACGTCTTCAAGGCCCTCGCTTCCGGCGCTGACCTCGTTGCGTTTGGCCGCCCCGCAATTTACGGCTTGGCTCTCGGTGGCGCCGCTGGTGTCCAGAGCGTCTTCGAACACATCGGCCACGAGCTCGCAATCACCATGCAGCTCGCCGGTACCAAGACGATTGAGGACGTTAAGAACGCCCCACTGACCCACTTCCACTACTAAAATAAAAAAAGAGTGGCTCGCAACGCGGTTAGCTCCTGAGCATTAGCAGAAAATCACCCATTCCCGAATTTGGGAGTGGGTGATTTTTAAGCTAAGCGGAAGGAGCTGCGTTGTGAGACACGTTTATATGCTGGGAGGGTTAGCGATTTATCGCTTACTCTCCCACATCCGTAGCATAGCGGAGGTGGCCGACTCCTCACCATAATTAAAATAGGTCAGGAGTCGGCCGGCAGCGATGGTCGACAGTAGCCTCTAAGCACCTCATTCTAACAGGAGCTGCTGACCATAACTGGCCGGTGGCTCCTGTTTGCTTTTTGCCCACTCGGTATTATTGCCCGGGAAATAAAAAATTAGGAGTAGCCATCCCTGCGGACAACTACTCCTAATTCTACCTTGGTTTGCATTAATTACTTCAATGGCACATCGTAGATCCAACCCTCAGGCGCTTCTTCGTCACCGAACTGGATGCCGGTCAGCCGCTTGTACAGCTTCTGGGTGTACGGACCAACTTCGGTCTCGGAGAAGAAGACGTGCTTCTTGCCCTTGTGGGTGATGGACCCGACTGGGGAGATAACCGCCGCGGTCCCCATCGCGCCGGCTTCAGCGAAGCGGTCAAGGTCATTGATGCTTACGGTGGTCTCTTCTGGAATCAGGCCAAACTCTGGTGCAAGTGCAAGCAGGGAGTACTTGGTGATTGATGGCAGAATTGATGGTGACTTGGGTGTCTGGAACTTGCCATCCTTAGTGATCCCGAAGAAGTTGGCACTACCCAGCTCCTCAATGTTTTCGTGCAAACGAGGGTCGAGGTAAACAACGTCAGAGTAACCGGCCTTGTGTGCGTTATCGCCGGGTAGCAGGCTTGAAGCGTAGTTCCCGGCAGCCTTGGCGCGGCCAGTCCCATTGTGGGCAGCGCGATCGTAAGTGCCAGTTACGTAAGCGGTCGGCGCCAGGCCACCCTTGTAGTAGGCACCAACTGGGGTAGCGAAGATTTCAAAAGTGAATTCAGTCGCAGCGTGCACCCCAACCATTGGCGTGGTCCCGAAGTAAAATGGCCGCAGGTACAAGGTTGCACCGGTGCCGTATGGCGGTACGAAGTCTTGGTTGGCCTTAACGACCTGCTTCATCGCGTCGATAAACATGTCGACGGGAATCTGGGGCATCAGCAGCCGGTCAGCGGAAGCGTTCATCCGCTTAGCGTTCATATCAGTCCGGAAGAGGTTAACCCCACCATCCTTGCGCCGGTACGCCTTGGCACCTTCAAAAATTTCCTGACCATAGTGGAAACTCTGCGCGGCTTCACTGACCCGCATGTAGGAATCCGTCTCCAGCCCGCCTTCAGACCACTTGCCGTCCTTATAGTAGGCACGATAGCGATACGGCAGGTCGTGATAAGCGAACCCAAGATTGTTCCAATCAAAATCCTCTGGCTTTGCCTTTTCTTCTGACATTGTAGAACCCCCTATTTATATGTACGTCCCGCAAGTAATAACTTCCGAAACACTTTCCTAACGTCGTGAACCCAGCACGCATGACTGTGCTAAGTTCTGTTACCATTATATTCTAATTTTCTCATTATTAGAATGGCTTTTACAAAAAAGTGGGACGGATTTTTTAAAATTCCGCCCCACATGTCCCTATAGTTCAGTAATCTTTAAGTCATTTTCCTTAGTCCGACCAGCTGCTTTCATTGTCCGGTAGAAAAGCCAGGATGCAACGACCGGAACGACGACCCCGAAGACCATCAGTACTGCCAGCCCGCGCGGATTATTTGGTGCGAGCCACAGTGGCGCAATCAGTGAGTTCAGTCCGAGCCCAGCGATGGAATATGGCACCTTGAAGTTGAAGAAGACAACCGCGAAGACGGAGCACATCGCCGCAACTACCAGCGGCCCAGCCGCCAGCATTGGGCTCTTCAGCAGGTTACTAAACTGCACCTTGGGCGTTACCAGCGTCTGCGCAATGTTCGCACCGATCGTGTTCTGCCGGTAGGACATTGCCGTGAAGGAAACGAAGGCAACGGTCGTACCGATGAGCGCGGCCCCCGCCGACATCGGATCTAGCTGCACGGCGATGGCTAATGCGGCGGATGAAGCTGGCGTCATCAGGAACAGGAACCAAGCGGCAGCAACTAGGGCCGCACCGATGATCGGGCTGACCTTCATCGTTAATGCCAGTTCTTCACTGACCCAGTTGAGCGCCGGTGTGGTCACAGCCGCCATGCCGAGACCAACGATGGAGCCAAAGAAGCTAACGCAGAACGGCACGAGGACCATGTCCAGCGGCGTTTTGCCGGTCAGCCACTTGCCTAATACCGCTGCGAAGACCCCAGCGAGTACGGCAGAGACAGGTTGACCAGACGTAAGAATAACGGAGCCAGCTGCCTGGGCGCCGTGCCAGCCAGTTGCAGTGACCGCATGCGCAATTGGTGCGGCACTGAAGTAAACCGCGTTGGAACCAACTGTTGAAGCAATCATGGTTGCCCCAGTAACCAGTGTCGTGCACCGGAGCATCATCGCAATGGTGACCCCCAGTGCGGGTGCGAGTAACTTCTGTGCCATGGTGCCGACCTGCGCCAGCGCTGTCATGTGGAAGGTCGTGCCCAGCATATTAATGAGCAGGCCCATCCCCAGGATAACCAGAATCGTGTTCCCGATTCCTTGCGAAACTAGGACCACCCAGTCGCCGATCTTCATGTCGGCATCGCTCTTTGCTTGTGGTGCATTTGCTTGTGCCATATGTATTTCCTCCTAAATAGGGTAGGGATGTGCATTCCAGAGCCAAAAAATGTTATATGTGTTTATGAGAGCTAATATTATCCGATTTTAATAATAAGTCAACATAGTTTTCAGAAAAATTTTGAATATTTTGGCATGTTACAAAATTGCGGCGGCACCAAGCTTGCAAAAGGCCGGTGGCACAAAGGTTAAGATTCCGCTACCATCGCGTTGAAATGTTTTCGTAACATAGTCTTAGGTGTAGTATTAGGGCCGAACGGATAAACGTAATTCCATTCCATCTCGCAATTCATTTAGTTACGGAGGTTTCTATCATTATGAAGAAGACATCTTTACTTATTAGTGCCGCACTGCTTGGTGCTGGCGTCGCAAGTGTCCCTGCCATCAGCAACAGCGTGTACGCTGCAGCCCAGGCCGTCACGGAACAGACAACTCAGCAGTCCGGTACCGTTAGCATTTTGCCAGGTAAGGGCGTGCCTGTTTACACCACGCCCGGTGCTAAGGACCCAATTTACGGCAAGTCCCTGAGCGCAGGCAGCAACTGGAAGTACTTCAGCACAGCTGAAGTTAACGGCGCCCTCTGGTTCAACCTGGGCGGTAACCAGTGGATCAGCGCTGCAGGTACCGAGTCAACTCTGACCAACACCGCTGCTGGCACAACTAGCACTTCCACAAAGGCAACTAGCTCCACGACAACAGCCACGACTAAGGCTAGCAGCACAACAACGCCTGCCAAAACCACAACTAGCAACGAGATCGTCCAGACTGGCGGTACGATTGGTATTTTGATGGGCCACGACACCCAGGTTTACTCCGCACCTGATGGGAGAAAGCCAATTGCCGGTAAGACCTTAAAGGGGGGCACAACTTGGAAGTTCTTCACTGAACAACCAGGCGGTGGTCTCATTTGGTTCAACCTCGGCGGCAACCAATGGATTAACGATGGTGACATTGACGGGATGAACATCAACCGCAACACAACGTCTACCGCAAAGACCACGACCAGCGCCAAGAGCACCAGCAGTTCCTTCAAGGCTACTGCAGTTAGTGGTTCCATCAAGGTCAACTACGTACCCGGCTACGGTATTGCCATCTGGACATCCCCAGTCAGCGGCCAGCCAGTTCCTGGTAAGAAACTGATGCACGGCACCAACTGGAAGGTTTTCCAGGAAACAACTGTTAACGGCCACACTTACTACAATCTGGGTGGCGCGCAGTGGATCGATGCTCACTACGTCATCGCTAACCTGAAGGGTAAGGAAACCGCATTTAGCGGCAAAATTACCACGGGAAAAAAGCGCATCAATGTCTACGCCGACGTTAACGGCAACAAGGTTACCCGGACAATCGGTGCTAATGTTAAGTTGAACGCTTACGGCAAGATCAACAACGGTCAGCTCTGGTACCGCATCGGACCCAAGGAATACGTTCGGGCCATTGACCTGAAGTAGTTCAAAGCAAACGCAATTAGTAAATGTAGTGGTTAACGCCACTACATTTTTATTGCTTTCGGAACGAATACTCGTTATATTAGTGGCGGTTGGAATTGCAAAAATTTGGAGGTAGCAAAATGGTTGAATTGGTTGGCATCACTTGGGGTGACACCATCTTCACGGCGGTCACGTTTATCGTCTTGGCAGTAGTTGTCGTTGTTACCGTATTATTAGTAATGGCATTACTGCGTTATTTGCGCAGCAGTAAGCGTAGCTAAGCGCTTTAAGTTACCGTTACAGTTCAAATCGTTTGCTAAATCTGAACTGACTGATTTTCAAAAGAAGTGTATTATTAATGATTGCGGTGGTCGGTCCCTGGTCGACCGTCGTTGATGGCCATCTAAATAGACGCAGCGGGCCCCCTGGCCGCTGCGTCTTTTTGTGCGCAAAGAATAATCATCTAAAAAAGGGGTGACGCCACAAACCGGCGTCACCCCTTACTTGATTCACTTATTAATCTTCAAACAAATCGTGCAGTGATTCATTAGTGCTGATGAGCTTGATTGCCTCACCGAGCAACTCGCCAACACTGATCCGCACCATGTTCGGCAGGCAGTCCTCTTCAGGAATGTCGATGGTGTCGGTGACAACGATTTTCTTGATGTCGAGGTTCCGCAGCCGGTCCGTAGCACCCGCTGAGAACACCGCGTGGGTCGCAGCGGCGTAAATGTCCTTAACGCCAGCTTCCTTGAGCGCGGCAACGGATTCTTCAACCCGCAGACCAGTATCAATCATGTCATCGATGATGATGGCAGTTTTACCCTTCACATCACCGATCACACCGACGCCCTCATCGTCACCAGGGCGCGCGTCAACGATGGCCAGTGGTGAACCAAGGTGTTCAGCGAGCTTACGGGCCAGCTTGGTGCCGGAGTGGTCAGGAGCGACCGCAACGACGTTATCCGTGATGCCCTGGTCGGTGAAGTACTTAGCCAGCAGGGGCATTGCGCGCAGGTGATCGACGGGAATGTCGAAGAAGCCCTGCAGCTGATCGGCGTGCAGGTCGACGGTGATGACCCGGTCAACCCCGTCCATCTCGAGCATGTTAGCGACCATTTTGGCAGTAATTGGTTCCCGCGAGCGCGCCTTCCGGTCAGCACGAGCGTAACCATAGTACGGAATCACAACGTTAATCTGGTGCGCGGACGCACGGCGCAACGCATCAATCATGATCATCAGTTCCATGAAGTTCTCGTTCACGGGATCAGACACGGACTGGATGACGTACACATCGGCACCCCGAATCGATTTTTCAATATCGATCTGGATTTCGCCGTCAGCAAAATGCTTGACGGATGCCGGTGATAATTCCATGTTCAGCGTTGCCGCAATCTTCTGGGCGAGCGGCTTGTTACCGTTCAGCGCGAAAAGCTTAATCTTAGCCATTCTTCCTCCTGTATTCACGAACACAATCTACTGTTCAATTATACAGAAGCCGTGGCAGAAGCGCTAGTTTTTAGCAAAAATGCAAGCGCCGCCACGTGGCTACTTACAGAAAACCTGTATAATAAGGGCAAAATCTCCGGGAGGACGCGCGCATGCACAAATTTAGATACTTTTGGAATCGAACTGGCGCAATTTTGCTTTTTGGCGTTTGTGTTGCCACGCTTTACTTCTACCAGCTCGGCATCCTGCTCTTGCCACTATACTTGAAGCACCACGACGGGATCCACGGCAAAGCGGCTCTGCACGCGGCAATGCATGCTTACGACCCGCTGCTGGCGGGAATCACCATCATTCTGGCTGTAGTGCAGATCACGCTGCTCTACAGCCTCTACCGCCACCAACTACGCAAACGGAATCCGCTCCGCATCGGCCGGAAGCCATTCCACCTTGAGGAATTGTTCTTCCTAGTCGCGATGTACGGCCTGGTCCTGCTCGCCAACTACGCGGTTGCTCGCTTCGGCACGCCGCAAAACCAAAGCGACGTGCTCGCCGAAATGAAGATTCTGCCCTGGACGTTATTTTTTATGGCGGGTGTTCTGGCCCCTTTCATCGAGGAGTTGATCTTCCGCGGGGTGTTCATGAACTTGTTCTGGCAAAAAGACAATCGCTTAAATAATGTCGCGGCGGTGGTCTGCAGCGGGCTACTTTTCGGGGCCATGCATGAACCCCACCTCAGCGTCTTCCTCTTGTTATATTCTTCACTAGGCATGGTTTTGGCATATACTTACCGGCGGCAACGCGACCTGCGTTACAACATTGGTTTGCACATGTTCATCAACTTCTTACCGGCCGTCGCCGGCCTCCTACGCGCATTTTTGGGCTAAATTCTGCCGTCAGATTCATGCGAACACTGGTTTGGTCTGGACGAAATGTAAACCAGCCATGAAAGCACGTCCAGCCTGGTTTGTGAATCAGTTGGCGCTTGCAAATGCTGATTTAAAAGCGTTGTTTTGCCTGGTGGCCGATTATTTCACAAGCACCGATTGCACAGATTTGTAACACGCAGTCAGTTTTTTATCTGCTATACTGGGATTTGCGTATTTAGAAATTAATGCGTGAGTATGACTGGAGGAAAGCAACATGATTGAGCAGAAGTCAAGTACAACGGCGCACATTAATATTGATGATTCATCTTTCATCAACGTCATCCCCGGAGCAACCTACAACGTCGAGGTCTGGGAATACGTCGATGATCACCGGCCCCACCGCATGGGCCGCATGGATTACAAGTTCAATCGCGACTCCTTTGCCGGCTTCATTTACCGCTTGTTCCCCGGCATTGATTTCGTCCAGATTCACGAACTCCAGAAGCGGATCAACCCCTTCTTCGATTTCGAAGTTTAGGGGGCCACAGAATGGATGAAACCGTTATTAAATTAGTCATCATGCTCTGTGTCGCCTTGGTTGCGGTGCTCACCGCAATCGCCCTGGAATTCAAAACCAAGCAGGTCCGGCCCGTTAATACAATCGGTAAGTCGGCTCTGGCCTTGGTTCTCGCGGGTCTGCTCGTCAGCATCATCTAAGCATTTTTGATTCATAATCCCAAAGCGGGTCGCTGAATAGGCGGCTCGCTTTTACTACACAACAGAGCGGAGCGGGGCGCTTAGAAGCTGAGCATTTGCGTACTCCGGGAGAAATGCCGGGCTTTGGCATTACTTCCGGAGTTTGCAAAGCACAAGCTTCTGCCCCGTGCAGCTCGACTACATATTGCAACGCAGGAGGAACTATCATGAGTAACTTAGTAATTAGATCCATCACTCCGGCCGACGACGCCCAAATGGCCGCCATCGTCCGTAGCGACCTCGAGGAGGCCGGTTGCGCCATCCCCGGAACAGCTTACTTCGATCCGCAACTCGACCACCTGAGCGCCTTCTATGCCCAGGAACCCGATGCCGCGTACTGGGTATTAAGCAGCGCGGACGGTACGGTTTACGGCGGCGCCGGCATTGGCCCCTTCGCAGCCGGTATCGCCGAGCTGCAAAAGCTCTACATCCGGCAGGGACACCGCGGCCATGGTGATGGCCAGCGCCTGATCGACCAAGCGCTCGCTTACGCGCAGGAGCAGGGTTACCAGCAGGTCTACCTGGAAACCTTCAAGAGCCTGCTGGCGGCCAACCACCTGTACGCCAAGAATGGCTTCAAGCAATTAGATCAGGCCCGGCCGGAAACGGAACACAGCGCGTGTGATGCGTGGTGGCTGAAGACATTTGCGGAGTGATGGCGAATGCACACTCTAGAAGTTAGACCCATCATCCCCGCCGATGATACGCAAATCGCCAGCATCATCAATGCAGCCCGTATGGAAGCGGGGAACATCGTGGCCAAAAGTGGCCGCACCATCCCGGCTGCAATGTACACCGATGACCAACTTGTGCGCCTGAGTACCTTTTACGACCGCACACCTAATGCCGCCTACTGGGTCCTCAGCGATGAAAGTGGTGTGATATATGGTGGCGTGGGCATCGGCCCCCTCACAGACGGCGTGGCGGAACTGCAACGGTTCTACATCGCTAAGAATCACCGGGGGGCTGGTGGTGGCCAGCGCCTACTTGATCAGGCGCTAGCTTACGCCCAAACCTGTTATCGCCAAGTTTACTTGGAGACATTTAGGGCCCTTGGTGCGGCTAACCACCTCTACCAAAAGAACGGCTTCGTGTTGTTAAAGCAAGCCCCTAAAGCGGCAGCAAGTAGTGTATGCGATGCGTGGTGGCTCAAGACGTTTAATAATTAACAATCAAAATTATCCCAATAAGCAAAATATCCGCAGCCAGATTTTACTGGCTGCGGATATTTTAGATTACATGTAATTGTAGTTTTTCAATTTAGGTTAAAGCTAATGAACCTTGGCAATCCGCCCCTGCTCAATGTACACGGACAAAATCGCAACGTCGGCGGGGTTGACCCCACTGATGCGGCTGGCCTGGGCCAACGTCTCCGGCTGGATTTTGGTCAGCTTCTGGCGGGCTTCGGTGGCGAGGCCGGTGATGGCTTCGTAGTCGATGTGCGCTGGGATCTTCTTGGCTTCCTGACGCTTCAGACGGGCGACTTGCGCCTCTTCCTTGGCGATGTAGCCGGCGTACTTGATCTGGATCTCAACCTGTTCGGTGACGCGGTGGTCCACGTCAGCGGCAGGAATGAACTGGGTCAGCACGGAGTAGTCAACCTCGGGGCGGCGCAGGAACTCGGCGGCGGTCACGCTGTCCTTGAGCTCAGGCTTACCCTGGGCCGTCAGCCAGTCGTTGACCTGACTCGGCTTCAGGCGCAGGGTGTTCAGCCGCTGCTTTTCGGCTTCGATGGCGGCGCGCTTGGCGGTGAATTTTGCGTAGCGATCCTCGTCGATCAGCCCAAGTTCGTGACCCTTGTCAGTCAGACGCAGGTCCGCGTTGTCATGCCGCAAAAGCAGGCGGTATTCGGCCCGACTGGTCAAGAGGCGGTATGGCTCGTTGGTGCCCTTGGTGACCAGGTCATCGATCAGAACACCAATGTAGGCTTCGTCGCGACCGAGGGTGAAGGCTGGCTTGCCCTGGACGCGCAGCGCGGCGTTGATGCCGGCCATGATGCCCTGACCGGCCGCCTCTTCGTAACCACTAGTCCCGTTCATCTGGCCAGCGGTGAAGAGGTTCGCAACAACCTTGGTCTCCAGGTTGGCGCGCAACTGCCACGGCTCGATGACGTCATACTCGATGGCGTAACCAGGCCGCATCAGTGCGGCGTGCTCGAGTCCGGCGACACTGTGCAACATTTTGAGCTGGATCTCTTCGGGCATGGAGGTGGAGAAGTCGCCAACGTAGTACTCACTCGTGTCGCGGCCCTCGGGCTCCAGGAAGAGCTGGTGACGCGGCTTGTCGGCAAAACGCACGACCTTATCCTCAATGGACGGGCAGTAACGCGGGCCGACACCCTTGATCACACCGGAGAACATCGGGGCGCGGGAAAGGTTTTCGCGGATAATGTCGTGAGTGTGACTGTTGGTATATGTCATCCAGCAGGAGAGCTGGTCCTTCAGGTACATGGAATCCGGCGTCGTGAAGCTGAAGTGGTTCGGCGTCTTGTCGCCGGGCTGCTCTTCGGTCTTGCTGAAGTCAATGCTGGTGCCGTCAACGCGTGGTGGCGTGCCAGTCTTAAAACGGCGTAGTTTGAATCCTAACTGTTCCAGATTCTCGGACAGCTTGATGCTGGGCAGCGAGTTGTTCGGGCCACTACTGTACATGAGCTCACCGATAATGATTTTGCCCCGGGAGCTGGTGCCAGCGGTCAGAACAACGGCGCCGGCGTGGTAACGCGCCCCGGTAGCGGTGATAACGCCGCGCGCCTTGCCGTCCTCAACGATGAGGCTATTAACGAGGCCCTGGCGCAGGGTCAGGTGCGGAGTGTTTTCGATGGTGTGCTTCATGGTCCGGTGGTACGCAGCTTTATCAGCCTGCGCCCGCAAAGCCCGCACAGCGGGGCCCTTACCGGTGTTCAGCATCCGCATCTGGATGTAGGTCTTATCAATGTTGCGGCCCATCTCACCACCGAGGGCATCGATTTCGCGCACGACGATCCCCTTCGCAGGCCCGCCGACACTAGGGTTGCAGGGCATGAATGCCAACATGTCAACGTTCAGCGTTAGCAGCAGTGTCTCCTGCCCCATACGCGCACTGGCAAGCGCGGCCTCGCAGCCGGCGTGCCCCGCCCCGACAACGATCACGTCGTAATTCTGGGCGTCATATTCCTTGACTTCAGGCATTAGTTAGTCTCCTCACTATTGTTAATTATCATTAATTTATCGTGCAAAATGCAGTTTACTTACCGAGGCAGAACTGCGAGAAGAGCTGGTTGATCAGCTCGTCTGGTGCCGCCTCACCGGTAATCTCACCAAGTTTGTTCCACGCCGCGGTCATGTCGATCTGGACCAGATCTAGTGGCATCCCCGCATCCAGGCCATCTAATACTGACTTGAGACTGGTCTGCGCCTGACGCATGAGTCCCGCCTGGCGAGCGTTGCTGACGATGACATTATTTTGGCTATTTTCAATCCCGCCAAAGAAGAGCTTGGCGATGCGGGATTCCAGCTCATCGAGGCCCTCTGCGGTCTTGATGCTGGTGTTGATGAGCTCACTTGGTTCGAGATAAGTTGCGAGTTCCCGGGCAGTGATTTTGGCCGGCAGGTCCTGCTTGTTCAGGACGACGATGCGTTTCTTATTCTTGGTTGCCTCAAGCAGCTCCTTGTCCTCATCGGTCAAGGGTTCGCTGGCGTCCAGCACCAGCAGCACCAGGTCCGCGGCGGTGAGGGCTTTGCGCGAACGCGCCACCCCAATCCGTTCGACCACATCATCCGTGTCGTGAATCCCGGCGGTGTCGACCAGGCGCAGCGGCACCCCGCGCACAGAGACGTATTCTTCAAGCACGTCCCGCGTGGTCCCGGGTACGTTCGTTACGATGGCTTTGTCCTCGTGCATCATGTAGTTGAGCAGACTGCTCTTGCCGACATTCGGCCGGCCAACAATAGCTGTGGCCAACCCCTCGCGCAAAATGCTGCCACTCTGCGCCGTGGCTAGCAGTTCCTGCAGGCGGGCAGACGCGTCGGTGGCCGCATCACGCATGGCCTTAGCTGTCATCTGTTCCGTGTCGTACTCAGGGTAGTCAATATTGACCTCAACCTGCGCCAAGGTGTCCAAAATGTCCTTGCGCAGCTTATCGATCAGCTTGCGCAGACTACCGCCGAGCTGATCCACGGCCACCTGCTCCGCCCGGTCCGTTTTGGCCCGAATGATGTCCATGACCGATTCGGCCTCGGTAAGGTCAATGCGGCCGTTCAGGAAGGCGCGCTTGGTGAACTCACCGGGCTCCGCCATGCGGGCCCCGGCGCCGATCACCAGCTGCAGCACGTGCTGGGTGGCCACGATGCCACCGTGCGTGTTGATCTCAACCACGTCTTCACGGGTGAAGGTCTTCGGTGCGCGCATCACGCTGACCATGACTTCATCGACTACCCGCTTGTTCTCGGGGTCAACGATGTGGCCATAGTTGATGGTGTGCGTCGGCACCTTGCGCAGATCCTTGCCGCGGAACACTTTGTTCGCAATCGCCACCGCATCATCCCCGGACAGGCGCACGATGGAAATGGCCCCCTCACCAGGTGGGGTGGAAATGGCCGTGATGGTTTCTTCTCCGTAATTACTCATGATTGATTTACTCCTTTACTGTCGAGCAGCTCCGTTCTGTTTCATAGTCGAGCTGCGCAGGGCAGAAGCTTGCGGTTAACTGACTCTGAAATAAATGCTTAAACCCAAGCATTTATTTCAGAGTCTGTTAATCCTCAGCTTCTAAGCGCCCTGCTCCGCTCTGTGTACAAAAAAAGTGCACTATCCCCCGTTGCGTTCCCGGGGGACTGAGCACTTTGACTGCTTCGTCCGTATTTAGCTGTGAATACTATACAAAAGAAAGCTGGGAATGTCCAGTGAAGCACCCCGTTTGGTAGTAACAACAAGCCACCGTTACTGGGAGAGAAAAGTTTTGAACATTTTGCAAGCGCTACCTTTATTTTTCTCTTAGCGATGACTTTTGCAGATTAACAGCCTACTATGAAGGCGGAGGTGGTCAGATTGAAACTTACTGATGAAGACTATTCGCAGCTTAAAAAATACTGCTCGGGCTTCTTCTTCCTGGCGCTGTGCCTATTCCCATTTGGCCACTGGGTGTCGGGAATTCTGGCATTGATCGTCGCTAGCGGCATGCTATTTATGATCACGTCACTGAAACACTCGCAAAAATAAACCGGCTGGTTCCCCCGATAACAGAATTGTTTGCTCGTGTTTGCCTGGCACCGCAATAATTTTCAGTCAATACAAAATGCGGTAGCCGGAAAAAGCCCGCGTTTGCCTCGGGACATATTTTTAAATATGCGCAAAAACCGCTGTAACCCTTGATATCACTGTGCTTGCGGCTACACCGTAAATATGAAATTCAAATTCATATTTACGCCGACGCCGCAAACCCCCGCCACATCAAGCTTTGTGGCGACGTCTGCGCATATTTAAAAATATGTCCTATAAAGATTTTAGCAAAATGACACCGCTGCTTTTCACCTCAACGCAACTTGGCGCCACAGATAAAAATACGGATGCAAAAAGGACAGCCTTCAACAGCGGCTGTCCTTTTAATCTTTATTTACAAATAATTAGCGTTTCGGTGCCACGATGACGTAGCGGTGGGGGTCCACACCCTCGGAACGCGTCTCAACGAACTCGTTGTCGCTGAGCTCTTGGTGCATGATTTTGCGTTCAAACGATGGCATCGGGTCCAAGTAAACCGGCTTCCCCGTCGCGATGACTTCCCGGGCGCTCTTCTGCGCAAGCCGCTGGAGGATCTGCTGGCGGCGCTGCCGGTAATCACCGACGTTCAGGGTGATGATCCACTTGGACCGGCCGCGGTGGTTGAACAGCGTCTGGGCCAGGAACTGCAAGGCATTAATGGTCTTGCCGTGCTTACCGATCAGCAGCGCGTCCTTGTCGGCAGCAAGGTCAAACTGGACCCCGCCGCGGACCTTATGCTGGGTAACAGTTACTTTGATGCCTAGGGCCGTGATCGACTGCTCCAGGTAGTTCTGAACGGCAGCCAGTCCAGCTTCGTTGCTGCGGACAGGTTTGCTGGTGCCAGTCGTATCGGTAGCAGCCTCATCAGCGCTACCTTTGGCCATGTTAGCCGCCTGGGGAGCGTTCTCTGCCGCAACGGTCGCTTCCTCGGCCGTTGCCTGCGGATCCATGCCCGCGGCCTTGGCGGCATCACTGACGGCCTCCTTGATGGTGATTCGGACCTGTGCCGGCTTAGCACCGATGCCGAGAAAACCGTGCCGGCCTTCGCTGAGCACATCGATCCGCACCGCGGCGCGCGGTACGCCGAGGGTCAGTAAGCCAGTATCAATTGCGGTTTCAATGGTCTTTCCTTCAAAAGTAGGCATGGGTGTTCTTTCCTTTCTCGGAGCTACAGGAGCGATTGCGTATCGCGTATATTATAACGTAAAAAGTTGATTGTGACATAAATGCCCAGAGTCGGCCGCAATGCTGAGCTTCAACCCGCATCTCTCCGCTCTGTTTCTAGTCGAGCTGCGCCACCCTGCTCCCACTCCGATGTCCATTCCACTATGGGCAGCAAGCTGCACAAGTGGAAATGGCTCCGCTCAAAATGACTTAGGCCTTGCCGAGAAGAACACCCGGCAAAACCTAAGTCACCTTGATGCTCAGTAGCAACCCGGGTGGCTCCGCTCTGTTTTATAAAAAATTACCGGCAAACACACATTCAGTGCTTGCCGGTAATTTTATTTAAACAAGGCTGCCTTTACTTGCGGTTCAAAGCCCGCTTGCGCGCCTTGCGCAGGGCCTTTTCCTTGTCTTTTTCTTCTTGAATCTTCGCTTCACGCTCACGCCGCAGCTTGGTTGGGTTCTGCAAGATGAGTTGCTGAACAACGGAGAACGCGTTGGTGACTACCCAGTAAATAGTAACAGCTGATGGCAGGTTCATGGAGACAATGAAGATGAAGACTGGCATGATGGCAACCATCGCCCAGTTCATCGTGCTCTTCACTGGTTGAGCCAGCATCGACAGGTAGGAGGTGAGTCCGGTGAGCAGTGCCGCCAAAATCATGGTGATGAAGTACGGGTCCGGCTTACCAAGTTGCATCCAGAGGAAGGAGCCAGCTTTCAGGGCGTCGGTCCGGTAGATGGCTTGGTACAGAGCGAGCAGGAACGGCATTTGAATCAGCGTTGGCAAGCAACCCATGACCGGATTGACCCCGGCCTTCGAGTAGAGCTTCTGGGTCTCGTCCTGCAGCTTCTGCTGCGTGGCGGTGTCCTTGGCACTGTACTTGGCCTGCAGCTTCTTGATCTCTGGGGCCAATTCACTCTGCTTGGTCATGCTCTTCATCGAGATGGCGTTCAGTGGGAAAATGATGATCCGGATGATCAGCGTGAACGCGATGATCCCGACACCATAGTTCCCGCCGAGCAGGTTGGACAGCCAGATGATAAAGCGGGCCGCATTATAAATGACGTAATGATCCCAGATACCGGTACTGTGGGAAGTAACCGGCGCCGTCGAACAGCCGGCCAGCGTTACGACCAGCAATGCCATGCCGGCCAGCGCTAGAATTCTCTTTGTTTGCTTACTCACGAATAATTCCCTCACTAAAATAATTTGATTTTGGGGTAACCGGATGCTGGTCCGGATTACTAGAGCGATGCAGCGCCGGAAATGATTACTTCTGCTCCGGTTTGATAATTCCCGCCAGGGTGAGCGCGTGGACCAAATTCTTCTTGCTCGTGGCCATATCCAGGTTCTTGGCACCTTTGCGGGCAATCACCAGGAAGTCCATCTGCGGATCGACCTGGGGCTTAAGCTCCAGTAGGCTCTGGCGAATGTAACGCTTGATCCGGTTCCGGACGTTTGCCCGGTGGCCGATTTTCTTGCCGACCGAGATCCCGACGCGGAAGTGTTTGGCTTCCGGCCGCCGGAGGTAGTAGATGACATAGTTCCGGTTAGCGACTGACTGGCCGCTTTCGAACACATCCTGAAACTCATCTTCACGTTTAATGCGGTAAGATTTGCGCACCATCATCCCTCACAATCTTTTAACAGTATACAACATGATGCACGGGGACGGGGCAAAAGCCGGCGACAAGGACACCATTTCATCATTTAACCAAAAAAAGGGGCCAAGACATAACGAAGTAGGTTACGTCTTGGCTCCTTTTATTGCTAAGACACACGATTCTGGCTGCTTAGGCAGCGAGAGTCTTGCGGCCCTTAGCACGACGACGAGCCAATACGCGGCGGCCGTTTTTAGTGCTCATGCGCTTCATGAAGCCGTGCACGCGTTCGCGGTGACGCTTCTTAGGCTGAAAAGTACGCTTTGTGGTCATAGGGGGCACCTCCTTCAGTTGAACTTTTTATGTTCATTTCATAGTTACAAGACTTAAACAAACGTTGATTATACGGATTATTTCGCGTGGCGTCAAGGTTTTACCACGATTATCACCGCTTTGCAAGATATTAGAACGCCGATTCGGGACAAATGAAAGGAAAAATTAGCGCGGTCGCCTTCTAACTTATCCACAAGGCCTCCATAATTTTGGCCGTCACGGCTGGGGTAAATAAGCCTGTGGATAAAAATAAAATCTTTCAGGACTGCAAAAATAATCCACAGGCTTTTCCGGAAAATAATTGGCAATTAACAGCGTGTAAATAAGTTATCAACAAGCAGATATTTTGCTGTGCTTAAGTCTAACGAATGTTGCCCCAACAGCGTCAGTTCTGAACAGCTTTCTGTGGACAACTAGCAACTACGGTTATGATTTTACACTATCCACAGGACCGAGTTTTCCACTGTCCACCAGTGGTGAACACTCCGGATTCAGTTATTCCTGCCTGTGGATTACCGTTTGCCTGTGGAAAACTTTCGCGGCAAATGCTAAACTCAATCTTGGTATTTTGACTGCTGGCAGTGGTCAAAAAAATAATTTTCGTGGGGATGGTGCGCACTAAATTCTGCGCACCATCTCCACCTATCTAAAATTCAGTGAATTTGCACAGAAGGAAAGGAGTCCGCATGGCAGAAATGGATGAATTGTGGGCGTACCTCATTGAATCATTCCGGACGAAACTGTCCGCGGTCGGTTACACAACCTGGATCGACACGGCTAAACCAGTTCGCTTAGAGGCGGGGACGCTAGAGATTCAAGTGCCCGATAAACTGCACAAGGATTACTGGCAACGCAACCTCGTCACCCAAGTCGTTGCGGGCGCGTACGCTTTTAACGGCACGGAGATCAACCCCGTAGTGACGATTGCGGGCAGCAAACCGCAGCGGCAAAAGGCAGCCGAACCGGCAGCGCCCGAGCAAGTTCCCACTTATAAAGCGGAATCACCATTGAACAGCCGCTACACTTTTGAGGAATTCGTCATCGGAACCGGAAACCAGATGGCTCACGCCGCCGCACTCGCGGTTTCCGACGAACCCGGCACGCTGTACAACCCGCTCTTCATCTATGGGGGCGTTGGTTTGGGCAAGACTCATTTGATGCAGGCTATCGGGCACCGCTTGCTTGAAACCAACCCGGAGACCAACGTCAAGTACGTCACCTCCGAGAACTTCACGAACGACTTCATCAACGCCATCGCCACCGGCACGACCGAGCAGTTCCGGCAGACTTACCGCCACGTGGACTTGCTGCTGGTCGATGATATTCAGTTTCTGGCCAAGCGGACGGAGACGCAAAACGAGTTCTTCAACACCTTCAACACGCTCTTCGACAATAAGAAGCAGATCGTGCTGACGAGTGATCGCCTGCCTAACGAGATCTCCAACCTGCAAGACCGGCTGGTATCCCGCTTCAAGTGGGGCCTGTCCGTTGACATCACGCCGCCAGATTTGGAAACCCGGATCGCCATTTTGCGTAACAAGGCCACCGATGAACACCTCGACGTGCCGGAAGACGCGCTCACTTACATCGCCGGCCAAATCGATAGTAACGTCCGGGAACTCGAAGGGGCGCTGCTGCGGGTCAAGGCTTTCTCCGATATGAAGCAAGAGACCATCACCACCGGCCTGGTTGCCGACGCACTCAAGAGCCTGAACCTGTCCGGCAAAAATGCGCAACTAACAATCGGTGAGATCCAAGAGGTCGTGGCCAAGTACTACAAGGTCACGGTCACGGAACTCAAAGGCCGCAAGCGGGTCAAGCAGATCGTCATGCCGCGCCAAATCGCAATGTATCTGGCCCGCGAGCTGACCGACAACTCCCTGCCACGTATCGGCCAGGAATTCGGCGGCAAGGACCACACCACCGTCATCCACGCCTGCGATAAAATCAGCAAGGCAGTCGCCAATGACTCCGACCTGAAAGCCGAAATTATCGAACTCAAAAACAAGCTGCGTAACCAGGGCTAAAACTGCCCAAAAGTCGCCATGTTGATAACTTTGCAAGCCTGTAATTTTTATCCACATTTTGTCAACAGGTGGATAACTTAGAACCACGGGCGCTTTTGCCACTTATCCACAAATCCCCAGGCCCTACTACTACTACTACTTTTCTTTATATATATCTATCTAAACTCGGGAGGTCTCCAGTAATGAAATTCTCAATCAACCGTTCCAGCTTCTTGCGGACGTTCAACGACGTCAGCCGTGCCATTAGTTCCAAAACCACCATCCCCGTACTCACGGATCTGAAACTCGTTGCCCACGCAAGCGGCTTGACCTTGACTGGTTCTGACGCCGATATTT
Organism: Lacticaseibacillus zhaodongensis; assembly: GCF_009687905.1. Lineage (GTDB taxonomy): Bacteria > Bacillota > Bacilli > Lactobacillales > Lactobacillaceae > Lacticaseibacillus > Lacticaseibacillus zhaodongensis. Next base: position 17,592 of record NZ_BLBG01000015.1, on the reverse strand, counting down.
CAATCGAATCCACCATCAAGGAAGACAGCGAAAACAACACTTTGACCATTGATGAACCTGGTTCAATTCTCTTACCCGCCCGGTTTTTCGGTGAAATCGTTAAGCGGTTGCCGGAAGACGACATGACCGTTGCCGTTGAGGACAACTTGCAGGCCGTCATTACTAGTGGGGCCAGTGAATTCACCATTAATGGTCTGGATGCGGCAAGTTACCCGCAGCTGCCAGAAATCAGTACGGACCGGTCCTTGACCTTACCTGCTGACGTCTTCCACCAGATCATTAATCAGACCGTCATCGCTGTTTCCACGCAGGAAAGTCGGCCGATTTTGACCGGCGTGCACATTGTTGTTCAAGATGGTACACTCATTGCTGTTGCAACCGATTCCCACCGGCTCGCCCAGCGCAGCATCAAGCTCGAAGGCGACCAGACTAACGCCGAGTTCATCATTCCCGGCCGCAGCCTGACCGAACTGGGCCGGATGCTGACCGATGACATCAAGGAAATCGAGCTGCGGATCGCCGACAACCAGGTGCTCTTCATGATCGGGCAGACCGCCTTCTACTCCCGGCTGCTTGATGGCAATTACCCGGACACGAGCCGCTTGATTCCGAACAGCTCCAGCACGCGCATTGAGTTCGCTGCGCCGGCACTACTGGCTGCAATCAACCGGGCCAGCCTGCTTAGTCATGAAGGCCGCAATAACGTTGTGCGCCTGAAGATTGAGGTGGCCAAGCAGACCGTCACGATCTACGGGAACTCACCTGAAGTCGGGAATGTTGAAGAGCAGCTCAGCTTCAGCAAGCTTGAAGGGGAGGACCTCGAGATTTCCTTCAACCCTGATTACATGAAGGTTGCGCTCCAAGGCCTTGGTCAGAGCACCATCGAAGTTGCGTTCACCGCACCACTGCGGCCGTTTACACTGGTGCCAAGCGAAGATCACGAGAATTACATCCAGCTGATCACGCCGGTCCGGACCTTCTAACAATTAGCTAATTAAATAAATAACAGTTTCTGTTATTCCGCGGTGAGATGACATTTCATCGCGGGATGAGGCCTCCAATTCCGTAGTGCGTCTGCGGAAGCGGGGGCCTTTTTTCTTGAGTCGGGGGCAGTCTGACCAAAATTGGTACTGCAAGCAGTCACTGGTCAGTGTGCGGCTACTGATCGGACTGCAAGAATGACCAGATTTTGCGGTCTGGCTGCGTTATTCATTCCGCCCGCAAAATCCGAACAATCTTGCGGCGAGTTGATTGCGACCTGAGAAGCTATTTTCCGGTCGATTTCGCCCTAGAACTCATTCTGAGGCGATTTAAGCGGCGAAGGGTTATTTGTGGTACTGGGTACTAGTCATAACTAGTGCCGCAAAATGGCGCTTTTAACCGCCAAATTGATTGTTAAAAGCCATGAAAACGGCTATAATAGGTAGTGGATAAAAACTGTGCGGCGGCGTAATTTTGCGCCGCCGATTTACTGGAACTCATCGTGCAAATGGAGAGTGAACTGAATGCAAACAATAACCATTCACACACCTACCCTGACCCTCGCCCAATTTCTTAAAGAGGCCGGGATCGTTGGTACTGGCGGGGCTGCTAAGTGGTATCTCGCTGAAAACGAGGTCGATATTAATGGCGAAGCAGATAACCGGCGCGGCCGGAAATTGACCGCTGGGGATGTCATCACCCTCGCGGACGGCAGCACTTACAAGCTCGTTCAGGAGTAAACATGTATTTGCAGAAACTGCAGCTGCGGAACTACCGCAACTATGAGCAGGCCTTCGCGGAGTTTTCGCCGCAGATCAACGTGCTCATCGGCAGCAACGCTCAGGGCAAGACGAACCTGCTGGAAAGCATCTACGTTTTGGCCCTGACGCGCAGCCACCGCAGTAACAACGACCGGGAACTAATTCGTTTTGGTAGTGATTTTGCCCGGATCGACGGGCGGGTACTCCGCTCCAGTGGCGGTGCCGACCTCCGGCTAGTGATCAGTGCCGCCGGTAAACGCGCGCGCGTGAATAACCTGGAGGCGCCCCGGCTGTCGCAGTACCTGGGTAAGCTGAACGTGATTTTGTTTGCGCCTGAGGACCTGAACCTCGTTAAGGGCAGTCCGGCCCTGCGCCGCCGCTTCATTGACATGGAGTTCGGGCAGATGAGCGCCAGTTACCTGGCCAACCTCAGCCAGTACCGCAGCGTTTTGAAGCAGCGCAACGCTTACCTGAAGCAGCTGCGCTTGCATCAGGCCAAGGACCTCGTGTACTTGGACGTGCTCACCGAGCAGCTGAGTGGTTTTGGCGGCAAGGTGATTGCCGCCCGGGCGCACCTGCTCCAGGACATGGGCAAGTTTGCGGCGGTCATTCACAGCGAAATCAGTCATGGGGCCGAGCACCTCGCATTGCGTTACGCCAGTCAGGTGCCGGAAGCGGCCCACACGGACGCTGCGGCTGCGACGACGGAGCTGGCGGCACTATTCGCCAAGCACCGCCAGCGTGAGCTCGATCAGGGCACGACCCTGTTTGGTCCGCACCGCGACGACGTGCAGTTCCTAGTGAACGACCGCGATGTTGCCGTTTACGGGAGCCAGGGCCAGCAGCGCACCACCGCGCTGGCCGTGAAGCTGGCCGAAATCGACTTGATGAAGCAGGAGACCGGCGAGTACCCGGTGCTGCTGCTCGATGACGTGTTGTCCGAACTGGACGACAAGCGGCAGACCCACCTGCTCACGGCGATTCAGGATAAGGTGCAAACCTTCCTGACCACCACGAGTTTGGACGGGATTGCCCGGGAAATAATTCAGCAACCGGCAATTTTCAATGTGCACGCCGGTGTGCTCACTAAACAAGATGGTTTTTGATACTTAGAAGTCACGCGAGCAGGAGGAACAAGCCTTGAGCGATAAGGATAATGAAAAAGAAACCAAAGCCGAGCGGGCCGCGGAATATGATGCCAGCCAGATTCAAGTTCTGGAAGGCCTAGAAGCCGTTCGGAAGCGTCCCGGGATGTACATCGGGACCACATCTAGTCAGGGCCTGCACCACCTGGTTTGGGAAATCATCGACAACGGGATCGATGAAGCCCTCGCCGGTTTTGCCAGCACGATCGACGTGGTGGTTGAGGCTGATAACTCCATCACCGTGACCGATGATGGGCGCGGGATTCCAACCGACATTCAGAAGCAGACTGGGCGGCCGGCGCTGGAAACCGTCTACACCATTTTGCACGCCGGTGGTAAGTTCGGCGGTGGCGGCTACAAGGTTTCTGGGGGCCTGCACGGGGTTGGTGCGTCCGTTGTGAACGCGCTGTCGACCCACGTTGAAGTTGAGGTTGCCCATGGCGGCAAGCGCTACGGCATCACCTTCAAGCGCGGCAAGGTCGATCGGCCGATGTACGTCATCGGGGATGTTCCCGAAGATGTCCACGGTACCAAGGTCCACTTCGTTCCGGACCCAGACATTTTCACCGAGACCACGGTTTTCGATGACAAAATTCTGGTGACCCGCATCCGCGAATTGGCCTTCCTGAACAAGGGCTTGCGGCTGACCTTTACCGACAAGCGCGCCGACACGGCCGAGAAGCTCGACTTCTTCTACGAAGGCGGGATCCGGCACTACGTTGAATTTTTGGACCGCGGCAAGACCACCTTGCTGCCGGAACCAGTTTACGTTGAGGGCCAGCAGGACGGCATCACGGTTGAAGTCTCCTTGCAGTACACGGATGACTACCACAGCAACCTGCTGACTTTTGCCAACAACATTCACACATATGAAGGTGGGACGCATGAGGCCGGCTTCAAGGCCGCCCTCACGCGGGTCATCAATAGTTACGCCCACAAGTCCGGCGCGCTGAAGGATAACGATGACGCGCTGACCGGGGATGATGTCCGTGAAGGTCTGACCGCCGTTGTCTCCATCAAGCACCCAGACCCGCAGTTTGAAGGGCAAACCAAGACCAAACTGGGGAACTCGGACGCGCGGACGGTGACCGACCGGACCTTCTCCGACCACTTCACTAAGTACCTGATGGAACACCCGAGTGCCGCCAAGCTGATCATCGACAAGGCGACCCTAGCGTCCAAGGCGCGGCTGGCTGCTAAGCGGGCCCGCGAAGTTACCCGGCGCAAGAGTGGTCTGGAAATCTCCAGTCTGCCTGGCAAACTGGCGGATAACTCCAGTAAGGACCCGGCAATCTCCGAACTCTTCATCGTCGAAGGGGATTCCGCCGGTGGTTCCGCTAAGAGTGGTCGTAGTCGTTTGACGCAAGCCATCCTGCCAATCCGGGGCAAAATTTTGAACGTTGAAAAAGCCTCCACGGAGCGGATCCTGGCGAACGAAGAAATTCGGACGCTGTTCACCGCTATGGGGACCGGCTTCGGTGAGGACTTCGACATCACGAAGGCCCGCTACCACAAGTTGATCATCATGACCGATGCCGATGTCGATGGGGCCCACATTCGGACCTTGTTGCTCACCTTGATCTACCGCTACTTGCGGCCGGTGCTCGATGCGGGCTACGTCTACATCGCCCAGCCACCGCTGTACCGGGTCAAGCAGGGCAAAATGATGCGTTACCTCGACACGGATGCCGAGCTCGAAGAACTGCTAGGCCAGTTGCCACCGAGCCCGAAGCCTGAGATTCAGCGGTACAAGGGTCTTGGGGAAATGGACGCCAACCAGCTATGGGATACGACCATGAACCCAGAGAACCGGCGCCTGCTGCGGGTTTCTGCAGAGGACGCGCAGGATGCTGAATCAGTCTTTGAAGTCTTGATGGGCGACAAGGTTGAGCCGCGGCGCAAGTTCATTGAGGACAACGCCGTGTACGTTGATTCCAAGAACATCGACGCATAGCATCTGGCACTTAAACAAACCGATATTGTTAGCAGTAAATGCTAGTAACGTGTGGTAGTGGTTAAACAACTGCTGCCACACTCTGAGAGAGGAGCGGAATAGCGGAATATGGATAATCAAGATCACCGCATTGAGACGGTCAAACTCGTCCCAACCATGCGCAAATCATTCCTCGAGTACGCGATGTCAGTCATCGTTGCCCGCGCGCTGCCAGATGTTCGTGACGGGCTGAAGCCAGTCCAGCGGCGGATTCTGTACGGGATGAACGAACTTGGGGTCACCCCCGAAAAGCCATATAAGAAGAGTGCCCGGATCGTTGGGGACGTCATGGGTAAGTATCACCCCCATGGTGACTCCTCGATTTACGAAGGCATGGTGCGTATGGCGCAGGACTTCTCCTACCGCTACATGCTGGTTGACGGCCATGGTAACTTTGGGTCCGTCGATGGTGACGGTGCCGCCGCAATGCGGTACACCGAAGCCCGGATGAGCAAAATCACGATGGAGATGCTCCGCGACATCAACAAGGACACCGTTGATTGGCAGGATAACTATGACGGCACGGAACGTGAACCAGTCGTTTTGCCGGCCCGCTTCCCGAACCTGCTCGTTAACGGGGCCACCGGGATTGCGGTCGGGATGACCACCAACATCCCGCCGCACAACCTGGCCGAAGTCATTTCCGCGCTGCACATCCTGATGGACAATCCGGATGCCACCACCGCTGACTTGATGACGGCACTGCCTGGCCCTGATTTTCCTACCGGTGGGGTCGTTCTGGGTAAGAGCGGCATCCGCAAGGCTTATGAAACCGGCCAGGGCACCATTACCCTGCGCGCCAAGGTTGAAATCGAGCAGGAAAAGTCCGGCCGCGAACGCATCATCGTTACGGAAATCCCGTACATGGTCAACAAGGCCAAGCTGGTTGAACGGATAGCGGACCTGGCGCGGGAAAAGAAGATTGAAGGCATCACGGATGTCAACGATGAATCCGACCGTGAGGGGATGCGCATCGTTGTTGATGTGCGCCGCGACATGTCGGCTAACGTCATTTTGAACAACCTGTACAAGCTCACCCCACTCCAGACTGGTTTCTCCTTCAACATGGTGGCCATCGTCAACGGTGCGCCAAAGACCTTGTCCCTGAAGGAAATCCTGCAGTACTACCTGCAGCATCAGGAACAAGTTATCCGGCGGCGGACCGCCTTTGACCTCAAGAAGGCCAAGGCCCGGGAACACATCCTGGAAGGCTTGCACATCGCCCTCGACCACATCGACGAAATCATCAACATCATCCGGAGTTCCCAGACTGGGGACCAGGCCAAGACCATTTTGATGGACAAGTACAAGTTGTCTGACAAGCAGAGTCAGGCCATCCTGGACATGCGGCTGGTGCGGTTGACCGGTTTGGAACGCGACAAGGTTGAGAACGAATTGAAAGACGTTCGGGCTTCAATCGCGGACTACCAAGACATTTTGGCCAAGCCAGAACGGATTCACCAGATCATCTACCAAGAACTGCTCGACATCCAGAACAAGTTCGGCGACAAGCGCCGGACCGAACTGCGCGTTGGCGAAGTCCTCAGCATTGAGGATGAAGACCTGATTGAAGAGGAGAACGTGGTCATCGCGCTCACCCACAACGGTTACATCAAGCGGTTGAGTCAAGACGAGTTCAAGACCCAGAACCGTGGCGGCCGCGGGATTCAGGGGATGGGTGTCCATGATGACGACTTCATGGAACACCTCATCACCAGTTCCACGCACGACACCCTGCTGTTCTTCACGAACAACGGGAAGGTCTACCGTGATAAGGGTTACGAGATTCCTGAATACAGCCGGACTGCCAAGGGGATTCCAATTGTGAACCTGCTCGGTATTGGTGCGGGTGACAAAATTCAGGCTGTCATCAACGTGCCGCGGACCAAGGTCGAGAACGCGTACCTCTTCTTCGTCACGAAGCAGGGGACCGTTAAGCGGACACCGGTTGCTGAATTCGAAAACATCCGCAGCAACGGCCTGATTGCGCTGAACCTGCACGATGATGACGAATTGACCAACGTGCTGCTGACGGACGGTGATGACACCATCATGGTCGGCAGTCACAATGGTTACGCCGTTACCTTCAAGGAGGATGCGGTCCGCAGCATGGGTCGCAGCGCCGCTGGGGTGCGGGGGATGAACCTGCGTGCTGGTGACTACGTTGTCGGTAGCGACATCATGCGCCAGGGCCACGAAGTCTTCACCATCTCCGAAAAGGGTTATGGTAAGCGGACACCAGTCAGTGAGTACCCAGTCAAGGGTCGCGGCGGTAAGGGTATCAAGACCGCCAACATCACCGAGAAGAACGGGCCACTCGCCGGCATCACCACGGTTGACGGCAGCGAGGACATTCTCGCTGTTACCGACGCCGGGGTCATGATCCGCTTCCACGTTTCCGATGTTTCCGAGACCGGTCGTAGCGCGATTGGGGTCCGGCTCATTCGGGTCGACGAGGGCACCAAGGTCGCAACCATGGCCAAGGTGGACCACGTTGATGACGATGATCCAGACGCGGCTGATACTGATGCTGAGACCGCAACGGATAGTGCTGCAACGACGGGCGCCGACCAGCCGGTTGACGGGCAAAAGGATCAGCAGGTGCAGGAACTCTTGCACCGCGCCGAAGATGACCAGCAGAACCAGGACAATGGGGATGCTGATAACGGCGACAATGACGATTCACAAAAATAGTTAATTGAATTAGCGATAGGGACCGGGGCTGAATTGCTCCGGTCCCTATTTGCGTACAGTTAACTGGTCAGGTAGAGGCCCGGGCGGTGGGGTTAGCTACTCCCGCTCCAGCCCGGAGCTACTCCATGCACAGGGTCGCGTTCAAGCCTTGCAAAACCAGCAAGTCTTGCCGCTAAGCTGGCGGCCAACACTCGCCTCCGGCTCGCATTGTTGTCCGTGCGCTTCCCCCGATAATTGGCCGCAAGCCTGCATAAACCGCAGTCTAGCTGCCAATTATCGCGATGGCATGGAGCAGCCCCGTTCCTCCGCTCCGTAGCTGACCCCACCGCCCTACATTGATTTTGTAGTAGTACTGGGCTATTTCTATTGCCTGATGGACACTAAACTATTCTGTTATCGGACTGATATCACGCCAGTCGCTACTTACAATCTGATTAACAGAATTAGGAAAGATAGCAGTTAGTTAAAACTCCCCTTGAGTAATTAAGCAGGTAACCAGAGTTTGCATACTCAGGTGGAACTTTTTAAACCCTAAGCTCCAAATTGTTGGGTTGATTACTGGATTGTAGTATCAACGAATAGCATTTTAAGGTTACCTTGTGAGAGTTAATTCAATCGTTTTGTAAGAATGGAGATTAGCGTAGGGTGGTGGGGGTATCTACGGAGCGGTAGCCACGGGGGTGGGCCATGCCATCGCAATAATTGGTCGCGAAACTGCGATTTTTGCAGGTTTGCCACCAATTATTGGGGATAGCGCAGGGACAACAGGGCGACCGAAGGGAGCGTTGGCCCGAGCTAAGCGGCGAGACTTGTGGTCTTTGCAAGGCTCGAACGCGACCCTGTGCATGGACCACCCCAGTGGCGGAGCGGGAGTAGATACCCCCACCACCCGACAGTGCCGTTGCCCGGCCTACAGCACATCAGGTAGTTGACCTGTATGCGCTTGCCGGTTATTGTTGGCTTATCGAAAACGATGCTACTTTTGCCAAGACAACATGGAGGCTAATGATTATGGAGTCGGTCGAAAGAATCAAGCAATTCAGTAATGCCAACGGGACCGCGGGCTTCGAGGGTGAAGTCGTGCGCCTGTTCGCCGAGCAGACGGAGGGTCTCGGTGAGCTGACCGTTGACGGGATGTTTAACGCAATTTTGCGGCGGAAGGGCAACACCGGTAAGCGCCCCGTCGTGCAGCTGGACGCCCACTCGGACGCGGTGGGGCTGCTGACGCAGGCGGTCCGGCCGAACGGGATGCTCAAATTCGTCACGCTCGGCGGGATGGTGCCCACTAACCTGCCCGCGATGAAGGTGCGCGTGCGCAATCAGGACGGCGATTATCTGCCCGGCGTGGTGGCGACCAAGCCGCCACACTTCATGACCGCCGCGGAGCGCAACGCGGTGCCGCAGATTGCCGAGATGTCGGTTGATATCGGTTCATCGAGCCGCGAGGAGACCATTCAGGACTTCAAGGTTGATACTGGCTGCCCAATTTTTGTCGATGTGGACTTCGAATATAACGAACAAAAAGGGCTACTTTTTGGCAAGGATTTTGATGATCGGCTCGGTGCCGCGGCCATGGTCGAGACTTTAGTCCAGCTTGCCGACAAAAATTTGGCCGTGGATGTTGCGGCCGGTCTGTCCGCGCAGGAGGAAGTCGGTCTGCGGGGGGCATACGTGACCGCGCGCAAAATCGACCCGGACCTGTGTATCGTACTCGAAGGGGTGCCGGCCGACGATACCTTTGAACCCGACTGGCTCAGTCAGACCCGCATGGGCGGCGGCCCGATGCTGCGGGATTACGACACGACCTTTGTTGCCAACCCCCTATTCCAGACCTACGCTACCAACCTGGCGACCGAACTTGGCATTCCTTACACCCGGGCAGTGCGCACCGGCGGCGGCCAGGACGGCGCGGCAATCGGCAACTGGAAGGGTGCCCCAACGGTCGTTGTGGGCATTCCGGTCCGTTACGAACACACGCCGTACAACTGGGCGAATTTGGCTGACTACAAGAACGCGGTGGCGCTTACCGTGGCTCTGCTCGAACGGCTCGACGCTGACACTATCAGCGGCTTCAGTGCGTTCTGATGGTGATCAGGGGTTTGCGCGCCGAGGATGCGGCGGCGTACGCTGTGTATCGGCGTGATTTTCTAGACAATGATGCGGATAATCCATACAGTGCGGGGATAAGGCGGCAACTTGATGCTGACGATACCGTTGACGAGGCCATCATGCGCGCGCTGAGCAATTTGCAGCCAACTGCGGAGTGGCGGGTGCCCCAGGTGGATTATTACCTCTTTCTGGACGCCGCGACCATCGCTGGACGGGTCAGTTGCCGGCTCGCGATGACGCCGGAGCTGGCGGAAACGGGTGGTCACATTGGCTACGGCGTCGCGCCCAGTCAGCGCAGGCACGGTTACGCGCAGCAACTACTGCAGTACGCCCTGAACCTGTACCGGCGCCGCGGGGAGCCCTTCGTGATCCTGACGGCCGCCGCCGGGAACAAGGCCAGCCGCCACGTAATTGAGGCCAACGGGGGCGTTTTGCAGCGGCAGGTCCCCGGTAAGGGGGATGAACCGCTGTGCATTTACCACATCGCGCTCACGCATGCCTGAATTTTGCTCGTGGTATAATAGCGCTAACACTAGCGCGGCGAGCTGGCCGCAAGTAAGGAGCTATTGATGCTAAAAATTGGGGTAATGGGTCTGGGCAACATCGCTCAAAAGGCCTACCTGCCGGTGATGGCGGGAATGCAGGATGAATATGACTGGTACTTGTGCACACGTAACGCCGAGAAGGGCCACGCGCTTGCGGCCAAATACGGCTTCACGAACGTGTTCCAGACCGTGGACCAGCTGGTTGCGGCGGGGATGGACGCCGTGTTCGTGCACACGCCGACCACGACGCACCCGCAGATCTTGCGGCAGGGGTATTAACGTCTACGTCGACAAGCCGGTGGCAACAGATGTGAACGTGGTGCGGGAGCTGTACGCGCTGGCCAAGCAAAAGGGTGTGCTGCTTACTTGCGGCTTTAACCGCCGTTTTGCGCCGAACAACGTGGCACTCAAACAGCTGCCCAATAAGCAGATGATCGTGGCCGAAAAAGACCGCGAACACACCCTGCAAGACGCCGAATTTGCCGTCTGGGACCTAATGATTCACTCCGTCGATACGGCGCTGTGGCTGATGGACGAGCCGGTCACTGGGCAGACGGCGCGGGTGCTCCGCAATGATGCGGGCGAGCTGCTGCAGGGCTACCTCACCGTGACCGGCGTGCACAGTCAGGTGCAAGTTATTACCAACATGGACGCCCACGCCAACAACGAACTGGTGACGGTGCAGGCCGCGGACGCCCGCATGACGAGCAACGACTTGCTCCAGCTGCGGGTGGCAACGACCAGCGGCATTCAGATCCAGCACCGGCCCGACTGGGAACCGACGCTCGAAACGCGCGGCTTTGCGATTCTGACCCGTGCTTTCCTCAAGGCCGTCAGTGACGGCGGCGCCAATCCAGTCAGCCCGGAGTCCGCAATCGCCAGTCACGCGGCCTGCGCGGCGATCGTGGCGACATTCAAAGCGGAAAAATAGTGGCAAAATTTTGGGTGGCCGCGGTAAAGATGGCCACCCATTGCGTAATGTACTAGTATGGTCGCAAGAAACCACGGCGTCGCTAAAAATATTTTGCTCGTGGCCCGTGGGTGCTTGCCGCCTGCACCGAACTATGATAAGCTATTGGTCTGTGAGTATTTGGTCCTAGTGACCCCGTGCTTGCCCCTTGTCTCTACTACGTGTAGAGACCAATAGACCATAAGGAGGTGAAACGTCAAATGACTGAAACAAAGTATGAAATTACCTACATCATCCGTCCTGACATGGACGAAGCAGGCAAAGCAGCTCTTGTTGAACGGTTTGACAACATTTTGAAGGATAACGGTGCAACAATCGTTGACTCCAAAGACTGGCAGAAGCGTAAGTTCGCATACAAGATCAATAAGTACACTGAAGGTACTTACCACATTGTTAACGCAACTGCTTCTGATGACAAAGCAATCAACGAATTCGATCGTCTTGCTAAGATCAGCAGTGATATTCTGCGTCAGATGATCGTTAAGCGTGAAGACTAACCGGGCCTAGTACCCGGTAATAGGGGGACGAAGGAATGATTAATCAAGTCGCATTAACTGGTCGCCTCACTCGGGACATCGACCTGCGTTACACGCAGAGTGGTTCCGCGGTCGCGACATTTACACTTGCAGTTGACCGCCAGTTTACGAACGCGGCGGGCGAACGTGAGAGTGACTTTATTAGCTGCGTTATTTGGCGTAAGAGTGCCGAAAACCTATCGAACTTCACACGTAAAGGTTCACTGATCGGGGTCGAGGGCCGGATTCAAACCCGGACTTATGACAACGCTCAGGGCCAGCGTGTGTACGTGACCGAAGTGGTCGTCGACAATTTTGCCCTACTCGAAAGCCGTGCCACAACTGAGGCCCGGCCCCACGATACAAATAGCAGTAGCAATTCCTTCAATAACCAGGGCAACGGTTCACAGCAGAACCGTCCAGCCCAGGGTGGATCACGGCCGGCTGCCCCAGCTGGCTCCGGGAACCAGATGAATGGTAATCAGCAGAACAATTCGAACCAGAACGCCGGCAACGGTGCTAGTGGTAACAAGAGCTCTAACGACCCGTTCAACAATCCCGATCCGTTTGCCAGCAACGGCAAGCAGATCGACATCTCGGATGATGATCTTCCCTTCTAAAATCTAAAAAAAGAAGGAGTGATTTCGATGGCACAGCAACGTCGTGGAGGCGGTCGTCGTCGCCGTAAGGTAGACTTCATCGCAGCAAACCACATTGAATACATCGATTACAAGGACACTAACTTGCTCGAACGGTTCATTTCTGAACGCGGCAAGATTTTGCCACGCCGGGTTACCGGTACTTCCGCAAAGAACCAGCGGAAGCTTACGATTGCGATCAAGCGCAGTCGGATCATGGGTCTCTTGCCTTTCGTTGCAGAAGACTAATTAAACATGAATTTAATGGGAGTCTGCAGTTTGCAAAAACTGCAGGCTCTTTTTGTACAGAGCGGAGAGGAACGGTCTGAAGGTGAGGACTAGGGAGCTCCGGACTAAATACCTGGGCTTTGACATTTTGGCCGCAACCTTTAGTTCCTCGTAGCTAGACTATGGTAGCGAAAAAACAGCCCGCGGGACACGGCCCCCGCGGGCTGCTACTGGTTTTGTGTGGAAATTAGTGAGGGGGAATTGCGGTAGGCCGATTGGGGCAATGGTCTACGCCTAAGTGGGTTGCCGCAATTCGCTGTTAAGCCTGCAGGGCTGCGTTCATTGGTGGCTTCGGCTGCCGCAGCAGTTGGGTCAGGACCCGCAGCACACCATTGTCATCACAAGAGGTGGTGCGAAAGCGCGCGTAAGCTTCCATGCCGGGATCCGCGTTGGCCACGATGAAGCTGTACGCGGCTGTTTGTAACATCTCCTTATCGTTGGCGGCGTTCCCGAAGGCCAGCATCTGGTCGGTCGTGATGCCATCGAGTGCTCCAAGCATGCGGAGGGCGCGGCCCTTACTGACGCCGCGCGGGGCAATGTCCACCCACGCGGGCCCGCTAACGGTACATTCGTAGCAGCCATGGCAAAGTTGGCGGTAGTGGGCAACGTATTGCTGCTGCGCACTGGCACCGGGACAGTAGGCACTGATTTTGTCGACAGCCACGTGCAGCCGCTGCAAATCGGGCACGACCGTGATTTTGCTGAAGAACTGCTGCAGCTCCGGCAGGTACTTGCGGTCCGCCGCGGCCACATAGACGGATTCGCTCCCGCAGAGGCAGGGTACGTCGCCGGCCGCAGCAATCTGCGCCGCCAGTTGCCGATAAATCGCGGGCGCCACCAGCTCGGCACTGATAATTTGGCCGTTGCGGTAAATCAGCCCGCCGTTATCACAGATGAGGCTCAGTTGCGTCTCCGGGAACATCGCCAGCAGGGTCTGCAGCGAGCGGCCGCTGGCAATCACGGTCTGAATGCCGCGCCGGCTCAGTGCTGTTACGTAGTTATTGAAGTTTGCGGGCAAGCGCCCGGCACTATCCAGGAGGGTGGCGTCCATGTCGCTCGCCACCAGTTTGATTTTGCTCATCGCCGCCACCTCCTTTCGCATCAATGACCACAGTATAGCTGGCAAAATCCGCAAAATATGCGATAATAGTCCGTAGAAATATCATTATCGTACGGAACGGAGGCAAAAACTGATGGCGACAGCGGAACCTAAGCCCGGGACGCGGTATAACGTGGGCACCTATCCTCTACATATTGACGTGCTAGACATGTACCAACTCAATTACCAGCAGCCCCCGCACTGGCAAGCTGATCTGGAATTTTACCTCGTGATTGCCGGGACGGCTGCGGTTTACGTTAACGGCGTGTGGCAGCAATTGCAGCAGGGGACGGGTTTAGTGGTCAACAGTCGGCGTCTGCATTACCTCAGCGCCGAGCGGGGCACGACCGCCCGCGTCGCCACCGTGCTGGTCAATCCCGAGCTGCTGGCGGCGAGCACCACTGATGCCGGTGCGGAATTACGGCAGCACAGCGCCAGCAGTAGTCAGGATTATCTGTATTTGGAGAAGCAGACTCCGTGGCAGGCCACGATTTTGCGCCGCCTCAGCCTGCTAGCGAATTACCACCGCTACGGCGGCAGTGACCCGCTGAGTGCGTATACCGACGCACTGGCCTTGTGTGCACGGACCGTGGGCCACTTCGCTCGCAACGTGCGGCCAGAGGTTGCCGCCGATGCAAGCCAGACCGCCGCGGTGTGGCAGATGGTGGACTATGTTGACCGGAATTTTGCGACGGACATTGCGGTCAGCGACATCGCGCGGGCCGGGCGGGTCGGGCGCAGCCAGTGCTATGACCTGTTTGCCAAGGTGCTGGACGTCAGCCCCAATGCTTTGTTACTCCAAAAGCGGCTCGAATACGCCACGGCCCTGCTGCGGGGGACCGAGCTCGACATGGCGACCGTTGCGCAGCGCGCCGGTTTCAATGATGCGAGCTACTTCGCCCGCGTCTTTAAGCGGCAATTTGGCCAGACGCCGCGCGCGTACCGGGTGGCTGCTCGCAGCTAATATATAGTAGAACTCAAAAAGCACATGCTCAGTTGCTACTCAACAACTGAGCATGTGCTTTTAATATTGATAGGGAAAGTACCCCTTCACTTAACCCGCACGCCCAGTACTGCTACCAGTGCTGGTGCTTGCCAAGACGCAATTTTGAGTCCCCGGATTCGGTCCGGGCTCAGCATGAGTGCGCTGAAGCTCGCACCGCTGAGGTCCCATTTTGCTAAGTTACTATCGGTGAGGTCTGCGCCGTCCAAATTACAATCGTCAAGGACCAGCTTTGGCTTCACCACTACAGCCTGCATGCTGGCTTCGTGCAGGTCACACCCAGTGATGGTCGTTTTCTCCAGCGTTGATTCGCTCAGGTTCAGCATGCTAGCGGTACAATCGCGCAGCGCACACTGAATGAGGCGGCACGCGGTCAGACTAATGCCGGTCAGCCGGCAACTAGTAAACTGCACGCCGCTAAGCACACTTTCATTCCAGTCGCTATTAGCCAAGTTGCAGTGCGTTAGGCTGCAGTCGAGGAGCTCGGTGTGCGTGCAGTCACCCTGAAAGGTGCAGTGATCGAACTGCACGCTCGCGAGATGGACCGGCTCCAGACTGCCAGTCAGGATGCAGTTTAGGTAGCGGTGCTCGTTGGTGCAGTCGTCAAGCGTGAGGGTCTGGTCCTTGATTTCGTCTGGGTCAGTCATACTGTTTATCCTCCGGTGTTACTGGCAAAATGCAGCGGCTTACTTTTTGCTTGGCTTGGCGTAGATGATGAAACCGATCACGATGGCAGCCAGCAGGGCGAGTGCGAGCAAGCCGTTACCGATCCCGGCTTCGAAACTCTTAATGACCATCCAGAGTGGTAACAGCATTAATACGCCGATGATGATCCACAAGGTGGTTTTGTAATGCTTAGGACTCATGTAGAGGGACTCCTTTGATGTCAGATTTACTAGCGTCACTGATAAATACTATCATTATAACGCCCACAACCGTTCCATGAAACAAAAGCCGGGTTAGGCATGGACAAGCCGGCGCGAATGTGCGATACTTCTGACAATTTGAATAATATTTGGGAACGGCAATTGTGCCGCCCAGTAATTAATTTTCAGCTGTGACTGGAGGATTACGGAATGCATTATGAAGAAGACTGCGTAGGGCGCCTTGCCCTCGCCGATGACGTACTGTATGGGGTGCACAGCGCACGCGCTGCTGCTAACTTTCCATTCAAGGAGCGGGTCCACCCACTATTGGTGCACGAACTGCTGCTGATCAAGAAGGCTGCAGCAACGTGTAACCTCGAGGGCGGAACCTTGACCCAGGCTAAGGCAAAAGCCATTATCGCGGCATGCAACGAACTACTATTAGGTAAGCACGCGGACGCGTTCATTGTTCCCGCGATTCAGGGCGGCGCGGGGACGTCCACCAATATGAACGTCAACGAGGTGGTTGCCCACCTGGCCAAGCAGATGAGCGGCAGCGCCATTCACCCGAATGATGATGTTAACCAGGGTCAGTCTACCAACGATGACTACCCGAGTGCCGGCAAAATGGCGACGGTCCGGCTGTTGCCGGCATTGCTCAACGCGGTGCAGAGTCTCAGCCAGACATTATCTAGTAAGGCGGACCAATTTGCGGATGTGATCAAGGTGGGCCGGACGCAGCTGCAAGACGCTGTCCCAACTACTTACGGCCGCAGCTTCCACGCCTACGCCAGCATGTTCCAGCGCGATGTGCGCCGGTTGCGCGTTGCGGGCGATAGCTTGCTCGACGTCAACCTTGGCGGCACCGCAATCGGGACGGGGATTAACGCCAGTTCCTACTATCAGAGTCACATTGTGGGCCAGGTCAACAAGCTGAGTGGCTTACAGTTGCGGCAGGCACCAGATTTGAGTGATGCCACCCAGAATGCCGATGTCTTTGCGGAGTTTTCCGGGGCCATGAAGACATTAGCCGTGAACCTCAACAAACTCTGCAATGATCTGCGCCTACTATCTAGTGGTCCCCAAGCTGGTTTAGGTGAGCTGCACCTGCCAGCCCGCCAGGCGGGTTCATCAATCATGCCGAACAAAATTAACCCGGTTATTCCCGAGGCGGTGAGCCAGATTGCTTTTGCCGTGATCGGTAATGACGTGACGGTCACCATGGCCGCCGAAGCGGGGCAGATGGAACTTAATGCTTTTGAACCGCTGATTTTCAAAAAGCTCTTTGCAGGTGAGGAACAACTGACTGCCGCCATCCGCATGTTGGTCGACAACTGCTTGCGGCAGCTGGATGTGGATGAGCAGCGCTGCAAGCATGAGGTTGAGCACTCCGCCGTTGCGGCGACGGTGCTAACGCCGTACTTGGGTTACACGGCCACAACGAAACTGATCAAGGAGGCACTGAGCAGCGGTCAATCTGTGCGTAAACTAATTTTGGAACACGGCCTGCTGGATGCGGACACGGTCGCACTGCTATTCAGCAATGAATCCTTGCTGGGCGGCAAAAGTGCCATGGCAACGGCCTCGAGTTCGTCTGAACGTCATTAATTAAGTAAATTCGTAAACTAAGCAAAAGCCGTGACGGTCCTGCCGTTGCGGCTTTTTGAATGCTGTGGCGTAAAGACAAAATTGAAAAGGGGACGTTGCGGCGAAAAAGTTTGCTGAAAACTGTTGACGGGAGTGGCTCTACTTGGTACTATATTCAAGTTGTCAATTGAGTGCGGCGTTCGCAAGAACGGCACAAGGCCTATCGGGCCGGCATTCATTGCTAACAAAATAAAAAATGTTGTTGACAAACTGCTGACAATATTATATGATATAAAAGTTGTCGCGAGGCGATGACGAGCAACAAAGTAGTCCTTTGAAAACTGAACAAAGTTTCGTATAAATGTAGGTTCTTCAGCATTTTGCTGAAGGAAGAATTA
>NZ_BLBG01000014.1 GCF_009687905.1 Lacticaseibacillus zhaodongensis | reverse complement strand
CAAAAAAGGACGGGGCCAGAAATTTGAGAAATTTCTGGCCTCGTCCTCTTCTTTTGAGGGGTTTTGTCACAACCCCTTTTACTTTTCCGCGGTCTGGGAATTCCGGGCAAAGTCTGTATGAATTTTTAATTGAGGAGAAAATCGAGTGAAAAACTACTACGGGACGAGACTCTGGGGTTTTCGTCACATCTCTATGGTAACCACTATAGACCCCTTCCATGAAGAAATTGTGAAGGGATACCAATAATTTTCTTAAGGCAAGTAAATATGTATTACGGGACCTGGCAGCGTCCCGTAGTTGTTGAGAGATAACTTCTTAGTTTCGACACTACATTACTAAATCTAAAGCTTAGTTAGTCACAGCCGCACGTTCCTTGATGATGATTTTGCCGTCAACAAGGTCTGCTTCCAGCTGTTTGGCATCCAGGTGATCCAGATAGTAATCCGTAACCTCATCCCGGATGTTGCGCTCGATGACCCGGCGCAATGGCCGTGCCCCCATCGCCTCATCGTAACCCTGCTTGATCAGCCACTTCTTGGCGTCGGCACTAACCGTGAGCGTGATGCCCTTCTTAGCGAGCGTCTTGTTCACATCGTTCAGCATCAGGTCAACAATCTGGCCGAGGTCATCCTGAGTCAAGTGGCTGAACTCAACGATACCGTTGAAGCGGTTGAGGAATTCAGGGCGGAAGTATGGTGCGAGCCGGGTCATGAGATCCTGCTGGTCATCCTTCTTGCCAGTCAGGGCTTCGTTGCCAAAACCAGCGTTAGAGGTGGCAATGACAACGGTGTTCTTGAAGTCGACCACGTTGCCCTGGCCATCAGTCAGCCGGCCATCGTCAAGCACCTGCAGCAGCAGGGTCAAAACTTGCGGATCAGCCTTTTCGATTTCATCCAGCAGCACGATCGCGTATGGATTCCGGCGTACCTGCTCGGTCAAAGTATTGCCGTTGTCGTTATAGCCAACGTAACCAGCGGAGGTCCCAATCAGCTTGGAAACCGCGGTCCGGTCGGAGTATTCGGACATGTCCAGCCGGATGATGGCGTCCTTACTGCCAAAGAGGTCGAGCGCCAGCTGCTTGGCCAGCTCGGTCTTGCCGACCCCGGTTGGGCCCACGAAGAGGAAGCTGCCAATTGGCCGGTTGCCCTCGTCAAAGCCAGCCCGGTTCCGCCGAATCGCGCGGGCAACCATGTCGACGGCTTCGTCTTGGCCAATGACCTTGCCCTTAAGCCGCTTGCCAATGCCCTTCAGATGTTCAATATCAGACGCACCCATCTGGGCAACTGGAATCCCGGTCAAGCGTTCAACGGACTGCGCGATGTCGTCAACGGTCGCGGTGACTGGGGAACTGTCAGAGCCAGCGGACTGCAACTTCTTCTGCGCGGCCGCTAGTTCATCCTTCAGCTTGGCCGCCTTCTCGAAGTCCTCAGCCTTAGCCGCGGCATCCTTTTGCTGCTCGAGGTCCTTAACGTGCTGCTCCAGGCTCTCCTTATCGCTGCCCGGATTCTTAGCCGCCAAGTGCGCCGCGGTCATGTCGATCAGGTCAATGGCCTTGTCAGGCAAACTCCGCTGCGGAATGTACTGCTGCGAGTAATCAACCGCGGCCTTGAGCACGTCGTCAGGCAAAACAACGTGGTGGTGCTTCTCGTACAGACCCTTGACGCCCTGCAAAATTTTGACGGTAGCTTCCGGACTTGGCTCGCCGACCGTGACGTCATTGAAGCGCCGGGCCAGTGCTGTGTCCTTCATGATGGTGTTGCGGTATTCATCCTGCGTGGTCGCCCCGATAACGGTGATCTCGCCGCGGGAGAGGGCCGGCTTGATGATGTCGGCCATTCCCTTACCGCCGTCCTCACCACCGGTACTGCCGGCGCCGAGAATCTGGTGGATCTCGTCGAAGAACAGGATGACATTCCCCGCGGCCTTAACTTCCTTGATCAGATTCTGAATGTTCTGCTCGAAGGAGCCCCGGTACTGGGTGCCTGCTTCAAGGTTGGACAAGTCGATGGAGTAGATCTGCTTGCCTGCAATCGCGTCCGGAACGTTGCCGGCAACAATTGCCTGCGCGAGCCCTTCCACGATTGCGGTCTTGCCGACCCCAGCGTCACCAACCAAAATCGGGTTGTTCTTCGTCCGCCGGCTGAGGATCTCGGCGGTTTCCTGGATCTCCTTATCCCGGCCAATGACGGGATCAAGCATCCCCGCCTTGGCCTCCGCGGTCAGATTGCGCCCGAGCTTCTCGAGGATGCCGCCCTTCTTCACCGCCGATTCACCGGTGGTTTGGACAGGAATGGCCGCATCACTGCCGTCAGGAACCTTCCCAGTTGCCCGGTACTGTGCGAACTGATCCGGAGTCATTTCCTTACCGTTAACGATGTAGCGAGCTGATTCACCATTGCCCATGCGCCGCATCATCTGGTTCAGAAAATCGTCCATATCGTTATTAAAAAATGGATCGTTAAATTGTGCCATCTGCACTACTCCTTACCCGTGCGCTCAATCTGAGCACGGTATTCGTTAACGTGTATAAGCAGTAGCAGCGGCATTTGCCGATAATAATCGACGTGTTA
This sequence comes from Lacticaseibacillus zhaodongensis, assembly GCF_009687905.1. Taxonomy (GTDB): domain Bacteria; phylum Bacillota; class Bacilli; order Lactobacillales; family Lactobacillaceae; genus Lacticaseibacillus; species Lacticaseibacillus zhaodongensis. The sequence continues at coordinate 3,856 of NZ_BLBG01000014.1, read as the reverse complement.
CCGCGCTTGTTAATTGCTTAGCAAACAAGAGCAGCGCGCCGAACTGACAGCTCGTTTTGTGTACCCCTTGTTTACATAATTCATTATACACCGTTTTAGCACTCTTGCAAGTAGAGTGCTAATTTATTTGCTTTTGCAAGTGCCCCAAACCGGAACCCCCGTGTTGGCGGGCCCAAAAAATCGCCAAATGTTTCCGCAGCTATCGCGGTAGCCAAAAAGTTGCAAAAGCTGCCACCTATCTTTAGCTTTTCTGCATCGAGCCCACCACAACTAAATTTATTGTTTCGTTACCCAGCACACAGGACCTTTACAAGACCAGACGGAAGTTTTACACAAGCTCAACCCTCCCGCAACATTCGGCGGTTATTCTGAATGCGTAGTGATGCGAAGCACAAAAATCTGGGGCTGACTACCATGGTTGGCGCCTTGCACTCCGCAACTACCAAGCCGGTTCACAATCAGAGGAGGAGAAGTTAATGAACAAACGGATCTTAACAGTTGCCTTCGTTGCCCTCGCAACGCTCGCCTTTGCGGGTTGCGGCAAGTCGAACGCCAAGGCCAGCAAGAATGCGACTGACGCTGCCCCGAACAGCAAAATTGTTGCGGTCGGATCAACGGCCCTACAACCATTAGCGGAACAAGCGGCCGAACAGTACAAAAGCAGCAATCACGGCGCCAACATCACCATTCAAGGCGGCGGTTCTGGGGCGGGATTGAGCCAAGTGGCAACCGGTGCCGTCACCATCGGCAATTCCGATGTGTTCGCTCAGCAGCAAAAGGGCATCAATTCTAAGAAGTTGGTCGATCACCAGGTGGCCGTCGTCGGCATCGCCCCCATTGCAAACAAGGACGCGGGGGTCAAGAACCTCAGTCGGAAGCAGCTAGTCGGCATTTTCACCGGCAGGTACACCAACTGGCAGCAGGTTGGTGGTAAGAAGCAGGCCATCGTCCTCATCAACCGGACACAGGGTTCGGGCACCCGGACGACTTTTGAAGACCTCGCGCTCAAGACCAGCCAGGTCAAGAACGCTCAGGAACAAGACAGTAACGGAACGGTTTACCAGATGGTCAAGAAAACGCCCGGGGCCATCTCCTACATTGCCTTTTCCTACCTGAAGCCTGACGTTCAGGCGCTGAGTCTGAATGGAATCGCCCCAACGGAAAAAAACGTCACGACCAACAACTGGCCGGTCTGGGCATACGAGCACATGTACACCAAGGGCGCCCCAAAACCGGCGGTGGTCAAGTTCATTAAGTATCTGCAGAGCAAGCACATCCAGCAGACGCTGATCCCCAAGATGGGCTACATCCCGGTCACCCGCATGCAGGTGGCCCGCACCGCTGACGGCAAAATTGAGGAGGTCAATCAGCCAGTAACCAAGTGAAAATAATCATCTGGCCCGGACACAGGAATAAAAAAATTGCGTCTAGGCCATTTTGGATGCACGGCAATCAGGGCTGACAATGATTGTTAACTTCTATATAATGGCCAATAGGTGGTAGTCGGCATTTTTATTTATTAGGGGATAAGAAAGTGCTCAAATGCACACAAACTACTACCTGGAGGGGGAAGAATTGTGACTTACAATTCAATTGGTATCGCAGCATGGCTTTTGCAGACCTTGCTGGTGGTGCTCGTTTGCGCCGGTTTCAACGGTTATTACCACCATTTGTGGCGCACGGCATTCATTCAAGAAAGTAAGCGCGGCGCTAGCACCGGCTTGACTCGACTCGTGATGTTTATCATTAGTGTGGGCACAGGACTTGCAGCCATCGCCGGTATTCGTTTTGGGGTCCTGCATTTCGGTACGGCAATGCTACTGGCAACGGCACTATTTGCGTTGACCTTACCGCTACTGAACACCCGCCTCAATCTATTTGAATTTGGCGGCCAACTACTGGCCATCGCGGCTGGTACCGGACTCCTATACTGGGACCACCTAACTGTTCGCCCACTAATTACATTCGTACTGGCGGCAATCATCGCTATTGTCGCCTTTGTGCTGCGGACTAAGCTAGCCAGTCACATCTGGGCGGTCATCGTGGTCTTCGCGGCAACAGGCATTGCCTTCGTTGCCCCCTTACCGCTGGCGCCAGTCGCACTTGCCCAGATTTTTGGCGCCTACCTAGTTGGCTTTGTCTGCACCAGCCTGCTCTGGAACGCCACGATTGAAGAGGACAGTGCCGTTACCGAGCACACCGTTGCCGAAGTCGCCCGCACCCAAAAGCCGGTCGCTGCCCCGAAGCACGAGTATGCGTTCTTCGTGCAGAAGATGGTCGATGCCACGGGTGACGAACTCCGCATCATGGCTTACGAACTGCTGCTGCGCGAATGGGACGAGAGCGAACAGCGCTGGGGCGTGCCGAGCAACTTCGACATTCCAATTGATGAGCAAATTGAGCTAATGAAGAAAGTCTTAGCCAAAACTGGGAATACGCGCCTGTCGCTGAACCTGAACGCCCAGCAGTTTGTTGATGCCCACACCGCACAAGCCCTCGTCGCCTTCGCGCAAAATTACGACCAGTTGGATGGTCTGATCATCGAACTGACCCACGCGCCGAGCCTCGCGGACATGCGGCGGATCTCACCCCTATATCACCAAGCGGACATTCGGATTGCGATTGATGGGGTTGGTAGTGACAACCACTTTGAAAGTCTGCAGGGGGTCTTCCCCTACATTGACGGCCTGAAGTTTGCCCTCCAAAAGCTGCGGAAGGATCAGGATATGAACAACCTGGACGAACGGCTAGGCTTCTGGTACGACCTTGCTGCTGAATACGACATCGACTTCATCATGGAAGGAATTGAAAACCAGGATGATGTGGACTACGTGGAAAACAAACTGCACGTGCAATACCTACAAGGTTACATGTACGGGCGCCCAGATTTGCCGGAGAACTACCGGGACAACGGTAATAACTAAAGCTATGTAGTAAAGGAGCCTTCCCAAGTTGATGGGAAGGCTCCTTTTTGCGCTTGTGCTGTATAGACTGAAACCTCCGCTTAACACGCTCGGGTACAAATGCTTAAACCCTTGCATTTTCCCCGAGTACGTTAATGCTCAGTTTCAAACCGTCTCACTCCACTCTGTTACATAGTCGAGCTACGTGCGACTGAAACCTCCGCTTAACACACTCAGGGACAAATGCTTAAGCCCTAGCATTTTTCCCCGAGTACGTTAATGCTCAGTTTCAAACCGTCTCACTCCGCTCTGTTAAACATCGTATTCTAGTTCCTTGATTCCGGCTTCCATAAACGCATTGGGCCCGTCTAGTTTGTCGAGATCCCAGCCGGTCACACCCACCCGCAACTGCAGGTCAACGTCGCGCAGTGACTGATTTTTGTTCAGCTCCGTCTGGAATTCGTCCCGAATCCGCTGCGCCGCGACGTTTGCTCCAGCAACATCCGCATACAGCAGCACCGCCCAAGTTGGGTTATCCGTATTTAGAATGTAGCTGATATCGTTATCGCGCGTGGCGTGATTGATCGAGTCCGATGCGAGTTTGACTAACTCCTTGATCCGCGTCGTCCCAAGCATGTTTTGCAAATCGCTGAAGTAGCGAATCCGAATGACAACCACACTGACGGGAATGTTGAAGCGTTTGTTGGTCTCAATGAATACCCCTGCATCTTCAAGAAATGAAACAGTGGTGCGCAACTTGGTTTCCTGGTCAAAAGCGCCGTGTTCCACCATTGCTTCCCGTAGTTCATCATTATCTGCCTGCAGCACCCGCATCTCCGTCGTCATGGCGTAGAACGCGAGGTTCAATAATACGGGAATGAGCAGCCAGTATGCTAACTCAAGTTGCACGTTCCCGCCGGTCATGTTCTGGTAGAGCATGTACAGGGCTTGGG
>NZ_BLBG01000013.1 GCF_009687905.1 Lacticaseibacillus zhaodongensis | reverse complement strand
CACACTCAGGGACAAATGCTTAAGCCCTAGCATTTTTCCCCGAGTACGTTAATGCTCAGTTTCAAACCGTCTCACTCCACTCTGTTACATAGTCGAGCTACGTGCGACTGAAACCTCCGCTTAACACACTCAGGGACAAATGCTTAAGCCCTAGCATTTTTCCCCGAGTACGTTAATGCTCAGTTTCAAACCGTCTCACTCCGCTCTGTTAAACATCGTATTCTAGTTCCTTGATTCCGGCTTCCATAAACGCATTGGGCCCGTCTAGTTTGTCGAGATCCCAGCCGGTCACACCCACCCGCAACTGCAGGTCAACGTCGCGCAGTGACTGATTTTTGTTCAGCTCCGTCTGGAATTCGTCCCGAATCCGCTGCGCCGCGACGTTTGCTCCAGCAACATCCGCATACAGCAGCACCGCCCAAGTTGGGTTATCCGTATTTAGAATGTAGCTGATATCGTTATCGCGCGTGGCGTGATTGATCGAGTCCGATGCGAGTTTGACTAACTCCTTGATCCGCGTCGTCCCAAGCATGTTTTGCAAATCGCTGAAGTAGCGAATCCGAATGACAACCACACTGACGGGAATGTTGAAGCGTTTGTTGGTCTCAATGAATACCCCTGCATCTTCAAGAAATGAAACAGTGGTGCGCAACTTGGTTTCCTGGTCAAAAGCGCCGTGTTCCACCATTGCTTCCCGTAGTTCATCATTATCTGCCTGCAGCACCCGCATCTCCGTCGTCATGGCGTAGAACGCGAGGTTCAATAATACGGGAATGAGCAGCCAGTATGCTAACTCAAGTTGCACGTTCCCGCCGGTCATGTTCTGGTAGAGCATGTACAGGGCTTGGGCAAAAATGAACAGCATGTTCGCAGCCATTCCCGTCACGATACCGAAGAAGTACGTCAGCAGCAGTGTCAGTACCAAAATGCCCATGTAGAAAGTGTTCAGTAGAACATGGCCCGAAAGCATCATGCAAACTGCCAGCAGTGCGGCGAGGAAAACACAAACCATGAGGTCGAGATCACTGCGCACTGAGCGGTGCTCATCTTGTTTATTCATGGTTACCACCACCTTTACTTGTGCCTCGCTTGTGCTTGCGCAAAATCAAGAACAGCGCTAGCAACATCAATCCTAAGGCCATGAACACGAGTGCTAGGTAAATAATGATTTTTGAATTCTTGCTGATCACTTGCCGGGCCGACTTGTGCAGCTGAACTGCCGCCTGCTTCTTGAAGCGGTAGCTGTAATGCTGATTGTCAGGATCCACGACCACGGCGTCACCCTTAAACTGGGAAACGCCCGCTTGCGTACTGATTTGTGTGGAACCGATCAGGGTCGCTTGCGGTGTTGCCCCAGTCACAACGAGCAGGGCCTTCTTGTCATTGTATGGCGAGCGCAATAACTGGTCCGTCCCGATCGTCTGCCCATAGTTCTTTTCAATGCTAAGCTTTTCGTTGCTGACAAAGCCCGTCCGCGCCTTGTTGTAGCGGAAGTAGAGTTTAGAATTCAGACCGTTGATGAAGGCATTTTGCTTGGGGGTGCCGAACGCAATCACACTACTGTTGCGGAGAGTATTTGCTCCCGGTTGCGTCGCCCGCACCTTGATGCTACCGGTATTCTGTTGAGCGTAATTACCAAACAGATTGAAGATGTTCGTCAGCGTGCTCATGTCAGCATCAGTCATCTGGCGCGGCCGCACGACGACCAACTTGTCAAAGGAGCCGTTGCGGATGAAGGTGCTCGGAAAATTGCTAAAGAGCAGTTGCGGCCTAGAACGAGACACAATGGCCGCCTCCGAGTCGGTTTCCACGTTGGCCCAAGGAGTCTGGTCGTTGTCGGAACTATTCTGATCATAAGTTTCGAGGTCAAAATCCACTGTAATATTGAACGTATTCCCGAGGCTCTGCCCCCGAGGCAACTTGACCGTGAGCTCATCGTTGTTTGCATGCTTAACACTGAGCCGCTTGCTGCCAGCAGCAGTTCCGTTAACGTAAATGCTGACCAGTGCGCGCTTGAAGTTGAGATTTTTGCTGTAACGGTAGTGCAAGCGAACCTGCGAGCCATCTGCGTTCGTGCGGTCAGTCGGCAGCGCCACAAAGTAACTCACACCCTGGTGGCCCGGCCCCCGCAGCTGTGTTTCACTACTGGTCAACTGATAGTGACCTTGATACTGCAACACGGAGGTGTAAGTCTGCGTCTGAGCCGTGATGCTCTCACCGCTAGTTGCCGTTTCCTGCATCAGTTCTTGATTGGCAACGAATTGCGCCGCCTTTTTGAGCAGACTATTACGCCGCGCGGTCAGCACTAGATAGTGCGTCTGTCCTTCTGTATAAACCTGCAGCGCGCCCGTATTAGCAACAGCCTCCGGAGCGACGTGTTTGCGCACCGCAGCAGGGAGGTCAGCGTACTTGGCCACAAACAGCTGGTAATGCGTGTTTTTGAGCGCACTGTTACCCGCCCGTAGCAGCGGCAACTTCGTATCGGTCGTCGTTATCACCCGGGAAATACCGCTCAGTGCGTAAAGACTGGCCTGCAATTCGCTGTCACTAGCGTTCTGTGGCAGCACGATTGCTGAATTATGATTAGCAATCGTGTCCATCCCCGTGAAGTGGGCGTAGAACGATTTAACGCTGTTGTCCGCCGGTTTGAGATTGTATTGAAAGTTAACGTTCGCACCGGAGTATATGCTGAGCCAATTGGCAGGTGTCTGGGCCAAATCGTAATGGTTACCCTGACGAGTTTGAATCTGCCCAGCTACTTGGAGGGTATTGGTCCCCTGCAGCAGTCGCAGGGGAATCTCAATTTGTTTAGTCTGCAGTCCAGTTTCCTTCGCCGGCCGGAACGAGGCGAACTTAATGCCATTCAAGGCTAAGGTAATGTCTGAGGTCGAGCGCGCGGCAAGCTGCGAAATTTGGAAGTTCAGGCTCAAGGTAACTTTCTTCACGTCCCAATAATCTTCGCGGCTAAAGTACAGCTCCGTTTGCACAGACTTTCCCGATAACGTTGCCGTTGGATTTTGGAAAATTTCGGTGTAGCTCTGCTCGCCCGCAGGCTTGCTGGCTGCGGCTACAGTTTGCGGGCGCCCGCTCACGCTCAGTAGTAGTAGCAGACCCAATACCACCATCAAAATTCTATTTGTAACGCTTAGTTTTATACCATTTTGCTTGTTGATGAAAGACTTGTTCACGAATATACCCCACCATTCCGTGTGCCGCCACAGCCAACCACATCTGGCTGTAAACAATATACATGCCACAAATTACAAACAAATTGCTGAGGGTCATCTCACTCTTCTCCGTCGTGATTGTTAAATAGGTGCTGAGGATAAAGGTGAGGATTGCCGCGAGCCACAAGCTGTTACTAAAGCCCACCAGGTTTGAGTGCACCACCCCGGCAACCGAAAGCACGAAGACAGTGTCGGACAAAATGAGCGCGACCATGAGCAAAAAGTAGATTGCTAGGAAGTAAAGCAGGTCAAAGCGAATGTGCCGCCCCGCCCTGGTAAAAAGCTTGCCGGCGTTTTTAACGATGACGTAGATGTTGCCCTTGACCCAGCGCGTGCGCTGATGGAACCAGACGTCCAGCGTTTGCGGCTCCTGCTCCCAAGTCACGGCGTGCGGCTGAAAACCGATCCGGTACCCCAGCTGGTAGATCCGAAATGAAATCTCAGTGTCCTCTGCCAGCGCCTTAACGTCCCAGCCGCCGACACGTTCAAGCAGTGAGCGGCGAATGACGTAGTTCGTACCGGGGATGGTGCCCAGGTGAAACAGCTGCTGACGCCCCGCTTGCGCCATCCACTGGTAGGACAAGGTCTCAACATTGATGAAACGGGTCAGTAGCGTTGCACTCTTGTTGCGCGTCCGGAATTTGCCAATCACCGCCCCGTATTCGGCATTGCTCATGAGCTCAGCGACCAGGTAACGCAGCGCACCGTGTTCAGGCGTGTTATCGGCATCGTAGATCGAAATGACGCTCCCCTTAGCCCGCTTCAAGCCGATATTCAGGGCGTTCGACTTGCCCTTACCCCCAGTTTTGGCATCGGTGTTAATGACCGCCAAGTTGCGGCCCGGGTTGAGCTGTTGCAAGTTTTTCAAGAGGGCGGCCGAGTTGTCGCTGGAGTTGTCGTTGATCACAATGATCTCGTAGCGGTCATGCGGGTAATCGAACTGCAGCAGGGCCAGCACCGTTTTGACGATCACGATGCCCTCGTTGTGCGCTGGGACCATGATGGAAACAAAGGGTACCTCCTGCAGCCCAGCAAGTGAAGGCTTCGGTCGCCGCGTCCAGCGCAGGTAATAGGTATAACCGGCGATGGTCAGAATTACGTTGACGATCAGCACGCCCCAAATCGCCAGAATTGAAATGAATAGACAAAAGTCCAAGATGTTAATCGTGATCACCCCCCTATTTGCGCCGGTACATCTGCAAGTACACTTTGCGACCTAAAACTAGCAACCCGACCATCGCGGTAATGGTAATTGCAAAGAAAATCCACAAGAAGGTACTTTGAATCGCAAAGAAATTATTGATTCGTGATGGTAGCGATTCGGTCACCGGGGGTTTAGCCACCGGCGTGTAGTTGCCAGCCTGCAGGCGCCCATTCATGTAGTACTGGCCATGCCTGTGCTCAAGTACAAGCGTTGCGACCGTCAGCTTAGTATTGAGTGCAGCGGTGTTTTCCCAGTCAAAATTAAAATCAGCCACCCGCCGCCGCAAGCCAGCCAATTCCTTGGCGCTGTCTGGCATTTTGAAGGTGACTGCAGTCGGCAGGGCAAAAGACTGCATCCGTGCGCTCAGTGGCCGGCCAGACTTGTTCCGGTTCAGGCTCGCCGCGCTGACGCTGGTGTAAGCCCGTTTGTACGCCTGCGTGCGGTCACTCTTTTGCGCGTAGGCCTGCAGCGCGGGGTTAGCGAGCTGGAGCACCGTGTTTGCGCCGCTCAGTGCGGAGCGTTTAAACACCGCATCCAGTTGCAAGTAGGTTGGCAGACTGTAGCCCACGGGAAAGACGTGTTTTTGGCTCAGAGCGGTGATGGCAGTGGTCATGTTTGCATTCAGCAAGGGGCCACTTTGGGCACCAGGCGCACCGACTTGCGGCATCCGCACGAAGACGACCCCACCAGCGGCTTGGACTGAGCGCAGTGCGGCCGCGTACCGCGCAAATTCCGGTAGTTCCGTGTTATTCGTCACGGTCGCGGCACTAACAGCAAAGGAAATTCCGTGTGCATCCAAGAACGCGGCCGTTTGTTTTAGTAAGCTCAGATTGCTGTATGGCGTCACACCGGTAATCGTCAGTAGTGGCCGGTACGTCCGCACTTGCGAAGCAAACATTTGGGCAACGAGTCGCTCCGCTGCCAGCAAACTGAGCCCCTGCCCGTCAAAATACGGTAGGAACGCCGCCTGCTGATACTGATAGGCAAAAGGATAAGTCCCGCTCGCACCCTGAATCCGCAACGTCCCGTACGTCCGCGCACCGGCGGGCAGATCCGTTAGCACGTTCACAGCGGTGCTGTAGGGCAGTAACTGCGTGCTACCATGCGGCAAGCTTCCCTGCAGTTGCCGCCGGTACAGGGTCTGCTTGTGGGCGTGCAATTTTGCGACTTCCCCAGCGGTCAGATTGCCGCCAACGTGGAGTTGCGGACCGGTAAAGTCCCGCTGTTCCCGCAGGAAGACCCGATTAGCTACCGGCACATCATCCCAATTGATCATGGTCACGAGACCACTGTAATCGCCCCGGGCAAGCCCGCCGCGCTGGTAGTTGCTAACGCTACTCAAGCGCACCGTGGCCCCCGCACTAGTCAGCAGCCGCTGCATCGCCGCAACGTTATTTTGCTTCCGGTCCCCCGCGTTTAGCGAATCATAGACGAGCAGAATGTTAGGCGCCGTTGCCGCGTGCACCACTTGCGGCCGCAGCAGCAGCGTACTGAGGAGGACAAAGCACAAGAGCAGGAACATTTTGAGATGCTTCATGAATCAGCAGCCTCCTCCCGATAAGCGTGCCACAATCGGCCGTTCAAGCTGTCCGCAATCATAATCACGAGCAGCAGGTAAACTGCAATCGGCACGTTAAACAGGTGCTTGGCGAGGTCCGCGGTCCCGTCACCAACTATCGAAACCACCGGCACAAAGATGATGATACTGAGCAGCCCCAGAATGAGAAAGAAGCGCAGCTGGCCCTCGCTCGTTCCCGTTTTGATGTCGGCATACATCCCCACGCTAAACACCATGATCAGGGCAATGCTCATCATGATGCCAAAAGTAAACTTACGCGGATAGAAGGTTGAAAACAGCAGGCTGGACGCCGTGAAATAATGCGCCTGCTGCAAGGGCTTGGCTCCCGATGCGCGCGTGTAATCCCCCACCATTGTCGGCTGCACCCGCATTGCGTTTTTAGTCGCAACGTTGAGCAACTCCACAAACTGGTGCAGGTGGCGGGCGTAATACTGCAGCACCCAGGCCATGCTTAGCTTACTAGTTAGGTGCTTGCTGGTTGCCTTACCGCTGGGCAGAACTGGCGCGTAGGTAGGTGGATTGTACTGCTGATCGCGCATCAGTGCGTACTGCCGATCAATCCCGCTCCGGTCGATGGCCTTGCCGGGAGCCCGATTTTCCTGCAAAACCCCCGTGGTAAACGTCTGGTACATATTAATGTCGTTAAATGATTGTGGAATCAGTGCGTAGGTCACCACGCCGGACAAGCCAATCACGGCGATTGCGGCCACAATTAGGCCCGAGCGTTTGCGCGCCCCCGGCAACAGGAACAGTCCGGCAGTTACCAGCATGAAGCTAAGCGCAATCGGGGCATTTTGCTGCTTACTAGTGATGAAAATAAGCACGCTAAGCAAGTACGTCAGCAGCAGGGGCCACTTGCGGCGGTAATGTTTGCGACTGACCAACAGCCACGCCGCCACTGCATACAACAAAGCGATGTAGCCCACAGGTTCAGCAAAGAAGGAATTGAAGTAGAGCATCAGCGCCGTGTCACCGAACACGACAACCACCATGATGGCGATCAGGTAACTCCGTAGCCGCCGCTGGGGAGTCGTCAAGGCCACCGTCAACATGTAGAGCGCGCCCAAGAACAAAGCAAAGTAGAGCCCACCCAGAAAACGGATGTCAAAAATAGTTTTGCTATAGAACAGCTGGTTTAAGAGTACAGCAAAGCGGATGAACAGCGTCTGTGAGCTGTACACCAGCATTTTGTTCGCGTTGTAATACTGCATGATGTGGTACCGTGGTGCGATGTAGCTGAAGTAGCCGGAGCGCGTCTGCTTGAAGGGGTAAATCCCGTTCGGATAGATGGCACGCCAAAAGTCGCCATTATCCGCGTAACCGTGAATCGGCGCAAAGAACAGGTAGGGGCCGGCAATGAGCATGCATAGCAACACCGCCAATGCGGCCGGCGAAACGTGGCGCTTAAACCAATTAAGGCCGCGCCAATAGCTGTTTCGTAGCCAAATCATGGCCGCACCTCCCCACAGTCCGCGGCGAGTAGCGCATTCAAATTGTTATAGGAAAAAGCTGTGTTTGTGGTTACGACCCCAAAACCACCTTTAAGCGGGGACTTCATTGTCACCTGTTCGTCCCAGACGCGCGCCATCGCCTTGCGGTATTCCGTCTTGTTTCCAATGACCGCAAAAATTTGCGCGCAGAGCGCCCAGTTGGCGACGGACTGATTCCGGTCCACAATCACGCCAGACGTGCTAAACGTGTTCGGCAAAAAGCCACTCGCCACGCACTGCTTCAGCCAGCCCAATGAGGCCGCATGGAGTTTATCCACCCGCGCCAGCTGCAGCAGGGTCTCAAGGGCCTCGGACGTGTTGATATTCTTATTGCTGTACTCATTTCCGGCCCAGTTGTAGCTGGACGCATACAGCGGAAAGGCGTCACCCAGGTAGGCCCCGGTAATGACCTTGACCTGCCGCCGGTATGCGCGCCGGCCGGCTTTACTCCCACTTTCAAGGTAACGCAAAGTCTGCAAATCAAAATAGGCGCTGCTGACGTTGGGACCGGCTTTGTGACTGGCTTGACTATAAAAATCGCGCAGCTGTCCCTCTGGAATCACGGCCGGGGCCAGTCGCTTGTACAAGCGACTGATCTCACCCGCATAATGCCGTGAATGCCGCACCTCGTCATACATCAACAGTGTCCGCAGCACCCGCAAATCATCAACGGTGGCATTAGTATCAAAGCGCTTCTTGGTCTCAGGGTTGTAACGGTAACTAAAGCAGGTCCCGTTGTAAAAGGTCCGCTTAGTCACCCGGTAAAAGCGCCGGAACTGCGCATATTGTTTGGTCATGACCAGGTGCGCCAGCCACAGACTACTGGATTCCAGCAAGTACTCATGCCCCGAAGCCTGCTTAGCATCCGCACCCTGCTCCGCGTTAATGCTAGTGATCAACCCGGCGCGGTGCACAAAATTACGCTTAATATATGTATTTAATTCACGTTCACGTTGGGACTGCAGACTGGCGCCATTGGCCAAAAAGCCCCGCGGTGCACTCTTGGGACTAGTAGTTTGCGGAACCGCTTTGGCGGCACACGCACTCAAAATCAGAACCAGAAACAATGATACGTAACTGATTAAACGCTTCAATGCAATCCCCCCGGCGTACGATTATGATGTGTTGTCAGCAATTGGGTACAATTTCATGACGTGCAGTCATAACTTACAATTCAATTCTAGACTGTAGTCTTACGTAAATGCAACGCTCATTATCGGTATGCGGGGCTTGTAGATATATTTCACAAGTAAGCTCACTGAATAAAGATACGCAAACGACTTCAATTGATAATTCCGACTTATTCAGGCACATGTTGGGCCGCTTAAAGGATAAAAAAACAGAACGCACGCTAAGTGTACGTTCTGGATGTTCAAATTGGGCGTTACCAGCCCGTGGTGCGGATTTTAGGGGTATCAATCCGGAATGCGTTACCGCCAGGCCCAGCAGCTATTCCATCTGACTGCACACTTATCCACTCCACCGCGCGTTAAATCTTAATAATTTTTTCGGCGTTTATGCTCCGGTCTAGACCCTAATCGGGCTGAATGCCAGCACCTGCCTCGTGCTGTGCCAGATATTGCTGCCGCCACTTCGGGTCCACCTGCGTGGTTCCCGGTTCGAAGAAGATTTGCTCCGTTCCGGCCGCGTTCGCGTGGGCATAATACCATTTCTTCCAGCGTAGGAACGCTAGGTTGGCCTGCAGAACTTGGATCCGCTGCTCGAGGGCCTGTTCCTGATCGAGCATGAATTTGTAACGTTGCGGCAAGGTTGCATCCCCCGCCACGCACCATTCCATGAACTGACGGATGTCACGCAGCGGAATGGCCGAGCGCTTCAGGCAGTCGATCACCTCGAGATAACCCAGGTCATCGTCCGTAAAGACCCGCTGGCCGCTGCCGTTACGCTTCACGAAGGGCAAGAGCCCCATGTCGTCGTAATAACGGAGTGTGGCTACGGTGATGTGGTATTTTTTAGCGATGGTGCCAATCGAATATTTTTGCATAATTCTCCTTGCCCTCAAGTATACTTGAGCATTTAGACTGGGCTCAGGATAACAAAAACGCAGTCCGGATGGCAACAATTAATTGTTACTCCGGACCACAAAGGAGAATATTCATGAACAAACCATTAATCGTTATTACCGGTGCATCATCAGGCTTTGGGGCCGCAATGGCGCAAAACTTCAACCAGCAGGGCTACCCAATGTTGCTGCTGGCAAGGCGCGTTGCGCGCATTAAGGCTCTGCCCCTCGACTTCAGTAACGTCCGCGTTGCGGGCGTTGACGTAACCGACCAGGCGGCATTTAGAGCGGCTATTGAAACCGCCGAAAAGGAATTCGGCCAAACCGACCTCTTAGTTAACAACGCTGGCGTGATGCTTTTGGGCAACGTCATGAACCAGGACCCCAAGCAGTGGCAGCAGATGCTGGACGTTAACGTCATGGGCGTTTTAAATGGCATGCAAATTGTCCTACCAGAGATGACTAAGCGCGAGCACGGAACTGTCGTCAACATCTCCTCCCTCGCCGGCAAGAAGACCTTCGTCAACCACGCCGCCTACGTTGCCAGCAAGTTCGGGGTCCACGGCTTGAGCGAAACCATCCGCGAAGAGGTTTCCGGCAAGAACGTCCGCGTGGCAATGGTTGCCCCCGGCGCCGCTGAAACTGAGCTCCTCACCCACGTTACCGACCAGGGTGCCCTGAAGGATTACCAAGCGTGGAAAGACTCCATGGGCGGAATCACGCTCGACCCGAAGCACGTCGCTGAAGCCGTTAACTTTATCTACCAGATGCCTCAGGACGTGAATATCCGCGAGATCGACATTGCGGCCACCCGGCAGGATAGCTAAGGCCAATAACTACAAAAGCCACCGCACTCTTCGTTTTGGGACAGAGTGCGGTGACTTTTACTAATTAAGGTTAGCAACTACGCGTTTGCAATTATGCTTCGTCATGATACTTGGCATAGGCTTGCTGCAGCAACCGTGTCCACAGGGGATTTGGCTGGTACAAGCGCTCAAAATCAGCCTTTGTGGTGACCTCTTCCACCTTGGATTTGGTGGCACGGAGCGCGCGCCACAACTGAACGTGGGTCAACGGCAGGTGATAGTTAAACATTGTTAATTGAACCACCGCACCGGTTCGTGATGCCCCCGCAAAGCAGTGAACAACTAGGTCATGACTATCCGCAACCGCCTGCTCGATGAATTTGACGATGCGGGTGGCCCCCTCGGCGGTCAGTAGCGCGGCCGGCTGTCCCGGAATTGATTGGCTGAGGTCATCCGCATTGACCCGCAGCGTCCGGGTGTACTGGCGGTCAACCGTAATCTCATCGTTATCAGCCGGCGTGTCAAAGCCGCCGCGAATAATAATGACATCGGTCAAGCGATGTACCGGGGTGAACAGTTTGTAACTTCTGAGGTCCAAACTATATACATGTGTTTGCATGGGCTCTCCTTTCGCACTGTCTTCACTACTAAATCCATTCTCCAGGGACACTTATGCAGGGCAACTGAGTCAACAGGGTAAATGCGGTCCCTATTGCCTGGCTGCCGCTAAAACCTATTCCGGCTGGATGCCCGCAATGATCTTTTGTGCGAGCGCCGCGTTCGTCCCCGAGAAGATAAGCGGGCCAACCTGACTGATTTTAAGACTGGCTGACCAACCATCACTACCAGCAGCCGTGGCAGGGTGATTGATCTTCATCACGTCGCCAACCACCGTGTACTCAACTGTCGAAACGGCGGTACCGATTGTCGATGAGCCCTTTGTGCTTGTACCGCTACCACTGATATGGATTCCGTCTAGGTCGTGCAAGGATTGACTAACTGCACTTGCGGATAGGCCTGTGCCACCGTCTGGGGCCAAGCCCTCAAAGCCGACCCGCGCAATGAGTTGCAACTGCTGCGCGTTGTACTTGCTCGTCGTGCTTGCGACCGTCGTGGGCTCACTGGACTTGCCGTTAACAATGGCGGCAAAACCTTGTTGCAGCTCCTTATTCGCGGTCACGTCAAAATTCAGGTAGTTATTCGGCATCCCCTGATTCTGCATCGTGACCAAGACGACAGGCTGACCGTTATAGATGGTGAAGAAGTACAGGTGCTCGGCTGCATAATCAGCAGTTTCGGCGTCGGAATACACCGCAACTAAGGCGTAAACATTACTGCCGACCTTACCGTCCTGCGACCACTGAATCGCAATTTTGTGATTATTAACTGCAGGTGGTTCTGAGTTCATGCCATCAGGCTCAGAGGTGCCGTAGAAATTGACGCTGTGTCCGGGTGTGTAAGCCGTGTAACTTTGCTTCATTGTCTGACCCCAACTGTTCATGAAGGACGCGAGCTGTGTCGACTTGGCCTGGGTCCACGGGGTCGCAGCCTGCTTGGTGGTCTTTTGATTGCGCGTAGACTGACTAGAGCTGGTCTTTTTAGCTACCTTAGTTGGTTTGTGTTTCTTAACCGAACTAGATTTTGCCTGGCGCTGCGACTGGGCAGCACTGCCACCCTTGCTGGACTGCGCGCCACAGCCGGCGAGCAGCAGCACGGCGATTGCTACCGTTAACCCAATTTTTGCAGATTTCATTTTACTCCTCCTCAGAGCGTTGTATTAAAGACCCGCCGACTACTACTGCACTCCCCCCCAACAGCGTAAACAAGGCAGTCGCAGCACGTCTTCCAGGACGATAATACGCCAATTCGGCCCTGGTGATGAAAAAATAATTCAAGAACACTACAAATAAAATTATGGTAGGATATAGCCATTAGTTTTTGAGGAGGATCAATTCCATGCAAGACATCAAACTGCGTCCGGCCACCGCTACCGACTTACCGGCCGTCATGACAATCATCGCTGACGCCCGCGCCCTGCTTAAAAAGCAGGGCATCCCGCAGTGGCAGGCGGAGTACCCGGCAGCTGCCGACATCAACGCGGACATCGCGGTCGGCACGGGGCGAGTGTTGCTTGTCGACAGCGAAATTGCTGGCTACGCGAACTTAGATGACGCCGCCGAGCCAGTCTACGACAACTTGCAGGACGCCCATTGGCAGCGACAGCATCCGTACAGCACCATCCACCGGGTTGCCCTCGGCGCTGCGTTCCAGGGTAAGCACCTCAGCGTCCCCTTCATGCAGGCGCTGATTGATGAAGCTGCTAAAGACCACGATTCAGTCCGGGTGGACACCCAGATTACTAACCAGGTCATGCAGCACATCCTGGCGAAACTCGGCTTTCAAAAGCGGGGCACCGTCAAGTGGGACTTTGAGGAACCAGTTGTCGAATGCTACGTTTACGAATTGGTGCTCAGGTAAATACCAAGACAACAGCAAAGCGTGTGGACATCTACGAAGATATCCACACGCTTTTTTAACGACCTATTCGCCAGCAATCACCTGCTGCAGCAAACTTGCCACGGCATCGGCGTAACCACTGCCAAACTTATCCAAGTGCACCATCAGGTAATACAGCCGGTAGAAGTTTAGCCGCTGCTGCCAGCCAGCCGCCATCGGCAAAGATTCCTGGTAAGCGGAGTAGAAGTCGGCGCTGAAACCGCCAAAGACGGTCGTGACGCCAATATCAAACTCCCGGTCCCCGTACACCGCCGCCGGATCGATCAGCGCCGGGCGTCCGTCCGCGGTAAACATGCAATTACCACTCCACAAATCGCCGTGCAGTAATACCGGCTTGCTTTCGTGGTGCGCCAAGGCCGTGGTGATCACCTTGCGGGCCAGGGGATACATGGCGTATTCCTGCTCCGTCCACAAGCCCTTTTGCACGATGTGGTCAGCCAGCTTGTCCAGCCGCTGGTTCACAAACAGCTCCCGCCAGGTCGCGACCCAGTCGTTGCTAAAACTGACGCTGGTCCCGGCATAAGGCTGCTCAAAACCAAAGCGCCCGTCCGGACTCGCAAAAGAGTGCAAGTGTGCCATCAAGCGGCCGAGGTCAGCCTGATTGCCGTGACCGCTAGTTAGGTAGCTAAGCAGCAGAAAGGCATCCCCGTCGATCTGGCCGTGACCCAAGACCCGCGGGGCCAACACATCCGCCTGGGCGAACGCAGCCAAGCCGGCAATATCACCCGCATAGAAATCAGCGGCCATGTGTGGCTGCACGAGCAGAAAGTAGGTCTGTCCATCCGCCTGCACGCGGTAAGCCTCGTTAACATCCCCGCCGCCAACGGGTACAACCTGTTGCACTGGCTGCACTGGCAGCTGCTGGAGCCACTTATTATCTAGCATTGCTATCCATCCTCTCTAACATCCGCACCCCCATGATAACGCAAAGCCGGGCTGCAATTATTACGGTGGAGAAGTCTGCACTGCAAAAAGTGTTAACCGTAATAACGATTTTTGCGCTCACCACCCAATTTTGCCACCGCGCTTAGATGCAGCCCATTTACTAACCCCGCCAGCCAGGCATTCACTGCCGCAAACATCGGCAAACGTTTTCATTTTGTTCCAGCAGTAATAAACTGAAGACAGAGTAAACTCAGAAAGGATGAATCACGATGACACTACAAACGGAGCTCATGGTCGCGCTAAAAGAAGCCGAGCCGGAGATAATCAAACTGCGGCGGATGCTGCACGCGCACCCGGAAGTTTCCTTCCACGAAGAGGAGACAGCCAAAATCATTAAGTCCTTCTACCGCCGCAACGGGATGCAAACGGTCAACTATGGGGATGGCTACGGCTTCGTGGTCGACATCAATTCCGGCAAACCCGGCAAGCGACTCGCCCTGCGCGCCGACTTTGACGCGCTGGCGGTGCAAGAGGATAACGACCTGCCGTTCAAGTCGCAGAATCCCGGGGTGATGCACGCCTGCGGGCACGATGGGCACACCGCCTACCTGATGATCCTGGCCCGGGAGCTCTACAAGCGGCGGAACCAATTAAGTGGAATGGTGCGGATTTTGCACCAGCCGGCCGAGGAGGTCTCCCCAGGTGGGGCCAAAAGTATGATCAAAGACGGCGTCCTGGACGGCATCGATAATGTCCTCGGTGCCCACGTCATGAGCAGCATGCCCACCCGCAGCTTCAACTACCACCTGGCGGAAACTCAAACCGGACGGGCCAACTTCACCCTGATTTTCACCGGCCGCGGCGGACACGCCTCCATGCCGCACCTGGCTAACGACGCCATCGTTGCCGGCTCCTACTTCGTCACGGCGCTGCAGACCGTCGTCTCCCGCCGCATCGACCCCTTCGATACCGCGAGCGTAACGATTGGTTCCTTCGACGGGGTCGGCTCCTTCAACGCCATCAAGCAGAGCGTCACGCTCAAGGGCGACGTGCGCATCATGAAGGAAACGACCCGCAAAACCATCCGCACGCAGATCGAGCAACTCGTGCACGGCGTGGAGGTGATGTTTGGTGTCACCGCCAAGCTGGATTACGACGACAACTACCCCGTCCTCTACAACGACCCCGACTTCACTAAGGCTGTGGTTGCCAGTGTGAAGAAGGCAAAATTGGCCAGTGTCACGGCCATTACCGACTGCGGTCCCCAAGACCCCTCCGAGGATTTTGCCTACTACGCGCAGGAACGCCCGAGTGCCTTCATCTACATTGGCTGCGACGTGGCAGACGGCAAAAGTCACCCGCACCACAGTTCCAGCTTCATGATGGACGAAAGCTGCCTGCTAACGGCGGCGCAGGTGATGGGGACGGCAACACTGGTCTACCTCGGAGTGTAATTTGCCCAATAAATTGCTAAAAAATAAGGGTGCCGGCTTCCGCCGCCACCCTTTCTTTAGTCACTTGAAACTGGCAAACGCCGTATCGATTGCATTCCACTCGGCTTCACTCAGCTGCACATCCCGCGTGCCAACGATTCCGCGAACTTGCTCCGCGTTGCGAGCACCAGGAATCATCACGTCCACGCCGGGCGCTTGCAGGTACCAGGCCAAGGCCACCTGAATCACGGCCGCGTCGTGCGCCGCGGCAACCCGCCGCAGCACATCCACCCCGGCGAGTGCGGCATCGAACTGTTTACCCGCGACGAAGCGTGCAAAACGTGCGCGGTCCGCTTCACCGTACTTACCAGTCAGCAGGCCCGATGCCAGTGGGAAGTAAGGCACAAAGCTGATCTGATTGGCCTTGAGGTAGGCCATCTCTTCGCCCTCAGGCTCGCGGTGAATCAAACTGTACTGGTCCTCGACGATATCAACGTTGCCGTCGACATTCGCCGCCTTGATTTGTGCCATCGTAAAGTTCGAGACACCGATAGCGCGAATTTTGCCGGCCTGCTTCAGGTCTGCGAGGGCACCGACCGCTTCCGCTTTCGGCGTGCTGGCATCGGGGAAGTGAATGTAGAAAATGTCGATGTAGTCGGTCTGCAGCCGCTGCAGCGCGTCATCAACACTCTGCTTCAGAAACGCCGGGTCGTTGTTCGGCTGCATGTCGTTCTGCGGGTCGTGCGCGGCCTTGGTGGCGATAACCACCTTGCTGCGGTCGTAGTCCTTGAGCACCTCACCAATCACGGCTTCGGAGCGGCCCTTGCCGTACATATAGGCGGTGTCCAGCAACTGAATGCCATTATCCAAAGCGGTGCGGATCACCTCCCGGCCACTTTTTTCCTGGTCAACGCCCGCACGACTGGTGCCACCGACCTTGTTCGTGCCGAGGCCGAGCCGCGTCGTCCGCACGGCACTCTTACCAATTTGAATTGTGCTCATCGAATCACTCCTTTTGCGTTTGGTTTCATTGTAATCCTGGGCAAAATGCAATGCTAGGGCTTACATTCTACACGGACTGATTCTGCAGGTGCTTGGCGGTCACCTTGAGCAGGAACGGTGCCACAATCGTCGTGATGATGATCACCGTGATCAGCGCGGAATAGGTCCCGGTTGCAATCAGATGGGCTTGATACCCAACTTGGGCGATGATCAGGGCCATCTCGCCGCGGGATACCATCCCCGCCCCCACGAAGGCGGCCTCACCATTACTGAATTTTGCCAGCTTGGCCCCAGCCCCCGCACCGAGCATTTTGCTGATGATGGCGACTAGGCTCATGACCACGATGAAGGCCAGCTGGGCGACAAAACCTGAAAAGCGCATGTTGAGGCCGATGCTGACGAAGAACACAGGAATAAACACCGCGTAACCGATCGGCTCGATGGAACGGTTAACTTCGTGGCGCACAGACGTCTGCCCGATTGCAATGCCGGCGAAGAAAGCCCCCACGACCGCGCTAAGCCCGACCAGGTCCGCCACATAGGCCATCCCCAAGCACAGAATCATGGCCATCAGCGTCGGGCCGACCGGCAGCGCCAGCCGTTTCCCGAGCCGCGCCATAATCGGGGCAACGTAGCGGACCACAACGAAGGTCCCAGCAAAGTAGAGGATTTGTAGGACGAAGGACAAGGCGAGCGGCATTGCGTGCGCCGACTGGGTGCCCATTACGCTGACCATGATGCTCAAGAGCACGACCGCCACCACGTCATCGACCACCGCGGCCCCGAGAATCGTGGCGCCGCCCTTACCGGACAAGACGCCGAGTTCCTTCATGACGGCCACCGAAATCGAAACCGAAGTTGCTGAAAACAGCACACCGATAAAGATGCTCTCCATTGCGGACAGGCCAAACGCCAGCGCCACGCCTGCCGTCATCACCACTGGCAGCAGAATTCCCAGCGCCGCCACGAGCACGCTGGGCTTGAGGTAGCGTTTGAGCAGACCCACATCACTTTCGATTCCGGCCAAGAACATCAAGATAATGACCCCAATTTCGGCGGTATCGTGCACAAAAGTGGTGGTCGTCACCCACCCGAGCATTGCGGGACCGATCACAATCCCCACGAGCAGCTGTCCCAGTACCGCCGGTATACCCACGCGCGTGCTGAGTTGACCAGCCAGCGTCGTCGCAATCAGAATCAAAACCAAACTTCCTAAAAAAGCCAAATGTATTCCTCCACGTCCATAAGTAACAAAAAAGTGCTCCAAGAACTCTCTATTCCGCCCCGAATAGAGTGAGTCCTTGAAGCACTGCTTCAACCGTAAAATAACTGTTGGTTAATAGTATAGCAAAATAGCCAGTAATAGTCCACACACGTGCTGCGCCTGATAGCAGCGACTACGTGACCATTGCCGCAATTTCCAGGCCGTAAATAAATATTATTATGATTTTTCCAGCAACACATCTACCGCTTATTGACTACGCTTTCATAATCCAGTAATGTCATGATGGTTAGCTAATTGTTCCGGGAGGGGGCACACAATGTTAGAGCTAAAAGGCATTACTAAACGCTTTGGGCAGCAGACCGCGGTACAAGACGAATCATTTACCGTCAACCCGGGGGAGATTTTTGGCTTGATCGGGCAAAACGGGGCGGGCAAGACGACCACGTTCCGCATGATTCTGGGTTTCATCCGGCCCGATGCGGGCGAGGTGCTGTGGGAGCACCAAGCAATCACCCAGATCAACCGGGACCTGATCGGCTACCTGCCAGAAGAACGCGGATTATACCCCAAAATGACCATCGAAGCGCAGGTTCAGTTTTTCGGTCAGCTGCACGGGATGACCAGGGCGCAAGTTAACGCCGCCCTGCCCGGCTGGCTGGACCGCTTCCAGGTTAAGGGGAAGAAAACGGATAAGGTCAAGGACCTGTCCAAGGGTAACCAGCAGAAAGTGCAGTTGATCTGTGCACTGATCTTTCAACCGCGGCTGCTCATTCTTGACGAACCGTTTTCCGGGCTGGACCCGATCAACGCCAGCCTACTAGAGGATGGCATTCACGCCCTGCAGGAAAGTGGTGCTGCCATCATCTTTTCTAGTCACGACATGAGCAACGTGGCAACCCTATCGGACCGGCTAGTGATGCTCAAAAATGGGCGCACGGTGCTCAATGGCACAGTCGATGAGATCAGAGCCGCTTATGGGCGGACCCGCATCACCCTTGAGCAGCCGGCGCTGACCGCCGCGGAACTGCGCGCGCTGCCCGGTGTGGCCGCGGTCAGCCAGCACGGTGAGCATTTCCGCCTAGAATTGACCGATGCGGCGGCGGGCCGGGCAATTTTCCAAGCTGTGAGTCGGGACGGCTACATTCGCGAATTCTCGCAGCAAGCCCCGAGCCTCGACGAAATTTTCCGGATGAAAGCTGGTGCAGCGGATGCGTAAACTAAACTTAATTGCCGGCCAGGTACTGCGGAAGAACCTGCATGGCTTCTCCTGGTGGTTCATGGCGCTCATGCCGCTGCTGGCGGCAGTCCTGATCGGCGGGATTACCTGGTACATGTCCTCCACGTCCCAGCCGGCCCGCGTAGTCGTGGTGGCCCCAACACCAATCACCAGCGCGCTGCAGAAACAAAACGATGACAATCAGAAATACGTCCCGGTGCGCAGCGAGGCGGCGGGCCGGCGCCAGTTAAGCAACAAAGACGCTGACGGGATGCTGGTAGTCAAAACAACGGCTCAGGCCAAGCTTTATCGTCGTGATGACGGCCAGAGCATTTCGACCAGCCAGCTAACACAGGCGCTAGCGAGCTTGAACACGCTGACCGTTGCGCAATCGCTGGGCTTGTCGCAGCAACAACTTGGCCGCCTGCTCGCAACCCCCAAGGTCACGACCCGCTCAGTTACCTTTACTGATAGTGGCAAAATGCAGGCCACGACTGGCAAGAGTGACGGTATGAAGCAAATCCTCTCCACCGTTGTCGGCTTTCTCATGTATATGTTCCTCATGAGTTACGGCAGTATCATTGCTTCCGAAATCGCTACGGAAAAGGGTTCGCGAATCGAGGAGTCGATTCTGGTTGCAATTCGGCCGCAGACCCAGTTCTATGGCAAAATCCTTGGTGTCTCCGCGTTGCTCGGCCTGCAAATCCTGATTTACGCCGTCATGACTGCTGGGGCGTGGTTCCTGCGCGACTCGATTCCGGCGGTCAAGGAGCTGCTGAACGGTTTTGATTGGGCGCAAATCGGCTGGAGCTTCGTGCTTATTTCCATCGTGTTCTTCTTAATTGGCATTGTGAGCTACACCGTGCTCGCCGCCATGTGTGGCTCACTAGTTGCCAATCAGGAACAGGCAGGCCAAGCGCTGCAGCCGGTATTACTGCTGGCAATGGTTGGCTATTTTGCCTCCCTGTCTACCGCCGGCGCTAACGGACCCGTAATCAGCACCATGAGCTACATCCCCTTCCTCAGTCCTCTGGTGATGCCGGCACGTTACGGTGTCGGTCAGGTAACATTAGGACCGGCACTACTCAGCGTTGCAATTAGCGTCCTCTTCCTCGGCATTTTCACAATTTTCGCAGAGCACGTTTATGCCAGCAACGTGCTGACCTACAGTGAGGGCGGCATTTTCAAGGCACTGCGCAAGAGCCTGACCCTGCTGCGAGCAAAATGATTGCAGAACCACCAATGCCGCTATCACGGTGATTATGGTGTTCCCCGCAGGTACGCTGTCAGCAATTGGTCATTAACTAAAAGCTGGACCCACTTTGCCAATGAAAGTGTGCCCAGCTTTTTTTGCTCATTTCTACTAAATAATTGCGGTTAGAACTGCCCCTTGTCGCCATACCAAGCCCGATATGACCCATTCAGACCCGCATGCTGCCCAATCTGACTCAGTTGGGTAATCAACGCGTCCTGCGCGCTCGTGAAGCTAAGATTCTCCGCGGATCCGAGAAAATACAGGTAATTCGTCAGCTTGTTAGCCACCACGACTGGATCCCGCCGGTCAATGTGCTGGTAAGCTTTCATTAACGAATCACGGATATCCACGGTCTGCTGATCATCTTGTTCAGCCAGGCTATTGTAGAGCTCATGAATTAGACCAGAAACCTGCTCACGCTGCTTCGCTTCTGATAAATGCTGCTTGGGGCTTACCAAATTTAATTCATCGTGTTCCATGTTTCCCTTACCCCCCAGATTTTTTTGAGGTCCTTACAACCCCGTACTATAGCCGTCCAACTAATGCTAAGCAACAAAAAAAGCACCCCGGTAACGGGATGCTTTTTTCTTGGCAAGTAACAGGACCCAAAGATTAACGCTTTGAGAACTGGCTAGCCTTACGGGCCTTCTTGAGACCTGGCTTCTTACGTTCCTTCATACGAGGGTCACGTGTGAGCATGCCGGCCTTCTTGAGGGCAGCACGGAAGTCAGGGTCAACGGTGAGCAAAGCACGGGCAATACCGTGACGAGCTGCGCCGGCCTGACCTGTGAAACCACCACCATTGACGTTAACAATAACGTCGTACTGGCCCTTGGTTTCGGTGAGATCAAATGGCTGGTTCATATCGGTAACTAAAGTTTCGAATGGAAGGTAATCACGTACATCCTTACCATTCATCGTGATTTTACCGCTACCAGGTACAAGGCGTACCCGAGCAACGGAATTCTTGCGGCGGCCTGTGCCGCTGTATGCTACAACGTCTGCCATGAATATCCTCCTTAGATACGATCCTTGATGTCAAGTACTTCTGGCTTCTGAGCTACCTGTTCGTAGTCAGCGCCACCGTACACGTGCAGCTTCAGGAACTGCTGGTGACCAAGAGTGTTCTTGGTAGGGAGCATCTTCTTAACTGCGTATTCGATCAAGCGTTCAGGGTTCTGTTCACGGAGATCGCCAGCAATTTCCTTCTTAAGACCACCTGGGTGCTGTGAGTGGTGGTAGTAAATCTTGTCAGTTGCTTTACGACCTGTAAGCTTAACCTTGGATGCGTTGATAACAATAACGTTATCACCGGTATCTACGTTAGGTGTGTAAATGGGCTTGTTTTTACCGCGCAGGATGGTTGCTACCGTAGATGCGAGCCGACCAAGTGCAATGTCGGTTGCGTCAATAACATACCATTTGCGTTCGATGTCTTCTGGCTTAGCCAAAAATGTTGTGCGCACTATGAGTTTCCTCCAAATTTCTGTGTTTGTTTGACACGAGTAAGATTCCGGGGCTTACGTGGGGCAAACAATACCAACGTCTAGAATAGCAAAATTAACGGTCTACGTCAACGGCTCCGGGCGTGTACCACTAATTAAACTGATATTGTTTCGGATTCGAAAGCCCATTGTGCCGATTATACCAGCTCTGGCTTGTGAATCAAGCAGCGTTGCGTTTTCCAGGCAGGGTCATTGCCAGCAGTAATCCGGCCACTCCGATGACAGCGAAAATCCCGAAAGCGACCGCAAATCCACCGACAACGCTGTGCAGGTGGGTTTGGGCCAACGTCAGCGCCACGGTCGCGAGCAGTACGCCTGCCGAGCCAAACAATTGGCGGCAAGTCGTTGTGACCGCAGTCCCATCCGCAAGCCACTTGGCGGGCAAGTCATTAGCTCCCGCCGTTACGGCTGGCATCATGACGAACGCGTTGCCGACTTCGGTGCAGACTGCCAGCATGATGGCGCCAAACAGATTCAGGTGCGGCGCCAAAATTGCGAGCAGCCCAAAGCCGACCACAATGAGCACCATCCCCACGACGGAAACCCGCCGCGGACCAAATGCATCCAGCATCCGCCCACTGATCGGGTTCATTATGCTGAGCATAACCGCGGCTGGCACCAGTGACACGCCGGATACTAACGGCGTCACATGCAGGTAGGTCTGGAAGTACAGCGGCATCAGGATAGTGGTGACGATTAGTGCGATGTAGGAAATCCCCGTCATCAGGACAGCCTTGGTGAAAATGCCCTTAGTGAACACGCGCAGCTGCAACATCGGGTGTTTGCCGCGTAGTTCCCGGGAAATAAATGCGACTGCCATGAATAGGCCGACAATCAGCAGGAGCATCGTGCGTGGCGTAAGGCCCTCTTTTGCCATCACCGTCAGGGTGTACAGCAGCAGCGGGAAGCTGGCCACGAGGATGACCGCGACCCAGTCCAGCCGGCTGGGCGTGTGCGGAATCACCGATTGGATTGTCACCGTCGACGCCGCCAGCACGCAAAGTGCAACCAGCAGGAAGAAGATGAACAATGCCTGCCACGGGAACCACGTGAGCAGGACCCCGGAGATGATGGGCCCCACCGCGAGGGCCGAACCCATCACGAGCCCCGCTGTGCCCATGACTGAACCACGCTGATTCTCAGACGTGATTGCCAGCAGCACGGTTTGGTAACTGGGAAAAATCACCCCGACCGCGACCGCTTCGAGTAAGCGGCCGCTCATTAAGACGGTGAAGCTCGGTGCCCAGACACATAACGCCGTTCCGAGTGCGAAGATGATTTCAATTGCTTGAAACAGACGCTTAAACGGAACGTTGTGTAGTAGCCAGGGACTGACCGGGATCATCAGCGTCATCACGAGCATGAAGCCCGTGGTGAGCCAGGCAACCGTATCACTGCCGAGGTGAAAGGTCCGCATGAACGCCGGGTAAGCGGTGCTCAATGAGGACTGCGAAATCGACATTGAAAAAGTGCCGATCAGAAGCGTTGCAATGAACGCGGTGCGTTTTGCCGGAGCTAATTTTGTATTCATACCAAATTACATCTTCATTCCCATTTTTGCATACGACTCCATTCCGCCCATCCAGAGTTCAGATTCAGGAATGCCCCGCTCTTCACTAAGCGCGTGCATCAAGGTGTCCATATCCATCAGCTTGTACTTTGGCCGCGGCTTGTCTGCTTCGTAAGCCTCGATTTGGGCCATCATGCCACCATCTTCATGTTCAATGATGTGGCAGTGGTACATGTAAACCCCAGGCAGGTCGAAGCGGACCAAAATCCGGACCGTCTCACCGGGGTTGACGCCGACCGTGTCCTTGAAGCCGTGTTCGTTCGGGTATGGTGCCTTCCCGTTGCGGGAAAGAACCAGGAACTGGGTGCCGTGACAGTGGAATGGGTGCACCATGCCGGGCTTGTCATTGCTGTTAGTAACGTCCCAGTACTGGGCCTGCCCAACTGGCTGTTCCGCGTCAATGCGCTGCATGGCGAACTTCTTGCCATCAATCGCAACGGACTCGTCCATGCCGGACATCACAATTTTGCGAACTGGGGTGCCGGGTTCAACCTTGGGTGCGTGGACATCAAACAAGTGCTCTGGTAGTGGGGTGTCATTTTTGGCAAAATCGTGGATCCGGAAGCGCAGGATCGGCACATCGTCGGTGTAGAGTGTGACGACATCGCCAGCCTTGTAGTTACTGAAGTCGACAACAACCTCGGCCCGTTCAGCACAAGTGAGCATCAGCTTAGTCATGTGCACGGCGTCCGGCAGCAAGCTGCCATCCCCAGCAATCTGCACGAATTCCAGATCGTCGCTGAAGTGCAGCCGCCATTCGCGCCGGTTAGCACCATCAAGGAAGCGCAAACGGACGCGCTGGGTGGTGACGTCAAAGTAGGCATTAACGGTCCCATCGATCATTGCGGTTGGGCCGGCAACACCATCGGGATCATAATCAGCCTGGTAATCCCACTGGTTGTTCTCGTGGAAGCGCCGGTCCTGCAATACAACCGGAATGTCATCAACGCCGTAGTTCCGCGGCAGGTTGAGTGTAGCCTCGTGCTTGTCTTCAATGTAAACCACACCGGCCAAGCCGTGCCAAACCTGTTCGGCGGTTGATGGGCACGGGTGCGCGTGCAACCAAGTCATGGCCGCGTGCTGGTTCACCGTGAAGTCGATGTGCTTGGTCTCACCAGGGTAAACCGGTGCGTGGCAACCACCGTCAACGATTGGTCCGGACACGTTCAGGCCGTGCCAGTGGAAGGTCGTGAGTTCTGGCAATTCGTTTTTGAGCGTAACGTGTACGTGCTGGCCGTCCTTGTACAGCACCGTCTGACCAAGCAGCGTTCCGTTGTAACCCCAAGTCTTGGTTTTGGCACCAGGCATGATCTGCGTTTCACCAGCTTGCGCGGTAATGGTGTAGTACACATCATTACCCTCCTCTTTGTCCGGCTTCAGCATTGGGGGCACTCCCAACTTGCTCTGCGGGACATCAGGCTCAACTAATGGGACATAACCACCATCATGATAATCGTAAGCCGGTTCATCAAAGAAATAATCCTTGTACACCTTGTCTGCCATCTTAATCGCTCCTTTGTTGGCCGCGCGGGATTTGCTTCTGGCGACCACTCCGTTTTGATTTATTAACAACTACAGTCACATTTTAGCACGTTTAGGGCCAAGTTATTTTTACTGTTTTCAGGAAAGTCGATCTCCACGGATACATTGCGGATCAACGGCAACTGTTAGTTAGTAGTCCCTAATTATTGTGCAGACAGTGGCTGTTATTAAAGTGGGCACCGTTGCGGCTGAATCCGGCCGGTGTCATGCTAAGTTCCCCCCAATAACAAAAACAGGCCAGCCGCTAACCCGGCTGACCTGTGCAAGTAATAATCAGTAAAATACTTCTTTCAAATAAAGTCCGGACGCCGGTGCCGTGCCCCTAGCCTGCTGGCGGTCGCGCACCTCGATCAGGCGCTTGAAGTCGTGCAGGTCACGGCGCCCATTACCGATTTCCAGCGCAGTGGCAACTAAAATCCGCACCATGTTGTAGAGAAAGCCGTTGCCGTAGAACTCCATGATGAGCTCGTTGTTCGCCTCATCATAACGACAGGTGGCTTCATAAATCGTCCGCACCTTGTCCTTGATCACCCCACCGCTGGCCGCAAAGCTCGTGAAGTCATGGGTGCCGACAATATCTTGCAGGGCAATTTTGATTCGTTCCGGGTCCACCTTGTATGGATAGTGGCCGGTGTACAAACGTTTGAATGGGTCCGTGTACTTGCCCAGCGCGACCCGGTACATATACCGCTTACCCCTAGCGGAAAAGCGCGCGTGCAAATCAACGGGCGCGTACTCGACCTTTTTGATGATGATATCTAGTGGCATCATACTGTTTAAACCCATCAGCATGTTTGCTTCGGGAATATTTCCCGGGAAATCGAAGGTAATTACCTGTCCGAGCGCGTGGACCCCGGAATCGGTCCGGCCGCTGCCATCAACGTGCACTTTCTGCTTTGCCATTTTGCTAAGGGCCTTCTCTAGCACCCCCTGCACGGTCCGCTGCTCCGGTTGCACCTGATAACCGGCAAAATTCGTCCCGTCATAAGCCAGGGTTATTTTGTAGTGTGTCAATTCAATCCTCCATGTCCTTACTTACGCAGCAGGACCAAGCCCGCGGTGAGTACAGCCATCACGCCAGCGGCCATTACATCCCCGCGCCCGTATCGTAGCACCCGGTAACGGGTCCGGTGATTGCCATCGTTATAGCCCCGCGCTTCCATCGCCGTTGCCAGGTCATCCGCCATCGAAAAAGCGGAAACGAAGAGCGGAATAAACAATGGCACGATCGACTTGACCTGTTTGATCAGCCCGCCACTACCAAAATCAACCCCACGGGCGCGCTGTGCATTCATCGTTTTGGTCGTCTGGTCCATCAACGTCGGCACAAAGCGCAGCGCAATGCTGAGCATGAGCGCCACCTCCGTGACCGGAAAGTGCACCGTGCGCAGTGGCTTGAGCAGTGACTCCACCGC
Source organism: Lacticaseibacillus zhaodongensis (assembly GCF_009687905.1). GTDB lineage: Bacteria > Bacillota > Bacilli > Lactobacillales > Lactobacillaceae > Lacticaseibacillus > Lacticaseibacillus zhaodongensis. The sequence goes on along the minus strand of NZ_BLBG01000013.1, from coordinate 33,356 downwards.
GTCAGCCAGTGACAGCGACGGCGTAGTCAAGGTGAGTAGCGTGGACATAAAGATGATCAGGACCAGCCGCAGAAAGATAAACACGGCATTCGTGAGCCCCAAACTGCTGATTGTGAGCCAGCCCCAGTGCCAATAGACGTGACCGCCAGTGGTAAAGAATACTTGGAGCAAAACTGTGAAGATAATCAGAAACAGGATGGGCATCAAGCCACGGATGAAAAAGCGCCAGCTAACTTGGGCCAGCGGAATGATTGCTAGCGTCACGACGCCCACAAAGAGATAACTCTGCCAGTTGTTCGCCAAGAACACAATGGCAATGTAGTAGAAGGTCACCAGCAGTTTGGTCCGCGGATCCAAGCGGTGAATCGGCGAGTCGCCAGGAATGTACCGGCCGAGAATCATTTTATTCATGGTCGGCACCTCCCAGCTGCGTCCGCAACGCGGCAATCAGTTCGCCCTCTGTCTGCGGCAGGTGCGCAAACTTAAAGCCCCGGGCCTGCAACTTCAGCGCGAAACTGGCGGTATGCGGCAGCCCTAGTTGATGCGCAGTCAACCAGTCTGCATCCTGAAACACGTCCTGGGGCGTCCCGGATTTAACTAACTTGCCCTGGTCCATCACCAGCACCCGGTCAGCGTAGTCAGCAACGTCGTCCATCTGGTGCGTCACCAACACGATTGTTTGCCCATCAGCGTGTAGCTTGGCAAACAGTTGCATCATGTCGCGGCGCCCAGCGGGGTCAAGCCCGGCGGTTGGCTCATCAAGCACGAGGATTTCAGGTTGCATCGCCAGCACCCCGGCAATCGCGACCCGCCGCATTTGCCCACCGGACAGATCAAAGGGCGACTTCGCGAGTACCGTTTCCGGCAGTCCGACCTGCGCCACACTCTTTTTGGCCAAGGCCAGCGCCTCAGCTGCCGGAACGCCAAAATTTTGCGGACCAAACGCCACGTCGCGCTCCACGCTGGACTCAAACAACTGACTCTCGGCAAACTGAAACACCATCCCGACCTTTTGCCGCAGTGGTTTGAGGTTCTTGTTGGAGGTATCACTGGTAATCACGCGGTCCCCAATCGTGACGGTACCCGCACTGGGCTTGAGCAGCGCGTTCAGGTGCTGCAGGAGCGTTGACTTACCAGAACCCGTGTGTCCGATAATTGCCGTGTAGTCGCCCCCACGGATGCGTAGCGACACGTCGTCCAGCCCGATACCAGCCATGGGCGTTCCGGCCTGGTAGGTGTAACTCACATGGTCGAACGTAATGTCCATAGGTAATCCACCAGTCCTTCCTCACTCATGTACGTGTTCGGCATCGGCAAGCCAGCCGCGGTCAGGTCCTCTTTCACCCGTTCAGAATACGGAACATCCAGACCGAATTTGGCCATCGCACTACCCCGCGCAAAAATCGTGGCCGGTGTACCGGTCTCCACAACCTTGCCGGAGTCTAAGACGATGATTTGATCTGCAAGCGCCGCTTCATCTAGATCGTGCGTGATCGACACCACGGTTAAGTTTAACTTGGCCTTCAGCTCCCGAATGAGTGCGATAATTTCCTTCCGCCCCGCCGGATCAAGCATCGAGGTCGCTTCGTCCAAAATAATGATGTCAGGCTGCTGCGCAACCACCCCCGCAATGGCAACGCGCTGCTTCTGGCCACCAGATAGGTGCGCGGGCTCCCGGTTGGCGTATTCCTGCATGCCCACGGCTTTAAGCGCCGCTTCAACGCGTTCCAGCATCTCCGGGCGCGGCACTTCCCGGTTTTCGAGCCCGAACGCCACGTCATCGGCGACAGTTGCCCCAACAAACTGACTGTCCGGGTTCTGGAACACAATTCCGACCCGCGCGCGGATCTGCCAAACTGTCTCTTCACTAAGTTCCATGCCGCTAATCTTAATCGTTCCAGCAGCAGGTTCCAGCAGGCCCAGCATATTCTTAGCCAGCGTGCTCTTGCCGCTGCCATTATGCCCAATTACCGCCACCCATGAACCTTGCTCAACTTGAAAGCTGACGTGCTGCAGTGCGGGGGCCTTTTGCTCGGCATAGCTATATTCAAGATCTTTTACGTCAATGATGTTCGCCACTGGGTATCCTCCCCGTTATGCACGCGTGCCATTTAAGCCGGTTATAAAAACTAACAACTATTTTAACATTGATGTATCACCGAACCAATACTTGCCACTGCACCCAAAAAGCCACCATCTGGGGGGACCAGACAGTGGCTACAGGTGATTATGTAAATCATTCGATGACGGAGGACCGAGTTGCCTCGGCACTCGCAAGCTAGACTAAGAGGAATTTCTTCCCGGTGCATAAGCACCACACCCACCAGGGATTGATGGTGTCCATCATCGTAACGCTCCATCGATCAAATGATCAAAGTGAATCGGCCACGGGGGTCAATTCGGTTTTACTTTGTAGGCGAGCGATTGCTCTCCCGCCCGCTTGCTCAGACCGGGGGGAATCCGGTCCTGGAGTGTGTAACTCCGAAGATATGGCGGGTGAAAAGGCACACCCGTCAGCAAAACTTAGACGAGCTCGATGATAACCATCGGTGCGCCGTCACCACGGCGTGGGCTTGTCTTGAGAATGCGGGTGTAACCACCGTTGCGGCCTTCGTAGCGCTTTGCAACATCGCTGAACAGCTTCTGCAGAGCGGACTGAACAACAACAGTGTCATCCTCTTCTTTAACGTCGGCAACTTCGCGACGTACAAATGCAGCAGCCTGACGACGAGCGTGCAGGTCACCACGTTTGCCGAGCGTAATCATCTTGTCGGTTGTAGAGCGAATTTCCTTCGCACGTGCTTCCGTTGTGATGATCCGTTCGTTAATAATCAGATCAGTAGTAAGGTCACGTAGAAGTGCCTTACGCTGGGAACTGGTACGTCCCAATTTCCGGTAACTCATGAATTTTGGCCTCCTTTACGAATTAGTCATCCTGGCGCAGGCTCAGACCAAGGTCAGCGAGTTTGTTTTTAACTTCCTCGAGTGACTTCCGGCCTAAGTTGCGCACCTTCATCATTTCCGCTTCGGTTTTGTTGGTGAGTTCTTGAACCGTGTTAATACTTGCACGCTTCAAGCAGTTGTAAGAACGCACGGAAAGGTCAAGCTCTTCGATCGTCATCTCGAGCATCTTTTCCTTGTGATCTTCTTCCTTCTCGACCATAACCTCAGTGTTCTTGGCTTCGTCGGTCAGGTTGACGAAGATAGCCAGGTGGTCTGTTAGAATCTTTGCTGCCAGAGCAATTGCTTCGCGGGGATTGATTGAACCGTTAGTCCAAACGTCAAGCGTGAGCTTATCAAAATCACTCCGCCGACCCACACGTGCACTTTCGACCTGGTAGTTAACCCGACTAATTGGGGTAAAAATCGAGTCGACAGCAATAACGCCAATTGGCATATCATCGGTCTTGTTCTGATCAGCCGGAACATAGCCCCGTCCGGTCTTCACGGTCATGCGCATGTGCAATGAAGCACCTTCCGCTACCGTGCAGATGTACTGCTCAGGGTTCAAAACGTCAACGTCTGCATCAGTCTTGATATCAGCCGCCGTAACGGTTGCAGGACCTTCAACAGTGATCTCCGCTGTCTTATCGTCATCACCATGCATCTTCAAAGCAAGCTTCTTGATGTTGAGGATGATTTGGGTGACGTCCTCGAGCACCCCGTCAATTGTGGAGAACTCGTGGAGCACGCCGTCAATCTGGATGCTTGAGACCGCAGCCCCAGGCAAAGATGAAAGTAAAATCCGCCGCAACGAATTACCGAGTGTCGTACCGTACCCGCGTTCGAGTGGCTCGATGACAAACTTACCGTAGTTACTGTTTTCATCAACTTTGGTAATGTTTGGCTTTTCAAATTCGATCATCTAAAGTGTACCCCTTTCAGAACGAGAGTGTGTCAGCATACCCAATCTCCAAACGAGACATACGGGCATACAAAATTACACCCGACGCCGCTTTGGAGGACGAGAACCATTATGTGGAACTGGTGTAACGTCGCGGATAGCAGTAACTTCAATACCGGCTGCAGAAATAGCGCGGATTGCTGCTTCACGACCTGAACCAGGTCCCTTAACGGCTACTTCAACGGACTTCATTCCGTGTTCGATAGCTTCCTTAGATGCAGCTTCAGCTGCCATTTGTGCAGCAAATGGTGTGGACTTCCGGCTGCCCTTGAAACCAAGGACACCAGCAGAAGACCATGCCACAGCGTTACCCTGGAGATCAGTAATCATAACCAGAGTGTTGTTGAAAGTTGAGTGAATGTGAGCAACACCGCTTTCGATGTGCTTACGAACACGGCGCTTCCGAGTTGTTTTACGTGTTGCCATCTATAAACCTCCTAACTTAAAACTACTTTATGCAGTAGTTGTCTTCTTGCGTCCCGCGATAGAAACCTTCTTACCCTTGCGAGTACGTGCGTTGTTCTTGGTGTGCTGACCGCGAACTGGCAGACCCTTACGGTGACGAATGCCACGGTAAGAACCGATTTCGATCAGGCGCTTGATGTTGAGGTTGACTTCACGACGAAGATCACCTTCAACACGGTACTTCTCGACTTCAGCACGGATCTTCTCTTCCTGGTCAGGGGTGAGGTCAGAAACGCGAACGGTTTCCGGAACACCGGCTGTTGCCAGAATCTTCTTAGCGGTACTGTTACCAATACCGAAAATGTAAGTTAGGCCGATAACGACCTGCTTGTTGCGGGGCAAATCTACACCTGCAATACGAGCCATGTAATGACACCTCCTATTTTTTAAGTTCTAAATTAACCCTGGCGCTGCTTGTGCTTAGGGTTAGCAGAGCAAATAATCATAACGCGACCCTTACGGCGTACAACCTTGCAGTGCTCGCACATTTTTTTAACTGATGGACGTACTTTCATTGTTGTTCTATGCCTCCTGTCTTGGCTACTTGAAACGGTACGTAATGCGACCCTTAGTCAGATCGTATGGTGACAGCTCAACTGTCACCCGGTCACCAGGAAGAATCCGGATGTAATGCATCCGAATTTTTCCTGAAACATGAGCCAGAACTTTGGCACCATTTTCAAGCTCGACTTGGAACATCGCGTTGGGTAAGTTATCCACCACGGTGCCCTGAATTTCAATGACATCGTCTTTTGCCACGGAACTATTTCCTCCTCGTCCGGTTGGTCAATATATAAATGCGCCCGAAAAAATCGCTGGACGTCGACCGTATGACACACCGCTGTAGTGTATCACATTCTTCGCACGTTGAAAACAAGTCTGTCTGCAGACAGACGATGCCATTCTCGAATTACTTGTGTGCATCGAGAATTGATTCAATCTCTGCGAATACCGCGTCAATGTCCGCGTCACCCTTAACGTTGAAGAGCAACTTACGATCAGCGTAGAAATCAAGCAGGGGCGTGTTCATTTCGATGTTGACCTTGAGGCGGTTTTGCACAGTCTCCGGTTTGTCATCATCGCGTTGGAAGAATTCGTGTCCGCCGCAACGATCGCAAGTGCCTTCGACCTTTGGATTGTGGTACAGCTTATTGTAAGTTGCGCCACAGGTTTTGCAAATGAAACGAGCGCTTAAACGCTCGGTCAGAATCGCCGGATCAACATCAATGTTGATGACGGCATCAAGGGGCTTGTTCAAGTCACTGGTAATTGTTTCCAATGCCTCTGCCTGAGCGATAGTCCGCGGAAAACCGTCTAACATGTAGCCTTTTTCCGTATCCTTTTCGCCAAGCCGCTCCTTGACTAGTCCTTCGGTAACTTCGTCCGGAACAAGCTGCCCCTTGTCCATAAAGGACTTGGCTTGCTTGCCGAGCTCAGTTCCGTTCGCAATTGCGGCACGGAACATGTCACCGGTGCTGATGTGGGCAATCGGGAACTTTGCCTCAATCTTCTCTGCCTGGGTACCCTTACCGGCACCAGGAAGACCCATAAGAATCAGATTCAATGTTCTTCCTCCGTTCTAAATCTACTTCTTGATCAAATCGCCGCGAATGAACCCGACGTATTCACGCTTCATCACCAAACCATTAATCTGGCGAGCCAGTTCAATGGCGGTCATGACAACAATCAGTAGACTAGTACCACCGAGTCCAATCGACTGGGGCAAGTTCCAGATGGCGGCTGCAAGCTGCGGAAGCAGTGCGACGAAACCAAGGAACAAAGCACCAACAGTCGACAGGCGCATCAGGACACCAGAGATATACTTCTCGGTTCCCTTACCTGGCCAAATACCAGGAATGTAACTACCCTGCTTAGTCAGATTCTCCGCAACCTTCTCAGGGTTGACCTGAACGAAGGCATAGAAGAATGTGAACAGAACAATCAAAAGTGTATAGACTGCTATCCCAGCTGGCTTTTGCATACTGAAGATGTTTGTCAGGAAGATGTACCAACCATCACCGCTATGGGTCTTCTGGAACGCCATCAGAATTGTCTGCGGCGTAACAATGAAGGAACTAGCAAAGATGACTGGGATAACCCCAGCAACGTTAATCTTCAGCGGCAGGTAAGAGTTGTCGCCCGCGCTTGTGACGCGGCGAGTATATTGAATCGGAATCTTACGGTTAGCTTGCTGGAACCAAGTTACAAAGGTAACCACGATTACAATCAGAGCAAGCAACGCAACCATGAACAGAATTCCTTGCCAGCGATCAGCCGGATCATTATTGGTGATCTGGTCGGTCCAGATTTCCCGCACACCACTTGGGAGGCGAGAAACAATTCCGGCGAAGATGATCAGGGAAATCCCGTTGCCGAGCCCCTTATCAGTAATCTGCTCACCCATCCAGGTTAAGAGCATCGTACCACCGGTCAGGATAATCCCGAGAACGATGAAGGTGCTGACGCTAGGATTCTTAACTAAGCCATACTGTGACAAAGCTTGGAATCCAGCGGTAATCCCGATGGCTTGGAAGAGTCCGAGAACAATCGTAAGGTAACGAGTCCATTGGTTCAGCTTGCGCCGGCCAACTTCACCCTGCTTACTCCACTCAACGAACTTAGGAACAATATCCATCTGTAACAGTTGGATAACAATCTGTGCGGTGATGTAAGGCGAAACCCCCATCGCGAAGATGGAGTAGTTTGACAGACCCCCACCGCTAACAGTATCCAGAATCGAAATCAGTCCAGTTGAACCAATTTTGGTCAGTGCCGCAGCGTTAATACCAGGTACCGAAATCTGGGCTCCTAAGCGATAAACCAGTAAAACGGCCAAGGTAAAGAGCAATTTGTTGCGAATGTCCTTAACCTTGAACGCGTTTTTGAGGGTCGCAAACATTAAATCACCTCAATCGAACCGCCGGCAGCGGCAACAGCTTCCTTAGCCGCGTTTGATGCCTTAGCAACCTTAATGGTCAGCTTCTTGGTCAGTTCGCCGTTCGCGAGCAGCTTAACGCCATCGCGTTCGTTCTTAACCAAGCCAACTTCATTAAGGAGAGCTGGAGTTACTTCAGTACCGTCTTCAAAACGGTTCAAGTCACCCAAGTTTACGACTGCGTATTCCTTGCGGTTGATGTTGTTAAAGCCGCGCTTTGGCATACGCCGGAACAGTGGCATCTGGCCACCTTCAAAACCAAGACGAGTCTTACCACCCTGACGAGCCAGTTGACCCTTAGTACCCTTACCAGCGGTCTTACCAGTACCACTAGAAGTACCACGGCCAAGACGCTTGCGGGAATGACGTGAGCCTTCACTTGGTGTCAATTCGTGCAGTTTCATGAAATTTCGCACCTCCTTGTTCTAGGTATTTAATTAGTCCTTGATCTCTTCAACAGAAACCAGGTGAGAAATCTGGAAAATCACACCGCGAGTTGCGGCGTTGTCTGGCTTGATAACACTGCTGTTAACACGGCCAAGACCGATTTCCTTAACGATTTTGCGTTGCTTAGGCAGACGGTGCACTGCGCTCTTAATCAACGTAATCTTTAATTGAGCCATTGTTGTCTACCTCCTAGTCTTGCAGGTGTGCAACGGACACACCACGAAGATCTGCAACTTCCTGGGCGGTCTTAAGCTGCTTAAGGCCTTCCATGGTAGCGCGGATCATGTTGATAGGGGTGTTCCGTCCAAGGGACTTACTGGTGATATCGTTGATACCGGCGAGTTCCATAACGGCACGAACGGCACCACCAGCAGCAACACCAGAACCTTCAACAGCGGGCTTCAGCATAACTGAACCAGCGCCGTAGTGACCGATTACTTCGTGAGGAATTGTTGTGCCCACGATAGGTACTTCGATCAGGTTCTTCTTAGCGTTTTCAACAGCCTTGCGGATAGCTTCAGGAACTTCCTGAGCCTTACCAGTACCAAAGCCGACGTGACCAGCCTTGTCCCCGACAATCGCGATAACGGCGAAACGGAGGCGACGGCCACCCTTAACAACTTTGGTGACACGGTTGATGGAAACAACGTTGTCTTCCAAGTCAAGCTGATTTGGATCGATGTAATTTGCCATGTGTTGGATATCCTCCTTTTCCTAGAATTCTAGTCCGTTTTCGCGAGCGGCTTCAGCGAGTGCAGCCACGCGTCCATGATAGAGGTATCCACCACGGTCGAAGATAACGTCTTTCTTACCAGCAGCAACAGCGCGCTTGGCGATCAATTCACCAACAGCAGCCGCTGCGTCAGTCTTACTCAAGTCATCACTAACTTCTTTATCAAGAGTGGAGGCACTTGCTAGCGTCACACCCGCTACGTCATCAATTAACTGAGCGTAGATGTTTTTATTGGAACGGAATACGTTCAAGCGTGGGCGCTCGCTCGTACCAGAAATCTTTCCCCGTACACGCGCATGGCGCTTTGCACGAGTCTTGTTTTTATCTGGCTTAGAAATCACAATGTTCACCTCTTGTTAATTTTCCCGTACTAGGCAACCCTAGTACTACTTACCAGTCTTACCTTCCTTACGACGGACAACTTCGTCCTCGTAACGAATACCCTTACCCTTGTAAGGTTCAGGTGAGCGAACGGAACGAATTTCCGCCGCGAACTGGCCAACTTTTTGCTTGCTAATACCCTTGATCACAATGCTGGTTGTGCTAGGAACTTCAACACTGAGGCCTTCTGGTGCTTCCATCTCAACTGGGTGGGAGTAGCCGACGTTCAGTACGAGTTTCTTACCCTGCATTTGTGCACGGTAACCAACACCGACAAGAGTCAAGGTCTTCTGGTAGCCCTCAGTAACACCAATAACCATGTTATTGAAGTTTGAGCGGGTTGTACCATGAAGTGCCTTCTGTGAATCATTCTGACGAGCAAAGGATACTTCATCATCCTTAACGGTCATCGTAATGACATCACTGAACTCACGGGTGAGTTCACCCTTAGGACCCTTAACAGTAACATTGTTACCGTCCTGGGAAATTGTGACCCCTGTAGGAATCTTAACAACTTTTAAACCGATACGACTCACGGGTTCGCACCTCCTTTTTTATTTAATAATTACCAAATGTAAGCGAGAACTTCGCCGCCGACGTTCTTAGCGCGAGCTTCTTGATCGGTAACAATACCGTCAGAAGTCGAGATAAGAGCAATACCAAGACCGTTAAGGACCTTAGGCACTGCATCAGCCTTGACGTACGTGCGCAGGCCAGGCTTTGAAATACGCTTCAAGCCGGAGATGACACGTTCGTTGTTCTTGCCATACTTGAGGAAGATGCGGATTTCGCCTTGTTTGTCGTCTTTAATGACTTCGTAGTCACGGATGAAGCCTTCGTTCTTCAGAATCTCAGACATAGATTCTTTCATCTTAGATGCTGGAACTACGAGACTTTCGTGACGCACCATGTTGGCGTTACGGATCCGAGTCAAGTAATCTGCAATAGGATCAGTCAGGACCATTGATTAAACCTCCTTTGTCTAGGTAAATACTACCAGCTAGCCTTTTTAAGACCAGGGATCTGACCGGCATGTGCTAACTCGCGAAGGCAGATCCGGCAAAGCTTGAATTTGCGGTACACAGAGTGTGGCCGACCACAGCGCTCGCAGCGAGTGTATTCCTGCACTGCGAACTTAGCCGGGCGCTCGTTCTTGATAATGAGAGACTTCTTAGCCAAGTGGTAGACCTCCTTTATTTAGCGAAAGGCATCCCGAACTGCTTGAGCAATTCGAGTGCTTCTTCATCAGTGTTAGCGGTTGTTACGATAACAACATCCAGACCACGTACACGGTTGACCTTATCATAGTCAATTTCTGGGAAGATCAGCTGTTCGCGAACACCCAGTGTGTAGTTACCACGACCGTCGAAACTCTTTGCGGAAATACCGCGGAAGTCACGGACACGTGGCAAGGAAACGTTGATGAGCTTGTCAAGGAAGTCGTACATACGCTCGCCACGAAGGGTAACCTTCGCACCGATTGGCATGCCTTCACGCAGACGGAAACCCGCGATTGACTTCTTCGCCTTGGTGATCAGCGGCTGCTGACCAGAGATGAGCTTAAGTTCGTCGACTGCTTCGTCAAGGAGCTTGGCGTTCTGAGTAGCATCACCAACACCCATGTTCAAAACGATCTTGTCAACCTTTGGCGTCTGCATCGTGCTCTTGTAGTTGAACTTGCTAACAAGTGCAGGTGCGATTTCTTTGCTGTAGCGTTCTTGTAAACGGTTAGCCATGAAAATTGGGTCCTCCTTTCTGCTTACTTGTCAAGCGCGGAGCCAGATTTCTTAGCTACGCGCACACGCTTGCCGTCAACGACCTGCTTACCGATACGGGTAGGCTTGCCGTCTTCTGGGTCAAGCAACATTACGTTAGACACGTGCAAAGCAGCTTCCACGTCCAGAACCCCACCGTTAGGGTTCGAGTTGGATGGCTTGACGTGCTTCTTAATCATGTTGACACCTTCGACAACCACGCGGTCCTTGTCTTTAAGAACCTTGGTTACGGTGCCTTCCTTGCCAGCGTCTTTTCCACGCATAACTCGGACTTTGTCACCAGTTTTGATAAACATGTTGCACCTCCTCTTGCTGGGGAAAATTACAGAACTTCGGGTGCCAATGAAACGATCTTCATGAAATCATTGTCACGCAGCTCACGAGCGACAGGTCCAAAGATACGAGTACCTTTAGGGGACTTGTCTGCGTTGATGATAACAGCAGCGTTTTCGTCGAACTTGATGTATGAACCGTCTGCACGCCGTGCACCAGACTTGGTACGAACGATTACGGCCTTAACAACATCAGCCTTCTTGACAACACCACCTGGCGTAGCCTGCTTAACAGTTGCTACAACGACATCACCAATGTTACCGGTCTTGCAGAATGAACCGCCGAGCACCTTGATTACGAGGATTTCGCGTGCACCGGAGTTATCTGCCACTTTGAGGCGACTTTCTTGTTGAATCACTATTGTGTCCTCCTTTCGTCACGAAATTCTGTTAAATAATAACGGCTTTCTCAACGATGCTGAGCAAGCGGAAGCGCTTCTGCTTTGACAGCGGACGTGTTTCCATGATCTGAACGATATCACCAGTCTTGGCTGCGTTCTCTTCATCGTGGGCGTAGTACTTCTTGGAGTACTTAACGCGCTTGCCATACGTTGGGTGAGTCTTAGTTGTGCTTACCTCAACGGTGATGGTTTTGTCCATCTTGGCGGAAACCACGCGACCCTGATAAACTTTACGATTGTTGCGTTCTTCCAAGGTTAAGTCTCCTTTCCTACTTGTCCATTTCCTGCTGACGCAGGACTGTCTTAATACGGGCAATGTTCTTCTTGACCTGCTTCAGACGAGCAGTATTTTCAAGCTGACCCGTAGCCTGCTGGAAACGCAGATTGAAGAGCTCTTCTTTGTACTGCTTTTCTTTATCAAGCATTTCAGCAGCGCTCAATGCGGTAATTTCTTTAGCCTTCATTTGATTGCCCACCTACTTCCTCACGCTTCAGAATCTTAGTGCGGATTGGGAGCTTGTCAGAAGCGAGACGCAGGGCCCCACGTGCGACGTCTTCCGGAACACCGGCGACTTCGAACATGACCTTTTCACGCTTTACGACTGCTACCCAGCCTTCTGGTGCACCTTTACCATTACCCATACGAACCCCAACACCCTTACTGGTGTAGGACTTCTGAGGGAAGATTCGAATCCAAACCCGGCCACCACGCTTCATGTGACGGGTCATAGCAACACGGGCTGCTTCGATCTGACGGTTTGAGATCCAGTGGGATTCCAAAGCCTGCAGACCGTATTCGCCGAAGTTCAATTCGGTACCGCCTTTGGCAGCACCACGCATCTTACCGCGGAATTCACGGCGGTGCTTAACTCGCTTAGGTACAAGCATCAGTTACTTCGCTCCCTTCGCAGAATTCTTCTTTTCAGGAAGGACTTCACCACGGTAGATCCAGGTCTTTACACCCAGCTGACCGTAAGTAGTCTTAGCTTCCTGCCAAGAGTAGTCAATGTCCGCACGCAGGGTGTGCAGAGGAACAGTACCATCGCTGTAGTGCTCACGACGGGAAATGTCCGCACCGTTCAAACGGCCGGAGACCTGGGTCTTAATACCCTTGGCCCCAGCACGCATTGTCCGCTGCATGGTCTGCTTCATTGCGCGACGGAATGCAACCCGCTGCTCAAGCTGCTTAGCGATGTTCTCGCCAACAAGCTTAGCGTCGAGGTCTGGTTTCTTAATTTCAACGATGTTAATGTGAACGTTCCGACCCGTAAGTGCGGCAAGCTGCTTACGCAGTGCTTCGACTTCGGAACCACCCTTACCAATAACCATTCCTGGCTTAGCAGTGTGGATAGAAATGTTCACCTTGTTCGCTGCGCGTTCGATTTCAATAGTTGAGACAGACGCTTCTGCGAGCTTTTCGTTGATGAATTTCCGGATCTTGATATCTTCGTGAAGGAATGTAGCAAAGTCCTTATCGGCGTACCATTTGCCTTCCCAGTCACGGATGACACCTACACGGAATCCATTTGGATTAATCTTGTGACCCACGCGTTATCCCTCCTTATGCTTCTTTTTCAGCGACAGTCACGGTGATGTGACTGGTGCGCTTGTTAATTGGTGATGCAGAACCCTTGGCACGAGGACGGAACCGCTTAAGGGTAGGACCTTCGTTAACGAAGGCATCCTTAACGTACAGGTTCTGTGCGTCGAGATCAAAGTTGTTTTCTGCATTTGCGATGGCACTCTTCAGTACCTTAGCGATGATCGGTGAACCCGCGCGAGGCGTGAATTCAAGGATAGCCATTGCTTCAGCGGCGTCACGGCCCCGGATGAGGTCGATTACCAGACGCGCCTTGCGAGCAGCAATCCGCACCGTCTTCGCTGTTGCAGTTGCAGACGTAATTGTTTCAGCCATGTCTAGATTGCTCCTTTCTAGCGCTTCGCGGTCTTCTTGTCATCGACAACGTGACCACGGAAGGTGCGTGTTGGTACGAATTCGCCAAGCTTGTGGCCAACCATGTCTTCGGTAACGTATACCGGAACGTGCTTGCGACCATCATATACGGCAATGGTGAACCCGATGAAACTTGGGAAAATGGTTGAACGACGAGACCATGTCTTGATGACAGGCTTCTTGTCGTTATCTGCATTTGCTTCGATCTTCTTCAGAAGTGAAGCATCTGCAAAAGGTCCTTTTTTAAGACTGCGACCCATTATGTGACCTCCTTTAACGGTTGCTGTTAGCTGTTGTGCTTACGGTGACGAATAATGAACTTCTCGGACTTGGCCTTGTGGTTCCGGGTCTTCTTACCAAGAGTCTTCTTACCCCATGGGGACATTGGACTTGGGTGACCGATAGGAGCCTTACCTTCACCACCACCATGAGGGTGATCGTTAGGGTTCATTACAGAACCACGAACGGTTGAGCGGAATCCGAGCCAGCGCTTACGACCGGCCTTACCAATGCTGATAAGGGCGTGTTCTGCGTTACCGACTTCACCGATGGTTGCACGGTTAACAGCCAAAACCATCCGCACTTCGCCAGAAGCAAGACGTACTGAAACGTACTTGCCGTCGTGACCAAGCAACTGAGCAGAAGCACCAGCACTACGAGCAATCTGACCACCCTTACCAGGCTTCAGTTCGATGTTGTGAATGGTTGTTCCGTCAGGGATGTTTTCAAGTGGCAAGGCGTTACCGATCTTGATATCAACATCAGGACCAGAAACGAGCTTGTCGCCAACCTTGAGACCCTTAGGTGCGATGATGTAGGTCTTCACCCCATCTTCGTAAGTAAGCAGTGCAATGTTAGCTGTACGGTTTGGATCGTATTCGATGGATGTAACCTTAGCAGTTACGCCATCCTTCTGCCGCTTAAAATCGATCACACGGTAGAACTGCTTGTTACCACCGCCACGATGACGAACGGTGATGTGGCCTTGGGCGTTACGGCCAGCAGTGTGACTCTGGCTTTCGAGAAGAGACTTTTCAGGGCTCTTCTTCTTGGTGATTTCAGCAAAGTCATAACCGGACATGTTCCGGCGACCGTTGCTGGTTGGTTTGTACTTAATAATCGCCACGATTTTTACCTCCTATTTAGGATTTTGAATTACTCACCAAAGATTTTGATTTCTTTGGAGTCTTGGGTCAAAGTTACGATAGCCTTACGACGACGACGCGTCATACCTTCGTAACGACCTTGGCGCTTTTTCTTACCGCGAACATTGGCAATGTTCACTTTCTCAACGTTGACACCGAAAATTTCTTCGACTGCGCGGCGGACTTCCGTCTTTTCAGCGTGCAGAGCAACTTCGAAAGTGTACTTGCGGTTTTCCATTTCGGCGGTAGTTTGTTCGGTAATGATCGGGCGCAGAACTACATCGCGTGCATCCATTATGCGAACACCTCCTCAATCTTCTGGAGAGCTGCTTTAGTAACGAGCAGCTTCTTGGCGTTGACGATATCGAGCACGTTAATGCCTTCAGCCTCAACAACCTTTACGTTTGGCAGGTTCCGTGCGGACAGTGCAGCGTTGTCGTTGCCTGCTTCGAGAACTACCAGCGTCTTGTCACTTGCGTTAAGGTCCTTAAGAGCCTTAGCGAAGTCAGCAGTCTTAGGAGCATCAAAGCTCAAAGCATCAACTGCAACAAGTGCGTTGTCAGCAACCTTGCTAGAAAGAACGGACTTGAGTGCCAAGCGACGAACCTTCTTAGGAAGCTTGTATGCGTAGCTACGTGGAGTAGGTCCGAAGACGATACCACCACCACGCCACTGTGGTGAACGGATTGAACCCTGACGGGCACGACCTGTACCCTTCTGGCGCCATGGCTTACGGCCACCACCAGAAACCTCGTGACGGTTCTTTACAGAGTGGGTACCCTGACGAAGAGAAGCACGCTGCATGATGATTGCGTCAAACACGACGTTTTCATTTGGTTCGATGGCGAAAATAGCATCGTTTAATTCAACTGTGCCGTTTTCTGAACCATCTTGCTTGTACAAAGTAACGTTAGCCATCTGTTAATGTCCTCCCTTCGTAATTATTTGTTGGCCGCTTTAACAGCGGTCCGGACGGTGACAAAAGACTTGTTTGCTCCAGGGACATTACCCTTAACGAGCAAAACGTTGTGATCAAGGTCAGCAGAAACAATTTCAAGGTTTTGCATGGTAACAGTCTTGTTACCCATCCGACCAGGAAGTTTCTTACCCTTGAAGACTTTGTTGATAATAGCACCGAGGGAACCAGGACGACGGTGGTAACGAGAACCATGAGCCATAGGTCCACGAGACTGGTTGTCCTTCTTAATGTTACCCTGGTAACCGTGACCCTTTGTTGTCCCAGTAACATCAACGATGTCGCCGGCAGCAAAAGTGTCAGCCTTAACTTCGGCCCCTACTTTGTAATCGTCAAGCGCGACATCGCGGAGTTCCTTAATGAAGCGCTTAGGGGTGGTGTTCGCCTTCTTTGCGTGCCCTTGGGCAGGCTTGTTGGTCAGAACTTCACGCTTGTCGCCAAACCCGAGCTGAACGGCTTCGTAGCCATCAGTTTCTGTGGTCTTAACCTGGAGAACAACGTTAGGAGTTACGTCAATGACAGTAACTGGAACGAGTTCGCCGTTTTCGGTAAAGACCTGGGTCATGCCGACCTTTTTACCTAAGATTCCTTTACGAGACATGGGTACACCTCCAATTTCCTAATAGATTAAAGTTTGATCTCAATATCAACGCCGCTTGGCAAGTCGAGCTTCATAAGTGCATCAACTGTCTTTGGTGTTGGGTTTACAATGTCAATCAGACGCTTGTGCGTGCGCATTTCGAACTGTTCACGTGAATCCTTGTACTTATGTGGTGAACGGAGCACCGTGTAAAGGGTGCGTTCGGTAGGCAGTGGGATTGGACCTGAGATTGACGCGCCAGTGCGCTTAGCAGTCTCCACGATCTTCTCCGCGGACTGATCGAGAATCCGGTGCTCGTAAGCCTTAAGCCGGATGCGAATCTTTTGTTTTGCCATTGTTGTTCCTCCTTCGTCTATTATCATTAGTAGACTAGCTCCATGAAAATTACCAACTCGCTGCCGTGGCAAAGCGGCCGGGCGTGTCGCAACCTTCCACATCCTCGCTACTCTGCGCCAACAACATTAGGTGCACACAGGTTGCCCCTAATAATCAGCACTCCTAGTAGTATACAGTAAGAAAATGCCTGTATCAAGGGGTTTATGCACATTTATTATTACGTTCGGATTTCGCTTTGCTTTTTGAATTTGGTTGCGGTTTCTTTTTTACCCGCAAACTTTATTTTGCGTGTCAAGACACGTATAATATCGTTAATTACCTTGATTTTCCGAAAGAAGGAATCTTGATGTCCCAAGCACTTTTGATTGTTGATTACACGAACGATTTTGTTGCCACTAAGGGTAGTTTAACTGCAGGTAAGCCCGCCCAAGCCATCGAGCAGCGCGTAGTCGCACTTGCTGAAGAATTCCGCGCGCGTAAGGACTTCGTGTACCTGCCCACTGACCTGCACGTCGAAAACGACCCCTACCACCCCGAGACTAAACTTTTTCCACCCCACAACCGGCTCAACACTTGGGGCCGTGAGTACTACGGCGAACTGCAGACTTGGTTCTTGCAGCACCAAGCCGAGCAAAACGTGACCGCCTTTCCTAAGCGCCGCTACTCCAGCTTTGCGGGCACCCCACTCGACCAGTGGCTCCGTGAACGCAACGTCCGCGACGTCACGATTATTGGTGTCTGCACGGATATCTGCGTACTCCACACTGCCATCGACGCATACAACCTCGGTTACAACATCACCATCTGCCAGGACGCCGTTGCTACCTTCAACCCGGACGGGCAAAAGTTCGCCCTCGCCCACTTCAAGAACACGCTTGGTGCAAAAGTCATTTAGTTACTATAGAAGAATCCAGCCACCAAGTCCTAGGCAAATTTTGCTACCTGAGCACAAAAAAGCCACCCGCACAATTGCGAGTGGCTTTGAATTAACAGACGACCATCGCTGCCGGCCGACTCCTGACCGTTCGTAATTATGGTGAGGAGTCGGCCACCTCCGCTGCGCTACGGATGTAGGAGAGTAAGCGACAAGTCGCTAACTCTCCTAGCATGTAAACGTGGACCACAATGCAGCTCTTTCCGCTTAACCTAAAAATCGCCAACTCCCAAAATTCGGGAATTGGCGATTTTTAAATTAATGCTCAAGAGCTAACCGCATTGTGGTCCACTCTCTTTATAAGGTTCAAGGGTAATCAGCTGATTACGCCTCGCCACCGTTTTTCTTGATGATGTCAGCCTGAATGGACTTAGGAACAGCCTCATAGTGGTCGAATGTCATCGTGAATGTACCACGGCCCTGCGTAGCTGAACGAAGGGTAGTAGCGTAACCGAACATCTCGGCAAGAGGTACCATCGCGTTAACAGCCTGAGCGTTACCGCGTTCTTCCATACCTTCAACCTTACCACGACGAGCGGTAACCTGGCCCATGATGTCACCAAAGTAGTCAGAAGGTGCAACAATTTCAACCTTCATGATTGGTTCGAGAATGACAGCACCAGCAGCGGCAGCAGCATTCTTAAGTGCCATGGATGCGGCAATCTTGAAGGCTGATTCGTTGGAATCGACTTCATGGTAAGAACCATCGTAGAGCTTAGCCTTAACGTCGATCAATGGGTAGCCGGCAAGAACACCGTTAGCCATTGCTTCCTTCAGACCCTGCTCAACAGCTGGGATGTATTCACGAGGAACAACACCACCGACGATAGCGTCTTCGAATTCGAAGCCTTTACCCTCTTCGTTAGGTGAGAATTCAACCCAAACATCACCATACTGACCTTTACCACCAGACTGACGAACAAAACGTCCTTCAGCGCTAGCAGTCTTGGTGAAGGTTTCACGGTAAGCAACCTGAGGAGCACCAATCTGGGCGTCAACGTTGAATTCACGCCGCATCCGGTCAACCATGATGTCAAGGTGAAGTTCACCCATCCCGGCGATCAGAGTTTCACCAGTTTCCTGGTTAGTCTCGGCACGGAATGTTGGGTCTTCTTCAGCAAGCTTCTGGATAGCAACATCCAGCTTGTCCCGGTCTTCCTTAGACTTAGGTTCAACGGAAACCTGGATAACTGGTTCAGGAATTTCCATTGATTCAAGTACAAGTGGGTGTTCCTTTTCGGTCAGGGAGTCACCAGTTGTGGTGTCCTTCAAACCGATAACGGCCGCAATATCACCAGAGAAGACTTCAGGAATTTCCTGACGGTGGTTACTGTGCATTTGCAGAAGACGGCCAACACGTTCGCGCTTGCCCTTAGTAGTGTTCTGGACGTATGAACCAGCTTCCAGACTACCAGTGTAAACACGGATGTAAGTCAGACGGCCAACAAATGGGTCAGTAGCAATCTTGAAGGCAAGTGCAGCAAATGGCTTGTCGTCACCTGCAAGCAGCTCAACTTCCTCACCAGTATCTGGGTCGGTAGCCTTGTAAGGCTTAACGTCGAGTGGGCTTGGCAGGTAGTCAACAACACCATCAAGCAGCATCTGCACACCCTTGTTCTTGAAGGCAGAACCAGCAAAAACGGGGAAGAGTTCCAGGTTGATCGTAGCCTTACGAATAGCTGCACGCAGCTCGTCGTTGGAGATCTCTTCTTCGTTCAGGTACTTGTCCATGATTGCATCGTCAACATCGGCGATTTCTTCAACCATGTTGGCACGTGCCTTCTTGGCAGCATCAAGGTACTGTTCAGGAACGTCAACAACGTCCCATTCTGAACCAAGAGCGTCTTCGTCGTAGAGGTCGGCCTTCATTTCGATGAGGTCAATGACCCCTTCGAACTTGTCTTCAGCACCGATAGGCATCTGAACTGGCAGGGCGTTAGCGCCGAGACGGTCGTGGATAGTCTGAACGGAGAAGTTGAAGTCAGCACCGATTTTGTCCATCTTGTTGACGAACACGATGCGGGGAACACTGTAAGTGGTAGCCTGACGCCATACGTTTTCGGTCTGTGGTTCTACACCGGCCTGGGCGTCAAGAACTGTGATCGCACCATCGAGGACACGGAGGGAACGTTCAACTTCCATTGTGAAGTCAACGTGGCCTGGGGTGTCAATGATGTTAACACGGTGGTCCTTCCAAACGGCAGTGGTGGCAGCGGACGTGATGGTAATACCACGTTCCTGTTCCTGAACCATCCAGTCCATCTGGGATGCACCATCATGAGTTTCACCGATTTTGTGAATCTTACCGGTGTAATAAAGAATCCGTTCGGTAGTCGTGGTCTTACCCGCATCAATGTGGGCCATAATCCCGATGTTCCGGGTTTTTTCAAGTGGGAAATCGCGCTTGTTCGCCATGTGAAAAATTTTCTCCTCTCAAATTAGTTTGCTTAGTAGCAAAAATTGAGTGTCTGTGTGTCTTGCAAATATTTACTTAAGAAAAAGGCTACTATATGGCGAATGACCCGCATATAATAGCCCCAATTCTTACCAACGATAGTGTGCAAATGCCCGGTTGGCATCAGCCATCTTGTGGGTATCTTCACGCTTCTTAACTGCTGAACCAGTGTTGTTAGCAGCATCCATGATTTCGCGTGCAAGACGCTCGTCCATGGTGTGCTCACCGCGCTGGCGAGAGTACTGCACGATCCAACGCAGACCCAATGTGGTCCGACGTTCTGGACGTACTTCGATTGGAACTTGGTAGTTAGAACCACCGATACGGCGAGCCTTAACTTCAAGGACAGGCATGACGTTCTTCATGGCTTCCTCAAATACTTCAACGGGTTCCTTACCGGTCTGTTCCTTAATGATGTCAAAAGCATCATAGAGAATGGTAGAAGCCTTACCGCGCTTACCATCAATCATCAAGTGGTTGATCAAGCGACTTACCAGCTTAGAATTGTAAACTGGATCTGGCAGGACATCTCGTTTTGAAACATTGCCTTTACGTGGCATCCTGATTGCCTCCTCTAATTCCCGCGTTGCGGGACATTATTATTGTGAGTTACGAAATTACTTCTTAGGGCGCTTTGCACCGTACTTAGAACGACTCTGCATACGGCCGTCAACACCAGCGGTATCAAGCGCACCACGGATAATGTGGTAACGGACACCAGGCAAATCCTTAACACGGCCCCCACGAATAAGAACAACAGAGTGTTCCTGCAAGTTGTGGCCTTCACCAGGAATGTAGGCAGTAACTTCAATCAGGTTGGACAAACGCACACGAGCGTACTTCCGCAGAGCGGAGTTAGGCTTCTTAGGCGTCATAGTCCCGACACGAGTTGCAACACCACGTTTCTGTGGTGCGGGGTTTGTGACGAGGGACTTGTTCTTGCTGTTGTAACCAAAGTTCAAAGCAGGCGCATTGGACTTGGTTGTGTGAGATTTACGACCTTGACGTACCAATTGGTTGATAGTAGGCATTTCCAAGGTTCCTCCTTTCGAATTATGTGCTATTTTAAGTCCACACATCCAGGCGGTTCATTTTTGTGAATAAAAAATTGGCCAGCCAGGCGGTCGAACTGTCGGCGTCATCCAGAAGCATGAGCTCCCAGACGGCATGGTTCAGCGCGTCGGGCGACCCGAATAAACTGGAAAAAAGCACCTTTGATAGTATAACCAGCTTTCGGACCGCTTGTCAACGTAAATCAGGGGGATTATCCCGCTAAACACATAAAAGTGCGTGCTGGCATCCCCACACCGGATAAGCGACAAGTAGTAGTATACCCGAATTTCTCCCGGACAACCAGCGTCTTTTAGCGAATTCTCTTCGAGGAGGGCAAAATCATGACGATGATCATCAGCTTATGCTACTTTTGTGGGCTCACCCAGCTAGCCCTGGAGGACGCACAGGCGCAGAGCGTCCCCGCCCCGCTGTGCGACATTTGGACTGCGGCAATCATCTTGCTCGCAGGTCTGCAAGCCCCTGCCCACATTTTGCCCACGGCCCTACTGTGCTTCCCTTTAGCATTAGCAGCTTACTACCAGTGGGGTCTAGGTTCCGCGGATGTGTGCGCGTTCGCCGCGACTGGCGCCATCTGGGGCCCCATCCCCGCCCTGTGCGTGTTACTGCTCGCGAGTCTGGCCGCACTGACGTATGGGCTGCTAACTGGCAGCCGGCGCCTAGCGTTTTTACCCTACTTGCTCCTGGGCAGCACTATGGTCCAAATATTGCTGATTTGATTCCACAAAAAAAGCACGGCTCGCGCCGCCCCAAAAGGCAGTGTGAGTCGTGCTTTTACTTCAGGTAAACGGTAGGAACTAGTCCTTGCTGTCTTCCTTAGGCTGGTCGTCCTTCATCTTCTTTTCAAGATCGGAGATGGAGTAGACGTTTTCGGAAACCGCACCAACGGTCTTTGGTTCCATGTGGCGGTATGTTGCCATACCAGTACCAGCAGGAATGATCTTCCCGATGATAACATTTTCCTTCAGACCGAGCAGTGGGTCGTTCTTGCCGCGGATGGAAGCATCCGTGAGGACACGGGTGGTTTCCTGGAATGATGCCGCAGACAGGAATGAGTTGGTTTCCAGAGAAGCCTTGGTAATCCCAAGCAGAACTGGACGACCGGTAGCAGGGATACCCCCACCAACCAGTGTGGCCTTGTTCTGGTCAGAGTAATCACCAATATCGAGCAGCGTCCCAGGCAAGATGTCGGTATCGCCAGGATCCATGACACGGACCTTGCGCAGCATCTGTCGAACCATTACTTCGATATGCTTGTCACTGATTTCGATACCTTGCATACGGTAAACCTTCTGCACTTCAGAGAGCAGGTAGTTTTCGGTATCCATAACGTCGGTAACCTTGATCAGTTCCTTAGGGTCAATTGAACCACCGGTCAGGCGCTGGCCACGCTTGATGGTATCGCCCTCGGCAACCGCAACGCTAGAAGCGTACGGTACATCGTAAGACCGGGTGTCGTTCTTCCCTTCAACAGTAATCTTCCGGGAGTGCTCAGCGGGGTTCTCTTCGATGGCGGTAACAGTACCGGCAACTTCAGAGATAACCGCAAGCCCCTTAGGATTACGTGCTTCAAAAATTTCCTGAATACGAGGCAGCCCTTGCGTGATATCTTCACCACCGGCAACACCACCGGTATGGAAGTTACGCATGGTCAGCTGAGTACCAGGTTCACCGATTGACTGGGCAGCGATTGTACCAACCGCTTCACCAACTTCAACCTGCAGACCGGTTGCAAGGTTACGACCGTAGCACTTCTGGCAAACACCATGCTTGGTGTTGCAGGTGAAGACGGAACGGATAGTAACCTTCTCAACGCCGGCGTCAACGATCCGCGCAACGAGGTCCTCGTCAAGTAGTGTCCCCTTAGCGGCGATAACAGCACCGGTCTTAGGGTCAAGAACTGACTTCTGCGCGTAACGGCCGAGAATCCGGTCGGCGAGTGGTTCGATCATTTCGTTGCCATCAGTAATGTCAGTAACGTCGAGACCACGGTCGGTACCACAATCTTCTTCCCGGACAATGACATCCTGGGCAACATCGACAAGACGACGAGTCAGGTAACCAGAGTCAGCGGTCTTCAGAGCGGTATCGGTCATCCCTTTACGGGCACCGTGAGTACTCATGAACATTTCCAGAACGGTCAGACCTTCACGGAAGTTAGAGATAACTGGAACTTCCATCATCCCACCGTTAGGAGCGGCCATCAGACCACGCATCCCGGCAAGCTGGGTAAAGTTAGAAATGTTACCACGGGCACCTGAATCACTCATCATTGAGATAGGGTTCTTCGGGTCGAAGTTATCAACCAGCTTCTGCTGGATGTCATCCTTCGCAGCGTTCCAGATGCTGATAACCCGTTCGTGCCGTTCGTCATCGGTGATAAGACCACGACGGAACTGCTTAGAAACGGTTGCGACCTGTTTGTGGGCCTCATCAACAATTTCCTGCTTTTCGGGAACGTGCGGAACATCGGCAATCCCGACGGTCAGGCCGGAATTAGTAGCCTGCGTGTAACCAAGTGTCTTCATGTCGTCCAGCAGGTCAGAAGTCCGCTGCACCTTGTAAGTCTTGAAGACCTCAGCAATGATGTCGGACAGGAAGCCCTTCTTAAACGGCAGAATAACTGGCGCGTTCTGCAGGTAGTCCATGATGTCCTCACCCTTGGCAAGGAAGTACTTGTCATTCACACCATTGACGATATTGTCGGTTGAAGGTTCGTTCAGGTATGGCAGACCGTGGGGCATGATTTCGTTGAAGATAACCTTACCAACACTGGTAACCATGATCTTGCTCCGCTGTTCATCAGTGAACGGCTTGTCAGGCATGGAGCTGACCGCCAAACCGATCCGGGTGTGCAGGTGCACATCGTGATTTTGCAGTGCGAGCAGAACTTCGTTGGCGTCCTTGAAGATCATACCTTCGCCGACCCGGCCAACATCTTCCATCGTCAGGTAGTAGTTACCAAGAACGATATCTTGAGATGGGGTAACGATTGGGGTCCCATCACGAGGCGTCAAAATGTGGTGTGCAGCCAGCATGAGCAGACGTGCTTCCGCCTGAGCTTCGTCAGACAGTGGCACGTGAATAGCCATTTGGTCACCATCAAAGTCGGCGTTGTAAGCTTCACAAACGATTGGGTGCAGACGGATGGACTTACCATCAACCAGCACTGGTTCGAAAGCTTGAATCCCCAGACGGTGCAGTGTAGGTGCACGGTTCAGGAGAACTGGCCGTTCCTTGATGACGTCTTCCAGAACATCCCAGATGTCGTCATCCTGGCGGTCGATCTTCCGGCGGGCGTTCTTGATGTTGCTGGCGAGGTTCCGCTTAACCAATTCGTGCATTACGAATGGCTTGAAGAGCTCTAGTGCCATGCTCCGGGGGAGACCACACTGGTAGAACTTGAGGGTAGGGCCGACATCAATGACCGAACGGCCAGAGTAATCGACACGCTTACCAAGCAAGTTCTGACGGAACCGGCCCTGCTTACCTTTCAGCAAGTGGGACAGGCTCTTGAGTGGGCGGTTACCAGGACCGGTAACTGGCCGGCCACGACGACCGTTGTCGATAAGTGCATCGACAGCTTCTTGCAACATCCGCTTTTCGTTCTGCACGATGATGTTAGGAGCGTTCAGGTCGAGCAAACGCTTGAGCCGGTTGTTACGGTTAATAACCCGCCGGTACAAATCGTTCAGGTCGGAAGTAGCGAAACGGCCACCTTCGAGTTGAACCATTGGCCGCAGATCTGGTGGCATAACTGGAATTGCATCCATAACCATCCAGGCCGGGTTGTTACCGGACTGCAGGAAGGAGTCCAAAATGTCCAGACGGCGAATCGCACGGGTGCGCTTCTGACCCTGAGCTGACTTGAGTTCTTCCTTCAGGTCCTTAACTTCGGTCGCAAGGTCAACGTCGTCAAGCAGTTCCTTAACGGCTTCAGCCCCGATTTTGGCGTTGAACGTGTTGCCATATTCTTCGCGCTTGTCGCGGTACTCACGCTCGGTGAGCAGCTGCTTCTTAGCCAGTGGCGTGTCACCAGGATCGATAACAACGTAAGAAGCGAAGTAGATGATTTCTTCCAGGGAACGTGGGGACATGTCGAGGACAAGCCCCATGCGGCTAGGAATACCCTTGAAGTACCAGATGTGGGAAACAGGAGCAGCGAGTTCGATGTGGCCCATCCGCTCACGGCGAACCTTAGAACGCGTTACTTCAACACCACAACGGTCACAGACAATTCCCTTATAGCGAATGCGCTTGTACTTACCACAGGCACATTCCCAGTCCTTGGTCGGGCCAAAAATCCGTTCATCAAACAGTCCGTCACGCTCTGGCTTGAGTGTCCGGTAGTTGATGGTTTCCGGCTTCTTAACCTCCCCGTAAGACCAGCTACGGATCTTGTCTGGTGAAGCCAGACCGATCTGCATGCTTTCAAACTTGTTGACGTCTATCACAGGGTAACCTCCTATTCCTTATCTTGAGTCTTGCTATCTGCAGACTTGCTTTCGGCAGAAGCAGCTTGGGCACTTTCGTCCTTAGCCTTCTTCTCCTCCTGCTCCTTAGCAAACTTAGCAAGCGCATCGACGCTAACAACATCATCGTCGTCATCGTCCATATCACGCAGTTCGATTTCCTGCTTGGCAGCGTCAAGGACCTTCATGTCCAGACCGAGTGCCTGCAGTTCCTTGACCAGAACCCGGAAACTTTCAGGAACACCAGGTTGTGGAATTGGTTCACCCTTAACAATCGCTTCGTAGGTCTTGACCCGGCCCACAACGTCATCTGACTTGTAGGTCAGAATTTCTTGCAGGGTGTAGGCAGCACCATAAGCTTCAAGGGCCCAAACTTCCATTTCACCGAAACGTTGGCCACCAAACTGTGCTTTACCACCGAGAGGCTGCTGCGTAACGAGGGAGTAAGGTCCAATTGAACGGGCATGGATTTTGTCGTCGACCATGTGACTGAGCTTCAGGTAGTACATAACCCCGACTGAAACCCGGTTTTCGAATGGTTCACCGGTCCGGCCATCGTAAACGATCGTCTTACCATCAGAGGCCATGCCGGCTTCCTTAACGGTGTCCCAAACATCAGATTCACGCGCACCATCAAAGACTGGGGTTGCGATGTGAATGCCAAGCTTCTTTGCGGCCATCCCCAAGTGGAGTTCGAGGACTTGCCCAATGTTCATACGTGACGGCACACCCATTGGTGACAGGCAAATGTCAACTGGGGTCCCATCTGGCAGGTACGGCATGTCTTCTTCAGGGACAACAACGGAAACAGTCCCCTTGTTACCATGACGACCGGACATCTTGTCCCCGACCTGAATCTTCCGCTTCTGGGTAACGTAAACACGAACCATCATGTTGACACCAGGAGAGAGTTCGTCGCCAGCTTCACGGGTGAAGATTTTGACGTCCTGCACGATCCCGTCACCACCATGAGGTACCCGCAGTGAGGTGTCGCGAACTTCACGCGCCTTCTCACCGAAGATAGCGTGGAGCAAACGCTCTTCAGCAGACAGTTCGGTAACACCCTTAGGCGTAACCTTACCAACCAAAATGTCACCGTCATGAACTTCGGCACCGATGCGCACAATCCCGTACTCATCAAGGTCCTTCAGTGCGTCATCCCCAACGTTAGGAATTTCGCGGGTAACTTCTTCAGGTCCGAGCTTGGTGTCCCGCGCTTCAGATTCCATCTCCTCAATGTGAATTGAGGTGTAAGCATCTTCACGGACCAGCTTCTCGGACAGAACGATCGCGTCTTCATAGTTGTACATGTTCCAAGTCATGAAGGCGACAACTGGGTTCTGACCCAGAGCCAGCTCACCATTGTCCATGGCTGGGCCATCAGCAATGATTTCACCAACATCAACGTGGTCGCCGAGGCGCACGATTGGTGTCTGGTTGTAGTTCTTACCAGCGTTACTACGCCGGAACTTCATCAGGGTGTAGGTGTCTTCAGCCTGGTCTTCGCGCCGGATCTTGATGGTCTTGGCGTCAACGTAGCTAACGGTACCAGCAAACTTAGCCTGAATCGCAGTCCCGGAGTCATGTGCCGCCTTGTATTCCATCCCGGTACCAACAAGTGGTGCGTGGGGACGAATCAAAGGAACAGCTTGCCGCTGCATGTTCGCACCCATGAGGGCACGGTTACTGTCATCGTTTTCCAAGAAAGGAATGCAGGCAGTAGCGACAGCAACTACTTGCTTAGGCGAAACGTCCATGTAGTCGACTTTTTCTGGTGAAACTTCGATGTTGTCATCCTTGTGCCGGGCCAGAACGGTGTCGTCAACAAATGAGCCGTCATCGTTCAATGGGGAGTTAGCTTGCGCAACGATGTAGTTATCTTCTTCATCAGCAGTCAGGTAGTCAATTTTGTCGGTAACCTTGTGGTCGGTCCAGGAAACACGCCGGTATGGGGTTTCGATGAAGCCGTAAGGGTTAACAACAGCGTAGGTTGCCAGACTGTTAATCAGCCCGATGTTAGGACCTTCAGGAGTTTCGATTGGGCACATGCGACCGTAGTGGGTGTAGTGCACGTCTCGAACTTCATATCCAGCCCGGTCACGAGTCAAACCACCAGGTCCAAGGGCGGAGAGACGACGCTTGTGCGTCAGTTCCCCGAGTGGGTTGGTCTGGTCCATGAATTGTGACAGCTGGGATGAACCAAAGAATTCCTTAATGGAGGCAACAACTGGCCGAATGTTGATTAATTGCTGTGGCGTAACGGTGGTAACGTCCTGAATGGACATCCGTTCGCGCACGACCCGTTCCATCCGGGAAAGACCGATGCGGAACTGATTCTGCAGCAGTTCACCAACAGAACGAATCCGGCGGTTACCCAAGTGGTCGATATCATCAGTGTTCCCAATGCCTTCCTGCAGGTTCAGGAAGTAGTTCATTGCGGACATGATGTCGGCTGGGGTGATGTGCTTCAGCTTAGGATCGATGTTGCCGTTACCGATCAGGTTAACTTCCTTGTCAGGAGTGACGTGGGAGTAGACCTTGATGCTCTGGAGTTCAACTGGGTCCTGCAAAACACCATCGGAGTTAGGCTGCAAGGTGATCGTCTTGAAGTCGTCGCGTTCGAGGTAAGGGGTCAAGGTGTCCATGAGCTGACGGTCGACCTTGTCACCCTTCTTGGCAAGTACTTCACCGGTGTCAGGGTCAGCCAGCGTTTCTGCAAGGGTCTCACCGAGCAGCCGGTTCTTGAGCGCAAGCTTCTTGTTGACCTTGTAACGACCAACCTTGGCGAGGTCGTAACGCTTTGGATCGAAGAAACGTGCGTAAAGCAGTGAGCGACTAGAGTCAGCAGTCTTAGGTTCGCCTGGGCGTAGTCGTTCGTAGATATCCTTCAGGGCTTCATCAGTCCGGGAGTCGCTCTCTTCCTTGTGCACATCCTTTTCCAAGGTGAGCATCAGGGAATCGTTGTCACCGAAAAGGTCGATGATGTCCTGGTCGGAACCGAAACCAAGGGCCCGCACGAGTTCGGTCATTGGGATCTTCCGGGTCCGGTCGATCCGAACGTAGGAGATGTCCTTGGCGTCAGTTTCAAATTCAAGCCAAGCACCCCGGTTAGGGATCACGGTCGTACCGTATGTGGTGCGGCTGTTCTTATCAACAGTACTGTTGAAGTAGACACCAGGTGAGCGGACCAATTGGGAAACGATAACCCGTTCAGCACCATTAATAATGAAGGTACCTTGCTCGGTCATCAGTGGGAAGTCACCAAAGAAGACGTCCTGGGACTTGATTTCACCGGTTTCGTGGTTGGTCAGACGCAGTGTTACGTGCAATGGTGCGGAGTAGTTAGCATCATGCTGCCGAGCTTCCTCCACCGTGTACTTTGGTTCGAGCAACTGATAATCAACGTATTCCAAACTCAGGTTGCCCTGGAAGTCTGAAATAGGCATGATGTCGTCGAACATTTCTTTCAAGCCTTCGTCCAGGAACCACTGGTACGAATTAGTCTGAATTTCAATCAGGTTTGGAAGTTCAAGAACTTCTTTGATTCGCGAGTAGGAACGTCGTGTGCGGTGTTTACCGTAGTTGACTAAATGTCCTGCCAAGTTATTCACCCCTCTATAAAATTGCGGTTAGCATTAGAATCCAGAAGCGGACTGTGCACATTACATTTTGATTACATCGCCAAAAGTGACGACATTTTAGGCAAAAAAAAGACAAAAGTAGCGCGACACTTGCTGCTACTTTTGACCTCTTCTCGTACCAGCCATGGACAATAGATCACGGCGGTACCTTGTCTGTAACGAAACACAACTGTAGACAGCTTAACAGTCCGGAAAACTTCTGTCAAGCACGCTTGCGCTCCGTTGTCAATATTAAATTATTTAGAGCTGACCGGTTCGTGTTCTTCGGTCTGCTTAGGGTTCTTGACCTTAAAGGTAATCTTCCCCTTGTGGGCCCCAATCACGATGGTATCGCCAGCCTTAGCGGTCCCCGCGAGCAAAAGCTCACTGAGCTGATCCTCCACGTCCCGCTGCAGTGCCCGGCGCAGTGGCCGCGCACCGTATTCAGGGTCGTAGCCGGCCTTAGCAACCGCATCAACGGCTGCTGGGGTCATTGAGACCTCAATGCCCTGGTCACGCACACGGTCGAGCAAGGACTTCGCCATGATTTTGACGATGGTCCGCAGCTCCGGCTTGCCCAGACTGTGGAAGACGATCGTTTCGTCGATCCGGTTCAGGAATTCTGGGCGGAAGTAGCGCTTCAATTCACCGTTGATGCGTTCCTTCATGACCCCATAATCATCAGTAGCCGCCTTCGCACCGAAGCCAACGCTCTTGTCGAGGTTGATGCTGCTGGCACCAAGGTTCGAAGTCATGATCAAAATAGTGTTCCGGAAGTCGACCGACCGGCCCTTTGCATCCCGCAAGTACCCATCATCGAGCACTTGCAGCAAAAGGTTAAAGACGTCTGGGTGGGCCTTCTCGACCTCATCCAAAAGCACAACGGAGTATGGCTTGTTGCGGACCTTTTCGGTAAGCTGACCGCCCTCTTCATAGCCAACATAGCCAGGTGCGGCCCCAATCAGGCGACTGGTACTGTACTTCTCCATGTATTCGGACATGTCGACCCGGATCATGGCGTCTTCGCTACCAAACATGGCCTCCGCGAGCGTTTTGGCCAGCTCAGTTTTACCGACCCCAGTTGGGCCGAGGAACATGAAACTGCCGATTGGGCGGTTAGGTGCCTTCAGACCGCTACGGGCCCGGCGGATTGCCCGGGCCACAGCCGTAACGGCCTCATCCTGACCAACGACCCGTTCGTGAAGAACCTTTTCGAGGTGCAGTAGCCGTTCGCTTTCCTTCTTAGTCAGCTGGGTAACCGGAATCCCGGTCCACTGACCAACGACATCGGCAACGTCTTCCTCACCAACGACAATGTCCTTACGCACACCATCACTTGGTGCCTTAGCCTGCTCCGTGGCAATTTTGGCCCGGAGATCTTGTTCCTGCTCCCGCAGCTGGGCGGCGTTTTCGAAGTCTTGCGCCCCGATTGCGGCCTCCTTCTCCTCGACCAGCTTGCGCAACTGGTCTTCGAGCTTGCTAGCGGGACTCGGCCGGTCACTGTTATCAAGCCGCACTTTGGCAGCTGACTCATCGATCAGGTCGATTGCCTTGTCCGGCAAGAAGCGGGTCGTGATGTACCGGTTCGACAGCTCGACCGCTGCGTGCAGTGCCGCATCACTAATCGTTACACCGTGGTGCTCCTCATAACGGGGCCGTAAACCGCGCAGAATCTCTTCGGCTTGTTCCTGCGTTGGCTCCTTGACCATAACGGTCGCAAACCGCCGCTCCAAAGCAGCATCCTTTTCGATGTACTTTTGGTACTCGTCCAAGGTCGTTGCCCCGATGAGTTGCAGTTCACCCCGTGCGAGGGCTGGCTTCAAAATGTTTGAGGCGTCAATAGCCCCCTCGGCACCACCGGCACCGATCAGGGTGTGCAGTTCATCAATGAAGAGAATGACTTCACCGTTCTTGTAGATTTCGTCGATGATCTTCTTCAGGCGGTCTTCGAACTCACCACGATACTTAGTCCCGGCAACCAGTGAGCCCATGTCGAGCATCATAACGCGTTTGGTTCGCATCTCCATTGGCACTTTGCCCTGGACGATCCGTTCGGCAAAACCCTCAGCAATCGCCGTTTTGCCGACCCCAGGCTCCCCGATCAGTACGGGGTTGTTCTTGGTCCGCCGCGCTAGGATCTGAATCAACCGCCGGACCTCGGCGTCTCTGCCGACGACGGGGTCAATCCGGTCTTCCCGTGCAAGTTGGGTCAAGTCCCGCGCTAAGTCATCCAAGGTCGGAGTCGGCGCGTTGGCATTGCTCCGGGGTGCCTTGGCTTTGCTCGTGCTCTCGCTGACGCCCATCCGCTTCAAGACCAGCTTCCGCAGCTTTTTAGCGTTGAGTGAGAAGCTGCTTGCCAAAATGCGACTGGCGATGGAATCTTCATCCGTTAGTAAACTGAGCAGGATGTGTTCCGTACCAATTTTGGCAGCACCAAAGCGCTTAGCCTCGTCTCCTGCGCCAGCCAGTACTTCCTTACCCTTGGGTGAATATGGAAGGTAAGCATCCGCTCCGGTAGCACTATTAGGCAATGCCCCGTAACCTGTGTAGCTCTCAACATCATCGTGGACAAGCGCCTCGGTGACGCCAAGCTGCCGCAAGGTTTTGCCGGCAATGCCTTCAGACTCAATGGTCAAGGCGAGCAGGAGGTGCTCAGTTCCAACCGCATGGTGATGGAACACCCGCGCTTGTTTCTGCGCAATCGAAAGTACATTCTTGGCGCTAATCGTAAATAAGTTATCCATGCTAAGTCCTCCTCGGTGTAAGCTCACCTGCACGTACCTGGCCGCAATCTTGACGAATCGCAGTCAGATATGGTCATCAAAACTAATTCAAAAACGGAGCAACTTAATAACCCCGTCGGTATTACTATTATTTATTCAAAACGGAGACTGTCTAACAGGGCTCTAAACATCCGCGCCCGCAGCATTTCTTCCAGCCGAGTATCGGCTAAGTTCAAGGTCCGGTGACTCATGGCACTCAGCATTGCATTCCCAGTTTCTTGACTGATGATTTGAGCGTCAAACAGTTGCTGCGTCATCGCCTGCGCATCACGTTCGCGCAAACGACTGGGAACATTAGCCCGCATTACCGATAATGACGTCTGGTCATCACGCAGTTGCGCCTTCACAATGCGAATGTAGCCACCACCACCGCGCTTACTCTCCACAACGTAGCCGCGTTGCGGGGTGAAGCGCGTATTGATCACGTAATTGATCTGTGATGGCACACAATTAAAGCGTTCTGCAATCTCGGCCCGTCTGATTTCGACCTGCCGTTGTTGTTCTAAGATCGTTTTCAAATAAGATTCGATTATATCAGACATATTTTGTGCCTGCACGACGCCACCTCCGTTCGATACTTTGACTAATCTTGACTTTCATTATACAGGCTTTCATCACGAATGCAAAAAGCCACGTCGCTAGGGCGTGACTTTACTAACTAACATTTTGCAATGGACCGTATTTTCAGAATCATTTTAGCGGACAAAAAAAGCGCTGACTAGGCGCATATGTAAACAATCGTATTATCGGGAAAACAAGATTCGAACTTGCGACCCCTACGTCCCGAACGTAGTGCTCTACCAAGCTGAGCTACTTCCCGAAAAGTATTAAAAAAGCGGAAGACGGGATTCGAACCCGCGACCCCCACCATGGCAAGGTGATGTTCTACCACTGAACTACTTCCGCATTATTATGAAAAGTCGGGAAAACAGGATTCGAACCTGCGACCCCCTGGTCCCAAACCAGGTGCTCTACCAAGCTGAGCTATTTCCCGTTAAATGCACCCAGTAGGGATCGAACCTACAACCTTCTGATTCGTAGTCAGACACTCTATCCAGTTGCGCTATGGGTGCAAGATATTAAACTGTTAGTAATCATTTAAACAACAGAAAAGCGGAAGACGGGATTCGAACCCGCGACCCCCACCATGGCAAGGTGATGTTCTACCACTGAACTACTTCCGCATAACTATTTGATTACTGCCGACTAGACGATTCGAACGCCCGACCCCCTGATTACAAATCAGGTGCTCTACCAACTGAGCTAAGTCGGCATATTTATGCCAATAAGGCCTAAACTGCGGGTGAAGGGACTCGAACCCCCACGGTAATTAACCACTAGAACCTAAATCTAGCGCGTCTGCCAGTTCCGCCACACCCGCATGGCTTGTGTATCTACTGGGATGAGCCGTGACAGGCTCGAACTGTCGACCCACGGATTAAAAGTCCGTTGCTCTACCAACTGAGCTAACGGCTCAATGGAGGATACAGGGCTCGAACCTGTGACCCTCTGCTTGTAAGGCAGACGCTCTCCCAACTGAGCTAATCCTCCATATAATGAGCGCGGCGACTTCTTACCCTCGCAGGCAGTTTCCCACCAACTACTATCAGCGTAGAGAAGCTTAACTTCTGTGTTC
>NZ_BLBG01000012.1 GCF_009687905.1 Lacticaseibacillus zhaodongensis | reverse complement strand
TTGGGTCGAGTATTTATAATACATGTAAGCACCTCATAACTGTTATTTCTTCTGTCTAACAATTGTAAGGCACTCCATCCTCCACGTACGGCTTCGTGTAGGTGATTCCGAGCTGGCCCCGCAGCTCGGCAAAGTGTTCCGGACTGGTCTTCAGCGCAATCAGCCGGGCCGCCACACTGCGGTCCGGGCTGCAAATGGCCGTCGGTGCCACCAAACTGGTGAACGGTGCCGGCTCGATGCCGTTGTGAATCGCGGTGCCAATCGTGACCAGGTCGGAAATAATTGAGTTGGCGGTCGGCAGGGAACCCGCACCGGGTCCGCTCAGCATGATTTCTTTGGTGTTGAGGGAGTCAACGACAACAGCATTATTTTCGTAGATAACGCTGCTGAAGGCGTGGTTTGGCGACACAAGGTAGGGACCGACCCGCAGATCCAGTTGTTCTGCGCGCAGCATGCCCACCGCCAGTGGCTTGAGCGTGTAACCGAAGTGGCGCGCAGCCGCGAAGTCGCCGCTTTGGAGCGTGGTGATGCCCTGGCGCTTAACGTCCGCCAGTTTGGGCGTCATCCCGAACGCAAAGCGGCTGAGGATCAACAGCTTGTACGCCGCGTCGAAGCCTTCCACATCGTTAGTGGGGTCGGCTTCAGCGAACCCGAGTTCCTGCGCGGCGGCGAGTGCTTCTTGGTAGCCGCGGCCTTCGCGGACCATTTGGGTCAGGATGTAGTTGCTCGTCCCGTTAACGATCCCGGCCACCCGCGTAATTTTGTCCCCAGCGTAAGACTGGGCTAGGACGTGCAAAATGGGGATGGCGCCCGTGACCGCGGCCTCATAGTACAGGCCGACATGGTTTTGCTGGGCAAGCTTGCTCAGTTCGGGACCGTATTCCGACAGCAGGTCCTTGTTGGCGGAAACGACGTGCTTACCGTGCTTCAAGGCGTTGACCAGGAGCGGGTAGGTGTCCTTTACGCCACCCATTACCTCGATGACCACGTCGATGTCGGGGTCCTGGGTGATGCTGACGGCGCTGGTGGTCAGCTCGATGTCGGGGTACAGCGCCTGGCGCTTGGGGTAGAGGTTGCGGACCGCCGCACGGGTGATGTGCAGGTCGAGGGCCGCAAGCTGGGGCCGCTTCCGCTGCAAAATGTTGACGATGCCCGAGCCAACCGTGCCGAGTCCGAGCAGGCCGATGTTAATTCTTGTCATATCAATGCCTCCTGCTTTGCGCGACTATACGCAAGTGGCGCCAAGCTTATTTGATCAGGGCTAGTGCCTGCTGCAAGTCCGCAATCAGGTCGTCTGGATCTTCAATGCCGACGGAGTAGCGGAGCAGGCCAGGGGTGATGCCGGACTTCGCGCGCTCTGCTTCACTAAGTTCCGCGTGGCTCATCTTCGGTGGGTAGGAAAGAATGGTTTCGGTACCGCCGAGGGAGACAGAGAATTCGGGGATCTTGGTGTTCTCGGCGATGATGCGGGCGTTGTCCTCACTGCCGACGTCAAAACTCAAGACCGCACCGCCGTTTTTGGCCTGGCGCTTCTGGATTGCGTAACCAGGGTTGCTGGGTAGACCTGGGTAGCAGACCCTGGTCACTTGGGGCTGTTTCTACAGCCAGGTTGCAATCTTCAGTGCTGCGGAACTGCTCTGCTGCATGCGGATGCCGAGGGTCTTGATGCCGCGCAAGAGCAACCAGGAATCAGTGACGCCAAGCGTTGCACCCACGGCATTTTGGATGAAGTAGATGCGGTCCGCAAGCTCCTTGTTGTCGGTGATGGCGGCCCCGGCGAGGATGTCGGAGTGGCCGGACAGGAACTTGGTTGCGGAGTGGACAACAATGTCGACGCCGTGTTTGATTGGCTTTTGCAAAACTGGGGACATGAAGGTGTTGTCCGCAATCGTCAGGAGCTTGTGTTCATGGGCAATTGCGACCAGCGCGTCCAGGTCGGCAACGGCGAGAATCGGGTTGGATGGTGTCTCGATGTAGATGGCCTTGGTGTTCGGCTTGATGGCCGCGCGCACGGCGTCGAGGTCACCGAGGTCAACAAAAGTGTGCTCAATGCCGTAGCGGTTCAGTACCTGTTCCAGAATCCGGAAGGTGCCGCCGTAAACGTACTTGGACACGATCAGGTGGTCGCCCTGGCTGAAGGTAAGCAAAACGGAGGAAATGGCCGCCATGCCGGTACTGTAAAGAAAGCCGTAGCGAGCGTCTTCAAGAGAAGCGACCGCGTCTTCGGCGACTTTGCGGGTGGGGTTGCCACTGCGCGCGTAGTCGAACTCGCCGAAGTGGTCAAAACTCGGCTGGTTGAAGGTGGTCGAGAGCTGGATGGGGGTGTTCACGGCCCCACTCAGTTTGTCAGCGACAGTAGTTTTCTTGATAATTTTGGTCCAATCATGCATGGCGAATTACTCCTTATCTTCTTTGGCGGCGGCAACGGCCTGCTGCAGGTCGTCCCAGAGGTCGTCTTTGTCTTCCAAACCAACGGACAGACGAATGAGTTGCGGCGTGATGCCCAGCGCCAGTCGGTCACCAACGGGCATATCGTGGTGGGTCTGGATGTACGGCACGGTGATTAGGGACTCGACCCCGCCCAGACTCTCGGCGAATGAACAGACCCGCAGTGCGCGCAGGAACTTGTCCACGCTGTACTTGTCGTTCAGGTAGAAGCTGATCATGCCGCCGACCCCAGCGTAGAGCACCTTGTCGACACCAGTCAGTGTTGGCAGGCGTTCAGCGAGGTAGCGGGCGTTAGCGGTGTGGGCCGCCATGCGGACGTGTAGCGTCTTGAGCGAGCGGATCAGCAGCCACGAGTCGAAGGAATCCAGCGTCTGGCCGGTGGTGGTCAACTCTTCTTGCAAAATGGCGCCGAGCTTGTCGTCATTGACGATGACCGCACCAGCCAAAATGTCGTTGTGGCCACCCAGGTACTTGGTGGCGGAGTGGACAACCACGTCGGCGCCAAGCTTGATTGGGTTCTGGTAGATCGGGGTCAGGAAGGTATTATCCACTGCAATCAGGATGTCGGGCCGGATTGCGTGCACGGCCTTGGCCACGCCCTCGATGTCGATGATCTTCATGGTTGGGTTCGATGGGGACTCGAGCCAGATGAGCTTGGTACTTTTCTTAATTTTGAGTAGCAAGTCGTCAACGTTGATACCGTTCCACTTGTCGTACTGGACATTGTACTTGTCCTGACGCTCGTCGAAGTAGCGGAAGGAGCCACCGTAGAGGTCGTCACTGCAAATGAAGTGGTCGCCGGAGCGGGTGAAGGCGGAGAAAACAAGGTCAATGGCTGCCATGCCGGAGCTGGTGGCGAAGGCGTGCGTGCCGTATTCGATGGCTGCCAGCTGGCCTTCAAGGAGCTGCCGGGTCGGGCCGGCGAGCCGGGAGTAATCGAAACCGGTTGATTCGCCCAGTCCGGGGTGCCGGAACGCGGTGGAGAAGTTCAACGGGGCGACAACGGAGCCGGTGTTGCCGTCATCCGTACCGTTAGTACCTTGAGTTAGCTGCGTTGCAATTTTTCTAGACATTGATTGTTTCCTCCTTGTTAGTACGTGTTTGCTTAGGAATGGCGTTTAACCATTCGGTGTAAAAGCGCTTGGCGTCCGCCTGCCAGCTGTTGCGGGGTCGTAAGTCGGCGGCAAAATAGTTAACCGGCCGTGGTGCCTTGGCGCCGTTCTTGTGGCGGTCGCGGTTATATTCGTCCGCGAGGGTGCCGGTCAGGTATTCGAAGTGCCCGGCGACGTATGTTGAATGGCTAATGGGCTCGGTCACGATGGTTGCCCCGAGTTCGGAATTGCCAGCGATGACGCTACCGCGCTTAACGGATTCCTGGGGGATGATGAAGTAGCGTGACTGCGGCATCGTGTAGCCGTCAGTGGTGAACACCCCGGTAATTTTGCGGTCGATCTGCTTGCCGGTGAAAATGCCGTCGATTTTACCCGCCGCGTACGCGCCCCAGCAGATGAACAGGCTGCCCCTGGTATGATCATGGCGCCAGGCGAGGATGTCCTGCAGCTCCGGCCAGTAATCCACGGTATTGAAGGCCACCCGGTCCAGAGGCGCGCCGGTCACGATCAGGGCGTCAAAATACTGCTTGCGAACCTGATCAAAGCTGCGGTACTTGGCACGCAGCTCCGCCTCGTGCTGGCGAATGTGATGCGTGGCCGGCAGGCAGAAGGTCAGGTTGACCGGAATGCCGGTCGCGGCGAAGGCCTGCACGAACTGCTGCTCAGTGACCGCGCGGTTCGGCATCAGGTTCAGAATAAGAATGTTACGCGCGTTCCGCTGCGGCTTGCTGTCAACGGGTGCGGTTAGACCGTTTAAGATGTGAACAGACGACATATGATTACCTCCAAGGGGATGGATTAGGTGCTATCAGTATCAGAAGTTCTAGTTTACGGTGTCTAGTCGAGCTGCGTGAGGCAGAAGCTTGCGCTTAACACACTCTGGTCCAAATGCTAAAGCCCAAGCATTTTGCCCAGAGTACGTTAATGCTCAGCTTCTAAGCGACTCACTCCGCTCTGTTTCCATAAAAAAAGTCCCGCAACCCTAAAAAATTAGGACTGCGGGACGAAATTCGTGGTACCACCCGTTTTCTGCTTAGCGTCACCGCTAAGCACTCACCCAGTACGGGAAAAAGTTGTTTTCGATACTGCGACGCGGTAACGGGCGCACCCGGTGTGGGTTAACCTGACGGCTCGCCCAGACAATACTCAGAGACCATGTTCGCGTCCGTCCGTGCACCGGCTTGCACCTAAATCCGGCTCTCTGTGGCATTTCGGAAGGCTACTTATCTCCTCAACGTAAGACTTGATTAAAGCTATGGTACGGCTAAACCAATTC
This sequence comes from Lacticaseibacillus zhaodongensis, assembly GCF_009687905.1. Lineage (GTDB taxonomy): Bacteria > Bacillota > Bacilli > Lactobacillales > Lactobacillaceae > Lacticaseibacillus > Lacticaseibacillus zhaodongensis. The sequence goes on along the minus strand of NZ_BLBG01000012.1, from coordinate 63,460 downwards.
TCGGTCAAGTCCAATCTGAATTTAATCTTTATGCCACGTTTTGCGGCTGATTAATGGCAAAAGTGTCACGGACTGAACTGAAAACCGGCAAAATTTTGCTAAAGCGTCGCCCAGAAGCCCATCTGAAAGCGCTTGCCGTTGGTTTTCAATGCTGTTAGGCTTGTTTTGTAGCGAACAGATGGAGGCTAAAAGGATGGCACACGCAGTAGTATTTTTTGATCTGGACGGCACCTTGATGCGAGACGATAAAACTGTTGGTTCGCAAACCTTGCAGGCGCTAAGGGACCTAGTTAAAAACGGCAACTTACCGGTCATTGCCACCGGCCGCGATTTGTGGGAAATCCGCGGGCTGCTCACGCAGACTGGCATTGACACCGCCGTAGCCGGCAATGGCGCCAGCATTTTTTTGCACGGCAAGCTGATTGCGAACCAGCATATCGCGCCCGCACTCGTTACCGCCCTCAGCGAGCAGGCGGCAAAAGACGGCTTAGTCGTTGCTTGGTACAACGAGTCGGGGGCCGTTTTGTCCGGAGTGAATGAACTTGTCCGGGGCAACTACTCCGATGTGCAGCAGGAATTACCACCTGTTGACGCGGAATATTATCGGCACGCCCAGGCGACGCGGATGCTGATTTTTGCGGCCGATGATGCGGGCGGGCAGGCGGTACGGGACCGTTATGCCCAGCAGTTCCCAGAGCTCCAGTTCTATCGGGATTCACCCTTCGACCTTGATCTCATCGAGCGCCGTTTGAGCAAGGCGTCTGGCCTGAAAATTTTGCTTGCCCAGCCAGAACTAACGGGCTGGACCACCTATGCGTTTGGTGACGGCGACAATGACTTACCAATGGCAACGGTGGTGCAGCACGTGGTTGCGATGGCTAACGCGAGCGCGCAATACAAAGCCGCAGCCGAATTCGTCACCGCCAGCAACATGGCTGGGGGCATTGAAAAGGGACTGCGGCATTATGGATTAATTTGAAATTAGCAACCGACTAGTTTATCTTGCCGCGCCTTCGCTCTGTGCTTCTTTTTTCTCGCAACTCAGCGTGTAAATTGCGCGTACTGCGTCTAGGGCCCGGTCGCTGTCCACGCCGATCATGGTGCTGATACGGGAGGCACCCTGGTTGATCATTGTTGGGGCAATATCCTGTTCGGCCAGCTTGTCCATGACTCTAGCAATCAAGTCGTTGCGAGTGTAGAGGCCCTCACCAACGACCATGATGATGGCAAAATCATCGAACCATTCGATGCGGTCCGGCTTGATTTCAGCCTTGATGTCGTCGGTCATGGCACTCATTTGGCTGGCGTTCAGCTGGTCCTTGGCAAAGATAATGGTCAGGTCATCGATCCCTGATGGCATGTGTTCGTAACTGACGTTGTACTTGTAGAGAATCTGCAGAATCCGCAGGGTCAGCCCGACTTCCTTGTTCAGCAGGTAGCGGTGCAGGTAGAGGGCGGTGAAGCCGTCGTTGGCCGCAATGCCGGTGATGAGGTGGTGGTGCTTAACGTCCTTGGTCGGGGCAATCATGGTGCCGGGTGCGTCGGGGTCGTTGGTGTTCTTGACGTTGACGCGAATACCGGCGCGGATGACGGGGATGATAGCCTCGTCGTTAAAGACGGAGAAGCCGGCGTAGGAAAGTTCCCGCATCTCCCGGTATGTCAGCGTGTTGATTGCACGGGGGTGCGGCACCACGTCGGGGCCAACCGCGTAGATTGCTGACACGTCGGTGAAGTTTTCGTAGAGGTCGACATCAAAACCGCGGGCAAGAATCGAGCCGGTGATGTCAGAGCCGCCGCGGGCAAAAGTGGCGTAGTTGCCGTCCTCATCGTAGGCAAAGAAGCCGGGCACGATGATGATCTCACCGGGTTCCAGTTGGAACTTGCCGATTCGTTCGTAACTGTCCTCGCGAATCTCGGCGGACCGTGGTGACCCGCTGACCACCATACCGAGTTCCTTAGGGTCAACAAAGCGGGCGCGGTAGCCGAGGTGGCGCATTACCCGGGCAATCAGGCGGGCGTTCATGTTCTCACCCTGAGCCATGAAGGCAGCGAAGAGGTGTTCACTGCTTGGGTAGCTCTGGTGTTCCAGATTTTGCAGGTGCTCCCGCAGTTTGCTAAGGACATCGGAGCCGGACATGCTGAAGTATTCGCTGATGGCTTGGTAGCGGCCCAAAATTTCATCTTCAAGCGCGCTGGTATCGCCACTGTTTTGCACGGTTTTAGCGAGCTGCTCGAGTAAATCTGTGACCTTAACGTCGCCTTTGTGCCGCTTGCCAGGAGCGGAAACGACAACGATTCGCCGCGCGGGATCGGCGACGATGATATTGATTGCTTTTTGCACCTGTTCGCCGCTAGCAAGCGATGAACCACCGAACTTGATGACCTTCATAACGGGACCTACTTTCCAAAATTAGACTCGCCACATAGTTAATCCTTAAATTTTAATCTTGTCAACACCTTGACAGTGTGACTTTTGAGACGTATTCTAATGCCAATATCAAAAAAGTAGATAGAGGTTGCGGTCGACATGAGTAGCACGTCTTAGTTTCGTCAAGAAACGCCGACGACGTGTGAAGGGGGAGACCGCCGAAAGTGGACGTGATGACAAACGTTCGCTTGGGCCAGCGCTGAATAAGTGCTGGACTGTCGTCGCAGAAGTGACGGAGCGCTATCGCTGTTCATACGGTCGACCGAATTATTACATATGGTCTGTGCCCCATTGGATGTGCGAACAAGCGCAAATCCAATGGGGTATTTGTTTTCTACCACATAGCAGCAAACTATTTTTTAAATCGCAACACTTACGGAGGTACTTCACATGGTCATTGCTAATCACCGTCCCACTAGGTTACTAATTTCTCGTCACGCCATCGCGCACAACTTAGCCGCTGTGCGTGAGGCGTCCCACGCCAAAACCGTGTTTCTCGCGGTCAAGGCGAACGCGTACGGGTACGGGCTCCTGGAGGTTGGTAAGGCCGCGCTTGAAGGCGGCGCGGATGGCCTGGCCGTCGCCGTGATTGATGAGGCCCTGGCGCTCCGCGAGTCCGGCGTCACCGCACCGATTCTGATCATGTCGCTCGTCCAGCCCGAATACGCGCAGTTGTGTGCTGACTATGACCTCATCACCACGGTCGGCAGTCGCGACTGGCTCAAGACCGCCGCGGCCCAGATGGATGGCCGCAAGCAATTGCTGGTTTCCATCGCCGTTGACACGGGGATGGGCCGCATCGGTTACCGCGACCGCGCCGAGATCGACGCCAGCCTTGAATTCATGGCCGCTAACCCCAGCAAGTTTAATTATCACGGCCTGATGACGCACTTCTCCGAAGCCGATTCCGTGCACAACGAGTACTTCAATAAGCAGCTCACGCGCTGGCATGAGCTGACGGACACCTTGCCGAAGCCGGTCATGGTCCACGTTGCTAACTCAAGCGCCGCGATGTACCACGCAGACAAAATTCCGACCGACGTCATTCGTGCCGGGACCATCGCGTACGGGATTGAGCCGTCACTCGGCAGTTTGCGACCCGCCGATTACCTCGAACAAATTGAGCGGCTCGAAACGCAGCTGATTTTTGTGAAGCAGATGCACGCGGGGGATGGCATCTCCTACGCCCACATCTACCAGGCAAAAGAGGGCGAATGGGTCGGCACCCTGCCACTTGGCTACGGCGATGGCCTGACCCGCAAGCTCACTGGCTTCCACGTCCTAGTTAATGGTCAGGAGTGCCAGATTCTCGGCAAAATTGCCATGGACGCGATGATGATTCGGCTGCCTGGACCACTGCCGCTGGGGACGAAGGTTACCGTGCTCGGCAAAGATGGTGACAAGCGCATCACCCTCGACGACATGGCCGCCCACACCGGTTTAGCGCCGTGGGAACAATCCATTATCTTCACGGAGCGCTTGCCTCGGGTCGTGGTGGATGATTTCAATGATGCAAGTAAGTAATGAAGAATTTGTGCACTGAATGGTCATTAATTAAGCAGTTCCGCGCACAATTAAGACAAAAGTTAATTGCAAAATGAAACTTAGGGGCTCAGCGTTCCGGGCATTTTGCAGGTCATACCCGGCAGGAGGAAGAACATGACGATTAAGATTGATACTACCGCAACCGGCGCCCTGAGCATCGGCGGCGTGGACGCCCAGCAGCTTGCTCAGCAATACGGCACACCACTGTATGTTTACGATGTGAGTCGCATTCGCGCTGCAATCCGTGCGTACAAGGCGGCTTTTGCCGCGCAGGATGCGGACTTTACCGTGAGTTATGCGGCTAAGGCTTTTGCTTGCATCGCGATGTTTCAAGTTGCGGCGAGTGAGGGTGCCCACCTGGACGTTGTGTCCGGCGGCGAGATCACCACGGCAATGAAGGCGGGCTTCGATATGGCCAACGTTTCACTTAATGGTAATAACAAGTCCGACCTTGAATTGGAGCTCGCCGTGGACAGCGGTCTGGGCACGATCATCGTGGATAACGACTACGAGCTCGACCGCCTGATTGCCTTGACCAAAAAGCAGGGCGTGGTGCAAAACATCCTCATCCGCATTACGCCGTCCGTTTCCGCGCACACGCACGAGTACATCATGACCGGCCAGTCCGACAGCAAGTTTGGTTATGATGTCGAAAGCGGTCAGGCCGCGGCCGCAATCAAGAAGGCCCAAGCCGCAGACAGCATCAACTTGCTTGGTCTGCACGCCCACATCGGTTCCCAGATTTTTGAAACTGCTGGCTTCGTGGCCGAAGCGCAAAAGTTGGTCCAAATCGCCGCGCAGTGTAACTTCCAGCCCAAGGTTCTCGATGTTGGTGGTGGCTTCGGTATCCAGTACACGGATGACGACAAGCCATTGCCACCAAGCGCCTTCGTGAAGGTGCTCGCCGACACCATCGCGACTGAAAGCGAGAAAGTTGGTGCCCCAATGCCGGCCGTCTGGATTGAACCAGGTCGCTCCATTGTCGGCCCCGCCGGTTACACGCTCTACACGGCTGGTTCCCGCAAGGTCATCCCAGGTGTGCGCACCTACCAAACCGTTGATGGCGGCATGGGCGACAACATCCGCCCAGCACTCTACCAGGCGGAGTACGAGGCGGTCCTCGCCAAAGCCGCGACCGCACCCGCAGAAGAGACGGTGACCCTAGCCGGCAAGTGCTGCGAGTCCGGCGACATCCTGATTAAGGACGCTAAACTCCCCAAAATTACTGCGGGCGATGTCATCGCGGTGCTGGCGACCGGTGCGTACGGTTATTCCATGGCGTCCCTGTACAATCGCAATCCGCGGCCAGCAGTGGTCTTCGCGGAGGACGGCAAGAGCCAAGTCGCAGTCCGGCGCGAAACCTGGGTCGACCTCTGCGACCACGACATGGACTACAAAGCGTAGAACCTGATCCGGTCACATTGGTCGTTGACTGTCGGGTGGCAGCCGCATCTTTCTCCGCTGCCGCCGTTGAGGGGATGACAAAGACTCGCTGGGGCCGGGTTCAAGCCTCGCAAAATACGCGAGTCTTGACCCTGAACTACAAGCCCGCGTCGCTACGCTCCTTCGCGGTCTTTCCGTTCTCCCCGATAATCAACGCAACTCAACAAAAATCGTGTTGAGTCGCGCTGATTATCGCGACAGCTCGGTCACCCCCTCAACGGTTGCTCCGAAAGAGGCGCCTGCCACCCTACGTTAGACGGTGAAGCTCATGCTTATGACGCATACATGGATGGTTATCTGTTCCACGTATGTTTCTGGTAATGAACTCAGGTGGTCATTTTCAACTTAACTGGCTTAGAACTGTTACGTAGGCGGGCCGCGCCTCTTGCTGAGTGGAGCTGGCGGGAGTGACCATGCTGAAACGATAATTGAGAGCGACATTCTTGCGTGGGTTTCGCAAGAGTGTTGCTCTCAATTATCGGGGATAGCGGAGAGACCGCTAGTAGTAGACTAAGTAGTACTGCGAGTTTACCGAAAACGTTGTATAGAAACGGCGGGCTCGGAGCTAAGGTGGAAGACTTGGCGTGAACTTCGCCAAGTCTGGAACCGGGCCCCAGCATGCCTGTCAGTCACTGCCGCCAGCGCAACGGGAGCAAGATGCGCCGCCCGCCGGCATCAACCAACTGCTGAACCTAGACAAAGCTACCGTAGCAGCGGGAACTACAAGCCCAAGGCGCCTGAATGGACTTGCCCGCGTACGATTAACTAGCCATCCAAGCATTTATATAGAAGGAGATCATCATGACTCAGAATTTTGACGCTGAAAAAATTATCGAATACATCGCTAACGCCCCTAAGCAAACCCCAGTCCACGTCACCATTGCCGGCGATATGGCTGCGCTGACCCCAGTGCCGGCTGGTGTGCAGGCGTTCCTGGACGTTAAGACCGGCCAGCTGTACGGCGATAACGACGTGCTGGCACCTTGGCTGCAGGCTAATAGCGGCCACATCACGGAGCAGCGGGCCGAAGTTAGTGCCCGGAACTCAGGAGTGCCGCTCAAGAACATTGCCGGCGTGAACGCCCGCATCGAGCCGGGCGCCATCATTCGTGAGCACGTTGCTATCGGTGATAAGGCCGTCATCATGATGGGCGCCGTCATCAACATCGGTGCCGTCATCGGGGACGAGACCATGATCGACATGGGCGCTGTCCTCGGCGGTCGCGCCACCGTTGGCAAGCACTGCCACATCGGTGCGGGCACCGTGCTCGCGGGGGTGGTTGAACCCGCATCCGCAACGCCAGTCATCATTGAAGACAACGTGCTGATCGGTGCAAACGCCGTCGTGCTTGAGGGTGTGCGCGTTGGTGCTGGGGCGGTCGTTGCGGCGGGTGCTGTGGTGACCAAGGATGTTCCCGCCGGCGAGGTTGTCGGTGGTGTTCCGGCCAAAATCATCAAGCAGGTGGATGCTAAAACTGAATCCAAGACCGGTTTGATTGACGACCTACGTAACATTTAGCGTTCAGGATTAAGATGGGGGCAAGTGCGAATGGCTGATTTAACGGCAAGTGAACTGAGTACAATTCGGGAGAATCTGCACCGGATTCCGGAGCTGGCGCTGCATGAAGAGCGCACGAGCGCGTACCTGCGCAAGTTAATTGCCAAGTGGCAGGTACCATTTATGGAGGTGCGTGGCGTTGAAACTGTGCCAACCGCCATTCTCGTGCGGCTGCAGGGGACTGAGGGCAATCGGACGATTGGTTACCGGACCGACATCGACGCCCTGCCCGTCACGGAGCGCACCGGTTTGCCTTTTGCCTCGACTATTCCCGGGCAGATGCACGCGTGCGGGCATGACGTGCACATGACCGTTGCCCTCGGGATTCTGTACCACTTCACGCAGACGCAACCGCGAGACAACATGATTTTCTTCTTCCAGCCCGCAGAGGAGAATGATTACGGCGGCAAGCGCGTGTACGAAACTGGCGTGTTCAGCGGCAAGTGGCGGCCCGATGAGTTCTACGGGTTGCACGACAACCCGCAGCTGCCGGCCGGGCAGATTGCCAGCCGCATGGGGACGTTGTTTGCGGGCACGACCGAGATTCACCTCAAAATTACTGGTGTTTCCGGCCACGCCGCCTTTCCACACGAGGCCAAGGATGCCTTAGTTGCGGCCGCGGCCTTCGTGATGCAGGTGCAGACGGTCGTGTCCCGCAACGTTGATCCGGTCCGCGGCGGGGTCGTCACGATTGGTGACCTGCACGCCGGCACCATCGGCAACGTGATTGCCGGTAGCGCCCAGCTGGACGGGACCATCCGGGCGTTCCGCCAGCAGGATATCGAGATGATGCAAAAGCGGGTGCGGGCGATTGCGGATGGCGTTGCTGCTACCTACGATGTGCAGGCTGATTTGAAGCTGATTCAAGGTGGTTACATGCCGGTTGAAAATGCGCCGGAACAAACCGCCGACTTGATCGACTTCATGCGTAACGATCCGCAGACCGATTTTGCGGACATCGCGCCAGCCATGACCGGTGAGGATTTTGGCTACTTGCTGCAACAGTTCCCGGGTACCATGGTGTGGCTCGGCGTCGGCGACCCGGAGCACACGCTGCACAGCGACCAGATGAGCCCGAATGAGGATGCATTGCTGCCGGGAGTCGGGGCACTGACCCGCTTCTTGGCCCACCGCATGCAGATGTAAGAAAGGATGACTGAAATGTACGAGAATGTTCAGATTATGACCGCAATCATCACACCCTTTAACACGAACGGGGATGTTGATTACCCTGCCCTTGATAACTTGGTTGAACGGCTGCTGAAGGAGGGCACTCAGGGCTTCATCGTTGCCGGAACCACCGGTGAATCACCGACCCTGACGGAAGACGAAAAAATCGCGCTGTTCCAGTATTTTGCAACGCACGTGCACGGCCGCGCGCTGGTGATTGCCAACGTTGGCAGTAACAACACCGCCGCGTCCGTCAAACTGGCGCGGGAGGCAAGTGAAATCAAGGGCGTGAATGGGCTTTTGGCCGTCACGCCTTACTACAACAAGCCGAGCCATGCGGGGATGATCGCCCACTTCACGGAAATCGCCGATGCCAGCGCGGTACCGGTCATGCTTTACAACATTCCCGGCCGCTCCGTTGTCGGTCTGACCAACGAGTCGCTGCTGAAGCTGGCGGACCACCCGAACATCAACGCGGTCAAGCAGGTGACCACGCCTGCCGACATCAAGTACATCACCGCGCACGCACCGGCGGACTTTACCGTCTTCACCGGTGAGGACGCGCAGATGCTGGACGCCGTGCGGGCCGGCGCGGCGGGGGTCATCTCCGTTGCCAGTCACTTCTACGGCAAGCAGATGCGCGCCTGCCTCGATGCCGAGGCGGCCGGCGATACTGCCAAGGCTGATGCATTGATGGCCGCTTTGAAGCCCAAGATGCAGGCACTGTTCATGTTCCCATCCCCGGCGCCAACGAAGATGTACCTGGCGCGGCGCGGCGAGATCAACGGCCGCATGCGTCTGCCGATGATTCCACTGACAGACGATGAGGCAGAGCAAGTAGTAAGCATTTTGGAGGCGGAATAATGACAACAGTTTTATTAGCCGGTGCGTTTGGTAAAATGGGCCGCAAAATTACCACGATGATCAACGAAACCGATGATATTAAAATTGTAGGGGCCTACAGTCCGCTGGGTGCTGAGCCCGCCGACTTCCCGGTCTTCACCGATTACAAGGACATCAACATTAAGGCCGACGTCTGGATGGACATGACCACTCCCGATGGCGCCCGTAGCAACGGTGAGTACGCGCTCAGCCACGGTTTCGACACGCTGATCGGGACTTCCGGTCTCAGCCCTAAGGATACTGAAAACTTGGGTGAGTTGGCCAAAAACAACGGCCGCCACTTGCTGATCGTGCCGAACTTCTCCATCTCCGCTGTCCTCATGATGCAGTTTGCGGCCAAGGCCGCGCAGTTCATGCCTGACGCCGAGGTGCTGGAGATTCACCACGCCGACAAGCTTGACTCCCCAAGCGGGACGGCGCGCGCAACGGCCCAGCTTATCAGCAAGGCCCGCAAGAGCGCTCCACTGGCTCCTAAGCCAAAGAAGCCGCAGACGGATGACGCTTCCCGCGGTGAACGGATCGATGACGTGCAGGTGCACGCGATTCGGTTGCCTGGTTACATTGCCGAAGAGGAAGTTATCTTCGGTGCGCCGGGTGAGAGCCTGACCATCAAGCAGAGTTCGTTCGATCGTTTGTCGTTCATGGCCGGGATTCGCATCGCGCTGCGTGGGGTCAATGGCCTCAAGCAACCGCTGACGGTCGGTCTCGACGCGTTGCTGTAAGTAATTAGATTGGACAAGGGGTGAACACATGCCAGAAGCAAAAGCAGGACTAAGCGGTTTGGGCAACAAGCTGCTCGCACAGGTGCAGCCGTCAGCGATTCGCGCGGTGGATCAGCAGATTTCTAGCGTCCCAGGCATCATCAAACTGACGCTCGGGGAACCAGATTTTGCGGTGCCAGAACACGTTAAACAGGCGACGGTCAGTGCAATCGAGAACGACCATTCCCACTACGCACCGTCAATGGGTTATCCTGAGCTGCGTAGCGCCGTCAGCAATTACCTGGCCGAGCGCTTTGCCGCCCACTACGCACCGGAAGAGGTCGTCGTGACCACTGGGGCGACGGAGGCGATTACCGCGTCGATTCAGGCCTTGTTCAACCCTGGTGACACCATCATCGTGCCGACCCCGACCTTCCCACTGTACGCGGCGGTCAGCCGGATGCACGGACTGAACGTAGTTGAGGTCAATACCGCGCCGGACTTCATCATGACGCCGGCACTGCTCAAGCAAACCCTAGCGCAGCATCCTGACGCCAAGGCCATGGTCATTAACTATCCGGGTAATCCGACCGGTGTGACCTACACCCACGCGCAGATCAAGGCGCTGGCGGCGGCCATTGCGGACACGAACCTGCTGGTGCTTGCTGATGAAATTTACGCCGAGCTCAGCTACGATGCGGATCACCTGAGTCTGGGTAAGCTTTTGCCCGAGCAGACGCTGCTGATCAGCGGCCTCAGCAAGTCGCACGCGATGACCGGCTACCGGGTCGGCTACGTTGCCGGGCCCGCGGCGTTAACCAAGCAGGTCGGCAAAATGCACCAGTACATGGTCACGACGGTGGCGAGCCCGATGCAGCTGGCGGCCCTCGCCGCGCTGAATGACGGACGCAAGGATCCCGCAATTATGCGCGAGCAGTACCGCGCGCGCCGTGACTTGGTACTGGCGGGCCTCAAGCAGGCTGGCTTCAGTGCCGCGACGCCGGGTGGGGCGTTCTACATTTTCGCCAAAATGCCGGCCCGCTTCGGCACGGACGACGTGGCCTTCAACCTGCGTTTGGCGCGGGAGGCTAAAGTCGGCCTGGTCCCCGGTTCGGTCTTTGGCCCCGGCGGCGCGGGTTACCTGCGCCTGTCCTACGCGGCGGCGACCGCCAAGTTGGAAGAAGCAGTCAAGCGGATCCAGCAGTTTGCACAGCAAAATCAGTAAGAAGCAGTGGGTTCTTGCAGCTCAAAATTAAATCATTAAGGAGTAACGGCAATTATGGCAGATAAGAAGTTTAACGTAGCAATTCTCGGGGCAACCGGCGCGGTCGGCACCCGGCTGATTCAGCAGTTGGAGCAGTCAACGATTCCAGTTAACGAGGTGCACCTGTTGGCCTCATCCCGTTCCGCAGGCAAAACGCTCCACTTCAACGGCAAGCCGGTAACAGTTGAGGAGGCCGTTCCGGATTCATTCAACGGCATCGACATTGTACTCGCCTCCGCTGGTGGGGATGTCTCCGGCCGCTTGCTGCCAGAAGCCGTAAAGCGCGGGGCCGTCTGCGTTGACAACACCTCGCACTTCCGCATGGACGACAACGTGCCGCTGGTCGTGCCCGAAGTGAACCCCGACGCCTTGGCCGGCCACAACGGTATCATCGCCAACCCGAACTGTTCCACGATTCAGATGGTGGTGGCGCTGGAACCAATTCGCGCTCAGTACGGCTTGAAGCAGGTCATCGTGTCCACTTACCAGGCTGCTAGTGGTGCCGGCCAGTCTGCCATCAACGAGCTGCGCAGTGAAGCTCAGGATTACCTGGACGGCAAGCCAATGGATGCCAAAATTTTGCCGGTCAAGGGCGCTGAAAAGCACTACCCATTGGCCTTCAACCTCCTGCCGCAAATCGATGTCTTCGAGGACGCTGACTACACGCACGAAGAGTGGAAGATGATCCACGAAACCAAGAAGATCATGCTCGGCGACAAGAACGCCCCTGACATCAAGGTCACCGCGACCTGTGTCCGCGTGCCCGTTCCGATTGGCCATGGCGAAACGGTCTACTTTGAGACTGAACAGCAGCCAACGCCGGATGATCTGCGCGCGGCCCTTGCCAAGGCGCCTGGCGTTGTCGTGCAGGACGACCCAAGCAAGCAGCTTTACCCGCAGCCATTGACGGCTGAAGGCAAGCGCGACACCTTCGTCGGCCGCATCCGCGCCGACGTCGAGAACCCTGGTGCTTACCACATGTGGGTCGTTTCCGATAACCTGCTCAAGGGTGCGGCTTGGAACACGGTCCAAATTGCCGAGGAACTGGTTGCTCGGGATCTGGTACGCGTGCCGGATGGGGCAGCAAAGTTGTTCAACTAAACTAATTTGCTGTTAACGGCAGTTTGGGTCGGTCTAACCCCAACGCTTGGTCTATTCGGATTAGCTAAGCCACGCGAGCATGGTGTTGATTAAGCTTTACCACAATAAATTAGCAATTAAGGGAAGCAAAATGCTGAAAAAGCGAAACTCAGGTGAGTTTCGCTTTTTTTGTTATTAAAACGCAGGTTATCGTAGCATTAGCCATGATTCATATCTCCATATAACCTAACTTTTTGCATAACAAGCATACAGAATGGGCTGACACGAAAACACTGCTCAAATGGATATTTTGTTTAAGTAATGACTGCTATTAGTTATTGATATGCTACCTTTATTTACGAGCAAACGCCGGTATAACGCTAATTATCGGAACTTTTACAAACTTTTTGTTAGTTAATGTTGCTATCTTCAAAAATAACAGGCATAATAGTATTCATAGGAAGCACGGCACGTTCGCAAACGATAATCGTTACAAGTGCGGATGTGCATCAAATTTATACGTTCGGAATGGAAACAACCCGCTACCGACTAGAATGCCGATTACGAGTTTTTTTATACGCAAAAATGCTGATTGTTGACTATATAACTAAAATTTTGGGGGAATTCACTATGAAGAAGGCTACATTGCTTAAGATTGCTACTGCTGTTATCGCCGCCGTGACGCTTGGTTTTGCAGGGATGGGCGTTAAGGCCTTTGCTGACAACTACTGGACTGGGCACAACAACATTGCTAGTATCAACGCTAGCCTTTCGACATTGGATTCCATGCTGACGAACAAGACCAACGCGTTGAAGGACAGCCAGACGCAGCTCACCACGGCCAAGACGAGCCTGGACGCAACCCAAAAACAGCTGGCGACTAGTCAGAGTGACTTGAACACAGCGCGAGCTAATGTGACCGATTTGACCAACCAGAAAGCACAGCTCCAGACGCAGTACGACAACTTGGCCAAACAAAAGGACAGCGAAGTGGCGTCCCTGCAGCGGCAGATTCAGGAAAAGATTCGGGAAGTTCAGCAGCAGATCGACATCGGTAACCAGCGCGTGATGGCGAAGCAGGCGGAGGTTGATGCTCTCCAGCAAAAGCTCAACACGGCGAATGACTCCATCAGCAAGCTCAACAACCAGGTAGCAGAACTGACGGGTAAGATTGCTGACCTGCAGAACCAGTTGGCCGCTGCTAAGAAGGAGACCGAATCTGCCCGCGCAGATTCAGATGCCAAGACCCGGGCACTTAACGAAGCCCAGGGTGAGGTGCAGGCAACCCAGGCGCAGGCGGACGCAATCGTGGCGAAGCACGCAGCTGATAACTAAAACTAAATATATTTATGAACGGCGGCGGGGCGCGATGCTTCGCCGCCGTTTTAGTTCCGCACTCTGTGTATGACAATTACTTCTGATTGACCGCTGCTATTACGTAAAGACTAGCGCGGTGCTAACATTAAGTGCATACTATTTAGCAAACATAGAGAAGGAAGAGACTGCGAATGTGTACTAGTTTTACTTATGAAGATGCTGACGGGAAGTTCTTCCTGTCCCGGACTATGGATTTTGGCTTTGAGCTCGGGGGGCGGCCGGTTGTGATCCCGCGCCAGCACCACTTTAATAGCGACGTGGCGGCGAATGGTTTTGCCGGGCCACTTGGTTTTGTCGGTGCCGGCCGCAATGTTGGCCAGTACCTGACCGTTGATGGCGTGAACGAGGCGGGTTTTGCCGCCGCCACCTTGTACTTTACGGAATCCAAGTACAGTCCCGCGTCCCTCGCTGGACACGTGAACCTGGCTTCCCACGAGATGATTCCTTACTTGCTTGGCAACATGCACAGTGTGAGCGAATTGCGCGACCGGTTGGCAACGCTGAATGTCGTTGCCGTCAAAAATAAGTTCATGGGCGACATTGTTGTGCCCCTGCACTGGATTGTTGCGGATGCGAGCGGAGATTGCGCAGTGCTTGAGGCTGAAGGCGAGGGGCTGCAGCTGTATGACAATCCCGTTGGCGTCATGACCAACAGTCCGGACTTCCCGTGGCACGTGAAGAACCTGAAGAATTTTGCCCAGCTGCAGCCAACCTTGGCCGCCGGAACTAAGTACGGCGCGTTGCAAGCGGATGGTTTCGGTGCCGGCACTGGTGCGGTCGGCTTGCCTGGAGATTACACTTCAGTTTCCCGCTTCGTGCGCATGGCCTTCCTGCGCGAACACGCCGAAAAGGTGCACGGTCAGGCCGCGGCGGTGAACACGATCAGCCACCTGCTGGGCAGCCTCGACATTCCACGCGGGATCAAAATCAGCGGAGATGGCAGTTCCGATTACACGCAGTACCGCGGCTACATGGATATGAGCCGCCATGCGTACTTCATGCAGCCTTACGATGATCAGACCATCACGAAGGTTGCGCTCACGGAGGACTTGCTGAATGCGGCGGAACCGACCGAGTTCCCACTGGCGCAGGTGCAGCAGTTTGTTGATGTGACAGCTAAATAGGAATGCAAAAAGGAGTTGGCATTTTGCCAGCTCCTTTTAAGTAGCACGATTTACTTAGTTTACTTGATCTTCTTGACGTAGTTCGCATCGATGTACTGATCGCCGCCAAGGTTGTAGTAGGTTGTGCCGTGATCCTTGTAGGTCGCATTAAAGACCTTCCAAGTTGTCTGGCCAGGCAGCTTCTTCGCGTCGCCGACCTTAACCTTCTTGGAGTGCTTTGCGTTCCATGCCTTCGCATCAACGGAATTATACTTAACAACCTGGCCGGCCTTGTTCCAAATCTGGATACCGTACTTCGCGTTGTAGTTGACCTTGATGACCCCAATGTTCTTGGTGGTTGCATCAGTCTTCTTGGTGGTTGTAGTAGTTTTACTTGCATCCGCTGTGGAAACAACCTTGCTGGAGTCAACGTCGTCAGCGCTCAGGAACTGGCCACCCGCAACTTCGTAGTAGGTGGCACCGTTGCCCAGAGTTACCTGGTTAGTAACGGCGTAGACGGCGCCTTTAACTGCGGAACCAACCGGTGTGTCCTGGCCACTAGCGTCCTTGTAAAGAAGACTAGTGCGCTTGACGGTGACAGTCCCAGTAACTGCAATCGTTGCTGTGTCAGCGGTGGATTGTGTGGTGCCGGTGCCGGCGGTAGTAGTTTGGCTGCCACCAGTAGCGGCGGCAAGTGCATCAGCAGTTGAGGCACCATTAGCCTGAGCAGCCTTGGCACGTTCAACCGCCAGCTCAGCCATGTTTGGGCCAGTTGGATCAGCAAAAACAGCTGCGCTTGTGCTGATGATTGGTGCGGCGGCAATTGCGGCAGCGGCAACCGCTGCGAGTGTGAACTTCTTGTTAGTCAAATTAACATCCTCCTTAAAGCTGTAGCAAAATCGTTGGTGGAAGCAGTATCCGCCCAAACATTTATCTCCATCATTATAACGCAAATCGTAAAGCTGTAGGGGCAGCCGTGGTTTGCATTATGAATGCAGTTTCATTACAGCAGGTGCGCGTGTTTAATAATCATGATAATTGGGGCCGATTGTCGAGGAAATAACAAAAAGAAGCTGGCTTTTCCGCCAACTCCTTTTGCACAAATCAGTTAAGATTACTTAATCTTAACGCAGTAACTAGCATCGATGTACTGGTCGCCACCAAGGTTGTAGTAAGTCGTGCCGTGAGCAGTGTAGGTATCATTGAATACCTTCCAGGTGGTCTGACCGGTCAGCTTCTTAGGGTCGCCAACCTTAACCTTGGTCTTAGGGTGAGCCTTGTTCCAAGAAGCGGCATCGACATCGTTAAAGCGGACCATCTTGCCCTCTTTAGTCCAGACCTGAATGCCGTAGTTCTTGTTGTAGTTGATTTTAATTGCGCCAAGGGGCAGGGTGGTATCTTCAGCCGTGGCGCCAGTTGCGGTGAAGTTAAAGTCCTTGGCCGGCAGGTACTTGCCATCGTCGGTCATGTAGAACTTGGCGCCATCAGACTTACGAGTAAACAGGTGGGTGACAGTGTAGGTTGTGTACTTCTGTGCATAGCCAGCACCATTATCGCGAATGGTGAAGTTGTTATCATTGTAAATGATGGTGTCATCGACCTTGGCAGTAGCATTCCCAGTCCAGAGCTTTACCGTACCGTTGGTGATTGCCTTTGTACCAGTTGCGGTGCTTGTTGTCGTGGCAGTACTGGTTGCAGTAGTACTTGTCGCAGCAAAAACAGGTGCGATTGCGCCAATAGCTGGTGCAGCGATTGGCGCTGCGGTGATGGCTGCGGCAACAACGGCTGCAATGGTAAACTTTTTATTTGTCATAGAAAAACCCTCTCCTCAAAGTGTCGGCCGAAATTAATCGGTTAAAGTGGGTGTCGTGATATGCGCATCCATTGGTATTATAGCGCATTCAATAAAAACGGTGTGGACGCTTACTTGCATTATCCTTGAACTTTAATAAAAAGAAACTTTCTCCGCAGAATAATTTTGTTGGGAAAGTTTCCTTTTGAATATGCTAATTTATGGGCGAAAATCGTGTTTAGCAACTCACCTCAGTAGGCGAGCTTATGAGCGCTCCGCTCTGTGCTACTTATCCCACACCACGATCCGCTTTTCTGGGTCGCGGTACATGCCGTCGCCGGGTTTAACATCGTAGGCTTGGTACCACTCGTCGAAGTTTTGCACGGGGATGTTGACCCGCAATGTTGCCGGGGCGTGAACGTCTTGCATCAGGACGGTCTTGGCCAGTTCTGGGCGCATCTTGTAGCGCCAGGACTTGGTGTAGGCAGTGAAGAATTCTTGCAGTTCTTCCTTGCTAGGCTTGTCGCCCAGTAGGCTCAGCGCAACGTCCATGCCGGCGTTGTCGGCGAGGTTCTCGCTGACACAGAGCTTGCCGTTGATGCGGACGCCTTCGTACTGCAGGCCGTCGAACTGGTCGATCATCTGCTGGGTGATTTTGGCAAAGGCGGCCTCGTCGTCCTTGGTCCACCAGTTCTTCATGTTGCCGTATTCGTCAAAAAGGGCCCCGTTGTTGTCGAAGGCGTGGGAAATCTCGTGGCCGATCGTCGCGCCGGTCCCGCCCAAGTTAGCCGCTTCACTCCAAGACTTGGAGTAGTACGGTGGCTGCAAAATACCGGCGGGGAAGAGGATGTCGTTCATTGTTGGGTCGTAGCAAGCGTTGACCAAGTGACCCGGCATGCCCCATTCGCCGCGGTTGACCGGCTGGCCGACGCGGGACAGTTGCTCGCGCATGATCACATCGTCCAGTTTTTGCGCCGTCGTTAGCAGGTCATCCTTATCTTCAACGTGCATCTGGTCGTAAAATGGCAGAGCCTTGTCCGGGTAGCCCATCTTGATGGCCATCGTGTCGAGCTTCCGCAGGGCCTTGGCCTTGGTGCTGGCACTGAGCCAGGTGTTAGCGCTCAGCTGCTGCTTGTAAGCTGCAATGATGCGCTTAACGAGAGCCGTGACGTCACGCTTGGCATCTTCACCAAAGTAGGTTTTACCGTAGTAAATGCCGATTGGCTCGGCCATGTAGGCGTTGGCGAGCCGGTACGCGCTTTTGACCTCGCTGACATCTTCCTCCTGACCGGACAGGAAGCGGCTGTAGGTATTACCGATGTGGCGCAGTTCGTTACTCAGGTAACCACTGGCGCCAATGAGTTCCTGGATAATGGCGTAGTGCTGGAATTCGTGGTAATTGTCTTCGTTTAGCAGCGTTGACCAGTTGGCAAAAGTCTTGGGCGTGAACTCGTTGACGGTCGCTGGTGTCGCCGGCATGAAGCGGGCGACGGCAGCCGGGAAGGCAAAACCGGCGAGTTGCTGAACGAAATCATCCCAGCTGCAGGGGTTGTTCAGGTTCTTGATCTCCGCGGCCTCTTCGTTTGTGATGGTGTATTTCGCAGAGCGGGCGTCGAACGCGAGAGCGTCACGAATGTACATCGCTGCTTGCCCAGCAGTCAGCCCCACTTTTAGCAGCAGTTGACTAGCCATATCACTCCAAGAGTTGAGCATTGGCTGGTATTTGCTTGGATTTTCCTTGTACAGCGCAGCGTCGGGCAGAATCGTGTCGAGCGCGCCAAAATTGATCTGGTTGGTGCTGGCGTCGTTCAGGTCGGCGTAGACTTGCCAGTCCAGAGGCATTTGGTAGCCTTGCGCGATCAACTCGGGTAAGTCCGCATTGAAATCGGCCAGAGTTGGCAGGTCAAGCAAGTGGTGCACCCGCGGCAAAACGGGTTCAATGCCTAAGCGGTCGCGAGTTTTGAAGTCAGCAGCCTTGGCGTAGAGCTTTGCGGCCGTTAGCAGGTTCGTATCCGAACTGCTCTTCTTGCCGGAATTGAGGGCATCGAAATCAGCGCGCAGCTGTTTTTCAATGTTATCGGTTAGGTCCCGGTCGGCGCCAATGCTCGACTTGTCAGGTGGAATTACGGTGTTGTCTTGCCAGTCACCATTGATGGCCATGTACAAATCATCTTGAATTCTTGTCATTCTGAAGTTCCTCCCGTATCCGCAGATAAGCTACTTTTCAATTCAGTATACTGTTTTCTAATACCAATTAAACCCTGTCACGGTGGTGATTTTGTCCGTCTTCAGTTTCAGAATACAGAAAGGAGCCTGCCAAGGCCTGGCAGGCTCCTTTTCTCAGCTAATTCGGTTTTACTTCTGGCTCAGTTTGCTGGCTGCTTCTTTGTCAACGAGGATGATTACATCGTCGTGGTTCTGCAATGCTGAAGCAGGAACATCTGCCGTAACTGGGCCCTCAACAGTGGCCTTGATGGCGTCGGCTTTGCTCTCACCGAATGCCAGCAGGATGATCTTCTTGGACTTCAGGATCGAACCGATTCCCATGGAGTATGCGTAGCGAGGAACATCATCCTTGTTAGCGAAGAAGCGGGCGTTGGCGTCGATGGTGGACTGGGTCAAGGCAACCTTGTGGGTCCCACCCTTGAGATCTGAGCCGGGTTCGTTGAAGCCGATGTGACCGTTACGGCCGATACCGAGCAGCTGAATGTCGATTGGGTGTTCAGCAATCACCTTGTCGTAGCGAGCTGGCTCGTTGTCAGCGTCGGTTGCGAGGCCGTTGGGAACGAAGGTTTCCTTGAAAGGCTTCTTGTTGAAGAGGTGCTGGTTCATGAAGTAGCGGTAACTCTGGTCGTTATCACCGGAGAGACCAACGTATTCGTCCAGGTTGACGGAGGTCATGTTAGAGAAGTCGAGGTCGCTAGCAACCATCTTGTCGTAGAGGGTAACAGGTGAACTACCTGTTGCCAGACCCAGGACCTTCGCCCCGTTCTGCATTCCGTCCTTGATGATGTCAAAAGCAGCTGCACTAGCTTCGTCCTTGTTGTTGAATACACGTACTTGCATGTTTGATGTTCTCCTTTTTTAATGTTGACTGTCGTTCCTTTATTGGTATAGTCCAATTATAACATTGGCCCAGTCCCTGTCAATAGGGCTAGACCAAAAATACCGTTTCCACGCCCAGATAATATTTTGGCCAGCAACAAGTAGCTTGCGGCTGGGCTCGGCTAGGCAAAAGCTGACAGACTTATTGGCGGTTTTTGCACCTAGATTGGCGGGAATAAAAAACAATTTTTATGCTAAAAAGCTATACAATTTTTTTAATTGTCTAACACTGATTTTTGACAAAATGGTCCTAATTTGTACTGTATTTTTTCAAGTGTTGGCAACAAATCAACATTAGTTGTGAACTGCTATGAAGACCGTCACAACAGTGTTTACAGCGCTAGCTTGGCGATTGACAGCCACTATTTGGTTTGGCCTATAAAGATATTTCTTAGCATAACCATTAATTATTTGTGAAGCCATTTCAGAAGTAAATAAAACATTCTGTTTGTTTTTGCATTCGCCCAGAAAATAAATCCTTTATAGTAATACTTGTAAGAGCGATAGCTCAAACAAACCTAAACTTACACTCCCTACAAAAGTTCCCCCAAACTTTCCCACCGCAATGGTGGTTTTTTTATGCGCGAATGCAGATCGCGTACGCGGACGGCATTTGGGGGGAATAGTCCGGCAGTGATCAACAGCTGCAAGCAAGCCTACATAATTAAAGCAGTACGCAAGCAAGAATGTGTGCCATTAAAGTTAAAATCACGAGCTAACAGCAGCGGCCGGCCGCTGCTGTTTTTTTGTCGTCAAAAGTACAACGTTTCCGCAAAAAAAGTTTGTAAGCTCTTTCACGTGAATTGCGGTAGAATAAATTTGTAAACCCTTTTAAATTAAAAGGCATATCCAAATGGATGGGGAGGAAATATTGATTATGGCTAAATTACCTGATGGGTTTCTCTGGGGCGGTGCGGTTGCGGCGCACCAACTCGAAGGCGGCTGGCAAGAGGGCGGCAAGGGCGTTTCAATTGCCGACGTGATGACCGCGGGTGCTAATGGGGTGGAACGCAAAATCACTCCTGAAGGTCCGCAGCCGGGACTGAACTATCCGAACCACGAAGCCATCGATTTTTACCACCACTACAAGGAAGACATCAAGCTGCTGGCCGAAATGGGCTTCAAGGCTTTCCGGACGTCGATCGCCTGGACGCGGATTTTCCCGAACGGGGATGAAACGGAGCCGAATGAGGCGGGGCTGAAGTTCTACGATGATGTTTTCGCGGAGTGCCACAAGTACGGCATTGAGCCGGTCATTACGCTCAGTCATTTTGAAATGCCCCTGCACCTCGTTAATGAATACGGCGGCTGGCGGGACCGGCGGCTGATCGACTTCTTCGTGCGCTTTGCGACGGTCTGCTTCAAGCGCTACAAGGGCGTCGTTAAGTACTGGATGACCTTCAACGAAATCGATAACCAGTGCAACTATCGCCACGAGTTCTCCATGGCCACCAACTCCGGGCTACTGTTCCCGAAGGACGCAACGGATGCGGACCGCGCCAGCGCGATGTACCAGGCGTCCCACTACGAACTGGTTGCGTCCGCCAAGGCGGTCAAAATTGGCCACGAGATCGACCCTACCAACCAAATTGGCTGCATGATCAACTTCACCCCGATGTTTCCGGCCACTTCCAAGCCTGAAGACCTCTTCATGGCGGAAAAAGCCATGCAAAAGCGGACTTGGTGGAGTGATGTTCAAGTGCGCGGTCACTACCCAGCCTTCATGGAGGCTTACTTCAAGCGCACTGGCTACCGGCAGGACATCACGGCTGCTGATAAAGAAGCACTCGCTGCCGGGACCGTTGATTACGTTGGCTTCTCCTACTACGCTTCCCAGACCGTGGCCCACAAGGCGGACAACCCGCACTACGATTTTGTTGGCGATGTTGAGGGTGTGGATAATCCGCACCTGCCAAAGACTAGCTGGGGTTGTACCGTTGATCCGCAGGGCCTGCGCTGGTCTTTGAACTGGCTGAGTGAGCGCTACGAAAAGCCACTGATGATCGTTGAAAATGGCCTTGGTGCTTACGACAAGGTTGAAGCGGACGGCAGCGTGCACGACCCGTACCGCATCGACTACCTGCGCGCCCACATCGCGGAGATGGAAAAGGCCGTCAACGAGGACGGCGTTGAGCTCTGGGGCTACATGCCGTGGGGTTGCATCGACCTTGTTTCTGCTGGCAGTGGCCAGATGGACAAGCGTTACGGCTTCATCTACGTCGACAAGAACGACGCGGGTGAGGGGACGCTGGCCCGCAGCCGGAAAGATTCCTTCTACTGGTACAAGAACGTGATTGCGACAAATGGTGCAGATTTGAGCGATGTAAAAGCTAAGTAACTAACTAAGAGGCTCGGTCACAAGAAGAGGCTTCGAATTTACTAACGGCCATCGCTGCCGGCCGACTCCTGACCGTTCGTAATTATGGTGAGGAGTCGGCCACCTACGCTGCGCTACGGATGTGGGAGAGTAAGCGACAAGTCGCCAACTCTCCCAGCATGTAAACGTGGCCCACAATGCAGCTTCCTCCGCTTAACCTAAAATGCGCCTACTCCCAAAGCCCGGGAATAGGCGCATTTTCTGTTAATGCTCAGAAGCTAACCGCATTGTGGTCCACTCTATTTTTCATTCCAAAATTGCGTCAAACTGTTCGCCAGCTCCTTTGTATTCCGCGTCACCTGGTAGTTGGCCCAGTGTGCGGGGAAGAGTTCCGTGTAGCGACTCGTCGCAAAGCGCCGGTCCAGTAGCAACACCACGCCGACGTCATGCGCGCCGCGAATCACGCGGCCGGCCGCCTGCAGGACGTTGTTGAAGCCCGGCAGCTGGTAGGCGTAGGCAAAGCCCTGGCCGTTCAGGTGCTGGTAGTAATCGCGCAGCTGGTCGGTTTCGCCGGATAAACCGGGCAGCCCAACGGAAACAATCGCGCAACCTAGCAAGCTGGAACCGCGTAGGTCGATGCCTTCCGCAAAGCTGCCACCAAGAACCGCGAAACCAACAACTGGCTGGCCGTCCGCGAACGCGTCCAGGAAATTCTGCCGTTCCTCTGCACTCATACCGCTGACTTGGGCAACTTGGCGCAGGTCGGGGTTGGCGCGGGTGAAGGCGGCGCGGACGTTATCAAGATAACTGTACGATGGTGCAAACACCAAGTAATTACCCGGCTGGGCCAGCACCATCGCGGTCAGGCAGGCGGTGATGGTCGGTAGACTGCCCTCCCGCTCGGCGTAGGTCGTCTGGACGTTGCTAGTCACGATGACTTTTTGATTGGCCGGCGGGAAGGGTGAGGGTAGAGTGTAGCTGATGCTGTTGTCCTTACCACCGAGCATTTCTTGATAGTAGTTCATGGGCGTTAGGGTCGCGGAGAAGAGGACTGCTCCGCGGCCCTTTTTCATGCTGGCGTCGAGGAAGGTGCTCGGATTCAGGCAGAGCTGCTTGACCATGATGTCATCGCGACTGATGCGCACGACGCGGGTGACGTAGGTGTCATCGTAAAGCTCGCTGATTTTGACGTAAGCGTTGGCGAGGAAGAAGGTATCCAGTCCGGCGTCAATGACGATTTTGGTCTGGGCGCTCGGCTCCATTTCCAGCCACTCGTGGAACCTGGTGCAAAAGCCGTCCAGACTGTCGCGCATGGGTTCGATGGCGTCCTGCTGGAAGTGTTCCTGACCGTCCGAGTTGGCGTCCAAAACGTCAAAGGTGTCGAGCACGCCGCGGATAGCCTTGCGTAGCTGCGTCATTTTGCCACCCTTTTGGCCCTTGAGTGCCGGGATGATATCCGCAAACGCCGCCCGGTTCACGGCAGCGGAGTACATGCTGCGGGCGCGGTCAACGAGGTTGTGCGCCTCGTCGATGAGGAAGAAGTTGCCGTCGTCGTTCTCGGCGAAGAAGCGCTGCAGGAACACGCGCGGGTCGAAGAGGTAGTTGTAGTCACAGATGATGACGTCACAAAATAAGCTGGCGTCCAGCGAAAATTCGAAGGGGTCGAGCGTGTACTTCCGGGCAAAAGTCTCGATAACGCTACGGGTGATCAGGTCTTCCGACGACAACATGTCCGCCAGCGCCGGCTGCAGGCGGTCGTAGTAGCCGAGCATGTAGGGGTTCAGCGTCGCGTCTTCTGGTTCTTCGGGAAAGGTGATAGTGTCGCGGGCGGTTAGGGTGATACTTTTGGCCTTGAGCCCGCCCTTGCCCATGAGCGCCATCGCGTCCTCGGCAACCATCCGCGTGGCAGTCTTGGCGGTTAGGTAGAAGGCCCGGTTGATGAGGCCGGCACCCATCGCCTTGATGGTGGGGAAGAGCGTGGAGATAGTTTTGCCGGTGCCGGTTGGAGCTTCAACGAAGAGCCGGCTACCGCTGTAGATAGTTTTGTAGACGTTGCCGGCAAAATCGTGCTGACCGGCGCGAAACTGCGTGAAGGGGAACTGCAGTGCCACCGCCGTCTTGTTTCGTTCTGTAATGATGTCGCTGCGCATCTGGATCCAGGTGGCAAAAGTGGCCAAGAGCTCGCGGTAAAAGTTAGCCAGCTCGGCGGCGGTGAGCACTTGGTGGTGGTGCGCGGCTTGATTGTGCCGGGTATCAAAATAAATCAGGTCGATGTCGATTTCATCGATGTCCCGCTGCGCGCACAGGTAGTGGCCATACACCTTGGCCTGGGCCCAGTAACGGTCCAGTGTGCACTGGTCCAACTTGTCCCAGTCACGGGCCGAAGTCTTGATTTCCTCAAGCAGCACTCCGTCATCGCTGGTGAGTACCCCGTCGGCGCGGCCATCAATGATGTAATCTTGGCCGGCAATGGTTTCCGCCTGCTTTAGGTAGACTTCGCTCTCGTAGCCGTCCTCGTTGTGGGCGTCCTGAACCTGCCGGTGGATGCGGCTGCCCAGCGCGGCGGTGTTGTTGGACGCTTGGGTGGCGGGGTTCAAGTCGCCGGAACGGACGGTGAATTCAACTAGTTCGCGGACACCGATGCGGGTGCTAGGCATGGTCAGGACTCCTTTCTGTTTGATGGATATACTCTGACATTGTAGCGCAGTGGTTGCTTATATGCCGGGTGGCGGGCGCATTTTCCTTCCACTACGCTGGCGGCAGTGACAGACAGGCATGCTGGCGCCGTTTCAGGCTTGGCAAAGTACGCCAAGTCTTCCACTGAGTTCCGAGCCCGCCGTGTTGCCATTTTGGCCACGGTAAACTAAACGGTTGCTGATTTATCTTCCTTGCGGTCTCTCCACTCGCGCCGATAATTACTAGCCTAGCCGAAAACCGGCTAGACTAGTAATTATCGTTTCAGCATGGTCACTACCGCCAGCTACGTTCCCGGAAAAGGCGCCCACCGCCCTACAGTGATATTCTTGGTCGACAGATATCTTGTAATCAACATGTGGCAAACACCGTATCACCATCTGCTAGCAGTTTGGATTACTCATAGTGACTTAGCTAGCACGATTGGTAACGTCTCACCCTAAATGTACCGTTAGTTTTATATCATCGTTGTCAGTCGGTTAGCACTAAGTAGATTAATGAACTATCCAACATTAGAAAACAAGCGTAGCTGGGAGGGGTGCCGCTGCGTAGCGTAGTATATGCCGCGTAAAGCCCAAACAGATGTTAAACAGCGGGTTTCTGTTTAACATCTGGGGGTGATTTTGGGACCGCGACTGAACGAAGTGAGGGCGGCCCCAAAATTAGATAATATGAAGTGACCTCCTAAGTTGTCAGGCCAGGGATTCGGAAGCATAATATCCTTGTTGGAAGAATAAAAGCCCTTACCCTATGACAATTAGGAGGTCACCATAATGCAAAGTATAGTTTATGTTGGTATGGATGTCCACAAATCTACATTTAGTCTTTGTGCTCTAAATGGTGAGACTGGAGAGATACTAGGTGAAACACAATGTGCGTCAGACCCCAAACTCGTGGTCAAATTTATTGATCATTTGTCAGATGAATCAGAACCAGGTACGGCCTTTAAGGCGGGTTATGAGGCTGGCTGTCTAGGTTATGCGTTACGTAATGCGCTAGTACGGCTGGGTATTGACTGTGTCATCATGGCACCTACAACTATGTACAGCCAGGCAAAGCACACAATGGTCAAAAACGATAAGGTTGATGCAAGAATGATTGCCACTAATCTGGCAAACCACACCTACGCCGAAGTTTACGTTCCAGACAATCAAGACATTGAGGTCAAAGAATACATTCGTATGCGCAACGATTTTTGTTCGGCACTTAAACGCGTAAAGCAACAGCTGTCCTCATTACTACTACGTCAAGGATTTCATTATGTAGAGGGCTCAGCTTGGACGGAGAAACATCTCAAGTGGATAAAAGGACTTAAAGTATCACCACTACTGCGTACAACTATAGACGAGTACGTTGCGCAATTGGAAGAATTCGCAGAAAAAATCAAGCGCTTTGATCAGGAACTAGATGAAATAGCTCATAACGACCGCTATGCAGAAAAGGTTGGCGAATTGCAATGTTTCAAAGGTATCGCCACTACTGCGGCAATAACACTACAAGTTGAAATCGCAGATTTCACTAGATTTCCTAACGCCCGTGCATTCATGAACTTTATTGGAATGACGCCATCAGATCATTCTAGTGGTGAACATCCAAATAACAAAGGCGGAATCACTAAGCAAGGCAATACAGCAGTTCGGACTCTACTAATCGAATGCACTCGATCACTGGTACAAGGTCACGTTGGTTCAAAATCAAAGCGAGTGACACGGCGACAAGTAAATCAAAGTACACGAGTCATTGCCTATGCCGATCGGGGAACAGAGCACCTTCAAAGAAAGTATCAACGGATGGTAGCAAGGGGTAAAAACAGTTGCGTTGCGACAGCGGCTGTTGCAAGAGAATTGGCAGGATTCGTATGGGGTATGGAAACTGGGCACCTAGATTAATAATTGCGTGGTTTAACTTTAAGTGTAGAGTTCGAAATTCAAGAATCACAAAATAATTAAAGGGCTCAAGGGAATACATCAGCATCAGTGGCATCAATAAGCTTCAGAGTGTGGGAAGGTCCGGCAACATACGTTTCCGCCTATGCTAGCACAGATCATCAGCTGCATTGGCCGTGCAGAGTGATGAAAAAATCTGTGACCTACGAAATTAGATTATATTGCCTTCGACAGGACCATTAACTTGGTGGTAACCAATCCACGGATAACAGAGTGGTTAATCGTCGATGGATCGATTCTGAAGCTTATTAATGTCACTGACAAAGATGAAAATGTGGCTTGACAGAGGTCACTTCATAACAGGCGGGAGCAAAGCGGAGCTTCGCGGGAGCCGGCCCCGGGCTGTTCCACGCGTAAGCATATACGTAGCGGAGCAGCGGCACCCCTCCCCGCGGCCCGGCAAACTTTAAAAAACAGTGTATGATTTTGCCCGTGATTTGCGCAGTTCACCCTTGTTACGCTATGATTGTCACCGTAATTCGGACCGCAAGCCGGCCCCTAACGTAAGCCATATATATAGAAAAAACGAAGTAAATGTGGAGGATCAAACCTGATGGACATTAATATCCAGCACTACCTGAACCGGACCGCCGACGAGCAGGTGCAGCATTTTGAACAGAGCATCACTCCCGAAGCCGCGGCTAGTGATGCAGCCCTGCAGACTGCAATTGAGCAGCTCGCCACCGCTATCAACGGCGCCACGGCCGCTGGGGAACTCATGCGTGCGACGCTGACCGTCAGCACGCCGGAGCCGACGTTGATCAGCCTGGAGACGGGCGTCATCAACCTGCCCCTCGCCAACGCCAAGAAGGTTGGCGGGTTCTTTGAACCGGACGAAATCGTCCCCGTCAAAATTTACCTGGTCGTCGAGAGCAAGTTCCTGAACGCTTCCGGCCTGCACATCAGCCTGCTCGCAACCTCCGGTGATTTTGCCAAGGACAGCAGTAGTGCCGTCAGCGCCGCCGTTACGCAGGTCAGCGCCTACTTGCTGCACATTCAGGAAGAAGCCGCCAAGCCTGAGCCTGAACCAACACCAGCCAAGAAACCGGCCGCCAAAAAGACGACCCGCCGTACGACCAAGAAGACAACTAGCAAGCGCAAGCCGGCCGCTAAGAAGACCACAACGCGCAAGACCGCGGCCAAGAAGAGCACCACTAAGACCGCAGCGAAGAAGACGACAACCCGCAAGACCACGACGAAAGCTGCGGCCAAGAAGGCTGGTGCCTAGATGCTCAGTCAAGCTGCACTGCTCGTTTTGACCGGCCTCTTCGCCGGCATTCTGGGGGCCATCATGGGGATCGGTGGCGGCATGATCGTCACGCCAGTCATGACCATGATCATGGGCCTGCCGATTCGCTACGCTATCGCCGCCAGCGTCATCGCGGTTATCGCTACTAGCTCTGGTTCGACGATTGCCTACCTACGCGACGACCTGCTGAACCTGCGCGTGGCGATGTTCCTCGAAATCGCAACGACCGTGGGGGCCATCGTGGGGGCCATCGCCGCGGGCTTCGTGCCGGGCAAAATTCTGTACTGGCTCTTCGGCGCGCTGCTGATTTTCTCCACTTACAACATGATCCGGAAGCTCATCGGCAAAACCGACTCGAAGCCGGCGACGACTAACGACGCCATCGCCAGCAAGCTGCGCCTGAACGGGATCTATTTTGATAAGGCGACCGGCAAGCAAACTGATTACTCGGTTACTAATGTTCCCGGCGGTTTCACGATGATGTTCGGCGCCGGGGTTGCGTCCGGGATGCTCGGTATCGGGAGTGGGGCGTTCAAGGTGATTGCCATGGACACCATCATGCACATGCCGCTCAAGCCGTCATCCGCGACCTCGAACCTGATGATGGGGGTCACGGCCGCGGCCAGTGCCACCGTGTACTTCTTTAACGGGTCGATGCAGCCGCAGATTGCCGCACCGCTCGCCATTGGGATTCTGATTGGCGCCACGATTGGGACACGCATCATGCCGCTGCTGCCAACGCGCGTGCTGCGGATGATTTTCATCCCCATCATCGGCTACATGGGCCTGCAGATGTTTCTTAAGGGATTCGGGGTAAGTATCTAATGGCAAAAACACCTGAAAATAATAATCCAGACCAGCTTACCGCCGAGAACAAGGAGGTCGAGCTGCTCATCGGCCGCATCATGCAGATCGGGGTGGTGGCCGCCGCCGTTGTCCTGGTCATCGGCCTCATCCTGCTGTTTGTAACCGGCAAAAGTGGCTATCCGGTGGGCGTGCACCCGCACCGTTTTGGCAGTATCATCCGCGGCACACTGCAACTGCGGCCCTATGCCGTCATCATGACCGGTGTATTCCTGCTGATCTTGACACCCGTGCTGCGGGTCGTGGTTTCCATCTACGCCTTCGTGAAGGAGCACGACCGCCTCTACGCGTACATCACGTCCGCGGTGCTGGTGATTCTGATTATCGCGATGATCATCGGGTACTACGGAAAGTAGTGGCGTGTAGTCAAATGACGCGTTACAATACTCTTAGATAAGAAGGAGTTCATGTTTTTCACCTCAAAAAGTCTGCTGATCTGCGGCGGCAGGCTTTTTTTATTTGGTAATCAATCCATCTAAAAGGGTGCAGGTCTTCACGGACTTGCACCTTTTTGCACCTTCAGTTATTTATTTTTGCCGTTTCAACTTCAGGTAATCTTCAATCGCTTGCCGGTGGTTCCGGGGAATATTGCTTGGCAGTTGGTCGAGCGGGATCCAGCAGTACTGCAATGATTCAGCGTCGTTAACATGTGGCGTACCCTCAATTTTTTCCGCGTAGTAGGCTGTGTTCACGATGTCGAACTGGTCACCGTTGGCCGCCGTGCGCATCTGTCCGTCCGCGTAGACGTTGAGCAGGGTGAGTGCAGCGGGGTCGAGCCGGATGCCGCACTCCTCTGCGACCTCCCGCACGACCGTTGCGCGGGTGGTTTCGCCCAGCTCCATGAGGCCGCCGGGCAGGCCCCAGCGTTTCTGCGGTTCGTTGCGCTGCTGCATGAGCAGTTCGTTTTGCGCGTTTACAAGTACCGCGCAGCTACCGTTCAAAATGACGCGGCGGTGGCCGATGATTTCGCGTAAGTCTTCGATATAGCCGATTGTGGCCACCCCCTAGAATTACTGCTTGTGCTTAGCCTTTTGCTGCTGCCGGAGCAGGGCTACTAGGTCGCGGATATCCTTAACTTCAGTTGGCGTGTCGCGCAGCTGCAGGTTTGGGAAGCTCTGCAGTAGGCGCCGCTGCACGTAGGACAGGTGGGGCAGCTTACTGCCACGTTTGCCATCCTTGTAGTCTTCCAGCCATTCCTGTTCGCGCAGGTCGACGCGGGCGGCGAGTTCGGCCTTCTTGGCGGCGATGGCGTCCCCGATGCGTTTGGTCGCGGCACCCAGCGCCAGCGCGTTGGCCAGCGTGAAGCCGACGTCAAACATGAACAGCGCCATGATGGCCACGACGGCGAACATGCCGTAACGCAGGTCGAGGTGCGTGACCACGCGTGCAACGAAGGGGTGGACGCAATTCACGATGAAGACCACGCCGAGGCCCCAAAAGGCGGAGATGGGGATGGCGATGCGGCCGTTGATGTTCAGCGGCACCTTGCTGTAATCCCACCAGCGCGCGTGGAACAGCTTTTCCATCCCCCAGCTCGTCACGTATTCAATAATTGAAATCACGACGGCGCTGATGAGGTAGAGCAAAATGAGGTTATGCGCGAAGGGGCGCACCGCCGCGAGCACGGCAACGATACTGAAACCGTAGACGGGGATAATGGGGCCGTTCAAAAAGCCGGAATTGACCCACCGCTTTTTGCGCACGCTGACGTAGCCGCTCTCCCAGATCCAGCCGATAAAGCCGTACGCGAAGAAGTAGAGCGCCCAGATGGTGAATTGCTGCTCGAGTGCAATCAGTTGCTGCGTGTAGTTCATGGGTAGGCCTCCATTTTGCCGCTGCGTCCACTTACAGCTATATGGTAACATGGTGCGCGGTTGGAGGCGTAACTGAACGCACGGCTCCGTGCATAGTCGAGTTACACGGGGCAGAAGCTTGCGCTTAACACACTTCAGTCCAAATGCCAAAAACCGGCATTTTACCTGAAGTACGTTAATGCTCAGCTTCTAAGCGCCCCGTTCCACTCTGTATCATAGTCGAGCTGTGCCACCCTGCTCCCACGCCGATGTCCATTCCTCTATGGGCAGCAAGCTGCACAATTGGAAATGGCTCCGCTCTGCACGAATTGATGTTCGCTCTTTACGTAGCGCCTAGCTTTCGCTTATAATAAGTAAGTTGAAGAAAACGAAAGGTGATTAACGTTATGAATACAGAAGTACTTGATGAATTGAAGAAGCGCCGCAGCATCTACGCCCTCGGCAAGGATGTTAAGCAGAGCGATGACGAGATCGTTGACCTGCTCGAGAACGTGATCGAGGAAAGTCCTAGTTCTTTCAACTCCCAGACGAACCGGGTCGTTTTCCTGTTCGGTGACAAGCACGACCAGTTGTGGGACATCGTTGTTAAGCGCCTCAAGAGTGAGGTGCCAACTGAAGCTGCCTACGAGAAGACCAAGGCCAAGATTGCTGCCTTCAAGGCTGCGTACGGCACCATTTTGTACTTCACCGACACTGACGTGGTGAAGAAGTTGGAACACGACTTCCCGCTCTACGCTGACAACTTCTACGACTGGTCCGAACAGTCACAGGGTAACGCCCAGCTCGAAGTGTGGACCACCCTGGCAACCAACGGCCTTGGTGCCAACCTGCAGCACTACAACCCGATCATTGACGATCAGGTCCGCGCTGCGTTCGACATTCCTGCCAACTGGCGCTTGCGGGCCCAGATGCCATTCGGGTCCATTGAGAAGCCTGCCGGCGAGAAGACTTACCTCGACAAGGCTAGTCGTTTCAAGGTCCTGAAGTAAAACTAGATAAGGTTATGCTGTGGCTCCGCTGATACTAACTGTAAAAGTTGGTGTTGGCGGGGCCATTTATTTTGGTTGGCGCCAATTCATAAGTTGTGCTGTTCAGTTATACTAGTGCTGAGCAAGGAGGCGTTCGGCATGTTTGAAGTGAAAGTAGTAGCGCGCGGCGATTCACTGGTTCTGAGTTTGCCGGATAATACGGGGATTGATTTTACTGCGGGCCAGCACTGGTTAATGATTCCGACGGCGGACGGAACGGCATTCACGGTGGTACCTAAACTTGTCAATCCGTACCGCAAGCAACAATCTGCGGATAAGATGCCGGAAGAATGGTCAGATGTTGATTGGCACGTTGATGAGTGATCCCCAGTGCAAGACATTTTGAACAAAGGAGTCTAGTAAGCTTGGCCCCAACTTGGTTTGGCGGTACAGTTTAGCTATAACGATGCGAAGTAGGTAGGCACACAATGAATAGTACTCAAGAAAAAGACATCATCGACCTCTGCGGCCTGGTGGGCAAAATCCTGCTGGAAAACGGCGCGGAGACGGGCCGGGTTGAGGGCACGGTGGAGTATATCGGCAAGGCGGCGGGCGTGGACGTTTCCTGTCACGCGGCCATGACCGCGATTTTCGTTGACTCCAACACGGATCCGACCACCCACCTCGTTAAGGTGCGCACCGGCGACTTCGACCTGCGCAAGGTGGACGCCATCAACACGCTCTCCCGGGAGTTCACCGCGGGCAAGATCGACTACGCCCAGCTCAAGCACAGTGTGCACCGGGTCAACGCCCGCCGGCAGGATTACAGCTGGCCGGTCAAAATTTTCGGGGCCGGACTCGTCTCCGTGGCGCCGATGCTGGCGTTTCACGCGACCTGGAGTGACCTCGCGTGGGCGGCGCCCGTGGGCATCATCGGCTACTTAGCCGCACAGTGGACCGGGCACGTGAACAAGGTGCCCTACATCGCGGTCGGCGTTGGCGGTTTGGTCATCGGCCTGCTCGCCAGCTTTCTGCAGGCGTGCGGACTCGGCAATAGTGCGAATGAAATCGTGGTCAGCGCGCTGATGCCCCTAGTTCCCGGCGTGGCCATCACCAACTCGCTGCGGGAATTGATCGCGCGGCACACCATCTCCGGGCTCGTGCGGGTGGTCGACGCCATCATGACCGCCGGGGCAATCGGCGCCGGCGTGGTGCTCGGCAGTATTTTCGGGCGCTTGTTAGGGGGTGGCTTCTAATGTGGATTCAGTACATAGTGGGCATTATTTTGAGTTTTGCCTCCAGTTATGGTTTCGGCATCATCACCAACATCCCCAAGCGGACGCTCCTGCCGGCGGGCTACACGGGCGCCGCGGCGTGGTTCGTTTACTTGCTCGTGGACGCGCACACGCGGGGCGTCATCCTGCCCAACCTGCTGGCCGCGGTGACGATTGGCCTGGTCGCCAACTTGGCGGCGGTCATCGTGCGGGCACCGGTCAACGTCCTCTACATTCCTTGCCTCGTCTCGCTGGTCCCGGGCGCAATCATTTACAAGAGCATGCGCGCCTTCACCCTGGGCCGGGACGCCAGCGCCTCGCACGGCTTCGTGCAGACACTGACGATTGCCGTTTCGCTGGCAGTCGGCTTCGTGATCGCCGAGGCCATCTTCAGCAAGCTGCGGCCGGAGCTGAAGCGGCTGGCAAACGCCAAAATTGATAAATAATTCCTTGTTAACTGAAAGACAGGTCCACGGTGCCGTATGCGGCGCGTGGACCTGTCTTTGTGAATAGGGGATTTTGTTGAAGGCGAGGAGTTACTCACCTGTGGTCGGAATATTGGCCACAGAGAGTGCGTTCATCACTTGTTACAGTCTTTAAGCGCGTGCTTCCGCTCTGTGTTATCTGACATACCTCTCCGCCAGTTGGTCTGCCAGCTTTTTGAACTGGTAGTGACTGTCGTCGGCATTGGCCAGCATGATGACCGCATTCTTGCCGTCGTGGCTGATGCGCACGAAGGCGGAGAAGCCGTAGCCAAAGCCATTGGCATACAGGTAGCGGGCGTTATTATACAGGCCGCCGCCGTAGGAACTGACGCTGCCGGGTCGGTGCAGCAGTGAGCTGCCTCGTTGCCCTAACAGCCGGCCGGAGACGATTGCCGCTTCCACGCGGTAAAGGTCGGACGTGGTCGTGAACAACTGGCCGGTGCCGAGCTCCGCGTGCTGCATAGCGGCACTGGTGTGGTAAGAGCCCTGGTAGTTAGGAACATCGTTTTTCTTGCCGTAGCCGGTCGCGTCCCGCTGGCCGGGAACATAGGCCAGATGCGTGTCGGCCAGATGCAGCGGTGTGAGCAGCCGTTTTTGCAGCAGTTGGGCGTAAGGCATCCCGCTGACGCGTTCGAGGATCCCGCTGAGCAGGTTGTAGTTCACCGGCTGGTAATCCCAAGTCCCACGGTGGCTGGCGTGGTAGTGGACCTGCTGGCAGTAGGCGGCCACAATTTGGCTGTCGCTGGCTCCCGCCCGCGGGATGAACCGTTTGCAGCTCAGGCCCGAGGTCATGTCGAGGAGTTCCCGGATGGTGATGTCCCGACTGCCCGGTACTTGCGGGTAAAATCGGGCGAGGCGGTCGCTAAGGCGCAGCCGGCCGCGTTCCACTTCCTGCATGACTAGGGCCGCGGTCAGGGACTTTTGCACTGAGTCGATCTCATAGGCGCTGCGGGCAGTGTTTGAATGCTTAGTGCGCGCGTTAGCCAGGCCGCGGCTAACGTTCACGAAGGTGCGGCCGTGGCGGACAACGAGGACGTTGCCACTGAACCCAGCGGCCTTTAACTGCTGGGCCACGAGGTTGTGGGCGTTGTTCTCCGCCTGCTGCTGTAGTGAAATCAGGGGGGCGTGTTGCTGGCCTGCGTGGTGCATGTAGTTGGCGACGCCGCCGAAAACTGCTAGGGCCAAAATGACGATACCCAAGAGGATCAGGTGAATGCGCATGTTCGCATGTTGTT
The DNA here is from genome assembly GCF_009687905.1 of Lacticaseibacillus zhaodongensis. Lineage (GTDB taxonomy): Bacteria > Bacillota > Bacilli > Lactobacillales > Lactobacillaceae > Lacticaseibacillus > Lacticaseibacillus zhaodongensis. The sequence continues at coordinate 29,146 of NZ_BLBG01000012.1, read as the reverse complement.
TAACTGGGTTCTGCTTACTCATGATTTGCCCCCATCACGGTTTGCTGCCACTTGTGGGTGTAAAAGCGGTTTTGCAGGTGGTAGTGCGGCGCTGGCAGTTTGCGTTCTAGGAATGGGTGGACCGTCTTGTCGACAGCGACCCAGCCCCGCCAGCCTAAGTGAATCGTGTCTTCCATGTACGCACTCTTTTTGGCGTCGGTGGTCATGTCGAGGATGTGGTCAAAGCCTTGGCTGCGCAGCTGATACTTGATCTTGCTGGCGGTTTCCGTCATCATGTCGCGCGGCAGTCCGGTGTAATCGGCCCAGCGGGCGTTAACGGGCGGGATGATGAACTGCACGTTGATGCGGTTGCGTGCGAATTCATGTAGCAGTAGCTCTAGGTCGCTGTACTCAGGGGAGCGGCGGTAGTCAAAATTCTGCTGACTGCCGGCTAACCGGGCCAATTTGCGGCCGTAGAGACGTTTCCGGAAGAAACCGTCATTGATGCCGAAGGGGTTGTTGCGGCTGCACCGCCGCCCCATTTTGTCCGCCAGTTTGGCTAACTGTGCGTCAGTAGCGTGGGCCGGCAGTTTGGCCGCCGCGCGGGTGATCTTGGCCGGGCGCCCGGAGTGCAATGTGCGGCTGAACAAGTTGTCCTCGTTAAGCAGCAACTGGTGCTGGGCGCGCAGCTGTGTGCGTACTGGCCAGCTGAGCTTTTGCCCGGCCGCGACGCTGAGCAGGGCCGCGTGGACGGCGCCCTTAGTGTTGCCCATGGCCAGGATGCGGCGCGCCGCGTAACGGTCGGCCAGGCCGCCACGCTTGTGCAGCAGCCAGCCGCTCATTTCGAGGGGCGAGTAGTAGTAGGCAAAAGCGTCACTGCGCTGGCCGCCCGCCGTGAACCATTGTGGCGAGATGATAAAGACGACCTTCTTGCCGCGCAACTTGCCCAGCAGGCTTTGGTTGTCGACAAACTGGCTCAGGTCCTGCGTGCCGGGGTCACCCAGCAGCAGGGTGTTGTAGTTGCGGTGGTACTTTTGCGCCAGCACGCTGGGGTGGAAGGGGTCCATCCGGGACAGTTCTGATGAACCAATGAAGGGGACGTAGCCGCGGCGCACCGCCGCTTTTTTCATGCGCTCCCCGGACAAAACATCGCGGTTCAGTGATACCGCCGCCGAGTGGACTTCACGTGCGCTCGGGGCCCCGAAACGCAGCGGCAGTAGCAGGGCGCCGAACACCAGGATGCAGGCGCAGAGCACCGGCCCGAGGATCTGCCAGAGCCGCCGTTTCATTACTGCAGCTCCTTGACGCGGGTGATGATCATGTTCGGGGTGGCCCACTGCTTGCGGTCAAATTCGGAAACGGGGATATCCACTTCCAGTTGTTCCTGCAGCTCCAAAACGAGCTGCACGGTGTCCATGGAGTCCATTAGGCCGGTGGCAAACAGGTCCTCATCCATCCGGTCGGACAGGTCCTCGCCGGTGAGGTCATTCAAAATGCTTAAAACAGTTTCTTTAACGTCCATAATTGTTTCTCCTTAAAATTGATTTGGATTTAGTTGATATTTACTTCATAGTCGAGCTGCGCGGGGCAGAAGCTTGCGCTTAACACACTTCCGAAACAATGCCTAAAGACCAGGCATTCTTCCGGAAGTACGTTAATGCTCAGCTTCTAAGCGCCCCGCTCCGCTCTGTGTTTTTAACGAATAGCCGTAGTGAACCACAGCTTATTCAAAAAGCCTGAGAAAATCAGGAAGCTGAAGCACACAACGTTGAAGGTGACGAAGATGGCGAGCGCGTTAGTCCAGCGGTTGCTCGGCAACTTTTTGCCCTTCTTGAAGCGCAGCCAGATGTCGTTGATGATGATGGCGCAGGCGTGGAAGATGCCATAAGTGATGTAGTACCAGGTGACGCCGTGCCAGAAGCCCATGATCAGGAAGTTGCAGAGGTACGCAAACTGCGAGATGTGGACGCGCTTTTTGAACCAGCGGTGTTTCATGGTGAAGAAGGTGATGCGCATGAAGACGTAATCGCGGAACCAGAAGGACAGGCTCATGTGCCAGCGATTCCAGAAGTCCTTGATGTTCTTGGCGCGGAAGGGCTGGTTGAAGTTCATTGGGGTGTCAATGCCCATGAAGTTCGAGACGCTGACGGCAAAGAGGCTGTAGCCGGCAAAATCGAAGAAGAGGTACATGCTGTAAACGTACATGTACGCGACCAGCGCCAGTGAGATCCCCGTGCCGCCAGCCGCCGCACGGTCCAAGAGGGCACGGCGGGCGACGATTGGCAGCAGGATGGTCCCGAAGTAGTAACCGATGATGTACTTGTAGAGGAAGCCCTGGAACAGGTAGCGCACCCCGTGGCTCAACATGTCCAAGTACTTGTCTCGGCTCGGTGCGTTGTCGTAGGACTTGGCAAAATGCCGGTAGCGGTCGATTGGCCCGCTGGAGATGGTCGGCATGAAGAGCAAAAAGCTCAGGTAAAGCAGCGGCCGCAATTCCTTGATGGCGCCGTCGCGCATTTCCATCAGGGTGCCAATCGCCTTGAAACTGAGGTAGCTGATGCCCAGAAAACCGATCAGGCTGGGCTGCCCGCCGGCGACCGCCGGGGTGATTTTGACGATTGCTAGGGGCAAGATGACCGCAAACAGGGTCAGGTAGTAGACCCAGCCGGCGTTATTGTGCTTGCGGTAGTGGGCGTAGGCACAGATGAGGCCGAACTGCCACGCGACGTAAACGATGAGTGACACTCCTTGTTGCCACTTGGGTCCGGCGAACATCAGGACGATGAAGACCAGGCTGACGATACTTTCGTAATTGCGGTGCCGCCGCCCCCGGAGCAGACCGAGTACCAGTGGGGCGAGGGCGAGGAGCAGAATGCAAAAGTAGCGCGGGTCGGTGTACGGCTGCATGCTAGGCATGATCGTTGACCTCGCTGATCAGCGCCTTGATGGCCACCTTGTCATTCGCCGTTAGCGGCAATTGGTCCCGGTAGACGAAACGCTGCGGAATCATGTAGGCCATCATCATCTGCTTGAGTTCGGCCTTGATGGCGACGGTGAGCTGCGTGCCACTGAGCGCGCCTGCTTCCGGCACGATGTAGGCCAGTAGCTGCTTGACCTTGTGATCGGCGCCGTAGCGGGGGATGGCAACGCCCTGCTTGATGTACTTGGAGGCGTTCAGGAAGTGGTTGACCTCTTCCAGTTCGATGCGGTAACCGTTCATTTTGATCTGGAAATCGGTGCGTCCGTGGTAGAACACCAGCCCGTCCGCGGCGATGGTGCCCAGATCGCCGGAGCGGTAACTCCGCTTGCCGCCCTGGGTGCTAAAGACCGCGGCCGTCTTTTCCGGGCGGTTGATGTAACCGCGGGAGACGCTGGGGCCGCTAATGAGCAGTTCGCCCTCCGTCCCGGCTGGCGCATCAGTAACTAAACTGATTGTGGTGTCGGCCTTCGCGTAACCAATGGGCAGGCGGGAGTATTGCTGGAGCAACGCCTGCGTGATCTGGACCGCGGTGACGGCAACGGTCGTCTCGGTCGGCCCGTAAGTGTTATAGAGCTCAACGTCCGGGAAGCGTTCCAAAATTGTGCTGGCTAATTGATTTGTGAGCTCCTCGCCGCAGAAGAAAATCTGCTTGAGTTCTGGGTAGTGCGCAGCGGTGAAATTATTGTCGAGCAGGCACATCGCCATGAATGACGGTGTGGACACCCAAACGTCCAGATGCAGGCTGGGCAACAGTTTGAACATTGTGCCCAAGTTTTCCGATTCGGCGCGGGGCAAAACCACCAGCGTGCCACCGGCGAGTAAGGTTGGGTACAGGCTCATGACGGAAAGGTCAAATGAGTACGGCGCCTGAACGAGAAAGCGGGGCTGCTGCGGCAACTTGAAGTCGCGCATCCAGTCGGTGAAGCTGCGTAGGTTGGTGCTGCTGATCTGCACGCCCTTGGGCTGGCCGGTCGTGCCGGAGGTGAAGATGATGTAGAAGTTCTCATCGCCGCTGACGGGCTGCAGCTGCACTTTTGGCTGCTGTTCCGGGTTCTGAATGCACATGGCGAGCTCTGTGGGGCTCATGATGGGCATACTCAGTTCGACACTCAGTGCGGCGGTGGCGATGGTCAAAACTGGTTGAGCGATCTCCGCAATCATGGTCAGGCGCTCGTTAGGTGAGTGCGTGTCCACGGGGATGTAGGCGTGGCCGGCCTTGACGCAGCCCAGAAAGGCCGCGATGGTCGTGAACTGCTGGTCGGCGTAAACCATGATGGGCCGCTTGCGGTCCAAGTACCGGGCGGTGATGTTCGCGGCGATGGCGTCGCTGGCAGCTTTTAGCTCGCCGTAAGTGTTTTGCTGGCCTAGGTAGTCGTACGCAATGCGCTCCGGGTGCAGTGCGGCGTTGCGGTCAATTTCGCTAATGATTTCCATGTTCATATTGGTCTCTCCTCTGCCACGGGTAAGAATCCGCGTGGTTTAAAATTCGTTGTAAATGAAGTGGGCTCCAGAAACGCCGCGGTAGCTGTATAGATAAACCAGGGTGAGGATAATTGCGGCGTAGATAGCGGTGCGCAAGATGAAGCTCGCCGCCGGGTGCTGCTCAAAATATTTGTGCATAATGGCTACTGGCCTCCAATATCTGCTTGTGGGGGATCTGCTCTGCACGTAGTCGAGCTGCTTAATGATGCTCTTCTAGCAGCCGGTGCTGAGTCGAGCTACACGGGGCTGAATCTTGCGCTTAACCCACTCAAATCCAAACGCTTAAACCCAAGCATTTGGACTTGAGTACGTTAATGCTCAGTTTCAGAACGCCCCGTTCCGCTCTGTACAAAAACGCCCCCCAAGGATAATTTCAGTTTAGGAATCATCCTTAGGGGGCGCTATTTATAAAAGCTGAGCAACAAATGAGATTTTTTAAGATTAGCCTTGCAAATGCTGGCTTAGCAGCATTTTAAAAATTAATGACCCAATAGCAAAGCTTTTGTTAAGCTAGCTGATTCTTCCGGACGCGCTGCAATTCCAGCGTGAACACACTGCCGTGGGGCTGGTTGTCGTGGACCGCTACCTGGCCGTGGTTGAGGGCTGCCAGGCGCGCGACGATTGCGAGACCGAGGCCGGTGCCCGGAATCTTCTTGGAGCGCGATGCGTCCACGCGGTAGAAGCGGTCGAAGATGCGGGGCTTGTCCGCGGCACTGATGCCAGCGCCGTGGTCCCGGACCTCCATTTTGGCCGTGTTGCCCGCCGCCGCAACTATAAGGAGAATCGTGCTGTTTTCTGGGGCGTACTTGCGGGCGTTGGCCAGTAGTGCCAGCAGGATGTGCTCGACGGTTTCGGGGTCGCCCATTGCCGTGACCTGTTCGGGGGCCTTAACGATCAGTTGCTGCGGTAACTGTTTCTGGTAGGTCGCCGCCACCTGCTTGCACAGGGCGCTGAGGTCAAAGGGCTGGAGCGTCAATTGTGCCTGGTCCATTCGCGACAGCTGCAACAGGCTTTCAATCAGTGCCTGCATTTTGCGCGATTCGGTATCAATCGTGGCCAGGGAAGCGGGGATGATCTCCGGGTGCTGCTTGCCGTGGCGCTGCAGCAGTTCAATGTGGCCGCGAATCGCCGCCAGCGGGGTGCGCAGCTCGTGGGATGCGTCCGAAACGAAGCGGTGGTCGCGGACGAGCTGCCGGTTCTGGGCCGCGAGCAGCTTGTTGAACTGGGCGGCGAGATTGTGGACTTCCTGGGGCTCAGCCGGCACCGGTAGCGATTCAGCCTGCTCCGGATTCGCGACTTGTTTGATGTTCTGGCTCGCGGTGGTCAGGTCGACCAGCGGCTGGTTCAGGCGTTTGGCCAGCAGGATCGTCAGCCAGATGCCGATTGCAATTCCGATGATGGTGATGAGGGTAATCACCTCCAAAATCAGCTTGAACAGCTGGATGACGTTGTTCAGGCTGAGCCAGACCTCATAGCGCACGGTGAGGTGGCCCGTGTACGCAACCTTGTCGGTGGTGTGGTAGTAGATGCCGCGGGCTGGCTGGTACTGAATATTTTTGAGGATGGGCAGCGATTCCCAGTTGTACTGCAGGAAGTGGTGGGCGTTGTGGGAGTAGAAAAAGTGTTTCTGCCCGTTCGCCTTGGTCACACTGACGCGCACAAAAGTACTGTGGACGTTGATCGGTGCGGTGTCCCGCCAGTAATCCCAGTCGGGTTTGTAGTCGGAAAATGATTTCTTGAGGACGGTCATCAGCTGGGTCGCGTCCTCCCGCTTGTTGCGGACGAGGTGCAGCCCCACGGCACTGACGGTGGCCAGAGCCGTGCTCAGCATGACGATTGTCAGCAGGGCCACGTAGGTGCGGCTGATACGGGCCGCGCTGGAGCGGACCCGGGGTTTTCTTTTGCGCATCATTCACCGCCTTCAATCACGTAACCGACGCCGCGCACCGTGTGGATGATGCTCTGGTGGGCGGGCAGGTCAATTTTGCCGCGCAGGTAGCGGATGTAGACGTCAACGATGTTGGGCTGGCCGCTGTAGTCGGCGCCCCAGACCTGGTCCAGCAGCTCGTCGCGCGTCAGCGGTTCGCCGCTATTTTGCATCAGCACCCGTAGCAGTGCGAATTCACGTTGGGTTAGCTCGGCCTGATGCTTGCCGCGGGTGACCCGGCGCGCCTTGACGTCGAGCTCTAGGTCGCCAACCTGGTAGTTATTTGCTGCGGGGTGGCTGCGCCCCTTGCGCCGCATGATGACGCGCAGGCGGGCGAGGAACTCCTCGATTTCGAAGGGTTTGGTGATGTAATCATCGGCACCGTTGTCGAGCCCGGCAACCTTATCACCGACGTAATCGCGGGCGGTCATCATGATGATGGGGATGTTGTCGTGGCGCCGGATCCGCCGCATGACCTCGAGTCCGTCCAGTTCGGGCAGCATCCAGTCCAAAATAATCAGGTCCAGTTCGTCCTTGTGCGCCGCGTAAACCCGTAGCGCCTCCGTGCCGGTGCCGGCGGTCAGTACCTGGTAGTCCTCAAATTGCAACTCGGACCGCAAATAGGTAACCAGCCCATCTTCGTCTTCAACTAGTAAAATCGTTTGTGCCATGATGTTTACCCTCCAAAATAATTCAGTTTCCACAAGCCTTGGAATCAGTTTAGCGTATCACGGCGTTGTCCGTAAGCGACTTAAGAATGAGTGAAGTCGCAATTAAGATTGTTATTACCCGCTCGTGGGGACAGCACCCCCGGGATTGTCCGGGCAAATTCATTGACTAAAGATAAGTTAATCTGCGATAATAAAAGCCAGCGGGTTGCGCATTTGCACAACCGAAACGAAGGATATTCTGGGGGTGGTCATATATGTGTTGCTGTTGTCAGTGCGCGTGTATGGAATTGAATCTAACGGTGCCAGTGGCCGCGTAGCAAGAACCTCTCGCTAGCGGACTGCTAGTGCCCGGTAAAAGTGGCGGTGGGCTCGGCTCACACCACACGTTGGGAGAAACCAATTTATGAAGAAGAATTATAAGTTATTTAGTGTCGCGACCGTTACCTTGCTCTCCGCGGTGTTGCTGGCCGCATGTGGCAGCAAGTCCGCTGATAGCGCCAAGCAGCAGCAAACGCTCAAGCTGCCCGCCGCCGCGCAGCTCGACACGATCGATATTTCCAAGTCGACCGGTTTTGGCCAGACTGGGAACGTCTACGAAAGCTTCTACCGCCTGGGCAAGAAGGGCAAGGCCATCGCCGGTCTCGCCGCGTCCAGCACCAAGAGTGCGGACGGCAAGACTTGGACCTTCACCATCCGTAAGAACGCCAAGTGGAGCAACGGCGACCCCATCACCGCGCAGGATTTTGTCTACTCCTGGCGGCGCACGGTCACCCCGAAGACGGCCTCACCATACGCCTACCTCTTTGACGGCGTGAAGAACGCGAGTGCCATCACAACGGGCAAAATGGCGCCGGACGCGCTGGGCATCAAGGCGCTGGACAAGCACACGGTGCAGGTCCAGCTCGACCAGCCGATCGCCTACTTCAAGGTCCTGATGGCCTACCCGCTGTTTGGCCCGCAGAACCAGGCCGTGGCGGAGAAGTACGGCAAGAAGTACGGCACGAACGCCAAGTACAGTGTTTACTCCGGCCCATTCAAGGTCAGCAAGTGGAACGGGACCGCGAACGACTGGACTTTTGTTAAGAACAATAACTACTGGGATAAGGGCAAGGTCAAGTTGCACAAGATCACCTACCACGTGGTCAACGACAACACGACCAGCCTCGACCTCTACCAGACCGGCAAAGTCGACATGAGCCAGCTGGACCCAACGCAGGTGGCTAACTACGCACGCAACAAGGAGTACCACACCTACGCCTACTCTTACGTCAGCTTCATGGCCTACAACTTCCGCGACCACGACCCGAAGCTGAAGAAACTGTTTAACAACCGCGACTTCCGTCAGGGCGTGTCTGCGGCGCTGGACCGCAAGACTCTCGCCAAGAAGGTGGTCGGCGTCAACACGCTGATCCCAACGGGGATGGTTGCTAGTGACTTGGCAAGCAACCCGACCACGGGTAAGGACTTCTCCGTTGACCAGAAGGTTAGTGGGGCCAACACTTACAACAAGCAGTTAGTTGCTAAGAAGTGGGCCGCCGCCAAGAAGGCAACGGGCGTGACGAGCGCCAAAATCACCTTGCTGGCGGGCTCCGACAACGGGGATGACCCCGCGACTAAGGAAGTTGTCCAGTACGTTGAGGCCCAGCTCGAAAAGTTGATGCCGGGAATCAAAATCGTCATCAAGACGGTGCCAACTCAGTCAGCGCAGCAGCTGCGGACCGAGGGTGATTTTGACATCGCCCTGACCGGTTGGGGTGCCGACTTCAACGACCCGATTTCCTTCCTGCAAATCATGGGCAATAATTCTTCTTACAACGTTGGTAAGTACAACAACGCCCAGTACAACGACCTTGTGACCAAGGCCAGCACGACGGACGCAAATGACGCGGCCAAGCGCTGGGGCGACATGGTCCAGGCCAGCAAGCTGCTGACCAACGACCAGGCGGTAACACCGCTGTACCAGAGTGTTTACTCATGGATGCAAAAGAGCAACGTGAAGGGCATCGTCCACAACACCGCTGGTACGCAGTGGTCTTACAAGACCGCGTATATTAAGTAGGGAGTGCGGCAAAAGCCGCTTAGCTCCTGAGCATTAACGTAAAATTCACCCTGAACACATGTATTTTGTGTTCAGGGTGAATTTTTTGTTAAGCGGAAGGAGCTGGCTTTTGCCGCACGTTCAGATGCTGGGAGAGTTGGCGGTTCACCGCTTACTCTCCTACATCCGTAGCGAGGCGAAGGTGGCCGACTTTGCACCGATTAGCTCTTATTCAGATCGGTCCAAAGTCGCCACTTCCACTAGTGCAGCTTGCTGCCCGTAGTGGAATGGACAACGGAGTGGCCGGGGGCGATGGACAGTGTAAATTAGAGCGCAGCGGGGCGGTTTGAAGGTGAGGACTAGAGGACACTGGGCCTAATGCCAATTAGGTTCGGTGTCAGCTAGCCGCAACCTTCACTACGTTGTCCTTTGAACTAATGGCAACAAGTTGCAAAAGTTCAAGAGGCAGCCCCGCGGAGCTCGACTAGACACCGTAAGCTAGAAAATAAATCAATGTAATGCGAGTTATCCCCAAGCCGCTTAGCTCCTGAGCATTAACGTAAAATTCACCCTGAACATTTTCCTTAGTTCAGGGTGAATTTTTATTTTCCCGAATCCACCGGTCCGTTATACTGTCCTTATCACCCGTCCCCTACCTGAAAGGAGCCCTCTCCATGCCCAAACCAATCGGCACCATGTCAATGCAGCGCATCTACGCCCTATACCTGCAAAAAATTACGCGCAAAGGCCGCCAGCAAGCGGAGCTGGACGAAGTTTTGACCGCGTTTACCGGTGTGCCCGCTGCTACTTTGCAAAACCTGCCTGAGACCGAAACGGTTGCTGAATTTTGCCAGCGCGCACCGTGGCGGGCTGAAGCGGCCGCAATCACCGGTGTTGTTTGCGGGGTGCGGGTCGAAACCAGCACCGACCCCTTAATGCGGCGTGTCCGCGAGCTAGACAAGGTGGTCGATGAACTGGCCAAGGGGCGCCCGGTCACCAAAATCATCCACCGGGGCCAGCACTAATGGCAACTACTCTACCCGCATTCTTGGCCGCAGATAAGGATGCACTGGCGTTCTTCCAGCAGCTGGCCCCAAGCTACCGGCGGCGCTATGAAACCTGGGTCGCGGCGGCCGCGAACCCGGCTGCCCAGCAAGTGCGACTTGTGCACGCCCTGGCGACGTAAATGATGGCAAAATACCGGGCGGCCGCCGCACCTCAAGCCAAAGCATTTTACCGTTTCTGCCACCAGGCTAGCCTGACGCCGCACGTGAAACGGCACGCGCTCATCGCCGCTGATTTTGCCATGGCCGTCATTGCTTTTGGCCAAGCTGAGCCCTTGGTCGCGGCGCGAACGGAGCGGCAATGGCAGCTCGCGGCCCCAAAAACCGTCTGCACCGGCAATTGAGCGGCCGCTTTTCCGACTTTTGCATGAGGAATCCGTACGCCGGGTGTGTATAATGAAACTAAGTGTTATCTATCCGGAAAAATCAACGAATCGAGGTGGCCCCATGAAACATGAATCGTGGAACAACGTTGTCAAAGGCTTGCTAGTGGGCCTACTGCTGCTGGTGATTGCGGCGCTGATCTTTGTTTGCACCAAAATTTCCTTCTTGTTTACACCCATCAGCACCTTCCTGTCGACCATTATGGGGCCGTTCTTGATTGCGGGCTTCTTGTACTACCTGCTGCAACCACTGGTGAAGTTGCTGCGCAAGCTCCACGTTACCGGCCGGGCAGCGAACGTGATGGCCTTCGTGTTCCTTGTCTTGATCATTGTCGGCGGCTTAGCCTACCTGATTCCACAGGTCGTGGACCAGGTCGTTGGCTTGGTCAACAGCATTCCGGCCTTCTTGAAGGACACGGAGAGTTTTGTCCGGACTTTTGCCAAGAGCAATTTGGCCGCCGAATTGCACATTCAGGATATTCTGAACAGCATCAACTTAAACCAGGGTGAGGCGCTCAAGTTTGCCAGCAAGCACCTGAGCACCGGTGCTATCACCTTCAGCGCGGTGGTCGGCCACATTGGCAACGCGCTGGTGAACGTCTTCATGGCGCCGCTGGTCCTGTTCTACTTCATGAAGGATGGCGACCGCCTGTCCCCAAGCCTGCAGCGGTTCACCCCGCCGCGCTGGCGCAAGTTCGTTGCGAACCTTCTGCACAAAATGAACGCGACGATGGATAGTTACTTCACCGGCCAGTTCACGGACATGCTGATTGTCGGCATCCTGAGCTGCATTGGTTACACCATCAGCGGTACGCCTTATGCTCTGGTTATTGGGATCACAGCCGGGATCATGAACATGGTGCCGTACATCGGGCCGTGGCTCGGTGCGATTCCCGCCGTGCTGGTGGCGTCCACGGTGTCTTGGAAACAGGTTGTCTTTGCCGTGATTGTCGCCGTTGCCGTGCAACAGATCGACAACAATTTTGTCTACCCGAACGTGATCGGCAAGTCGATGGAGATCCACCCGCTGACCGTGCTGGTATTACTGCTGACGGCGGGGAACATGTTCGGCCTGCTCGGTGTGATTCTGGGCATCCCCGTTTACGCGGTCATCAAAACCATTTTGGCTTGTTTGGTTGAGGAGCCCCGAATTACGTTCTTCAACTTCATGCGCCGGGATAAGGCCGTGGCGGCGGCTGCCGGAGATGACGCGGATGCGGAAACGCCGAAGCCTGAGGAACCTAGCTCTGATAAGAAGGATGCAGCGGACAAAAAGTAGGCCGCTGATTCAGAAAATGTTGGTTTACTAGTCAGATCTTGGAAGCGAAAATAATGTCTGCAGAAGATCAGAACCATAATCAGAGCCAAGCCGTTAATCCATTTTGCCACGCGGGGATGACCTGCCATGACGGTTGCCGCTGCGCCAGCAAGGATGGCGTTTGCCATTGTCGGATGCTTACGGATGATAAGTGTGCCTGCAACGGTTACTGCGGTGCGGCTAAGTAAACGCAGTGAATTGATTGTTAAATTGCTTGCGTGATACAATTCTACCAAGATGAAATGTGGCAATAGGTAGGGCCTAACCAGCCCGCAGTTACCCCCTTAAATGGTGCCCGTCTAACCAGCGGGTGCCATTTTTCTATGTGCCTGAAAATTTCGGATGTGGCTAGAAGTCCAATTAGTGTTGTGCAAAATTGGCTTCATTGATATAATCGCCGTGGATAAGAGGGTGCCCATGTGGTTCACTTCTAAAAAGCTTGTTGTCTGGCGGCGGCAGGCTTTTTTGCTGCAAAGAGCTGGCAGCTTTGGTAGCAATCACTTTTTAATGCTAAAGCGGCAGCAACTTGTATTGCGTGAGTGTGAATTCATGATATAATGCCCATAGATAGAACGAGTGCATGCTTTTTGCCTCGAAAAAGCTTGTTGTGGTGGCAACAGGCTTTTTTTGTGCAAAAAAGTAGCGCTCTTGGTGGAGAGCGCTACTATGGTGCCAAAAGGCTGAATTGTCACCCTAGTCGTCGTGTTTATTCAGCCACCGCTCAAACACTGCAAGGAGCATTCCGACGACGAGCGGGAAAATGAGGTTCGATAGAACAAAATACATGTTTTCACCTCCCCCCAGTCACTGGGAGATGGGTGACACAATTATTATATGGAACTTCAAATGCTTATGTTTACGCTAATTTACGTGCTGTATTCAAAACGCATTCAAGTTAACGACTAGACTGCAGAGATACAAATGCGTGCTTTCGTATCTGGTGCTGATGGGACAAACCCATACGTCAATTTATTTACGGTGAATATGTAAATCATCATCACAAGCGTTATCGTAAAATCAAATAAGCAGCCCGCAATCCAAATCCGGATTGCGAGCTGCTTTTCATTTTACGTTATCTAATTTTGCAGTTCTAGTATTCGTCCTTGCACAGACGGGTGTGGCCCTGTGCTTTTGCCTGGCGCAAGGTCATCGTGTAGACGTGCTTGCTACGGCGAAGTGCGACACAGTGGCGGTTGAAGTGGTAAACCTTGCTGTTCTTAACCACGTACACAGTGCGGTTCAGGTTCGTTGCGGGTGCGGCTTTTTTGACCGGCGCCTTCTTGGTCACGTGCCGAACCGGTGCCTTTTTAACCGTTGCCTTTTTAGCAGGAGCTCGCTTAACGGGTGCCTTCTTCGCCGGCGTGCTGGCAACACCACTGACGGTACTGTTCCCAGTTGCGTAGTTGAGCGTGGCGCCTTTTTGCACGTTGAAAATGTAAACGTTGAAGCGGACGGCATTGCTACCAACGGACTGGCCCATCATGTGGACCCCACGGGCGAGCAGCTCCTTGCCACGGAAAATTGGTTCAACGCGGTAACGGATGTAGGACGTGCTGTGGGCCCGCAAGTAACCGGCGACCGTGTTCTCGTAGTGCTCCATTGCTGGCGCGTTCAGGAATGCAGTCCCGGTGATGAGGTTCTTCGGGTTGTTGTTCTGCCCGGTGAGCTGGTAACCGATCAGGTGGCTACGGTTGAACAGGTAAGTTTTACCGATTTTTTTGTTGTGCCAGCCAGTTGGGTTGATGTAAAGTGGCTCGCGTTCCTTAGTCGGCATGAGGCGCTTGTTCAGCATGGCGTTAGCGGCGGTGGCCCGGTTGTAGCGGTCCAGGTTGCCGTAAGTTGCCCATGCGCCGCGCTTCAGGCTCAGGTCATTCTTGCTAAAAGTTGGCTTGTTACCAGATACCGTGATGGTCTGCTTGCCCTTGTAGTTCTGGGCCGCAAACCAGGCGTAAGTCCCAGTCTTAGCTGCGGCATTGGTTGGCTGCGCGTTAATAGTACTTGCGCCTGCGCCGACCGCCAGCATGGTGACGGCGAGCGCAAACGTCTTGGTAACGCGTCTACCCAGCCGCGTAACGATGTTTGTCTTCATTTTGTCTCCTCCAAAATTAATCCCTCAGATTGTACCAACTAATATTGTCCTATTAGCAGGTAGCAATAGCAATATAAATGTTGTTATCCGAGGCAACCAAAATAATTTTGATACGCAGAAAACAAAATCGGGACTTGCAGTAGCAAACGTATGTTCGTATAATGTGGGTAAAGCAAACGCCTGTTTGTAAAAAATGCCGTGAAAGGATGATTAGAATGAGTAGAGATGTCCCGCGTGAGCTGTGGTTATACGACGACCGCTGCATGATGAAGTGGATGGGCTGGATCCTGAGCGACCATTCCGCCTACATGGAAAAGGAAGCCCGTACTAATATCCCCGCGGAGCCGCAAGCTGAGCAATCGTACGCTCTCATCAACACGCGCGTGCAGGAGGCCTGGGAGAACGGGTTGGTACTGTCAGTGCAGTCGAACGTGATTGCGGATGGCCACTACCTCGCACCGATTGAGGGGGCCTGCGTGGGCCTCGCGGATGGGCAGGGCTACCTGCAGACTAAAGACGGTAGAGTCCGTGCCTTCAACATCGCGGACACGCGGCACGTGGACATTTTGCAACCGGAGAAGTGGTGGGCAGCATGAGCACCCCGCTGGACGATCCGCGCCGGCTACCCGTTCATGACATCATGTGCATCGATTGCAAGTCTTTCTACGCGTCGGTGGAGGCAATCCGCCGCGGGGAGTACCCGCTGGCAGCCAAAATTGCCGTGCTCAGTAACGAGGAGTCGCAGGGCGGCCTGATTCTCGCCGCCAGTCCCAGTACCAAGCGGGATTACGGCGTCAAGCTCGGCACCCGGCGCTATCAGGTCAACGATGACATGGACATCGAGCTTGCCGAGCCACGGATGGCGGATTATATTCGCAAGAACTACGGCATCAACCAGATTTACCGCCAGTACACCGACGATGAGCACTGGTACCCCTACTCGATTGATGAGTCCTTCATTGATGTCACCGATTCGCACAAGCTGTTCGGTAGCAACGAAGATATCGCGGCGGCGATTCAGGACAAGGTGTTCCAGAAGTTCGGCATTGTGACGACGGTGGGGATGGGCGACAACCCGTTGCTGGCCAAGCTGGCGCTGGACAACGCGGCCAAGGACGAGGCGCCGTGGCGGGCGTATTGGTCCTACGATGACGTGCCGGACACAATCTGGAAAATCCCGCGGCTCACGGATTGTTGGGGCATCGGCAGTCATTATGCCGCCCGGCTCGAGGCCATGGGAATTCACAATCTTTACGACCTGGCGCACGCCGATAAGCGCCAGCTCAAGGCCAAGTTGGGGGTTATGGGCCTGCAACTGTACTACAACGCTTGGGGCATCGACTATTCCGACCTCAGCCGCCGCTACGTTCCCCGCGCGGAGAACAAAGGTTACGGCAACAGCCAGGTGCTGATGCGTGACTACACCAAGCGTGAAGACATCGAGACGGTGCTGAGCGAAATTGCCGACCAGGTGGCCACCCGCCTGCGTAAGCACCAGGTGCAGTGCGAAATCGTTGGTATCTACATCGGCTACGCGGAACCTGATGCGGCGGGCAAAAATGGCTTCGGAGCGCAGACGGTCATTGATCCGAGCAACCGCACCGATGACTTGATCAGAGCCGTTCGTTACTTGTTTGAGAAGAAGTGGCACGGGAACGCCCTGCGCAACGTGGGCGTTCGCGCCGGGCGCATCAGTACCTGCAGCACCATGCAATTATCATTGTTCGAACCGGTCGCTGAGGCGGCCGCCCGCAGCCAGCTTGAAAAAACTATCGATACCTTACGCGACCGTTACGGATACAAGGCGGTTGTCAGGGGCTACTCCAAGACCGCTGGCGGCACCGCTATCAAGCGGGCCGGGTTGGTCGGCGGCCATCACGGCTAAAACATAGCAGCAAAGGAGGAATTATGTGCTCGCAGAAGAAAGAGAAATGCGCGCCAACTATGAGCATTACTTCCTGCGTAAATACCGTTACTTATACTGGTTAGTTGTCGTCGATAATCATTTTGAAGACATCTATTCCTTCTTTTTGTACACGCGCAAGCAGCGGACCAAGTTGACGCGCAGCTACGAGTTGGTGCATTTTGCCCGCGACCCGGTGCTGTATAAGGAAATGCTGGCGGCACTGCGGCGGATGAGCAAACTGAGGATCGAGATGCGCGACACCCGCTACCTGATCCACCCCGGCACCGACATCACGCACGATACTGTGCACGGGCACCACGGATGAGTTGTAATTGCTATTAGTCACTACTATGCAAAATTAGTTGGTAAATTGAATAGATTACGTTCTGCTAAAGATAGGTCCGCTGGGTTAGTAACTGGACTATAATATACGTGGGAATACTTCTAATAGCATTTACCGCAATCATTCATCACAACCAATACGTAAAGGAAGAATTATTTATAACTAATAAGAAATTCACGATTGCTGCAGTTGCGGTCGCGGCAATCACCATCGCACCCGTTGCAGCTAGCACCGTCACCAGTTTTGCCGCAACTAGCACCAGCACAACCGCTACTGCCAAGATGAGCACGATCGGCACCTTCACGGTCAAGAACATCACAGCCTCCATCAGTACCGCGGACGGCAAAGATACAGGTAAGCATTTGAGCCTCAACTCCAAGTGGAAGGTCTTCAGCGCCAAAAAGTTGGGTTCTGAACTTTACTACAACGTTGGTGGTAATCAGTACGTCGCTGCCGGTTTAGGTGTGTTCACCAGCAACAGTGGCAACAATGCAGCCCCAGCAGTTACCAAAATCAGCGGTGTCTTCACCGCGGGCAAAACGGGTTCAATGATGTACAGCAAGGAAGGTGTTTGGAGTCTCGCTGACCCGCTCGAGTACGGCAGCAAGTGGAAGGTCTTCGGCGAGATGACACTGAACGGTGATCTCTACTACGACCTTGGCGGTAACCAGTGGGTCAAGGCCACAACGGGAACGCTCACGGGTGCTAAGACCAATGCGCTCGCCGGTACTGGCTACTCCAAGACAATGAAGCTAGTTAAGAAGACTGGTAAGGTGACCGTTAAGTACGTTCCAGGTTCCGGTGTGCAGATTTGGAACCGAGCCCTCAAGCCATTGAAGAATGCTAATGGTACGCTCAAGAAGGCCAAGAATGGCACGAGTTGGAAGACATTCGGTTACGTCTTTATCGACGATGAGCTCTACTACAACCTCGGTGGGGACCAGTACATCGATGGGCAGTACGTCAGCTTTAAGTAAATTCATTTAGACAATCAAAAAAGTGATCAGCTTTTCGATGAGCTGGTCACTTTTTGCGTTCAATAGGCGTTAATTATTTTACTTACTCTGCGCTGCTATATCCGCCCCTACATATACGCGGATCGTCGCGCTCAGTTCGGTGCAGGCCCGTTTGATTTCAGCAACGCTCGGGTTCGTGAATGCCAGCCGCATGCCGTTCTTGATGGTGTGGCTAGGGTAAAGTGTGGTTGCTGGCACGAAACTTACGGCCTTTTTGCAGTCACTCAAAATGACCTCGCTGTCGCAGCCCTCTGGCAACTGGACCCAAACGAAGAAGCCACCATCTGGCCGGCTGAACTGAACGTTTGCGGGCAGGTTGGCTACGAGGGTATCAACCATCGCGGCGCACTTTTCAGCGTAGCGGTGGCGCAGAGCGTTAACGTGGGCGTCAAGGTCATTGGCATCCATGTACGCGTTAATGGCCCGCATCATCAGGCTGCTGGATTCAAGATCCGCACCGCTTTTGAGGCTAACAAGCTGATTCAAAATGTCCTGACTAGCCGTGAGCCAGCCGAGGCGCAATCCTGGTGAGAGGATTTTGCTGAAACTGCGCACGTGAATGACGTGGTCACTCTTGTCGAGTTCGCGCAGGGTGGGGAGACTGATGCCGCGGTAGCGCAGGTCGCGGTAAGGGGCGTCTTCCAGAATCATGAAGTCGTACTGGTTGGCTAGCTGTAATAGCTGCCGGCGCTTGAGCATGCTCATCACGGTGCCAGTCGGATTCTGAAAATCGGGAACCGTGTACAGCAACTTGATTGCGTGTTGCTGCAAAATCCGCCGCAACTGGCCGATGTCGAGCCCGTCTTCCTGCATGGCAACTGTGTAGTATTGCGGCTGGTAAGTATCGAACGCGGCGAGGGCGCCGGGATAGGTGGGCCCTTCAACGACTAGTCCGTCACCTTCGTTAATGTACATGCGGGCCACGAGGTCGAGGGCCTGCTGCGCACCCTGCGTTACCATGACGTTTTCAGCTGCGCAGTCAATACCGTCGCGGCGCATGCGTTCTGCTAATTTAGCGCGGAGGGGTGCGTAACCACTAGCGCTAGCGTATTGCAGCGCACACTGAGAGTCTGTTTGCATCGCCGCCGCAAACCCCGCCGCAATCTGGGTGTCGGGGAACAGCTCGGGGTCAGGTAGTCCGCCAGCAAGAGAGACTTGCCCTTGCGCCGGGGCGGCCAGCAGTGCCTCTAAGCCAGAATCTGAATTAACGTCGATACGATTAGCTAAACGCATGGGTAAGTCCTCCATTTTGATAAGATTATTAATTGATTGCGCGAAAATTGTTGTGCAGCGAAACGGTTTTGTTTACGTTTTCTATGGTAGATGCTACATTGACGTAAGTAAAACTCAACTATTTCATTTTGAGGTGAATTCGGCTCATCTTTTATGCTAAACTAATTCCATGATTAATTTGGTGCTGCTTGGCTAAGCTGATTCTAGGACAATGGCGTATGCAAGAATAGCTTTCGGTTTACCGAAGAACTCTATGACTGCAAACAGAGTAGCCTTCGGACAGCTAACTAAGTGTGGTGCGCTCCTCTTGCGGAGTGTAGCTGGCGGTAGTGACCATGCTGAAACGATAATCAGCGTGCTTTTCGCTGATTATCGGGGAGAACGGAGAGACCGCTTGTAAGATAATAGTCACTATTGCTAGTTTATCGCGGTTATGTGCGACAACACGGCGGGCTCGTAGTTCAGGGTCAAGACTCGGCGATTTTCCGAGGCTTGAACCCGGCCCCAGCATGCCTGTCTGTCACTACCGCCGGCGAAACGGGAGCAAGAGGCGCGCACCACCCGGTTTTAACCGTCACAGCACCAAGAAAGGTAAGTAAATTCATGGCTAGTTTTTCGTATCAAGTATTCGCCGCCGTCGTCAACTACGGTACCTTCGCCCAAGCAGCCGGTGCCCTCAACGTCACTCCCAGCGCGGTGTCCCACAGTATCAGTCAGCTGGAGACCGAACTCGGCTTCCCGCTGTTCATCCGCAGCCGCAGCGGGGTGGAGCTCACCAGTGACGGCCGCACCGTCCTACCGGTGATCCAAGGTATTTTGAACCTGGAAGACCAGCTGCAGCAGGTCGCCGACAATATTAACGGACTGGCGGCCGGCCGCGTGCGGATCGGGGCGTTCTCCTCGGTTTCGACCAACTGGCTGCCGCCGATCATTCGCGCGTACAAAAAGCGCTACCCGCAAGTGCAGATTGAAGTGGTCCAGGCCGGGTTCAACGACATAGCTGAAGAGGTGCGGACGGGGACCATCGACATTGGCTTTTCGCTGCTGCCGGTGAACGCCAACGTGACGGTCGAGCCACTGCTTAAAGATCCGATTTACTGTGTGACACCCAGTGATTTTGTACCGCGCGCCAAGACTTACGTCGATGATGATGACATCGCCAAGCGCAACTTTATCCTGCAACAACAGGATTATGACCGTGATACCAAAATGGCGCTGGACCGCTACCACGTTTCCACCAACTCCATCACCTATTCGATTGATGACCAGTCCATCTTGTCGATGGTGGAGTCTGGCCTCGGAATGGGCATTTTGCCGCAGCTGGCCCTGAACAAGCTGGTCGGTTCGGTCAACACCTATCCGTTCTCCGAACCCTTTGCCCGGACGCTCTGCCTGCTGGTCAACCCGACCCAGGCGCAAGCACCGAGTGTGGCCCGGATGCAGCGCGAAATCGAACGCTACCTCGCCGATCAGTACGGTGCTGACTACTTAGGGCACCGGCCACACGCGCAGCACGCCAACTAATTGTGACAACTAGGCAGTTTGCGGTCAGGGCGGCTGCGGCCGTCTTGCTTGCCCATGATTTTGGGTTAAAATTAACAACAATAGTTACCTTATAAAAAATGTGATTAAGAAAGAAAATAAAACGATGGACGGAACAGACCAACACAAGTCGCGCCCCGTGGTCACCGCGCTGATCAGCATTGTCATGCTGGGCGCGGTGATTGTTTATTATCTAACTTACGGTGTGCACGGCGCCTTACAATACACGCTTAATGCGTCAATTCCGACCCCACTGTGGATTGAGGGGACCCTACTGAAGTATGGTTTATCAATCCTCTGCTTGGCGGGGCTGATTTGGGCTGCCGTCGCGCTGGCACGCAAGCCGCTGAAGGTTGCGGACGGCGGCCATTTTTACATCCTTGCCTACTTAACAGGCATTACATATCTGCTGCTGAACTTCACCACGGTGCACCTGCTGAACCGGGCGGCGATTTACGACCAACTGTTGCCACTGCTGCGCAACTCCCAGCCACTCATCACGGGGGTACTGCTTTACGTTTGCGTACAGCCGCCACTGAAGCGCTGGCTGCACGAACGGGAGCTGCGGACGCTCGGGCTGTTCCTGCTGACGGTACCCTTAGTGTTCAATAAGGACATTTTCATGCTCGGCAACGGCAGCAGCGTCCTTGGCGTAGCGGTGATCGCCGCGCTGGGGCTCGTGACAGTGGATAACGGCGTGCACCTGCCCGCCCGCAACCTACTATGGTTCCTGTTTGGTGGTGCCGGCACGATTGGCTACGGCTACTGGATGCAGTCGGCCAACTTGAACATTGAGAGCTCCTCGCGCTTTGTGGGCATGCTATCGCCACTGACAGTTTTGCCCGCGCTGGTCATCGTGCGCTGGGCATTGCGCTTATCGGCCAGTGCGGACCTGATAGGGACTAGCACCCAGCTGCAAAAGAGCGACCGCGGGCAGCGCTTCGCCGTGTGGGCGGGGGCGCTGCTGATGGCCGGGGGCACCTGGTCTAGCGCCACCGCGAGTGCGTTCGGCAAGCTGGAGCTCGATTTTGCCGCCCTGCACTTGTTCTGGCTTGTCCCTGCAGCAATTGTTTTCGCCGTTGTGGCCGCGGTGGCGGCGCTACTGGCGACTGCGGTGGCCGAACGGACCTGGCTGTGGCGGCAGCTGGACCGCAACTGGCAGCTCAGCCCAACCGATGCGTGGCGGCATTTTGCGACCACCTGGCGGGCGGGTCTGGGCAGTTTGTGGGGTCACTACTGGCGGCCGCTGCTCGCGTTCGGCCTGCTGTTTTGCGTGCAGGTTGCCAGCGCGCTGCTGATGAACCAGTCCTTCCAGACGATGGAGGGCACGGCCACGCCGAACCTGAACATCTTCAGCGTGACGATCCTGCTGCTGACGCCGAACATGCTGGTCGGTACGATCGCACTGCTGGCCATCTATTGGGTCCTGCTCAGCCTGACGGACCGCTACTGGACGTCGCTGCTGACAACGGTGGCAATCGGCCTCGGCATCGCGGCGGCGAGTGTGATCAAAATTGCTGAGCGCTCCGAGCCCATCGTCCCGTCTGACCTGTCGGAACTCAAGGCGACTTCCGAGCTGATGGGGATGCTGAATCCGGTGCTCGTTAGCGTTGCAGTCATCGCCATTGTGGCCGCGGCGGTGGCCATCGGGATTTTACAGCACCGGGCTAAGCCACTTAACCAGCCGCTCTTGTACCGGGTGCTCAAGTTTGGCTTGGCGGCGGCGTACATCGTTTCACTTGGCACCTTGAACCACAACTTCAACTACAGCCGCAACGTCATCACCAGCATGGGCGTGTCGCTGCAGAACAACAACGAGCTGACTTTTGCGCAGGCGAACGGGCCAATCATGCAGTTTGCGACCAGCCTAGACGTGCACGCGATGGCCAAACCGAGCGGCTACTCCAAGGCGGCCGTGCTGCGCATCGTGCGCAAGTACCAGCGGGCGGCGGATCAGCAAAATCAACACCGCAGCAAGCTACTGAAGAACGAGACGGTGCTGTTTAACCTCTCCGAGAGTTTTGCCGACCCAACCCGAATTCCGCAGCTGAACTTTAACCGCGACCCAATTCCGTACATTCACCAGCTGCAAAAGCAAACCACGAGCGGTTACATGATGAGTTTTGGCTACGGCGGCGGCACCGCGGACATGGAATACATGACGCTGACCGGCTTCAACAATGGGAATTTTGATAGCACCATCAACACGCCCTACACGCAACTGGTGCCGAAGCTCAAGGCGAACCCGAACATTGGCAATAACTTTAATTATGCCAGCGCCATTCACCCTTACACCGGTAGCTTTTACAACCGGCCCGAGGTGTACCAGCGCTTCAAGTTCAACAAGTTTGTTTACCTCGACAGCAAGTACCCGATCATTGACCAGCATCGCTTGGGCAAAAGTCCGTACATGTCCGACCGCACATCCTACGCCAACGCGCTGGCGCAGATCAACGCGCGCAAGGGTGGCCAGTTCATCAACCTGATCACGATTCAAAACCACATGCCGTTCAACGACTGGTACAAGAGCAAGTTCAAGGTGCAGGCATCGACCGCCACGCTGACGGCGCGTAAGTCGCAAATCGAGACCTACGCGCAGGGAATCAACTACACCGATCAAGCGGTAAAGGCGTTCAAGGCCAAAATCGACAAAATCAATAAGCCGATCATCTGGGTCTTCTACGGCGACCACCTGCCGGGCATCTACGCCGGTCTGACCGATGAGGTGCTCATGCACAAGACGGACTACTTCATCTACAGTAACAAGTACGCCCGCGAACACGGCGCCCGCAAAATGCAGGGTAAAGACACCATGGTCAGTCCCAACGACTTCATTGCCATGGCGCTCAAGCAGGGTAACATCAAGGTCGACCCGTACTCTGAACTGCTGACGCAAACGCACAACCAGCTGCCCGCCCAGTGGACGAAAACCGTTAGTTCTCGGGACAGCAGCACGTACGGCACGACCTTCGTGAATGACCAAGGCCAAACATTGGATTACAAGAAGCTCAGTCAGAAACAGAAACAGTTGTTCCATGACTACCAGATGATTCAGTACGACATCAACGTCGGTAAGCAGTATTCGTATGCGGCGGGGATGATGAAGTAAACGTTAGAATTAATAGCAGGGTGCATCGCAGTGGAAGCTGTGGTGCACCCTGTTTTCGTGCGCAAAATTTTGTGAAGCAAATCCATTTAACGATAGGTTATCGTAACCATTAACTACAATAGTGGAGATTCAAAATAGACTAAACATTTTATGCAATATTGACCACGAATATTGCTGGATTCCTTTAAAACTAGGGGTGAAGAAAAAGATAACTAACGTTTTGCTTGCACTTGAGGGGGAGTAACTCATGAAGACTAAAAATAATATTGTTGAGCGTAAAGTTCGTTATCGGATGTATAAGGATAAGCACGGCTGGGTGATTGCCGGTGTAGTTATCGCCACTTTTGCCGTGACCAACATCGGTAGTCATGTGCATAGTGTGGCTGCCGCGACGACAGACCCAGCTGAAGAACAGACTGCGGCGAATACGCAGCAGGCCGATAAGGTGGTTACGAAAACCATCACGCGGACCATTCACTACGTTGGGGCGGATGGCGCGAGCGTTAGTCCTGACACCGTGCAAAGTGTCACCCTGAGCCAAGATGCGCACGGTACTTGGCATGCAGTTGGCGCTAGTGCGTTCGCAGCCGTTAGCGCGCCAACCGTTGCTGGGCAGACTGCAGATATGGCAACGGTGGTCGCGGCAACGCCAAGCGCTACTGACAGCAGCAGTGCGGTGACGGTGCACTACATCAAGACGGCTAATGCACTAGCTAACACCGTTCCTGCCACTTCAGCTCAGGATAAGACAACAACAAGTACAGATGCCGCGCCAGATGCAAAGGCAGCAGCACCCGCAACAACTGCGAACACCACGACCAATGAGCCTGCCGGAACGATTACGCCGGCAGCAAGTACGACAGATGCGGGCACTAAGGCCCCTGACACGGCGGTTGCAGGAACTGAGGGCAGCGCTACGCAGTCAGCTACAAGTGATACCGCCACGAACAATACGGATGGCCCTAACAAAGTTGCTAATCAAGCGGGTGTTAAGAAGGCAATAGTGACCAGCTCTGCGGCACCGAAAGTTGAGTACAAGTCATTAAACGATAATGTTGAAGCTATTAGCGTTCAGGTGGACGGTAAGGATGTCGACACTGTCACGGACACGTACGATGGTATTTTCAACATCAATCCCTCTGGTAACACGCCAAAGCTGCACACAGTTACAATTGCGGCCACTGACTTGAAAAAAGATGATGTAATTACCATCACCACGCCTGCGTTCCAGACTGTGTCGCGGGCTGACGTTGTTAATGGTCTCAATAAGTCAACGCAGGGGCAAACGGTTAATTACACCGCAACAGCTGACAATTCTACTGTCAAGTTTTCCATAGACGTCAGCACGAACTCTGCACCAATGCAAAATGTTAACCAGGGTCAGTTTACGGTTGCATTGAACAACAAGGTTGCCAAAAGCGTTGCCGTCCAAACTACGTACAATATGCACCCTCTTGATTCACTCGATTATGATCAGTACACAACTCAGGGGGATAACGCGGCTAAGACTGTTTCTACTAACGAGGAGTTTGCGTCCGAATTTGATAGTTATTACAGCGATCCCATCCCGCTGACAGACGTCAATGATTACACCTACACGATCCCGGTTCCAGACGGCTTTGTTCTAGATCCATCTGAAAGCAATCAATTGGAAAATGAACGCAATCATGCGTCAATTTTCGACTTTTCCCAGTCTGCTCCCGGTGCGGATGTTGTTGCCAAATTAAATATTGGTGCGGCCATTGCAGCCGGTTATACAAATGCAAATTCGCTTGATCGTTCAACATATTTCGTTGGTAAATTAACCACCGATGGGACAGGAACCGCAACTGCCACTGCCAAAGCGACCGCAACTATTAGTACCAAGTACGGTAGTGTTACCAAAGAAGCTAACACACCAATGACGGTGCAGCGCGCGGACCCTACTAAGCAACCGGATGCCTTTCAAGTTAGTTATCAGAACAAGGACGATGGTGAGGTCGTCTTTGGCAGTGGCACTGGTAAGGTCTACGTTGGTCCAAATGACGTTAATCAGTACAACGTTAACCAGCGCGGCATGATTTACATTAGCAAGAATACAACTGGTGATCAGGGCGGAGCTTGGACCGTCAGTGTTCCAGATGGTCTGAGCTCCAAATCGATCCTGATTAACGCGGATGTTGCACAACGTGACCGGGGACTGGATGCAACAATCAGTGCGGTTGATGCAGACGGTAATGAACTAGCAACGGTTGGGTTGAACCAGCTGAATTATGATAAAAACGACAATATTGTGTGGGATCCAACGGTTAACGGTAGTATCAAGAAGTATGTGCTGAAAGTTAACAAGATGGTCAATTCTTCCTTCGGGACGGTTGGCATCGATCCTAATTTAACCACGAATGCTTTACCGGCAACGGATACTGCTTACCATGTTGATGTGAGCTATCAGGACGCCAGTGGCACTACCAAGCAACTCGATGGAACTAAGCTAACCTTGACGCCAGACCACACGATTTATCAGCAGGATAACTCAATTGATGCACCTAGTCACACTGTGCAGGCTGGTGATGAGTTCGAATTCAGAGTTGATCCCTTCTTTGATGCCGGTCAGCAGACATATGTTAATGCAGATGAAGGGGTAATTCTTTATGTGCGCCTACCTACGCATGCAACCTACGAGAAAACTGATAACTTTAATAACAACACCAGCGTTCTAACTGAGGCAGACGGAACACAATACCTGAAAATTGCAGTTCCTGCCGGCTACAGTCTGAATAACGCTGCGAATGGGCGTGCAAGCTCGAATCCAATCGTTAACAACATTTGGGTGACCATGAAGGTTAATTCAGACGTGGTTGTTGGTGATGATCCAACCCTGGCGCCAGATGATTACGGCCAAGTTTTGATTGGCATGCCGAATAATCAAATTGATGAGACCTTTTGGAATCGCGCTAACGGCAAGACCCTAACGCCGGCAGCAGTCGCCGCAAACGGAGATACAGTGGTGGCCCAGGATGCGGAGGCATTAGGACTAAACAAGTTGTACGCAGGTAATAACAATATCAACACAACAGCAGTTTGGAAGTTATCAGTGCCAACAACACTTTACCTGACCAACGGAATTAAGGCAGATGGTGAGCCTGAGTACGTGGCAGATGATAGTGGTGTTGCAACGTTCTACCCCGATGATGACAAAAATACCGGTGTTATCCGGGCGTACGTTTACAACGGGACCAGTGCGCCAATTAACAACTACACCACGATGGTCACCTTACCAAGCAAAAATGATGGTGCGGCATACACGCTACAACTCACCGGTGGGGTTACTGACCCGGCGGGGGCGACTGTTAAATACAGTACCAATACCTACACCGTCACTGATGGCACGCCGCTGACTGCTGCACAAACTGTTGATTTCCAGGACGCTAGTGCAATCACTGATTGGAGCAAGGTCCGTAGCGTTTTGGTCGAAGGCAATACCGTTCCCGCGGCCACGGCTCTCGATGTTGAAATGCCAGTTAAGGTAACAGATACGCAGACGGGTCAAGACGCAGCGGTAACTGCTACGGCGTACACCTATGCGAACGATACAGGTGGCGCAATCGTTGGCGCCCGGATTACCCAGCTGCCAACCCAAGTACGGACGCAGCGGATGGTCACGGTTGAATACGTTGATCAGGCTGGTAACAGCTTGATGAACAGCCACACCTTAAAGGGGGATGTCGGTGCCAAAATCACGCTGACTGCTCCGGAGATTGCGGGTTACAAGCCAGAGCAAGCTACGCAAGACTTCACTTACATTGACAGTAATAATGAGGTCGTCAAGTTTATTTACGACAAGACACAGATGCAGGTTCAGGTTGCGTACATCAACAAACTAACTGGTGCTAACATCAAAAATGCTAACCTTACCCCACTGTACGGCTCTACCGTTGACCTGACGGGGGATGCCTACACTAAAGTTGCCGGTTACACCACCGATAATAACAACCCTAAGAGTTATCAGGTAACTAATGCGCAGAAGCAGCTGGTTCAGTTGTATTTCACTCCGCAGCAGAGCACGCTCACCGTGAAGTATCAGACCACGGATGTGAGTGGCAAAACGGTTGATCTGCTGCCGGCGGATACTCAAACCGGCACCGTCGGAACAACGGTGACTATTGTTGCTAAAGCGATTGCTGGCTACGTTCCAAGTACTTCAAAGAAGGACATGACCTTCTCTGCTGGCAGTTCAACCTATGTCTTTAATTATAAGCAGTTGCAGCTGCCCCTAGTCGTTAAGTACCAGTCTGAAGACGGCACCAAGCTCGGTGATGATGCCCAGACCAACGTTGCTGCTGGACAGCCTTACGACCTGAACGCACTAGGATTAGTGCACAGCTTCACCGGCTACGTGCTGACTGATAACAGTAAGAGCCTGTTAACCGGTACGGCTGCCTATGACAAAGACACCGTCAAGCTCACTAACGGCACGATTACCCTGGTCTACAATAAGTTAGCAAAGCAAAGAGCTGTGGTTAACTATCTAGACGAAACAGCGCACGTCGCGCTGGGAGCGGATCAGCTCAGTGGTGTCAGTGGGACGACCATCGCTTACGATGCGCAGGCGCGAATCGATTCATATACCAGACAGGGTTACAAACTGATCAGCAACGGGTTCCCGGCCGGAGCCAAGTATGATGCCGATGACAAGACCGCCCAGATTTTTGTCGTCCGGCTTGAGCATGCCACCAAAGATGAGCAGGTAACTACTCATGTTCAGCGGACCATTACCTACGTGGTCGCTGGCGGTAAGGCTAGCGCACCCGCAACAAAAGTCGAAACGGTGGACTTTACCCGCACGGATACCATCGATCAGGTCACTAGTAAAGCTGTTGCCAGCGGGCCGTCAACGCCGGCGAGCCAGACTTTTGCCGCCGTTGATACGCCAGCACTGACCGGCTACGTGCCTGATATTGCGACTGTGGCGGCGCAAACCGTTAAGCCTGATCAAAAGAATATCGCGGTCACTGTGACCTACCACGCGCTGCAAAAAGCGACCATCACTTATGTTGACAAGACGACCGGCACGACCCTGAAAACTGATCAAGTAACCGGTGCGCCGGGTGCGGCAATTGACTACAACCCTCAGGCAGCAATTCAGACCTATCTGGACCAGCATTACGATCTGCTCAAGAGTGATTTCGCTGCCGACAGCAAGTTCGATACTGATGACGCTAGCACTCAGGCCTTCACCGTGGTCCTGCTGCACACAACCAGTCAAAAGACCGTCACCACACCAGTCACCCGCACAATTAACTACGTGGTTGCGGATGGTGGGGTTGCGGCTCCAGCTTCGGTTACCCAGACCGTTAACTTCACGCAGACAGTCATTACGGATAATGTGACTGGCAAGCAGATTGCAATCACCCAGCCCAACCCAGCAGCTTTGACCCTGCCTGCACAGCAGTCGCCAGTGCTCAATGGGTACGGCACGGATATGTTCACCGTCCCGGCCCAGACAGTTCAGCTTGGTGCTGCGGACACGACCGTGACGGTTACTTAACGCCCGGCCGAGCTGCCAGACACCGATCCGCAGGTTAAGACTGCGGTGCCAGCAGGGGCATCCGTAACGCCGGATAAGTACTATGACAACACGGATGGCGATGCTCAGCACGCTGCTTTAGTTTACTTTGATGACACCACCCAGAAGGTGCTCCACACCGACACCCTGACCGGAAACACGGGCACGGCAATTACTTTTGACCCGGCGGCAAAAATTAAGCAATACCGGGCCGCGGGCTACGATCTGGTAACGGATGGTTACGATCCGGCCGCAACTTTTGACGCGGACGACAGCACGACCCAGACCTTCACCGTGCACTTGCTGCACACGACCAGCCAAAAGACGGTGACGAAGCCAGTGACCCGCACGATTGTGTACGTGATTGCGGATGGCGCTGTGGCCGCACCGGCTGTAGTTAATCAACCTGGATTATTCACCTCGGTATTTGGGACATAAAATCGCATCTGGCCGGTCTGAAAGCAACGTTTGGAGCGTTGCGAATACTGACTGAGCGGAGAAGTTGGTGATCGATGCACCAC
>NZ_BLBG01000011.1 GCF_009687905.1 Lacticaseibacillus zhaodongensis | reverse complement strand
ATCGAAACGACGCTCGGCACTTACGGTCATCTTTACCCCAACAGTAACTTTGAAGTCGCAAAAAAGCTCAACGGGATATTCTCCAAGGAGGTGCCCGATGAGCCAAAATAATTTGAAAAGGGTCAAAACTGTGCCACAGTAAAATCGGTGGTGCTAGAAACCTTGATACCACGGGACGGGCGCGAGATGTGCCATTGTTCCCGGGAAATAATCACCCAACACGTGCAGCCACACCTGCTCAAACAACTGCGGACCGTGGGTGTTGCCCCAGCGGTACTGCAGGGCGGAATCGAAGCCAGTGTCATCAATGAAGCGCGCTACGGGCAGGTGGGGCAGCTGAGCGCAATTGATACGCACGCGGTCGATCAGCAGTTAGCCGGTACGGGGGCGCTGCTAGTGGGGCCGCTGTTGCCCAGTGCTGCGGGCAAGCTGCTGAATGTAAATGCGGACGATGTTGCCATGGCGCTGGCTCAGCAACTACAGGTCACTCAGTTGCATTTTGTGACGGATGTGCCCGGTGTTTTGGACGCTAATGGCTGTGTGGTTTCGCGACTGACGCCGGCGCTGATGAATGATTTGAGTGCTAGTTCCGTGATTACAGGTGGTATGAGTGTGAAATTACGCGCCGGCCTGGCCGTGGCAGCCACGCATACGACTAAGGTGACAATTGGCAACGTGATTGAGCCAGCCGGAACCGTTTTGGTTGCCTAGACATAAATTAGGAGGAACTAAACATGACCAAATTGTTTACGACATACAAACGCTGGCCAATCACACTAGTGGATGGTCAGGACTGGCACGTGACCGACAGCACTGGTAAAACCTACGTGGACCTCAGCAGTGGCATCGGCGTCATGAGCCTGGGTTACCATTACCCAGCAGTGCAGGACGCGGTCGAGAAGCAGGTCCAGCACATCTGGCACAATACCAATTTGTACCAGTCGCCTGGCGAGGAAAAGGTTGCCAGTTTGCTGATCAATGGCTTGAATTTGCCGGACGATTACCTTGCGTTCTTTGGTAACTCCGGGACTGAAGCCAACGAAGCCGCGCTCAAACTAGCCCGGCGCTACACCGGCAAAACGCGCATGCTGAATTTTGCCGGGGGTTTCCACGGGCGGACGTATGGCTCGCTCACCGTGACGCCGATCCCGGATATTCAGCAGGGATTTGGAGTTGAT
Organism: Lacticaseibacillus zhaodongensis; assembly: GCF_009687905.1. Lineage (GTDB taxonomy): Bacteria > Bacillota > Bacilli > Lactobacillales > Lactobacillaceae > Lacticaseibacillus > Lacticaseibacillus zhaodongensis. The sequence goes on along the minus strand of NZ_BLBG01000011.1, from coordinate 71,240 downwards.
ACGTCCGGTGTTAAGACCGCTAAGTTCAACGACCCGGCGGCAATTGACGAGCTGGATGCCAGTTTTGCCGCGTTGATCATTGAGGCCGTGCAGGGTGAGGGCGGTGTGATTCCAGCGGATAAGGCTTGGTTGCAGGTCCTCTGCGCGCGCGCCCACGAGTTGGGCGTACTGGTGATCGTTGATGAGGTGCAGTCCGGGATTGGGCGCACGGGTAGTCTCTTTGCTTTCCAGCAGTACGGGATCGAACCTGACATTATCACCAGTGCCAAGGCGCTCGCCAGTGGCTTGCCAGTTGGGGCTATGATCGGCAAAGCTAAGCTGGGCAGTGCCTTCCCGTACGGAGCACATGGGACTACTTTTGGTGGCAATCCCATCGTCATGGCCAGCGCAACGGCGGTGCTGCAGTCGCTCACTCCGGAACTGCTCGAGCATGTGCAGACGGTCGGCAAGGCAGCAATGACGGAGCTTGCCACCTGGACCGCGCTACCGGCTGTGACTGAAGTGCGCGGACGGGGACTGATGATTGGCATTGAACTAAGTGCCGATCTGGACGTTGCCACGGTCGTGCAGCAGCTGCAGGAACAGGGTCTGCTGACGCTGACGGCTAAGCACAACACATTACGGTTATTGCCACCACTGATTATTAGCGAGGAGGCGCTGCTGGATGCACTCGCAATCATCAAGGGTGTACTGGTGGCGGATTCTAAGCAGTAAAAATAATATTTGAATTGAGCACCGCATCTCCTTTGGCTTGGGCTGAAGGGGATGGGGTGCTTTTTAGCGTGGACAGGTAAGCTCATTTGAGTTTCTAGTTGGCGGTGTCAAATCGAGTTTCAAGGACAACGTAGTGCAGCTTCCGCTCTGTTTTTCCGGGTGACGTTACATCCGTATCGTATTCAAATATACAAAATAAATGTAGAATGACCCCATGAAGTTTTCATGTATTATTGTTATCTATTTAAGACGCTAAGCCAAATAGTGTCGTCGATGGGGACATCGTCAATACATGAGAACGGCTCTTTTTTTGGCAAAAATGTCAAGAAACGTTGCCGTTACAGCTGTAACTGATGGTGATTGATGGAGAAGGAGCTGAATTTACTCGTGATTAAGAAGGAATTCGCTAATATTTTTAAGAACAAATCGGTTATGCTATTGCTTGTCGCAATTGTATTAATTCCCTTTGCTTATTCATTTTGCTTTCTGACGTCCGCTTGGGATCCATACGGAAATACCGGTAAAATTCCGGTGGCGGTCGTTAACCATGACGTCCCGACTGAGCTGCAAGGCAAGAAAATTAACGTTGGGGAGCAAACCATTCACAACTTGAAGGATGACAATCAGCTCGGCTGGCATTTTGTTAGTGCCAAGCAGGCTGCAGAAGGATTGAAGAACAACAAGTACTACACCGTTGTCACAATCCCGAAGAACTTCTCTAAAGATGCCGCAACCGTGCTTGATCCAAAGCCGAAGCAGATGAAGCTGACCTACAAGACGAATGGCTCGCTGAACTATGTCAGTGAAATCATTAGTCAGGTCGGGACCGATAAGCTCAACGAGCAGATTCGGGCGAAGGTCACCAACGCTTTTGCCAGCACCTTGTTCGCTCAGGTTGGCCAAATCGGTAAGAAAATTGGCAAGGCTGCATCTGGTGCAACACAGATTAACAGTGGTATGGTCACCCTGGATAATGGGGTCAACCAGTACACGGTCGGCGTTTCCAAGGTCAATAATGGCCTGCAGAAACTGCAAGTTGCCGTAGATCCACTTAGTTCCGGCGTCCAGCAGCTTGCTAACGGAAGTACCAAGCTCGAGGGCGGCCTCGCGCAGCTGCAGAGCAAGGTGCCCGCACTGACTAGTGGCGTTGACCAGCTCTACAACGGCATGGGTCAGCTTAATTCCAAAATGCCCGCTCTGACAGCCGGGGTGAACAAACTGAATGATGGGATGGGCCAGCTTAATGGCCAAGTGCCTGCCTTAGCTGATGGTGTTTCTAAACTTAACAATGGTTCCGGTCAGGTTACTGACGGCCTCACCGCACTCAACAAAAAGACATTGACCTTGCCTGGTGGGGTCCAGAAATTAACGGATGGGATCGGCCAGATTCAAAATGGTTTGGGCCAAATCGTTGCGCAGGCACCAACGCTAGCTGGTGGTGTCAATCAGTTGGCTGGTGGTGTCGCCCAGTACACCGGCGGGACTGACCAGCTAGCTGATGGTGTGCAGGAATTGAAGAAGCAACTGGTTGACGAGAAACAGTTACCACAAAAGGTCGACAAGTTGGCATCAACGGTTCAGACACAAGCTGGCACCATTAGCCTGGCTCAGGGCCAGATTGCTAAAGGTAACTACGGATTAGTTAACGCTATTGTTCCAACTCAATTAAAGGGTGCAACGACCGAGGAAAAGGGTGCAACGACCCAAGCACAAACGGCTGTCGCAGATAACACTGCGGCTCTCGAACAGATGCAAAAAGCAATCGATCAAACGCAGGATGCTAATGCCAAGAAAGCGCTAGAGGATTCCTACGCACAATTGGAAAAAACTAGCACTAAGGTACAAACTGGCCTCGAAGCCACGTCTGGCGTTGTCGATGCAGTTAACCACCAAATCAACACCACAGCAACGGATGCGGAAGGTGATCCTGCCGGTTTGAAGTCTGCTGTAAGCACATTGAACAGTGGTGTTAATGCCAAATCAGGACAAAGCCTGACGAGCGCCTTGAACCAGCTCGCTGATGGTTCGAAGCAGCTGGAGGCCAACTCCGGTGCCCTGAACAGCGGCGCCAGTCAGCTCAGCAGCGCCGTGCCAACCCTTGTTGCCGCGCTGCAGCAGCTCTACGCTGGCTCTGGCCAAGAAGCTGCCGGTCTCGCCGACCTGAACACGCAAGCACCACAACTTGCCGCTGGGGTTACCCAATTAATGGGTGGTTCCGGTCAGGTTACTACCGGTCTGAACCAACTAAACGGTAAAGTGCCGGCATTAAAGGCCGGTGTTAGCCAACTCTATGGTGGCACCAGCCAGCTGGCAGCGCAGACGCCAGCCTTGGCATCCGGTGTGGGCCAGCTCTACAACGGCATGGGCCAGCTGCACGCTCAGGTGCCGGCTCTGGCATCTGGTGTTAACCAGTTGCACGATGGGTCCAAGCAGCTCAGCGACGGGTTGAACCAGCTGAACAGCAAGACACCAGAATTAAAGTCCGGTGTCAACCAGCTCGCTGATGGTGCCAGCCAGCTGGACTCCAAGTCTGGTCAGTTAACTGACGGGACCAGCAAGTTGAAGGATGGTTCCGGCCAGCTCGCTGACGGTCTGGTGGCCGGTCAGAAACAGATCAATGGCGTCCACCTCACTAAAGCAACCGCGAAGATGTTCGCTGCACCAAGTCGGACGGAGCAAAAGCGCCTGACCACCGTGCCGAACTACGGGGATGCCCTGGCACCATACGTGCTTGCACTAGCACTGTTCATCGCGGTCATTATCTTTAACTTCACTTACCCAATGCGTCGACACGACGGCTACAAGTCTGTTGCCGAATGGTTCAAGGCAAAGATGGCGGTCGGCACCCTTGTTGCCGTTGCCATGGCGATGATTGAAGCGACATTGATGCTCATTGTGGGCCTGCATGTTGATAACATTGTGCAGTTCTACGGCATTACGGTGCTCTTCGCCCTAGCCGCGATGTACATGACCCAGTTCTTGAACCTCGCATTCGGCGGGGTCGGGATTTTCGTTGCTCTTGGCTTGCTGACCTTGAGTGGTTCTGGCGGTCTCTTCCCGGCCGAAACAATTAGCCCGCTCTACGATGCCTTCCAGCGCTTCCTGCCGATGACCTACGCGATTAACGGTTACCGAAATGCGATTAGCGGCGGGATCAGCACCACCACGGTCACGACGAGTGTGATCATTCTGATTGCTATCGCGGTCTGCAGCGTCGCGCTCATGTTCCCCGCAATCAAGCATCTGCTGGGCCGGCTTGAGCAAGAAGAAAAGTCATAGTGTAGATGGTTTAAGCAAGTTGTTTCATTTCTGAATATTTACGGCAAAATGCCCGCAAGCTGATAATTTACAGCTTGCGGGCATTTTTGTGGCGCTATTTCCCGGGCAATAAAAAGCGGACGGAATTGAGCTGCTTTAAATAATCCTAACGGAAGTGCTTGGTCGGGTGCTGGCTGCCCGCCTGGCGCATCTGGGGCCGCGGGCGACCGGGGCGCGGAACGTTTTGGCTGGCGGTTGGTGCGGGCACGACCGGGGCGTCTGGACCGGGCGCTAGCTTGCGCTTTTTCGGTAGAGTGACCTTGAACTTGAGGTGACTGAGGGCGGCGCCGACTGCAGCGCCGGCGGCAAAGGCTGCTAGAGCGGTTTTCTTGTGCATGATTTCTCCTCCATGATTTGAATGTTCTGACACATCTAATTACGCTCATTCTATGCCGTCACGGTGCCACTGTCACTAGGCCTTTTGCCTGTTTGCGACAAGTTGCACTAGCTGTCCTGCTGCACCGGTAGGGTCGGATGCGTTATAATATTAGTATCGCTGAAAGCGGATTATTGATTCCGCCGGACATGGAGGTTCATTCATGGTAGAAAAAACAGATTATTCATCACCAGAGTACTTTGCGCTGATGACCCGTTACTGGGAGGCGGCCAACTACCTTTCCGTTGGTCAGCTGTACTTGAAAGACAACCCGCTGCTGCAGCGGCCCTTGGTCAAGGATGACGTTAAGGTGCACCCGATTGGGCACTGGGGCACAATTTCCGGGCAGAACTTCATTTACACCCACTTGAACCGGGTAATTAATAAATACGATTTGAATATGTTCTACATTGAAGGACCCGGTCATGGTGGCCAGGTCATGGTTTCTAACGCCTACCTAGACGGGCACTATTCTGAAGTGTACCCGCGTGTATCCCAGGATAAGCAGGGCATGCAACGGCTCTTCAAGCAGTTCAGCTTCCCAGGTGGGGTTGCCAGTCACGCCAGTGCGCAGACGCCAGGTTCCATGCACGAAGGCGGCGAGCTGGGTTACGCGCTCAGCCACGGGGTCGGGGCCATTCTCGATAACCCTGACGTGATTGCCGCAACTGTCATCGGTGACGGTGAAACCGAAACCGGGCCAATGGCGGCCAGCTGGTTCTCCGGGACCTTCATTAACCCGATCAACGACGGCGCCGTTTTGCCAATCGTGCACATGAACGGCTTCAAGATCAGTAACCCAACCATCCTCTCCCGCAAGAGTGATGAGGATGTCCGCAAGTACTTCGAAGGCGCGGGCTGGGCACCGATTTTTGTTGAGGGTGACGATCCGCAGAAGCTGAATCCCGAAATGGCTGCCGCGATGGACAAGGCCATCGAGAGCATCAAGTCCATTCAGGAACACGCCCGCACGACTGGGGACACCACCCAGTCGAAGTGGCCAATGATCGTCTTCCGCTCACCTAAGGGCTGGACCGGTCCAAAAGAGTGGAACCACCTGCCAATCGAAGGCAGTTTCCGGGCCCACCAGATTCCGATTCCTGTGGACCAAGGCGACATGGAACATGCAGGCAGCTTGACTGACTGGCTCAAGTCCTACCACCCAGAGCAGCAGTTTGATGCGGATGGACACCTGGCACCAGAACTGAAGGCGCTCGTGCCGAAGAAGCGGATGTCCGCCAACCCAATCACTAACGGTGGGATCGACCCGCAGCCGCTAATTTTGCCTGATTACCGCAAGTTTGCGCTGGATAACAGCAAGCATGGCACTCAGGTCAAGCAGGACATGATCATCTGGTCTGACTACCTGGCTGAGCTCATCAAGCTCAATCCTGACAACTTCCGGATTTTTGGCCCCGATGAGACCATGAGTAACCGGCTCTACAGCATCTTCAACGCAACTCAGCGGCAGTGGCTGGAACCAATCAATCAGCACACGGACGAAAAGCTCGCCCCAGCTGGTCGCATCATTGATTCCCAGCTGTCTGAGCACCAGAGTGAGGGCTTCAATGAAGGCTACACGCTGACCGGGCGCCACGGACTCTTCACCAGTTATGAAGCCTTCCTGCGCGTTGTCGATTCCATGATCACCCAGCACTTCAAGTGGATCAAGGAAGCCGACGAACAGCCATGGCGGCGCCACTACCCATCACTGAACATCGTCTCCACATCCACGAGTTTCCAGCAGGACCACAACGGTTACACGCACCAGGATCCCGGCATTTTGACCCACGTTGCGGAAAAGACGCCGAAGTACGTCCGTGAGTACCTGCCTGCCGACGCGAACTCCATGCTGGCGGTATCACCACTGTTGTTCAACAGTGAGCAGACCGTTAACATTCTGATTGCCTCCAAGCAGCCGCGGCCGCAGTTCTACACCATTGATGAAGCCACCGTTCTGGCGCAAAATGGGCTGGCCCGGATTGATTGGGCAAGTACCGATGACAACGCCGAACCAGACGTGGTCATGGTTGCGGCCGGCACCGAGCCGAACATGGAAAGTCTGGCGGCCATCAACATTTTGCACGAGCAGTTCCCTGACCTCAAGATTCGCTTCATTAACGTGGTCGATCTGCTCAAGCTGCGGGCACCAGAAGTTGATCCGCGCGGGCTCACGGATGCAGAGTTTAACCACTTCTTCACGACTGACAAGCCAGTCATCTTCGCCTTCCACGGTTACGAAGGGCTCATCAAGGACATCTGGTTCCCACGGGCTAACCGCCAACTGCGTGTTCACGGTTACCGTGAAGAGGGCGACATCACCACGCCATTCGACATGCGGGTGCTGAACGAACTCGACCGCTTCCACCTTGCCAAGGATGCGGTCATGGCCATTCCGGAACTGGCAGCAAAGTCTGCGGGCTTCATCCAGAAGATGGACGATGAGCTCCAGAAGCACCATGACTACATTCGCGAGTACGGCGATGATTTGCCAGAAGTTCGCGATTGGGTTTGGCACGATATTAAATAAGTGTTTGTACGTTAAAAGGTTCCGCCCGTTTAGGGGCGAAACCTTTTTTTGCAATCGCTGGCGGTCCGCGACCCGAACGATAAGTTACTCACAGATAAATGATTAGTAGCAACTGATTTTAATTCCCAAATAAGCAAAAACAGATTATACTTTTCAGGTTCGCGCCGGTGAATTGAGGCCATACAATAACTATGCTGCCTCCCAGCGGCATTTTGGCAGTACGGATCGTCGCCAAGGGTTGCTGGTGCTTCTGCAGTGCCAAATTAACTTCAGTTTAGCAAGCTACGGGCGATGGTTTGTGCAGCGGCGATGTTGACATCGGCGACTAACGGGTGCGGACTCGCAGTCGTGAGAAGGAATTCGCCCTCGGTGGGGATGCCCCAACAGTAAAGAGCCGCTTGCGTTTGGCCAGCTGCGTTCAGCATCTGCCAAGTGTCGTGATTCACCGCGATAGCGCCGGTGGGTCGGTAGCTGCCATCGTTCATGCGCAGCTGGTGCAGGCTGGCCAGGCCATCCGCAAGTAGTTGCTGAATCAAGCTGTCCTGACTCTGGGCAGCAGCGATTGCCGGCAACCGCGCCTCAATCAGGTTCGGTGCGGAGTGGCGATCATTTGGCGCACTACTGCTGCTGGCCACAAATTGTCCAGCTGCGCCCACAACTGTCATTCCCGGCGGTAGCATGGTAACGATGTTTGCCTTGACCAGCGCGTGCAGTTCACGGATGCGCTGTAGCGGTGGACCGACCGTGAGGGGGTTACTGTTTTTCATGATTTCCCCGCGGAAGGTGCCGAAATAGTCCTCACCGCTGAGCAGCCCGCGCTGCACGATATCACGCAGCGGCACGCGCATGTCGCGCAGCGCTTCGATCATGCTTGCTTGGGGGTCGCGGCAGTTACCACCCGCCGCACTATGGATGTCTTTTTCCAGTTGCCGCAGCATGTTGACCCGCCATTGCGCGGGGCCTGCAGCCGGCAAGGGGTGGAGCAGTTGCTGCCAATCGAGTTGCTGATTGCGCGGGATCGCCGTGACCGCCCGCTCCGGGTCCTCCGCAAAATTGGCGTGGAATTGGGCCAGCTGCCGCGGATGGTCCTGCAGTAGGCGGTAGTAGTAGACGTATTCACACTCTAACTTGAGCATTTTGCGCAGGCGGGCGGCGCTGACCTGGCCCGCTTGTTGCCAACTGGCGATCCTGGCGGGGGTCAGTAGTTGCGGCTGGTACTGATGGCCGGGTTGCTTGTCCTGAACGGGTTTAGCGCGATAGGGGACTCCCGACCGCGAGCCGGCAAAGATTTGCGGTTCGGCGCCGCTCGAGACGTAACGTAAGCGGCCGTTGCTGCCGCTTGTAAAATGGCCCCCGCGTCCGGTTGTAAGTATGGTCAGCACGTCAAAGAAGCTCAGGCCGAGCCCCCGAATGATGACGCGGTTGCCACTTAGGTCTGCGGCATCGGGAAACCCGGGCGCGCTATAGTGCAGCCCGTGTTGGGCAGCGTACGCGCGCAACTGACTTTCTTCGGCATTCGGGTTCAGGGCCTGGTTGCCCAGGGTAAAGACCACCTTGTCAAAATACTGGCGTGGCGCACCGGCGCTGGTGATGCGATAGCCGCTGACCGCACCCGCTTTGCAACTGCGGACCCGGGCGCGGCACAGGCGCAGACTAATGTTTTGCGGCAGGGCGGCCTGAATGCGAGCGTACGCCCATTGCAGGTAACAGCCATAAAGAGCGCGGGAGGCGTAATCCTGTGGACGCAGGCTGATGACTTCCGTTACTAAGTGCCGTTTATGGTCTGGCGCCAAGGACATTGCCCCGATGTAGCTCGCGCCAGCAGTTGCCGCCCATTCTGCGAGCGTTGGGCCGGGCGTTGCTAATGCGCTCGGCAGGCTTGAGTCTGGAAACAGGGTGATTTGTTCCGCTTCTGTGTTCATGAGGAGCAGGTGCGACTGTTCTGGGCGCCAAACTCGCCCCCCAATTCCGGCGGGGTCGAACAGGGTGATTTGCAGGGGTTGGCTGGTAGTGCTCAGCGCTGCTGCAAGCAGTAAGCCGCGGGGACCGGCGCCAATAATTGCGATCCGCATGGGGCATCCTTCCTTTCGGTAACATGTTATCTTACTTAATTATATTCGATTGGGGCGGTCAGTTTAAGTCGCTCCTAGCACAGGGGGTAATTAATTCCTTAATTGCCCTGATAACAATAACCATTCGCAGCGGACTCTGGTAAAATCATTCATAGTGAGCGCTTAACAAGCCCCTGATGGCAGGATAGGAATTAGTAGTAAGTGAGTACTGCAGGCTTATATTTTGGTTCATAAATTGAGGTCATGATATGAAGACAATTGTAATTGGATGTACGCATGCCGGAACGGCAGCTGTCCAGGAAATTATGGCGCGGGATCCCCAAGCAGAAGTGACGGTTTTTGAGCGCCGCAACGATATTTCTTTTCTTTCCTGCGGCATCTATCTCTACCTCGAGGGGGTAGTTGATTCGCTGCGGAAGGTGTTCTACGCGACCGCACAGGACCTAGAGAAGCTCGGCCCGAACGTACATGTTAAGATGCAGTCTGATGTTGTGGCGATCCGCACGGAACTGAAGGTAGTTGAAGTGCAGGACTTGACGACCGGGCAGATGTACACGGAGCCATATGACAAAATCATCATGACCACCGGCTCCTACCCAATTGTGCCCACCATCAAGGGTGTTAACACGCATGGGGTTTACTTGTGCAAGACCTACGATGACGCACTGAATATCAAGCGGGCCAGTTTCGATGCCAGCACCATTGCCATTGTCGGTGGCGGCTACATCGGCACGGAATTAAGCGAGGCGCTCAGCCGGCGCGGTTACAAGACCACGCTGATCAACGGCCGGCCCCACATTTTGGGCCACTATGTTGATGAAGATATTGCCACCAAAATTCGCGATGACTTGGTCGCCAATGGAGTTGATGTGCATGATAATGAAGCTGTCGAGCGCTTTGAACCCGAGGGTGATGGGGTTTACATTCACACAACGCGCGGCGAGCTGCATGCGGATCTAGCAATTTGCTGTGTCGGCTTTTCACCGATGACCGAACTGGTTGCAGGGATCGTTGATTTGACTAAGCAGAAAGCGATTAAGGTCAATAATTACATGCAGACGAGTAATCCGGATATTTTTGCGGCGGGCGATTCGGCAGCAGTGCATTTTAACCCTACCAATTCACATGTTTACGCACCACTGGCGACGAATGCGGTGCGGATGGGCAAAATTGCCGGGGCGAACGTTGTGGATTACGGCAGTGTCAGTTACATGGGTACTCAATCCACCAGTGCCCTTAAACTCTTCGGTAAAACGATGGCAACTAGCGGCTTAACCTACGAGAAGGCGCACAAGTACTTCCCCGATGAGGCTGATTATGTGCACTTGACTGATAATTATCGGCCCGAATTTATGCCGACAACGGCGCAGGTTTACATGACTCTCGTCTTCAACCGCAAGACCCGGGCAATCATGGGCGCACAGTTCTACAGTGAATACGATGTTTCGATGAGCGCCAATTTGATTTCGGTCATGATTCAAAATAAGAACACTGTGGATGAGCTGGCTTATGTAGACATGCTGTTCAACCCTAGTTTTGACCGGCCATGGAATTATATGAACCTACTGGGTCACGCCGCGGTCAATAAATTGCAAAATGGGGCCGCAAAGTAAATTAATGATTTTGTTAGAATAACTGCTCGCAGCGCCGTTAATGGTCTGCGGATGGTATAGTGATAGAATAAACAGGTGGTATAAGACACTAAACTGACGCATGAGTAATGGGGAGTGGCAATGAATATGTGGAACTTGATCGGAATCGGCGCCTGGGCACTGCTTCTGATTTATCTAATCATCATCATTATTAATATTCGGCACCGGCACATCAGCATGATCGTTCACGGTAAGCGCTCCGGGCGGACGATTGCAATCGACCTGCTGGAAACGCTAGTCTTCTTGCTTTGTGCGTACGGATTGTTTTACGTCGCCGCCCTGCGGCCCGTTGATTACACCGATCCGGCGCAGGTCAGCATCAAGCATGAGTACGCCCCATTAGTTTTGCAAACTAACTCCAATCAGGCGTACTACGTGACGGTTCAGTCCGCAAGCAGTAAGTCACCGGTGCGACACTACACTTACTGGAGTGATGGCACCAAGGTCCAAGTGACGAGCCAAAATGCGACGGTGGCGTCTGATGCTAGCGTGTTGCCAGTCGATGCGTCTGGTTATCCGTGGTCCAAGAAGAAGCTACTGGAACTAGACAAGAGTAGTGACCAAGCCTTCGCCGCCACGGTCAAGGTAACCTACAAGAACACCTTCATCAACGGTTTGGGTGTGCACGCCGGGCACCAGGCGGACTCGTTCACCATCATCCGGGTGCCAAATAAGCAGCTGGTTAACGTGAAACCACTGCGGAGCGATAAGTAGTTAAAACACATTTGCGCAAAAACCATTACGGGCATGGAATAGCCGGTAATGGTTTTTGTTTTGCATTTCGGCACGACAAAAGCCATGGCGAAATGCCATGGCTTTGACGCGTAAGCGAGCTTACGCAACGAATATTCAAATCAAAAAATTGCTGTAAAAGTTTACTTGCCGTTTGGCTTGTGGAGCATGTAATCGCGCAGGCTGGAGACAATGTCTGGTTCTGGGACCTCACGCATTGCCTTGATGTTGTGAATGTGTTCGACGGAAACGTGGCTGTTTAGGGCCATGTCAGTATCCGTTAGGTCATTCCGCTTTTGGAATTCAATGATTTCACGTGCAAAATCATTCACATCGTTTTTTTCACTCACTATGTTGACCTCCAAGATTTGTTGTTATGTTCATTATACCGGAAAAACATGCGGGTGGCGTAAAGCAAGCCAAAAGCTTTTACCTAGTTTTTCACTGAACGATATGCAGTTACGTTCTGGCGCGATCACAACAGATAATTATGCTTCTTTCAGACTTTTGAACGATGGCAAGAGTGGAGTAAATTGGGATAATGGATGCAGAGCGGAGCAGTAGCCTTGTGTCCTGTAGAGCTCGCTTATGAACATATCTCGCACTCCCATTTACATACACATTCCACTTCAAGGAGGTCGCAGTCCACTCATGATTTTCACAATTGTTATTGCAGCATGGCTCATTGCCGCCGTCGTTCGCGGCTGGCAGCGCGGGCTGGTGATCACCCTGATTTCGGTGGTCGGCAGCATCGTTATCTGGGGCGCGGCGTTTATATTTTACAATCAGTTCGCCACGGTCCTCAGTAGCAGTCCCGATCCCGGGTTGGGGTGGCGCTTATTTGCCTTCTTCCTCATTGTGGTCGGTGGCCAGATGATTTTCAGCGGCCTGGCGCGACTGTCGCGGTCAATTACCTGGCTGCCCGTGATCAAACAGGTAAACAACATCGGCGGGGCGCTTGTCGGTGGTTTCTTCAGCTACATCACGATTTTTATTGCCCTAGCACTACTCATGATGATTCAGACACCGTGGATCGAGAATCAGTACAGCCAGTCGCGGACGGCGCAGTTCATCACTGAACACACGCCGCTGCTCAACAGCAACCAATTGCAAAATTGGGTCGGTGACGGTGACCAGACTAATGGTCAAAACACTGATCAGGGTGATAATCAGCCGGACAGTTCAAGTAGCACTTCCAGCAGTACCAGCGGCCAGTAGGTGAATCCGCTTTCCGGAGCTGGTATAATTAGTGTGAGCAGTAAGAGCAAAAGCTGCTACACAAAAAGCAGGAAGGCGGGATTAAGATGAGTGAATCCATTTTCTTCAACCAGGGCGACGCTTTAGCGCAAGACTTTGATTATTCAGTTGCGCGGCGCAGTGCCCAAATTTATAAAGCTCGGAATGCTATTGAGGGCGGCCTCGTCGTCGCTAAGGATGCATCCGGTAAGTTCTCCGTCTTCTACGAAAAGGACGCAGCGGTGGACAGCAACGCTAAGGCGGCAGGCAAAGACAAGTACACGGTGCTGGAGCGGTTATAATGCGGCGGTGGTTAATTAGGGGCGGCCTGATCGTCGTGATTTTGCTGGCGGCGTGGGGCTTGCAGCGGTTAATGCAGGCCCGGCCGTTGCCCAACATGGTTGCGGTGACAATCGTGGCCGTGGTGATTGGCGCTGCGGCCGCAGTGCTAGTCGCAACGTATTTACCGCAACGCAAATAGTGAAGTGCAACGGGCGGCAGCCTTCAAGACTGTCGCCCGTTGCTTGATTATGAGCCCGTCTAACAATGACGGGCTGGCCTCCCGAGATGTTAGTTCCCCCGAAGAAACACCGCGTTTGTGCTTCTTACACTTTTGGTTGTGTTTACTGATTTTCATTCACCTCCTTTGGTTCGGGCAGTTCCGGCGCCAATTTAACCCGCAGGCCCAAATCTAGATATGATAACAGGGTGCGCTGTTCGGCGTAGTCGTGCAATAATTCTTGGCGCACGGCCTCAATTTTGCTGAGCACGCGAACCCCCGAGTTGGCTGCTTGCAAGACAAGCACGGCTTGCTCCAAAATTACCGCCTTCTGGTACGTTTCCTTCGCCTGTTCATAGGCGCGACGCTGCTCGTTGCGATCGTTTGCACTCGCGATTGGTTTGGCCTCCTTTCGTAGTGGGCCCACTATTACGTCTCAACAATTTGATTGTAAACCCCGATTGGTATAGCGCACGGAAAGTTAAGATATCTGTATAGTGGCCGCAAAATCCGCTTCTTGCGCGGGGTGCTGAAAGTGTTGGTATTTTGCGGGCTGACGCGGTATAATGCTTACAAAAGATAAGTAAAAGAAAGGTGATTCTAATGGTTAAATTAACTCCTGAAATGCAACAGATGATTGGCGACCAGCTCAACTACTTGGCGACTGCTGATGAGAATGGCAATCCGGCGGTTGGACCAAAGGGCACCATGCGGGTATTCGACGATGAACACCTGATTTACAACGAAGAAACGGGCCATCATGCTTGGCATAACCTGCAGACCAACCACAAAGCCGCCGTGGCGACCGTTGACCACAAGCAGATGAAGGGTTTCCGCTTTGAAGGCCAGGCCGAGTTCCACGATGACGACCAGATTTTCGCGGACGCCCAAGCTTTTGCCAAGGCGCGGCACCTACCACCAGCAATCGCCGCGGTTGTGATCCGTGTTGACCGGATCGTGCGCCTGGATGCCGGTCCCCACGCCGGCGAGGTGATTGCGGAGTAGTCTGTGCTATAATTACGCCCAGATAGTTAAGGATAAGGGGACAGAGCAAAAATGGCTGAAACGATTCGCATCGCATACCTGTATGAAGACTTGATGAACACTTACGGTGATAGCGGGGATGTCAAAATTCTGCGCTACCTGCTCAACCAGCAGGGCTACGCCGTCAAGGTGGATAACATCAGTTTGGGGCACCCATTTGATGCTGACGATTACGACTTTGTCTTCTTCGGCGGCGGCCAGGATTACGAGCAGACCGTGGTGGCCAAGGACGTACCCCGGCTACACGACACGCTGCACAAGTACATCGAGGCGGGTAACCCGATGCTCTGCATCTGTGGCGGCTACCAATTCCTCGGCACCTACTACAAGATGGTCGATGGCACGTCAATCAACTGCCTGAACCTACTGCCACTGCACACGGTCTTCCGGCCCGAAGCCCGGATGATCGGCGACACGGAGTACGAGACCGAGTGGGGGACCGTCCGCGCGTTCGAGAACCACAGCGGCTGCACCTACTTCGACGACAAGGATAAGTTAAAGCCCCTCGGCAAAATGGTCGAAGGCTATGGCAACAACCCTGAAGATGGTGTCGAGGGGATGCGCTACAAGAACACGTTCGGCAGCTATTCACACGGGCCAATCCTGAAGAACCACAACATCGCTAACGCCTTTGCCGACATGATCGTGAAGCGGCACGCGGAGCGCACGGCGGCGGTGGCTGAAGCTTAAGTAAGATTAGTTTTGTAAATCTGGTTTCTGCCACTTCGGCGGGGCCAGATTTTTTTGCGATTTTTTACTCCACGGTGGTGGCTGAAGATGTCGGGTGGCGGGAGCATTTTCCTCCCACTGCGCTGGCGGCAGTGACGACACATGCTGGGGCACGGCTACAGGTTTGACCAAGCCCGGGTCAAATCTTCCGCCTTAGCTCCGAGCCCGCCCGTGTTTTCGCAACCATCGATGGTAAGCTTGGCGCATTGCTTTAATCATCATAGGCGGTCTCTCCGCTATCCCCGAATATTGAAAGTAGTAGCCTTGCAAACCCAGCAAGACTACTACTTTCAATATTCGTTTCAGCATGGTCACTCCCGCCAGCTCCGTTCTCGGAAAAGGCGCCCGCCGCCCTACGTTGGCTGTTCCTAGTTTTGTGATGTTGTACAGCATCATGCCGGTTCTAATCGCCTCGCCATGAACGCTAAACATAATTTATCCCACATGATGTTGGCTACAACATTATTAATTTGGGTGCTTTTGCGAACTCTGCAGGCATTAGGTAAATTGCCAGCAGATTTATTGTTAACGATGGATACAAAGGTGCAAGGTGTTCACGGCAGAACAGATATCACTGCCTATTTTGTTGGGATAAGTTAGCTAATGTTGTGCGGTGATACTGCAAATTACGCTTTTGAACACAAACGTAGCCGGGTGGAGCGCCGCTGCGTAGTGGAGTATATGCCGCGTAAAGCCCAAACAGTTGTTAAGCAGCGGGTTTCTGCTTAACAACTGGGGGTGATTTTGGGACCGCGACTGAACGTAGTGAGGGCGGCCCCAAAATTAGGTGGAAGCCACACGGAGCGCAAAGCGCGTAGTTTGGCTGCAGCCGGCCCCGGGCTGTTCCACGCGACAAGCATATACGTAACGAAGCAGCTGCGCCCCTCCCGGCGGACAGATAGCTACTTTGTTTCACGTGAAACAGGATGCCTTTTAAGCGCGAACCTCCGCTCTGTGGCGTAGTCGAGCTGCGCGGGACAGAAGGCTGCGGCTAGTACGCTTTGGGCCAAATACCCAAGGCCCAGGGTATTAGTCCCAAAGCACACTAGTCCTCACCTTCTAACCGTCCCACTCCGCTTTGTGTGCGTAGTCGAGCTGCGGTTCGCAGAAGCTTGCGCTTTACACACTTTGGACCAAATGCCAAGCCCAGGCATCTGGTCCAAAGTACGTAAATGCTCAGCTTCTAAGCGCGAACCTCCGCTCTGTGTTCAAAATGATGGCGGTTGCTAAAGCCTGGCACGTGGGCTAAACTTAGAAGTAATGTGAAACTGGTATTGTTCCACAAAGTGGCCGCTGAAAACCTTAATGCAGCGGCATGGAACACAGAAAGAGAGCAAATACATGACGCCCGAAGAATTCGCCGCAGCCCTAGCTGCCCAGGGAATTGAATTAAGCACGGAGCAGCGCGATCAGTTTGCGGAATATTACCGCTACCTGATCAGTGAGAACGAGAAGATGAACCTCACCGCGATTACCGCTGCGCCCGAGGTTTACTTGAAGCATTTCTATGACTCAATTATGCCCTTGCTGCCGCTTAAGGATCTGCGCGGGAATGCATTGACGCTGTGCGATGTGGGTGCTGGCGCCGGCTTTCCATCGCTGCCGATGAAAATTTTGAATCCGCAGCTGCGGGTCACCATTGTTGACTCGCTACAAAAGCGGATCGATTTTCTGGACCGGCTCTGCAAACGGCTGCACCTTGAGGGCGTTGAGCTCGTACACGACCGCGCCGAGACTTTTGGCGGGAAAAAATCACCGTACCGCGAGCGTTTTGACTTGGTGACGGCGCGCGCCGTGGCCGCTTTGCCCGTTCTGGCAGAGTTGTGCTTGCCACTGGTTAAGGTCGGCGGGCGCTTCGTCGCGCTGAAGGCAACCCACGCGCCGAACGAATTGGCCGCAAGCACGCAGGCGCTCACGACGCTGGGCGGCAAGCTCGACCAAGATTACTTGTTGCATTTGCCCCTTGCTGATGAGGTGCGGCACATCCTTGTGATCGATAAGGTTGCCGTTACCCCGAAGAAGTATCCGCGGAAGCCGGGGACCCCGGCCAAGCAGCCAATTGGAGGCTAGATTATGGCACTGAATCTTTTTGGACGGAAGAAGAAAAACACGAATGAAGTGGTGGATATTGCCACGGCGGACATCGTGCCCAACCGTTTTCAGCCCCGGAAGGTCTTCCAGGAGGAGTCCATCAAGGAGCTGGCGGCGACCATTAAGAATCACGGATTGCTGCAGCCAATCGTGGTGCGCGAATACGAACACGGCCATTACGAAATCATTGCTGGTGAGCGCCGGTTTCGGGCGGTAACAACGCAGCTCGGTTGGCAAAAAGTTCCCGCGATCATCACGAAGATGGCGGATGATGAATCTGCCGCCATGGCGATCGTTGAAAACCTGCAGCGGGCCCAACTGACCCCCGTAGAAGAGGCCCGCGCGTACGATGAATTGATGCAGGCTAACTCGATGACGCAGGCAACTTTGGCCCGGCAAATCGGCAAAAGTCAGTCTTTTGTCGCCAACAAGTTGCGGCTATTAAAGCTGAGTGATGCCGCGCAGACCGCCATCATGAACGGGGCCATCACCGAACGCCACGGCCGCGAACTGTTGAAGCTTGATCCCGCCCAGCAGCAGGAGGCGCTGACACAGATTGCACAGAACAATCTGACTGTTAAGGAAACCGCCGAGGTGGTGCAGGAGATTTTGCACCCCGATGATACGCCGGAAGCTGTTGAAGAAGCTTCAGCCAACGAAGCCATCGCGCAGCGGGTCACCGCGGAACTAGCGGACGAACAAACGCCAGCTCCTGCCAAGAAGAAAGCCGCAAAGCCCCGCAAGCGGCGTCCAGCCCTGACGCACGACACGCGGATCGCGGTCAACACCATCAAGCATTCGCTGCAGATGGTCAAGGACTCCGGCATGGAACTTAAGAGTCACGAAGAGGACGACGGTGATGTGTACCGGATCGTCATCGAGATTCCTAAGAACAAGTAGCTGGCCGCCCACGCGGTCACATGATAGGAGGTAATCGATTGGCACACGTAATTGCAATTGCAAACCAAAAGGGTGGGGTCGGTAAGACGACGACCACCGTTAACCTCGCCGCCTGCCTCGCTAACGCCGGCAAACGCGTTTTGATCGTGGACGACGATGCGCAGGGTAACGCAACTAGCGGCGTCGGCATCGAGAAGCCGCAGGTGCACAAGGATATCTATGACGTGCTGGTGAACGAGGAAGCAATCACCGAGACCATCCTGCACACCGCGCATAAGGGTGTGGACATCGTGCCGGCGACCATTCAGCTGGCCGGGGCCGAAATTGAACTCACCGCCCAAATGGCCCGCGAAATGCGGCTGAAGCTGGGTTTGGAACCAATTTTGGACCAGTACGATTACATTCTGATCGACTGCCCGCCGTCACTCGGCCAGCTGTCAATCAACGCATTTACCGCCAGCAACTCGATCATGATTCCGGTGCAGAGCGAGTTCTACGCCCTGGAAGGTTTGGGCCAGTTGCTGAACACCATCAAGCTCGTGCAAAAGCACTTCAATCCGCACCTGGCGATTGAAGGGGTGCTGCTGACCATGTATGACGCCCGGACCAACCTGGGCGCGCAGGTTATTAACGAAGTGCGGGAACACTTCGGCGACCACGTGTACACGACTGTCATTCCGCGGCTGACCCGGCTGGCGGAGGCACCGTCATATGGTGAGCCAATCGTGGACTATGACCCCCACTCCCGGGCGGCTCAAGTCTACGATGATTTAGCAAAGGAGGTGCTTGCTGCTCATGGTGAATAAGAAGGGAAAAGGCCTTGGTCGCGGAATTGACGCGATTTTTGGTGAAATCGACAAGGAATCAGCGACTGACGAGGCCGTGGAGGAGATCGGTCTGGACGAGATTCGGCCCAATCCGTACCAGCCACGGCAGACCTTTGATGAGGCGGCGCTAGCTGATTTAGCGCAGTCCATCAAGAAGACGGGCGTTTTTCAGCCCATTATTGTGCGCAAAAGTGTCAATGGCTACGAGATCATTGCTGGCGAGCGGCGCTTCCGGGCGTCCAAAATTGCCGGTAAAGATAGCATTCCAGCCATCGTGCGCGATTTTGATGAAGCCGCAATGATGGAAGTCGCCGTGCTGGAGAACCTGCAGCGCGAGAACCTGACGCCGATCGAAGAGGCCCAGGCTTACGACATGCTCATTAAGAAGCTGAACCTCACGCAGGTCCAGGTTTCCGAACGGCTGGGCAAGAGCCGGCCGTATATCGCGAATTATCTGCGCCTGTTGTCCCTGCCGGCTGCGGTCAAGCAGATGTTAAACAACGGCGAATTGTCGATGGGGCAAGCGCGGACCTTGCTCAGCTTGAAGAAAAAGAATAAGCTCGTTGCGTTGGCCAAACGGACGGTCAGCGAGAATCTGACCGTCCGCCAGCTCGAAAAGCTGATCGCGCAGGAAAACGCCGGCGCGCAGCCGAAGAAAGCTACCAAGGCCAAGCCGAAGTCACCGTACTTACGCGCCAGTGAGAACCAGCTGGTCGACCGCTTCGGTACTAAGGTCAACATCGCCCAGAGCCAAAAGGGGACGGGTCACATCGAGATCAGCTTCACGAACACTGAGGACCTGAACCGGATCCTAGCCATGCTGGACGTCAACATAGACTAAGTAAGAAGGAATCGGGGAACAGTTATGTACGACCTAAATGATTTTGTCCAAATGAAGAAGCCCCATGCGTGCGGCACCAACCGCTGGCAAATCATCCGCATGGGTGCCGACATCAAGATTCAATGCAGCGGTTGCGGGCACATCGTGATGATGAGCCGCCGCGACTTTGAAAAGCGCCTCAAGAAGGTGCTGGAGAAGGCTGCGCCGCAAACACCCGGTACCGATGCAGAATAAACATAAATCACAATTGTCGCTAGCCGCGGGGCCCTTGCTCCGCGCAGGAAAGGAATAATACTAAAATGTCTTTAACAGCTGGGATTGTCGGACTGCCAAACGTTGGTAAGTCCACCTTGTTTAACGCCATCACCAAGGCCGGTGCCGAGATGGCGAACTACCCATTTGCAACGATTGACCCAAACGTCGGCATGGTTGAAGTGCCGGATGCCCGCCTGGCCCGGATCGACGAACTGATCCCCGCCAAGAAGGTCATTCACACCACCTTCGAATTCACCGATATTGCCGGGATCGTTAAGGGTGCCAGCAAGGGTGAAGGTCTTGGGAACAAGTTCCTGGAGAATATTCGCCAGGTTGACGCCATCGTGCATGTTGTCCGTGCTTTTGATGATGACAACATCACCCACGTTTCCGGCAAAATCGACCCGATCGAAGACATGGAAACCATCAACATGGAGCTCGCCATCGCCGACCTTGATTCTGTGAACAAGCGTTACGACAAGGTGGAGAAGGTTGCGCGTTCCGGTGACAAGGAAGCTAAGGCTGAATTTGCAGTCCTTAACAAAATCAAGCCGGTCCTCGAAGAAGGCAAGGCCGTCCGCGGCATCGACTTCAACAAGGATGAAGCCAAAATTGTGAAGGGGCTGTTCCTGCTCACCAGCAAGCCGGTTCTCTACGTGGCTAACATTGCTGAAGAGTTCATGGCGAGCCCTGACGACTGCCCATACGTTGGTCAGATCAAGGAAGAGGCCGCTAAGGAGGGCGCCGAGGTCATTGCCCTTTGCGCCGAGTCCGAAGAGGAAATCTCCGAACTGGACGACAACGACAAGGCCGACTTCCTCGAAGCTGAAGGCGTTGAGGAGTCCGGTCTGGACAAGCTGATCCGGGCCAGCTACCACCTGCTTGGCCTCGCCACCTTCTTCACTGCCGGTGGTAAGGAAACGCGCGCTTGGACCTTCAAGCGCGGCATGAAGGCCCCACAAGTTGCCGGAATCATTCACTCTGACTTCGAGCGCGGCTTCATTCGCGCCGAGACCATGTCCTTCACTGACCTCGACAAGTACGGTAGTGTTGCCGCTGTCCGGGAGGCGGGCCGGCTGCGCGCTGAAGGTAAGGAGTACGAAGTTCAAGATGGGGACATCATTGAATTCCGCTTCAACGTCTAAACTAGCTGCAAAATAATTTTGTTCGGTGTCGGTCCCGTTGCGGGCCGCATCATACATACCATTAGGAGGAAAGCAATGCCACGGAAAAAGAACGCAGAAGCAGCGCCAGAGCCAAAGCCAGTCGACGTTAACGAGTTACTGGGTCAGCTCACGAAGAAGAACGCTGATTACGTCTTCAAGTTACGCAAGTTTTTGAAGGATAACGGTGCTGACGACGAGAAGGAACAGGAGATTCTTGGTGAATTCCTGCCGAAAATCGTTGAGGAGCAAAAGTCCGGCAAGCCGGCTAATCAAGTTTACGGTTCGCCAAGCGTGCTGGCTAACAACTTGTTACACGCGCCTAAGCCAAAGCAGCACCACAACTTCTGGCTGGAGACGCTGGACCTCGGCTTGTCCTTCCTAGCCATTTTCGCCGTCATTTACGGGGCGATGCACTACTTTGCTAAGAACGCCAGCCAGGAGAGCTCTGGTGGCCTGCTGTCACTGGTACTGATGTCCTTTGTTGCATCATTCGTGTTCAACTACTACAACCGCTGGACGCTCATGGACAAAGAGAAGCGGCCTAACTTGTTCCTGATCATCATTGCCGGTATGGCGATCATTGTTGTGGTTTCAATCGTGTCGACTTGGCTCACATCGGTCAACACTATCGTTACCGCACCACTCCCACCAATCGGCCAGTTCATCGTCGCCGCTGCAGCCTACGCAGGTCACTTCTTCTTGAAGCGGATCTACCACCTGCCAAACCTGTTCCAGGCAGCAACGAAGGATTAAAACAAGGCGGAGCAACCCGGTTAGAGTCTGAGGATTAACGTAATTTTGGGGTTCATGTCATGGTTTTCGACATGGGCCCCAAAATTTTGTTAACCGCAGGACTCTGGGTTGAGCAGCTGGACTAAGAAACAAAGCGGAGCAACCCGGTTAGAGTCCGAGGATTAGTGGAACTTCTGGGAAACACCCGGTTTTTGGGTGTTACCCAGAAGTTAGACTAGCCGCAGGACTCTGGGTTGAGCAGCTGGACTAGGAAACAAAGCGGAGCAACCCGGTTAGAGTCCGAGGATTAAAGTAAAGGGGCTCAGTCACAAGGAGTGGCTTCGAAGCGACTGACGATCTTCGCTGCCGGCCGTTTCACTGTCCATTCCACTAAGGGCACAAACCGCCCAAGTGGAAGTGGCTCCGCTTAGCCTAAATGAGGTGTATTCCCCAAGTCCGGGAATACACCTCATTTTTGCTAATGCTCAGGAGCTGACCGCATTGTGGGTCACTCTCATAAATGTAACAACTGGCGCAGCAAAAGTTACTTAATAAACGAACCAAAGTTATTATTAATAATACCCGTAAGCGTTAGACCAGTGCCTGGGTCCCTTGCTTACGGATATTTTTATGCACATTTGCATTCAAAATGAGTTACTGAAAGCATAAGATGACAAAACGTCTCATAAACCTGTGACGAAATTGTTAGCGCTTCATGATGCCTAACTACCAGCAATTGTTGTAAAGTTTCTGGGTCGAAATGTGAACTTTTTTGGACAGATGTATTGCGCTTTAATGAATTCAGTCCCATAATAAGGCACAGAAACTCATGCTAACTTAACAATTGGTTTTTAAAAATTAGAAAGAGGGGTGTGACTAGTGGGCGCAGAAACTGATAAGTTCTTAGACATCCGCGACGTCAGCACAGCCTTTAAGATTAACGACAAGTTCTATGACGCCGTTACGGATGTAAACCTAGAAGTACATAGAGATGAGATTCTTGCCATCGTTGGGGAATCCGGCTGCGGTAAAAGTACACTGGCAACCACGATTATGGGCCTGCATGAACCTGATGCCACCAAAATCAGTGGCGAGATTGATTTTGAAGGCCAGGACTTACTCAAACTTGACGAGGCTGGCTACAACAAAGTGCGTGGTTCCAAAATCGGCATGATCTTCCAAGATCCGATGTCTGCCTTGGACCCATTAAAGCGCATTGAGGAGCAAATCGGTGAGGTACTGGTCTACCACACCAACATGACTGCTGAGGAACGGCACAAGCGAGTGCTGGAACTGCTCAATCAGGTTGGAATCGAAGACCCAGAGCTGACGGCCAAGCAGTTTCCACATGAGCTGTCTGGTGGGATGCGGCAGCGGGTCATCATCGCGATTGCGGTTGCCTGCAAGCCGGAACTCATCATCGCCGATGAACCAACGACCGCGCTGGACGTTACGATTCAGGCACAGATTCTGGACTTATTACGAGACATTCAGAAGGAGAACCACGCCGGAATCATCCTCATCACCCATGATTTAGGGGTCGTTGCGGAGACGGCTGACCGGGTTGCAGTTATGTACGCTGGGCAGATCGTTGAACTGGGCACCGCGGAGCAGATTTTCAACCGGCCCCAGCACCCATACACCCGGTCGTTGCTTCGGGCAATGCCCCAGCGCGGGAGTGAGAACGATGACCTGTACGTTATCCAGGGCATGGTGCCATCACTGCAGCGCATGCCAACAGAAGGCGACCGCTTTGCACCGCGGATTCCGTGGGTGCCAGCGTCAGCCCATGAGGAGCAGCCTGAAATGCACGAGCTCGATCCCGGCCATTTCGTTCGCTGCACCTGCTACAAGGACTTTAAATTTCCAGACGAAGGAGGTAGCGGCCAATGAGCATCATTGAAGTTAAAGACTTAACAGTCCACTACCCAATTCGTGGCGGGTTCTGGAACCGGGTCGTTGATACCGTGAAGGCTGTTGATGGGGTCAGCTTCTCAATTGAGCCAGGGGAAACTTTCGGCTTGGTCGGTGAATCTGGTTCTGGTAAGTCGACGACTGGCAAGTCCATCGTTGGTTTGGAGACGGCCACTTCCGGCAGCATCCTTTACAACGGCGTGGATGTTACCAAACGTTCAGTGCGCAGACGTATGCAATACAACCGCGATATTCAGATGATTTTCCAAGACTCATTGTCCAGCCTAAACCCCCGCAAACGGATTGAAAGTATCATCGCGGAGCCGCTTCGGAACTTTGAACAGCTGAGCCCCGAAGACGAGAAACTGCGGGTCCTGCAACTACTGGACATCGTTGGTTTAGGGCCAGATGCACTTTACAAGTATCCATATCAATTCTCTGGCGGGCAGCGGCAACGAATCGGTGTGGCCCGGGCGGTCGCAACTGATCCGAAGCTGATCATTGCTGACGAACCAGTGTCAGCACTGGACTTGTCCGTGCAGGCACAAGTACTTAATTTCATGAAAAAGGTGCAGCGCGACTTAGGCGTTTCTTACTTATTCATTTCCCATGACCTCGGGGTTGTGCGGCACATGTGTACCAGAATTGCAATTATGCACCGGGGCCGGCTTGTTGAGATCGGGACTCGGGATGACATTTATAACCACCCGCTCCACATTTACACGCAGCGCTTGCTCGCCGCGATTCCGGAGACCAATGTTGATCACCGTGAAGAACACCGTAAGCACCGTTTGGAAATCGAGCGGCAGTACGAAGAAGAACAGTCACTGTATTACGACCAAGACGGCGGCGCGTTCCCACTCGTTGCTGTATCGCCAACGCACTCGGTTGCCTTGGCGCCGAAGACGATTGCTGCAGAAAAGGCTGGGAGGTGAACGACATGTGGAAAACAATTTTACGGCGAGTATTAATCATGATTCCCGAGCTTGTCGTTCTCAGTGTCCTGGTCTTCCTGCTTGCCAAAATGATGCCTGGTGACCCGTTCACCGGTTCCATCAACCCGCGGCTGGGTCAGGAACAGATTCACCACCTAATGCGGATCAACGGCTTGTATGACCCTTGGTACCAGCAGTACTGGAACTGGGTCGTGCACCTCTTCCACGGCAATCTGGGGACCAGCTACGAGTACCACGAACCAGTGATTGATTTGATCAAACAGCGTGGGGCCAACACCCTCTGGCTTGCATTCTTCACCATGATCATGACTTACGCGATTGGCCTGCCCCTCGGGATTTACGCCGGCAAGCACGAAGGCAAGCTGCAGGATACCCTCGTTCAGATTTACACCTACGTCACCATGGCGATTCCATACTTCGTTGTTCTGGTTGTCGGCATCTGGATCTTCGGCTACGGATTGGACATTTTCCCAACGACCGGGTCGGTATCAGCGCAAGCAAATGGTTTTGGACCGACGCTGATATCGCGATTAGGGCACATCATCTTGCCGGGCATGCTCGGGGCGTTGTTCGGGACGGTTAATATCGTCCAGTACCTACGTTCCGAAGTCATCGATTCGAAGCACTCCGAATATGTCAAGACGGTGCGGTCGAAAGGTGTGCCAATGGGGTCCATTTACAGACACCATATCTTCCGCAACTCATTGCTGCCAATCGCGGCCTTTGCGGGTTACTCCATTACCGGTTTACTCGGTGGGTCCATTTTTACCGAAATGGTCTTCTCCTATCCCGGCATGGGGCTGCTGTTCCTAAACGCGATCAACTTCCGTGACTACACGGTCATTACCGCGCTGGTTCTGCTGTATGGCTTCCTGAACCTGCTGGGCACACTGCTATCCGATATTGTGCTGAGCATTGTCGATCCACGGATTCGCGTATCTTAGGGAGGCGCTTTTGAATGGAAAACAAAATTGACAAAAAAAGCACCATCTCCGCGGCGGATCTCAAACGGCTGAGTGCCGAAGCGGAACAAGAGGCTGCACCTTCTGGCTTCACAATCATGGCGCGAGAGTTTATCGCTGATAAGCCGGCGCTCATCGCGTTGATCATCATTTTGGCCTTCTTCATTTTCGTAACAGTTGCGTCGTTTTTCATCGACGTGCCCAAGATGATGGAAACCAATATCTTGGCTTATTACAACGAGCCCTTTACCAAGGACTTCTTCCTCGGGGCAGATTCCGCGGGCCGCTCAATTGCTAAGCAGTTGATTGTTGGTTCTCGGGATTCAATCGGGATTGCACTCGGGCTGACCGTCATTTCATCCACGTTTGGGATTTGCTGGGGCATGGTGTCCGGCTACTTCGGTGGCACCGCTGACCTCGTGATGCAACGTGTGTACGACTTCATGATGATCATCCCAATGCTGATGACAATCATCGTTATCGTTACCATCATTCCTAATTACAACGCCATCACCTTGACCCTGATTCTGTCCTGCTTCTACTGGATGGGTACTTCCCGACTGATCCGTTCGCGGACGCTGGCCGAGACGCAGAAGGATTACGTCCAGGCGTCCAAGGCTTTCGGTACGAGTAATCTCAAAATTATTTTCCGGGAAATAATGCCCAACATTTCCTCACTGATCATTGTTGATACCACGCTCTCATTTGCTGAGAACATGGGGGTTGAAACCGGGCTCTCATACCTGGGCTTTGGCCTGCCAATGGGGACCCCATCACTGGGGACGTTGATTGCGAACGCTAACGACCCGGAAAACATCACGCATTACTGGTGGACATGGCTGCCGGCAGCGCTGGAGATTATCATCCTTTGCCTGTCGATCAGTTACGTTGGCCAAGTTCTGCGGCGGACGCTGAACGCGTCTCAGCGGCGGGGCAAGCAAGAAAAATAATTATTTTGCAATTATAAAGCACGCACTTGAGGGGGTGATGCTCGTTATTACTGGGTTACAGACGGCGTCACGGAAAAAACATATCAATACATTATGACGGAGGAGAATGTTTATGAGTCAAACAAAGAAATGGCTGAGCGCAGGAGTTGCAGTTGCTGCAGTCCTGTCTCTGGCCGCTTGCTCTAATTCCAAGAGCAGTTCAAGCAGTTCCAATAGCACAGCTACTAAAATCAAGATGTCACCAGCCTATAAGAACACCGCAAAGGCAACTAAAGCTGGTAACAACAGTACCCTGAAGGTTGCCGAAGTTAACGACGCCCCATTTGAAGGGATCACTTCCCCAACCATTGCTACCAACGCTGAAGATTCCGATGTCTTCGCACCAGGCGGTTCAGGCAGTCTGTTCAACGTTGACAACAACTACAAGATTGTCGATGGTGGGCTGGCTAACCTGAAGCTGAGTCGCAGCGCCAAGACTGCTACCATCACTCTGCGTAAGAATGCTAAGTGGTCTAACGGCAGCAAGGTTACCGCTAAGGACGTTGAGTACCCATACGAAATCATTGCTAACAAGGACACGGTTTCCCAGCAATACTCATCCGACTATGAAAACATCAAGGGGATGGCAGCATATCACGCTGGCACCGCCAAGACCATTTCTGGGATCACTTTCCCAGATGGCCCTAACGGCTCCAAGGTGGTTATCCACTTCGACCACATGACGCCTGCTATGCAGTTCTCTGGGAACTCATTCATTTGGACGACCGTTGAACCATACGAATACATCAAGAACGTCCCAATCGCTAAGCTTGCTTCAGCACCACAGGTTCGGAAGAACCCAATCTTCACTGGCCCTTACAAGCTGGATAAGGTTGTTCAAGGTGAAAGTACTAGTTGGTCACCTAACAAGTACTACTACGGCAAGAAGCCAAACATTAAGCACATCACCATTCAGGTCGTATCAGCAAACAACATCACGGCCGCTCTGAAGGCTAAGAAGTACGACTTCACTGTTGGTAGTGCACCATCAAGTCAGTACCCAACACTTAAAAAACTGAAGACCTACTCCATCACTGGTTTACCAGCCATGGCATACGGCTACTTCGGCTTTAACCTTGGGCACTACGACACCAAGACCGGCAAGAACGTCATGGACAAGAACGCCAAGATGGGCAACAAGAACCTCCGTCAGGCCATGATGTACGCTCTGAACCTTGACGCTGTTTACAAGAAGCTTGGTAATGGGGTTGCATGGCGTGGTAACACCCTGATTCCACCAATCTTCAAGGAATACAACGATGCTAAGGCTAAGGGCTTCCCTTACAACATGAACAAGGCTAAGAAACTGCTGGACGACGCAGGCTACAAGAAGCGTAACGGCAGCAAGTGGCGTAGCGATCCTAAGGGCAAGAAGCTCGTTATCTACTTCGGTGCTATGTCTAGTTCCGCAGCTACTGAAGCGCGTTACCAGAACGACCTGCAGCAGTGGCACAAGCTGGGTCTGAACGTCAAAATGACGTCTGGCAAGCCAATGGAAATGAACAGCTTCTACTCAACTCTGCAGGCTCCTAAGCAGAACAAGATGGACATCTTCAACGCTGCATGGTCCACAAGTTCTGAGCCTACACCAACCCAGATTTACGGCGAGACTGCTCCTTACAACATGGGTCACTTTGTTTCCAAGCGTAACACTCAGCTCATGAACAACATGAACAACAGCAAGGCTTGGAATGCTAAGTACCGTAAGAACCAGTTCTACAAGTGGCAGGAATACATGAACGACCAGGCTGCATACGCTCCTGACAACTTCTACATGTCCTACACACCAGTTAACCACCGTGTTAAGGGCTACGATACTAGTGCCAAGAACAACAACTTCTGGGGCGGTCTATCTCTGACCTCTGCTAAGCAGAAGTAGTTTCCAACACGTAACTGAGTAACACAAAGATTGATATTTCCGCAAAAGGGCGCCCAGAAATGGGGGCCCTTTTGTGTGCACAGAGGTACCGTAACGTGTGCATGTTGCGCTGATGGCAAAAGCCGGTGAATCTCGCAACGTTCGTGTCTGCGCCCTTGTCGTGAAACGCCAGGCGTGTTAGACTTGCAAACAAACTTAAGAAAGAAGGACTACTTGTGAGTAATTGGGATACGAAGTTCGCGCGTCGCGGTTTCACATTTGATGATGTTTTGCTTATTCCAGCGGAGAGCCACGTTTTACCGAATGAGGTGAACCTGACTACGCAACTTGCACCAAACATTAAATTAAACGTCCCAATTATCAGTGCCGGGATGGATACGGTCACTGAGAGTAAAATGGCAATCAGTATGGCCCGTCAAGGCGGCCTTGGTGTCATTCACAAGAACATGTCCATCGAGGCCCAGGTTGAGGAAGTTGCTAAGGTCAAGCGTGCCGTTAACGGTGTGATTGGCGATCCAGTTTACCTCACCGCTGACCGCACCGTTAAAGATGCGGCTGACCTGATGGACGCGGAACACATCTCCGGTGTGCCGATTGTTGCTGGTCCTGACGACAAGCATTTGGTCGGGATCATCACCAACCGGGACCTGCGTTACGTTGGCGATATGTCCGTCGACATTGCTAGCGCCATGACCGACGAGGTTGTCAGTGCACCACTCGGCACGACACTTGAAGCCGCTGAGAAGTTGTTCCAGGCGCACAAGATCGAGAAGCTGCCACTGGTTGATAAGAACGGCTGCCTCGCTGGTCTCATCACCATCAAGGATCTGGAACAGCTCAACAAGTACCCGAACTCTGCTAAGGATGACAAGGGCCGCCTGCTCGTTGCCGCTGCCGTTGGGGTCACCAGTGACACCTTCGACCGTGCTGCTGGTTTGCTCAACGCGGGTGCTGACGCTATCGTGATCGACACTGCGCATGGTCACTCCGCTGGGGTGCTCCGCAAAATCGCCGAGATTCGCGCCCACTTCCCAAAGGCAACCCTGATTGCCGGGAACGTTGCGACTGCTGAAGGCGCCCGGGCACTGTACGAGGCCGGCGTTGATGTTGTCAAAGTCGGGATCGGCCCTGGCTCCATCTGCACAACGCGGATTGTTGCCGGTGTCGGTGTGCCTCAGCTGACCGCGGTTTACGACGCGGCTAGTGTTGCCCGTGAACTCGGTAAGACCATCATTGCCGATGGCGGCATCAAGTACTCTGGTGACATCGTCAAGGCTTTGGCTGCCGGTGGGAACGCCGTAATGCTCGGTTCCATGCTTGCCGGGACTGACGAAGCACCTGGTCGCATGGAATTCTTCAACGGCCGCCGTTACAAGACCTACCGCGGCATGGGTAGTCTTGGCGCAATGGAAATGGCCCACGGTTCTAAAGATCGTTACTTCCAGTCTGGTGTCAACGAAGCTAACAAGCTGGTTCCTGAAGGTATCGAAGGCCGGGTTGCCTACAAGGGCGCTGTCGGCGACGTTATTTTCCAAATGGTCGGCGGCCTGCGTTCCGGTATGGGTTATGTCGGCGCACCTGATCTGCAGACGCTTGCTAACGATGCGCAGTTCATGCAAATTTCTGGCGCCGGCCTGCGGGAAAGTCACCCGCACGACGTTCAGATCACCAAGGAAGCACCTAACTACTCAGTCAAGTAAATTCATTGACAATTTAGATACTATCAAACTGGTTTCTGCGGTTGCAGAGACCAGTTTTTTTGCGTTTTTCCGGCAATGGACAGCACAAACAGTTTTTGCAAAAGCAATTGTGGCTTACAGATAAGCGGGAATTGTATTCAGTTTGGTGAAACTAAATTACAGCCTAAATTAGTGCCAGATTAAGCAATTGTTAGCCATACCGAATATCACCAATTGCTTAAATTGAAGAACACAAATGCCCGTCCGTGGGCAAAAGGGCTCCTAGTTGATGCGTAAACACAACAAAATACGGATAAAACTGAGCGCCCACTCAAAAAGTGCTTGCCTTTCTGAAAAATGCTAGTATAGTGGTCTTTGGAAATAGTTGAGCGAGCGCCCAACTAAAAAGCGATTAATTAGCTGATTGTCCAGGAAGCCCTCGGGGTTGAAGTTAGTTCAAGTTGTGATTGGCCGCTGCGGTTAAATCACGGTTCAAACTTGTGCGCACGCCTGCACGGTCACCGAATTTCTAAGCCAATAGGAAAGAGGTATTCATCATGTCTGATGAAACGAAGAAGAAAGCAATCACCGCAACGGATACAGGGGCCGGGACTAGTCTTGATGAAGTCAACGGTTCCATCGAAGTACCAAAGAACGCTGGGTTCTGGCGGACGTTCAAAGCCTTCATGGGCCCTGGGGTGCTGATTGCCGTTGGGTACATGGATCCAGGTAACTGGATCACCTCCATCGCCGGTGGTGCGCAGTACCGTTACCAGCTGCTGGCAGTTGTCCTGATTTCAAGCCTGATTGCGATGTTATTGCAGTCAATGGCGGCCAAATTGGGCATCGTCACTGGGCAAGACCTTGCCCAACTGACCCGGACCCACACCGGTAAGGTCGGTGGGTTCCTGCTCTGGATTGTTGCCGAACTAGCAATCATGGCGACCGATATCGCTGAAATCATTGGTTCCGCGATCGCGATCAAGTTACTGTTCGGAATTCCCATCATTGTCGGGATCGTCATCACGGCGTTGGACGTTTTGCTCTTGCTGCTGCTCATGAAGCTCGGCTTCCGCAAAATCGAAGCAATTGTTGCCACCCTGGTTGCGGTCATTCTGATTGTCTTTGCTTACGAAGTTTTCCTCGCTGAGCCAAGCATTACCGGCATTTTGAATGGTTACATTCCGTCTAGTAGCATCGTTACTAACCACGGCATGCTGTACCTGACCCTCGGGATCGTTGGGGCGACGGTTATGCCCCATGATTTGTACTTGGGGTCATCAATTTCCCAAACCCGGCAGGTCAACCGGAAGAACCGCAAGGAACTGGCCCAGGCCGTTCGCTTCTCGACCATTGACTCCAACCTGCAGTTGTTCATTGCCTTCATCGTTAACAGTCTGCTGCTGATTCTGGGTGCTGCACTCTTTTACGGCAAGACGACTTCACTGGGCCGGTTCGAGGAACTGTTCAATTCCCTCAACAACCCAGCAATTGTCGGCGCAATTGCCAGCCCAATGCTGAGTATGCTTTTCGCCATCGCGCTGCTGTCATCAGGGCAGAGTTCCACCATCACTGGTACCCTGGCTGGGCAAATCGTTATGGAAGGATTCGTCCGGATCAAGGCCCCACTGTGGTTGCAGCGCCTGATCACGCGGCTACTGTCCGTATCACCAGTTCTGGCTTTTGCCATCATTTACCACGGTAATGAAGCCAAAATTGAAAACTTACTGACCTTCTCCCAGGTGTTCCTGAGTGTTGCGCTGCCGTTTGCGGTCGTGCCGCTGGTTATCTTCACCAGCAGTAAGAAGCTGATGGGTGAGTTTGCCAACAAGATGTGGGTCAAAATCTGCTCATGGACTGCCACGGTCGTGCTGGTCATCTTGAACGTCTACCTGATTTTGCAGACGATCGGAATTTTGCAGTAAACTAGACGCGGATAATATTGAGCAAGCGGAAGTTGACTGCGGCGCACGCCACAGTCAATTTTTGCAAAATGGCTATTAATTAGGTGCCGCTAACGGAGGCAAGATTCAAAATGAAAAACACGGAACGAAGCGAACATCAACGCGACAGCATACTAGACGTTGCGCGGAACATGTTTGCCGCCAAGGGTTTTGAAGCAACTACCACCCGGGAAATAAACAAGGAACTAGGGATTGCCGACGGGCTGCTTTACTACTACTTCCCGCACGGTAAGCAGGAAATCCTTGATACCATCGTGCACCAGGGCATCGCCGAGCGGGTCAACGACATCCAGATCAATTTCGCGGATGCACAGAGCGTCGGGGAACTGGAACTGCAGTTGATGGACTTCTTCGACCGCATCTGGCGCCTGTTTTCCAGTGATGATAATTACGAATCATTCATCATCACGATTCGCGAGCGGATGTTGCTGTCGGACGACGAGTCGAGCTGGCTGAGCGTCATCACCGAGCACATCCAAAATAATATCGGCCACGCGCTGGAAGACGTAGCCGACATCGTGGATTGTGATCAGACCGAGGTCATGACGATGGCGGCCATCATCATGTCGATTTTCCAGCGGACGCTGTATGATGTCTTGCTGGTCAAAAACCAGCGGGAGGTCAGCATGGCGACGCGGACGATGGTGCAGGGCGAGATTCACTTCTTACTGAATAAGTAGTACTGAGGCAAGTATCTATTGAGGTGCTTGCCTTTTTGTTCCTGTGGGGCACCGGCAGCGGGCGCATTTACCGCCGCTCCGCCGCTGGGAGTGACTAGGCCCGCCGGGGGCCGCGTTTGGACCTCGCCAAACCCGCGAGTTTCAACGCTGAACTACGAGCCCGCCGTGTTTTCTGTCCGGCCACGGTTAACTTGCAGTTGAGCCGCTATCCTCCTTAGCGGTCTCTCCGTTCTCCCTGATAATTAGTAGCTGAGCCCAAACCCGGGGCTCAACTACTAATTATCATTTCGGATCGGTCACTCCCCTCGGCTGCGCTCTGGTAAAGGCCCCCGCTGCCTACTTGGCGCTTCTGGACTTCAGCATGAATACAAGCCGACTTGGTGTCGATTGAATAGTGATTATCATTAGTTGGATACTGCTTAACTAATATCTAAACCAGGATTAGGCAGGATGATTGCTTTATCGATGGACGGCAAATTAACGGCAAGAATAATCATCACATCTTCACAGGCTGGGACGAAAGATCGATTGTAAACTAGTACAGCTACTGTAGGGTGGCACGCGCCTCTCCTGTAGTGAAGCCGCTGGGAGGGACTTTGCCGTCGCGATTGGTAGCGTGGTTTTCGCTACCAATCGGGGAGAGCGGAGAGACCGCCAGTGCGATTACAGTAGTTATGCAAGTTTACCGTGGCTGGTGCGTAAATAAAGCGGGCTCGGAGATCAGGGGAAAGACTTGCACGCTTTTCGCAAGGCTTTAACCCGGCCCCGGCAAACCTTTGTCCCTCCAAGCGGCGTAACGGAAGGAGATGCGCCTGCCACCCGGGCTCTTATAGCGGCGGTAAATGCGCCCGTTGCCGGCAGCATAGCACCCAATTTTGCTGCAAAATTGCGAATGACACCTTAACCTTCTCCTAAACTAACTGCCAATATGCACATCACGACCTTAGTCTGATACACTTAAAGGATAAATACTGCGCACTATGCAGATAACAGCGAGGACGCAAACAATGAAAATTCTAATTGTAGATGACGATAAAGAAATTGTTGAATTGCTAAGCATTTACGCCACCAATGAGGGCTACGAACCCATCCCGGCGTACTCCGGTAAGGAAGCCATGACCAAGCTGGCTACAAACCCGGATATCGACCTAATGATTTTGGACATCATGATGCCGAATATGTCCGGTATCGACGTCGTGAAGGCCGTGCGCAAAGACAGCCAGATCCCGATCATTATCGTGTCCGCCAAGACCGGCGACATGGATAAGATTCAGGGCCTCATCACTGGTGCCGACGACTACGTGACCAAGCCGTTCAACCCACTAGAGGTCATGGCCCGCGTGAAGAGCCTTTTGCGCCGGAGTAAGAATCAGGTCAAGTCTGACACGCCCGACGTGCTGGAAGTCGGCCCCCTCAAAATCACTAAGGACAGCCACGAAGTCGTGACTCTGACTGGGAAGCAGATTCAGTTGACCGCGCTGGAATTTGGCATTTTGTACCTGCTGGCCAGCCACCCGAACCGAGTCTTTTCTGCCGACGAGATTTTTGAACGCGTTTGGCAGCAAGAGTCCATCGTGTCCGCAAAGACGGTCATGGTGCACGTCTCCCACCTGCGCGATAAAATTGAAGAGGCAACTGACGGCGAGAAGGTCATTGAGACCGTCTGGGGTGTTGGCTACAAGGTCGAGGCATAATTCATGGGCAGCGAGAAGATTCGCCTGACCACCAAGGAGAAGTCGGAACTCCTGATCGAGGGCATAGTGACGGTCATCCTGCTGCTCCTGCTTAATTTTGCCATCGTCGTGATGATTAACCAGATGATTGCGGCGAGCCGTGAGTGGCAAAGCGCCATCTGGACCATTAAAACGACCATTACTTTTGGTCCGAATAGCTCCCACCTGTGGAGCTGGCAGCACTTGTTCATCTTCTTGATGATTTTTGCCGACGCCATTGTTGTGTACTGGCGGCTCATCCGGCGCTACCGGCAGATGCAGATGCGCCACGTTATCAGCGAGCTGCACTACATCGCCGAGGGACATCTCAACCACCGGATTCAGCTCGCGGTCAATCCCGACCTGCAGCGTGTGGTGACCAGCATTAACGCGCTGGTTGATTCGACCGTGCGCTCCATGGAAGAGGAACGCAAAATTGAATCTAGTAAGGACGAGCTGATCACGAATGTTTCCCACGATATTCGGACACCATTAACCTCCATCATTGGCTATTTAGGCCTGATCGAGGACAATCAGGCCAGCAGTGAGGCTGATGCGCGCAAGTACGTGCATACCGCCTTCCTCAAGGCTAAGCAGATGAAGGTCCTGGTTGAGGATCTGTTTGAGTACACCAAGGTGCGCTCGACGACCACGAAGCTGACCACCGACAAGTTCGACATGGCTGCGATGCTGGAACAACTAGCCGCCAGTTTTGAATTGGAAGGTCAAAAGCAGGGGCTGGAGTTTGAAGTGCAAGCCAACCCGAACCCCCTGATGATGGAGGCCGACACTGAAAAGCTAGGCCGGGTCTTCAACAACTTGATTGTGAACGCCTTTAAATACGGGCATGGCGCCAAGCACATCTACCTGACCGCTAAGCAAGAGGGCGACGAGGTCGAAGTGCGCGTCGCAAATGATGGGGAACAGATTCCCAACCAGTCTTTAAGCCAGCTCTTTGACCGTTTTTATCGGGTCGAGGAGAGCCGGTCAAAAGCGACCGGTGGTTCCGGACTCGGTTTGGCCATTGCCCAGAGTATTGTGCGGTTGCACGGGGGCTACATTTACGCTGAATCCACCCCCGAGCTGACCAGTTTTGTGATGCATCTACCCGTGAAGATGGGCACGACCTTAAAGCGACCAGATAAACAGCCAGCAGCTAACTAAAAAGATGTTTAGCAAACAAGTTAGTTCTAAAAAGTTGATAATAAAATAACGCTTTTGCTGAGCAACTATTAATTGATAAATAACGTAGCGGGAATTAGGTATTGGTTGCCTGATTCCCGCTACGTTGCGTTTTACCGGGTTCCATTAAGCAAATTTTTGTTAGATTGGTTCGTAGTGTCGCGTGGTAAAAATGCTATACTTGCAGTGAATGTTGTGATTATAACTAAAATCAAGGAGGCAGCTTATGAAGGCAATTGTAATTGAACACGCTGGCGGTCCAGAAGCGTTGCAGCTGAAGGAGGTCCCCACACCCCAGGTCAAGCCGGGCTGGAGTTTGGTTAAGGTTAAGGGTTTTGGCATTAACCGCTCCGAGATTTTTACCCGCAACGGGGAGTCACCAACGGTTAAGTTTCCGCGGATTCTAGGCATTGAATGTGTTGGTGAGGTTGCCGACACGACGGACGCCGCGCACCTACCAGTTGGCCAGAAGGTCGTCAGCATCATGGGCGGCATGGGTCGGGCCTTTGATGGTGGCTACGCCGAGTATGCACTGCTGCCCAACAAACAGATCTACCCGGTCACAACCAAGCTGAGCTGGGCCGAGCTCGCGGCGGTTCCTGAAACTTACTTTACGGCGTACGGTTCCCTGTTTAACGCCCACATCCAGACTGCTAAGACGCTGCTGGTTCGCGGCGCAACCAGTGGGGTCGGCAGTGCGGCCATCAAGTTAGCCAAGGCAATCAATCCCGCCGTCAAAATCGCCGGGAGCACGCGCTCAGAAGCTAAGTTTGCAGAGCTGAAGCAGATTGGCTGCGACGAGCCGGTGGTGGATAGTGATGGTGCAGTGCAAACGGCCGCGCATTTTGACGCGATTCTTGAACTGGTTGGCGCCAAGACTTTGACGAATTCACTGCAGCACCTGCAGCCGCGGGGTTACTGCTGCCTAATTGGCGGTTTGGGGGATGAGTGGACGATAAAAGATTTCGACCCCTTTGTCATCCCGTCCGGGGGCAGCTTGACGAGCTTCGGTTCGGGCTTTGAGGTCACGGAAGCGAAGTTTAACGACATGCTCCAATTGATCGAGGATCATCACATTGATGTTAAGCCGACCAAGACCTTTGACCTGGCCCACACTGCAGATGCCCAGGCGGCACTGGATCAGCCGGGTAGTTTCGGCAAGGTCGTCGTTTTGCCCTAATTAATTTGTTGATGGAAGTCCCGACTGCTGCTGCGGCGGGACTTTTTGCTGCCAAAATTTTCCGGATTGGTGACTAGTTCTTAATTTTGCTAATGATGTTGGTGAAAGTTTAAGGATGCAATGGGGAGCGGTTTCTGGTAACGCGGCGCCATGTGCGGCATAATATAAGTTGTCTGTTACATAATATAAATTGAAATCGAGGATTTTCATCATGAAGAGATTCTTCCGCGCAATTATCGCCACGCTTGCAGCCGTGACCATGGCAGCGACCGTTAGCCCGGCTTTTGCGGCCAATGCCGCCACGAGTACTGGTTCGGTGACCAACAGCCTAGACGTGGACGCCAAGGCTGCCATCGCCATTGACGCCAATAGTGGCAAGGTGCTCTACGCCAAGAACGCTAAGCAGGTGCTGCCGATTGCGTCAATGTCCAAGCTGATCACGGTTTACCTGCTACTCCAAGCAATCAAGCAGGGTAAGGTTAAGTGGACCGACCGGGTAACTCCCGACAAGGAAATCTACAAGATCAGTCAGGACCGTAGTCTCTCCAACGTGCCGCTGCGGCAGGACAAGTCCTACACCGTCCGTGAACTATACCAGGCAACACTGATTTACTCCGCAAACGCTGCGGCAATGATGCTCGGTGACATTGTGGCCGGCAACGAGAACAAGTTTATCGACATGATGAACGCGCAAGTCAAAAAGTGGGGCATCAACGACGCCACGATTGTTAACGCCAATGGCCTGAGCAACTCCGCACTCGGCAGTTACATCTACCCAGGTAGTGGTAAGAATGGTGAAAACGTGATGACGGCCGCCGACATGGCAACGGTCGCCCAGCACCTGCTCAAGGATTATCCGGAAGTGCTGCAGACGACCAGCATCGCGAATAAGACTTTCCGCGCTGGGACATCAGACGCAACCAAGATGCCCAACTGGAACTTCATGCTCAAGGGCCTCGTCGCAGCGCAGCCCGACCTTAATGTAGATGGTCTCAAAACGGGGACGACCGACACGGCTGGTGACTGTTTCACCGGGACTGCGACCGAAAACGGTGAGCGGATTATTACCGTTGTTCTGCACGCTGGTGGCACCGGCACCACGAAACGGTTCGTGCAGACCGCTAAGCTGATGCGCTGGACCTTCAACAACTGGCAGAAGATGACAGTCATTAAGGCTGGGAGCACTGTTGCTGGCCACAAAACAATCGCCGTTAATAAGGGCAAGCAAGAAACCGTACCCCTGGTTGCCAGCAAGACCGTCACCACAATGGTTCCGGCCGGCACGAGCAAGAGTGATGTGCAGTTGAACTACAAGGCCAAGAGCACGAGCCTCAATGCACCAAGCCAAAAGGGCACTACGGTTGGGAACATCGACGTGCACGTCAAGGGGGATGACCTCGGTTACCTTGACGGCAAGGCATATGACCAAGTGCCAGTTAAGACGACCCAGACCGTTGAGAAGGCCGGCTTCTTCCGGCTGATTTTCCGCGGGATTGGCGACTTCTTCAGCAATTTATTTTAAATAGCCACGAGTAAACGGCCCTGACCGCTGCGTTAAGCAGTGATCAGGACCTTTTTTGAGTGCGGGGAAGTTTCACGTGAAACTGACTAGCTTATTTTGCCAACGCAGTTAGGAAGGCTTTGTTGAAAGCGGGGATGTCCTTAGGCTCGCGGCTAGTAATCAAGTTGCCATCGATCACCACGGGTCGGTCTTCAACACGAGCGCCGGCATAGTAAAGGTCGGGCTGGACGGTGAGGTAGGCGGTCATGGTGCGGCCGTGGACCAAGCCGGTTTGAATCATCAATTGCGGGCCGTGGCAAGGTGCCGCGGTGAGCTTGTTGCCCAGCAGGAAGTGCCTGGTGAAATCAACGAAGCGCTGATCAGCGCGCAGTTGGTCGGGCGAGAAACCGCCGGGGATGAAGAGGACGTCAAAGTCTTCTGGGGTGACATCGGTAATTGCGCGGTCAATCTTGATAGTTGTGCCGTGCTTACCAGTGACGGGAGTTTGGGCAAAACCAATCACGGTAACATCATGGCCAGCGTCCCGCAGTGCCTGTACCGGATTGACGAATTCAACGTCTTCGACCAGGTCAGTAACAACAACTGCAATTTTCTGCATTAGTAATTCCTCCTTTGTTTGTAGGCCCATTATTACGTGCGGACGGCAATGAAACAATAACGCACTTTTTTGTGCCTTATAAATTGTGTGAAGGGCCGGACTAAAACCATATAGAGTTACGGAGCTCCGACTGAGTCCGACATGCCGGTTAATTACTTCTAAAGTCTGGCCGACCTGCTTGCCAGTTTGGCGTCACTAAGTTATTATTTTGGCTTACAAAGTAACAAACGTCGGCCGTTAATACATGAGGGGGATCAAGATGACTGATACCATTAGAAGTTACGCCCGTGCAAAAATTCAGCGTAAGAATTTTGATTGTGCCAAAGAATACACCCTGTCAATGTTTTCGGGGAAGTACAAAATCGTGATCATCTACCATTTGGCTCATGACGGCACGCTACGCTTTAACGCAATTCAGCGCCTACTTGATGATGCGACCCACAAAGTGGTCGCGCAGCAGCTGAAGGAATTGGTCGAGGACGGATTGGTCACACGGCGGGTTGAAGTTATCAATAACCGGCAGGCGGTGTACTATGATTTGACCGCGACCGGCCAAAGCCTAATGCCGATCGTCGAGGCAATGTTTAGCTGGGGCAAGGACCGCTTGGCGGTTCTACAACTACAAACGGACTTCAGATTGACGTAAACCTCCGGGATTCCACGCCTGTACGGCTTCGCATCCAAATTAGATATTTAATGGGCGCTAACACAGGATTTGTAAAGCACTAAAGGATTTGCTAAGCCAAAATGCAGCCGCTTGCAAAGCGCCCAACAATAGTTCACAATCCACCGTATTAGTACTGAAGGGGGAACTATATTTTGGATTATTTTGACATTACGCCGCGGGGACTGGCGGCGTTGAAGAAGGAACTAGCCGCTTGCCACGAAAAGCATCCGGAGTACATTAAGCGGGTAGCAGCGGCCGCTGCGTTAGGCGACCGTTCCGAAAACACCGAGTACACCGAGTCCAAACGGGATTTGCGGCACCTAGAAAGCCGCATGCGCTTTTTGGACAAACAGATTCGCTACGGTCAGGTGGTCAAGGTACAGGATGACGGCGTGGTTGATCTGGGCAAAACGGTGCAGATCAATTTTGAAGGCGACGACCCTGAGGACACGGAGACTTACCATATTGTTGGCCCGGCGGAAGCTGAAACTGAGGCAAATAATCTGACTAGTGTCTCACCACTTGGCGCCGCACTGCTACAGCACCGTGCCGGTGATACGGTGCAGGTGCAGGCACCAGCTGGTAGTTATGACGTCACGATCAAGGACGTACATGTGACGGAATAGAGGGCAGAGTGTCCTGGGCAGCTGTGCTATAATTAACAAGAATGTCTAAGCAAAGCTGGATAGAGGAGACACACCCATGGCAATTTCACTAACTGCATGCATTTTGTTACTCAAAGAGCACCATTTGCTCAAGAGCAGCGCCGTTCAGAGCGAATCTGCGGAGCTGATGACCGGGATAGCATATGATTCCCGCAAGGTTGAGGGCCCAACCCTCTTCTTCTGCAAGGGGACCAAGTTTCGTCCGATCTATCTGTCGATGGCTAAAGATAAGGGGGCAACGACTTACGTTGCCGAGAAGCCTTATGTTGAAGGCAACGGCCTCAACGCGCTGATTGTCAGCAACATTACTAAAGCGATGTCCATTTTGAGTGCGGCATTTTACGAATTTCCGCAAGATGATCTGCACGTCATCGCGTTCACGGGGACCAAGGGCAAGACAACTTCCGCATACTTCACGCGCGGGATTCTTGAAGCTGCCCACCCGAAGCATGTTGCTCTGTTTTCCACGATTGACCGGATCGTGGGCCCGAACCCGGACCAGCGCTTCAAGTCTGACCTGACGACACCAGAAAGCATGGACTTGTTCCACGACATGCGGGCTGCGGTCGACAATGGCATGACCCACCTCGTGATGGAGGTCTCCAGCCAGGCTTACCTGCGCAACCGGGTGTTTGGCCTGACGTACGATGTCGGCTTCTTCCTAAACATCACGCCGGATCATATCGGGCCAAATGAGCACCCAACTTTTGCCAACTACCTGCACAACAAGCTGCAGCTGCTAGTTAACTCGCGGAAGGTCGTCATTAATGCCGAGACGGAGCACTTCGATGAAGTTTACGCCGCCGCGCGCACCACGACCTACCCGGACAGTATCTACCTCTTTGCGTCTGCTGGTTTCCAGCCCAAAGACCCGACTCTGCCAATTGATTTCCGTTTTGACAGTTCCGAGGCCGACTTGGCAACCAGCAAGTTCACGCTGATTCCAATTACGGACAAAGCCGTTGAACTTAACATCGGCGGTCAGTACACACTGGAACTGATTGGTGATTACAACGAAAGCAACGCTACCGCAGCGATTATCGGTGCCGGCTTGTCCGGCGTTGACGCAACCACGGCGGCAACGGGCATTCGCGACGTCAAAATTCCCGGCCGGATGGAATCCGAAACGGTTCCCGGCCACGGGCACGTTTACGTTGACTACGCGCACAACTACGCTAGCATGAAGGCGCTCCTCAGCTTTCTGAACGCTGAGTACAACAATCCGCGTATTCGCGTTGTGATTGGTGCCCCTGGCGACAAGGGTGTTTCGCGGCGAGCCGATTTTGCTAAGGTCCTGAACGAATACGCCGATGATGCCTACCTGACCACCGATGATCCTGGTTTTGAGAGCCCGGACGATATTGCTGACCAGATTGCAGAAGGCATTGATGACAAGCGGGTCAAGGTCCAGAAGGTTCTCGACCGGCGCGAAGCCATTAAGACTGCAATCAGTGAGAGCCATCCCGAAGACATCGTCGTTGTTGCCGGTAAGGGTGCTGACCCTTACCAGAAGGTTCGCGGCGTTGACACCCCATGGCCTAAGGATATGAATGTTGTCCGTGAGGTTGCAGCGGAGCTTAAAGCCGAGCAAAAATAGCAAATG
Source organism: Lacticaseibacillus zhaodongensis (assembly GCF_009687905.1). Classification (GTDB taxonomy): domain Bacteria; phylum Bacillota; class Bacilli; order Lactobacillales; family Lactobacillaceae; genus Lacticaseibacillus; species Lacticaseibacillus zhaodongensis. The sequence continues at coordinate 29,374 of NZ_BLBG01000011.1, read as the reverse complement.
CCGCGTCATTAATTGTCGGGAGGGGGCGTGACCTTGGTCACGCCCCCTTTGGTTTGCCTCGAAATGTGGTCGTTCCGCTTGGGGATGATGCATCGCGAGGACTGGAGGATTTTGTAATGCAACGTTTCTTCACCGTTATTGGCGGTATGGGTACTGCCGCAACTAATTCCTACGTGCGCCTGCTGACGCAGCGGACGGCGGCTCAAAAGGACCAGGATTACATGGATTATCTCTTGGTCAACCACGCCACCGTGCCGGACCGGACGACTTACATTCTTGACCACGGGCAACCCAGCTTCTACCCCGCACTGCGCGAAGACGTGCTGCAGCAGAGCGAGCTACGTCCGGACTTCATGGTCATGGTCTGCAACACCGCGCATTACTTCTACAATGAGTTGAACGCGCTGACGGACGTGCCGCTGCTTCACATGCCCCACATCGCCGTCATGGAGATGTGTCGCCGCTATCCGCAGGCAAAACGGATCGGCTTGATTGCGACGAAGGGAACCATTGCGGACCATATTTACGAAGACGAGATCGAAGCTGCCGGGCGCGAGGTGACACTGGGTGACCAGCACGTGCGCGACATGGTGATGGAACTCATTTACGATGACATCAAGGAAAAGGGCCAGGTCGATGGTAAATTGTTTGCGGAAATTTTGCGCATTATGCGGGATGATTTCGGCGCCGAAGCTATCGTTCTCGGCTGCACCGAATTGTCCCTTGCTAACGAAATGGCTCCCCAGCCGGATTACGAGTTGGTTGATCCGCAAAGTATTATTGTCGACAAGACCTTGATGCTGGGTCAAGCATTTCGTGATAGTGTGGCGGCTGGTAAGCATTTGCTGGCCGACGTGATTGCTGGTCGTAAATAAACCAAATAAACAAAATGAACAAAAGTAGCCCCGCTGATTTTACAATCAAAATCAGCGGGGCTATTAATTTATACATATAAGTAATTATAAACATGAACAATAACAAGCATTCTGCTTTCATAATTTTCAATTACAGGGGCTGATTGGTACCATCGCAAATTGTCTATACCAACCGCTGCAAGCCCCGCAACACCGCCATTAGGGGATTTAACCATCTTTGATTGGTACCCACTGTGACACTTAGATGCGTCACGAAAATGGTACCCATAAATATTATCATCGTGGTACCATTGCATAAAGCCTGATTTAAAGGCGTTTGTGAGCAATTGGTACCTTTTTTATAGCTTTTAATTATCATATTTTCATTGTCCACAAAGGTTGCAGTAGCAACATTTACTTGCAAAAGCGCCAATGATAGAAATAGCGCTTACAAAAATAGTTGAGATATTTTTGTCAGCTTATATACCAAAAAGTATTTACAAGCATAAAACATGCTCGCATACTAGCACCATGTGATGACAAACCGCATTAATCCAGGAAATATCTAGAGGCAAGCCGCATTTGTAGCCCGCTTATTTACGCATATACCAATAATGAAAGCTGCCACTGAAAGTGTTGTTTTTTGAGATTGGTGTAGTTGACCTTGGAATAGTATGCGTTTACACTGACTTTGGTTGGTACCAATCGGGAGGTAATCAAAGTGGACAAGTCGGAGCAACCACTACATGAACAATTAGTGAGCCAGCTGCGGGAGCAGATCAGGACGAACATGGCCCCCCACAGTCAGATGCCCCCGGAGCGGGAGCTTGCCAAGCAATACGGGGTGAGCCGCAACACGGTCCGGTCAGCATTAGCCCGGCTCGAAATGCTCGGAATTATTTACCGGCGGCGCGGTCGGGGTACTTTTGTTGCGAACCCGCTGGCCCAGCCGACCAATCTCTCTGACACCTACAGTTTTACCGACCAGATGCTCGGTCAGGGCCGCGAGCCGTTTTCCAAGGTGCTCTACCTGCAAACCGCGCCGGCAACCAAGTACATTGGTGAGCAGCTAAATATCCCCATTGGCACTCCCACGTACAAGCTCAAACGCTTGCGGAGCGCGGATGGCATTCCGCTGATGGTCGAGCGCACCTTCCTGCCGGCGGACCGCTTTCCGAAACTTCGCGCCCAGGATGTTGAAGATACTGGGCTTTACGCGCTCATGAATGCGGAATATGATTCACCGATCGTGAACGCACGCGAGGCATTCTTCGCCAGCCTGATGCCCGATAAGGATGCGGAACTGCTGCGGGTGCCAAAAGGATCACCGAGCCTGAACGTGCAGCGGACGAGCACCGGTTTAAACGGTGAAATCGTTGAATTCACCTTGAGCGTGACCCGCGCCGACCAGTTCGTTTACCGAGTCCAGCACCACGTTCAGGATGGCACCACCACTTATTGAGCGGCACATAGCGTTAAAAAGCATTTCATTTTTTGCAAAAACGGACGGGGATCCCGCCTTTGAGGAGGAAAAATATGTTTGAAAAGACAGTTGATGAATTAACTAAGCTTGGTGCACAGATCACCACCAAGGAAATCAAGCAGCAGCCAGAATTGTGGGAAGAAGCATTTGCGAACTATCAAACCCAAGCGGCAAGCATTAGTTCTTTTCTTAATGGCGTTATTGCAGCGGCGGCAGGCAAAAAGGTCCGGGTCATTTTCACCGGTGCCGGTACCAGTGCTTACACTGGCGACACCGTTACTCCTTACCTGAACAAGCACGGTGACCGCAGCCACTTCAACTTTGAATCAATTGCGACGACGGACATTGTTTCCGCACCCTACGATTTCTTGGAGCCGGAAACACCAACAATCTTGGTTTCCTTCGCTCGCAGTGGTAATTCACCAGAATCTGTGAAGGCGGTCGAGCTAGCGGAGCAGGTGATCACCAATTTGCACCAGCTGACAATCACCTGCGCACCAGAGGGCAAGCTTGCTAAGCACACTGAGGGGGAGGACACGAACCTGCTGCTCTTGCAGCCAGCTGGGTCTAACGACAAGGGTTTTGCAATGACCGGTAGCTTCTCCTGCATGGCACTGACCGCAATGCTCGTCTTCGATCAGGCGGACACGGCAGCTAAAGCGGATTATGTCGCAACCATCGTCAAGATGGGCCACGAAGTCATCGCCCGGGAGAGCGAGATTCAAGACTTGGCCAACGATGACTTCAACCGCATCACCTACCTGGGTAGCGGCAGCCTGGGTGGACTGACCAGAGAGGCGCAGCTCAAAATCCTGGAACTAACTGCCGGCCAGCTGGCCACGATTTTCGACACCTCAATGGGCTTCCGGCACGGGCCAAAATCATTCGTCAACGGTAAAACCCTGGTCTTCGATTTTCTCAGCAATGATCCTTACACCCGCCAGTACGATGTGGACGTGATGGAGGAAATCAAGGGTGATGGCATCGCCAAGCGCATCGTGGCAGTCGGCACGGACCAGGGAAACGACTTCTCCGGTGAGAATTTTGCCTTCAAGACTGGTAGCAAGACTCTTCCTGAGGGTTACCAAGCATTACCAGACGTCATGTTTGCCCAGACGCTGGCACTCCTCAGTTCCATCAAGGTTGGCAACCTGCCCGACACGCCATCACCAACTGGCACCGTCAACCGGGTCGTTAAGGGTGTCATTTTGCACGACTACAAAGGGTAACAACGTCCCCAAAGCTGGCAGCGGCGGGGCGAAATAAATATTTTTGGTACCAAGCCATTATTGATATTCGTTATTTAGGGCCCCCGCGTTGTTGCGCAGTGGTCCGACTGGAATAGAGTCCGGCACACTAACTAGGCCGGCTCAACCATAGGAGGAATGGTTATGGCAATTATCGCTACACGTATTGACGGACGCCTCGTTCACGGCCAGGTTGCAAACCTGTGGACGACTAAGCTTCAGGCATCGCGGATCATGGTTGTCGACGATAAGGTTTCCCAAAGCGCGATCGAAAAGAGCGGGCTACGGATGGCCGCGCCGGCATCGGTGAAGCTGTCAGTGCTCCCCGTTAAGACCGCCGCAAATCACATTCTTGCCCACAAGTACGACTCCCAGCGCATGTTCATCGTTGCGAAGAAGCCGGAGACGCTACTTGAACTGGTCAAGCTGGGTGTTCCAATCAAGGAAATCAACGTCGGCAACATGTCCCAGACTGAGGAGACACGGTCCCTGACCAAGTCAATTAACATTGTTGATGAAGACGTTGCGGCGTTTGAGGAACTAAACAAGCTGGGCGTAAAACTCACGGCCCAAATGGTTCCGTCTGATGATTCAACAGACTTCATGACGCTGTTGCACAAGAAGTAAGGCAAAAGGAGGAAAAAACAATGCACATTGCATGGTGGCAGATTGCACTTATTACGCTCTATGCCGGCTATCAAATCCTCGATGAACTGCAAATCTACTCTTCACTGAGTTCACCAGTCTTCGCGGGATTCTTCGTTGGCCTGGTTATGGGCGACATTAAATCCGGCCTGTTAATCGGTGCCGGGATGCAACTCATGGTTCTGGGTGTTGGGACCTTTGGTGGTGCGTCCCGTATCGACGCTAACACCGGGACCGTTGTTGCCGCAGCATTCTCAATTGGTGCGAACATGAACGCCCAGGCCGCGATTGCGGCAGTTGCGGTTCCAGTTGCCAGTCTGATGATTTACCTGGATATTCTCGCTCGTTTCACTAACACCTTCTTCGCACACCGGATCGATGCGCAGGTTGAGAAGATGAACTACAAGAGCATCGAGCGTTACTTCTTAGCTGGTGCACTTCCATGGGCACTTTCCCGGATGATTCCTGTATGCCTGGGCCTGACCCTTGGCGGTGGTTTCATCAACATGATCGTTAAGGAACTGAATGGCCCTTGGAAGTGGCTCGGCGATGGTCTGACCACAGCCGGTGCTGTTCTCCCAGCCGTTGGTTTTGCAATCCTGCTCCGTTACCTGCCAGTTAAGAAGCACTACCCATACCTGATTCTTGGTTTTGTGATTACAATGCTATTCTCCACGCTGTTCACCAGTGTGCAGACAATCGGTGCCGGCCTCAGTGCAGCATCCAAGGCTTTCACCACATCATTCAACGGTATCTCAATGCTTGCTATCGCCATGATCGGTTTCGCGCTTGCCGCAATGGCATACCAGCGGACGATTGCAACGCCAAAGGCTAAGGCTGCCGCACCAAGTTCAAGCAGTGACTCTGAAGAAGAGGGGGAAATTGAAGATGACGAACTCTAATACAGAACCTAAGTACAAACTGACGAACAAGGACTTCAACCAAATCAACCGGCGCAGCCTCTTCGGTTTCCAGCTGGGCTGGAACTACGAACGGATGCAAGGTTCAGGTTACCTCTACACGATTCTGCCGCAGCTGCGCAAAATCTACGGGGATGACACGCCAGAACTGAAAAAGATGATGAAGACGCACACCCAGTTCTTCAACACCTCCAACTTCTTCAACACGATTATTACCGGGATCGACCTGGCCGTTGAAGAGAAGGAAGGCATTAATGGTGAAGATACTGTCACCGGTATGAAAGCCGGCCTGATGGGTTCCTTTGCCGCTATCGGGGACTCGATTTTCGCTTCCTTGATTCCCGCAATTTTCGGGGCCATCGCGGCAACCATGGCGCACCAGGGCAACCCAATCGGTATTGTCATCTGGATCATTGCGCAGATGGCGGTTAACGTCTTCCGTTGGAGCCAATTGAAGCCTGCATACAAGCAGGGGGTTTCTCTGGTTACCAACATGCAGAGCCAGCTGTCAGCCTTGACTGACGCGGCTACCATGATGGGTGTCTTCATGGTCGGTGCCCTGGTTGCAACCATGATCAACGTTAAGTTTGCATGGGCGCCAACCATTGGCTCTGTACCACTGAACATCCAGAACAACTTGGACATGATTCTGCCAAAGCTCCTGCCAGCACTGATTGTTGGTGCCATCTACTGGCTTCTTGGTAAGAAGCACATGACCTCCACCAAGGCCATCTTCATCGTCCTCTTCGTCTCCATCGCCTTGGCAGCATTGGGCGTAATTACGAAGGGTTAGAAAATACAGAGCGGAGCAGAACGGTTTGAAGCTGAGCATTAACGGACTCTGGTCAAAATGCCTGCACTTTGGCATTTGGACCAGAGTGTGTTAAGCGGAAGCTTCAGTTCTGCGCAGCTCGACTAGACACCTGCTGCTAGAAGGCTTTGCGTTCAGTAATGCGAGTTTCCGGCAAGCACCACAGTTTGGTCAATTTAGCACCACACTTTTCCACCCCAGCACAACAAACAATGAATGATACAAAGTAAACGAGGGATAATAAATGAGCGAATTAGTAATGATTAGTCACGGCCACTTTTGCAGTGAATTGAAGAAGAGCGCAGAGATGATTATGGGACCGCAGGATAGCATCCACACGGTCGGACTGGAGCCCAACGAAAGCCCCGAGGACTTCCGCGCGAAGTTTGAAAAGGTCACATCCGAGCTCAGTGACTACATCGTCTTCGCTGATTTAATGGGCGGTACGCCATGTAATGTTGCGGCACGGATCCTGATGGAGGGTGCAGCAAAGTTTGACCTCTATGCAGGAATGAACTTGCCAATGGTCATCAGTTACATCAACGCAGCGATGGTCGGAACTGATGCAGACATCGTTGGCGAAACCAAAGCCGGCGTCGTCCACGTGAACGACGTGCTGCCAAAGTAACAGAGCGGAGGCCCGCGGTCATAAGGTGAGGACTAACAGGCTCTGGGCAAAATGCCCGCACTTAGGCATTTGGACCAGAGCAGGTTAGCCGCAACCTTATGCGGGCAGCAGCTCGACTAGACACCGAAAGTTGGCATCGTATCAATGCAACGCGAGTTAACTACGTTGCGTGCGATGTAGCTTATCGGCGGTATAACTCGACCACAAAATCAGGCCGGATTCCCCACAGGTGATCCGGCCTGTTTCGTTCCGGCCTGCCGCTGCACATGTCTAGACCAATGTGCTAAAATGGACCCGTGAAAGCGCTGTGCTTTAGCACGCAGTTAACTATCAAGATTTGAATTTCAAGATTGGAGACTTTTAATAATGAGCTATTACATTCATGCCGCTAAGTTCTTTCTGAAGAACGTCACCGAAAATGGGGGTTACCTCGAAGTTACTGATGACGGCAAGTTTGGCGACTACCTTCCAGCTGGTCAGAAGCCAGAGGGTGAAATTCGGGAATTCGGCAACAAATGGATCGCACCCGGATTGGTTGACACCCATATTCATGGTCTGCTGGGCCATGATGTCATGGACAACGATTGGGATGCGATTTCGGAGATGTCTGAAGGCCTGCTCAAGTGCGGAGTTACTTCATGGCTGCCAACAACGCTCACTGGGTCTTTTGACCAGTTGAACGCCGTCTGCAAGACCATTGGTGCCCACGCCGGCGAAGAGACCGGGGCAACGATTCAGGGTATCTATTTCGAAGGCCCTTACTTCACCGAAGAGCACAAGGGCGCCCAGAACCCGAAGTACTTCAAGGATCCTTCCACCAAAGAATTCGATGAGTGGCAAAAGAGTGCTAAGGGTTTGCTGCAGAAAATCGCGATTGCGCCAGAACGCAAGGGTGCCGTTGAGTTTACCAAACACGTTAGCCAATCAGGTAAGGTTGTTGCTCTGGGTCACTCCAGCGCGACCTTTGAAGAGGCTAAGGCCTGCATCGAAGCCGGCGCGACTGTCTTCACCCACACCTTTAACGGCATGAGTGGTCTCAACCACCGGGCACCCGGCATGGTTGGTGCGGCGATGTTTACCCAGGTCGTAGACGATGAACTGATTTGCGACGGGCACCACGTTCGTCCAGAAGTTGCCGCCGCCCTGATCCGTGAGAAGACGCCAGAGCACATTGCGCTGATTACTGACTGCATGCGCGCGGGCCTCATGCCTGACGGTGATTACGTACTGGGTGAATTCCCAGTCGTCGTTAAGGACGGCATGGCTAAGCTCAAGGACGGTGCCCACAGTCTTGCCGGTTCCATCTTGAAGCTCAACGACGCCATCAAGAACGTTGTCGACTGGAACGGTAACACTCCTGAAGAGGCCGTCCGGATGGCTTCTTACGTACCTGCTAAGTCTTGCCGGATCGCTGACAAGTGCGGCAGCATCCTGCCTGGGCGCAGTGCGGACTTCATCGTGCTCAAGCCTGACATGAATTTGGCAGCGACCTACCTGAAGGGCGAGAGTCGCTACGAGGCCTAGTTAATAACTCTAATTCGAATTAGTCGCAACTAGAAAAGGGCGGTCACATTTTTGTGGCCGTCCTTTTGCGTGGAAAATTAATTTTGCGAATTAGTCTGAGTTCCGTGTGCCTACCGCAGCTCCTCTGCTTCCAGCTTTTGCTGCAGGTCGTACAGGTTCTTAGTGATGTACACGGTGTAAGTGTCAGGATTGATCAGACGCTTGGTTGCGTGTGGCAGTTCAGCGAGACGCTGCTTGCTGTAAGCCTGAATGCCGAAAACGTCGGTGGTTACCGGCTCAGTTTTGCTCAGGTCAACGGTCTGCTGCAGTGGGACCGCCCGAAAATCGTCAAGAACGGTTTCCTTGCTGGTTGCTAGTGGATTGCTATTGTAAGCGCGCTGACCCGAAACGATTTCCTCGTCCGCGAGCGCGATAATATCGGCAAAAGCGTGGTGGTGACCGTTGTGGTAGAGGCGGTAGACCTTCTTGATGCCAGGCAGGGTCGTCTTGCTGCGGGTGGCACTCACCTTGATTTTAGGAGTGATTTTGCCGTTATGCTCAGTTGCGGCGAGCTTGTAAACACCGCTTAGGACTGGTGATGATGAACTGGTAATCAGCTTCTCACCGATTCCATAGTTGTCGATGGGGGCGTTGTCGGCCTGGAGTGAGGTGATGACACTTTCATCAAGGGCGTTGCTGGCGGTGATTTTGGCATCCTTGAAGCCAGCTTCGTCCATCATTTTGCGGGCTTTGCGGGCTAGTACCGTGATGTCCCCGGAGTCGATACGAATGCCGACCGGTTTGTGGCCGCTCTTCTTGAGTTCTTTGAAGACCAGGATGGCGTTTGGTACACCTGAGCGCAGGACATCATAAGTATCGACGAGCAGGGCACAGTTGTCAGGGTAGATTTTGGCCCAAGCACGGAATGACGCGAGCTCACTTGGGAAGGATTCGATCCAGCTGTGGGCCATTGTGCCCGCGGCGGGGATGCCGAACTCCTTGGCCGCAGCAACGTTTGAGGTGCTAGCACAGCCACCGATGACGGCCGCCCGGCTACCGTAAGTGGCGCTGTCAGGACCCTGGGCACGGCGAGCACCGAATTCCATGACGGGCCGGCCGGCTGCGGCGTAGGTGATACGGCGGGCCTTGGTGGCAATCAGGCTCTGGTGGTTAATGATGTTCAGGAGCAGGGTTTCCAATAACTGTGTTTGGACGAGTGGCCCGCTGATTGTCAGTAATGGTTCGCGGGGGAAGACCGGTGTGCCTTCCGGAATCGCGGTAACACTGCAGTCGAGTTTGAAGTCGTGCAAGTAATTCAGGAAATCGTCGCTGAAGAGGTGCAGGCTGCGGAAATATTCAACGTCGGAATCATCGAAGTGAAAGTTCTTGAGGGCCGCCACCGCTTGGGCTAATCCGGCCGTGACTACAAAACTACCGTCATCGGGAACGTTGCGGAAAAAGATGTCGAATGTCGCCCGGTCGTCGCCAAGTTCCTGTTTGAAACCGTTGGCCATGGTGAATTCGTACAAATCGGTAAGTAATGATAAATTGCGTTCCATAATTTCCTCCGTTTAGGCTCTAGTGTCGTTACGTGTCTTGACATTAGGGATAATTGTTGCCATTGTAGCACAATTTTGCCTTGTCGAAACTGCAAAATGTCCGGCGCGGCGGCGCAGAAAGGGTTAAAATTCTAGGTGAGGTGATGAGCATGATTACGAGTGGCGAAAGACAAGCCCGGATTACAGCTGAATTATCCAGCAGTGATGAACCGCTGAGTGCCAGCATGTTTGCCAAGCGTTTTGGCGTTAGTCGGCAGACGATTGTTGGGGACGTTGCGCTATTACGTGCGCGTGGTGAAAAAATTATTGCCACACCACGGGGATACATGTACGAATTACCTAGCAAAATGACCGCGATTATTGTGTGCAAACATTTACCTGTTGATACGGAAGAAGAAATGCAGCGGATTATTGATAACGGCGGGGCAATTAAGGACGTCATTGTTGACCACCCACTGTATGGGCAACTGCGTGGTGAATTGCAGATTGCGACGACGACCGATATTCGGATGTTTATGGCGCGGATGCGGCAGCAGCAGTCGCACCTGCTTTCTGAATTGACTGGTGGTGTCCACTCCCACACAATCGCGTTCGAGCGCCCGGAACAACTTGAGGCCATCAAGCAGTCGTTGCGAGCGGCCCACATTCTGTACGAATAATAGAGTGGCCCACAATGCGGTTAGCTCCTGAGCATTAGCATGAAAACCGTCAATTCCCGGGTCTTGGGAGTTGACGGTTTTTGGGCTAAGCGGAAGGAGCTGCATTGTAGACCACGTTTACAGGCCGACTCCTCACCATAATTCAGAACGGTCAGGAGTCGGCCGGCAGCGATGGTCAGCACTTAACTAGAAGTAGTTTCTCACGGGAGCAGCGCGCGTTGTGTTAGAATGAATGTAATCGTTAACATTACGCATAGGAGGCAAAGGTATGGCTCATTTGACCAAATTGACTGACACTTACACTTTAAGCAATGGTGTCGAAATTCCCATCGTTGGTTTCGGTACTTGGCAAACACCGAGTGGTGAAGTTGCCAAGCAGTCGGTAGAAGACGCGATTGCAGCAGGTTACCGGCACATTGACACAGCGGCAATTTATGGCAACGAAGAAAGTGTCGGTGCGGGCATTAAGGCTAGTGGCATCAACCGTCACGACCTGTTCTTGACCACGAAGCTGTGGAACGATTCCCACGAATATAAGAAGGCAATGGCCGCCATCGACACGTCCCTGCAGAAACTCGGGACGGATTATGTTGACCTTTACCTGATCCACTGGGGTAACCCAATCAAATACCGTGACCACTGGGAAGAGGCAAACGCCGACACCTGGCGGGCGATGGAGGACATTTTGAAGTCGGGTAAGGCCCGGGCGATTGGGATTTCTAACTTCCGCCAGCACCACCTTGAAGCACTGTTCAAGACGGCGAGCGTCAAGCCAATGGTCAACCAGTCATTCTTGAACCCAAGCGACATGCAAAAAGATCTGACCGAGTTCTGTACTAAGAATGGCATGCTCAACGAAGCTTACAGTCCGCTGGGAACCGGCCGGATTTTTGAGATTGACGGTCTCAAGAAGATTGCGGCGCGCTACAACAAGACGGTTGCCCAGGTGGTTCTGCGCTGGAGCCTGCAACACGACTTCCTGCCACTGCCAAAGTCAGTGCACAAGCAGCGGATCATTGAGAACGCGCAACTCTTTGACTTCGAACTCAGCCACCACGATATGGAACTGATTGACGGATTCCATGGTGTTGCCGGACTCGCGGACAACCCAGACGAATCAAAGTTCTAAAATTTCACAAGTTGATAATTACCTTAGCAAGCGGTCGTGCAGATCTGGCACGGCCGCTTGCTGTCGCTAATGCGGCCGCCGAATTTTTGACTTTTAAAAGTGGCTGTTGCGGTCAGGTGATACTTTCAACCTCTTTAAATGAACAAACACAGCCTAATTTGTTAATTGCCAGATATCTGAACTGCATCGGTGCCCGACGTTTTAGCCGCTATACTAACAGTGGGTCGGCGTAGGGACGTAGCGAGCGGCAGCTGTGCAGTGGCATTATGTCCGGACGGCGCTTGTGATACGGGCATTTTGAAACTAGCAAGCTGCAGTTCGCGCAGAAACTAGGCCGCCTTAAATAAGTGTGGGGGGACAGGTACTACCGTGACTTCCTTCAAAAAGAATCGGGGTCCCCGAACATCGAAAACTAATCACCGCGGCACGCAATGCATTCAATTATGCGTGCTTGCGGCCATCAAGGTACGTACAGGGGTGCGTGCCTTTTTTGGTACACGGAGCGCAAGCCCGCGCATCTAGGCTGAGTATTTGGTGCAAAGTATGTAAAGAACAAGCTTCTACGAGCTGTAGCTAGTATTGGCCACGACTAGCAGCACCGCCGCGATTCGCTCATTTCGCCTGGTATGTTAAACTACAAAGCGTAACTATTTTGCTAATAAGAAAGTAAATCTGGGCCTAGTAGCCCGACTAATGGAGGATATTATGTACGAGATTACCAAGAAGCGCCGTGTTAGTGCTGCGGTCACCGCTGTTTTCCCCAAGGAAGTTTTGAAGCAGATTTGGGACGTGGTCACTGTGATGACGAAGGCTAAGCAGATTGTCGTGTCCCCAGTGGCCATCGTGTTCTCCGATGATTACACCGACGATGAGTGCTACGGCATGATGATTCAGGGGACTGCCGCACCAGCACAGGAATTTCCGATTGCCTACAAGGGTGACAAGCCATTCCTCGGCCACGCGTACATTTTGATCGTTAAAGATCGCCCTAAGACCATCTCCATCGACTTCTCCGCGGCGAATGATTTGCCAGATGATTTGCGTAATCTCTAGGGTTTGCGGTAAACTTACTTTTTAGAAGTTAATTCAGCGCGAACAATTTCACGGAGGAAGCTAGTCAATGGCACAATCAATTCTTGAGGTTAAGCATCTGCAGTTCGGTTTTCGGGACCGGCAGCTATTTAACGACCTCAATTTCACGCTCCATGCCGGCAGCATGACCAGTATTATCGGGCCAAACGGGGTGGGCAAAACCACCTTGATTCGCCTGCTGATGGGCCAGCTAAGCCCGACAGCTGGGGAGATTGACTGGCGGCATGATCCAGCCGTGAAGATTGGTTACGTACCGCAGTTTCGTAACCTCGATGATGAGTACCCGCTGACGATTCGTTCCTTCGTGCAACTAAGTCAGTTGGGGAGCCCGTGGCCATGGCACCGGGCGCAGGAAAACGCCCGGCTGGACGAGGTGCTAGCGCAGACGCACCTTGAAAAGCTGCAACAGCAGCGGCTCGGGATGGCCAGCGGTGGTGAGAAGCAAAAGGCGTACTTGGCGCAGGCGCTTATTGATCGGCCGAACTTCCTGATTTTGGATGAATCCACGGCTAGCCTGGATATCAACACCAAGGTCGAGCTCATGGATCTGGTGCGTGAGGTCAACCAAAAGATGGGGCTCACCGTGCTCTTCGTTACGCACGACATGAAGCTGGCGAAGGATTACACGGATGAGTACCTGATGCTGGGCCCAGACGGTGGCAAAATGGAGCCGATCGCGAACATGGAGCCGGAGAACATGCCGGATGACCTGCGCGGGATTCTCGAAACCAAGGAGGAGGACTAATGCTACATTACGCCTTTATGCAAAATGCCTTCTTGGCCAGCACCTTCATTGCAATTGCTTCCGGCATCGTGGGCGTGTTCGTCACCGCCCGCGGGACGTCCTTCTTAGCCCACACGCTCAGTGAAATTGGTTTTGCCGGTGCGGCCTTTGCCGTGTTCATCGGGATTCAGCCGCTGGCAGGGATGTTGCTGTTTACGATTGCCTCCGCGGTGACCGTGGGCCGGATGTCCGGCAAGGCGTCGCGGCGGGAGGCTTCGACGTCTGCAGTTTCCAGCCTGTTCGTTGGGGCCGGGATTCTGTTTCTGTCGCTGTCCAGTGCCAGTTCGAGTTACGCTACTTCGATTTTGTTCGGCAGTATCGTGGGCATCTCGCGGGCTGAGGTCTGGCAGCTAGTCATTCTGGCTGGCTTCGTCCTGCTGACGGTCCTGCTCAGCTACCGCTGGCTCGCTTTTGACAGCTTCGACGCAATCGGGGCGCGGGCACACGGTTTGAAGACCAACCTCATCTCGATTTACTTCCTAGTGATCCTGGCCATCGCCGTCTCAACTGGGGCGCAAATCGTGGGGAGTTTGCTGGTATTCATTCTGCTGACGCTGCCGAGTGCCGCCGCTAAGTATTTGGGTCGGACCTTGCCGCAGATGCTGGCCATCTCGGTTGGGGCCGCGTTAATCGGCGTTTGGCTCGGCTTGGTGCTTGCGTATTATACCAACTGGCCAGTGACCTTCTTCATCGCCGTGCTGGAATGTGCGTTCTACCTCGGTGCACTGTTTTACCATCAACGGGAACGCAGCTAGACCAAATTAATATGATCATTATTGAAGCTAACTATCTGCGGATGGTTAGCTTTTTGTTCGGCTTAGGGCGCACTAAGCGGCAAAAAAGTATGCTATTCTGGAAGCGGTAACATCAAACCTGATCAGTCGGAAAAGGGCGGTGCACCGCCCATTAAGGAGACGCGACGATGAGCTTTCAATATTCACTGCGTTACACGTTAGACCCCCAGACCAACACTGCTGAGCAAAATACCCGCCTGCTCCACTTTTGCCAGCGGGCCCAGATCGATAACGTGACTTTCTTCATCAATCCGGAAGAGCTGAACTGCGGGCACCTGGACGCGGCCCAGACGCAGGTGTGGCTGGACGCCATCAAGCCGGTGCAGGAACAGTTGCGGTCAATTGGCGTTACAACAAGTTTAAACCCCTGGACGACCGTCATGCATTCGGATCGCGGGCAAAAGCTGAATCCGGCGCTGGGCTTCAGCACCATGGTCGATATTAATGGGCGCCAAGCCGAAACTATTGCTTGTCCGGGTGACCCGGGGTGGCAGGATTACATCGCCGCCCGGTATGCACAGTACGCCAGCCTGCAGCCGGAAGAACTCTGGCTCGAGGATGACTTCCGCCACTATAACCACACGCCCCTGAAGCTGGGCTGCTTTTGTCCGCGGCACATGGCCCAGTATTGCGCAAAATTGGGCCGAGAAGTGAGCCGCGCAGAGTTTGTGCAGGAGCTACTTGCTCCGGGGACACCCACAGCGGCACGCAAGGTTTACTTGGACGTTGCGCGAGCAGAAATGAAGCGGGTCGCCGCGCAAATTGAACGTGCCGTCCACGCCGTTGCGCCGCAAACGCACCTTGCGTTAATGACTTCATTTCCAGATTGGCACGCCGTTGAGGGGCGCGACTGGCCGGGTCTGTTTACCGCCCTGAGCGGTAGTCAACAGACGTGGGTTGCCCGCCCGCACCTACCAGCTTATAACGAGATTGCACCGCTGAAGTATGCGCGGGTGTTTGAACGCTACACGCGGACCACGGCCGCGTATCTTGGTGACAACGCGGAACTAATGCCGGAACTGGAAAGTTATATGTATTCACCCTTTGTGAAGTCCAAGCGTTTCACGCAGTTTCAACTGGAGACCGCTAGTTTGGTGGGAGCGCGGGGAATTTTGCTCAACCTCTTTGATATGGCCGGCAACGGGATCGACGAAAGTTACGGCTACGTGCAGATGCTTGCGGGCAGTAAACCTTTCTTGCAGCAAATCAGCACACATCGGGTGCGCATGGCCCAGACACGAGGAATCAAGGTACTGGTTGATCAGGATTCCAGCTACACGCTGCATACAGCTCATGGTCAGGATCCAGTTGAGTTGCTGCCGCAGGAGACGAATTGGGCCGAGTTGCTGAGTACGTTTGGCTTCAGCACGACCATCACGCCTTGGCCGGTGTCTACCGCGCTGACTGGCGAATTTATTGCCATTAGTGGGCAGCTTTTGCGTAACTTGGCTACTACCAGTATTACCGAGCTAATTAAGAACAACACTGTTTTCCTAGACGGGCAGGCGGTGCAGGTGCTGCTAGACCAGGGGCTGGGCGACCTGATCCACATTACCGCTAGTCAATGGCATGGGGTGCGGACCGGCTACCAGTCGTACGAAGCCGCAGATGGCCATAGTGCCGAGGGCGTGCTGGCGCCGCGCATCACGATGCTGCAGCACACGGGTGATTACCTGCAGTTGGAATACGCCGTGGACAGTAACGTTGACGTGTGGAGTCATGCCTACAGTGCGCAGCATGATTGCCTGGGAAATAATCTGGTGCGAATTGATGGCCACATCATCGTGATGCCGATGGGAACTGATCCGAAGTACGGTTGGGAATCACAGTACATCGGCTTCAGGCAGAGTCTGTATCAACAGATGTTGGCGGACGCACCACTGGATTATTTAATTGGCACACCAAATGTGAAATTGGTCGTAGATACACACGCCGAGACGGTCCTGACCATTGCCAATTTCACCTTGGACGATTACCCGCAATTGCGTTGGCACCCGGCTAAACAGCCACAGTCATTGCGGGCGCGGGTTTACACCCGGCGTGGTGACGCCTGCAGGCAGCAAGATATCGAATTAATTGAAAATGACAACTACTTGCTGATTCCAGTTGAATTGTGCGGCATGGCAGTCATGCAAATCGTGCTGGATTAAAGGCCAAGCAAGACTTGCAACAAAAATATGTAAAAAAGTAGCCGGCCGATTTGTGTAAAAGACAAATCCGCCGGCTACAGTCTGTTTGAAGCTAAATAACTAGTTGCATAAAACAACTAATCTCTTATTTTGCCAAATCAGTCCAACTCTTGTACAGCTTGACCAGTGCCTGAGTGCCGTCGTTACCGTGCCCGGCAGCAACCAGCTGTTCGTAGAGCTGCTTGGCCGTCTTGGTCGCGGGGAGGTCGAGCTGCATTTTATCAGCTTCGTCCAGGGCAATCCGTAAATCCTTCAGGAAGTGCTTGGCGAAGAAGCCCGGGGTGTAATCACCCGCGAGGACGCGGGGGCCATAGTTGGTCAAAGACCAGTTAGCGGCTGAACCCGCACCGACAGTGGCAAGAATGTCGTTCAGGTCCAAACCGGCCGCCTGGGCGTAAACCAACATTTCGCTGAGGCCGGTCATCGTGCCGGCAATCATGATCTGGTTTGCCATCTTAGCGTGCTGGCCACTGCCGGCATCGCCGAAGCGGTGGGTAGCACTGCCCATGACGTCAAAAAGTGGTTGTAGCTGCGGCATTGCCGCTTGTTCGCCGCCAACCATAATGGTCAGGGTGCCCTTCTTGGCGCCGATATCGCCACCAGAAACAGGCGCGTCTAAGGCTACGATACCTTTTTCAGCTGCGGCCTGGGTAATTTCCCGGGCGAGCGTTGGGGTGCTGGTCGTCATGTCGACAACGAGGCTACCGGGTTCGGCGCCGGCGAGAATGCCGTCATCACCGAAGTAGATGTCGTGGACATCCTGCGGGAAGCCGACCATGGATAAAGTGATGGGGGCGTCAGCGGCAACTTTGGCCGGGCTGCTTGCCCAGCGTGCACCGGCGTCAATGACGGGCTGTGCGTGGGCCCGGGTGCGGTTGAACACCGTGACCTCGTATCCGGCCTTGAGCAGGTTCTTGATCATGCCTGTACCCATGACCCCGGTACCGACGAATCCAATTCTTTGCATGTGCGTTCACCTTTCCTGTTCCAATTGCTCTAATTGTACATCAAAAGGGGGCCGGCAAAATGATGGAGCATTTTGCCGGCCCCCAAAAAGCTTTACTTCAATTGATCTGCTAACTGCTCAAATTCATCGAGTCGCGTTTCGAAAACGTTGAACGCGGTCTCGAGGTAGTCGCCTTTGGTCATGTCGACGCCAGCAGCCTTCATGGTGTCGATTGGGAACTTGGAACTACCGGTCTTGAGGTAGTTGATGTACTTGTCGCGGGCACCGGGTTCGCCAGCAATAATGTGGCTGGTGAGGGCGTTGGCCGCCGCGAAGCCGGTCGCGTACTGGTAAACGTAATAGTTGTAGTAGAAGTGTGGGATCCGGGCCCACTCGAGGCTGATGTCCTCGTCCGGTTCTAGGGCGGGGCCGTAGTAGCGGGCGTTCAGGTCGCCGTAGAAGGCAGAGTTGGTTGCTGCGGTGAGCGGCTGGCCGGCCTGGTCCTGTTTGTGCAGCCAGTCTTCGAATTCAGCAAACTGGGTCTGGCGGAAGACGGTCCCCTTGAAGCCGTCCAGGTAGTGGTTGAGCACGAACGCGCGTACTTTGGGGTCGGTCTGTGTTTTGAGCAGGTAGTCCGTCAGCAGCGCTTCATTGCTTGTGGACGCGATTTCGGCGACGAAAATGGAATAGTCACCGTACTGGTAAGGCTGGTTGTGCCGGGTGTACCAGGAGTGAACGGAATGGCCGGTTTCGTGGACGAGGGTGTACAGCGCCTCGAGCGAGTCGTGCCAGTTGTGCAAAATGAAGGGCTCGGTGTCGTAGGAGCCACCGGAGTAGGCACCACTGCGCTTGTTTTTGTTCTCGACAAAATCGATGACCCGGTCGTTGAAGATGTGGTCAACGTGACTGAGATAGTCGTCGCCGAGGATTGCCAGCGCCTTTTTGCCCTCTACCTTGGCTTCGTCGATCGTGTAGCTGAGTGGTGCGGCCCCGGTGATTGGGGTGTAGAGGTCGTAGCTGTGCAGTTCGTCCAGCCCGAGCAACTTTTTGCGCAGGGCCACGTAACGGTGCAGCAGCGGCAAGTGGGCGTTCACGCTGTCGACGAGGGTCGTGTAGACCGTTTCGGGGATGTGGTGGGCCGCCATCGCGGCTTCGCGCGCAGACGCGTACTTGTGGGCCTTGGCCGTGAAGTTGTGTGCCTTCACGTTCCCGGCGAGGGTGCTGGCAAAAGTATTTTCCAGCTGACCGTACGCCGCGTAGAGCGTTTCGAAGGCATTTTGCCGGACTTCGGGGTCGGCGCTGCGAATGAGTTCGCCGTAAATCCCGCTGCTCAGCTGGACGAAATTGCCATCCTCATCCTCGATCATCCCGAACTCGATGTCCGAGTTGTTGAGCACGTTGAAGGTCTGCGCACTGGCGTCCATGGCGTCACTGGCTGCGGAGATCAGTTCTTCCTTCTCTGCTGTCAGCACGTGGCCGCGGCTGCTGGTCAGGTCATCAATGTAATGCTGGTATGCGCGCAGTTCGGTGTTTGCGGCGTACCACTCGTTCAGTGTTGCTTCCGGAATTGCTAACAGCTCTGGCTGCACGTACGCGGTGTTCGTTGCAAAATCCGTGGCGAGCTTGCTGGCGCGGGCGAACAGGCCCTGGTAGTGGCTGTTGGCGGTATCCTGATTGGCCCGCATGCTGGAGTACACGTAGAGCTTCTCCAACTGGCGCTGCGCTGCCAAGGCGCTCTTCAAGACGTTAAGCAGGCCGCCGGCACTTTTGCCCAGTTGCCCCTGCAGTGATGTTAACGCGGCGATGGCCTGCGTACTTGCTTCATAAGCCTTTTCCCAGGCGGCATCGTCTGCGAAAATACTGCTGAGGTCCCAAGTGAGTTCAGTTGGCACCTCGGCCCGAGTTGGTAATTCTTCTGCCATGTTTTCTCCTCCTTTAGGGGATGAGCCGGATCACGTCATTGCAGCAACATTGCCGGATGCATGCGATTATGCTGCAGCATCAGTGCAGATTGTTTTGGAACATGGACGTTGTGGCCCTTAATTAATGTAGGTTAGCACTTACATTTTGGATTAATAATAGCATAAGCGGTAAACTTTACGAAAATAACATACACTAAACACCCGACTTTTTGCTAAACTCAGACGTAGAGTTAGGGGTGGCATGTTGCGCCTTAATTATGATGCGGGCAAAAGCCGGCTTGAGGACGAGGGTAGAGAAATGCACGTAGGTTCACGAAAAAGAAAACCGGAACGGAATAAATTAAAGCATCCGGCGTTAGTAATGTCATTGCTGGGGTTATGCGCAGCTTTATTTATTGTCCTTGCATACGGGTTCCGGATGTATAGCGACACGCGGACAACGGTCAACAATAGTTTTGTTCAAATCAAGGGGCGCAAAGCATCAACCAAAATCAAGGCAACCAAGCCCCTGTCCTTCCTGCTGATTGGGACCGACACGGGGGCGCTCGGCCGGAAGGAAAAGCTTGGTAATTCCGACACCATGATGGTGGTCACCATTAATCCGAAGAAGAAGCGGACCACTATCGTCAGCATTCCGCGGGACACGATGGCCCAGATTCAGGACGGCAACAAGAATGACATCCAGAAAATCAACTCCTCCTTCCTTGCTGGCGGTTCCGACTGTACGGTCAAAACGGTTGAGAAGCTGCTCGGCATCAAGCTTGATTATTACGTAACCGTCAACATGGGTGGTTTAGCCAAAATTGTTGATGCGGTCGGTGGGGTAGACGTCAAAGTACCCTTCTCCTGGAGCGATCCGAGTCACGATGGGGGGACCTTCAAGAAGGGTAAAACCCACCTGAACGGGACCCGCGCGCTGCAGTTTGCCCGCATGCGCTATCAAGATCCGGATGGTGACAATGGCCGTCAGCGGCGGCAGCAAGAAGTCATCATGGCAATTGTGAAGTCGATTCTGTCGACCAAGTCCCTGATGAACTACGAATCTGTTCTCAAGTCACTTAAAGGTAACTTGGAGATGAACCTGACCTTCGATGACCTAGTCGCAATCGCCGACAGCTACCGGAGCTCAGCAAAGGATGTTCGGCGTTTGCAAATCAAGGAAACGGGTGCGTGGATCGGCCAGGCTTCCTACCAGATTCCGTCAACCAAGGAATTGCAGCGGATCAGCGATATTATTCGCGGCGAGATGGGCGAGGCAAAGAAACCACTAAACAATGAGAACGTGCGGCAAAACAACCTCAATCCTAACTTTGATTGGGGTTCGGGGAATAACCCCACCTTCAATATCTACGACTATAACAACAACGTGGTGCAGTAAGTGCACACTGACCGGACGGCCCGCAAAGGCTGCCCGGCCTTTTTGTATCTGGTTGGGGCGGGTACTGCCGGGCGGTGGAGTCAGCTACTCCCGCTGCGTCACGGGGCTGCTCCATGCGCAGGGTCGCGTTCAAGCCTTGACGAAAACCGTGTCAAGTCTTGACGCTAAGCTGCGGCCAACGCTCCCTGCGGTCGCATTGTTGTCCGTGCGCTTCCCCCAATAATCGTCGGCAAGCCTGCACAACCCGCAGTCTAGCAGACGATTATTGCGATGGCATGGAGCAGCCCCGTGCCTCCGCTCCGTATCTGGCTCCACCGCCCTCCACCGGCTTCGATTCGTACAAAATAGCGGTAAATTTCACTTCATGAAGAGGGCGCCACAACTGTTTTTGTAACGTCCTGTTAGTTAGGCATTAGTTCAGATGCATGTACCATCTGTGGGCTGTGAGCCTATAGGTATCTAGTGACTAACATCTATAACGTAGGGTGGGGGCCGCCTCTTCCGGAACAAGCCGCCGGGAGTGACCATGCTGAAACGATAATCAGTAGCCTGGGTTTGGCTGCTGATTATCGGGGAGAACGCAGAGACCGCCAATATGATAAAAGCTGAAACTAAAAGATTATCGTGGCTATGTACGACAACACAGCGGGCTCTTAGTTCAGGTTCAAGACTCGCCCCTTTTGCGAGGCTTGAACCCGGCCCCAGCATGCCTGCTGTCACTCCCGGCGGCGCAATGGAGCGACTGTACTTTTGCGGCTCTGCCGCCATTAGTACAATCGACACCGGAGCAGCAACGCTGCGGAGGGGAAGATGCGGGCCCCGCCCGGCAGTTAACTTCTCAGCAGTGGAAGCCAAAAACTGCCCCATGATCAGCAATAGCCAATCACGGGGCAGCGGCGATTCATATTCAGTTTTTAAACAACTTCGACCGTTGCGGACAATACCCCAGCTGAAGGAACCTGGCTGTTTGGCATTGCAACATCGAGCTGTTGGCTGTTTGAGGCAGCGAAGGTACCAGTATCGTTAACCACGCGGTACCAAACCGTCCCATCGGAAAGGGTGATCTTCAGGTGCGTCCCCTTAGGAAAGACGGAGAGGTTGGCGGCGACACCGCTGTAACCCATGTTGGAGCCGAGAACGGCTGGGTCGTAGAACGTCAGCTTGAAGGTACCGTAGCTCTTACCGCTAGTCGTGGTGCTAGAGCTGGTGGTTGTGCTGGCTTTAGCAGCGGCTGCTGCCTTGGCTTTTGCAGCTGCAGCGGCCTTAGCCTTTGCAGCCGCGTCTGCTTCAGCTTTAGCAGCTGCTTCAGCCTTAGCTTTGGCTTCAGCATCGAGCTGGTGCTGAGCCTGATTGTATTCGTTAGTGCCAGGGGTGATCTTGACGGTTTGTTTCTTTTCAAGGGTGTTACCACTGGCGAGAACTAGTTTGTGTAATTTGATGTGGTGTTTCTTTGCGGTCTGCTCGAGGGGCGCAGCATCTTTGTTTACTTCTTCTGCGGCCTGGACTTGGTTGGTGCTGCTCTTGGCAACATCTTTTGCGTTAACAGTGAGGTTGTTTGACATCATTGCTGAAGGGATAATCCCGAACAGCAAAGCAATCATCCATTTTATATGCGCTACTTTGATAATGTTTCACTCCCAAGTGAATTTTTGTAAGTCGTTTTGCAACAAGAAGAAGTATAACGGCGACTTATGTCACCGCAATAGCAGCGTGATTACAAAAAAGTGGTGTTTCGTCACGTTGTAATGCTCGCGTAATATTTACACTGTATATTTCAATATATTACATAAAAATGCGCTTTCTTTGGGACGGACGGTGAAAAAAGGGGGTTAACTTTGCCATATCCCCCACAAATTACGAAAAAAAACGATGAAAATGGGTCTCATTCTCAAATTGTTTTGACCTAATTCGGCGATAATCGGTCTAAAGTGCCCTGTATTATGAGTCAATAGTCGCTATAATGACTCGCAAAGGGCGGATTTTGCCCACCGTTTGTTTCAATTAAATATGCTGGGATAGTTAGGCCCGCTCGCTAATCCTGCCGGCTATGCTAAAATTGGGATGGACGGTTTTGTGGAAAGGTGGAGGCTATGCAAGCGCTCGTGAGTGTAATTATTCCAATTTACAATCAGATGGAATACTTACCACGTTGTCTGGCCAGTGTTGCCCGGCAGACTTATCGGAATATCGAAGTGATCATGGTTAATGACGGGTCCAGTGATGAGTCCCAGATCGCGATGGATGCCTTTGAACGCATCGACAGGCGGTTCCACGCTATTAGTCACGACCGCAATCGCGGGGTCTCGGCCGCGCGCAACACCGCGCTCGCTGTGGCGCGGGGGAAGTACGCCCTGTTTGTGGACGGGGATGATTGGCTCGAAGACAGTTACGTTGAGCATTTTGTGACCGCCATGATTGATGGGGGCTACGATTTAGTCGTCAATCCCTACATTACTGAGCGGGATAGTTCCCGTATATTTAGTGACAAGGATAATGCCCGCGTGCCGAGTGACCGGAAGCTGGCGCCACGAGAGCTGACCCGCCGCCAATTTTTGGACGGAGTGCGCAGTCCCATCGGGCAGGTACGGGGATATCTATGGAACAAAATTTACCGGATGGACATCATCAACAGTTACCGCCTGCGCTTCGACACTGAAGTCAGCATGATGGAAGACGAACTGTTCACGGTTGAATACGCCGTGCGCGTGCAAAGCTTCTATTATGGTGGCTGCGCAGATTACCACTACGTTACCCACGCAGGTTCCGCGACCACGGAGTCACCGGTGAAGATGTTGCCGCAGCAGTTGTTGTCGCTGCACCGGGTCAACCGGATCATTGCCGCAATCGATCACGGTGAATCCGAGGCTGAGGGTGAAACGGAAGCCTAAACTGATCGCGGCGGAACTGCAAAGCACAGAAGGAGAAGTCAATGCAAAAGCACGAAGATGATTTGTTCTATATGAGTCGCCCCGAATTGAAACAGGTGGCCAAGAATCGCTTGCGCCAATCCAGTGTTCGCAGCAAGCTCATGCTTGTTGCGTTGGTACCGGCGGTGATCATGATGGTGTTCACCTTCTATAATTACATGCAGCCAGGAGCGACTGGTGCGTCAGTGGCCGACTTGACCAGAGAGCTGCAAGAAAGTAGCATGCGTGCTGAACTGCAGAACTTTCTGACGATTTACTTCATCACCGGTTTGTCATTTACCGCCTTGGACTTGATTCGTAATCCGGATACGGAATTCACAACTGGTGGCACGCTGCTGCGGCTTTTTAACGGCCGTTATTTCTGGTCGGTGCTGTTTTTGGCCATTATGGTGGAGTTGGCCAGCAGTGTGGGGATGATTTTGCTGATTGTTCCTTACTTTTTCATTTCTTACGGTATGCGGCAGGTCAACTTTGTGCTGTATGATGCGCGTGAACACGGTGACAACCGGGACCTCTTCCACATCATGGCTGATTCTTACCGGATGATGCGGGGTCACAAGTTTGACCTCTTTGTCCTCGACCTGAGTTTTATCGGCTGGAACCTGTTGATTTACATGACGGCTGGACTCGCGAACATTTGGGTCATGCCCTACATGCAACTGACTTATGCAGCGTTCTATGAACAGGTGCGGCTGCGTTACCAGGCGCAACAGACACAGGAATAAGCACGGAGGCAAGGCGATGAGCGACGTAACCGACGGCACCTTCAAAACTAGGCGGGAACTCAAGAAGACCGCGTGGGCCCGGCTGCACGTTAAGGGCGTTTACGGCAAAATGATCGTGCTCGACCTGTTGCCAATGGCGGTTAACGTGATTTTTGGGATTTTGACTGCGGTCAGTGGCCTTGCACTCGGTTTTAGTCAGCACCACTTAGAGCAAACCTACAAGTTGGGACAGGCCTTTAGCGACCGTTTCTTGTGGATCGTGGTGAACAGTCTGGTTAGCAGTCTGGTGGCCGTGATCGTTGATTATGTAGCATTGGATTTGATTCGGAACAAAAAGGCGCACTTCACGGTTGGCGAAAGCTTGCAGCACTACCTCAGCTGGCGTTACGTTTTGGGGTTCTTAGCCACGGATGTCTTGAAGAACGTTGTGCTCGGGTTATTGACGGTTGTTGAAATCATTTTTGCGATTATCAGCCTGCTGCTTTTTGCACGTAATCCGCTGGTAGCACTGACCATTTTGCTCATCGTGATTGTCGCCACTACTTTCACGATTTTCGTTGGCCTGCTCTGGTCACAAACCCGCTTCATCATGAAGGACGCCATTGAGTCTGGCAGCAGCTGGACCGTGACGGGTCTGTTCAGAGATTCCCATAAATTGATGCGGGGTTTTTGCACCGACCTGTTTCTACTATATTGGTCGCTGTGCGGCTGGATTCTTCTGGAGCTTCTTTCCCTGGGAATTGCGGCGCTGTTTATCAGCCCGTACGTAAAGCTGTTGTGTGCGGCTTTTTATGAAAATCTGCTGCAATATGATCAGGTGCGTAGTCAGGTCACGCAACAAGGTGAGCTAAATTAGAAGTAATTGAGCGCTGGGAGCGGTCCCAACGCTTTTTTTGACTGCAATTCTCATGGCTAGTGGCGGTCGTTAAGTAATTGGGCTATCATAAAAACCGATTGATTAAACACTAGGAGGAACAGCTATTATGGACCTTGCGGAATTTAGCGCAAAGTACCCAATTGTCAAAGATCTTGCCGCTGAGAAGGAAACCTTCTGGCTTAACCCAGATTACGGGAAGAAGGAAGACGTCGGCCTGACCCAGGCAGATCTTTTTGACGCCTCCGCCCGGTTCGACCGCTTCGCACCATACATGGTTGCGGCCTTTCCGGAAACTGCGGCTAGTAAGGGTATCCTTGAGTCCCCACTGCACAAACTCGACGCAATGAAGGCCGAGATCACGGGACGGGAACACTATGATTTTCCTGGGGACCTCTACCTGAAGGCGGATAATGAATTGCCGATTTCGGGTTCCATCAAGTCCCGGGGTGGCATTTACGAAGTGCTCAAAATTGCTGAAAAGATTGCGATCGACAAGCACATGCTGGTTTACCGCGACGATTACAGCAAACTGAACGAGCCTGAATTCCACGACTTGTTCAGTCACTATGGCATCGCGGTCGGCTCAACCGGTAACTTGGGTCTGTCGATTGGGATCGTTGCCGCTAAGCTCGGCTTCAACACGACCGTCCACATGTCAATGGACGCTAAGCAGTGGAAGAAGGACACGCTCCGCAGTAAGGGCGTGAACGTCGTTGAGTATGACGGCAGTTTCACCGAAGCCATCACGACCGGCCGCAAGCTTGCGGCCCAAGACCCATCCGTTTTCTTCATTGATGATGAAGGCAGTAAGGACCTGTTCTTAGGCTATGGGGTCGCCGCGATTCGCCTGCAAAAGCAGCTGCGCGACATGAACATTCCTGTAGATGAAGATCACCCACTGTTTGTTTACCTGCCGGCTGGTGTCGGCGGCTCACCGGGTGGCACGACTTTCGGTCTGAAGACTATTTTTGGCGACAATGTCCACGCCGTCTTTGCCGAACCAACCCACGTCCCATCCGTTGTTTTGGGGATGGCGACCGGGCTTAACGCCAAGATTTCCGTTTACGACATTGGTCTGGACGGCTTGACCGAAGCTGATGGCCTGGCGGTTGGCCGCCCATCTAGACTTGCCGGTAAGGTCATGAAGACCCTGCTCTTCGGAATCGGGACCTTCGATGATAGTCGCGTGATGGAGTACACGGCCGAGATGATGGATACGCAGGACATCAAGCTCGAACCATCCGCGACTGCTGGCTTCGCCGCATTGCGGCAGGCGCAGCCATACCTTGCCAAGCAGTACAACGTGCAAAACGCAACGCACATCGTTTGGGCAACTGGCGGCATGCTGGTTCCTGAAAGTGAGCACCAGCGGAACTACAAGATTGGTAAGCAGTTGCTCGATCAGCAAAAGTAAACAGAGCGGAGTGAGGCGTTTAGAAGCTGAGCATTAACAGGCTCCTGAAGAAATGCCTGGTTTTTAGGCATTTATTCAGGAGCAGGTTAAGCGCAAGCTTCACTTCGTTGTCCTTGGAACTAATGGCAGCAAGCTGCAAAAGTTCTAGAGGCTCCCCGCGCAGCTCGACTAGACACGGTATATTAATAACTGCACGTGTTAATCTTTAACCAAAGCAAGGTCCCGGAAGACAAATCCCGGGACCTTGTTTTGCAGTAATTGTTTTGCCCACGCGGTAACAGGCAAAATATCGCCGCACATCTGCATTTTTGCAGCTAAAACTAGTGACTTTCCAGCTTACTAATAGTAAGATGAACCCGTAAGTAATAATACGCGAACAGGAATACGGAGGCAGTAAGATGAACGGTATAGCAACGAGCATGGCAGACATTGAAAAGTTGGTTGAGACGGCCAAGAAGAACGGCCACGATTACACGACGGACCAGGTGATTGTATCTAGCTTGCAGGATTGGGCTAAGGAGTTACTTGATGAAGGCTTTGAAGGCAGCTACTTCACGCCTAAGGTTGACGGGAACCAGATTCACATCACCGACGTTATGGGTAAGGAAGTCACAACCCTGAGCGTGCCTGATACCAGCTATGTTGCTGCCTTCAAGAAGGACGGCGCGGCAGTTGTGCACGGAATCGAGCTTGCCATTCGCGACCAGATCGATAACGGTAAGATTAAGTTTTAAGGCGTGCCATTAAGCTGGGGCTCGAATCCTGTTTCCGGGATTGGGGCCCTTCTTACATCGTTAATAATGCTGACATTATTTGCAAGCGGGCATGGGCTGTGATAGCGTTGTTGAGGAGTTTGCAGAAAATGTCGTGCGGCTTTTGCGTGCGTTGGGATTATATGAGGAGATAGCAATGAGTATTCTGACCGTTACGGGTCTTAGCCAGCGTTTTGTTGATAAACAGCTTTACCAAGACGCCAGCTTTCAAGTTAATAAGGAAGACCACCTGGGCGTGGTCGGCCAAAATGGTGCTGGTAAAAGTACCCTGATCAAGATTCTGACCGGTCAGCTCACGCCCGACGAAGGCAAAATTGTGTGGCAGAAGCACCTGCACGTTGGCTACCTCGACCAGTACGCTAAGCTTGAAGCGGGCCAAACGATTGGCGACTTCCTGAAGACCGCCTTTGCGGACTTGTACGCTAAGGAAGCGAAGATCAACAAGATATATGAAGATTACGCCACTAACGCGGACGACGAGCTGCTTGAAAAGGCTGGCGAACTCCAGCAAGAACTCGAAGCCAAGGACTTCTATGACCTCGACACCCGCATTGAAACCGTTGCGAGTGGGCTCGGGCTCCTGCAGATTGGCCTCGACCACCCAGTTGATCAGCTTTCTGGTGGGCAGCGGTCCAAAATCATTTTGGCCAAACTCCTTTTGCAAGAACCAGACATGTTGTTACTGGATGAACCAACCAACTATCTGGATAAGGCGCATATCGACTGGCTGGCTGATTGGCTCCAGGATTTTGAGGGTGCCTTCATCGTTATTTCTCATGACTATGACTTCCTGCAGCTGGTGACCAACGCCATTCTTGACGTTGAGTTTGCGACCATCACGAAGTACACCGGGAACTTGAAACAGGCCATGCGCCAGAAGGAAGCTAACGCCGAGACTTACCTCAAGGCCTTCCATAAACAGCAGGAGACCATCAAGAAGACCGAAGCCTATATCAGAAAGTTCAAGGCCGGGACCCGTAGTAAGTCCGCCAAAAGTCGGGAGAAGCAGCTTGCGCGGGTTGATCGCCTCACGCCACCTGGTAACCGGGCGCACGCACACATTGCGTTCCCATTCATTGAACAAAACAGTCACGTGCTCGTGGACGTTAATGACCTCTTAGTTGGTTATGACAAGCCACTGCTTAGCCCCCTTAACTTTACTATTAGTGAAGATGAGGTCATGGTCCTTGAAGGCTTCAACGGGGTGGGGAAGTCCACCTTGCTGAAGACACTTCTTGGCCTGCAGCCCGCACTGGGCGGCACCATTGAAATCGCCCAGAACGTGGTCTTTGGTTACTTCGAACAAGAACTGCAGTGGCGTGTCCCTAAGCAGACCCCACTGCAGTACATGATGGAAGAATACCCTGGCAGCACCCAGCGTACCTTGCGCCAGGTACTTAGCCGGACCGCACTGACCAAGGAAGAGGCTGACAAACCGTTAAGCCTGCTTTCTGGTGGTGAGCAGAGTAAGGTCAAGTTGGCCGATCTCATGATGCACCCATCGAACATCCTGATCATGGATGAACCGACGAACCATTTGGATGATGACACCAAGAACGCCCTGCGTAAATCACTCCAGGACTTCCCTGGCGCCGTAGTTCTCGTTTCCCATGAAGAGGGTTTCTACGATGACAGTTGGGTCGACACTTACATTAACGTCGCCGATCTACGTAGCGATAAGGACTAAAATTTCAGCAAATACACTTCTAAACCGGTCTGCACATTCATGTGGGGACCGGTTTTTGTATATACGGCCAGCTTATTAACGTGCCGATGCGCAAGTTTTACGATGTGCAGGTTTATGCAGTCACCTTTTTCAGAAAAGCCATAATGTTTTTGAAAATAGCGTTTGACAGCAGCTTGCTTTAGCTGGTAAGATACTAAAGTTGTCAATTGAGCAAGGCGTTCACGAGTTCTTGAAAAGCCCGTTGGACCGGCGCTCACTGATAATTAATTAAAAAAAGTTGTTGACAAGCGGCACACAACAATGTATAGTATATATTGTTGTCGCGAGGCAATGACAAGCGACAAAGTAGTCCTTTGAAAACTGAACAAAGTTTCGTATAAATGTAGGTTCTTCAGCATTTTGCTGAAGGAAGAATTAAAACATTAAAC
>NZ_BLBG01000010.1 GCF_009687905.1 Lacticaseibacillus zhaodongensis | reverse complement strand
AACTCACCAACTTCATAGATAACAGGCTTTCATACGCCGGATCGGGCCAGGTGGCTAACTTGTTCTTGCAATTTGCGGTACAACACTATTACATGATATAATGTAATAGATTAATAAACGAGGAGTGATCTAATGATACAAGTAGACTGTTGTCCGGGTAAACCAGATTTGGCTGATCGGGCATTGTTAAATGAGAATCAAGCCGCTGACATTGCTTTACTTTTTAAAGTACTCGCAAATAATACGCGGCTAAGAATTTTACATTGCTTAACGCGTGAACCAGATATGGCCGTTAGTGAGATTGCTACATCACTAAATATGAAGGTCCAAGCCATCTCAAACCAGTTACAACGTCTAGTAGATCAAAAGATAGTTAAAGCGAAGCGTAATGGCAACTTCATTGAATATCAGATCATTGATGAATGTACGGCAATTTTATTAGAACGGGCATGGTGTTTAGCTGAAGATGCCGGAAAAATCAATGCTGGTGGGGGAAAATAAAATGATCAGGACAATTATAACGAGTATTATTCTTTATACATCAACTGCAATCGACTTATTAGTTATTTTAATGTTACTTTTTTCAAAATATCGTTCAACAAAGCATCGCCGACAAATTTATATTGGTCAGTTCTTAGGCTCATATACGCTCATTGGAATTAGTTTGTTTTTTGCATTTATTCTCCATTACGTACCCGCCAAATGGTTACTAGGTTTTTTAGGGTTGATTCCCATTGCCTTTGGAATCAAATATATATTTAGCAAAGAAGATGAAGCCGCAGAAGTTGATCAGAAAATTGAAGCGCGTAAAAATAAGAATTTAATTGCAACGGTGGCTTTAATTACGGTAGCTTCTTGTGGTGCGGATAATATTGGCCTTTTTGTTCCTTACTTCGTATCATTATCACTGGTACAGCTAATCGTAACGCTGTTTGTTTTTACCATTTGTATTTATTTTTTAGTTTTCCTTGGTGATAAGTTCTCACAAGTGAATTTTGTAAAGAACTTTCTTGATCGTTTTGGTGATTGGATCATGGCCATTATTTATATTGGTTTAGGCATCATGATCATTCTTGAAAGTGACACTATTAGGCATATTATGCAGCTATTATTTTAATTAAGCAGTAGTCGATATTTTTTATCATTCATTGATCATCTTCTTTTGAAGGTGATTTTTTTGCGTTTGGTGATAAGCATTGATGGTATTGATTTTATTGCCCGCGTTTTACAATCAAGTTAGCCACTATCGTTAGCACTCAGACAAAACAAAAAACACCAAGTCGATATGACCTGTTATCATTAAAGTTCCTACACAATTAATGAAAGAGGTATCGTCTTGATGCAAGAACAGAATATCATGTCTCACACCAAAGGTCACCATCTGACTGCTTTCGAACGTGGAAAAATCGCTGCACTTCATGGAGAGGAGAAGTCAAATCGAGAAATTGCACGCATACTTGGTATCTGCCGGCAAACCGTCGCCAACGAGCTAAACCGAGGCCAGATCGATCAGGTTCAGAAGATCAATGGCAAGCGTGTGTATCGCACTGAATACAGCGCTGAGACAGCCCAGCTTCGCTACGAAGAGAACCGGCGGCGATGCCACAGACCTCTCAAGCTCGTCCAAGCCGCTGACTTCATCGCTCACTTCACAGAACACTTCAAACAAGACGGCTGGTCCCCAGACGCCGTGGTTGGCCGAGCCAAGGAAAAGAAGCTCTATCGACCCGAGGAGATGGTTTGCACGGCGACGCTGTACAGCTACATTGATGCTCAGCTCCTGGAGATCAAGAATATTGATCTGCTGGAGAAGACCAGCCACCACATCAAGCACAAGGCCAACACCAAGCATAAACGCCTGCTTACTGGACGCAGTATCGATGAGCGCCCCAAACGTGTGGATAGTCGCCGTGAGTTCGGCCACTTCGAGTTAGATACAGTGGTGGGTGAGCGTGATGGTCAAGAGAGTGTCATTATGACGTTCATCGAACGCAAGTCCCGTTTCCAGTTCATACGTCTGATTGATGGCCGCGACGCCGACTCCGTAAACTACGCCATGCGCGGTATCGTTGCGGAGTACGGCGACGTCATTAAAACAATTACTGCCGACAATGGCTCTGAGTTTGCCGACCTAGACTCGGTGCTCGATGGCGTGGCCACCGTGTACTATGCGCATCCATACCGTTCCAGCGAGCGCGGCACCAACGAGGTCCACAATAAGATGGTTCGGCGAGACTTTCCCAAAGGTGAATCCCTAGACGCTGTCAGCCCACAAGCTGTCGCCGAAACTCAAGATCGGCTCAACCGCCTCCCTCGTCGCCAACTCAAATATCGCACGACCGAGGAAGTCTTCATCGCTGAGCGCGCCCGAGCTCAGCGACGAGCTGCCAAGGTAGTCGTAGCCAGCTAACTCAACTCATCAAAGATAACAGTTCATCTCACGGTGTCGTGCCATGGGGTGGCTAACTTGTTCTTGCAATTTGCGGATCGATTTCAATTTAAACGTCCGGATCTTTTATCTATACCAATAAGGAGCGCGTCAGTCCGAAATTGGAACTTTTCCAGTCAATGAACAAGCTTTTAGAAAATCAGCTGTTATTAAATAATCATTGTCGGTTCACCTTGAATATTTCAAAAAGGACGTCTGGGTACTAACAGACGTCCTTTTATTGCGCTATTATTAGCTCGATAAGTAAAATACGCGAGTCGACCACCCACAGTTCGGGACGGCCGTACGTTACCTTTGTTGTATTTTTAACCACCCTTTTCACAAACACACGACAAGTAGCCATTTTGTTCCTATTGATTGACTAATAGTGTATATTTGGGGTGGAGTATTTTGCCCCACTATAAGGGGACTGTGATTGTTTGTTAAGCGAAAGGAGCGGCGGAATGATTAGCTTTTTTGGTCAGCCGAAGTACGCGAAACATGAATTTATCGGCTACGAGCTATTCCTACGCGAATACGTTGATGGCAAGTGGCATTTCCCCGACGATTTCGGCAAGTTTGACGCCGCCGAATTTGCGGATGCCCTCATTAACACACTGCACCACGTTTCCGGCAACACGCAGATGGTATCAATCAATCTCGATCCGGACGACTTCGTATCAACCCGCTATATTCACGAACTCAGTCGGGCTCAATTCGCCTGTCCAACCGTCCAAATCATTGTTGAACTGACCGAACACAACGGTCGGGTCAGCCTAAAACAGTTGGCTGAAGCGGCCAATTCCTTCCGGCGCCACGACCTCTGGGTTTGCTTGGACGACGTCGGCACGGGTGAAAACCAAATTAATTTGGTCAGTGCCCTTGCTCCCTACGTCCAGGAATACAAGTTTGCGCTCCAAAACTTCCATAATCAGAAGGACTTCATCACGCTGGTCACGCCGCAGCTCCAATTCTGGCGTGAACAGGCTTCAATTGCAGACGTAATTTTCGCCATCGAAGGCTTTGAAACCCAGTCCGATCTCCAAATTGCACATAACTATCACGCCGACCTGCTGCAAGGGTACTACTTCGGTAGGCCGCACTTGCTGCAATAATCACAGATCGGAGCCCCGCGCTCAGAAGCTGAGGATTAACGGACTCTGGGCCAAATGCCTGGGCTTTAAGCATGCGGACCAGAGTGTGTTAACCGCAAGCTTTTGCGGGGCGCAGCTCGACTATAATCACAGAGCGGAGCGGGACGGTTTGAAGCTGAGGACTAATGGTTCTCAACGCGACAAGTTAGATCAGCATCCCACAGGAAGGGAGGAAACCGCCACCCAGCGGCAATCTACATGCAAATATCTTCAGTGTTTCACGGTAAGTTTCAGGCAGTAACGAACCGGATTGCCGACATGGTTCTCCTGAACATCGGTGCCTTCATTGCTTGGGGACTGCTGTCTGCTATTTTCTTACCTAGTGGTTGGTTCCCCGTCCCGGCAATCGCCAAAATCATCACTCCTTTTGGTCATTACCTTCTGCCCCTGCTCGTTGCCTACACCGGTGGCCAAGCCGTTTATGAACAGCGCGGCGGTGTCGTCGGCGCCGTTACCTGTATTGGCGCCATTGTGGGGAGCAATTATCTCGCTATTTTGCCGGCAATGATTTGTGGTCCCATCGCCGGTTGGTGCCTCAAAAAATGGGATAACTTCTTGCGGCCGCACGTTAAGCAGGGCTTTGAGATGATCGTCAATAACCTCTCGTCTGGCATTATGGGAATGTTGCTGATTCTCGGAGCATTTTACATCGTTGACCCCATCGTCAACGTGTTTAACGACGCGCTCGCTATTGCAACTACTTCACTGATTGCGCGGCACTTACTGCCCCTCGCCAACATCGTGATTGAGCCGGCCAAGGTGTTCTTCCTCAACAACGCCATTAACTCAGGGGTCCTGACGCCCATGGGGGTTGAACAGGCTGTGCACGGGGGCAAGTCCATTTTGTTCCTGCTTGAAACCAACCCCGGCCCTGGACTCGGGATTCTGACTGCGGTTGCCCTCTTCGGCCACGGAGCTTCCAAAAAGTCCGCGCCCGGTGCAGCTTTGATTGAAGCTATCGGGGGCATTCACGAAATCTACTTTCCCTACGTCATCATGCAGCCAATGCTTTTCTTGGCCGTCATTGCCGGTGGTGTTTCCGGCACCTTCACCTTCTCGCTCTTTGATGCCGGCTTGAAGTCAGCAGCATCGCCAGGATCATTGATCACGATTCTTCTGCTCACTCCCCGCGGCTTCAGTCAGTTTTTCGCAGTGCTCGCGGGCATTGCAGTCTCAACCGTTGTCTCCTTCATCGTCGCCGTTCCGTTTGTCCACCGCGACATGGTAACGGGCCCCGCGATGGTGGCTGCCGATGCGGCAAGCGTTGCAACGACCAAGCATCCGCTCCGCGTGATTTTCGCCGGCACTGAGGAAATGGGCTCCCCTGCAATTGGGGCGCACGTCTTCAGCGGTAAGCTGGCCCAAGGGGGAACAGCGCCGAACATCAAGCTCAGCGCAATGGTAATCAACCAAATCCAGCCGGAACCGGGCGACATTATCATCACCAAAACTAGTCTGCTCAAGCTAGTTCGGACTCAGGTAGGCCCAGACCAAGAAATTATCACCGTTGATAACTTTATTCGCAACGATGTTTACAGCACCTTGATTGCTAGGTTACGAAGCCAAGCTTAAATCAATCAGCAAAAGTCGCAGCAGGGACATATTTGTCGCTGCTGTTTTTTGTACGCTCAAAGGTTATTTTGTACAAAATTGCAAATCTAAGCTGCATTTGTCTATACTTTTGTTCATAATGGGGGTGAAGCCATTGGCGAGTTCAGCCGGGCTCACTCCAACGAATCCAGGTGCAAGCCTATGTTTAACATAATGGTTTATTCAATCATTCTCATCTCGTTCTTCAACGTTGGCTTCATTTCCGTGCTCCAGCGCCTCATGCACTGGGTAGATGAAGACGTTGAAGGCAATGACCCCTACCCCTGGCGAAAAGAGTTAGTTTACGCCGCGTATTACCTACTGGTCGCGGTAATCCTGATTTGGCTTGCTAAATCAGCCAATTACATGGAAACGACCATGATTCTGCTCAACTGTCAGATTCTGATCATGATCAGCCTGACTAATTCCCTGAAGACTCTCCCGGGAATTCTAACGCCAGTCATCGTGACCTTCATTATTTATGGATTCACTTTTCCCGAAAACATCAACTTCCAGACCATCGTCAGCATGTTCGTGTTCCTCGGCTATTTAGTCTTTGAAAACCGCTACTTTTTCCCCTTTGATGAACACGTATTAACCCGGCTGATGCTCAAAACCGTCGTTGGCATCCTGTTTTGGCTCAACGTGCTCCTGACCACGCACATCTCACCAGCACTGCAAGTATCGGTCTTCATCAGCTACGTCTTTACATCCGTCTCTAACTTCCTGTACATGTATGTGATGCGCAAGGAACACATTCGCAACGCGACCAATGCCCGCGACATCTACCACGACAGCATGACGGATGTCCGGAACTGGCTCGCCTACAGCAAGGAAGCTGACGCGCAGTTTGCGGCTGGCAAGTCCCACCAAGATTTTGGTATCATCGCCATGGACATCGACCACTTCAAGCATATCAACGACACGTACGGGCACACGGCCGGTAACCAAGCCCTGCTGGCCTTTGCTGAGACAATTACCACCACCCTGGAGACGGAAGCGCCGCACAACGCCACCCTATTCCGAACTGGGGGCGAGGAGTTCACCATCATCCTGACCCACACTAATGAACAGGAAGCCGTGGCTCTTGCTAAGAAGTGCCAGCAGGCAGTCCGCAAAATTACCGTCACCACTGAAGATGGCCAGACTATCAAGTACACGTCCTCAATGGGCCTAACGATGATGCGTGCTGACGATGAGAGTCAGCACGATGTTTTCCGCCGGGCAGACGGCTACCTCTACCATTCGAAGCGTTCTGGTCGCGACTACCTCACCACCGATAACGATCAAGACGTTTAAAAACTGCGATTCAAAATATGTATAAAAAAATCCGTCCCGATTGGGGCGGATTTTTTCGTGGTACGTTATCATCGGCGCGGAGCAGCAACAACAACGCACAATCAATTATGAAGCTAGTAGAAGAATATTACAGTTCTTCTGGAACGAGCTTAACTGACTTGGTACCCATCCAGCCACAGATTTCCTTGAAGGTGTCTGTGATAGCGTCGGTACCTGGCTTGAGCATCTTGCGAGGGTCGTAACCCTTGCCTTCCTGGTCTTTACCAGCAAGGATGTATTCGCGAGTAGCCTTAGCAAAAGCAAGCTGGCATTCAGTGTTGATGTTCAGCTTGGAGATGCCCATGGTGATAGCCTTCTCAACCTGTTCCTGAGGAATACCTGAACCACCGTGGAGAACGAGTGGTACGGATACGGCGTCGCCGATTTCCTTCAGACGGTCAAAGTGCAGACCCTTCCAGTTTGAAGGGTACTTGCCGTGGATGTTACCAATACCAGCTGCAAGGAAGTCGATACCAGTGTCAGCAAGTGTCTTTGCATCTTCAACAGAAGCAAGTTCACCTTCACCGATAACACCGTCTTCTTCACCACCGATAGAACCAACTTCGGCTTCAACGGAGATACCCTTAGCGTGGGCCAACTTAACGATTTCCTTGGTCTTTTCAAGGTTCTCAGCGAATGGCAGGTCGTGACCGTCAAACATAACTGAGTTGTAACCAGCTGCAATAGCTTCCTTAGCAGCTTCGTAGTTACCGTGGTCAAGGTGGATAACAACTGGAACAGTGATGTCCATTGACTTAACAGTAGCTTCGATCAAGCCCTTGCAAAGTTCGTAGCCGCCCATGTACTTAGCAGCACCCATGGATGTCTGGATGATAACGGGAACGTTAAGATCCTGAGCACCCTTAAGGATGGCACGAGTCCATTCAAGGTTGTTGGTGTTGAACGCACCAATTGCGTAGTGACCCTTACGAGCCGCCTGTACGAGTTCGGTACCGTGTACTAATGGCATTAGATAAAACCCTCCTGAGGTATTCTGAAGTAATTTATTTTACTAAGTCATTCTAGCACACTTTTCTGAATCAGGGTGCAAAACCCGAACGACAAATCTGGAAAAATGCCACAGTGACGCCACCACATAGTTTGTAAGCGCCGACACAAGCTGTATCAATTTTAGTACGTACATTAATGATCAAGGCCTAATCTTGTTGTGGCGCTATTCCAGACCGGTTATTTCCGTTGCACGTGAATTTATCTCAATATCATTCAGTCTCTGCTAGCACTGCAGTCAGTAGGCCGTTTTTGAGGTGAGCATGAGATGACGCTAAGAAAAATTCCATATCCGCAGATTCTAACCCGCAGATTAATCACAAATTCACTAGTCCTCGGACTCTGATTGGGCAAAGGAGCCTTGTTTTTAGTCCAGCTCCTTTCCCCAGAGTCCTGCGGCTAGTTACAATTTCTGACTAATCCCCAGAACCGGGGGATTAATCAGAAATTCACTAGTCCTCAGACTCTGACCGGGCAAAGGAGCCTTGTAGTAAAAGTTATCAACAAATTAATCTCGTTATCTATCCACAAATGGCAAGCAGCAGCAGGTGCACGCTTGCGGCAAATCTTTCTGTAAGGGGCTACTGCTTAATACCAATTTTTAGTGAGTTTATACACAAGCTTGAACTTTACGAGCCACGCGCGATGGTATACCATATTCGGTATTGTAGTTTGCTATTAGCACTACATATTGACAAAAATTTTTAACGAACCACCAGATAGTGGGTGGGGACAAGGTTGGGGCGGTGACGCTCAGGCCTAACATACGAAAGAAGGAAGCACTATGGAACAAGAGCATGCATCAGATTCACGTAGCAACAACACGCAGGACGTTAAACGATTTGAGGGTAATTACTGGCAATGGATCAAGTCAGAACTCTCCGGCTGGGACGCGACACCTTGGTCCATCTTTTGGTTCGGTGTTTCCTTCCAGCTCGCATTGTTCCTGATGAACAAAATCAATCTCGTTACCACCATTACCTTTGCGGCAACCCTCTTCGGTTTGCTTTGCGTCTGCGCGATGATGGTTGGCAAGAGTGTTAACGGCCTACTAGGCTTCATCTCCGCAATTGGTTTTATTTTCGTCAACTGGAACGCCGGGCACTACGCCTCCGTTCTTGACCAAACCGTTTTTGTTGCCTGCATCGACCTACCACTGATGTTCAAGTGGCGGACATGGGGTGAAGATTTTGACGCGAAGCTGCGCCACCTCGACCGCCGCGGTTGGGCCCTGGTTCTCGGCGTGATTGCCGTCGCTTGGTTCGTCATGTTCCATATCTACTCAATGCTCGGTGACACCAACCCACTCTGGGACTCACTCGTTCTTTCCATTGGGGCAACTGCTTCCGTCATGGTTGTTATGCACTACAATGACACCTACACGCTGTGGCTCGCTGAAGACGCAGTTAACGTCCTCCTGTGGTTCACCGCGCTCAAGGGTGGCTACTCCCAGTCATCCCTGCCAATGCTGGTTGTGACCTTGACTTACTTCGTCACCGCAATCTACGGCAAGTTCTACTCTCCTTGGAGCGCTAAGCACTACCAGGAAGTTAAGGAACAGGGAATTCTTAAAAACTAAAAATAATTATTCCACGCAGCGGCTCCCCCACGGGTAGCCGCTGTTTTATTACCCAGAATTTCGC
This sequence comes from Lacticaseibacillus zhaodongensis, assembly GCF_009687905.1. Classification (GTDB taxonomy): domain Bacteria; phylum Bacillota; class Bacilli; order Lactobacillales; family Lactobacillaceae; genus Lacticaseibacillus; species Lacticaseibacillus zhaodongensis. The sequence goes on along the minus strand of NZ_BLBG01000010.1, from coordinate 63,274 downwards.
TTGGCCCCACCCTATTACTGCCGCTGCTGCGGGCCGAATGCACAAAGAATTACTCCTGGCCGTGATATTTGCTATAATGGGGATTAGCGGCCTAATGTGGCCAATACCGATGCGGGCGTGCAACCCGCGATTATGCTTGGGGAATAACGCGGTGCTTCACCGCCGCGCCCCCGATAAATGATGGGAGATCCCTTGATGTTAATTGAGACCAGCGCACACTACTGCGCCCGCGTAGTTCCGATACCGCCACCGCGACACGTGGCTGACTACGCCGCTTAGTTGCGGCTTGCGGAAAACAAAAAATACACAATGGTAGCGGCCAAACGCGGCTACCGGTTAGGAGAACAACATGATTGAAGCAATTAACTTGAAGCGCGGCATGGCTTTTGAAAAGGACGGGAAACTGATTAAGGTTCTCGAAACTAACCACCACAAGCCAGGTAAGGGTAACACCGTTATGCAGATGCGGCTTTACGACGTCCGCTCTGGCTCCATCGTTCAGACCACGATGCGCCCAACAGAAAAAGTTGAACAGGCAATTCTTGAAAGCAAAGATGCCCAGTTCCTTTACACCCAGGACGACACCGCCTACTTCATGGATCTGGAAACTTACGAACAGTACGAGTTGCCAACCTCCAGTATCGAAAACGAGCTGCTCTACTTGCTGCCCAACACCAACGTCAAAATTGAGTTCTACGGCGACGAAGTGATCGGGATCACCCTGCCAAGTACCGTTACCCTGACCGTTAAGGAAACCACTCCTTCCATCAAGGGTGCAACCGCAACTGGTTCTGGCAAGCCCGCAACCATGGAGACCGGTCTCGTTGTCAGCGTGCCTGACTTCATCAAGGAAGGCGAAGCCCTGATCATTAACACCGACAAGGGTGCTTACGCTAAGCGCGCCAACGACTAAGCTTAATCAAATCAACTAAAAACTGCTCCCCCGTCTCCGACGATAGTTCATCGTTGCATGACTGGGGAGCAGTTTTTAGTTTAAAAATTAATCCGTGACCGCGCCAACAAGTTGTTCCACGTAAGCGAGGACCCCAGAATCATTGTTACTCGGGGCCACGTGGTCGGCGGCCTTCAAGACGTCTGGGTCGGCGTTGGCCACGGCCACACCATCCCCGGCGTACTGCAACATCTCGATGTCATTGCCGCCGTTACCGAACGCAATCACATCCGCCTGCCGTACGCCCAAGACGCGGGCGAGCTCCTTGAGCCCCTTCGCCTTGTTCATGCCGGGCTGAATGATATCAATGTCGCCGTGCCCACTAGAGGTCGGCTCCGCCAGTCCCTGCAAGCGGCGGGCGTATTCAGCAACATAATCAGCCGTCTCACTGGCCGGGCAGTGGGTCGAGAACTTGAGGATCTCGTCGTTGATGTCGCCAGGATTGTCGATCAACTGCAGGCGGTGGTAATACTTATTAACGTCCGTGATGTAATCCGCACCAGCCGTCTTCAGAACGTAAGCAGATTCATAACCGCACGCAGTCCACGAGACAGCCGGATACGACTCTAATACATCGATAACTGCTAGCGCGGTGTCGCGGTCGTACGCCGCCTTGAAGTACACCTGCTCGTCATCCCGAATTAATGCACCATTCTCGGACAGATAGATGGTGTCCGGATACTGGGTGAAAAATGAGCGCAGCTGGAAGTACTGGTTCCCACTAGCGACGACAAACCGCACCCCAGCATTCACCATCTGTTCATGTAGTTTAGCAAAGCGTGGCCGATCGTAATCCATCGCATCATTCAAAAAGGTGCCATCCATATCGACAGCCACGAGCTTACGTTCCTGCATTCTTAAAGTCCCCCGTTAACATATAATTGTTATCGCTTACATTAAAGATAATAACAGTTACGATTAGCTTTGACCAGTTTTTACCGTTTTATTCGGCGAAACAGTTTCCGCGGTTGACCATTCGGGAGACAAAACGTAACGGCTAATTTAGCCGATCCGCGTCAGCTCATCCAGCGTTTTACCCTCTGCATTCAGTAACTGCAACCAACTATTAGTGTTGCCGTAGTACAGGAACGAACCGACTTCGTTAACACTTCGCAGGGTGACTGCCGCCGTGGTCACACCGTCCTTGATCGCAGCAGCGTGATCGGCGCGCAGCTTGTCACCATACTTGGCACTGTAACTCTCCGACCCATCCTTGTTCAGCAACTGTTCCGTGCGCAGCCGGGCGCCGGGAGCAATCTCCATTTCTTTGGCCTTGCGCCAGTAGACCGTGGCGTGCGCCCCGTCGTGATCCACCGTAAAGGGTGTGTCCGCCAGTTTACGGTCAAAGCGGTGCCGCGGCTTGCCGGGCCGTTTCGCTGCAGGCTTTGCCGCTGCCTGTCCAAAAGTGTAACCAAGCAGGCTCAGGGCAGTCGTGAGGTCTGCAAAAACCGCCGCCACTGCCTGGTAAGCACCGGCAGGCACGCCTGCATCCGCAACATCCGTCCCGGCAATTTTGGCCGCAAACATCCGCTGTAAGTATTCACCCTCCTGGTCCCATTGCAGGGTCAAGGCGAGCTGCCGGTCGGCGTCTTCGGCCGTGGTCCCGCCACTCACGATTTGGTGGTCCTTAGCAAAAAGTAGCAGGGCCGCATCTGGATCTGCCTGCACCGGACCAACCGTGATGGTCGCTGCAGTCTGCGGTAGGTTAATGGTCAACCCCTTCGCCGTCGTATCAATCTCAATATGCATTTTTTCCTCCACAAGGTGTCGCCATCCAAAATTAAACGGATCAGTAATTAAGCTTAGTGAGTAAACCTTCCAGCTGCTTGCGCTCAGCCGCCGTCAAATTAGCCAGTAGGTGCTGCGAGCAGTACTGCTCGTATGCATGCAGCTCGGGATAAACCTCCTGACCGCGCTCAGCCGGGTACACGCGCCGCATCCGACCATCGCTGGGATCGTCCTCAAGCCGCAAATATCCGGCCGCAACTAGGCGCTTAACGGTGCGAAACGCGGTGGTGCGGTCGATCTGCACCGCATCCGCCAGCTGGGCCAGAAACATCCCCGGCTCCTCGCAGACGCGAATCACGTATAAAAACGCGTTGTTACCAAGGCCGAGCTTGCGAAAACGGGCGTTGGAATCATTCTGAATGCTGCGAGTGATGGCGCCGATAGTTCTAATCGTTGTAAACACCGAATTAACCTCCTCAGTAGCTCGCGAACCGCCAAGCACTGGCTCACGCAATAATTATAACCGGACTGCTTGCATTTGCAATTAGTTGTGCTAGCATTGGTGCATGTCGTTGCATATGCAATTACTTTTGCAAAATGCACCCGACCCAATACATAATTTTGGAGGCAACCACCTATGCTCGCATTCTTATCCTTCACCTTCGTCATGTCTTTCACTCCCGGTCCCAACACCATCATGGCGATGGTGTCGGGTCAGCGCCGGGGCTTTCGCCGCAGTATCATCTTGAACATGGGCATGCTGACGGGAATCGCTCTAATCGGCCTACTCGCCGCACTATTTGCCAACCTCCTGCAGGCGGCGCCCCTGCTAGTCACCATCATGAAGGTGATCGGTTCCGTCTACTTGATCTACTTAGCCTACCACGTAGCCATCAGTTCTCCCGATAGCAACGACAACGACGGGGGCGGTAAGTTCACGACCGGCCTGCTGCTGCAGCTGACCAACATCAAACTGTATCTCTACTTTGTAACGGGTCTGGCCGCCTTCACCCTCACTGGTCTGGCAGCATCCATCCCCCTGCGCTGGCTCCTCATGGTGATCATCGGCAGCGCCGGCACACTGGCGTGGACGGGTGCGGGCCAGTTGATCAGTGGTATCTATGCGCGCTACTACCGCATCATCAACATCGCGGTGGCATGCTTGCTGCTGTTCTCGGCGTATGATCTCTGGCGCTAGATTAACAGTTATAACTACTGCCGGGTGGTAGGGATGCCTGCTCCGATGCGATAATGTATTTGAATACCCGAGTGGATGGCGCATTTTTCTCCGTTTCGTCTGCGGGAGTGACAACAGGCATGCTGGGGCCGGGTTTCAGCCTTGACGAAAACCATGTCAAGTCTGAACCCTGAACTGCGAGCCCGCTGTGTTGCTACACAGCCTGATGTGAACTAAACCAAGTGCTTATATCTTCTTAGCGGTCTCTCCGTTCTCCCCGATAAGAAACCCTGATAGCCAAAATCGGGCTATCAGGGTTTCTTATCGCGACAGCATGGTCACTCCCGCAGACTACACTACGAAAAAGGCGCCATCCACCCTACTGCAGACTTCCAGACTAAAGCTATCTACCACAGCGTTAACTCCACCAGCAACGTCAGAGCACCGCAATAGAATGTGATTGCAAGTACCGTAACTAACCAAGATTCACAAAGGGATTTAGTACATCTATGTAGGGCGGTGGGACGCAGCCATTCTGCATTTGCAAGCCTGCCACCGGACAGTTAGAATAATAGTAATTACTTAGTGACACTAACTATTATTCATGCCCTATAGGAGGCCGCATTTTGTCCGAAACCATTCCCACCACCACTGCCATTGCTAGTCTCAACAACCTGGTCAGCCGCGAACTCACGCTTTTCGCCCATGATTACGGCATCAGCGGGGCGGCCGCCCGGGTTCTTGATTTCCTCGGCGAGCGCGGCAACGAGCCCACCTACCAGCGCCACGTCGAAGCCGCGCTCGGCATCAGGCCGTCCACCGCGACCGTTTTATTGCAGCAGATGAGCACTAGCGGCCTGATCACACGAACTCAAAATAGTAACGACAAGCGCTACAAGCAAATCAAGCTCACGGCCAAAGCCAACGCGGCGCTGGGTGCCGTTAGCCAGGAGCTGGCCGGCATCAACACCGTGCTCGAATCTGGCGTGTCCGCGCGCGACCTAGCCACCTTCAAACGGGTCCTCCGCCACATGAGTGCCAACTTGTCATAAGCCCCAATCCTGCGAACGTGAATCAAGCTTTAACAAGCACCGTGCAACTTTAAAATCGATGACAAACTAAAACAGACCAGACCCCCGGAAATCAGGAATCTGGTCTGTTCTTGTCTAAATTAATTTTAATTAGTCTTCATCCGTGCTTAGTGTTGCCTTGACCTTCTGCAGGAGGTTAAGCAGCTGCGTGTGCTCTTCCTTCGTCAGACCGGCGTTAATTTTGCCTTCAATATCGACAAAAATCTGCTGGACCTGCTGGACGGCGGCGGCACCTTCAGCGGTCAGGAACAACTGCTTCTGGCGCTCGTTGTGCTCGGGGACGCGGCGCACGATCAGGTTCCGTTCTTCAAGCGCCTTGAGCACATTGGTGACGGTAGCCTTTTGCTTGCCCAGGTAGTTAACTAGTTCCTTCTGAATGGTACCGGAGTGCTCAGAAATGTAGTTGAGCGCGCGGGACTGCTGAATGTTCAAACCCATCGTTTTAAGCTGCGTGTGGATGTACACCTGCTGGATGCTATTAACCAAAAACAAGTTCTCCGACAGCTCATCCTTTTTTCCTAATTCCAAATCCGGAACCCCCTGTATTAATAGTTTCAATTATAATCAGTCTAGACTACAACCTAATTATTGGCAAGCGGTCCGCAATAAATTTTCGCCTAAACGTGTTTTTGGGCCCGGTCGCGGTGAATAAACACGATGAGCACCGCTGACGCCGCAACCAGTAGCACCAAAACGAGCAGCCGCCGCAAGTTGACGTTCAAAATGGCATCCCCACCGAAGGCATAGAACAACGCGCTGGGAAAACTAGCAATGAAAATAATCACCGCCAGTTTCTGCCGGTCCACCTTGAGCTTGGCCGCGGCGAGGTTCACCAGGACGTTCGGAACAAAGGGCACACTGTAGCCAATCGTCAGTCCCACCCGCGGATGCCGCGTGTGCAGGAGGTCCTGGAGTAATTGGGACTCCCGGTGGCTGCGACTCAGGTCTTCTACCCGCGCCGTGAGCAAGGCGGCCAAGTTGTTCCCGACTGTCAGCCCAACCACGTTGATCACGAAGCCCAGCGGTCCGCCAAAACAAACCCCGCTCAGGATTGCGAACACCGAGACCGGGGCCCCGGGAATCATGGTCACCACCACCAGTAGTGCAATAAAGGGGGCAATCGTCCGCCCGCCGTGCCCGCGAAACTGATTGATAAATGCACGCCGGTTCCAACCACTACGCAGAAAGGGCTTGATGATCGGCCAGTATTGCCACACGATCAAACCCAGCATAAACAGAGCCACAAGCGCGGCGGTACTGATAACTATGTATTTTTGGCGTTTCTTCATTTTGACCTCCTCAAAGTTGGCAAAATTTTAAGCACTTTAGCCAGCCTGAGCAAATATTACCACCGGACATTTGGCAGCGGTACCAACTCCCAGTATACTAAAGGCGGACGCAATTTAGGGAGGTTAATTATGAAACGACAACTAGTTTTGAGCGATATTGATGGCACCATTTTGAACAGCCAGCACCAGCTGACCCCCGCGGTGATCACGGCGATCACCGCCTACTCCAAAGCTGGGGGCCACTTTGTCCTGGCCTCAGCCCGCCCCGCCTTGGGAATGGTGAATCTGGCGCAACAACTGCAGCTAGAATTGCCAATCGTTTCACTGAATGGCGCCCTAATCGTGCAGAACCATTTGGCAACGCCGCAAGAGTTTACGACCCTCTTCGAGCAGCCCCTAGCCGCCGGGAGTGCCCGCCGCATCTACCAACTGATCCACGCACACGGCCTGGCCATCAGCGTCAACATCCACGCCGGCACCCACTGGTACGTTGCCCGGCCGGACAAATGGAGCGAGCAGGAGGCCGCCATCGTTGGCTTCACGCCCGAAACCACGGACCTCACCGCCCTGCTCAATAGCGAGCGCAAAATCCACAAAATCCTCTGCATGGGCGATCCGCAGGCAATTGATGTGCTGGATGCGGCCCTGAAGACGGTACCCGACTTGCACATCGCCACCAGCCGCTCCAAACTCACTTATCTTGAAATTACCGCTGCCGGCGTCTCCAAAAGCAGCGCCCTGCTGCACCTAGCGGACCTGCTCAACATCCCCATTGCCGCCACGATGGCCATCGGAGACGGCGAAAATGACCTGCCGATGATGGAAACGGCCGGCCTCGGCGTCGCGATGGGTAACGCTCTACCGCGCGTACGGGCAGAAATCGGCACCATGGTTGCGGACAGCGACCACGCCGGCGTGGCGGAGGCCCTGCAGAAGTACGCCCTCTAGCCTACTTTTGGAACAAGGCGCGTTCCTTCACCGGCAGCGTGGCAAGGGTGGCAGGAGTCACGTTCCAGGCGACCTTCTGCCAAGCCCCCGCGTGGCCGCGCAGGACGGTAACGCTGCTGTTAGCTACCTGCCCTGAATCGCGGGCGGCATCCAGCGGCACACCGGTGAGCACATTAGCAAGCACCGTCAGCACGATGCCATGACTGACAATCAGCGCCCGCCCATCCGGACCCACCGCGGCGGCTGCATCGTTGAACGCCGCGGTCGCGCGGGTGATCATGTGCGGATAACCCTCGGCGTGAAAGTGTCGGTAATCCCAGTGGGCCAAATGGTGCCGGTAGTTGATGAACTCGGGCTTTCCCGCCCAGTCGGCCAGCGGTGTACCGTCCCAATCACCCAGCGCCATCTCTCGCAGGCGCGGATCAATGGTTAGCGCCCGCTTGCCGCCAGTCACTAACGCCGCCGTGGTCATTGCCCGCGGGAGGGGCGAAACAAAGACGCGGTCAAAAGGCACCCCAGCGAGCATTTTGCCCAACGCGACTGCCCCAGCGCGACCTTTCGCAGTGAGCGGACTGTCAACCCCACCGCCGTTGAAGCGTTCCTCGGCGTTAATTACCGTTTCCCCATGCCGTACTAAATATAAATATGCCACTACTCCACACTTTCACTCTGTAATTATTCGTCCAGTAATCCGTCCAGCGCCAAAATTGCGCGCTCAGCATCTAACACCGCGTCACTATAGGTCATCGACTTAATGGGCGTGCGCGTGTCGATCAGACGCAAGCGGTAGGTCTCGTCACTCGTCAGCACATCCAGGTCCAGATGGTACAACTCGGTCGGCCACTCACTGCCATCATCCGGTTGACTGAACTGCGTGATGACGGGCAGCAGGTTGTCCTTCGAGTAGCCCTGTTTGTGCTCTTGGGCCTCCAGAATCACCTCGTCGTCCTGCAACAGGCGGTAGCCGCGCAGTTTGGCGACTGGAACGATCACCTTCTGCAAGGCGCCAACGTGGAGACGCAGGAGCAAACGCTTGGAGTCTAATTCGAGGTAACTGTCTTTCTTGTCAGCTTTGAATGCTTGCTTGTTGCTATGGCCTAGAAATCCCATGGCGACCTCCCATTGTACTTATTTGCATCCATTATAACCTGCATCGGGATTACCTGCCGTGTTAGATACTTCGTTGCCGGGCTGTGTGCGCCTTTTCCTCCCACTACACTGGCAGCAGTGACAGACAGGCAATGCTGGGGCACGGCTCCAGGCTTGGCGAAATTCACGCCAAGTCTTCCGCCTTATCTCCGAGCCCGCCGTGTTTTCGCAACAACAACGGTACACGTACAGTAATGCTTTTATCATCATCCGCGGTCTCTCCGCTATCCCCGAATATTGCAGGTAGTAGCCTTGCAAAGTCCGCAAGGCTACTACCTGCAATATTCGTTTCAGCATGGTCACTACCGCCAGCTTCGTTCCCGGAAAAGGCGCCCACAGCCCTACATTGATAGTTAGATATCAGGCTGATTAATCTGTGTATACCAATTTAGATGTGCCAATTGCAGCATTTAAGCAGGTTGTTTACAGATTATTAAGCCAACGATGTTAACAATGCCTATGCTTGGCATAATTCGTTAGATACGTGTGATTTGGGTACAAATTAGCAAATCTGAGATGGCAAACGATTGCAGTTTAGAAGTCTGCAGTACGGTGGATGGTGCCTTTTTCGTAGTGTAGTCAGCGGGAGTGACCATGCTGTCGCGATAAGAAACCTTGATAGCCCGATTTTGGCTATCAGGGTTTCTTATCGGAGAGAACGGAGAGACCGCTAAGAAGATATAAGCACTTGGTTTAGTTCACATCAGGCTGTGGAGCAACACAGCGGGCTCGCAGTTCAGGGTTCAGCCTTGACATGGTTTTCGTCAAGGCTGAAACCCGGCTCCAGCATGTCTGTCACTCCCGCAGACGAAACGGAGAAAAATGCGCCATCCACCATAGCCCAAAGACTCCACAATAATAGCGTCCGCCGCGTAAACGACGGACGCTATTTTGGCTTATCGACATTATGCCAGCCGCGGCAATTCCGGCCGGTCGAAGTAGTAGCCCTGCAGGTAGCGCGCGTGGTACTTATCGTGCGCAAACTGAATGTCCTTGGTGCTCTCAATGCCTTCAACCACGAACATCAAGTTGTACTGCCGCGCAACCCGCGTCCAGAAGTCCAGCCGCTGGTCCAGGTTATCCGTGTCAGAGCTGGCCCGCATGTTCTGAATGGCATACTTCATGCCGTTGACGAATGGCAAGAGTGGCTCAAGTTCATCAAACTGATTATCGCTACCAACATCATCAATGAAAATTTTGATACCCGCAGCCTGGTATAGTGGTGCCGCCTGTTTGACCTTGTCCAGCGCCGGCAGTGAAGTCAGTTCAACAATCAACGTTTCCGGAGAACCCGGAGTGCGCATGTAGTCGCTGAGGAGGCCTACCGTCCGTGAATCAAGAAACTGCGGATTGGTCAGGTTGAGTGACAAGCGTGGACTGGCAATGTGCGGCATGATCTGCTTCATCAGGTCAATTTGCATCTCCACGGAAATGTCGAAGTGCGGTGGTGTTACCCAGCGGTCATGCTCATAGTCGTAGCAACGCAGCAGCAACTCGTTGGACATGGTCGCTCCGTTCGCAGAATCCAGGTCCACGATGCGCTGGGTGAAGAAGGTGTAGGTCGCGTAAACCGGTTTGCCGGTATCGGCGTCGCGGGTCTCCCCCTCCACCGTGATCGCGTCCCGACCGTTGCGTTTGCTCTGGTAAAGGTTATCGTCCGCGCGCTTGTACAGGCTGTCAATGCTGCGATCCTCAGCGCGCAGGGCGGTCACCCCAATGGACAGGGTCGCGCGCACGTCAAAGTTCTCATAGTTGAAGCGAGTACTGCGCACGGTGCGCCAGCACTCCTGAACTACCGGCAACACTTCCGGGGGCGTCATTTGGGGGAAAAGAATGTTAAACTCCTCGCCGCCGGTCCGGTACACCTGGTGGTCATCACCATACTTGTGCAACACTTCATCAAGTGTGTTGGCGATTCCTAGCAAAATTGCGTTGCCAGCAAGGTGGCCATAATGGTCGTTGATCTGCTTGAAGTGGTCGATATCAATGGCAACGAGCGTGAGTGCCTCACCATTAGCTTTTGCTGCATCAAACATGGCACTAATATCACGCTGGTACAGTGAGTAGGTCTTGGTATTGGTGAGCGTATCGTAGTTGGCCAGCTGCGTCATCTCAGCGGTATGTTCTTCCTGATTGTGCTCCTGGATCCAAAAGACCGTCGCCACACAAGCCATCGCCATGTACATCAGAACCGCCTGCCAAGCAATCAGCATGCTACTGTAGGAACCAGCCGTGATGTTGGGTAATGATATCCAGAAAACTAGCGCGATAATCGTAAACGTCCCAATACTCAGTAGCACGCTGTAACGGATCCGTTTGCTATAAATGTAAATCACGGCAATCACAAGTCCGAGCAACACGAGGGACAGCCAGAACTGGAACTGGCCAAAATAACCGACGTGATGCAGTGACCACGCAATTAAGAGGCCAACCACGCGCAGGGCGTACTCACCACGGCTGATCCGCTGATCGAGCAGTGGAAAGGCCAGGATGAACAGGCCCAAGTTGTGAAACAGCACTCCGTTCAGATGCACTTCATAACCCACCAGATGCAGACAAATAGCTACCCCAAACGAGAGGACCATCAGTGCCACCCGAAAAGCAATTTTGCGCTGCTCACTGAGGCCTTCCTTCCGAAACGCCTCCCACCAAAGCTTCTGGTAAAAGCTGACAAAACCAGACGCAAAAAAGATGGCAATCAACAATTGGGCAAACCACGTTGGTAAGCTCAGGAGGTGTAAGTTCATACTCATTCCCATTTTTTGTACTTGTCCTCCGTCCATTTTAATCAGCTCAGACACGGGCATTAATTACCGGTAATTATAACATTTACCTATAGCAATTAGAATTACAACGAATCTGCAAATGAACAGATTGTGTCAGAAAAAGTCTATTCAATAGCGACCTAATAGTTATGAATGCATTGATTCATAATCAGATAAGTTAAATACCAGAACATCAACCCCACGTTCAAGACATCAATTAGCCACAGCAATAAGGCCGTACAAAAAGCGCGCTACTCCCAGTGAAGTAACGCGCCCCCTTTTGTAGATTAACCACCCAAGTATGCCGACTGGACTTGCTTGTTGCCAAGCAACTCCTTGCCGGTGCCTTCAAGCTTGATTTCACCACTAGCAATGACATAACCGCGCGTCGCAATGCTGAGTGCCTGCTTCGCGTTCTGCTCAATCAGTAGAATGGTCGTTCCTTGCTCGTTGATCGACTGAATAATATCAAAAATCTTCTGAATGTAAATTGGTGACAGCCCCATTGATGGCTCGTCAAGCAGCAATAGCTTCGGCTTGGCCATCAGGGCGCGGGCCATGGCGAGCATTTGCTGTTCACCACCAGACAGGGTCGCGGCGTCCTGGTTCTTACGTTCAGCCAGAACTGGGAACCGGGCAAAAATATCCTTAAAGGTTGAAGACATATCGGTCCCACGTTTCTTGAGGAAAGCCCCCATCTCGAGGTTTTCCTGAACCGTCATGCCGGCAAAAATGTGGCGGCCTTCTGGAACCTGGGAAATGCCAGCACCCACGATGGTAGCAGAACTGGCATTTTGAATGGGCTGATCTTCGTAGGTGATCAGCCCCGATTTGGGCCGCATCAAGCCGGAAATCGTCTTCAGAATGGTCGACTTCCCCGCCCCGTTGGCCCCAATCAGGGTGACGATTTCACCGGTGTGGACTTCAAAACTAACGTCGCGGACCGCCTGGATGCCGCCGTAGTTAATGTATAAATTACTTACCTTCAGCAACGACTTCACCCCCAAGGTATGCGCTCACGACTTCTGCGTTCTGACTGATCTCGGCTGGTGTGCCTTCAGCAATCATGCTGCCGTGGTCCAGCACGTAGATCCGCTGGGCGAGTTTCATGACCAGCGACATATCGTGTTCGATCAGGATAATGGTGACGCCGTATTCGTTCCGAATCCGCTGAATCACAGCTGATAAGTCAGCAGTTTCCTCAGGGTTCATCCCCGCGGCTGGTTCGTCCAAGAACAGCAGTTGCGGCTTGGTGGCCAGTGCGCGGACAATTTCGACCCGCCGCTGCAGCCCGTATGGCAGGCTGCCCGCAGTTGAGCGCACGTATGGATCCAAGTTAAAGTCTTTCAGTAGGGCCCGTGACTTACTATCAATGGCGTCTTCGGTCTTGTAAAAGGACGGCAGCCGCAGCATGGTCTCGATGAAATTCTCGTGACTTTTGTGCGTCATGGCGATTTTAATGTTGTCCAAAACAGTCATTTCAGAAAACAGCCGGATGTTCTGGAAGGTCCGACTCATGCCGAGCGCGGCAACTTGGTCCGTCCGCTTACCAGCAATATCGACGGTCCCCTTCGCAGTTTCCATCGTGATTTTGCCGCTAGTCGGCGTGTTCACACCCGTTAACATGTTGAAGAGAGTCGTTTTGCCGGCCCCGTTCGGTCCGATCAGGGCGATCAGTTCACCCTTTTCGATCTGCATTGAGACGTCATCAACGGCGGTCAGGCCGCCGAACTGTTGGGTAACGTGTTCCACATTGAGCAAACTCATTCTGCCGGGGCCCCCTTCTTCTTGTTAACCTTCTTGAATGACAGTTCCCAGCGGCCGAGCAGACCACCCGGCTTGAAGACCATCAGTAAGATCAGCGCGAGCGCGTAGATAACCATGCGCAGCGTCCCGAAGTTTTGGAGAACAGTATCAATGATACCCAGCACTCCAGCGGCCAGGATCGTCCCGGTCAGACTACCACTACCGCCTAGAACAACGATGATCAGAATGGAAATGGAGTTCATGATGCCAAAATCACCAGGCGCAATGGTCTGAATGTATGAAGCGTGGAGCGTGCCCCCAATAGCAGCGGTGGCAGCGCCGAAGACAAAGGCGGCCAGCTTCCACTTGGTGGTGTTGATACCCATCGCTTCAGCGGCGATGTCGTCTTCACGCACGGACATCACCGCGCGACCGGCGCGACTGTGCACGAAGTTAGCAATCATGATGGTCGTGATGCAGACCATGACGTAAACCACCGGCCAGGTCGCGTACTGGGGAATGTTGAACATCCCTGCTGGCCCGTTCGTGATTTTGAGGTTATTAATGATGACCCGGATGATTTCGGACGCACCCATCGTCGCGATGGCGAGGTAGTCACCCCGCAGCCGCAGGGTTGGCACGCCGATGATGATTGCGGCGATAATGGCGATGATAATCCCAATGCCCATCGATAGCCAAAAGCCTAGCGGGCTGGCAATCTGCTGGGTGATGATTCCTGTTGCGTAGGCACCGATTGCCATAAAGCCAGCGTGGCCCAGCGAGAACTGCCCCGCAAACCCGATGATGAGGTTCAGCCCCGTGGCCAGGATGATGTTGATACCCACGGTCACAATGGCATTTTCAATAAAGGTGTTGATGAGACCAGCCGCTTCAAGCCCATCCATGATTACAAAACCAGCAATCATAATTGCGAGCCAAATTGCGTTCGAACGAATATTTCTTTTCAAGGCAGCCACCTCCTAAACCTTTTCCTTGGTCCGCTTGCCGAAAATCCCGGAAGGCATGACCAGTAAGATGATAATCAGTACGATGTACACCGCCGCATCCTTGTATGCGGACAGTCCGACCGCTTGGACGATGGTCTCCAGAATCCCGATCAGGAAGCCCCCGAGTGAGGCACCAGGGATCGAACCAATCCCGCCGACAACCGCGGCAACAAAGGCTTTGATTCCGGGCGTCATGCCCATGAGTGGGTCAATGGTGTTGTAGTACAGACCGATCAGCACCCCAGCAGCCCCGGCCAGTGCGGAACCGAGCGCAAAGGTGAAGGAAATGACGTGGTTCGGGTTGATACCCATCAGTTCAGCGGCATCTTGATCAACGGCGACGGCACGCATCGCCTTACCCATTTTGCTGCGCTTGATAACCAGTTGTAGCGCCAGCATGAGGACAATGGCGGTGACCAGGATCAGCACCTGAATGTTAGAGATTGCAAAACCGCCAATGTGGTAGTTTTGCTGCTCGATTGCTTGCGGGAAGTTCCGCGCGCTCGCCCCAAATAGGTAAGACATGCCGTTTTCTAGCAGGTAGGAGACCCCAATCGCGGTGATCAGCGCGGTGATCCGCGGTGCGTGCCGCAGTGGCCGGTACGCGAGGAACTCGATGACCACGCCAAGGATGGCGCAGAACACCATGGCTGTCAGCAGCGCGACAAAGAAGTTCAGGTGCCAGAACTTCAGGACGTAATAGCCCCAGAAAGCCCCAAGCATGTAAATGTCCCCGTGCGCGAAGTTGATCAGCTTAATAACCCCGTAAACCATTGTGTAACCTAATGCCAGCAGCGCGTAAATACTCCCGAGCGATAGGCCATTGATTAGTTGTTGAATGATGGTGTGCAATTGGTTGACCTCCAAACTCGATGATTGATTCTATAGAAGAGCTACGGCTCGCGGGCCTTGCTCTGTGATCTAGTCGAGCTGCGCAAGACTGCAGCTTCCGCTTAACCTGCTCCACAAGAAATGCCTAAAACCTGGCATTTTTTGTGGAGCCTGTTAATGCTCAGCTGCAACCCGTCTTGCTCCGCTCTGTTTCGTAGTCGAGCTGCGGCCCGCAGAAGCTTGCGGTTAACACACTCTGGTCCAAATGCCTAAAGCCCAGGCATTTTGCCCAGAGTCCGTTAATCCTCAGCTTCTGACCGCGGGCCTCCGCTCTGTATTCCAAAAGGCGGTACACGTTTCCGTGGCCGCCCTTGGAATGATATTAACTAATTACTTGACGGTGTAAGCCTTAACGACCTTACCCTTCGTCATCTGTTCAATAGCAATTGGCTTTTCTGGGTTGTGCTTAGCGTCAATTGTCATTTCACCAGTAGCACCCTTCATGCCCTTGATCTTGGCAATTGCCTTAGCAATGTCAACGGAGTTAGTTGACTTAGCATCTTCAGCGGCCTGCTTGACCATGTATACGGAGTCGTAGGCAAGTGCGGAGAAGGTAGGCGCTTCGGCGTGGAACTTGTTCTTGAAGGCGGTCATGAAGCTGCGGACCGTTGCATCAGTGTCAGCACTCTTCGTGGAGAATGGTGTGGTGTAGTAAACGTCATTAGCGTTGTTAGCACCAGCGATTTTGGCCAGCTTTGGATCAGCCATCCCGTCGGAACCAACGATTGGGCTCTTGATACCCATCTGGCGGGCCTGCTTAACGATCAGCCCAATTTCGGAGTAGTAACCTGGGGCGTAAATAGCATCGAAGCCCTTGTTCTTGATGGCGGTGAGGATAGCGTTGAAGTCCTTGTCACCTTCCTGGAAGTACTGGGTGGAAACGACGCTGCCCTTGAACTCGTTCTTGAAGGCCTTAGCAAGCCCAGTTCCGTAGTCAGTGGAGTTGTCGGCAATGATCGCAACTTTCTTGGCCTTCAGAGTGTTGTTAGCAAAATGTGCTGCGGTCTGCCCTTGGAAGTTGTTCTCGAAACATGAACGGAAGACGTAGGTTTGCACCTTCCCGTTCTTGTCGAGGGTGTAACCAGGGTCAGTCGCGGATGGACTGATCTGGGCAACGTTAGCCTTGGTGACGTTAGGAATTGAAGCAGTGGCGTCGTTAGTAGTTGCAGGGCCCACGACTGCGGAAACCTTGTCGTTGTTGACCAGTTGTGCAACCGCAGAGGCGGAACCACTGGTGCTGGTCTTGTTATCGCGGTATACCGGCTTGATCTTGTACTTCTTGCCATCGACCTTGATCCCGCCCTTAGCGTTGATTTGGGAAACGGCAAGCTCGATCCCCTGCTTTTCCTGTTCACCATAACCAGCAGCGGCGCCAGAAAGTTCCATGTTGACCCCGATTTTAATGGTGCTGCCAGATGCGCTATTACCCTTCTTAGCGCTGTTAGCAGCGGTGCTGCAGCCTGCCATCACGAACATTGCTGCAACGGCTGCGGCGGCAGCTGACATTTTCTTAATTGTTGTCTTTTTCATTGTTAAACTCCTCTATGTTCTGCCAAAATAATTGCGATCAGATTATGTGGTACTTTGTATTTCTATATGTTTGGTGCAATATGTGTCGCCAGCGAAAACGTGGCGGTGTGGGCGAACGCCCGATATGTGTTTAATATGTGTTGTTGATGCTTGCAAGAGACGAATTAAAAGCTTTGCAATCGTGCCATCAGCAGTTCCTCCTTCGGCCAAAAGAAAAGGCCCATTGATTATCTCAATGAGGCCTCACCCGTACGTGCTGAGCCCTCATTGCCAAACGTGAATAAGGGCTCAACTTAATCAATTAGCAAATCGCTAATTACCAGTCGGGTCCTTTACGCTCAACAACAAGGCTACGTTTACATTTTGGAATGAAGATGAAGATACAACGGGCTGATATGTGAATTGACTAAGCATAATGTGTATCTCCTTTCCAAAATTTAATTGATGGTGCTAGTTTACCCAGTCATCTAATAATTGTCAACGCCATTTCAAACTTTTTTCCAATTTCAATGCATCCACATTGTCCCAAATGCGCGTTGCTATAGGCTTTTGGCTGCGTTTGCGGCGGATAAATATTTTTTTGTCTCGATGGTATCAGTTCATGTGCCACACACATCAGTTCACAATATGAGTATTATCTAATAATTAGTTAGTGTGGATGTGCACGTACCTGGGGGATGGTTTGGACTGCCGGGCTGGGGGCGCATCTTCCTCCATTTCGCTATTGGGGGTGACAACAGTCATGCTGGGGCCGGGTTCAAGCCTCGGAAGTGCACCGAGTCTTGCCCCTGAACTATGAGCCCGCCGTGCTGTCGAAACATTCACGATAACTCTACGGAATTTTTATATCTTCCCAGCGGTCTCTCCGTTCTCCCCGATAATCAGCGAAAACCACGCTGATTATCGCGACAGCATGGTCACCCCCAACAGCTTCATTCCGGAAGAGGCGCCCCCAGCCCTACTCTGTCGGTTAACCGGCCACAGATGAAGACCCGCCATCATCCCGGCCTTCTGAGTAGGTATTGAAACTGCTCGTATTCGCGGAGTAGTTGATAACATCAATGTAGGACGGTGGGTGTCTTCGCGGGAGCGGTAGCCCAGGGGGTGGTCCATGCCATCGCAATTATTGACTGCTAGACGCTTGCGCTTTTTGCAAGTGGCTTGCCGTCAGTAATTGGGGGCAGCGCAGGACCAACAGGTGACCGCAGGGAGCGTTGGCCCGAGCTGAGCGGCAAGACTTAACCCGAATTTGGTTGAGGCTTGAACGCGACCCTGTGCATGGACCACCCCCGGGGCGAAGCGGTAGCGGAGACACCCACCGCCCGGCAGCCAAGGAGCCACATTAAAAGCGCCCGCCAAAGTAAATGACGGACGCATTTTTGTAGCACTCACTGTAATCGAGAAACTAGATATTATCAGCCACAAAGCGCAGGACATCACCGCGGACGACATCGAGGTAGCCTTTCGCGTGGTGCGTCCCCGGCACCAACCGCAGCGTGAACGGCACACCCTTGCTGGCGAGTGCAGCGGCCATCATCAGGACCCCACTGTTCGGCACGAACTCGTTCAGAGAGTTGGCGAGGTACATCGGCCCCGTCGTCGCGCTCACCCGGTGGCTTGGGGTCGCGGCGACGTACTGGTCAGTCCTGCCGCCAAAGTAGTTCTCCACGAAGCCCTTGTAAAATGGGTCGTCCGCACCATCCTGGTTGATTTCGGAACTGGGCCCACCAAAATTATTTTTGTGGTCCAGCGAACCGGCAACGTCAGGGTGTTGCTCAAGCCAATCCGCGATGTCAAAAATCCCGGACAATGACACTGCGGGCAGACCATACTTGATGGCCATTTCGGCAGACATGTTGCCACCGACTGAGGAACCAAAGACCGCCACGTGTTCCCGCGGAAAGTCCAAGTCACTGGCCTTGAGCCATGTGTACAGCTGATCCATGTCTGTTAGTGGCGCTGGGTAATGGCCCTCGTCACCGATCCGGTAGTTTGCAACCACGGCGAGGTAGCCCTGCTCCGCAAACATTGCCCCCAAATCTGCATCCTTGCTCTTGTCACCGCGGAACCAGCCGCCCCCGTGAATCACAATCACCGCACCGCTGGCCTTGCCATCTGGAAAGTACAGGTCGGTGACCTGCGCTGGTAAGTCGCCATAACTAAGGTCCAACTTTGTCTCTACCATAATGCAGCCTCCTCTAAATTTTGCCAATTTAATCTGACCTCATTATAGCACTTACTAATTGTAAGACATATTCAAGGCTCAATCGTCCAAGGAGACCAAAATTGCGGCTCCAACACTCTGCTGCAAAGTGAGAACCTGCTGCTTATTGTCACTAAAGTGCAGCAGCAGAGCACAGTCGATCCACTCATCCCCGCGTTCAAAGCGAGCGCAGTCGTGTTCGCAGTCGCTAAGCTCTCCGCTCTTGGCGTAGGTGCGCAGCGTTGGGTCATCCTCATCCGCAAGCGCAAGCAATTTGCCGCGATTAGTCTGCGCCGCGAGCGCCCGGCGAACTAGCCGCTGGTAAGGCGTATCGGCGCTGAAGAAGTGGGCAAGCAGTGCCTCTGCCCCGGCGGCGGTAATGATATTTTGCTTGGGCCCATCCTCGGGGTGCATCAGGCGCCGGTGCAAAATTGCGTCTGGATAGTGAATCGCGGCCCAAGCGGCAACATTTTGCAGGCCAAATTCGGCCAGTAGCATGTTGCTGGCATTGTTATCCGAAACGCTGAGCATCAGGTCGACAAGGTCCTGTACCGCCCAGGTCCGCTGGCTGAGGTGATAAGTGACCCCCGCACCGGCAACCGGATCAGCAGGCACGGTCAGCTGCCGCTGCAACAAGGACTCATCTAGTTGGACCTGGGTCTCGATGTAGGCCGCAATGGCCAGCTTGATCAGGCTAGCGGCAGGCATGGGTGTGTGTTCGGCCTGACCATAGGTGTAGCCGGTGCTGCTGTGCACGTAAAGCGCATAACTAGCGGGATCAACGTCCGCAAACAGCCGGTGCAGGTCAGCTAATAGCAATGCAGTCTTCATGACTTGATCCTCTCAAAGCCCAGTCCGGGTACGTGCAGGCAGTGTAATGCGTTCTGCTGTTGGGTGAAGCCGCCCGTTTCCGGTTCTTTCAGCATGAAGGCCGCATCGAGATCAGCAAACACAACGTTCCGGTGCGCGGCGGCAAACGCCACTGCGGCCGCGATGCCGATTCGCGATTCGATCATGCAGCCAATCATGCACTGTACTCCGTTTAGTTCAGCGATGGCGTTGATCCGCTCCGCACCGGCCAGGCCACCCGTCTTCATCAGCTTGATGTTCAGGTAATCGCAGGCGTGCATGCGTAGCAATTCCTGCGCGTCAGCCGGACTAAATAGCGCCTCATCGGCCATAATGGGTAGCGGGCTGCTAGCAGTCACCGCGGCAAGCCCCGCCCGGTCGCTGGCAAGCACGGGTTGCTCCACGAATTCGACTGGTAAGTGCAGGGCCGCAATCGCTTGGATTGCGCGCTGTGCCTGGCGCACGGTCCACCCCTGGTTAGCATCCAACCGCAGTTTGACCTTGGGCCCAACCGCGGCCGCGATGGCCTGGATGTGGTCTAAATCGGTGGCGAGGTCAGCCCCACCGACCTTGATTTTGACAGCATTAAACCCGGCTGCCGCGATACGCTGAGCTTGCGTGCGCATAACGTCCTCATCAGCAATACCTACCGTCCAGTCGGTGACCATGTAATCTGCATCCCCGCCTAGTAGCTCATACAGCGGCACGCCCAGCTGCTGCGCACGTAAATCCCAAAGCGCAATTTCCACTCCGGCCTTCGCCGCCGAGTTACCATGAATGGCGTGATCTAAGCTAGCCAAGAGATCCTCCCAGCGGGCAAAATCCGCATGTAGCAGCGCTGGAGTTAGAACCTCATCAATCACGGCGTGCAGGCTGGTCAATGTATCACCCGTCACGACCGCGTTTGGCGTTGCCGCGCCCACCCCCGTGCTCCCATCACTGAGGCGCACGGTTACAAGCACCGCATCCATGGTGGTCACGGTGTGCTGTGCCGTTTTGAAGGGAATACTTAGTTTCCGGCGCTCCGTCGTGCTGGTGATTGCTTCGATTCGCAAGTTGCTCATTATTAGCCCCCATTTGTTTCGACCTGAATGTCTTAAATCTACCACTGATTCCGCAAAAAGATGGCATAATTATGGCGAAATTCTTAAATTATTTTGCGAAAAGCGGTTGACAAACGCAGGCGATGCTCATAAACTCATAGTCAATAAGTAATTGCAACGAGAAAGTTGAGTAGTTACGCAAGGCCAACAGCGAGCTTCGTTAGGTGTGAGGAAGCAGGAACCGGCGCAACGAAAATCCCTTTCGAGCGGGACACCGAACAACAGTAAGATGTCATGGTGAGGCAGCCATTATCATGCCGGCGTATCGTTAGCTGTACGTTTCTAGATTACTGCTAACCGCACGCGTTGAGGCTTCAGCAGTGATGGTGAAGCAAAACAAGGTGGTACCGCGTTAAGGCGTCCTTGGATTCGAATGTTTATTTCGAATCTAGGGGCGCCTTTTTTGTTTACTTATTCAACATATTGCACTAATTACCCTCTGCAGGGGGACACATAGCACCAACACATATCGCACCAGACATAAATAGCAGCATGCAGCACTTAATATAGTAATTAATCCAACAATTAATCGAGGTGGTCAGCCATGGACGGCGGCATTATTAACATTCGCAGCTTCAGCAATTATCGTACCGGCAACCACGCATATTCAATCAGTCGTACCTACCGCTTAGACCCACCAGTTTCTAAAGCTTGATCATTAAGCGGTAGTAAACATATGGAGGATTCACATAATGGAAAGCAAACGTCACTTTGGCACTAAAAATTACATCGTCGTCGCATCAATGTTGTTCGGGCTCTTCTTTGGTGCCGGTAACCTGATTTTCCCCCTGCACCTCGGCCAACTCGCCGGCGGCCACTGGGTCACAGCCGCACTCGGCTTCCTAGTTACCGCAGTTGTTTTGCCACTACTGGCGGTTCTCGCCATCGCCGTTACGCACTCTGAAGGGGTCTACGATGTCGGCAAACCACTCGGTGGCTGGTTCGCCCTGCTGTTCATGGTTCTGATTCACGCAACCATCGGCCCGCTGTTCGGGACACCCCGGACCGCGACCGTGCCCTTCACCGTTGGGGTCGCACCAATGCTCAGCAAGTCCATGCAGCACGTCGGCCTGCTCGTCTTCTCCGCTGTATTCTTCGGTTTGGCCTTCCTCTTTGCATACCGGGAAAGCAAAATCACGGACGCAGTTGGTAAAGTCCTGAACCCCCTGTTCCTGGTTCTACTGGCAGTTATCTTCTTCGTTGGTTTCTTGCACCCAATGGGTAACGCAATGCGCCAGCCCGTCACCGCAGCTTACCAGCACGCTTCCTTCATGAACGGTTTCCTGCAGGGTTACAACACGATGGATGCCCTCGCTGGTCTGGCCTTCGGGGTCACCGTTGTCACCGCGGTCCGCAGTTTCGGTCTGCGCCGCGACAGCCAGGTTGCCTCTGTTACCGCTAAGTCCGGGGTCATGGCAACCAGTCTCATTGGGTTGGTTTACCTTGGTCTGATCGTTCTCGGTTCCACATCCCTGTCCTTCTTCAAGGTATCCGCTGATGGTGGGGTTGCCTTCAACCAAGTTGTTAGTCACTTCTTCGGTGCTGCCGGCCACGCGCTTCTGGCCGTCATGATCACCGTCACCTGCCTGACCACTGCTATCGGTCTCATTGCCGCTTTTGCTCAGGACTTCCACAAGCACTTCCCAGTCCTGTCATACCGGCAGTGGCTCGGCCTCATGAGCTTCCTGTCCTTCTGCACCGCTAACTTCGGCCTCGACACCATCATCGAGTGGTCAACACCAATGCTGATGTTCCTCTACCCATTCGCCATGGTTCTGATCCTGCTGTCCGTTGCGAGCCCATTGTTTGACCGCGACCCAGTTGTCTACAAGTTCGTCGTTGGTTTCACAACCATCCCCGCACTCATGGACATGGTTGCCGCATTCCCACCAGTTGTCAGTGCCAGCGCATTCGGTAAGGCAGTTGTTTCACTGCAACATGCCGTTCTGCCTTTTGCCGGCATGGGCCTCGGCTGGCTCGTTCCCGCACTCGTTGGAATGGTGCTCGGAGTTGGCTTCCACCTTTACAAGGTCCACAGTCGTAAAATGGTTGCTGCAGCAAGTGCTAACGACTAATCATTCGCAAAGTTAAATCACAAATAATCGCTTGAAATAAGTGCGGGTGTCCTCCACTTGAGGATACCCGCACTTTTGCGTTGAGACCGACTAATTAATGAACTACTATTAGAAATGCAGGTGTCGTTCATTTGTAGTGGCTGCTAGTTGAATTAACCTCAGTCATACTGGATTATTTGGCAAAATAAACACATACCATCTAAACGTTTATTAACTGTAAAGACGCCATCTATGCTATATTATTTAATTGTAAGTATGAAACGCCGAGGGGGTGTTGATAATCATCTTATTGGGTTTGCGAATCACAACTTTTATAACCAATACGCTAGTGCTGATTGGTTTCGCACTTCTCTTTAGTTGGTTGCAAAATGCCAAACTAGGCCACACGCCATGGGCCCGTTACCGCACTCCCCTCAGTATCATTTTGACCTGCGCTTTTCTGATTTTATTTCACTTCTCTTCGATTCTGAACATTATGCAGGAAAAAGGGGCCGCCGGTTATGGTTGGACCTACCTCAACTTTCAGTTGATCACCGTCTTTTTCGCGGTTCAAGTTTCGAACAAGCGCTCACTACTGTTCACTTTGGCCGCATTGATCGGCGTCTGGTACTGGTGGTTACCCAATTTCGACAACTACTGGCTACCGACCGCAATCATCTCACTACTCGCTATGTACTTGGTTCAGCGCTTCGGCCAGCGACTAGCCGACAACACCTTTCTCTTTTTCCTCGGTGGCTTTCTGTTTGCCCTGCCGTACCTCTACGCCAACTTCTGCTCACTGAACGGAATCGACGTCGGCTGGCCATGGCAAATCGGCACGCTGCTCATTTTGGAACTGGCAACATGGACGGTACAGCACCGCTTGCAAATTCAGCGGCGCAAGCAAGCTAAACTAATGCGTGAAGCGCGGATCGACGAGCTGACCCAACTGCACAATTTCCGGGTCTTCAACGAGGACCTGCAGGCCGCATACACGCGGTTCCAAGTGGACGACGAGCTTTACGCCCTGTACACCTTTGATATTGACCACTTTAAGCAGATCAATGATCACTACGGGCATTTAGTTGGGAACCAAGTTTTGCAGGCGGTCTCTAAACGGCTGCGCGAGTTGACCAAAAATATCGACTTTCCGGCGAAAAGTTACCGCACAGGGGGCGAGGAGTTCAGCTTCATCCTCTTTAACATTCAAGAGGACTACGAGTATGCCCGCCGCTTCTCACTCCACGTACAAACTGAACTCAGTAAGCTGCAGTTTACTACCAGCAAGGGCGACACCTTCAATATCACCGTCTCAATGGGCCAAGATCGGGCCCTGAAGGATGATCAAAACTACCTCGACCTGTACAATCGGGCCGATAAGTACCTCTACAGTTCCAAGCGCATTGGCCGAGATGCAGTCACCGTGCACGGCATCACGATCAAGGGCCGTGAAGATCACCCAATGGTACTGGAAAACCCTGATTCTGAATAAAAGCAATTCAAAAAGGACGCCAACAAAAATTAGCGTCCTTTTTTGATATCATCAGTTAATTATTCAGTTGCCAGATGCTAGTTTGACCCCAGCGTCATCACCGAAGCGGGTGAACTCGAGTGGTTGCCTATCGCCGCGGTAGATCCACACACAAGTAGTGTTCGGGCGCGCACTGCCGATTTTGCAGCGCGTCCGGCCCAGAATCTCACCTGACTTGCCATGGTGGTAAGCTAAGCGGTCCGTTCCGATTAAGAGTACCTTGGTATCCTTAGTATCCTGACCGGCGGCATCTGCTGGTATCCGCGCAGGTACCAATTCGGCGTGCTCAATTTCCCACTCTTCTGTTGCCCGGTCAACTGCTTTATAAACGGGAATGTCCGGTGAGTCCTTAATAATCGTCATCACCCGCTCAGTAATCTGAGTGCCGCGGTGCTGATCATCATACATCCCGCTGAGTGCCGTCACAATCTGCGTGTCAGCCCCCGCGAGTTGGTGCTGGTTACTGCGCAACTGGGCGATGGCGCGTACAGAAATACCAGTGTACGCCGCAACATCAACATCAGCCGTTGTGGCGAGCAGTGCCCGTACTTTATCAATTTTGTCCATAGCTAGTCCCTCTTAAAAATTCCCCCGAATTTTTTGGTGCACTTATTACATTGACATTATAGCGCAGATGATTGTGCAGCGTGAAATTAATAGGGTGAAAAAGTGGCTAATGTTAATTAACGAAAGATAAAATGGTACAGCATGGTGGATTTAGACATAATATGACTATATGTTAACTGTTATTATGCCGAAGCCAAACATTTGCGACCGGTGCCTTTGTTACGCACCT
This sequence comes from Lacticaseibacillus zhaodongensis, assembly GCF_009687905.1. Taxonomy (GTDB): domain Bacteria; phylum Bacillota; class Bacilli; order Lactobacillales; family Lactobacillaceae; genus Lacticaseibacillus; species Lacticaseibacillus zhaodongensis. The sequence continues at coordinate 38,465 of NZ_BLBG01000010.1, read as the reverse complement.
AGGCCGCATTCACAACACTGGTTACCGTGAACTAGCCATACCCGCAGTTATTTCTACCCATAGCATCTGTAACGTTTACGCATATTTTTTGCGGTTATTGCCGCAAAATGCGCTATGATATTGAGGTTAACTTAAACCTTACGAGGTAAATTATGGAGTCTAAATATTTTTACGTCATTTATAACCCGGTTGCGGGCTCGGGGACCGCACGCGCGGTTTGGAAAATCGTCAGTGCCGCCCTGGCTGAACAGGGTGTGGCTTACGAGATTTATGAATCCCAGTACCCCCGGCACACGGTCCAACTCGCCCAACAGATTGCGCTTGGTGAATTAAAGCCCAACTCGGTCCTGCTCGTCATGGGCGGTGATGGCACCCTCAATGAGGCCATCACCGGCCTGCACCTGAGTGGTAACCCGCAGCACCTGCCAGTCGCCTACATCCCCGCCGGTTCCGGGAATGATTTTGCTCGGGGCATCGGGCTATCACAAAAACCCCTGGTGGCGCTCAAGCAAGTACTCGAGGCAACCGAACCCCTGCACCTAGACGTGGGTACGTACACCGAACTAGTCAGTGGTAAACGCGGGTACTTCGTCAACAACTTTGGCATTGGCTTCGATGCCGCAGTGGTTACCGCCGCCAACGCCGCCGCCTCTAAACACCTACTGAACCACGTGCACATGGGCGCACTGGCATACATCGCGCAGGTGGTGCACGTGCTGGCTAGACGGCGCTCATTCACCATCACCGTGACGGCGAACGGTAAGACCGAAACCATCAAGGATGCCTACCTCTGCACCACGACCAACCATCCCTACTTCGGGGGCGGGGTCCGCATCCTGCCGGAAGCACGGCCGGATGATGGTCTGCTCGACCTGATCGTCGTTGACCGCCCGAACCTCTTCGCCTTTGCGTCCCAGGCCTTGCAGTCCATCGCGGGCCGGCCAGTCGGTAAGAGTACGGCGCGGCACCACTTCAAGAGTGACCACATCGAGATCAGCACCCCGACCAAGCAGTTCGCCCAAATCGACGGCGAAACCATGGCCGAACAGAACTACCACGTTGAATTTGGCCTGACCGAGCAAGACTTCTGGATCAAGCCAGATAAAAACGCAGCAAAGCACGCAATTAAAAATTAAATGGTCAGCAGAAAAATGGTCCGGGCGAAATTGTCCGGACCATTTTTTTGATTACTAGCAGTATTTTTAAACTAACTGCGCACAGAAGCGAGCGAACGCCGCCCGACCGGCTGCATCTCGCTTAAAGACGCCGGCATCTTCGAGAACGCGGGTGAACACACGCCCAACCGCCTGCTGCAGCTGCGCCGTGGCGTTTGCTTCCGTCCAGTTACACTTAGTCGCCAGGGCTTCTGCCCACGGCCGGTGTATCTCCGCCATGGCATTAGGCTGCCCGAGTAGGAACTTGCGCACCTCGGCCAACTCGCCCTTGAGCCGGGCTGGCAAAATGGCGAGGCCCATGACTTCGATCAGCCCGATGTTCTCGCGCTTGATGTGTTGCACGTCCGCGTGGGGGTGGAAAATTCCGTCCGGGTACGTGGCACTAGTGTTATTATCCCGCAGGACGATGTCGAGCTGATAATCATTACCAACGCGCCGAGCAATCGGGGTGACCGTGTGGTGGCGGGTGCCGGCAGCATCCGTTGCCTTGATGTTCACCGTGGGATCACTATAGGCTGCCCACGCGGCGCGCACTTGTTCCGCGGCCGCAGCAACCCGCGCCTGATCACTACCACTTAGGCGAATGACGCTCATCGGCCACTTGACGATGCCCGCGGCCACGTCGCTAAAGCCGGCCACGGTGATTGGCGTTTCAACCTGCGCTTTAGCCATCGCAAAGGTGTGCCGTCCGCCCTGGTAGTGCTCGTGGGCGAGCATGGAGCCGCCAACGATGGGCAGGTCAGCGTTGCTCCCGACAAAATAGTGCGGGAAGAGCGTCACGATTTTGAACAGGTTCGTGAAGGTCTGGGCGCTGATGTGCATCGGTTCGTGCACGGAATCCAGAAAAATGGCGTGCTCGTTGAAGTAGGCGTAGGGCGAATACTGGAAGCCCCACTGCCGGCCCGCCAGTTCGAAGCGGACGATGCGGTGGTTAGCGCGGGCGGGATAGTCCGGCCGGCCCTGGTAACCCTCATTTTCCATGCAGAGCTGGCACAGGGGGTAGCCGCTGCTCTGCCGCTTGGCAGCCGCGGCGATGTCCCGAGGATCTTTCTCCGGCTTGGACAGGTTCACGGTGATCTCCATGTCGCCATACTCAGTCGCCGCGGTAAAGGCCTCGTTTTTGGCGATTGCCCGCGTCTGAATATAATTATTCGCCCGGCTCAAATTATAGAAATAATCCGTGGCCTGCCGCGGTGCCTGCTTGTACAAAGCCCAGAAGCGCTGATTGACCTGTGACGGCAGGGGCGTTGCTAAGCTCATCAGCTCAGCGCCCAAGATGGCCCGCGCACTCGCCGTACCCGCCACCGCGCCGTTAGCAACGGCCAAATCCAGCAGCACGTCCAAGTTGCTTAAGTCGTCCGCACCGGCCTGCGGTGCCTGCGCCGTGTCGCCAACCAGCGCGTACACGCGGTTGCGCAGGTAAATCCGGTCCAGCTCTGTATAGGCTGGATTTAATTTTAGACAAAATTGGCCAAAACTATCAATCGCATTCACTACGCTTGCGCCCCCAATGCCCGCGGACCATCCGCAATTTCAGCCCGGTAGAACTCCGCCGGGTGGCCAACTACCGCCGCGTATTCCTTGCCGACCGCCGCAATCACCGCGGCGACCTGCGTGCGGTCAACTAGCGCAATCGCGCAGCCCCCAAAACCGGCACCGATCATGCGTGCACCTAGGACACCCTTTTGCTGCAGGGCGCTGTGCACGAGCGTGTCGAGCTCCAGACCGGTCACTTCATAGTCGTATTGCAGCGACACGCCAGATGCGCTGACTAAGTGACCAAAAGTGGCGAGGTCGCCGCTCTTGAGTGCTGCTGCAGCACGGATCGTCCGCTGGTTCTCCAGCACCGCGTGGCGGGCGCGCTTCAGCAAGGTGCCGTCGCCAATCAAGTAGCTGTACTCATCGAACTTGCTGGCATCCAAGTCGCCGAGACTGGTGATATCCAGCTCCGTCTGCAATTTTGCGAGCGCGCTGTCGCACTCACTGCGGCGCTCGTTGTACTTCGAATCGGTCAGTTGCCGCTGCTTCTTGGTGTTCATGATTAGGATTTCATTTTCACCCAGGTCCAGTGGCAGGCGCTCGTATTCCATCGTGTTCGTGTCCAGCAAGGTGGCGCTGTTAGCCTGGCCCATGCCAATCGCAAACTGGTCCATAATCCCGGAGTTGACACCAATGTAGTCATTCTCAACCGTCTGCCCGTAATGCACCCGCGTCAGCATCGGCACGTCCAGCCCGTACATATCGTTCGCAATTTCACCAATCAACATCTCGAGCGACGCGGAACTGGATAAACCGGCCCCATCCGGCAGATCGCCCTGAATGTACACGTCCAGGCCCTGGCCAAAAGTGGCCCCATTTTGTGCCAGCACTTGCAACATCCCCACGGCGTAATCAACCCACTTGTGGACCCGCGGCCGGTCTAAATCACTCAGCGGCACCCGCAAAATTCCGTCCGCGGGGAAATTAGCGGAGTAAAAGTTAAAACTAGCACTACCATTTGACCGCACTGCCGCGTAAGTCCCCAGGCTGATCGCACAGGGGAAGACGTGACCCCCGTTATAATCGGTGTGTTCGCCGATCAGGTTGATGCGACCCGGGGCAAAGAAGTATTGCTCGGGCGTGGCGTGAAACTGTGCGGTGAAGCCTTGGGTCAACTCAGTGATTTCCATAATTATTCCTCCTGTTAACGGCGGGAACTTTCCCGCAAAATCAACTCACTAGCAACGGTGACGTTCACTGGCGTCTGCAAACCACCCTTTTGGATGTGCTGCAACAGGTCCACCGCTGACATCCCCATTTCCTCAGTCGCGACGTGGACCGTACTCAGGCTGGGGCTCATGTAGCGGCTGACCGCAATATCATTGAAGCCAATGACGGCAACATCTGCCGGCACCTGGCGACCGCTTTCCTGCAGCGCCTTGATTGCCCCGATGGCGAGTGAATCGTTGGCGGCGAAGAATGCGTGCGGCAACTTGGTCCCCAATTTGGTGATTGCCTGCTGCATCAGCTGGTAGCCGCTCTCAATCGTGAAGGGGCCGGTGAAGATCAGCCGCTCGTCCAAGCGGTCCCGAGTGCGCATGTACTCGCGGAACACCCGCGCCCGTTCGTCGACCAGCGGCTGCCCGTCCCGCGTCTCCTCCGCGCCAGCAATCATGCCAATCTGCTGGTAACCACCCGCCAAGAAGTGCTCGATGATGGTCGCCACCGCGTGCTGAAAATCAGTGGTGACACAGGAAATACCCAGATCCAGCGTGTCCTGATCGACCACCACCAGCGGTTTGCTCAGACCGGCCAGCTTGCGGAGCTGCGCGGCACTGTACTTGCCAATCGCGATGATGCCACTCAGCCCCCGTTTATCCGGCAGGTCCGCGGCGGCAAAGTTCCGCTCGACCGCAAAGCCCTGCGCGGTTAGTGCCGTCTCCACCCCGAAACGGATGGTCCGGTAATACAGGTCGCTCATCTCCCCGGCCGCCGAATACCATTGCAACACGCTGACGCGCCCGCGCTTGGTCGTGGCCGCGGACTTGCGCTTTTTGTAATTCAGCTGCTCCGCGGCGGCAAAAATCCGCTGCCGGGTGTCCTTGCCCACCTGCAGGCTACTATCGGCATTCAGCACCCGCGACACGGTGGCACTGGACACACCAGCGGCCGCAGCAATATCCTTAATCGTTGCCATCAATTGGCCCCCTTTTAGTAAATATAATCACTAGTTTTACTAAATGTTACCGCTATCATACCAAGCTAGCGCACGCTTGACTAGCACTTTTGTCCGGAAATTTTAGTTAATTTTCCTGCCAGTACACAAAGCACCCCGCCATTCACCAATGACGGGGTGCCTGTAGAAACATTAATTAATTTTCCTTAGTCAGTTCCTGCTGCAGCTGCCGGGCAGCGGTCTTGTCTCCGGTATAGATGAGGTGGTCGCCCGGTTCGATCAGGGTATCCCCATGCGGCGCCACGAAGTGTTTGTTGCGGTAAATACGACTGATGGTTACCCCAGCAATGTTCGGCAGGCTGGACAACGCGATCCCGGTGTAACGGCGGTTGCGAACTTCCGCTTCATAAATACCGGCCTCGGTATCCGTGAGCAGTTTGAGTGTTGATGGTGTCTCAATCAGCCCCCGCAACAGCGAAATGTTGACGTTGAAGCTGTTGAAAATCTCCACGCCCGCTTGCTCCAGCTCATCCAGGCGCTCAGACTGGATCTCGGTATCAAAGCGTGCGATGATCCGCGGCACGTGCCGGGACACCGCCGCAACGGCCAGGTCATAGTTGATATCACTCTGCCGGTAACCGAGCACCAGCAAGTCCGTGTCGAACACGCCCGCTGCGGCCAAGGTCTCCGCGCTCATGTCCTGCACCAGCCGCACGTCGGCCGCTTGGCTGTTGTACGTCCGGTAATTCTTCTCGGAGTCAGTAACCATGTGAATGTCGTAGAGCGTTGCGGGCAGCTTTTGCGCTACTGGAATCGTGAGCAGGTTGGTGCCCACGAACTGAACTTGCGTCTTCCGCAAGTCCTCTGGTTCCGGCTTGTAGAAGCGGTTGAAGATGATTGGTGCGACGATGCAGGTCAGAACCGCCGCCAGGGTGAAGGCACCAGACTGCTGGTCCGTGATCGCGTGCAAGTTGCGCGCCACCTGCAGGGTCGGCAGCACCAACGTGATGGTCGTGGCACTGAGCGATGCCCCCGCAAGCGCGTTCCCCCGCGTGAAGCGCCGCCGGAACACGAAAAAGGGCACCATTTTGGCGATGAGGAAACAAGCGAAGAACAGCGGGATGAGGATCAACGTGCTGGGACTGGTCATCATGCTGCGCAAGTCCAGCTTGGCCCCGGTCGTGATGAAGAAAATCGGGATGAAGAAGCCGTAACCAATCGATGTCAACTTGTCCCGCGTTAGCTCACTCGGGTTGAGCAATTTCATAACCATGCCGGCAAGGAAGGCCCCGAGGATATTCTCGGCCCCCACCTGCTCGGCCACAGTCACCAGCACGAAAATCAGGAAAAAGGCCAGCCGAATATCCAGCTGTGTGGTTGATTTATCAACGTTTGCAAAAAAGCGGTAAATACTTTTGAAGCGCCGCAGCAAAACAATTGCGACCACAAAGATAATCAAGATAAACCAGATGCGCCCCGCGTGACCCCCGTTAATCGACGAGTAAACGGTCAGCGCCAGCATCGGCACGACTTCACCCAGCACCGCCGTCAGCAGCACCGTCTGCCCAAACGGCTTGCTGAGCAGTTCTTTTTCCTTGAGCGCAGCAATCACGATTCCCAGAGCGATGGTGCTGAACAAAATCGTCGCCAGCAGCACGTCGCTGAACAGCCCCGTAAACTTGAGGAGCAGCGCTAGGATCAAGGCCACAATCAGCACCCCCGCAAACGCCGTAGCCGCCAAGGTCGTTGGGTTCGGCCCACTCGCCTTCTTATTGCCAGCCGGCTTTTTGCTAAAGAGGTCAAAATCGATTTCCATCCCGGACAGGAAAATCAGGATGATCACGCCCAGACTCGACAGGAAAGTCAGGTCCGGCGTGGTCCGCACCAAATTGAAGCCGGTCGTACCGATGATGACGCCGACAATAATCTCGGCGACCGCAGTGGGAATGAAGCTAATTTTGAAGCGGGCCATCACGAGCGGTGTGACGAGCGCAGCGACCAAGACGATGAGCAAGGAAAATTGTGCCATTATGTTCCTCCGTATCCAAAATCCGTTAAGTGTTACCCCACATTTTAACCCGCAATCGGCCTCCTGTATCGTTCAAGCGGCAAATCAATTCGCGTGAATCCAGATTGTCAGCTTGCTTGCTGGCCACCGCACACGCTAAGCGGCGCAAAATTTAAGAAAAGCGCCCCAATACTAGCAAGTTATCGCGAACATTACCTTTTCGTAAGCCTAACCACCTTTACCAAGCGCTGTGGTGTCGTATAATAGATATGAAAGCGTTTCACCATTCGTTCACCGTCACTTAGGAACATGAAAAATGAGGTGACCACATGCATACTGAATTAATGTTTTTCCGCATCATTCCCCGCCACGCAATCTGGGGCGGCCCGATCATGCACAATTATTTTGGCTACAACGTCCCCGCCCAGACCGGGCAGGCGTGGGTCTTTTCCGCGCACAAGGACTTCACCAATGTCTGCCAAAACGGTGACTACCGGGGCCAAACCCTCGCCAAAATCTGGGACATGGCGCCCGAACTGTTCCGGAGCAAGTACGAGCACTTCCCCTTCGTCGTGTCGCTAGTCGCGCCCGCTGAACAGCGCAGCGTCCAGGTCCACCCTACCGACGCGGTGGCCCAGGCAAAGGGCTTCCCACACGGCAAAAGTGAGGCGTGGGTAATCCTGCAGGCCCCTGAAGATGGCAAACTCATCTATGGCAGCAATTCCGACGTGAAGACCACGACGGACCGGATCACCAAAGAAGATTTTGCCGGGCTCTTCCGGGAGATCCCCGTCCACACGGGAGACGCCATCTACATCCCCGACGGCACCATTCACGGTCTCGGTGCGGGCAACATCGCCTACCAGATCCAGCAAGTCAGCGACCACAGCTACCGCATCTATGACTACGGCCGCAGCGAGGTCGACGGCAGCAAGCGGCCGACCGCCATTCGTGACGCGGTTGATAGCATCAACAGCGCCCCCGAAGAGTACAACACAACACTGCGCTACGTCCACCCAGACGGCAGCGACATCCTGAAGAAGGATTCCTTCACCGCCCACGAGTACATCGGCAGCAGCGAGTTCTACCTGAGCTCCATGACCGTCCACGGCCACGCCCGCATGCGCAAACAGTCCTACTGGCTCTGCACCGTCGTCAAGGGTACCGGCCGCGTGAACGGCCACACGGTGCGCTTTGCGGACAACTTCATCATCCCGGCAACCGTTAGCCGGCTGGAGCTGCGTGGGAACTTCACGCTGATGATCAGCAGCGAGAAGCGAATTATTAATGTGTAACAGAGCGGAACGGGACGGTTTGAAGCTGAGCATTAACGTACTCAAGACTAAATGCTTGGTTTTAAGCATTTGGGCTTGAGTGTGTTAAGCGGAAGCTTCAGTCCCGTGGAGCTCGACTATGAAGCGGAACGGGACCGTTAAGCAGTACGTACCACACGCAATATATCTGCACAATCTGCAGGCAAATGAGCGTCGCGCATATCATGTCGGCGCTATTTTTGTGTGATTCAAAGCTACCGCGGGGAGGAGTGCCGCTGCTCCACTGCGTATATGCTTTCGCGTGGAACAGCCCGGGGCCAGCTACAGACTAGCTACGCGAGTCTTCCGCTTAAAAATGAGCCCGCATCGCTGCGCTCAACGCGGTCTCATTTTCACCCCCTGTTGTTAAGCAGAAGCCCACTGCTTAACAACAGTTTGGGCTTTACGCGGCATATACTCCGTTACGCAGCGGCACCCCTCCCGGCTACACTCGTTTTATCGGCTAGATAACAAAAAGTTTACTCAACGACAATATGTTGACCATACAGATTTTGAACAATTAAAAAAGAACCTCAGAAAACGGGGCTCTCTAATGGATCACAATCATACGCACACGTGTGTTTCACTGCTTCAGCTGCTTCAGCTGCTTCGCCAGAATATCCTTAAGCACCAGAAACGCATCTTGGCGGCTATAGCCGTAGTCGCGCTGCAGTTCGGCAATCTGCTGGCGCAACTCACTAGCATATTTTTCAACGGTCACCCGCTGCGAATAACTCGTCAGCACGGGGTACTTTTTTGCCCACATTGCGGTCCAATCAATCTTCTGCTCGACCGCTTGGGGAGTGTGCATGATGGCGTGCTCGATTTTGTCGATGTCTCCGTCAAAGCTGACCAGCTTGTCTAAAGTGAGCTCATACAAGCTGGCCAACTTCTTCGACTGGTAAATATCCGGTAAGGTCTCACCCGTCTCCCACTTAGAAATCGTCTGCCGACTCACACCCAGATCAGCCGCAACCGTCTCTTGTGATAGCCCCGCCTTGCGCCGCGCTGCAGCTAAGTTTTGCCCTAAATTCATTATCCAGCCTCCTTATCCGTTAGAAACAAGTTCATTTTACTAAGCGGCAACCACCCACACCACCAATTATCAGTGGCAATTATGCCCGGATCATTAACTAATTGGGCAGACCAAATCCCACATTGGTTAATGGATACTAATAAAAAAGTTCCCCGAGTCACCCGAGGAACCCAATACAGTTAATGTCAGTGTTTATGAACAGCCAAACGGACAGTGTTGAGATTCGTTAATACCACTGCAGCACTTTAGCTTCAGGATATCGCGACTTAATGACTTTAAAGGCACCCTTACCCAAACTGCCGACCACAATCAACGGTTTGCTACCAGCTGGAAACTGTTTTTGTAATTGCGCCATTGTGAGCATTTCCCAATCCAAATCAGGAAAGCGTTTCTGAATTGCAGCAAAATCCGCTTCTATCTGGGGCTTCTCAGTAAATGTACTAAAGGTTGGCGCAAGGCCGAAACCCGTCCGGTCGAATCCCGCGACCAATGCGCCCATATAATCGACAAAATATACCTTTTGCTTTGACAGTTCATCAAGCTTTGCAGCAGTGCGGGTATTTACATCCTCCATATTTATTCTCCCCTTCTTGTAAACGGTTACAACCACATTGTACATCTTTTCTCAAGCTATAGTTCAGCGACTAGTTTATTCATAATCGAGTGCCAGTGGAGAGGCAATGAGCCTTGGAGGGGCACTTCATAACATAGGTATCGTTTTAGGCAAAGCTGCGTGGATTTGTTGATTACACTAGGTGAATGAAATCGCAGAAAGCTTATGTAGAGCGGTGGGCGCTCAGACCCACCCAAAAAGCCACCACAACATTTTGTGATGACTTCCGCAGTATCTATTAACTTTACTTTGCCAGCAGCTTTTCCGCGTTGCCGTGGAACATGGCTTCCTTCTGGTCAACAGTGAGAACGTCGGTGGTCTCGAGCTGGTCGGCCAGCTTCTGGATCACTGGCTCTGGCGTGTATGGGTAATCCGCACCGTAGAGGAAGTGGTCCGGGTTAACAATCTGCAGCAACTGCGGCAATTGGTACGGCAAGACCATGCCGGCCATATCGTAGTACAGGTGCGGCATTGCTGCGAGGAGGCTATCGGTGGCGGGCTCCCCGCCGTCAGCGAGGAACTTGCTACCAGCTTCGACCCGCTGGGCAATTACTGGCAACAAGGCGCCGGCGTGCGGGATGATCCAGGTAATGTTCGGGTAACGGGAGAAGATGCTGGCCTGGGCCATGTTAACAAGCGTCCGCGTGGTGTCGAAGAAGAATTCAACCAGTGGCGTCTTCACGTGTTCGTTGGCCTTGATGTCCTGCTTCTGGGGTTCGTTGGGGTGAATGGAGACAATCGCGTGGTCAGCATCCAGTGCGGCCATCACGGGGTCGAGACTCTTGTCACCGATGTAGACACCATTCGCGTTAGTTGGCAGGGTGAAACCAGTTGGGTTGAAATCGCGGCGGATGTCCTTAACTGCCTGGGCACTGGCCTGAGCATCTGGTAGTGGCAGTGAGGCCATGAAGCCGAACTCGTCTGGATACTTCTGCACGCATTCAAAAGCGTACTGGTTGATGCTCTGCACTAGCTGCTGGTTTGCTTCAGTCGTATCAGTACCAACGCTGGTGTGCGGGCTGGATACGGAGATGATGGACTTAATAATGTCCAAATCCTGCATCATCGCGCGGTGGGTTTCGATGTCCCAGTCAGGGGTGGCAACACCATCGCCGCGACCGTTGAACTTGTCTGCCAAGTACTGGCGGTATGTTGGTGCAATATAGTGGGTGTGGAAGTCGATTTTATGCATGTATTTGTCCTCTATTTTCTTTGGCGTTGTTGTTATTTGTTATGATGGTACCAACTATACGGGCAAAAGTTGGGAGGCGACAGGTACAGAATTTTGGATTCTGTACCAAAGCGCATGCAAAAGACAAAAATAGCGCAGAGCAAGCAGCGCTTACTCTCCGCCTTAGCAAAATTATTGAGTTACACCGCGATTGAGGACGTCCGCATCACGGATCTATTAACGGCGGCGCAAGTCAGCCACTCCACCTTCTACCGTTATTGGGCAACCAAGGAGGAGTTCTATTCCTGGGTGCTCAACTACTACATGGACGGCCTATCAATGGCTGTTCAAGCCAAAGACACCTCGCCGCTGCAATTCTATCGGCACTATTTTAGCTATATTAACGCTAATGCCGTCTACTTCCGCACGTTCAATAATAGTTCCATCTGGCCCCAGTTCAACTACGAACTGTACCAAATCGGTATTGGCATCTACACCGATTCCTTGCAGCAGATGGGTCTACCTAAACAGCGCGCCTACCTAATTGGCAGCTACGTCGTGAGCGCCCACATCGGGGTGGTCATGAACTGGCTGCGCGAACCACAGGACCAGAGCGTCACTCCGGAACTACTGGCGGCAACCGTGACCACCATGAGCAGCGCCGCACTAGCGAGTCAGGGCATTGAACTCGAGCAACTATTTCCATATCACGGCCAGCACAAGCGCTAAATCATTTACAGAGTCCGCAGCTGCCCGCGGAAATCGCTGAGCTGCTCGTGCCCCTTCGCGCGCAGCTCCGTCTTCAGCTCATCCAGCAGCCGGGCAAAGACATCCACACCCTCCTTATGCAGCGTAGTGCCCACCTGCACCATGTCGGCGCCGCAGAGGATCAGCTCGTAAACATCACGGCCAGTCCGCACACCACCGGTCCCGATGATGTTGATCTCGGGCCGCAGCCGCTGCCGGAACGCGCGCACGTTGGCCAGCGAGATCGGTTTGGCGTAAGCACCACCGATACCGCCAAAGCCACCCTTGGGCTTGACCAGGGCCGTGTCGGTGTTGGCGTCGATCATCAATCCATTACCCAGGCTGTTCATGGTGTTAATGAAGGTCAGTGGGTATTTGTTCAAAATTTTGGCCATCTGATCGAACTGCGCTAGGTCGAAGAACGGAGGCAATTTCACCCCGAGCGGTTTGGTGAAGAATGCAAAGAGTGCGTCCAGAATTTTGACGGTCTGCTTGGGGTCGTAAGCAGTCTGCGGCTCCCCCGGAACGTTCGGGCAGCTCAGGTTGATTTCGGTTAGACCGTTGAAGTCGCTGTCCTGAATTTTGTGCGCCACGGCGATGTTTTCTTCAAAAGTCGTCCCAACGATGGACATAAAAATAGCGTCAGTGGGGTGTTGCTGCTGATAGTTGTGGACATATTCCAGGTAGTAATCAATGCCCAAGTTCGGCAAACCCATGGAATTAATGCTGCCGAGCGTTAAATCAGCATAGCGTGGTTCCGGATTCCCCTGGCGCGGCTTAACGGTCGCGCTCTTGGTGATCAGGGAACCGGCTACACTATTGCTGAGCTCGTCCAGGTCCTTCTTATCAAAACAGTTCACCCCGCTGGCGTTCATCAGTGGGTTGGTAAATTCGTAGTTACCAATTTGTGTCCTTAAATTGAGCATCTCTGCACTCCTTTATTTATTGACAGTGGTCATATTCGCGTTGCCAACAGTCTAGCGCATTGCCGCCGCGGCGACAAGCGCTCTTTTTGATTTCCGCCTTTACGCCTGCAGCAAGCCATCTGCGAAGGCGGCGACATCATCCCCAGTCACGGCCAGAACATCTGCCTGCCGCGCCGCCCCCGCCTGGAACAATTCCAGCAGGGTGCTCAGCGCGGTGGCTGTAGCGGCCTGACTGCGGCTAACGCCGGCTTTGAACAGGTAATTCTGAATCAACTTGTACACCTTCTGGTAATCAGCCGGCAATGCGTGCACAGCTGCCATGTGCGCCCGCCACTGGGCCTTGCTATCCAAAATGTTCATGCTAATTACCTCCCTAGTTCCCGGTGCACATCTGCGTTCAACTTGGCGTGCCAGCGGTCAGCCAGCGTCTCCGTGCCCGACTCCCGGGCCGCCGCGACGGCGAAACCCTGAATGTCCTCCCCTAGCGCCGCCTGGACGGGCAAGTGCTCGGCAGCCGTCTCCTCCATTAGTTCAACGATCCCCTGCATAACGGGAAACAGCTTGCGTCCACTAAAGCCGCCGCGTACACTGTGTTCCGCATCCACGCCGCCGCCCCAAAGCGTGGTCGTGATCACCTGCCAAGCATCCTGATAGTCCGCCGGCAAGACAGCCACCCGTGCAGTTAGTGCTGCCAATTCTTTGTCCATATCACTGCCGGTAACTAGTTCCCAGAAATTGCTCATTTCACGCCTCCTGTTTCTTCCAGCTGCGCCAATTTCGCCGCTAGAAAGTCCCACTTTTGCCAAAATGCGGCCAAATATGCGCGCCCCGCAGCATTCAAAGTGTAAAACTTGCGCATCGGCCCCACGCTGGACTTGCGCCGCTCAACGTCTAGCAGACCCTTCTTCTCTAGTCGCAGTAGCACCGTGTACACGGTGCCCTCAACGATATCCTCGAAGCCCAGCTGGGTGAGGTACTGGGTGATTTCGTAGCCATAGGTCTCCCCAGCCGCGATGTGCTGCAGCACGATGCCTTCCAGCACGCCCTTTAATAACTCGCTTAATCCCTTCATTGCGTCCTCCATTGCATTACTAGGTACTGCTACATAATAAGACTAGGTAGTAGCGGGGTCAAGCCCTATCCGTAAAAAGCGGTCCCGCTAGCAAGTCAATGTTTGCTAGCGGGACCGCTTAGTGAGCGTTACTGTTCCGGATACAATTCCAGCGCGGCCTGTGCGTCTTGCCGCAGTTGTTCAACCACGCTCGGCGGGTCGATGACTTTAACGTGGGCGCCCTGACTACGCAACCATAGCAGCGTGCCCTGAATGTAGGCGGTCACCTTGATCTGTTGCCATCCTACTGGTAGCGGCTGGTGCGGGTGCTCCAACTCAGTGGTTTGAAAATGATCCTGAATCGTATCGATTGCCAAATCAGTGTTGAAAGTCACGGTTTCCTGCCGGCCCATCGCCAGCGTCGCGGTATATTGGCGGTGCTCCTGCACTGAAAACGCGTTATGCGGAATGGCTCGGCCCCGGTCGTGGAAATCAACGCCCTGAATCCGATCCAGCCGGAACATTTTGACCGCGTCCGTCTTCTCCATCCGCATCACCGTGTAAAAGTAATGCGTCTCAAAGAACATGGCGAAGGGCTGCCCCCGGTAAGGCTTAGGCTTGACGGCGTTGCTAGGCGTGTAGCGGAAACTCAACATCTGCTGCTTGTCGATCGCAGCGGTAATCTCCTGAACCATCGTCGGCACTTGCTCAGCTTGATTAATTGGCTGGTAACTTGCCCAGCTGAGTTTGATGTCGTCATCGAACTCCTTCTGCTCAGTGGCCGCCAATTCACTACGGAGCTGCTGCAACAAATACTCGACATTTTTCCTGGGCAACGCCCGCGCGGCCAGCACAATCTCCGCCATTTCAACTGCCGGCAACAATTTTCTTGTCTTGCGTTCACTCGTTAAGCTGTAAGACATCTCTGGCCCGGTCACGACCTGGTGCGGATCGCCAGATTCAGCCAGCGCCCGCCGAATGAAGGTCACATCCCGCCCGTACGTGCGACTGCTGCTCTCATCAAAAGGCTCAGGTTTTTCAGCCAGTTCAGACCATTTTTGTTTTGTTAATGTGCCCCCATCGAGCATCGTCAAAAAAGCTAATAAGACGCGTTGCCCACTACTTGGACCGACTTTAGTTGCCATCAGCCTCAATTCCCCCATTCTTTTATCGTTACCTTTAATTTACACGCACCAAGCGACATAGTATGGCGTTAGCTGCGATTACAAAGTGCTTAGGTAGCTTTTTTACGGATATGCAACCTTTTTTGGGCGGCAAGCAAAGTTTATCTACAAAAAAGCAGCGTGCTAACCGGTTCGGCTAAAGCAAAAAAGTGCCGTCCCACCAACGCTGTGGGACGGCACTTAATTTTTATGAGTTCTGGAGGTTTCAATGAGCCCAAACCAGCTTCTAACCGCCTGGCTCCGCTCTGTTTTTATTCTGCTCGCAGCGCGATTGCTGCATCCTTCCGCGCGGCCATCCGGGCTGGGATGTGACCACCCAAGATAGTAAGGACAGTGGAAATGATGACCAAGACTACCGCGTGCATTGGGTTCAGCACCGCAACTCCTGATAGATCAGTCATCTTCTCCAATACGACATTGATTGGGAAGGTCGCAGCCCAGGCGATGATGACGCCCAGGATTCCGGCCCCGACCCCGAGAATCGCGGTCTCGGCATCGAAGACCCGCGTGATGTCCTTCTTCCGGGCCCCAAGTGCCTTGAGGACCCCAATTTCCTTGGTGCGTTCGAGCACTGAGGTGTAGGTGATGATCGCAATCATGATCATGCTGGTAACCAGCGAGATCGCGGCAAACGCAATCAGGACGTAGGTGATCGCATCCATCAGGCCCCCGG
This sequence comes from Lacticaseibacillus zhaodongensis, assembly GCF_009687905.1. Classification (GTDB taxonomy): domain Bacteria; phylum Bacillota; class Bacilli; order Lactobacillales; family Lactobacillaceae; genus Lacticaseibacillus; species Lacticaseibacillus zhaodongensis. Next base: position 22,913 of record NZ_BLBG01000010.1, on the reverse strand, counting down.
TCAGGCTGGAAACCGTGCCCGCCATGTCGGTGTAGATGACCTTGTCCTTGCTGCTCTTGCCCTTGTTGAACTTGTCGAGGTAGTCGAGCACCTTGTCCTTGTCCTTGAAGTTAGTTGGGTAGATTTGAATCATACTTGGATTCTCGTTGGCCCCTAGCATCGTCAGCAGGGTCGACCGGGTGGATGGGTCCATTGTTTCGCCGGTCATAACATTAGCTGGACTAGCCTTTTGCGCCTTCACGATGGCTGAGTTGTCATTGGCGTCCAGCACCTGTTTGGTGAGGCGGTCGCTGTAGGCAATCCCATCGGACAGCAAGCCATCGCTGTTCTTAGATTTGATCCGGACGACGGCGCTGACCCGCAGCGTCTTGGTACTGCTTTTGGCCGCCATTGCTGCGTAGTCACTGCTTGGAACAAAATTCCGGGTCGGCAACTGCTGGTAGTAGTTGTCATTGGTAACGAGTTTAACCGTGGTCCCAACCAAGCTATTGAAGTTGTACTTCTGATTTTCCTTGACGTTAAAACCAAGGTTCTTCAGGGCGTTGATATTAATGTGATTGTCACGGTCAACGACCACCACGATATCCGTTGCCTTAGTCGGGTAAGACCCGGCCAAAACCTTGTAGTTCTTCTTCAAGAAGCTTTGCTTACCGTTGCGGTCGACTGGGTAAACACTGCCACCAGCGCCGGTGGTCTGAACCCGCAGCGCTGAGGTATCCTGCCCGCCCTGTGCGTCCGGGTTGGTAGTGCTGAACTTAACTGGCTTGTACTTGCCGTCGACTTTCCGGATCAGGTTCATCCCCGTCCCGTAAGTCACCGCAATGTTCTTAGCGCGGGCCTTGCTGAGACCATTCACGTACTTGAGGTACTTGTTGTCCAGCTTGTTAATGTGTTGCGCCTTGTCCTGAATACTGGTCTGCGCAACCACCTTGTTCCCCTTGCTGTGACCCTTGTCGCTCCCGGCCTTCACCGCAGCGGCAGTGTCGGTGCCAATCTGGCTGATGGTGACTGGCATCGCGGACAGGGTCTCCGATTGGGTCTTGTCTATCTGCTTCTGGAACCCGTTGGACAGCGCCAGCACAATGGCAATCCCAATAATCCCGATACTAGAAGCGAACATGGTCAGGAAGGTCCGGCCCTTCTTGGTGCGGATGTTGTTGTACGACAGCCGCAGCGCGGTGAAGTAGCTCATCTTGGTGCGCTTGAGCTTGAAGTCTTCCTTCTTGGTCCCCTCAACGTGGGGGTTAGAATCATTTTGGATTTTGCCGTCCGCAAAGTTGATGATCCGATCCGCATACTGATGGGCAAGGTCCGGGTTGTGGGTGACCATGATGACCAGGCGCTCTTTGGAGAGGTCCTGGATCAGCTGCATGATTTCCTCACTGGTCTGGGAATCTAGTGCCCCAGTCGGTTCGTCGGCCAGCAGAATTTCGGGGTCGTTGGCGATAGCGCGAGCAATCGCCACCCGCTGCATTTGCCCACCAGATAGCTGGCTCGGCTTCTTGTGCATGTGGTCCTTGAGCCCCACGCGGATCAGCGCGTCTTGGGCCCGCTGCTTCTTCTCCGCAGCGGACACGCCGGACAACGTCATCCCCATCTCCACGTTATCCATGATGGATAAGTGCGTGATGATGTTGTAGGACTGGAAAATAAAGCCGACCGAATTGTTCCGGTAGGCATCCCAATCGGCGTCCTTGAATGTCTTCGTGGACTTACCCTTAATGAGCAGGTCCCCGGAGTCATAGCGGTCCAAGCCACCGATGATATTCAGCATGGTGGTCTTCCCGGAACCACTGGGCCCAAGAATGGCAACGAATTCTTGCTTGCGGAAGGCGACGGAAACATCGTCTTGCGCCTTAGTGATCGTGTCACCGACGTGGTAATACTTTTTAATGTGTTTTAGTTCAAGCATTGGCTGCCTCTTCTTTTTTCGATTTTAACTGTGTCCACAGTATAGTCATGACGTTTAGCAAATGTCAACAATTAACCATTGCAAAATTTTGCGCTTATGCTAATGTTATTAGCGAGAATAAGTAGGGGTAATAATTTATGGAAGAAAAAGAGCAAAACACGGAGCTTTTGGGTAAACTTTTCGTCACCTTAGCACAGACAGCATTTCGCAACACTAGTGACGATCACCTGAAGCTGACTCACATTCAATTGCTAGTCCTAATGGCCGTCTACACGAATCCTGGCATCAAGATGTCCGCTTTGGCAGCAGACGTGGGCATCTCCAGCGCCCAGCTAAGCCGGACAATCAGTAAGTTAGAAACGGCCAAGTTGGTGCACCGCGAACACAACGTGCATAATCGCCGCATCGTGAACGTGCAGCGCACCGCAACTGGTGACGCCGTGGCCGAAAAGCATATGCAGTATTTTAAGAGCCAGGTCGACAAACAGTTCGCAGTCCTGACAAGTGCGGAACGGCGCAAGCTAAACGCAGACTTCAAGTCCCTGCTCACGCTGCTGGGCAAGGCAGGGTTTGTGCAAAACGATGCGCTACTGCGCCCAACAAAAACGGACACTAGCACGGCGGAGAACACCCAGCTCAATTAGCGCTATACTAGTCTTATTAACTGCAAAGAGAGTGTTTAATTTATGATTACATTGAAGTCGCCGCGCGAAATCGCGGGCATGGCCAAGTCCGGCGCGATTTTGGCCGGTGTCCACATCATGTTGCGGAATAAGTTACACGTAGGGATGGACACTTGGGACATCGAAAAGATGGTCGACAAGTACATCACCGACCATGGTGCCACCGCCTCCGAAAAGGGCGTTGATGGCTACCTCTATGCCACTTGCATCAGCATTAACGATGAGGTTGCCCACGCGGTTCCGCGCAAGGGCCTGAAGCTGAAGAACCACGACTTGCTCAAGGTCGACATGTGCGTTAACTGGCACGGTTACCAGAGTGATTCCGCCTGGAGCTATGTCATCGGCGAGAGCAACCACGAAATTGACCACCTGATGCACATCACCCACGAAGCCATGTACCGCGGTATCGAACAGGCAGTGCCTGGGAACCGGGTTGGGGACATCGGCTTTGCCATCCAGGATTACGTCGAGAACCAGCACGGCATGGGCGTCGTCCGTGATTTGATCGGTCACGGGATCGGCCCTTCAGTCCACGAATTGCCCGACATTTACCACTACGGCACGCCGCACGAGGGCTTCCGTTTAAAGGCTGGCATGGTCATCACCATCGAACCTATGGTCAACCAAGGCACCTGGGAAATCGCGACAAAGTACATGCCGAACGGCTGGGAATACTACGTCAGCGCTGATCACAGCCTCTCCTGCCAGTACGAGCACACGCTGGCCATCACCAATGATGGTCCCAAAATCCTGACCAGTCAGGATCCAGAGTTCGACAAAAAGTACCTGCTGACACCAGATGAGCTGAATTACCCGGACTTATAAGCTAGTTAACAAATGCGTCCTCCCGCAGTGGGAAGACGCATTTTATTTTGCGTATCAACAATTAAATCAGTGCCATCACGCCTTGGTAGACCAGTGACACCCCATAACCACTCACAATCAACCCGGAGATGATGTTCACCCACAACATGAGCCGCCGCGGCAGCCGGTTGCGCAGCAGACCCAGCAGTAGCGTGATGCCAAAGAACCACAGTGCGGTTGAGGAAATCACCCCGAGAATAAATGGCAGCACCTGCCAGTTAGCGAGTGAGCCGCGCAGCGCGCCCAGCATCAAACCGGTATCAATAATGGCCTGCGGGTTGGCAAAAGTCACGATGAACGCACCCACGAAGGCCTGGCGAATGGAACTGGCGTGGCCACCACCGATTGTGCTGGCATTCGCCCCCCGAATGGTTCCGATACCCATCCAGATAACGACGGCGCCACCAATCAACATCACCGCGGTGCGCAGCAGATGGTTGGCACTAATCAATGCACCCATTCCCAAAAATGCGGCCACCGTGAGCAGCGTGTCTGCAATCCAGATGAACAGTGCGTAGAGCACCGAGCGCCGTAACGGGTTATCAAGGGCGTTGTTGAACACAAATAAATTTTGCATGCCGATAGACGACACAAGGGCGATACTGATTAACATTCCGCGCAGGTATACTGCTAACATGAGCTTCCTCCAAGAGTGCGGACCGTCATGGTTGGCGGTTCGAGTATGTATGTTCTAAGCTACAAAATCGAGTTTAAATTCGCGGGGCTAACTTTCTAGCCGACGGTGCTGAGCTGAGATCCGGCCCGCAGCATTTCTCGATTACGGTGCCGAGTTAGCTCCGCGGGGCAGCCTTCTCGATTACGGTGCCGAGTTGAGCTCCGCGGGGCAGAAGCCTGCGCATCCTAAAAAAATAGCATCCCTGCCCCCATCTTATGGCCTTAGCCATACCTACGATTGGGTGCCTGAATGCCTGACGGGCCGTGGCCGGTGCCACGGACGCCATTAACGATGTGATAACAGATACTTATTTTACTATACACGGTGGCCGCTGTCACGCCTGCGCGCGCTGTCGCCACCGTTTGCTGCTAATCGGTTAATGCATATTGTGACTTAACAGAGGAAACCAGTTTGCGTGTTATCTGGTCCAATTGATTGCGTTCTTCCTCTGTCAAATCGACAAGTAGTGCCGCGCCGAATTGCCGGTAATGCTTGAGCGTTGCCCGCCCAGCCGGCGTTAAGCTGATCACTGTTGTCCGGTGATCAGAATGACCGGTCTGCCTCCGCACCAAACCCTTGGTGCTAAGCTTATTGATGAGTTCTGAAACTGACGCCGCCCGAATATCCAAAATCCGCGCCAATTCCTTTTGACTGATGTGCGGGTGCTGTTGCAGTACGCCGAGTACCTTACCCTGCCCCCGCGTTGTCCCCGCTAGCGCATCTGCCTCCAGCCTGCGCCTGAGGTCCGTGATGTACCAGTTCAACTGCGCATAATTAGTAACGATTTCCTCATCGATTGCGCTGAGACTCGTTGCGCTTTCTTCAAAATCCATACTTTTCACATCTCCAAACTCTATTCAGTGTCCGTTTCCTATTTGCGACCCTCCTTCATTGAAATGTAGCTTTACCTACAAGAACATTATAACGGTAAATTCGGCGAACCTAAACTTTTTGACCCTAATCAACTTAATTTGTTTGACCTAAGTGTTAGTGCCCGAACCACTTGCCCATAATTCTGCCAAAACTTTTGTTTCATCAATCATTCAAACTGATTTATGCAGGCATACCAATCTTGTTTATCTGGTCGCTTGTTTGGTCTCACTGCAAAAACCGCATTGAACACCCATCTGTCCTGCCCACATAAATGATTATTAAGACCTCCGCAAACCACACATTTAGACTTCTGGGCCTTGTTGGATTAGGCAATCAGCCATTACAATTGGACGGAGGGGGTCAGTCATGCAAACCTACGGAATCTTCTACAACCCAACTGCCGGTAATGGTGCCGGCCCAGCCAACGCCGCGGTGGTTAAGCGCGGTTTGGAGCAAAACGGTATTCGGGGCCAAATGCTGAATGCACCCACCAAGGCTGCCGCTAGTGCACTACTCGCGCGCGCCGTCCACAGAATTGACGCGCTGGTAGTCTTGGGCGGTGATGGAACGCTGAACACCGCCGTTTCCGCGATGATCAGTGAGCACTGCCCCATCCCCCTCGGTATCATTCCCAGCGGAACCATCAATAATTTTGCCAGTCACCTGCAGATCCCGCTGGACGTCAACGCCGCCACAGAACTAATGCTGAATGGCAAGCGCGACACGGTCGACATCGCGGCTATTGATGACCGCCAAGCAGTCGTCAGCTCCCTTACTTTTGGCCGTCTGGCTGATATCGCTAACGACGTGCGCCAACAGGACAAGCAGCGTTTCGGCAAATTGGCCTACATTGGCACGGCCCTGCGGCGAATCGGGCGGCACCGCTCTTACAACATCGAATACCAAATTGATGGTGAAAAGCCTGGTGCAATGCGCACCTGGATGGCCCTCATCACGACCACGCCCAACATTGGCGGCAAACAGTACACAACCGCGGCACCAGCACATTTGCACCTGAGCGCGCTGCACAACATCGGAATCGCGCAGATACTTCCATACCTACATTTCGTGTGGACCGGGACCATTGGCACGACCAGCACCGGTGTTGCCTACCTGACGCCCCAGACCGTCAAGCTGCGCGCGCTGGACAACAACACCATCGACACCCGCGTTGATGGCGATCCGGGACCGACATTGCCGATTACCGTCTCAATTTTGCCTAATTACTTGACCGTTCTGGGTATCTGAAAAGCATCAAAAAACTCCCTTGCAAATTTTAAATTGCCAAGGAGTTTTTTAATTGTTAATTCTCGCCCGCGTCCATTAACGCCCGCACGGTAGTTGAATTCCGGCCCGCACGCTTTGAGTTGTAGAGGCACTTATCGACATCAGTATAGACGTCCAGGTAGTTGTTGTCGGAATCGCCAACGTGCGTGATCCCGACAGATGCGGTAATTTTAAGCCCACAAGCAACTCCACTCAGGTCGAGTTGACTGATCATGCTCCGCACGCGGTCAGCAACCATGTGCTCCTCGACCGGATTGAGTTGCCCCTCAATTACTAGGCAGAACTCTTCCCCGCCCAGGCGGTAAGACCGCGCTGGATATGGCAACATGACCGCCTCGTCTGCAAGGCGAAAGGCGACCCGCCGGAGCACATCATTGCCTTTGGGATGGCCATAAGTGTCATTAATATCTTTGAAGTGGTCAATATCGAACTCGCAAAGCGAATACGCGTGGCCATCACTTTTGTGGGTCGCAAACTCACGCTTCAGGTCCTTATTGAAGAAGGCAAAATTACGTAGGCCCGTCATCCCGTCATGCGTCGCTTCTTCGGCGGTCACCACGGCGCGCCGTTCACGCTTGGTTAACACCCGGTTATACTCCAGAGCGCTGAAGCCAAGAATCATCAGTGCACTCACCTGCCGTAGCCAGAACAAACCATCGTTGATTGCCGCGTTGCCCATGCTGGCAACCAGCACCATACAGGTCAGACCGAAGATGAGCATCGTCGAATACGCAAAACGCCGGTGCGCCATAATACCATGGCGATAATGCTGCATGAAAATCAATTCAGCATCAAACAAGACGTAGGCGAACAAGCCAACCATCCGCACTGGTCGGGCGAACAAAATCAGGTACAACCACATGAGTACCGCAAACATGATCACCTGGCTAAACGATTTAGTCATGAGGTTGAGAACGAACATTGCGATAACGATCATGTTCAGGGCCGTCCAGTAAACGCCGGTCGTTCGGGGATCAACATAGGTGTTGACTAAGGACTCGATAAACAGGTAGCCCAAGTACAAGAAGCCAATCAGCGTTTGCACACCAGCACGGTGATTAGCAATAAAACTATTCCGGTCCGTCAAACTGACCCAATTGAAAACGGAGATGGCGCCAAGCGCAATAATCACGTTGTTGGTCAAAGCGTTAATGAAAGCAAGGCTCATTAACTGTGCGTTCACCTAATCACCCCCCATGAAAGAAGTGGCCACATATCACCACTAATTCTACTAGCAATTAACAAATAAAGCGACATTATTCACGTAAATGGTTGGTATGTTTTTCTACAAACATTATTACTTCTTTCAAACAGCTAGTTAATACAGGTGCTTAGGTAAAAGTAGTATGTTAACATCACAAAATTTTGCGATTGGTAACTTGTCCCAATAAATAATTGACCCCATGTATAAAAACAAGGACTCGCAAGCGTCCTCACGAGTCCTTAAATGCTAATATGCATCGTTTCATTAAAGTTAGTTTTGCTTGCGGTAACTGAAGAAGCGCCGCAATTCAACGGGCTGTCCGCGCCATTCCAGGTAGTGCCCATTAATCATCCGGTTCACGATGCCTGCAGTCAGGTGCGTTGCCGCAACGGCATCCCGCACGAGCAACGGCCGTAATTTCATGCCATCGGTGAAGTAAGACTGCTGCCGCTGAACAATGAATTCACCCAGCGTGAGGAGTGTCTCGTACCGTTTCTTCAAGCTGTAGTCGAGCCACTCGTAATCGGCCCGCTGCTGGGCGAGGAAACGCCGTAGACTGCCATCACGGTGCTTGAGCATGTCGGCATAGTACTCTTCATCGAAGGAGATGTGCACCCGGCTGCCCTTCTTGGGACTAACTGTAGGCGTGCCGTCAACTAGCTCAACAACTAGTTCTGGCACCGCCACGCGGGTCCGTTGCTGCGAGTAGTAGCTGCCCGGTGCCGGTGACAGGCGTTTGATGTGGGCAATCGCGTCCACCACATCCTCTGGACTCGCATCAAACTGACTGCACAGACCCTTAAGATCATTATCGGCAACTAGCTTGAGGCCCCGACTGATGATCTGGTGCACCAACGCTGGGGTGTGCTCAGCCGCGTCCGCCTGCAACAACAAGCATTCGCGTAAATCCCGTGCACCCACACCGGTCGGACTAAGCGTCTGCAGGATTGCCAGGGCGTCCGTTGCCATTTCGTGGCTGCAATCCATTTTGGCTTCTAATTCTTCCAGCGGTGTCCGCAGGTAGCCATCTTCATCGAGGTAGGAGACCAAGTCAATCAGCACCTTGCGTAGCGGGACGTCGCGGAACTCAAGGTTGATCTGCTCGAGCAGGTAATCGTCGAGCGTCTGGTGCTCATCCCCACTGCGGCTGAGCCAATCCTCGTTCATGTCGCTAGCCCCAGAACTAACGATTACTGGGTCCTTGACCTTCAGGAAGGGATTGTCCAACTCCAGCTCGTGCAACCCTCTAGTGAGAGCTAGCGGTGGCGCCTGAATAATTGCGTTTAAATTGTGGAATTCTGTGCGCTGTGTGGTGCTGGCACTGCTTGTGTGCGTCTCGGTCTTACTCATGATAACTACCTCCTTCGCCGCGGATTGCGCTGGTATGGTGCGGGCCGCCGGACGGTCCGCTCGCGGTTTATGCTTTCTTGTTTCAAGTGTAGTTAAAATCGGAAGCGCTTGCAAGACTTGTAAAATGTCTTTGAGCGTGCTTCACCTCTTTCAGGGGCAAAATTAAGCTTCTGCTAGATGATAATCCCGGCGCAGTGGTCCATTTCGTGTTGAATGATCTGGGCGATGAAGCCGCTGAAAGCCTGTCGCTGGGGCTTAAAATTTCGGTCCTGGAAAGTCACTTCGATATTTTGGTAACGCGTAGCATTGCGCTCACCGTCGAGGGCCAGGCAACCTTCCTGCGTTTCGTAGGAACTACTTTTGGCAATAATCTTGGGATTCTGCATTGGCACCGCAAACGGGCCCATCTGCACAACGATAATCGCCTTGTTTACACCGATCATGTTGGCGGCCATGCCAACGCAACGCTCACTGTTGGCGGCGAGGGTGTCCAGCAGGTCGGTAACCACTTGTGCGTCCGCTGGGGTGGCTGGAACGGCCTTGATGGCTAAGTTTTTTTGGTCACGGTTAATTGGTTTGATCATGAGGTTCTCCTTCGTTAGATGTCTGGGTTACAGGGCTGAAGCTTATGGGCTACGGTGTTGAGGCGAGCTGCGCGGAGCAGAGCTTCGAACTTATGGTGCCGAGTCGAGCTCCACGGGGCTGAAGCTTCCGCTTAACACACTCCAGTCCAAATGCCAAAGTGCAGGCATTTTGCCTGGAGTCCGTTAATGCTCAGCTTCAAACCGCCCCGTTCCGCTCTGTATTTTTTCGCTCTGTATACACAAAAACTCGCACCCCCAGTTTACCGCTGCGGATGCGAGTCGCCTATATTTTAAGTTAGATGGATCAGATTACTTCTTAAGAAGCTTGGTTGCGAGGTCCTTAACCTGGTCATCACTCATGTCGAGCGTTGGCTTCATGTCAACAACAGTCTTGTCGGTGTCGTGTGAGTTCTTTTCCATGTAGTAGTCCCAGAGTGCATCACGAACTGGTGTCTCGTCATCGCTCCAGTCGAAAGCCTTGTTCATAGGCTCATCAATCAGGCGTGTCTTTTCTGCTTCTTCTGCTGTCATAATAGGTACCTCCATAATAGTTTTCTTTTCTTAACAAGTTCATTGTAGTCTCATTCACGAGAAGTGGCGCACTTTTTTAGCACTTTTTAATCTGAAGTGCTAACTGTGAGCCGTTATAACCGTCCAAAATGCTGATTATAGCGCGTTCTGACGGCATTTTAAGCATTTATGCATTTACAGCCCTTGATTACTATTAGATAGTATCGCTCGCAATCACGGCCCTGTTAACGCAAAAATGTGTTGATATATTACTAATAATTGCACATGAATTCAGACGAAAATCCGGCGTTGCGGTATCCTTAATTACAATTAACCACGCATGATCGCAGCATGTCGGAAACGAGGAATAAAGCCAAAAAATGATACTTGAACGCAACAATCTGCACAATTTTAGTCAAACCACTACCGAGCTGAGCGTGATTTTGGGTAACAAAGACGTAGCACAGATCAAGGAGTTAATGGACTACTACCAGCTTTGCCGTGCAGCCACCAACGAATTTGGCACCAAGCTGGAGAACCTTGACGCCGAATACTCACTCAATTACGACTACAACCCGATCCACCACATGGAGGAGCGGCTCAAGGATGTCCACAGCCTAATCGAAAAACTCGACCGCAAAGGTTACCCGCGGACTTTTGCCAGCATCAAAGACCACATCTTCGACATCGGCGGCATCCGCGTTGTCTGCAACTACCTCGACGATGTGTACACTGTTGCCGACGCACTCAGCAAGCAAAATGATGTCACCCTGATCCGCGCCAAGGACTACATCAAGCACCCCAAGGCGAGTGGCTACCGCAGCCTCCACCTGGTCGTCTCCGTGCCGGTGTTCCGCAGTACCGGCCCAGTAGCGACACCGGTCGAAATCCAGCTGCGCACCGTTGGCATGGACATGTGGTCCAGCCTGGAACACCGGTTACGCTACAAAACCGACGTCCCCGCCGATGAGGTCGCAAAATACGGCCAGCAGCTACACAGTTACGCCGACGAGCTCAATAACATTGAAGGTAACATGCAGCGGATCTTCAAAAAGCTTCAGGAACCACGTAAGTAGATTGCTTATTCACGCCACCGAGTCTAGTTTAGATTCGGTGGCGTTTTTATATTTCCGCACAGCTCCGCTCTAAAATGGCTTTTTACTATACGCTATCGGCTGTTCTTTAATAGCTGTATAATTATGTGACAATCATAGAAAGGGGGACCTAAGTAAATCCGATGAACGAATTCATGGCCCTCGACCGCAACTTGAAGCTGCGGACACTTACAACCTTCATCTCCACCCTGCTGACCAGCTCGGTGCTCCCCAACATGACCATTTACTACACCCGTTATTTTGGTGCCGGAATCACCGGGATGCTGCTAGTGATCGTTTCAATACTTAGTTTCATCGCCGGACTCTACGGCGGCCACCTCGCGGATACATACGGCCGCAAACCACTAATGATTTTTGGTAACGGCATGTTGACGGGCGGCTTTGCCCTCGCCGCCCTCATGAACTCCCAACTAATCAAGTCCCCCGCCATCACCTTTTGCGCTTTTCTCATCGCCGGTGTGGGTGGGGCGCTCGCCGACCCGGCCCAACAGGCCATGATGATCGACGTTTCAACACCGCGCAACCGCCAGTTCGTGTTTGCTTTGCTCTACTGGGTCAACAATATTGGCGTCATGATCGGCACCGCGCTGGGTGGCTGGTTCTTCCGGGACTACCTCTTCCAGCTGCTGCTAGCGCTCGTCTGTGGTGGCGCCATCAACCTCATGATTATCAACTTCGGGATGGATGAGACCTTGAAGCGCGCTGCGGACAAGTCCGGGTCAGTGTGGAGTGCCCTCCACGCCTACTTTGGCGTACTGACTGACCAGCGTTTCGTCATCTTTCTTTCTGGCTACGTTGCATCATCGATCATCACCAATCAGCCGAGTTACTACCTAGCCGTCCACCTGCAAGAAAAATTCGCCACCATCAAAATGCTCGGCATCGAAGTTTACGGGCAACGGATGCTCTCTCTGTTTGCAATCATCAACACCGTCATGATCGTGCTCTTAATGTCCATCTTCACGGCAATTGGCCGCCACCTCAATCTACGCCAGGAATACAGCTTGGGCATGGGGCTGCAAACGATTGGCTTCGCCGCCGCCTTCCTCCTGCAATCATTCTGGCCCCTAGTCATTACGGCGGTCGTGCTAACTGTTGGCGAGATGTTTACGGTCCCCGCAAGCCAAACGCTCCGGGCAAACATCATGAATCCCGCGCGCATTGGCGCTTATTCTGGCGCAACGAGCGCGGTCAAGCCAATGGCGGCAATCATCGCCGGCAGCTTGCTATCCATCTCGGGGCTCCTCGGTCAGGGCGGGATGGCCGCGGCAATGTTAATTCTCGGCCTGCTGTCCATCTTCCTGACGAATAAGTCGGCTCGCATGCCAGCAACTTTTGACAGCAACTACTAATCGAAAATTCCCGCCAGCAAGTTTATCAATGCTGGCGGGAATTTTTTGCTATTTATCAGAATCGTCCGGATCAGCCGTTGGAATCGTTGTGAAGCTGGCCTTGTCGCTCATAAACACGCACATCGGGACACCGAATGATCCGTCCTCCTCAATGTTGCCACTGAGCGTCTGCAGGAAGAAGTCCACCCACTCGCTGCTCGGGGCCGGTGCGTCCTCCCGTTGTGGTGTGGCCCAAACACTGGAACACACGTGCATGGAGTGCGGTTCGAGCACCACCCCAATCGTGCAGTCGAGAAAATCCATGGTCGCTTCAAACGCCACCGCACCATCGACGTGTTCAACCTCAGCGGTTACGTCATCCGGAACGGTCGCCGTGTTGATCACCATGTGGGCGTGAATCGGTCCGTTCTCGCGTTCAAAATCCGCGAGCACACCATCCGCGCGCAGTGCATCCTCAGTATCTGCGAGTAACTGTTGGTCTTCTTTGCTAATCATTATTTGCCTCCTCGGCATCTGTCAGTTCCTAGCTGCAGTGATGGTAAACGAATCGAGGCTTTGCTCCTGACGACCTTGATAATCCCGAAGCAACTCAATCTCCGCCTGCAGGTACTCGCGCGCGCTGGCCGTCAGGTGCGAATCACTAGCAACCGTTTTGGCTAAATCGTTGCAAACATAATCGATTTCCCAGTGGCCGTCCTGCATTTTGGCTGCTGGCTGGATGCTGCACTGCTGCTGGGTAAAGCCCAGCTCGGCAAGCAACTGACCCGCATTGCTGGCGGTGACGAGGGTGCGGACGTTGGCCTCCGGATTACCGTGAATCCCGGCGTACTCGAACTCAATGAGCGCCGCAAGTTGGTGGCCCAGCTGCGTCAGTTCGCGGACATGCAGGTCCCACTCGGTGAAGTAAACCCGCTTAACAAACGGCAGCACGGCCTGCAGGGTCTGCTGTAGCTCATCTAGTGAGTTGAAGTACCAGCTGGCGTGGGTAATAACTAGAGCGTCAAAGAACTGCGGGGGAAAATCCAGACTCGCCGTCCGCACGTCCGTGTGCAGCGCTACCTTGGTCTGCTTGCCCAAGACCGACTGCTGCAACCGTTCTTGTGCCGCCCCGATTGTTACGGGTGCCCCGTAATCTTCAGGAGCGATGTCGTAGGCTTGCACCAAACCACTACTGCCGACCGCTGCGGCTAATACTGCGGTCATATCGCCCTGCCCGCAGCCAAGTTCCATGATCTTCATCCCCGGCTGCAAATTCCAGTTCTTAATCAACTGCAACCGGTATGCGGTCTGCACCGACTGAATCGGGTCGGCCGCGGAAATGCCCATTGCCGCGATAATTGCATCTTGTTGAAGCATGATTGATTACCTCTTTTCTGCCCTGACCGTCCCCACAGGTACCGCCTGACTTGTCCCTTATTCTACCGCAGCCGGGTTCCCAACGCAGTAATTCCGCTTGATTGTCCAAATTAAAAGACAAAGTTAATTTTGCAACAGTTATACTTGACAGCTTTTACGATACAGATTAGACTGTAGTTGTAATTGCAACAGTATTGAACTTGGAGGATATTAAGATGACTGAAAATAATTTTGCTGAAATCGAACAACTAGTTGCCCGCGAGCGGCTCTTCCGTGCTCGCCACAACCCTGAAATCCGCGACTGCTACTTCCCCGACGCTACCGTTGCCACATCCTGGCAAAAGGGTAGTATCGACACTTTCCTCGGCGCGCAGCCAACCGAAGTGAAGCAGGACACCGCAATCGTGGGCTCCACCAGCACCCCCGTTATTCACCAAAACGGCAAGCGGGCATACGTGGAGCTGCCAACAACGACCCGGATGTACTTTGATGTTAACGGCGTGACGGCCGAAATCATTTCCTTCCGCCGCCTGATTTACCGCGTTGAAGACCGCGGCGATGGCGTTTGGCGTATTGCCAGCATGATTTCCATCAACGAGAACGATGAGCTGCACCCAGTCAATCCGAGTGCCGACCTGCACGTCAAGGATGAGGATCTCAAGGGTCTGCGGCCATCATACCGCTGGCTCAGCTACACCCGGTGTAAGGCTGGTGGTCAGATCAGTGACGACCTGCTCGGCACCGACCGGCCCGACGACATCAAGCGCGTCTACGCCGAAGCAGAAGCCTGGCTGAACGAAGCTAAATAGGCCGCTTTGAAAGGAGCAACTACCATGAAAACTATCGCAGTTGAAGAGCATTTTGAATCCGCCAAGGTTAATGCCGCAATGCTGAAAGCCGTTGGGCACCCCTTCGTCCCGAACGTTAGCGATGAGATGAAAAAGTACATGCACGACACCCTGCCAACACCAGAGATCATGCAGGACACCGATGACCAGCGCATCAAGTTCATGGATGATAACGGCATCGACATGCAGGTCCTATCCTACGGGAATTCCCAGCCGCAAAACATGGATCCTAAAGTCGCGGTTGACCTGTGCAAACTAGCTAACGACGACATCGCCGCCCGCATGGCTAAACACCCTGGGCGGTACGCCGGCTTGGCAGTTTTGCCAGTCGGTGACCCAGACGCTGCCGCTCAAGAATTGAAACGTGTGGTTACCGAGCTGCACCTCAGTGGCGCGATGCTCAAGGGTAACTATGGTGGCAAGTTCTTCGACGACCCGTTCTTCTTCCCCATTTTCAAAATGGCTAGCGACCTGAACGTGCCGATCTACTTCCACCCATCATTCATCCCCGCAACGATTAGCGACCACTACTTCAACAAGGGTGAGTGGAACGACGTTGTTAGTGGTATTCTCGGCTCCGCCGGTTATGGCTGGCACATGGATGTCGGCGTTCAGTTCCTGCGCATGGTCGTCTCCGGCATCTTCGACAAGCTGCCGAACCTGCAGCTGATTTCCGGACACTGGGGCGAGCTGGTCCCATTCTATCTGGAACGCCTCGATGACGAACTGACCAAGTACGCGGGCTTGCAGCACCCGATCTCCTACTACTACAAGCACAACGTTTACGTCACCCCGAGTGGCATCCTGACCGAGCCGCAGCTGCAGTTCATGCTTAGTGAAGTCGGCGCCGAGCGCGTGCTCTACTCAATTGACTACCCGTACAAGCACCCAGCAAACTCTGGTAGTTTCCTCAGTGACGTCAAAATCACGAACGAGCAGCGCGAGCTGATTGCCCACGGTAACGCCGAGAAATTGTTCAACCTTAAGTAAAGGAGTAATGATCAAATGAGTTTAAACCCACAACAAATGCAAAATACCCGCAACGAATTGCAAGCCAATTTTGAGCGGACCGGTCTCAGCAAAGAACAGGTCGCAAGTGACCTCCACATTAGCATGGCTAAATTGGACCGCTTGTTCAGCCTGGATCAGCAGAGCCTGAATGACCCGTGGATCCTGCGCAACTACCTGCTGGAAAAGGTCGCCGCAAACGGCCAGGACCCCGTTCCCTTCACCGCCCTATCCGGCGATTGGCACCGCCACTGGTTCTTAAACAGTGACCTGATCGATAATCGCCAGATGTCGGCAGGCGACTACTAAAACGGTCTGATTTAAAACCCAGCTCCGCCCGTGCATCCAGCAGGATGTGGGGGCGGAGCTTTTTGATTACCAGCCTCTGCACCCCCAACGTCCCGACACGCGCTAAATTACGTCTATTGAATACCAAATTGTATTGACCTAAAGTAAGTTGTAACCGCATTGACAAGGAAGGCGCGCCCCATGCAAGTACTGAACACGATGTTTGCTTCACTAAAATCACGTAATTTCCGCTACTTCTGGATCGGCCAGTGTGTCTCCGTCATGGGCACCTGGGTCCAGCGCACCGCCCAGACTTGGCTCGTCTACCAGATGACCAAGTCCGCCCTGCTCGTGGGCGTGCTGTCAGCGGCGCAGTTTCTGCCGATTTTGCTGCTGACGCTGGTCGCGGGCTCCTTGATTGACCGCTATCCCAAGCGCACCATTTTGATCATCACCCAGGCCGGCTTCCTAGTTTTGGGGGTCATCATGACCATCCTGGTGTACGCCAAAATCGTGCAGTACTGGCAAATCCTCCTCATCGCGCTCAGCTACGGAGTCCTGCAAAGCTTCGACACGCCGACCCGGCAATCATTCGTGGTCGAGCTCGTCGGCCACAAGAACCTGATGAACGGCATCGCCCTGAACTCGACCATTTTCAACCTCGCCAAAATCGCGGGGCCATCATTGGCTGGCCTGCTGATGGTCAAGTTCAGCGTCGGTTTCTGCTTCCTAGTTGACGCCGTGAGCTACCTGGCCGTTCTGCTGGGCCTGTTCCTGATCCAACAAAAGCACGTGGTCGCGCACCCCTCCACGCAGCGGGTTTGGAGCGACATCAAGGACGGCATTCGCTACGTCTGGCAAAATGCGGAGATTCGGCTCAGTGCGGAATTAATGCTGATCATCACCACCCTGAACTTCAACAACAACGTTATCATCCCCATCTTCGCCAAAACGGTCCTCCACTCCGGCGCCCAAACCTACGCCAACCTGCTCTCTGCAACCGGAATCGGCTCCCTCATCGCCGCCTTCCTAATGAGCTACCTATCTCGCTTCGGCCTGCAACGCAACATCTACCTGATGGTGGCGGTCGGCACGGCCGCCCTGCAAGCGGCAATGATTTTCGTCCGCAGCTATGACCTTGCTATCGCGATGATGGTCGCCATTGGTTTTTGCAACATGATCTTCCTGAACCAGTCCAACTCATCCTTCCAGTACGACATCCCCAGCGAGTTGCGCGGCCGGGTCATGAGCGTCTACGTCCTGCTGAATCAAGGCACCACGCCAATTGGCAGCCTCTACGTTGGGGCCATCATGGACATTGCAACCGGACTGTGGGGTTTCCCGTCCTGCGGAATTTTGGCGCTACTGCTACTGGTGCCCGTACTGTTCAAGAACCGCCAGTTGGTTGGGCAGTGGCTGGGGCCGAAGCGCGTTGAAGAATGACATTATTGCCCGGGAAATGGCGATAACAAAAAGGCGTTCAGGCCGCACTCTGTGTGCAGTCTGAACGCCCTTTTGCGTTAACGATTCCAACGAATTATTTGCTTACAAGCCTTCGCCGTTTGTCCGCGTCTCCCGGAGATAGACCGGCTGATTGGCAAGCTGCGCCGCTTCATCGGTCTTGGCAGTCGCGGCTGGCTTGCAGCAGGCGCGCTCCACCTGATCACCATACTTGTGACCAAGGTATGCCCCCACCGCAAATACAACTGGTAACAATAACAATCCTTTGTGTTCCATCACGTTTGCCTCCTCGATTAAACTAATTTTGCGTCGTGCAAAAGTTCTTCAACATAGGTGCCCTTGATCTTCTTCAAAACGGCGTCTAGTCCCAGCCGTTCTGCAGAATTGAGTGGCAACTCTGCCAGTGATTTCTTGTCATTCAGGTAGTAAAGTGCGCTCATCAGGGTGCGGACATCGAAGGAGGAGTCAAAGACTTCTGGCACCCCGCGGTCAACATCTAGCAGCTGGTAAACAGCCTCCATCGCGGTCCGGACTGAATACTCAGTGGTGAAGACCGTGTCGCGCTTAGTCTCTGCAAAATTACCGATGAAGGCCAGGTTCTTGGAGCCGGTCGGCACAACTAGTGGCCGGTCGCCGGCACTGCGCGGCTGGAAGTAACTGGTGATGTACGGCATGTACTGCGGAATTGTGTTCGCATCCGCGGCAATGGCATCAATCTGGTCTTCGGGAACCCCAATGTGGTAGAGGAACTCGGCACAAATTTCCTTACCCGTGCATTCAGTGATCTTCTTGTGAATGTAGTTGCCTGGTTGGTCGGAGAACAGTCCGTAGAGCCAAACGATGGTTTCATTAGACTTTTGCTGCTGGAAGTGTGGTTGCCGGCTGATGGAGATACCGAGGAGCCAGTTGGAATCGCGAATGGTCAACGGACCACTGGTGACGATGGAGCCACTGTGCGGATCTTTGCCCGTGATTTTCTGGATGTATGGCAGAGCCCGGTCATCCTTCAGCGTCACGGTCGCGGAAATTACCCAGTTAGCCGCCGGAATATTCTTGTAGAACTTACTTGGGTGGCCGAGACTAGGCTCTTGTGCCGCCAGGTTCTCCCAGAGCGTCCAGGCACTACCGACTTCGTGCTTCTGTGGTGCTGGGTGGTCGTTGTCACCATACTGCGTGCTCTCGGTAATTGAACCGTTGGTGACGAAGACCAGGTCATCCGTGGTGAGGGGCACGGTCTGCTCCTTACCAGCAACAGTTAATTCAAGCTCCTTGGCGACCAAACCATCGTCATGGCTAAGCTTGATGTTGTTGACCTTGGTGTCGAACTGGAAGCTGACGCCGCGATCCTTGAGGTACTTCACCATTGGCTTGACCAGGGATTCGTACTGGTTAAACTTGGTGAACTTCAGCGCGCTCATGTCTTGCAGCGTGGCAACGTGGTGGACGAAGCGGAGCAGGTAACGCCGCATTTCCATCGCGCTGGCCCATGGTTCAAAGGCAAACATGGTGGACCAGTACAACCAGAAGTTGGACTGGAAGAACTCGGCATCAAAGACGTCATTGATTTTGACGTTGTTCAGCTGGGACTCAGGCGTCAGGGCCAATTTGATAATCTCGTTGATGGCCTTCTTAGACAAGGTCAGTTTGCCGTCGTTGGCCAAACGGTGGCCGCGGTTTTCAATTACCCGGGCCGCCGACTTGCTAGGATCCTTCTTGTTCAGCCAGTAGAACTCATCCAGCACGGATACCTTGGGATCTTCAAGCGTCGGGATCGACCGGAACAAGTCCCACAAGGTTTCAAAATGCGGCTCCATCTCGCGGCCGCCCCGAATGATGTAGCCACGCTCATTGAGAATCCCGTCCATACTGCCGCCGGGGAGACTGAGCTCCTCGAGCACGTGGATGTTTTTACCGGGCATCTGTCCGTCCCGAATCAAGAATACGGCCGCGGCCAGACTCGCCAGTCCGGAACCAACCAGATAAGCTGACTTGTGTTCAACACCAGCCGGCTTTTGCGGCTTCGCAAACGCCTCATAATTCCCATTTGAATAGTACATACACGATGACCTCCTTGCATTACTAGCTCTAGTGAACTATCGCCTTAAGCGTAAAAGCGTTTACAGAGATAAACAATGGGCAAAATGACGCGTTTGCCCAAAAAGGAGGTACTTATCGACACATCAATATAATTGTCTTGAATAATAGTTGTGTTAGTGAACATTTGGCTGTAAACATAGTTGGTTCAGGAATAGAATGTACTTGGTCGTTGTTTTGAATACGTATTCACAAAATCTGGAGGAGAAATTATGGATAATGTTCTGCCACATGTCACCAAGGTTGAAAATGCTGCTAACATTCTGCAATTAACATTCGACAATGGTGCGGTCAGATACCTGAAGTCGCACTATGCCCGCGATCTTGTTAAGTCCTTTCAAGGCAAAACCGGTAAGGGCCACCATAAGCTACTAATGACCACCGGGACAGACATCTGGCTCGGCAGCCAAGCTCCAATCAATGCTGACGGCACAGTGGTTCTGAACGGAAATGATGTCTACACGCCATATGAACTATGGCACGAGAGCAAAACAAGTTTGGAATAAGACCCAGTTACCGACAAATCAATTTTTAATGGCGATTAAAACGATTTTTACCGTTTCTATCGCTATTTGTTGCAGCAAATAAACCACACGTTATCTTTTTCAGATATAAAATTCCACGGCCATTTATCGTGACCCGCCTCCCGCCAAGCGTTATAGTGTAATTAGATAACTATCTAAGGAGGTTCACCGTGGCTAAGGAAACAAAGACAATGCACATTGAGCTACCGGAAGAGGTCTGCACCCAGCTGGGCATCGATGACAAAACTGATATGCAAATGGTTGTCAAAAATGACAAACTGATCATCCAGCCCCGGCCGGCGGAGCGCTTGAGCAGTCGGCGCTTATTCCTCGTCTGGGCCCTGGGTGCGGCACTGCTGGAGTCATTAGCTGCTGTCATCTACTGGTATTACATCCGCTTGCGCTCGATTCCCCTTACTGGCAGCGTATCGATTGCTAGTTTTGTGATCGGCTTCGGGGTTGTCTCTGGTACCCTCCTGTTCGCGGGCTTCTTCATCAAGAGTCGCAATGAAGATACCGAGCGCTTCTCACCACGGATCTACTGGCGTAATTTTCCGGTGATTTTGTTTTCCTTTGCGCTGATGCTTGGTCTCGCTCTGTTAGGCTTGTTCTGGCTGCTCGGGACCCTGTTTCCTGGCATTGCCTTTGACTTTTTAACGGCCAGCCTGATTTTCCTCACCCTGACTTTCATCGCTAACGCGCTCATGACCGCTGCCGCCATCACCATCAACAGCACCACGCTCAGCTACCTGCTCGGAGCGGTCACCGTCACCGGGGCAATCATCGCCATGGCCTCCAACGGTAACCGGCGCTGGTGGCAACACAATCTCAGTTTTCTAGGCACCAACATGGCCAGTAACGCTTGGCAGTTCAACATGACCCTCATCGTTACGGCACTACTCATGATTGCCCTAATAGATTACCTATTCGTGGCCCTAAGTGAGCGTTACCCCCGCAACTGGCGTCTATGGATCATTCGCATCTTGCTGTCGTTAGTTGCCATTGATGTCGGCCTAGTCGGTATTTTCCCTAACAACGCGGCGTCACACTTCCTGCACGACCAGGCCGCGGGCATGCTAGTGCTGTTATTGGCCGCCCTGATTGTGGGCATTAAATGGTTGCTGCCAGACGTTACCCCCGAGTTTTTGGCCGTATCTTACATCATCGCTGCCATTCTTGTAATCATGAACTTCGGTTTCCGCTGGTTCCGTTACCCATCCCTGACCTCCTTTGAAATTCAGGCCTTCGTACTCGCGTTCGGCTGGCTCTTGCTTCTGTTCACCCGCCTGCAAGCCCTGATGTTGAAGGGTACGGCGGCCTGGCCAGTCACGATTCACCAACAAAAATAGCAAAATGGTCTTGGCAATGCGGAGCAAATCCGCATTGCCAAGACCATTTTTGATGTAAGGATATTTTGCCTAGTTCGCGGCCACTTTTGCTTGCCGCTCTTTCCGCAGCGCCCAGAGGTTCAGCGCCGCCGCAACCAGCAGCAAAATTAGCCCCATGAACATAATGTTGTGCAGTCCGTGGTGCAAAATTACCCGCATTGCCGGCAACAGGTGCTGCGGTAAGCTGCCGACAGTGCCCGAATCACTCAACTTGTTGAGCATGCCCATGCTGATGTGGCCGTGGCTGTGTAGAACGCCGGCCCGCAGCGAATGATTCATGATCACACTGAAGATAGCCGTCGTGAAGGTCTGGCTCAGCATGCGGATCAAGAAGCTGAAGGAGGTCGCGACCGGCAAGTCTTCCAGCTCCGCGTCCTCTTGCACCTTGACCTGCAGTTCGTTGAAGCACATCCCGTTCCCGAAGCCCTCAAACGCGGCGGCAATCAGAATCAGCCAGTAAGCGCCGTGGACCCCGAGCAGCACCATGATCACAAAGGTCACAATGAGCGTCCAAGTTCCGAGTGCAATCACCTTTTGTGGTGTCAATACCCGGCGCAGTGGCGCAACGAGGCCCGAGCCGACAAAGTTCGTCACGGAGCCCGGAATCTGGGTCGCACCCCCAATCAGCGCAGTGGTCCCGAGCAGGCCTTGAGCCCACATTGGCGCGTAGACAACGAACCCAATAAAGGCACCCCAGATGATGGCGAAGAGGGCAAAATCGACCAGCAAATTGGTGTTTTTGAATAAACGGGTCGGAATAATCGGGTCACTGGCGGATTTCTCGAAGCGCATCATGATACCTAATACCACGACCCCAGCAAGCATCAACGCGGCAATCAACCAACCGCTGCCGTTACCAATCAGCTCTGTCCCACTAAGCAGGAGAATAAGCCCCACTGCCAGCAAGCTTGCCCCAAGGTAATCGACCGGCGCCTGCCGTTTGACGAGCCGCGGCTTTTTGAAGAAAATCTGCACGAGGACCGCAGACAGCAAACCAATCGGCACGTTAATGTAGAAAATCCAGTGCCAGCTGAAGGTGTCCACAATGTAGCCCCCGAACAGCGGCCCAATGATCGTCGCGGTGGCGTAGCTGGCTGAAGCAAAGCCCAGCGTCCGCATCCGCTTGCGGGGGTTGCGGTAGAGCTGCGCGTAGATAATGTAGGGCAGTGACACCATCCCCCCGTTACCGATCCCGGCGATTGCCCGGGCAATAATCAGGAACACCATGTTTGGCGCCATCCCCTGCAGGAAGGACCCCAGAACGAAGAAAATTGCGGCAAGCTGGTAGGCAAACTTATTACCGGCACGCTCACCCAGTTTGCTCCAGAGCGGTGTGCTGACGGCGGTGCCCAGCAGGAAAATGGCGACGATCCAGCCGATCAGTTCGATGCCGTGCAGGTCGGCGGTAATGGCTGGCATGGCGGTGTTCACGATGGTACTATCAATTCCGGGTCTGTGTCAACTGGTGTTGAAGAATAAATATATCATTCGGGAAGATCTCCATGATAGGAGGTCTTTTTGTTATTTTTAGGCGGT
>NZ_BLBG01000009.1 GCF_009687905.1 Lacticaseibacillus zhaodongensis | reverse complement strand
ACCGCCTAAAAATAACAAAAAGACCTCCTATCATGGAGATCTTCCCGAATGATATATTTATTCTTCAACACCAGTTGGCACAGACCCAATCAAATTTACCAAAATCGCAATTAACTACTACGCATCATTTTGCTAATCTCGCAACTTCTTCACCACCCGAAACAGTAACTCTTCCGTATAGTCCCGGTTTTCGTTCAACATGAACACCGTCTGCTCGGCGAGGGTGGGCGTATCACCGCCTTGCTGCCACTGCTCGACCCGCTGCTGGATTTTGTTTTCTGTAAAGCGCTCCGAAATGAGTTCGTCACTAGTACTGCTGATGAGGGCGTGGAGCTGTTTGTCTTCCTGATTCAAATCAATCACATCCTTAAGCCAGATTATAGCGCTTACGCGGAGTTGCGGCTACTTTGCGCTCTTTTGCCCGGGCGCTTTTTGGGTTAATATGAAGCATAATGTATGCGCGGTTTGCGCACCCTTAATTTTGCCATTAACGGCTGGAGGATTTAGCCATGACAACGAACAAAGAAAACATGTTGGATTATATCGGCGACAAGATGGACGCGCTCGACTTTGACGGCGACCTGAACATCAACTGGGACAAGGAAGCGCACGTGATGGAGCTTGAATACACCATCACCGTGGAGACGAACAAGGATTACTCCATCGAGGACCAAGAGGGTGAAGTCGTCGACAAGGGCGAAGTTTCTTACGATGACGCCGTACTCTTCTACGACAAAACGCGCGTCGATGGCGAAGAATACGCCGACAACTACCTGGCCATCATTCCTTTCGCCGGCAAAAAGGGCATCGACCAGGCCACCGTCGATGGTTTCTTCGAATACTTCCAGCAGTTGCTGGACGACGGCGAATCCGACTTGCTGGACTTCGTTGACGGCACGAGCGAAGACGACAACTTTGCGCTCGACTTCGACCAAGAAGCCTTTGAAAAGGCCGTTGCTGCGCAGCCGGCCGCTAAGCAGTCCGTTTTTTACGGCTACCCGAAGTACTAAGGTGTCGCCATGGAATGGTTAACGATTAAAGTTGATACCACGCCCGGTGCCCTCGAACCCGTCAGCAACATTCTCTTCGCTGCTGGCGCTGAGGGGACGCAGATCGAGGACCACAGCACTAATAACATGATCGCCGCAGACCGCGCCATCATCAGTGGTTATTTTGCGGAGAGCGTCAACATTACCGAGCTGATTGCCAACGTCCAGAGCAAGGTCAGTGGTCTGACTGAGTTCGGCTTCGACGTCGGAGCTGGCACCGTCAGCAGTGGCGCCGTGGACGATGCGTCTTGGGTCAAGGTGTGGGAGAAGTACTACCACGCCGTGCGCATCAGCCGCTACCTGACCGTGGTGCCACGCTGGGAGGAATACACCCCACAGCAAGTCGGTGAGATTCAGCTGATCATGGATCCCGGCAAAGCTTTTGGTACCGGCACGCACCCCAGCACCCGGCTGACACTCGGCCTGCTGGAAGGCTGCTTGCGTGGCGGTGAAGACGTGCTCGACGTCGGCACCGGTTCCGGAATTTTGGCCATCGCCGCCATGAAAATGGGCGCGAAGCAGGTGCTCGCCACCGACCTGGAAGAGGACGCGGTTGCAAGTGCCGAGTTCAACATCAACCTGAATATTGTCGATCACATCACGGTCAAGCAGAGCAACTTACTGAACGGAATCGAGACAACCGCCGACCTCGTGCTGGCCAACATGTTGCCGGTCGCACTGGTACCGCTCATTCCGCAGGTTACCGATGTGCTCAAGCCAGGCGGAAACTTCCTGCTTGCGGGCATCATCAGTGAAAAGGCGGACTTGATCAAAAAGACGCTGACAGATAATGGTTTCAAGGTCGTTGAGGAGCGCCGCAGTGGCGATTGGGTCGCCCTGCGCGCCCAGCACGCCGCGGAGGTGGAATAATGCAACGCTACTTCACGGATCAAGTGCTGCAGCCGGGCACAAGCGTCCAGCTAGACGCAACCGCAACGAAACATGCGGTCAAAGTGCTGCGGATGCAAGAAGGTCAGCAGTTGGAACTAGCCGATGCGCATGGCAATGTGTACCTGGTCACCATCACCGGCACCGACCCGCTGACCGTGCGCGCCGAGTCTGACCTGCACAAAAATGCCGAGCTGCCCGTCGCCGTGACCATTGTCTGCGGTGTCGGCAAGGCACAAAAGCCCGAGCTGATCACGCAAAAAGCCGTTGAACTCGGAGCTAGCCGCATCGTGTTTGCCAATTCCCAGTGGGCCACCGCCCGCTGGCAGGACAACAAGGTCGCCAAGAAGCTGGAACGGCTGCAGCTGGTTGCCCGCGGCGCGGCGGAACAGAGCCACCGCAACGTGGTGCCAACCGTGGAATTTCTGCCCAAGCTGACCGCTGCTAGCACGATTCCCGCCGATGCGCAGATCATTGCCTACGAGGAAAGCGCCAAGCAGGGGGAGACCGCCGCATTGGTGGCCGCACTTGCGCAGCAGCCGCGCACCCTGACGGCGGTCTTCGGACCCGAGGGCGGCATTGCGCCGGAAGAGGTTCAGGAGCTGACCGCCGCGGGGTTCGTCGCGGCCGGCCTCGGCCCCCGCATCTTGCGCACCGAAACCGCACCGTTATATTTACTCAGTGCCATCTCCACAATTACAGAGTTAATGGAAGGAAAGACGAATATTGCTGCAAAAAATCAATAGCTGGTGGCAAAAGCCAACGGTTCTGCTTGTTATCACCAGTTTAATCATGGCCATTGTTGCTCCTTATTTCTTCAAGTTAGTGCACCTGTCCGTTGCTTGGCGCGTGGGACTTTTGTTCATCATTCTTGATGGCGCCTTTGCTTGGTGGATCGGGCGCCACATGAAGAAGACCCACCTGTTCTGGGCCCTCGTGTTCATCTTTCCGATCCTTTTTGCCGCCATGGTCTTCTTCC
The DNA here is from genome assembly GCF_009687905.1 of Lacticaseibacillus zhaodongensis. Lineage (GTDB taxonomy): Bacteria > Bacillota > Bacilli > Lactobacillales > Lactobacillaceae > Lacticaseibacillus > Lacticaseibacillus zhaodongensis. The sequence goes on along the minus strand of NZ_BLBG01000009.1, from coordinate 85,993 downwards.
GCTTTGCGAAGTATGACTACTGGTTCACGGCTTACTACCTGCTTTTGAGTATCATTGCAATTTTGAAAGACTAGCTTTTTTGTAGTCGTTTTGTATAATCTAAGTAACTGGCAAAGCACGTACACTGGGACGTGCTTTTATTGTATTTTTTCGATTTTTTGAGGATGGCGATTAAGATGGCAGAACCAGCAGAACTGACTCAGCAGCAGGTGTACGATATCTGCGCGGGTTACATGAATGAAAAGCATCTGGCGTTCGTGAAGAAGGCCTATGATTTCGCGGCCTATGTACATAAAGATCAGTTGCGGCAAAGCGGTGAGCCTTACATTATTCACCCGATTCAGGTCGCGGGGATCTTGGCGAACCTGAAGATGGACCCGGCGACGGTTGCGTCCGGCTACCTGCACGATGTGGTCGAGGACACGAACATTACCTTGGGCGATATTAACGAGCTCTTCGGTAAGGACGTCGCCGTGATCGTTGACGGGGTGACCAAACTGAGCAAGGTCACATACGTCGCGCACAAGGACGAACTGGCCGAGAACCACCGCAAAATGCTCATCGCCATGGCCCGGGATCTGCGGGTCATCATGGTCAAGTTGGCCGACCGCCTGCACAACATGCGCACCCTGATGCACCTGCGGCCGGACAAACAGCGCCGCATCGCGACCGAGACGCTGGACATTTTTGCCCCGCTAGCCGACCGCTTAGGGATCAGCACCATCAAGTGGGAGCTGGAAGACCTATCGCTGCGCTACCTGAACCCGCAGCAGTACCACCGCATCGCCAGCCTGATGAATTCCAAGCGGACCGAGCGTGAAGCTTACATCCAGAACGCCATCGAGGACATCGATAAGGCGCTGGAAGGCAGCCATATTGAGTACAAAATTTACGGGCGCCCGAAGCACATCTACTCTATTTATAAGAAAATGCGCGACAAGCACAAGCAGTTCAGTGAACTCTACGACCTGCTCGCCGTCCGGGTGATCACGACCTCCATCAAGGACTGTTACGCCGTCCTTGGGGTCATCCATACCAAGTGGAAGCCAATGCCCGGCCGCTTCAAGGATTACATCGCAATGCCAAAAGCCAACCTGTATCAGAGTCTGCACACGACCGTCATCGGCCCTGGTGGTAAGCCGCTCGAAGTCCAGATCCGGACCGAAGAGATGCACCACGTCGCTGAATATGGTGTTGCGGCCCACTGGGCATACAAGGAAGGCCAGACCGATGAAGTCCACTACGACTCCGACGGCCGCAAGCTGGACATGTTCCGCGAAATTCTGGAACTGAAGGATGAAACCAAAGACGCCGCCGAATTCGTCGACAGCGTTAAGGGCGACATTTTCTCCGACCGCGTCTACGTGTTCACGCCGCGGGGGGAAGTCTACGAGCTGCCGAAGGGGAGCAACACCCTTGATTTCGCCTACCGCATCCACACCGAGGTCGGGAACCACACAGTCGGCGCGAAGGTCAACGGCAAGATCGTGCCGCTGAACTACCAGCTGAAGAACGGGGACATCGTCGAGATGCTCACGTCCGCCAGTAGCACGCCGAGTCGCGACTGGACCAAGGTCGTCTTCACCTCCCGCGCGCGGAACAAGATCCGCCGCTACTTCAAGCAGGAGGACAAAGAGGACAATGCCATCAAGGGCCGCGACATGCTGGAACACCAGCTGCTCGAGATGGGCCTGCACCCGAATGACTTCCTCGACAAGCAGCCAATGGACGCACTTCTTAAGCGGCTCAACTACGCGACCGAAGACGAGCTGATGTCCGCCATCGGTTACGGTGAGCTGACCCCACTGGTCGTCGCCAACCGCCTGACCGAGAAGTACCGCCACGACAAGGAAGAATCCGAAAAACGCGAGCGTGAGCAGGCCATCCTGAACGAGAACAAGAAGGTCACCACCGTCAGCAAGGAGCGCAAGCCATCCAGCAAGAACAAGGCGAAGGCGAAGAGCCAACAGGGCGAAGATTCCGGCGTCGTCATTGAGGGCGTCGACAACTTCCTGGTGCACCTGGCAAAATGCTGCCTGCCCGTTCCCGGCGACCCGATCGTTGGTTATATCACCCGCGGCCGCGGGGTCACCATTCACCGCGCCGACTGCCCGAACGTGACCGACAGCCCCGAGGAACAATCCCGGCTGATCGATGTGCACTGGCGCAAGCAGGTGGACAACGCGCAGTCCTTCAACGCGGACCTGGAGATTTTTGGTTACAACCGCAACGGCTTGCTTAACGACGTGCTGCAGGTGCTGAACGCGCAGACGAAGAACCTGAACAACATCAACGGGCGCGTGGATCACGACCAGATGGCGGACATTCACGTGACGGTCGGCATCAACAACTTGCACCAGCTCGATCACATGATCGATGCCATCAAGAACATTCCGGACGTCTACGAAGTTAAGCGGGCGAACGGTTGATTTGATTTGAATTATTGGAGGTAGAAGCAACTATGCGATTAGTAGCACAACGGGTCACTTCGGCCTCCGTGCGGATTGCCGGCGAAGTGGTCGGCAAGATTGACGCGGGCTTCATGGTGCTGGTCGGCATCGGTCCCGATGACGACGAAGCGACGGTGCAGAAGCTGGCGCACAAGCTCGCCAAGCTGCGGGTCTTCAGTGATGACGCGCGCAAAATGAATCTGGCGCTCGCGGATGTTGGCGGGAGTGTGCTCTCAATTTCCCAGTTCACGTTGTACGCGGACGTGCGCAAGGGTAACCGGCCCAGCTTCACTGACGCCGCGAAGCCTGAATTAGGGGCTAAGCTCTACGACCAGTTCAACGCGGATCTGCGCGCACTAGGACTGCACGTCGAAACCGGCGAGTTCGGCGGCGACATGCAAGTCGAACTCGTCAACGACGGGCCAGTCACCATTTGCTTCGATTCGGCGGTGATGTAGCGTGAAGACAGTCATTTGGGATTTTGATGGCACGCTCTTCGACACCTATCCGGGGATGATCAAGGCACTGCAGGCGACGCTGAGCGATTACGGCACCCAAGATAGCGATGCCCACGCGTTGCTGCTTGCAATCAAAATCGACTCAATGAAAAAAGTGTTCGATGATTACGCCCGGGAACACCAGGTCGACCGGAAGGAATTGCAGCGCGTCTACAACGGCTATGAGCTGGAGCTGAACGCGGACCCCAAACCGTATCCGGGCGCGGGTGAATCCCTGCAGGCTGTGCACGCGGCAGGGGGGATGAACCTACTCTGGACACACCGCGACCAAAAGGCATGGCGCCTGCTGCAGCGGTACGGCTGGAAGGACTTGTTCGCCGGCGGAACGACCATCGACATGCACTTCAAGCGCAAGCCGGATCCAGAGTCAATCAACTTCCTGCTGAACAAGTTCAATCTGCAAGCTGCCGACACCCTGGTGGTGGGGGACCGCTACCTCGACGTCGCGGCCGGTACTGCGGCCGGGTGTAACACCTTGTACTTGAACGTTGACGGCCTGAACGCCGCGCCGGCTGCAACTTGGCATGCGGACAGTTTGCTTGAAGCAGAGCCACTGGTGCGGGCGTTTGTGACGGAGCAGTTCAAGAAGTGAGTTTTGGCAGCTTTTTTGACTCGAATCCGCCCTAACTGATTGACATGTTTCGAGCAAGCGGTTATATTTAACACAACATACAAGTCCTTTAACATCGGTCCCGTGAGGCTGAGAAGGATGCGGAAGCCTTAATCGGGCCAAAGCCTCTCACTCGTCACGGGTGAGGGGCTATTATTTTACCCAGAGCGCAGCGGGGCTCGCCGATGATGCGCGCCGTAATCGAGACGTGTGGAACTTGCAGCAGGCAAATAATTAGATGGAGGAATCATCTTGGCAAAGGAATTAGTTGATGGCGTGGGCATGCAACGGGTTTTGACCCGGATCACCTACGAAATCATTGAGAAGAACAAGGGCCTCGGCGACATCGTGATCATCGGGATCAAGACCCGTGGCATCTACCTGGCGCGCCGGATTGCAAAGCGCATCAAGCAACTGGAGGATGTCGACGTGCCGGTTGGCGAACTGGACATCACGCTGTACCGGGATGATTACCACAAGGCCGGCACCGATGAGGCCCAGTTCCACGGTTCCGACATTCCCGTCGACATCAAGGACAAGAACATTGTCCTCGTTGACGACGTGCTCTTCACAGGCCGCACCACCCGGGCCGCGATGGACGCGCTGATGAAAATCGGCCGCCCGCAAAAGATTGCCCTGGCCGTCCTCGTTGATCGCGGCCACCGCGAACTGCCAATTCGCGCCGATTTTGTCGGTAAGAACATTCCCACGTCACTGCACGAGCAGATCAAGGTTTCCGTAGAGGAGGTCGACGGCAGCGACAGCATTGCCATTGAGAATATTAAGTAAGAATCCAAAGCGATTTAATTGTCTCCAGAGAGAGCAAAATTGGTGCTTGGTTCCGGCTACTTTGTGTAGCGCTGTAACTACCGGTTTGCTCTAAGCAAATTGGTAGTTTTTTTATACACAAGTATGTCGCACCAGCACGGGAGGAAAAACACATGTTAGCTTACCCAGATGTAGCAAAACGCAATATCTTATCAATGCAGGATTTCAGTAATGATGACGTCCAGGAGGTCATCAAGCGGGCGGAGGACTTCAAGCACGGCGCCAAAATCGAGCTGGCCGAACCAGTTTACGTCGCGAACCTGTTCTTTGAAAACAGTACCCGCACCCACAGCTCCTTCGAGATGGCGGAACACAAATTAGGCCTCACCCTGATTGATTTTGACCCCCAGCACAGTTCCGTGACTAAGGGTGAGACCCTGCACGACACCTTGCTGACGCTGAACTCGGTCGGTGTGAACATCGCGGTCATCCGCCACAGCCAGGAAGAATACTACACACCACTAGTCAAGGCGCCGGACCTGGACATTGCCATCGTCAACGCTGGCGACGGGGCGGGCGAACACCCATCCCAAAGCATGCTGGACCTGATGACCATTCACGAGCATTTCGGCCATTTTGCCGGGCTCAAGGTCCTCATCTGCGGTGACATCAGCCACTCCCGCGTTGCCCGTTCCAACGCCGAAATCCTGCAGCGGCTGGGTGCAACGCTTGAGTTTGCCGGCCCGGAGCAGTGGTACGACTCAGCTTTTGACCGCTACGGCAAGCACACCACGATCGACGCTGCGGTAGCCGACGCGGACGTGGTCATGGTATTGCGGGTGCAGCACGAACGCCACGACCCGAGCGAAAGCTTCACGGCCAGCCAATACCGCGCAAAATACGGCCTGACCGACGCCCGCGCCATCCAGATGAAACGCGAAGCAATCATCATGCACCCAGGCCCAATCAACCGCGGTGTCGAGCTCGACAGTGACCTAGTCGCCAATCCTCAGTGCATGTTTGCGCAACAGATGCGTAACGGCGTCTTCGTCCGCATGGCGCTGCTGGAACGCGTCATGAAAGTTCGGAAATTAGGTGGCCTGCATGAATAACTTCCTCCTGCAAAATGGCAACATCTACATGAACGGGTCGTTCTTCAAGGGTGACCTGCTGATTGAAAACGGTAAGGTCGCAGCTTTTGGCACTTGGCTCGCGGCTCCGGCCGGGACCACGGTCATCGACCTGGACGGTAAGCTCGTCACCCCCGGTCTGGTCGACCTGCACGTGCACCTGCGCGACCCCGGCCAGACGGACAAGGAAACCATCGCGACCGGCAGCGCGGCTGCGGCCCGCGGCGGGTTCACCACGATTGCGGCGATGCCGAACGTCGACCCGGTGCCGGATAGTGCCGAGCGGGTGAAGGCCATGCTGAAACGCGACCGCAACGAAGGCAAGGTCCACATTCTCCAGTACGCGAGCATCACCAAGGGCAGAGTTGAAGGTCCCTGTGTTGATTTTGCCGCGGTCAAAGCGGCTGGGGCGGTGGGCGTGTCCAACGACGGCTCTGGGATTCAAAGCGCCGCGACCATGTGGCAGGCACTGAACGGTGCGGCCAAGGCGGGCATCCCGCTGGCGGAACATGTTGAGGAAAACAGCCTGAAGTTTGGCGGCGTGATCAACGCCGGCGCCAAAGCTGAGGAGATCGGCGTGCCCGGCATCATTGGCAGCGTTGAGACCAGTCAGCTGGCCCGCGACCTGGCGCTGGCCAAGGCGGCGAACGCGCCTTACCACGTCTGCCACCTGAGTATGGCGGACAGCGTGGCCATGGTACGCGCGGCCAAAGCAGCCGGCGTCAAGGTGACCGCGGAAGTCACCCCGCACCACCTGCTACTAAGCGACAGCGACATTCCGGGCGACGACGCCAACTTCAAAATGAACCCACCACTGCGCAGCGAGGCTGATTGCGCCGCGGTGCTGCAAGGGCTGGTTGACGGCACGATCGATTGCATCGCGACCGACCACGCACCACACACCGCAGCCGAGAAGTCTAAGGGACTCTGCGGCGCGCCGAACGGTATCACCGGCAGTGAGACCGCCTTTGCGGCCATTTACACCAAGCTGGTGCGGCCAGAAGGATCGAAGTTGACCTTAACCCGGCTGCTTGACGCCATGACCAGTGGTCCGGCCCAGATTTTCGGCTTGCAGCACTGTGGCAGTATTTTACCCGGTGATGCGGCCGACATCGCGGTGTTTGACCTGGAGCGTGGCGCAGAGGTCAAAGCGGAAGATTTTGCCTCAAAGGGAACAAATTCACCTTTTGTTGGGCAAACCCTGTACGGCAACTGCGCTTACACCTTCGTGGATGGCGAATTGGTGTACGCAGCTGAGGAGGATTAATAATGAAACGCTACTTAGTACTTGAAGATGGCTCCGTTTTTGCCGGCACCGCGTTCGGCAGCGACAAGGAGATGCACGGCGAGGTGGTCTTCAACACCGGGATGACCGGCTATCAGGAAACCATCACCGACGCGTCCTACTGCGGGCAAATTATCACATTTACTTACCCGCTGATTGGCAATTACGGCGTCACCGCAGACGATGACGAATCCGTGGCCCCATCCTGCAGCGGGGTGGTGGTCCACGAACTCGCCCGCCGCGCTAGCAACTGGCGCAACGAGCTGTCCCTGGACGAATACTTACGGCAACACGATATTCCCGGCATCAGTGACATCGACACCCGCCGCCTGACGCGGATTTTGCGGGAAGAGGGGGTCATGAAGGGCGCGCTGGTCAACGAACTCGGCGACGCAAAGGCGAAGGCTGCGGAGCTAAAGGCCGCGCACTTCAGCACCCAGCAGGTCGAGCAGGTCAGCACCAAGAGTGCCTACACCGACCCGAACAAGGGCCTGCGCGTGGTGCTCGTTGACTTCGGACTCAAGTACAGCATTCTGCGCGAACTGGCGCAGCGTCAGTGCAACGTGACGGTCGTGCCGAGCGACGTGACCGCAGCCAAAATCGAGCAGCTCCACCCAGACGGCGTGCTGCTCTCGAACGGTCCCGGTAACCCCGAGGACGTCCCCGCCGCACTTCCGATGATCCGCGCGGTGCAGGAGCGCTACCCACTCATGGGCATCTGCCTGGGTCACCAGCTGTTTGCCTTAGCAAACGGCGCAACCACCAGCAAAATGCGTTTTGGTCACCGCGGCTTCAACCACCCGGTGCGTGAAATCGCGACCGGCAAGACGGTCTTCACCGCCCAGAACCACGGCTACGCGGTCGACGCCGACTCACTTGCGGGCACGCCACTTTTGCAAACATATACGGAAATTAACGATGACACCGTCGAGGGACTGCGCCACCGCGACCGGCCGGCATTTTCCGTCCAGTTCCACCCGGACGCAACGCCGGGCCCGCACGACGCGCGCTACTTATTCGATGATTTTGTCGCACTGATGAAGAAGAACAAACAAACTAAGCAGGGGGCCAAAGCAGATGCCAAAGCGGAATGATATTCACAAAATCATGGTGATCGGCTCCGGGCCGATCATCATCGGCCAGGCGGCGGAATTCGATTACTCCGGCACCCAAGCCTGCCTCTCACTGCGCGAGGAGGGCTACGAAACGGTCCTCGTTAACTCCAACCCGGCGACCATCATGACCGACAAGGAAATCGCCGACCACGTCTACATCGAACCCCTGACCTTGGAGTTCGTCAGCCAGATCTGCCGTAAAGAGATGCCCGACGCCATTTTGCCAACGCTGGGCGGCCAGCAGGGGCTGAACATGGCCGAAGAACTCGCCAAGTCCGGCATCCTAAAGGAACTGAACATCGAGTTGCTCGGGACCAAGCTCAGCGCCATCGACCAGGCCGAGGACCGCGAGCAGTTCAAGGAGCTCATGCAGCAGCTGGGCGAACCAATTCCGGCCTCCCAGAGTGTCGAAACCGTGCAGGCGGCGGTGGATTTTGCTAACAAAATTGGCTACCCGGTCATCGTGCGGCCCGCGTTCACCATGGGCGGCACCGGTGGCGGCATGTGCGGTGACGAGGCGGAACTGCGCCAAATTTGTGGCGGCGCGCTGAAGCTGTCGCCAATCACGCAGGCCCTGATCGAACAGAGCATCGCCGGCTTCAAGGAAATTGAGTACGAAGTGATGCGTGACCACAAGGGCAACAGCCTGGTCGTCTGCAACATGGAAAACGTCGACCCGGTCGGCATTCACACCGGGGATTCTGTCGTCACCGCACCCATCCAGACGCTCTCCGACAAGGAAAACCAGATGCTGCGGGACGCGTCACTGAAGATCATCGGCGCGCTCGGCATCGAGGGCGGCTGTAACGTGCAGCTCGCACTGGATCCGCACAGCTTCCAGTACTACATCATTGAAGTTAACCCGCGCGTGTCCCGGTCCAGTGCGCTCGCATCCAAGGCGACCGGCTACCCGATTGCCAAAATTGCGGCCAAAATCGCGGTCGGGCTCAACCTCGACGAAATCATCAACCCAGTCACCAAGACCACATACGCCCAGTTTGAACCCGCACTGGACTACGTGGTCACCAAAATCCCACGCTGGCCATTTGACAAGTTCGTTAACGGCAACCGCACCCTCGGTACGCAAATGAAGGCGACCGGGGAAGTCATGGCGATTGGCCGGAATTTCGAAGAGTCCATCCTGAAGGCGGAGCGGTCATTGGAAATCGGCCACCTGCACCTGCAGAGTGATGAGGCCGACAACAGTACTGAAGAGGAGCTCAGCGACCGCTTGATTCATGCGCGTGACGACCGTCTCTTCTACGTCATGGCGGCGCTGCGCCGCGGCTACAGCGTGGAAGGCGTCGCCGAGTTGTCCGGCATCGACCCCTTCTTCGTTGATAAGTTCATGCACATCGTCGAAATCGAGCGCCAGCTGGCGGCCAAGCCCGCCGATGAGGCCACACTGCGTCTAGCCAAAAAGAACGGCTTTTGCGATGCGGAAATCGCCCAGCTCTGGCAGGAACGCCCGGGCGCGGTGCGCCACCAACGGGATGTGCAGCACATCCTGCCGGTTTACAAGATGGTCGACACCTGTGCGGCCGAGTTCGCCTCCAGCACGCCATACTTCTACAGCACCTACGAGGAAGAAAACGAGAGCAAGCGCTCTGGAAAACCATCCGTCCTCGTTCTCGGCTCGGGCCCAATCCGCATCGGGCAGGGGGTCGAGTTTGACTATGCGACCGTCCACTGCGTCCAGGCCCTGCAGAAGGCTGGCTACGAAGCCATCATCATGAACAACAACCCAGAAACGGTTTCCACCGACTTCTCGATCTCCGACAAGCTGTATTTTGAACCGCTGACCTTCGAGGACGTCATGAACGTTATCGAGCTCGAACAGGTCCAAGGGGTCATCGTCCAGTTCGGGGGCCAGACCGCCATCAACCTGGCGGCGCCACTAGCGGCAGCGGGTGTCAAAATCCTCGGGACCAGCGTGGCCGAACTGAACCGCGCTGAGGACCGCGACGAGTTCGAAAAAGTCGTTCAGAAGCTCGCCATCCCGCAGCCCAACGGCCAGACCGCAACGACTAAGGAAGAAGCTAGCGCCGTGGCGGCTAAAATCGGTTACCCGGCGCTCATCCGGCCCAGTTATGTACTCGGTGGCCGCGCCATGGAAATCGTCAACAATGACGCGGAACTGCGCCACTACATGGACACCGCCGTCAGCGTCTCCAACGACCACCCCGTCCTGATTGACCACTATCTCGAAGGCAACGAGTGTGAAGTTGACGTCATTGCGGATGGTAAGGACGTCCTTTTGCCCGGCATCATGGAACACATCGAGCGGTCCGGAGTTCACTCCGGCGACTCGATGGCCATGTACCCGCCGCAGGACTTCTCGCAGAATGTCTGCGACCAGATTGTTGACCAAGCCACCCGCCTGGCCCGCGAACTGCACACGGTGGGGATGATGAACATCCAGTTCATCGTTGCGCACGAAGAGGTTTACGTCATCGAAGTTAACCCGCGGGCCAGCCGGACGGTGCCGTTCCTGAGCAAAGTCACCGGCATCCCGATGGCGCAGGTCGCCACCCGCGTCATCATGGGCGAAAAGCTCGCCGACTTGCCATACGGTGTCGGCCTGCACACTCCGGGCACCATGGTTCACGTCAAGGCACCGGTGTTCTCCTTCACCAAGCTGGCGGACGTCGACAGCCTGCTCAGTCCCGAAATGAAGTCTACCGGTGAGGTCATGGGTAGCGACACGACCCTGGCCAAAGCGCTGTACAAAGCCTTCGTCGCCACCAAGCTCCAGATTCCCGACTCCGGAACGGTGCTATTCACCATCGCCCAGAAGCAAAAGGGCGAGGCCCTCGAACTGGCCAAGCGTTTCCGCAATCTCGGCTACAGCATCCTTGCCACCAGCGGGACCGCCGCCTACTTTGCTGAGCACGGACTCAAGGCCCGCACCGCCACCAAAATTGGTGCTGGCGCCGGCGACATCATCGATCAGCTCGGCAGCGGCGCCATTCAGATGGTCCTGAACACAGTCGAAGCCGACCAAGACGCTGGGCGCGACGCCTACCGGATCCGGCAGGCGGCCACACTGAACGGGGTGCCGCTGCTGACGGCTATCGATACCGCCGCCGCAATTTTGCAGGTACTCGAATCCCGCGCCTTCACCACGCAAGAACTGTAGTAATTAGAACTAAGAAGGAGTTAGAACATGCGCATTGACGAACCAATCATTGCTTTAGATTTTCCCAGTCAAGAAAACGTCACCGACTTTCTGGACCGCTTCCCGGTCTCAGAGGAGTTGTACGTGAAGGTGGGGATGGAGCTGTATTACGCCGCCGGTCCTGACATCGTGCGGCTGCTCAAAAGTCGCGGCCTGCGCGTGTTCCTCGACCTGAAACTACACGACATTCCGCATACGGTTGAAGCGGCGGCCCGCGTTATCGCCAGCCTTGGGGCCGACATGTGCACCGTGCACGCGGCTGGTGGCAGCGACATGCTCAAAGCGGCGCGCAGCGGTCTGGACGCGGGCAGTCGGGGCACAACCCCGCTGATGCTGGCAATCACCCAGCTGACTTCAACCAGCCAGGAGCAGCTCAACACGGAGCTGCAAGTGCCCGGTAGCATGCGCGACTCGGTACTCGGCTTGGCGCGGATGGCAAAAGGGGCCGGTGCAGACGGCGTCGTTTGCTCGGCACTGGAAGCAGGGGACGTGGCAGCCAAGGTCGGCACGGATTTCCTGCGCGTCACACCCGGCATTCGCCCTGCCGGCGCCGCGACTGGTGACCAGGCGCGGGTGGTGACGCCCCAGCGCGCCGGCCAAATCGGCAGTTCGGCAATCGTCGTCGGCCGGCCGATTACCCAGGCTGACAATCCCTACAGCGCCTACACGGCAATCAAGACGGCTTGGAACGAAGGAGAACAAAATGACTAATTACGAAACCACTGTTGCTAACGACTTGCTGAACATCGGTGCGGTCACTCTGAGCCCGCAAAAGCCCTACACCTGGGCGAGCGGCCTCAAAAGTCCAATTTACACCGACAACCGCCTGACCATTGCCTACCCGATCGTGCGCACGCACATCGCGGACGGACTGGCCGACCTGATCCGGACCCACTACCCGCAAGCCGAAGTCATCGCCGGCACCGCCACCGCGGGCATTCCGCACGCGGCTTGGGTGGCAGAACGGCTCAACCTGCCGATGGTCTACATCCGCTCCAAGCCCAAGGACCACGGGCAAGGGCGGCAAATCGAAGGCCGCATTTTGGCCGGTGCCCACACCGTTGTGATCGATGACCTCATCTCCACTGGCGGCAGTGTGCTGAAGGCCGTCGCCGCGGCGCGGAAGGCAGGGGCCGATGTGGTCGGCGTTGCCGGCATCTTCAGCTACCAGCTGCCGGCCGCGACGAAGAATTTTGCGGACGCAGACGTGACGCTGCGAACACTGACCAATTACGGCAGCCTGATCACGGCGGCGGAAGCGGCGGGGGCAATCGAAAGCGCGGATGTGGCGCTGCTGCACCGCTGGCGGGAAGATCCGGAGCACTGGCTGGACTAAAACTTACTGGATGCTAAAAATGCCCTTCTACTTCATTACGGTAGGAGGGTATTCTGTTGGGTTTGGATTTTCGGTAACTGCGGGTGGTGAGCGCATCACTCACTCCGCAGCTTTGCTGCTTCGATGTCGATTGTACTAATGGCGGCAGAGCCGCAAAAGTACAAATCGCTCCGCTACGCCGCTGGGAGGGACAAAGGTTTGCCGGGGCCGTGTCTGAGCCTGGCAAAACCCGCCAGTCTCAGCACTGAACTTCAAGCCCGCTTTGTTTACGCTTCGGCCAGGATAACTGAACTTATTGCTTTAATCCTACTGGCGGTCTCTACGTTCTCCCCGATTGGTAACGAAGCCCACGTTACCAATCGCGACGGCAAAGTCCCTCCCAACGGCTAGCTCCGAGGCACCCACCACCCTAGGACAAGCATTCTAAGTCAGATATTCGTATCATTTATTGTCACAAAATCCGAATCAATGGTAGGAATGTTGACATCTAGAGCCATCCACAGTCCTTACGATACGTTATGAAAGCCATTGGTATTGAGCAAGCAGTTGGGGGGCTGTATGTACAAAAACATGTACGCGATATATACTTGTGTAAGGAAAAAGTGGAGGCGAATCATGACAAGTGTGACCAGAAAAATCGGTAAGAGCAATCAGTCGCTCATCACGGTTATCCCAAAGGAATACGCCGCTAAATTGAAACTTTCCGTTGGTGATGAAGTAGAAGTTACGCTGGACGGTGACGCAATCAAGTTGACAAAAAAACAGAAAAATGGCGCCACTGATTTTGAGGAAGCCATGCATCAGGCTGAACAGCTCTACACTGAGTTTGAACCGCTGATGGATTATTTGCAGGACAAGTAATGGAATACTTAACGAAAATCCAGCTAATTTCGCTGAATACTTTTATCCAGCAGAAGCAGGGAACAAGGGCAAACATTCGTGATGCCAGAGCCTTGGATTACATCATTCAGTCAGCACATCAAGAGGTTTTTGGCAGGGTACTTTACCCAACGGTGATTGACTTAGCGAGTTTCTATTTTATTAACGTAATTAAAAAGCACGTGTTTAACGATGCCAACAAGCGAACGGCTGTGCTGGCATTATTCATGGTGCTGCGCCTGAACCACTTCAAGTACAAAAATAACCATGAATCGCGGCTGATGATTGGTGAGCTGGCAATACGCAGCCCTAAAAAACACGTTCATAATCAGTGACACATACCTGGAAATGGATCCGTTGCCTTTAAATTGCGGTCATTATGTTAATAAACACAGCAGTAGGGTGGCGGGCGCCTTTTCCGGGAACGGAGCTGGCGGGAGTGACCATGCTGAAACGATAATTAATAGTCTAGCCTGGGTTTGGCTAGGCTATTAATTATCGGGGCGAGCGGAGAGACCGCGAAGTTGAATATAGGAGGAACTTGCAAGTTTAGCGAAACAGTTAATTTAACACGGCGGGCTCGGAGCTCAACCGGAAGACTTGACCTGGGCTTGCCGGGGCTCTTAGCGCTTCAGCGGTTAGAGCTTCCGGACATCGGAGAGGTCAAGCCTGGAGGTGTGCCCCAGCATGCCTGTCCGTCACTGCCGCCAGTGAAGTGGGAGGAAAATGCGCCCGCCACCCGGCAGTTACCGCAAGTCCCCGCACTTAAATTCAAATTACGGAAGCCAATAAAAATCCGCCGCAGCCACATGACTACGACGGATTCGTTTTCTAATTTTAGTAGAGCCTATTGATGGTGCCCGGTCTGGAAGTACTTGTTCAGTCCGGTGACGACATCGGCTGCCACCTGGTTCTGGTAACTCGGACTGCTGATCTCAGAGAAGTCCTTCTTCGCGTTGATGTACCCGAGTTCCAGCAGCACGGCCGGCTGCGTGTTGTCGCGCAGGACTTCATAGTTCCCGAACTCCACGCCCCGGTTGCTGACGGGCAGGGTGCTCGTCGCGCTGTTGATGGCATCGGCGAGCGGCATGTCCTTACTCTTGCTGTAGTAGTAAGTGGTGTGGCCACTAGCCTTGGTGCCCTGGTTGGTGGAGTCAAAATGGATACTGATGAAGGCGTCAGCATTGGTTTTGGCCGCAATCGTTGGCCGTGGCGATAGGTCAACGTAGGTGTCGTTGCTACGGGTCATGACCACGTTCGCACCGGCACTCCGTAGTTGGGCGGCGATCCGCTCGGCAACTTGCAGGGTGTAGGTCTTTTCGTAGTGCTTACCGTTGCTGGAAAGAGCACCCGTATCGCTGCCACCATGACCAGGATCAATGACGATGGTCGCTTCGGCGAGTGAAGTAGCGGCCTTGTGCGTTTTGCCGTCGTTCGGGGTAGTAACGACCCAGCTGGCAATAAAGCCTTCCTTGCCATCACTAGTGCGAACGCGGTACCACTCACCATCAGTTTTGACCACTTCAAGCTCTGTGCCCTTAGCAATGTTCTTGACGACGGTGGCGTTGATGCCGCCCGCGGTCCGCAAGTAACTGTTCGTTTTGGCGGTCACCTTGAGGGTCGTACCGGGCTTGGCCGTTGAAACCTGGCTCTGAGCCGTTGAGATTGAGGCGGTTTGGCCGGTCATGCTGAGGTAGGTACTCTGGACCCAGGCGGCGGTACCATTAAACTCGATTTGGCTCCAGTTGCCTTGGGTGTAAACGACCTTAACGGAATTACCCGGGCGCAAGGCACCGACAATTTTTGCACTCACTTGGGCGTACTGGTGCACGTTGACGGTCGTCTTGGCAATGGCAACGCGGGCGGCGGTAGTAGTGGCGGCATCGCTGTCGACAAGCCAGCTAGCCACCCAGCCGACCTTGTTGCCGGCGAGGCGGACCTGATACCAGGAGTTGCGCTCGCTGATCACGGTCAGACTGCTGCCGTGTTTGATCTGACCCATCACGTTGTAGGCCAGACCGGGGCCTTGGCGCACGTTGAGGATGCTCGCCTTGACGCTGATCGTATTCGTTTTTGCCATGGCGGTGGTGGTAACCGCGCTAACTGCAAGTAGCGCCGCACTGATTGCAATCAGGGGCCACTTGCCGAGCCGTACGTTTTTCTTCACTGGTCCAATCTCCCAAAATGCTTTCTTAATGGCATTATACCAAAGTTCTTGTGATTATTTTAGCTTTGATTATCTTACGATTAATGCCGTATTGACTTTCGGCCGGCTAGTAGGTACTATAGGACGCGAATAGATAGTGCGCCAGTGAAGAAGCAGAAGAGATCAAACGCAGCGACTTGGGGTTGGTGAAAGCCCAAGAACGATCGACAAGACACTTTGGAGGCAGATCAGCTCCGGTAGCCACCGTTATGGCTTGAGTAAAAAAGCAAGGTGGTACCGTGTCCGCACCCTTCGCGTCTAGCGAGGGGTGTTTTTTTTATGCACAGAGAGGGGAACAACATGACGACTTACCAACGGCCAAAAGGCACCGCAGATATCCTGCCAGGCACCAGTGAGCTCTGGCAATATGTAGAGGCGAATGCACGCAAGGTGTTCGATGAATACCGTTACCGCGAAATTCGCACACCAATTTTTGAAAGTTCCGACGTTTTCTCCCGGACCAGTGGGGAGACCAGCGACGTTGTTTCTAAGGAAATGTACGTCTTTAAGGATAAGGGCGACCGGATGATGGCCCTGCGTCCAGAAGGAACCGCCGGCGTGGTCCGGGCGTACATCGAAAACAAGCTGTACGGGCCCGAATTCGCTAAGCCCTACAAGGTTTACTACATGGGGCCAATGTTCCGTTACGAACGGCCACAATCTGGTCGCCAGCGCCAGTTCCACCAGATTGGGGTCGAAGCGTTTGGCAGCAATTCACCTGCACTGGATGCTGAAACGATTGCACTCGGCCGCGACCTGCTGAACTCTTTGGGCGCCAAGAGCCTGAAGATCGTCATCAACAGTCTCGGTGATCCAGAGAGTCGGGTGGCCTTCCACAAGGCGCTAGTCGACTACCTGACCCCATTCAAGGATGAACTGTCCGATGATTCCAAAATCCGGCTGGAGAAGAACCCACTGCGGATTCTCGATAGCAAAGACCGCCACGACCAAGAAATCGTCAAGAACGCACCGTCAATTCTTGACTACTTGACGCCAAGTGCCGCAGAGCATTTTGCCAAGGTCAAGGAATTGCTTGAAGCGCTCGACATTCCTTACGTGGTCGATTCAACAATGGTCCGCGGTTTGGATTACTACAACCACACGATTTTTGAAGTCATGAGCGATGACCCCGCATTCGGCGGCGGTTTCACCACGATTCTGGCTGGGGGCCGGTACAACGGTCTGGCTGAAGAACTCGGTGGCCCGCAGACGCCTGGGGTTGGTTTTGCCATGGGGGTTGAGCGCCTGATGCTCCTGCTGGAAGGCAAGGAAGTGCAGCAGCAGCTGTCCACCTACATCGTTGCCATTGGTGCAGATGCACAGGTTGCGGCCCTCAAGCTCGCGGCCAAAATTCGCCACCAAGGCTTCACGGTCGACATGGACTTCATGGACCGCAAGCCAAAGGGCCAGTTCAAGAGTGCCAACCGTGAAAATGCGGAGCTGGTCATCACGATCGGCGACCAGGAACTTGAGAACGGAACCGTGCAGATCAAGAACATGGCTTCCGGCAAGCAGCTAGAAATCAAGCAGACTGACGTGAACGACGATTACGCTGCCGTTCGCAAGCAGCTACTTGCAGATTAGTGAGGAGAATATTTCATGAGCAAACGTACTATGTATGCCGGTGACGTTACCGCCGCCGACATCGACAAGACCGTTACCCTCAAAGGGTGGGTCAAGAAGAGCCGCCGTCTGGGCAACCTGATTTTCGTTGATCTCCGTGACCGCGCCGGCGTCGTCCAGCTGGTGTTCTCAGCTGAATTTGATGCCGCCGCTCTGGAACAGGCCAACGAACTGCGCAGTGAATACGTCATCGAAGCAACTGGTGAAGTTAAGGCCCGCAAACCGGAAGCAGTCAACAAAAAGATGCACACCGGTGAAGTTGAAGTCGAAGTCCACCAGCTGACCGTTTTGAACAAGTCTAAGACACCGCCATTCGACATTGAAGACGGCGTGAACGCATCTGAGGACACCAAGCTCAAGTACCGTTACCTCGACTTGCGCCGGCCAGAGATGCAAAAGGCATTGCTGCTGCGGTCCAAAATCACGATGGCAACTAACCGTTACTTCGATGAGAACGGCTTTATCTACATTGAAACCCCAGACCTGACCAAGAGTACCCCTGAAGGTGCCCGGGACTACCTCGTGCCATCACGGGTTTATCCTGGTTCCTTCTACGCTCTGCCCCAGTCACCACAGCTGTTCAAGCAGCTGCTGATGGGCGCTGGTTACGACCGGTACTTCCAGATTGCGCGCTGCTTCCGTGACGAAGACCTGCGTGGGGACCGCCAGCCAGAATTCACCCAGATCGACATGGAAACCAGCTTCCTGAGTGCGGAAGAGATCCAGACGTTGACCGAGGGCCTGCTCAAGCGGGTCATGAAGGACGTTATGGGTATCGATATCAAGACCCCAATCCAGCGCATGGACTGGCAGGAAGCTCAGGACCGCTTCGGTAGCGACAAGCCTGACCTGCGTTTTGGCATGGAGCTGCAGGATGTTTCTGACCTCGTCAAGGACAGTGACTTCAAGGTCTTCAGTGGTGCGGTTGCTAACGGCGGTCAGGTCAAGGCCATCGTTTTGCCACAGGCTGCTGCGAAGTACTCCCGCAAGAAGATCGAAGAACAGCAAGAATACATCAAGCGCTTCGGTGCTAAGGGCTTAGCTTGGATGAAGGTTACCGATGACGGTATCAGCGGCCCAATCAGCAAGTTCTTCGGCGACGGTAAGGAACTGACCGATAAGCTTGACGCTAAGTCCGGCGACCTGGTCCTCTTCGTTGCCTCCACGCCTAAGGTTGTTGCCGACTCACTCGGCTACCTGCGGACGCATTTTGCCAAGGACCTCGATCTCATCGACGAATCCCAGTTCCGCTTCGTTTGGATCGTCAACTGGCCACTGTTCGAATACGATGAAGGGGACAAGCGTTGGGTTCCAGCGCACCACCCATTCACCATGCCGAACGAAGAAGACGTCCACCTGCTGGACAGCGAACCTTACAAGGCCCACGCCCAGTCCTACGATATCGTGCTGAATGGTTACGAAATCGGTGGTGGTTCCATCCGTATCCACAACCGCGAGATTCAGGAAAAGATGCTCAAGGCGCTCGACTTCACCCCAGAACGGGCCCAAAAGCAGTTCGGCTTCCTGCTTGACGCTCTGGACTACGGCTTCCCGCCGCATGGTGGTCTGGCAATCGGTCTTGACCGCTTCGCAATGCTGCTGGCTGGCCGCGATAACATTCGCGATGTCATTGCCTTTCCTAAGAACAGCAATGCCAGCGAACCAATGACCCGTGCACCACAGCCAGTCGTTGACTCCCAGCTCGAACCGCTGGGCATCGAGCTCAACGCAACCGGCGAAAAGGAGCAGGCCGATGAAGGCAATGCTCCCGAAGATAAGTAAAAATATCCAGTTTAATTTGTAAAGTAATACGACCCCGGGCAGAATTGTCTGGGGTCGTTTTGCGTTGTCTGCTCCAAATGAGGCATAAATGCACTTGTAGCGGGCATTCGTATCGTTACGCATGGCAACATAATTTCAGAAAATTGCCACCGCTAATTTTGCGAAAAGGCTTAAATTGTTGGGTTGGGCGTGTTATGCTTTGAATACTAATACGGAAATTATTGGATGGGGGAGCCAATCTTGCAGGAACTCGATAAAATTATCAAGCGGTATCAGACCATCAGCCGCATCTCAGCCGCGTTCTTCTACGCAATCTGTGTAACGCTAGCCCTGAACCTGTTCTGGGAACCCGGTGGTGTTTACGCATCCGGGATTACCGGTGCCGCGCAGCTCGTCTCCACCGTGGTCACGCGCTGGTTCAATTTTGCTTTCCACACGCCCTTTGGCATGATGAGCACCGGCGGCATTTTATCAACCGGGACCATGCTCTTCATCTTGAACGTGCCATTATTCATCTTGGCTTGGAACAAAATCGGCCACCGCTTCACGATTTTCACCATGCTGTCGGTTTTAGCGTCAACAATTATGCTGCGCCTACTGCATTTTCCGCCATTAACTAAAGACCCGATCCTCTGTGGGATTTTCGGGGCGGTTATCAACGGTCTGGGCACGGGGATGGCGCTGCGCAACAACATCTCCACCGGGGGTCTCGACATTCTCGGTCTGGTTATCCGCAAAAAGACGGGTTCATCGATTGGGCAAATCAACATCGCGTTTAACTTCGTGATCGTTATCTTCGCCGGCTTCCTGCTCGGCTGGCCGCACGCGCTGATTTCCGCGCTGTCCATCTTCATCAACGGCCGGATGATCGACTCCCTCTACACAACGCAGCAGCGGCTACAGGTTATGATCGTTACCTCGCACCCGAAGGAAGTCATCGCCCAGATTCAAGCAGACCTACGCCGCGGAATCACTATCGTCCACGACGCGGAAGGGGCGTTCCGGCACGAGGAGAAGACGATTCTCTTCACGGTCATCAGCCAAGCGGAAATGTACGACTTCGAGGTCGCGATGAAAAAGTCAGATCCGTACGCCTTCGTGTCGATCACGCAGGCTGTCAAAATCCTCGGGCGTTTCTACGAGCCGGAGATACGGTGACAATACTTATTTCAGTTTCAGTCCACTCTTTGTAGGGTGGACTTTTTGTGTATATCAATTTAGTTCAGGTGCGGGGGGAGTGGGTAAGCTGCCGGGTGGTGGACACCTATACTCCCGCTGCGCCCCGGGGCTGCTCCATGCACAGGGTCGCGTTCAAGCCTTGCAAACCCGGCAAGTCTTGCCGCTAAGCTGGCGGCCAACGCTCGCCTCAGGCTCACTTTGTTGTCCGTGCGCTTCCCCCAATTGTTAGCGGCAAGCCTGCACAACCCGCAGTCTAGCAGCTAACAATTGCGATGGCATGGAGCAGCCCCGGTTCTCCGCTCCCGTATAGGTGCCCGCCGCCCTAGTATCCGCATAAAACTCGTAGTAGGTTCGCCGGCGACGATGGATGAGAAAAAAAACAAGGCAGATAATACAGTTGATCTACTATCGCAGCAGTTGTACATGTTTAATGCGGTTACTTGAGCGGCGCCGTCTTATGAATGCCTCTGATGGATTTCAAAGGAACGCAATACTGAACGTGCATCGAACTTCAATTGATTCAGGCACTAGTACATTTACTGTACTTATCCCCCTGGAAAGCGAAATTACCACACGTGATAGTGATACAGCTAATTCCGCAGAAGAAAACTTTTACGTTCTCAATCTTGAACTTCGTAGAGTGGATTTAAACGCCATGTATCCCCAGAACTGTTTAGTAGCCTGGAGGGGCGCCGCTGCGTAGCGGAACAAAGACCGCATAAAGCCCAAACTGATAGTGAGCAGCGCTTTTCTGCTCACTATCAGGGGGTGATTTTGGGACCGCAACTGAGCGTCAGCGAGGGCGGCCCCAAAATTAGGCGGGAGCCACACGAGCAAAGCGAGTTTGGCGGGAGCCGGCCCCGGGCTGTTCCACGCGCAAGTATTTGTGCAGCGCAGCAGCGGCGCCCCTCCTGGCGGGCTCCAACCAACAACCACATCTGTAAAAGGAAAGCCGTTTCACACAGCGTGCAGAACCACTAGGTGAGGAATTTGAATCATTTAGCTGTTATGTGTAACTAATTGATTTTAGAAAAACTGAATGCTATTCTTAACCTAACTTTTTAAACGGAGGCGGCGTAATGCAGAATCAAATCATTAACTGGATTGGCCTAAAGAACGCAATTATCTACATTTTTGCGGCTTAGGGGCGAAGTCTACCCTTTTTTGGTCGACAGTTAATGAATTTGTCTGCAGGATGAGTCGCGAAGCGAGAATGCCGGTCCACTGGGTCCTGTGTGCGTGTTAGGCGCATCCAGGACCTTTTTCTGTCTGCAGACAGGAACGGAACAAAAATGAATAAAAGAAGAAATGTCTACTTGACATATTGTTACAGTTTTGCTGCCTGGTTCGGGATCACCAACTTGTGGGTGATTTACCTCGGTCAGAAGGGCTTGCCGCTCGTCCAAATCGGACTTTGCGAGAGCATTTTTCACGTTGCGAGCTTTTGCTTTGAAGTGCCGTCAGGGATGCTTGCGGATCGCTTCAGCTATAAAACCGTCTTGTACCTGAGCCGCCTGCTAGCAATTGCTTCTTCGCTGCTGATGCTGCTCGGACACTCGTTTCTCTGGTTCGCGGTGAGCTTCATCATTAGTGCCTGGTCGTACAATCTGCAGTCAGGGACTTTGGAGGCATTCGCTTATGAGTCGTTACCGCAATCAGGGCGGGATACAGCCTACCCAAAAGTGGTCAGTATGATGGGCATCATTACGGAGGTGGGCAGCACCGCGGGGGTCATTATCGCCGGGGCGTTAGTTCATTGGCATTTTGAATTGACCTATTACGCCGCAATCGTGCTGGGCTTGATGGCACTGCTGGTAATTGGCTTCATGGATGAACCAGCTGTGCACAGCAAACGCGAGGAGCGGCAAACCCTTGGTGAAATCACCAAAGCGGCAATTTCCGTGCTGGCTACCAAGCCGGGATTGCGCAATTTGATGTTGATTGACGCAAGCATCAGTACGATGGGTACGGCTTTCTATTATTATTTCCAAAATGTGATGACGACCGAGCATTTTGCCGGTTGGTTGATTTCGGGACTAATGCTGGCCAGCTCGGTTCTTGCCATCATCGCAATGAAGATCATGCCCACGCTACAGGCCCGTTTTACACAAGGACCATTACTGCTCACGGCGACGGGGATTGTGATTGGGGCCTTGCTGCTAAGCGGAATCAAGCAGCTACCACTAATGCTGATTATGTATCTGGTAGTGGAGGCGGTGATTGCCATGCTTGACCCACTATTCAATGCCTATTACAACGTGCTGATTCCTAGTGGTCAGCGCGCAACGCTACTCAGTGTGGCCAGCATGCTTTTCTCAATTGAGATGGTCGTGGTGTTCCCGGTTTGCGGCTGGTTTGTCAGCGCAATTGGCTTTAACGCAACCTTTGCGGGCCTGGGTGTGGCACTGCTGATCGGCATGTTTGCTGGGCATTCGTTCATCAAGCGTAGTCGAGCGTAATTAGTCAAAATAAATCTCGTTACGGACTAAAGTTACAGTCCGTGGCGGGATTTTTTGTAAGTTCGACCGATAACATTTGCATTGTAATTCACACTACTGTTTTATCTGTAGAAATGTTATGTAGCCTGGAGGGGCGCCGCTGCGTAACGGAACAAATACCGCGTAAAGCCCAAACTGTTGTTAAGCAGTGGGCTTCTGCTTAACAGCAGGGGGTGATTTTGGGACCGCAGCTGAACGGAGTGAAGGCGGCCCCAAAATTAGGAGGAGGACTCGCGAAGCTAGTCCGTATCCGGCCCCGGGCTGTTCCACGCGAAAGTATTTGTGCAGTGAAGCAGCTGCGCCCCTCCAAGCGGCCCTTAACGCTCTATAAGCACAATAAAAGCCGTCTCAGAGTTTGTGAGGCGACTTTATAGGTCATAGTGTAAGTTTAGTTGTCGAAGACATCCATGCCCATGTGCTCCATGATCAGCGTGGCCGTTTCCTCGATTGAGCGGTGCGCCGTGTTGATAACGGTGCAGCCCAATTCCGCGTACAGCTTGTTCGCAAAATCGAGTTCCTCCATGACCTGATTCCGTGCGGAGTAGGTCGTGTCCGCGCTCAGCCCGTACGCCAGCATACGCTGCCGCCGGAACTCCATCAGTACCTGGGGGTCAGTGGTCAGGCCAACGATTTTCTTCTTATCTACGCGGTAGATTTCATCCGGAATTTTGCTCTTCGGAACCAGCGGCAGGTTAGCAACTTTCAACTTGCGGTTGGCCAGGAAGAGGGACAGCGGTGTCTTGCTGGTGCGGGATACACCCAGCAGGACGATGTCGGCCTTCAGGAAGCCCTTCGGATCCTTGCCGTCGTCGTAAGTGACCGCAAATTCAAGAGCACTGATGCGGTCGAAGTAATCCTTGTTCAGGTCGTGGACGGAGCCGGCGATGCCAGTTGGCTTCTCGTTGTACTTTTCACCGATTGCCGTAACCAGCGGGGTGAACACGTCGAAGCAGGGCAGATCCATTTCCTTAGAGTACTTATCGGCGTCAGCAGCGAGGTCGCCTGTCGCGAGGGTATTGATCACGATGCCGTCGTTCTTTTTGGCGGTATCGAGGGCCTCAACCAGCTTCTCGCGGGTCTGAATGAAGGGGTAGCGCAGGTAGCGGGGCTCGAGACGCGGAAACTGGGCCGCGACCGCTTCAGCCAGCTGGTTGGCGGTGTCACCAACGGAATCAGAAATAATATAGAAATTAATTGTTTTGCTCATACGAAAAACTCCCATCAGTAAATAACGGATTGATACCGCTATCATACCATAGCTGTCGTTACAGTGCTGAAAATTGTCTGCTTAAATGGGCGTATAGCCCTTGCCGAATAAACAAAATCCGACTACACTTATACGTATTGAACGATAAATCACAGAGTATTTTAGGCGCAGTCTTACGGGTTTATAAAAACTTGCAGCGAATACGTTGACGTCCAGCTAATGCTTAGCTATAATGTTTAAGAATTGCTGACGGGATACTGTTCAGTGGTTACATCGTATCGGAGGGAGGGATAACACATGGCAAAGACAGTTGTTAAGAAGAATGAATCTCTCGACGATGCACTCCGCCGTTTCAAGCGGACCGTATCCAAGTCAGGCCAACTGGCGGAATACCGCAAGCGCGAATTCTACGAAAAGCCTAGCGTTAAGCGTAAGCTTAAGTCTGAGGCGGCTCGGAAGCGCAAGAAGTTCTAAATCAAAGGACTGATTATATGGCATTAACCGATGCTCTCAATCAGGATTTGAAGACCGCAATGAAGGCCCACGACAGAATCTCCCTGGACACGATCCGCGGCATCAAGACGGCTCTAACGAACGCCAAGATTGCTGAAGGTCATGAGCTCAGTGAAGACGAGGAGCGCGGCATCCTTGCGACTCAACTGAAGCAGCGGAAGGAATCACTTGAACAATTCGAGGCTGGTAAGCGTCAGGATTTGGTCGACCAGACCAAGGCTGAGATTACCATTGTCGAGAAGTACTTGCCGGCGCAGCTGGATGAAGCTGCTATCGCCAAGCTGGTCGCGGAATCAATTTCCACGGTTGGTGCTACTAGCGCAAAGCAATTTGGACTGGTAATGAAAGACCTCATGCCTAAGGTAAAAGGTCAGGCGGATGGCGCGGTCGTTAGCCGCATCGTCAGGGAACAACTGAATTCCTAAAACACACAGAGCCTCCCAGCGCATTTGCGTTCGGGAGGTTTTGTTTTGCACTAATATCGAAAAATTGAGGGTGCTTAGCTGGCTAACGCCGGTTAGACTCAATTTTGGAACACTTCAATAACTTGTATGTGAACATGTATGCTAAAATAAGAGTACTTATAAGGGAGGTCTGCACTTGGCAGAGGAAACGGTATCCAAAAGTTTTGTCCTTGCTGATAATGACACGATGATCAGTCTGGTCGGGGTGAACAATCAGAACTTGGACATCATTGCTGAAGCATTTGACGTCGCGATGACACCGATCGGTCAGGAGATTCGCATCAGTGGGGAGGCCCACGCCGGGAGTTTGGCTTACCAAGTGTTGGCCCAACTGCGCGACCTGCTGCAGATGGGGATTCGCCCGGCAGGTGAAGATGTTGTCAGTGCCACCAAGATGGCGCAAAAGGGCACGCTCGACTACTTTGTCGATATGTACAGCGAGAGCCTGATCAAAGACGCCAAGGGCCAAAGCATCCGCGTCAAGAACTTCGGCCAGCGCCAGTACGTGAATGCCATCAAGAACAACGCCATCACCTTTGGCATTGGCCCGGCTGGGACCGGGAAAACCTATCTTGCCGTCGCCATGGCGGTTGCCGCGCTCAAGGCGGGGGAAGTTGACCGCTTGATTATCACCCGGCCGGCAGTCGAAGCGGGGGAGAACCTCGGTTTCCTGCCTGGTGACCTCAAGGAAAAGGTTGATCCATACCTACGACCAATCTACGACGCACTGCACAGCATCATCGGCACCGAGCACACCGCCCGGCTGATGGAGCGCGGCGTCATCGAAATCGCACCGCTGGCTTATATGCGTGGCCGGACACTGGACGCATCTTTTGCCATTCTGGATGAAGCGCAGAACACGACGCAGGCCCAGATGAAGATGTTCCTGACCCGGCTCGGATTTAACTCGCGCATGATCGTTAACGGGGACGTCTCACAAATCGACCTGCCAAGTAAGCGCCAAAGTGGCTTGATTCAAGCTGAACGGATTCTCAAGGGCGTCAAGCACATTGGCTTCGCGCACTTCAGCGCCGATGACGTTGTCCGCAACCCAGTTGTTGCCAGCATCATTGAGGCCTACGACCGCGCTGAGGCACCTGCTGATCCAGATAAAAATAAGTCTAAGGAGTAAACGGATTAATGGACCTGACATTATTCAACGATGACAAACTGCTTGATGAAGAGCACGAGGAACTGGTTAAAAAGCTAGTTGAGTTCGCGGCTAAGGAACTCGGCAGCGCGCCAGACACCGAGATGTCCATCACGATTGTTAAGGATGAAGAGATTCGCCGCATCAATCGCGAGTACCGGAACACTGACCGGGTGACCGACGTAATCAGTTTTGCGATTGAGGACGACGAAAGTGCCGACGACGATTTTGTCGGCTTCGAAGGGATTCCCGAAAACATCGGTGACCTCTTCATCGCGCCCGGCAAGGTTGCGGAGCAGGCCAAGGATTACGGCCACAGCTTCGAACGCGAACTCGGCTACACGGTTGTCCACGGATTCCTGCACCTCAACGGCTACGATCACATCAAGCCTGAGGACGAAGCGGTCATGATTCCGCTGCAGGAGAAGATTCTGTCTGCTTATGGGTTGGAACGCTAAACAAACCAATAAGAACCGGCACTGGCTCCAGTCATTCCGGCATGCGTGCGACGGCGTCATCAGTTTGCTCCGCCGCGAACGCAATGCGCGCTTTGAACTTGGCTGGGCCGTGTTTACTGTGCTGCTCGGCATCCTTTTGGACATCGACGTGTGGCGGTTCTTGCTCCTGCTGGGTGTGAGTTTGCTTGTGTTCGTGGCGGAAGCATTTAACACCGCAATCGAAGCCGCAGTGGACTTGTCCTGCGGCGGTAAGTACTCCGACCTAGCACACTTTGCCAAGGACACCGCGGCGGCGGGGGTACTACTCTCAGCGTTGATTGCGGTATTAGCCGGGATCTACATCTTTTTGCCGCGGCTGCTTGAACTATTTCGAAACATATAATGAAGTTTGGAGATTCAACAATAATGGATAAAGAAGAATTGATGCAAACGGCGATCACCGCCCGGAAGAATGCCTACGTACCGTATTCTCACTTCGCGGTTGGCGCGGCAGTGATCAGTGCGGACGGCCGCGTCTTCAGCGGTGCGAACATCGAAAACGCGTCTTATGGCATCACAATGTGCGCTGAACGCAACGCTATTTTCGCAGCGGCCTGCGCCGGTGTTCGTGAAATCAGCGCGCTCGCGGTGGTTGCGGATACTGACGGTGGAGTTGCCCCCTGTGGTGCGTGCCGGCAAGCAATGACTGAATTTATGGGTGCACAGACCCCAGTTTACTTGGGTAACCTGCACGGAACCATCGACACGACGACGGTCACTGAACTTTTGCCCGGCGCCTTCAACAAGGAGGACATGCACAATGCCTAAAGAACCACCAGTAGAAAAGAAGCACCGTTCCGGTTTCGTCGCCATCATCGGCCGCCCCAACGTTGGTAAGTCAACCTTCATGAACCGCATCCTCGGCGAGAAGGTGGCCATCATGTCACCGAAGGCCCAGACCACCCGCAACAAAATTAACGGAATCTACACCCGCCCCGATGCACAGATCATCTTCGTTGACACGCCCGGGATCCACAAGCCGCAAAATGAACTCGACCAGTACATGGACGACGCCGCACTGTCGACCTTGAACCAGGTCGACGCGGTCCTCTTCATGGTTGAAGCCGATCAGCAGCCCGGCCGCGGTGACCAGTGGATTTTGGAAGCCTTGGCCAAGGTCAAGACCCCGGTCTATTTGCTGGTGAACAAAATCGATTTGGTATCACCTGACGACCTGATTCCGCTCATCGAACGTTACAGCAAGATGCGCAAGTTTGATGAAGTCTTCCCAATCTCCGCAACGCAGGGGAACAACATCGATGACCTCCTGAACACGCTCATCACTGCGCTGCCAGTTGGCCCGCAGTATTACCCTGACGATGAGATCACCGACCACCCTGAATACTTCGTCGTTGGGGAACTCATCCGCGAGAAGATTCTGGAGCTCAGTCACGATGAGGTTCCGCATGCGGTCGCCGTGGTGGTTGAACGCATGAAGGATTACGTGGGCGGCAAGCTGCAGATCGAAGCCAACATCTTCGTTGAACGCCCTGGCCAGAAGAGCATCATCATTGGTAAGGGTGGGGCGATGATCAAGGAAATCGGGATCCGCGCCCGCCGCGACATCGAGAGTCTGCTCGGTGAACCGGTCAACCTGAAGCTCTGGGTCAAGGTGCAGAAGAACTGGCGCGACAACAACGCCTACCTGCGCACGCTCGGTTACAACAAGAAGGACCTGAAGTAATGGCGAGCGCCCCGCAGGATTTCAAGGGCATCGTGCTGTCGCGCTACAACTACAAAGAGTCGGATTTGCTCGTCAAAATCCTGACGCGGGAGTTCGGCAAGCGGATGTTCTTGTTCCGGCGGGCGCGCAAACCCGGGTTCAAAATGGCGGTGGGGGTCATGCCCTTTACCGCGAGTAATTACGTTGGGGTGATTCGTAGCTCAGGCTTGTCCTACGTGAACACCCTCCGCGGCAGCGAAGAGTTCAGTAACATCAGCGCAGACATCGAGCGCAATGCCTATGCGACCTACGTGCTGGCGCTGATCGACCTCGCCTTCAGCGATAACGTCGCGGTACCACAGTGGTATGATTTTGCCGAAACCGCGCTGCGCCGCATTGACAGCGGCGCCGATCCGCAGATCATCAGTAATATCGCCGAGGTGCAGTTGCTAACTGCCTTCGGGGTCGGCCCGCACTGGCAGAACTGTGTGGTCTGCGGCCGCAGTGACTTACCACTGGACTTCTCCGACAGTTACGGCGGCCTGCTCTGCCAGAACCACTGGGGACTGGATGAACACCGCTATCACGCCTCGCAAAAGGCGATTTACCTGTTGCGGCAGTTCTCAGTGGTCAAGCTGGAGCAGCTGGGCAATATTAAGGTCAGTCCAACCACTAAGCACGAGTTGCGTTCCTGTCTCGACCGGATCTATGACGACCTGGTCGGGGTGACGCCACGCGCCAAGCGCTTCTTGGACGAGTTAAATGGTGGCAGCAATCTCCGCCCGCTGCGCCCGCGCAAACCGCGCACTGATGCAGACAGGTAGGGTTGATCGTAATGAGTGACCTTGAATCTACTGACGATCATCGCTGCCGGCCGTTTCACTGTCCATTCCACTAAGGGCACAACCCGCCCAAGTGGAAGTGGCGACTCCTGACCGTTCTTAATTATGGTGAGGAGCCGGCCACCTACGCTGCGCTACGGATGTGGGAGAGTAAGCGGCAAGCCGCCAACTCTCCCAGCATATAAACGTGGCCCACAATGCAGCTCCTTCCGCTTAGCAGAAAAATGGCTCTAAACACGAAGTTCAGTGCTTAGAGCCATTTTTCTGCTAATGCTCAGGAGCTAACCGCATTGTGGGCCACTTTCTGCAAAAACCCGAATCCCAGCTGATTTTTATTGGGAGATATGTTAGAATTAATTTCAGTTAAACAGGCGATGAGAAAAAGGGTTATCAGTGGTAGCACCAGCGAGTCCGGGATTGTGGAAGCCGGAAGCTTAAAACTGATAATTGGCGTTTTCGAGCCACTTCTGAAAGAGCGTTGACCTAGTCAGCGAAGTAGGGTGGAACCGCGCGCAAGCGTCCCTATGCCGAATTGGCATAGAGGCGCTTTTTATTTTGGCACCGCTTGGATCACAAAATAAAGGAGACCGAACATTGGTTAAGAATATGAACGTTCAAACCATGATCCAGACGCTCCAGAACTTCTGGGGCAGCAAAGGCTGCATGTTGATGCAGGCTTACGACACCGAAAAGGGTGCTGGGACCATGAGCCCATACACCTTCCTGCGGGCAATCGGACCTGAACCTTGGAACGCTGCCTACGTGGAACCTTCTCGCCGGCCAGCTGACGGCCGTTACGGTGAGAACCCCAACCGGCTCTACCAACACCACCAGTTCCAAGTAGTGATGAAGCCATCACCAGAGAACATCCAGGAATACTACCTGGACTCACTGCGGGCTCTCGGCATCGATCCGCTCGAACACGATATTCGTTTTGTTGAGGATAACTGGGAGAACCCGTCAATGGGTTGTGCCGGTGTTGGTTGGGAAGTCTGGCTCGACGGGATGGAAGTCAGCCAGTTCACGTACTTCCAAGTTGTCGGTGGTCTGAACGTTTCCCCAGTTACTAGCGAAATCACTTATGGGGTTGAGCGGCTGGCCAGCTACATTCAGAACGTTAACTCCGTTTATGACCTCGAATGGGGCGACGGCGTGCTCTACGGGGACATTTTCAAGGAACCTGAATACGAGCACTCCAAGTACTCCTTCGAGGAAAGCGACCAGGACATGCTCCTCAAGTTCTTCGATGCCTACGAAAAGGAAGCTTGGCGCCTGATGGACCTCGGACTGGTGCACCCAGCTTACGACTACATCCTCAAGTGCAGCCACACCTTCAACCTGCTTGATGCGCGCGGTGCCGTTTCCGTTACCGAACGGGCCGGCTACCTGAGCCGCATCCGCAAGATGGCGCACAAGGTTGCCCGGGCCTTCGTTGACGAACGGCGCAAGCGCGGTTACCCACTGCTGAAAGATGACGGCAAACTCGCCGCTGCGGAAACTGCCAAAATCAACGCCAAGGCTGCTAAAGCTGCCAAGAAATCTGCAAAGGAGGCTAAGTAGATGCAATACTTACTTGAAATCGGGCTGGAAGACATGCCCGCACACGTTGTAACTCCTAGCTTGAAGCAGTTGGCTGACAAAACCGCCAAGTACCTCAAGGAGCAGCAGCTGGGCCACGGTGCCATCAGCACTTACGCAACGCCCCGCCGGCTTGCACTGATCATTGATGACGTTGCGGCCAAAACCGCCGACATCAGCGAAGACCTCAAGGGACCCGCTAAGAAGATCGCGCAGGACAAGGACGGTAACTGGAGCAAAGCTGCCATCGGATTCACCCGCGGTCAGGGCATGACCGTCGATGACATCGTCTTCAAGGAATTGAAGGGGACCGAGTACGTATACCTGCACAAGGAAACGCCTGGCAAGCCCGCCGCTGACATTTTGGCCGGCCTGATCGATGTTGTTAAAGGTCTGACCTTCCCGACCCGGATGCACTGGAGCAATTACGACTTCGAATACATCCGCCCCGTTCACTGGATCGTCAGCTTGCTGGATGACCAGGTTGTGCCAATGCAGCTGCTGGACGTCAAAGCAGGGCGCCGCACCGAAGGCCACCGCTTCCTCGGCCAGGCCGTTGATATTGCTAAGCCTGCTGATTACGTTGAAGCCCTCCGCGGCCAGAAGGTCATCGTTGACCCCGCTGAACGCAAGGACCTGATCACGAAGCAGATCAACAAAATCGCCACGGACAACAACTGGCAGATCGACCTCGATCCAGACCTGCTGGAAGAGGTCAACAACCTGGTTGAGTACCCAACGGCTTTTGCCGGTAAGTTCGACCAGAAGTACCTCGAGATTCCGGAAGCCGTCCTCATTACTTCAATGAAGGACAACCAGCGCTACTTCTATGCTCGCGACACAGCCGGCAAGATGGTCAACGTGTTCATCGGGGTCCGCAACGGGAACGCTGAACACCTCGATAACGTCATCGCCGGGAACGAGAAGGTCCTGACGGCACGGCTTGAAGATGCGGCCTTCTTCTACGCTGAAGACAAAAAGCACACGATTGCTGACTACGTTGACCGGCTGAAGAACGTTTCCTTCCACGTCAAGCTCGGCTCTATGGCCGCAAAAATGGCCCGTGTGCAGACGATTGCCGGCATTTTGGCTGGTAAGTTCGGTCTGAACGCTGATGAAGCCGCTGATCTCCAGCGCGCCGCTTCTATTTACAAGTTCGACCTGGTTACCGGCATGGTCGGTGAATTCGCCGAACTGCAGGGGACGATGGCAGCACACTACGCCAGCATCATGGGCGAAAACGCCGTCGTAGCCAAGGCCCTGGGCGAACAGTACATGCCAGTCGGCCAGGGGACAGCGTTGCCAGAAAGCAAGGTCGGCACGCTGCTGGCCATGGCCGACAAGCTGGACACACTGATGAGCTTCTTCGCCGTCGACATGATTCCTAGTGGTAGTAACGACCCTTACGCACTACGCCGTGGCGCTTACGGGATCGTCCGCATGCTCACTAAACACGGGGTTGACATGTCCCTGACCGACTTGCAGGGTGAGATTGCAGATGCGCTCGCTGATAAGGGTGAGGATAACGGCCTGGACTACCGTAAGAACGTCAAGGCAGTTAGTGACTTCTTCCAGGATCGCGTACGCCAAGAATTGTCTGGCCAATCCGTCCGGCACGATATTGTGGACGCAGTGACCGCTAATCCTGCTGCCAACGTGACCGCCGAGATTACGGCCGCTAAGGTGCTTAGCGATGTTGCTGACGAGGATGACTTCAAGGATAAGCTTGAAGCCTTGACTCGAGTACTGCGCATCACCGGCAAGAACCCAAGCACTGGTAAGGTGGACCCGGCACTGTTTGATAACGACAGTGAAGGGGCGCTATACCAGGCCGTTCAGGAAGTTGCAGCCGCAGACGATGCCCTGCAGCCTAGCGCAGACGGTTTTGCCCGGCTTGGCAAGCTCAGTGACGTCATCAACGCCTACTTCGACGCAACGATGATCATGGTTGATGATGAAGCCGTGCGCAACAACCGCTTGGCATTGCTAAACCAGCTCGCAAAGCTCATCAACGTTTATGGTGAACTCACGACAATTATCGCCAAGTAACAGTTTGATATTCTGCTGCATTCGCGCTATACTTTAGGTTGCGCTTTTATGCAGTAAGACACGTAAAAGTCGCATTCCCGAACTTGGGGTGCGACTTTTTACAACTTGCGTACTGCTCAGGGAGGTGATGGTCGTGGCAGGTAGAATTTCCGAGGATAAACTCGAGGAAATCAAGAATGCAATCAACATTGCGGACTACATCGGACGAACCGTGCAGCTAAAGAAGCAGGGCCAGAACCTGTTTGGGCTGTGTCCATTCCACGATGAGAACACGCCGTCGTTTGCGGTCAACGAGGAGAAACAGTTCTTTCACTGTTACTCTTGCGGCCGTGGGGGCAGTGTCTTCGACTTCATCATGGATAGCGACAACCTGCCCTTCCCGCAGGCCGTCAAGAAGGCTGCAGATTACGCCGGTGTTGAGCTAAACATCGACACCAGTGCGGTTCAAGCGCACGTCGACCCCGCTCAGAAGCGGCAAAAGGAAATCCTTAAGCTGACCGAAGACTTCATGCACCACTTGCTGATGAACACGGAAAGCGGCAGCGCAGCGCTGGATTATGTTCAGAAGCGGGGGATGAGCACCGCAACCATTGAGCATTTTGGCATCGGCTTCGCCCCCAGTGATGGGTCGCTACTGCAGACCTTTCTGAAGACCCAAAAAGTCAGCATCGATGAAATGCGGGCAACCGGGCTCTTCGTTGATCGCGATAGCGGCGAGCTGGGGACGCGCTTCACCAACCGGGTCATGTTTCCGCTGCGGGATGAGCGCGGGGAGACGGTCGGCTTTTCCGGCCGCACCCTCAGCACCGAAAAAACGCAGGCTAAGTACCTCAACAGTCCCGAAACCATCGTCTTCAACAAGGGTGAGTTGTTATTCAACCTGGACGAGGCAAAGCAGGCGGTGCGCGGCACCGACCCGTTTTACCTTTTTGAAGGCTTCATGGATGTGATTGCTGCGTACCAAGCCGGCGTCACCAGTGGGGTCGCCTCGATGGGCACCTCGCTCACACCACAACAGGTGCACATCCTCGAACGGCGCGGCAAGAGCCTCGTGGTCGTCTATGATGGCGACCACCCCGGCCAAGCTGCAACCGAGCGGGCACTCAAACTGCTGCAGGGCAGCAGCCTCGACGTTTCCGCCGTGGTTTTACCCGGCGAGATGGATCCAGACGAATTCATCCAGAAAAATGGCGGGCCAGCGTTCAAAACGCAGCTGCAAAGCGTCCTGACGCCAACCGCCTTCCGCCTGCACTACCTGGCGCAAGGCGTTGACATGGTCAATGACCACGCCAAGCTGGAATACATCGCTGCTGCACTCAAGGAAATCAAAGCCTTAAGCAGTGCGGTCGAACAAACGCTGTACCTGCAGCAAGTTGCCGACCTGACCAGCCTGCCGCTCGCGGCCTTGCAGAAGCAGCTGGCGGAATTGCCGGAGCCCCGGGCGGAGCAGACGACTGTCCAGTCTAACGCTGAGCGGGCGTACGATCCGCAGGAAGTACCACTGCCTGATGACAGTGTTGCCCCACCGCCGCCAGACGATGAGGCTGGGCAGCAAGGTGGTTACGGCGCTCCGGCAGCCGTTGTCCAGCAACAAGAGCAGCAGCACTTCACGCGTTACGAGCGCGCCGAGCGCGAACTGCTGCACTACATGTTAACGGATGCGGAAACGAGTTTATTCGTCTTCGCCAACCCGTTTGACTGGCCGGAAGGGGAGTACGGCGTGATTGCCGCCGCCTGGCAGGAGTTCTGCCAGACCCACACACCGACGATCGACGTTACACCGGAATACCAAACTTTTGTTGATCAGCAAAGCGGCAGCCACGGGGCCACGCTCAGTTCCATCTTAATGGAAGACGTGCCGCCAGTGACCAACGCCGCGGTGAGCGACTTAATTGCGGTAATCGGGCAGGGGACACTTGCGGCCAGACTTGCCGCCATTCGCACCGAGCTCAAGCAGGCCCGGCGCCTCGGCGATAAGCAGAAGCAAGCGGACCTCAGCAGTCGGTATTTTGAATTAATGCGCGTTGTCCAGGCACAGCGTTAGCTGGTATTGAACTATTTGGTAACGTGATACAATGTCACCAACTAGGAAAACGGAGGAATATACATGGCAAAAACCAATGAGACCAAGTACAAGTCAGCACGGACCGCTTTTATCAAGAAGTATAAGCCAAGTGGTCAGGTCTCAACCGATGCACTTGCCGAAGAGCTGGTCAAGCCATTCGCCCTCAAGAGCGATGCGGTTGACGACCTGATGCAGCGAGTTGAAGACGCTGGGATCGGCATCGTTGATGAGAAAGGTGAACCGGCAGCTGCCTCCATTAAGAAGATCAAGAAGGTTACCAAGAAGGAATTAAGCAACACTTCTGCACCAAGCGGCGTCAAGATCAACGACCCCGTGCGGATGTACCTGAAGGAAATCGGCCGCGTGCCACTGCTGACAGCCGATGAAGAAGTTGCCCTCGCACTCAAAATTGAGCAGGGTGACCAGGAAGCCAAGCAGAAGCTGGCCGAAGCGAACTTGCGGCTGGTTGTTTCCATCGCTAAGCGTTACGTCGGTCGCGGGATGCAGTTCCTGGACCTGATTCAGGAAGGGAACATGGGCCTGATGAAGGCGGTCGAGAAGTTCGACTACCGGAAGGGGTTCAAGTTCTCCACCTACGCAACCTGGTGGATTCGGCAGGCTATTACCCGTGCGATTGCTGACCAGGCGCGGACCATCCGGATTCCTGTCCACATGGTCGAAACCATCAACAAGTTGATCCGGATCCAGCGCCAGTTGCTTCAGGACCTTGGGCGGGAGCCTAACCCTGACGAAATCGGTGCCGAAATGGATATCCCAACCGAAAAGGTCCGCGAAATTCTCAAAATTTCGCAAGAACCAGTCTCCCTCGAAACCCCTATCGGTGAAGAGGACGACTCCCACCTCGGTGACTTCATTGAGGATGCGGATGCAACCAGTCCTGAAGATCACGCCAGCTACCAGTTGCTGAAAGAACAGCTTGAATCCGTTCTGGACACACTGACTGACCGTGAAGAGCACGTTCTGCGGCTTCGTTTCGGTCTCGATGACGGCCGGACCCGGACCCTTGAAGAAGTTGGTAAAGTCTTCGGGGTTACGCGCGAACGGATTCGCCAAATCGAAGCCAAGGCACTGCGGAAGCTGCGCCACCCAAGCCGTTCCAAGCAGCTCAAAGACTTCCTGGAATAGCTCGGTAAATAACTGAATTCAGATGAATGGACTTCCCGGCTGGGAGGTCCATTTTTTGTAGGCTTAGGGCGTGTTTGACTGCCGGGCGGTGGGCGCATTTTCCGTCCATTTCGCTGGCGGAAGTGACAGACAGGCATGCTGGGGTCGTTGCAGACCTGGTAAAGTTCGCCAGGTCTTCCACTTAGCTACGAGCCCGCCGTGTTTTCTCTACGTTTTCGGTAATCTTGCCGATACTGCCGTTATCATCCTTAGCGGTCTCTCCGCTATCCCCGATTATTGAAGGTAATAACCTTGCAAAAACCCGCAAGGCTATTACCTTCAATAATCGTTTCAGCATGGTCACTCCCGCCAGCTTCATTCCCGGAAAAGGCGCCCACCGCCCTTCAATGCTTTCCTTAACTAACATTTGTCTTAACCCACCACCGGCAAACAGCTTTCTACGCCGTTAGCAGTTTGCATTACAAGTACGTTAACCATGGAGACATGAAAGTGACGAATCAAGTTACCTCGAAGCAACTGACCAACGAAAAACCGATGGACGGTTGATTCTTTGCTGTTCCAGAATGTTTTTACTAGCAAGGCGAACCTTAATATGAAGTTGGGCTTCCGACGTCTTATTCATCCACGGAAAACAATAGGTTCTAGTCGACGTTAAGTAGCCTTATTGCCTTTCTTTCATGAGAAGACAATGTAGCCGGGTGGTGCGCCGCTGCGGAGCGAAGTATATGCCGCGTAAAGCCCAGACAGTTGTTAAGCAGTGGGCTTCTGCTTAACAACTGGGGTGAATTTGGGACCGCGACTGAACGGAGTGAGGGCGGCCCAAAATTTAGGCGGAGCCACACGGAGCAAAGCGAAGTCTGGCGGGAGCCGGCCCCGGGCTGTTCCACGCGCAAGCATATACGGAGCGACTTGAACTGCTGCGGCTGTGCCGCCGCTAGTTCAATCGACATCGGAGCGGCAAAGCCGCGGAGTGCGGGAGCAGTGGCGCCCCACCTTGTGGGCAAGAAGCCCAACGTAATTTCTACCGCCACCCATACCTACTATAATCCGCAAAATAGAGCAATAATTAACTTTTGTTGCAGTGACAGTTGCAACCCAGCAAATTTTGAGCAAAATATGTATAATTAGGCTATCTAGATAACGGGAGGCCTGCTTTGTGAGTATTGAAATCGTACTAAAACCACTTGAGCACGACCAGTTAGACGCATTCTGGCAGCTGGCATTCAGTGATCCACACGCTGAATGGGCACAGTGGAACGGGCCGTATTTTCATGATGAGATGCCCAGCCGGCGCGAATTTTTGACTACCATGGGCGTGGATGAGTTTCAAGACAACCCTACGCGCCAGGTGATTTGGGCCAACGGGGTGATGGTCGGCATGGTGTCGGCTTATTATGACGACGGTGCGCTCTTGCGCTGGCTGGACGTTGGGATTACTATTTACGATGCCAGTTATTGGGGTAAGGGCATCGGTAAAACAGCCTTGGAGTTGTGGATCAGCCACTTGTTCAGGCAAATCAACTTGCCGCATATCGGCCTGACAACCTGGTCCGGGAACAAGCGGATGCTGGGACTTGCGGAAAGCCTCGACATGACCCTTGAGGCGCGGGTCCGGCAGGTGCGCTACTGGAAGGGCCAATACTGGGATTCCATCAAGTACGGCGTGCTGCGGGACGAATGGTTTGAAAAGCACCAACTATAAACAAGGATAACGGGGAAAAAACAGATATGATTCATCTAAGCAAAAGACTCAGTAGCATCGCCGCGTTCGTCGATCAAGACGAGCGCATCGCCGACATCGGCACCGACCACGCATTTTTGCCCATCGCGCTGGTACAAAGCGGCAAGGTCGAACACGCCTTAGCTTGCGACGTTGCACCGGGTCCGCTCCAGATTGCCGCCAGCAATATTGCCGAAGCGGGACTACAAGCGGCAATTGAGACTAGACTCGCTGACGGGCTGCAGGGCATCAAGCCTGAAGACGAAATCGGGACGGTCATCATTGCCGGCATGGGCGGTGAACTGATCGAAAAGATTCTGGAGGCAGGACAGGGGCACCTCGACGGGACCGAAAACATGATTCTGAGTCCGCACCGCGATGTACCGCTGGTGCGCCGCTGGTTAGCTGCCCACGAATTCGGCATTATGGATGAACAAATTCTGGAAGATGAGGGCCACGTGTACGAAATCATGCTCGCTGGTCACACCGTCCCTGACGTTCCATACACGGAGGCTGATTTTGAGTTCGGCCCAATTTTGCGGGCCAAGCGCGAGCCACTATTTGTCCAAGAACTCCAGCGGCGGGAACGGGCATTGCACCGCGTTGCGGCCGGTTTAAGCAGTGCCAGTGGTGACGTCGCGGCAAAACGCGCCGCAGTTACCAAGGAACTAGAACTGGTGCGGGGTGAACTCAATGACTAGCGGACTTGATGTGGCCAAGCGTTTTGAAAAATACGCCCCGCGAACGCTAGCCGTGCCTGGCGACCCAATCGGCTGGCAGCTCGGTAATCCTGAACGCGAGGTCCACAAAATTCTCGTGACGCTCGACGTCCGGCCAGAAGTTGTCCGCGAGGCGATTCGGGTGGGGGCAGACATGATTTTTGCCCACCACCCAGCCATGTTTGTCCCCGCCCACAACCTGGACCTGCGCGTGCCGCAAAATGCGATGTACGCGCAGATCCTGAACGCGAACATTTTGGTTTACGCCGCCCACACCAACTTGGACAACGCGAACCCCGGCATGAACGACTGGTTGGCAAAGCAGCTGGGCCTTAAGCACACGCTGCCGTTTATCGATGATGGCGAATTGCGCGGCATGGGCCGGATTGGCGAATTCGACAAGTCGATGAGCGTGCGGCAGTTAGTCGAACTGAGTAAGGACCGCTACAACCTGAACGGTGTCCGCGTCATCGCTAACGATCTCGGCATGCGCGTCAAGCGCGTCGCCGTGCTCGGCGGTTCCGGCTCAAAAGAATTCATGTACGCAAAACGAGCCGGGGCAGACGCCTACATCACCGGCGACGTAACTTACCACACCGGTCACGACATGCTAGCGGCCAACTTCCCGGTTCTTGACGTTGGCCACCACGTCGAACAAATCATGAAACACAACGTCTGCAACTTGCTCACGCTCTGGGCAAAGCAGGATGACTGGCCAATCATGGTCGTCACCTCTAAGCTCAGCACCGAACCGTTCACATTCCTCTAAACATAACAAAGCTCAGACCATCTTTTGCAGTTACTGATGGTCTGAGCTTTGTTTAATCTGTTCAATTAGTGGAACGTTGTTTTGCGCGATTCCTTACAAATTTGCGTCCGTCTTGAAGTTCAGTGGTGAGAAGTCCGTCGATTGGGCCAGCAACTGCATCGTGAATTTCTGCCATTCTGATTTGGAAATTGCCGCCGCAACCGCGGAAGCCTCGGTTGCTAGTGCTGCTAGGTCGTCATAATTATCCACCTTTGCTGCAGCCTCGTCCGTTGCGGCAATGTGCGCAATTAACTTAGCGTGGACTTCATCCTGCACATTATTGAGCGCGGGCAGGAAGTGCTGAAAGTGGGCGTCGAGCAACACGCCGGCGAGTTTGTACTGCCAATATGCGGAATCCAAGTTGGCTGGCAAGGCGCCACGCTTGTAATCTTCAGGAGTGTCGGTCATCCCCGCAAAGAAGGGCACAAACTGACTTTCTGCCGGTACACCCATTGCGAGCCAGTGAATGTTCGCAATTGCAGCCGGCAGGTCTTGGCGCAGCTGGAGCACGTGGCTCTCTTGCGTTTTGGCGATGGCGATGGGGCGGAAACGGTGGGCGTTAGTCGCGTCCGGAATCCGCGCCGCGGGATCATAAGGCGTGTCCTGATAGTGCGCGGACAGGAAGGCGGTCGCGTCCTCTAATTGCAGCGGCCGGTCGGCGTGCATGATGAAGGGCAGGTCGGAGGCAACCGGCGTCTCAGTTTGCGCGCTGCTGGCTGAGAACATGCGGTGGCCGTACCAGACCCGCGGCGTGTTGTACATCCGGTCTTCTTGCGAATCGGTACCGAAAATCTGGCGGGAGTTGAAGTCGCCACCGTTCCAGAGGTGGTTGCGCCGGGCAAAATCCTGCAAGTCCGCGTCAAACATGAAGTCGGCACTGTCGAAGTCGACATTTTGGATGCTGAGCTGGTTGGCAACGACCGCGTAGGCGTCATCGGGAATGCGTTGGGCGACCCAGTGGTGACCGGTGAGCACTTCCATGTACCAAGCTTCATCCTTGTCCGCAAACAAAATGCCGTTCGCCTCGCCAGTCCCGTGCGTTTCGATCAACTTGCCAAGCCAAGCAACACCGGCCCGCGCGCTGTCAACATAAGGCAGCACGACCGTGACCATGCACTCCTCGTTAATGCCGTGTTCGACGAAGGGGTCAAAGCCCAAAACACGCGGGTTGGCGTAGGCACTTTCGGTGGCACTCATGGCCACACCGGCACTGTTGATACCATCCTCTTCAAACAAGCCATACTGATCAGTCCACTCTGGGGTGGCGGAATATTGCAGGGCTCTTGCTGGCAACTCGAAGGACACACCAGTATCTTTGGAAACAAATTGTGTCGCTGTAGTCCCATTAACAGCCGGGTGCACAAGCAGGTGTTTCGGCCAAGAAGCCTTGGAATCCTCGTTGCGGCCAATCATGACCGAACCATCGGCACTGGCCTTTTTGCCGATTAGAATGCTGGTACAAGATGAACGTGTGGTCATTGCAATACCTCCAATAATTTTGCCTATTAACTGCATTATACAAGTTTACTAACTTTTGGTCACTCGCCAGTTCCAGCGAAGACGGGTATAATTCAGGATAAACATAAGGAGGAATTACACATGCCACTTGTCCATATCGAACTCATTGAAGGCCGCAGCCAGGAACAGTTGAAGCAGTTGTGCGCTGACGTCACCGCAGCCGTTGTTAAGAACACCGGTGCCCCAGCAGAACACGTCCACGTGATTCTGAACGAAATGCGCAAAGACCGGTACGCGGTCGGCGGCGTACTGAAGTCAGACGAAAAGTAACTCAAAGCTAAACGACCCGGTTCAGATTGTTGCAGCTGGACTATACACAAGGCGCCAAACTTTTAAGGCCTAACATCCCCGTGGTGTTAGGCTTTAATTTTTCATTTTTCCGGACGCCAGGAGGCAGCTGCCCGGGGCGGAAATGGGCCGGCTGTGCTATAGTTTACAGAAGACAATCACAGGAGGGATTCACGCTTGAAATACTGGCCGCGCTTAATGCAACTTGGAGCAAAATATCGGGGCATCCCCGCCGTTGCTGAGCGCATCGACGCCATGGTCGCAGCGAAGGCAGCCGTGGAACAGCACCAGCTGCCCGCTAAGCAACTGCCGCAAATGCAGCTACCCTTAGCCGACTATGCCCTCGCGGCGAGCGTTCCGGATGGCCGCCTCGATGAATTGATGGCGCTCGACCACATGTTGCATAATTTCCGCTGGTTTTTGGCTTACCATTACGGCGTGTGGGCATACATAACTCAAGAGTTGATTGCTGCGTGGGTGCAAGCTTATCCCGGCCGCCGCTACCTAGAAGTAGCGGCCGGTAACGGACTACTTAGTTACGGCTTACGGCAAGCGGGGCAAAGTGTCATCAGCACCGACGCCTTGACCTGGGTCGACGAGAACGGCACTGGCAACGCCCCGTGGACCCCAGTTCGGCGGGCAACCGCCAGTGCCGCGCTCTGGGAGTACGGCGACCAGGTGGATGCGGTGATTATGGCCTGGAGTCCCGACAAAGATCCGAACGACGCGCACCTGCTGTCGCTGATCCGCAATAATTTTCCGCAGCTCGAACTATTTTGCATTGGCGACCGCAATGGCATTACCAACAGCAACCTGTTTTGGCGTCAAGCGCAGCTGCGCGTTGACCGCAAGCTGCTCCGGCTCAACCAGGCGTTCAGAAGTTTTGACGCCGTTGGGGACCGCATCTACTTGATTCAATAATTCTGCCGCAGGGAGGTTCAGCATGATTAAACGCAGCATCATCATCGATATTCTCGTCGCGTTGCTGGCAGTTTTGGCCGGGTTGGTCTGGAGCCAAGGCGACCAATCGGAATACGCGGACATGCTTAGCAATGGCGGGATGTCCGACCAGGCGTTGGTCTACCACAGTCAAAGCAGCGAATCGTTGCAAAAGACGCTCCAAAAGCTCGATGCCAGCAAAAAAATGCAAAATTACCAAGTCCAGTTCACCATCAGCAAGCACGTGTCCTATTTCTTCGCGAAGGGGAGCTACCGCAGCCTGCCACTGCAAAATGGCCACTTCTTCAGCGCAGATGACTTCCACTCTTCCTTACCCGTGGCGGTGGTCGGCAGTAATGTGGCTAAACGCCTCTACCTGACCGCAAACCAGAAGTACCTGCACCGCAACGGCCGTTATATCAACGTGATCGGCACGGTCGGCACCCAGCAAGGTAACGCGCTCAACGACCACGAATTCATCTCCGCATCCACGGAGAGTGACAACGGGGGCTTACGGCAAAAGGACGTCACCATCATGGTTGACGGCGCCGACATTATTCACACGACGACCCTCAGCCGGATCTTCGGTGGGGCGCACGGGCGCCGGTTGATTTATTCTGGGACAACGCACCCCCGAAGCTGGTTGCAGCGTAACGGCGGCGCCTTACTTGCCCTCATCGTCATCACGCTCGCAATGGCGGGCGCGGGGCTGCTCAGTGCCATCATGACCCCACAGTTGCAGGTCAAAGGCCTCGAAGCACCGCTACGGAACAACTACCTGCGCGGCGTCGGCAGTCAGTTCCTGCCGGGCGTTGCCATCGCCATCGTTGTGGGAACAGGGATCGCGTGGTGGCGCTTCTACATCACCGACCACTTCCGGCTCGTGCTTTTTGCCGCGTTTCTGATGGTCATCTTCGCCTTAAGTAACCAGTTATTCATGTTCGTCCGTTCAAACAATAGGAGGAATCAACGTGCAGCTTCCTGAAGACTTCATCACTAAATACCGCCGCTTACTGGGCAGCGAGGCCGATGCCTTTTTGGCTTGCTTCGAGCAGCCCGCTGCCAGCGGCTTCCGCCTGAACCCGCTCCGCAACGACCCACAAAATGTCGCGCTTGACCTTAGCGAACCGATCAATTACTCACCATACGGCTATGTGGGCCAGGTTGACGGTAATTCCATCGATCACGTCAGCGGCTACGTCTACAGTCAGGAACCCAGCGCCCAAATCGTTGGCGCACTGGCTGGCGTCCAGCCTGGAATGACGGTGCTGGACCTCTGCGCAGCGCCGGGTGGTAAATCCACCGCCTTGGCGGGGGCCATGGCCGGCCAGGGCGTCCTCGTTAGCAATGAAATCAACTTGCCACGCGCCCGCATCCTCGCCAGCAACATCGAACGCTGGGGGGCCAGAAACGTCGTGGTGACCAACAACGACCCGGACAGCCTCGCCGCCGCAATGCCAGAAGCATTTGACATCGTTGCGGTCGATGCCCCTTGTTCCGGGGAGGGGATGTTCCGTAAGGACGCCGACGCCGTCAGTTACTGGGACCTAGATTACCCAGCTAAGTGTGCGCAGCGCCAGCGTGAGATTCTGGACCAGGCCGTCAAGATGGTCAAGCCAGGTGGGGCGCTCGTGTACTCCACCTGTACTTTTGCGCCCGAAGAAGACGAACAAATCATCAGCTACCTGCTAGAAAACACCGCCCTCACCGTTGAGGAAGTACCACTGCAAGCAGGTATGAGTCACGCCCGGCCGGAGTGGGGCAATGGCGACCCAAGCATTGCCGGGGCTATTCGCCTCTGGCCACAAAATCAGGTCGGCGAGGGCCACTTCTTCGCCAAGTTGCGCATGCCGGGCACCCCGGCGGCCGCACCTAAACGCAAGAATAAGCGCGCTAAGCACGGCAAACAGCCAGCTGCCCATGAACTAAACGGCGACCAGCTGCAGCTCTGGCAAGACTGGCAAGCGGATAACCTGCAGCTCGAAATCGGGGGTGCCCTGACACTCGGCGGGGACCAGCTGTACGCCTTGCCAGCAGCAACGCCGACACTCGGTAAGGTCCGCGTGCTACGCCCCGGCCTGCACCTCGGCACGTTCAAGAAGCGCCGGTTCGAACCGAGCCACGCACTGGCGACGGCGTTACCCCCAGCAGCGTTTAAGACCGTTGTTCCGGTCGATGAGGCTGGATTTGCGGCGTACCGGCACGGTGAAACAGTTGCCGCACCGGATGCGGTGGGCAAACGCAACGTGCTGCTGACATACGAGGATAAGGGCTTTGCAATTGGCCGCTTGGTAAATGGAACCGTAAAAAACTTGTATCCAAAGGGCTTACGTGTTTAAAATAAGCACAATTAATAAATAAGGTATTTTTTCGGGTGGCGTTTAGCACCCATACATAGCTACAACCGCTTAAAATTTGATGATGTTTACT
The DNA here is from genome assembly GCF_009687905.1 of Lacticaseibacillus zhaodongensis. Classification (GTDB taxonomy): domain Bacteria; phylum Bacillota; class Bacilli; order Lactobacillales; family Lactobacillaceae; genus Lacticaseibacillus; species Lacticaseibacillus zhaodongensis. The sequence goes on along the minus strand of NZ_BLBG01000009.1, from coordinate 41,840 downwards.
CGAGCGCCACGGAGACAAAAGATCCCGTTCCGCTCCGCTCTGTTTTTAGTAAGGACTGATGCATTTTGGCTACTCAAACCACCCCGCGGCCGTTCCGGCTTTGGAGCCTGCTCGCGGGTTCGATCATTATCAATACCGGCTCCAGTTTTGTCTGGCCGCTGACCACGATTTACGTCCACGAATACCTGCACCGGCCGCTGACCACGGCCGGCTTCGTCATCTTCCTGAATTGTCTATTTTCGCTCTTCGGGAACATGATGGGCGGGCAGCTTTTTGACCACTGGCGCCCTGTGCGCACGATCATTCTCGGCATCGCCCTCAATATTTGCACGACGGGGCTCCTGATTGGCTGGCACACGTGGCCGATTTATCCGGTGTTGCTGATGCTAACGGGCTTCGGCAACGGGATGATCTACACCTGCATTAACGGTTTTGCCACCGAGATTCCGGGTCGCAAGCCCAGCTATGTGTTCAACTTACTCTACTTCACCAGCTCACTGGGGGTCGTGTTTGGCACCTTAGTTGTCGGTTACGTGCTCGAGCTCGGCATCGGCTACATTTTTGCCGCCGCCTGCAGTATGTACGCCCTGTTCATGCTGATTGCCCTGCGCAACTATCGGGGCCACGCACTACGAAAGGGCAGTCGGAGCGCCGCCAAAACGCCACGCGGACCATTACGACTTAACATACAGGTCGTAATGGTGCTCATCACCATTTTTACCGTCTGGTGCTTCTATGAGCAATGGGACAGCAACCTCTCCGCCTACATGATCAGCCGGCACCTGTCCGTCCGGGCGTACAGTTCCGTGTGGACGGTCAACGCGGTCGTCATCATCCTCGTGCAGCCGGTCCTGACCTACTTGGACAGCTGGTTCAACGACCACCTGCACGGCCGCCTATACACGGGGCTGCTCCTGCTGGCCGGCAGCTTTGTCTTGCTGATTGGAGCGAATAGTTACTGGCAGTTCATCAGCGCCATGATCATCCTCTCGCTAGGGGAGGTCAGCGCCATGCCGGCCGTCGCCACCTTTGTGAGCCGTTTTGCTCCAGTTGGCAGTTCCGGCCGCTACCAGGGCCTCGTCCAGGCTGCCAGTTCCGGTGGCCGCGCGCTCGGACCGATGACCGGTGCCTTCATCATCCAGAATTATTCCTACCGCCTGCTCTTCATCTTGGCGGTCAGCCTGCAAGTTGTTGTTTGCGCGGCCTTTGCGCTGAGCAACCGCTTGGCGCGGAACAATAAAGTAAAGTAAAAGCTCTAGGCCTGGAAAATACCGGCCTAGAGCTTTTTGGGTGCGTAACATAAAAATTTTAAAGCAGTGCCAACCCGCGCTGCTCCACATAATTTCGCAGCTTTGGTCCATACACCACCGGCACCTGCCGCAATTGCTGCAGGTTGCTGGCCCCAAGTAGGGCGGCGACCCCGTTGATCTGCGTAATGAAGTTCGCGAGCCGCAGTGCACACTCATCTTCGCCGGAGCGGGTGAGCCAGTGCAGGATGAGCCCGGCAATTCCCACCGCGTCGGCACCGAGCCGCAGCGCTTTAAGGACATCGAGCGGCGTGCGGATGCCGCCGGTCGCGATGAGCGGCACGCCTGCATTTTGGCCTTCCAGCAGGCTTTCCACCGTGTTCTGGCCAAAATCTGCGAGGAACTCATAGCCGCCACCGTGCACACGCGCGTTTTCAATCTTGGCGAAATTAGTGCCGCCGTGACCACCAACGTCAATCACCGTGGCCCCAGCGTTTTGCAAGGCAGCAAAATCATCCTGGCGCATGCCAAAACCGACTTCCTTAACGATTACGGGCACGGTGACCGCAGCAATGATGGCCTGAATGTTCGCGAGCCAGTGGTAATTGCGCTCACCCTCGGGCATGACCAGCTCCTGGACTGCGTTGATGTGCACCTCCAGCAAGTCCGCGTGCAGCAGCTCAACGACTTGTTGTGCTTGGGCAGGTGTTTTGTCAGCACCGATGTTAGCAATCACGGTCCCACTGGGGTTTTCGGCGCGAATAACAGTGAAGCTGTCCTTAACACTTGGGTCACTAAAAATCACCGAGGCACTGCCACTAGCGATGGGCAACTGCAAGCGGGCGGCGATGCGTGCTAGGCTTGCGTTCAGCTTGCCAGTCGTGGGGGAGCCACCCGTCATCGCATTGATGAAGATGGGGGCGTTCCAGCGCACGCTAGCAATTTTGCCGCCGAGCTGGACATCACTGACGGCGGTTTCTGGGAGGGCGCTGCGCACGAAGCGAACTTGATCAAAACCAGCACTAGCAGCTTCTTGGTAGAACTTCTCCGCTAAGAAGTAATGTTCATCCTTGCGGTGCGACTGCGCACTTTGTTTAGGCATGGGCATTTGCCTCCATTTCTGCCGTGGTCAAGACGCGGGCGGCGGGACCAGGCGCACAAATCACGACCGGCTTGCCGAGCCGCTGCCGGAACAGGTCCGCCAAGTCTTCTGCATTTACGGCCGGGCAAATCAGTTTCACATTGGGCCCGGCATCGATTGTGGCGTAGACCGGCATACCTTGGTCTCGCAACGCGTGCACGTAATCAAGGGTGGCCAGCGTCTCAGGATTGAAGTAAGTGAAGGGGGGCTCGGCGGCCATATTCGTGGCGTGCATCATCATGGCGCTGCGCTCGGCAAGTCGCCCGATCTGGTCAAAATCACCGGCTAGCAGGGCTGCCTGCATCGCCGCCGCAGCGACCTCACTACTTTTTGCCCAAGCTGGGAAGTAGGGTGAGGTTGCGACCGTGTTGGCCATCCCGCTGCGCGAACTGAGCTTTTTCGGCTGGTGATCGAGCACGACCGCAAGCATCCGCAAATCAAGGTCCGGGGCAACCGGCAGTGGCTCAGCAAAACTGGTCGCGTCATCTGTACCGCGGTGCCAAATCACGTAGCCACCATCAATACTGCGACTGGCGGAGCCACTCCCGCGGCGAGCGATGCGGGTCAAGTCCTTGTTACTGAGCTGCAGGCCGGCCGCTCGGGTCGCCGCTAATGCGAGTGCCGCGTACGCCGATGCAGAGCTAGCTAAACCAGCCGCAGTCGGTACGTGGTTCGTCGACGTGATGCGGGCAAAGGTGTTGTGGCCGGCGCGCTGCCGCACGAGGTCCATGAATTTGCTTAACTTTTGCAAAGCCGCGCCGGACTGCTCCTGTCCGTCAAGACTGAAGCTGTCTGCGGTCAGCTGCGGGTCAAAATCAACACTGGTATCCGTGTAAAACTGGTCGAGGGTCATCGAAATACTACTGTTGGCCGGAATAATTAGCTGCGGATCACTTTTGCCCCAGTACTTGATCAGGGCGATGTTGGTGTGTGCACGTGCGGTGACTGTCATTTTGTTCAATGGACCTTTCTAAATGAGTTACTTAGCGAAATCGTACTGCCAGGTCTCAGTGGCACCGGCCTGGGTTAGAGCAGCGGCAATAGTTGCGGCGCTACTGCCGTCTGCAGCTAAGGCGAGGATGCAGCCGCCCTTACCGGAACCGGTGAGCTTGGCACCGAGCGCGCCGTGCGCCCGCGCACTTGCAACTAATTGCTCAATGGGATGATTGCTGACACCCAGCGCGGCGAGTTTCTCCTGCGCTGAGTTCATGATTGCCCCCAGCGTCTTAAAATCATCGTCGGCCATCGCCACGGCCGCCTGGCGCGTCAGCAGGCCGAGGCCGCTGATGAGCTGCTCACTGGCGGGATCCATCTTTAGACGCTCGGCAACGGCTTGCACCGCGAGCCGGGTCTGACCCTGAATCCCAGTGTCGGCGATGACGAGCACGCCGGTGTGGGGGAGCGCCAGTGACCGCGGCTTTTGCCCACGCACGAACCACTGCGGCCGGTCAGCACTGCAAGTCGCGGCATCGATCCCGCTCGGGTTGCCGTGGATGATGCGCTCCGAAATGTCCGCCCAACGCAGAAGGGCGGCGTGGTCCAGCGGCGCAGCATATGCGGCGTGGAAGGCGCGCACGACCGCAACGGCAGTGGCAGCGCTAGAACCCATCCCGCGCTCTGGTGGCAGGTCGCTAATGATGTTCAGGTCAAAGCCCTGCAGCGCCGCGTCGAAACGAATCAACAGCTGGCGAATGAGGGTCGCGATCCCGGCAAAGCGGGTGGTGGCCGCCGCGGTGAGCGCCCCATTATACATTGCGGAGGTGATCCGTTGCTGCTGATCGGCGCGCGGTTTTAATTCCACCTGCATGCGCACGGTGGGGATGGGAATGGCGATGGCTGGCTGACCGTAAACCACGGCGTGTTCACCGATCAGGATGGCCTTAGCGTGACTAATTGCACTTGCAGCGTGCATTACTTGCATAACTATTACCCGACTTTCGTAAAAATACTTAAGTTCATTATAGCAAAGTATTAAGAAGGGGACGTAATTGCCCATCCGGCGCGGCAAATCCTTCCGCCGTGGTAGAATTAAAGCAGTTAATTATTTGGACGGAACAATCAGGGGGAAAACGCTTATGGCCTTAAACTTTATTCTTGGTAGCGGCACGCGGGATCACGACCAAGTGCTGGCGGATTCAATGGCGCGGGTGCTGCAAAAGGACCCCGCGGCGCGGGTGTTGATGCTCGTGCCCAACCACATTAAGTTCGAATCCGAAGTCAGCGTTTTGGGAGCGCTCAAGGCGCGGCTAGCACCAACCGCGCAGCAGTACGCCCAGAACCGCGTGCAAATCATGAGTTTCTCGCGCTTGGCCTGGTTCTTCCTGAATCACGATGCCATTTACCAGCAGCCCCGCCTCAGTAACGCCGCGGCGGCGATGCGCCTCGCCAAGGCGATGCAGGATCAGGAAAAATCGCTCCGGCTATTTGCGGGTCAAATCGGCAACCCCGGCTTTACCACCCGTCTGCAAAAGCAGGTCGCAGAACTCCAAATGGGAAACATTACCGCCACGGACCTCCGCGCCGCCATCTCGGGCATGACGGGCGACAGGGTCAGTGCCACCACCGACAGTGCGCAGTGGCACGAAACGGTCCGCGGCGAGGCGGCTAAGGACCGCCACCTGCCAAAATTGATCGACTTGGAGACCATTTTGGAAGAGTACGAACGCAGCACGACCGGCACAGTCAGCCAGGCGGACCTCTTGACCGCACTTGGCGACAAACTCAGCCGCAGCGACTTAAGCCACATGTACGTTTACTTTAGCCACTTCAACGCCTTCGCCGCTCAAGAACTAGCGCTCGTGGAAATTCTAATGCAGCGGGCGGCTGCCGTTAGCGTTGCCTTGGTCACGGATCAGGCGAGTCCGGACGAACCGCTCGCACCCGACCTCTACTTACCAGCCAAACGCCTGTACCACCAGCTGCTCAGTCTGGCCAAGCGCGACCACGTGCGGGTGCGGCCCGACCAGTTTGCACCGCTCCGCAAGCAGGCAGCCACAATGCGCAACGTTGAGCGCTATTTCAAGGCCGCGACGGCGCTGAGTAGTACCAGCGCTACGGAGCTAGGCGTGGAGCAAACTGCGGCTGGCCAGCCGGATTTTGCCGGGCTGGACATGTACCAGGCTAACAGCACTTATGCGGAACTGAGCGGGGTCGCTCGGACCATTCGCCGCGAGGTCCAGACGCAGGGCCGGCGTTACAAGGACTTCCTCGTCGTTGCGCGGCACCTGAAGCCATATGAGACCATCGTAAATGCGGTCTTCAAGGAATTCAACCTGCCAGTGTTCGTGGACCACGAACGCCAGATGAACGCCCACCCGCTGCTCGTCTTTCTTGACAACCTGTTCGCAATTCGTGCTAACAACTACGATTACAACAGCATTTTCGCACTGTTGCGGACGGAATTGCTGCAGCCGGCGGAGATGAACACCAGTGACTTCCGCAGCGCGGTGGACACGACTGAAAATCACGTCCTGGCAACCGGGATTCGCGGCAAACGCTGGACCGATGACAAGGACTGGACCTACTACACACTCTTTAACCGCGATGACAACACGACTGTCAGCAGCACCGATACCCACAAAACGGAGCAAATCAACCAGATTCACGACTTGATTCGGAGCACACTCCCGGCGTTCTACGCCGAGCTGGACGCGGCGACCACCGGCACGGCCATTGCGACCGCCGTTTACAACTTCCTGGACCATGTTGGCGTGCGGCAGCAGCTGCAAAATTGGCGGGACGCCGCACAAGAAGCAGGGGACCTCAGCTACGCCCAGGGCAGTGAGCAGGCCTGGCAAGTATTTTGCGACCTGCTGGATGATTTCGTCAGCACTTGGGGCGAGAGCACAATCGATCCCGACCAGTTCATTGAATTGCTCGACGCCGGTTTTGGCAGCGCCACTTACACGCAGATCCCGTCGACCATGGACCAAGTCGTCGTCTCCGAAACGGGTCTGACCCGGCTGAATCACGCCCAGCACGTGTTCATCATCGGCGCGACCAGCGCGGTCATGCCCGACAGCAGCAGTGATTCGGACTTACTGAATAGTGATGACCGGCACGCCCTGGCGGCCAGCCTGCCGGACGGCTGCTTTTTGCCGGAAACCGGTCCCGACAATGCGCTCACCGAACCATTTCTCAACTACCTGAGCTTCGTGGCCCCAGCCGCGCAACTCACTCTGAGTTACCCCGTCCACAGCGACAATGACAACAAGGAATCTCCGTATCTGGAGGGCTTGCGGCAAGTGGCTGGCTGCAGTTACGCCAGCTGGGAGGAAGCCCGCAGCAGCCAGAGCGTGGGCCGTATTATCGGCAGTCCGCGGAGTCTGCTCAGTGACACCATCGTGGTCGTCCGCGAACTTGCTGATGCCAAAATTGACCTTGGGCCCGCGTGGCAGGCAGTCATTAAGGCGCTGCGGCAAACGCCACTGGCTGCACTTAGCAACCGGCTGCTCGCCAGCATCGATTACACTAACGCGGCCGGCCACCTCAGTCCGGGCATTGCTCAGCAGTTGTACGGCCGACACCTTGCCGTATCCATTTCAAGGCTGGAATCATTCTACAAGGATCCATTTGAGTACTTTCTACAGTACGGTTTAGGGCTCGCACCGCGGCGCGAGTTCCAGCTGACACCCGCCGACAGTGGCACCTTGTTCCACGCGGTCATGGACGGCCTGCTCCGGGCAGCGCAGACTGAGGGCGGCATCGCCCAAATGAGCGCGAATGCGGTCGCCAAAACCGTCCGTCAGCTCCTCCAGCAGGAACTGGAGAAGCCTGAATATGCTATTTTGAGCAGTAGTGCGCGGATGCAGTTCATCACCGAACTAATCAACGCCACCCTGCAGCGGACCGCCTGGGCGGTGCGCAGCGAGCAGAGCAACAGCGGTTTGCACGCCAGCACCACGGAACTCAGCTTTGGGATGGGGGCGGCGGCAAAGGGCTTGCCACCATTGCAACTACCACTGGGTGACGACCGCCACGTCATTGTGCGCGGCCGCATCGATCGCTTAGACACAATTCCTGCAAACAACAAGACCGGCTTCATGGTCGTCGATTACAAGTCGAGCAAACACGATTTCTCGCCGGCCGATGCATACTACGGCTTGGGCATGCAGATGCTGACGTATATGGAGGCCGTGATTCGTGCTGGCAGCATGAGTCACCAGGAAATGATTCCGGTGGCGGGGATGTTTATGCAGATTCAAGACCCCCGCCTCAAGTTCGCCGACCTCAAGCGCGGCGCTGACATCACCGACCTCTTACTAAACAGCATGCGCATGAAGGGCCTACTTGTGGCGACACCAGTACTGACGGAGCTTGACGCAACGCTCCGCGATGAAGACGGCGGCATCACGCCGGGTAAGTCCTCGAAGTACTTCCCACTAAAGGTCAACAAGTCGAACGGGAAGGTGGCTAAGGGCACGACCATCGTGACCGTTTCGCAAATCATCGCGCTGCTTAACAATAACGATGAGCTGATCCGGCACGCAGCCCAGCAGATTCTCGCCGGGGTAATTGAACTCGCCCCAGCGCGTTACGACCAGAAGACGGATGTCATCACCAAGAGTGACTACAGTAGTATCATGCAATTTGACCCTGCGCTGAAGGCCAACCGCTACAAGCAGCTCCAGAGCCTAGATTTAGAGGGCGTCCTGCAGCGGATTAGCCAAGGTGAGCTGCCTTACCCAGGTATGGATTAGGGCGGGCAGAGCAAAATGGAGGAAAACAATGGCGCAAAAATTCACTGATGAACAAGAAATGGCCGCAACACATGGCGCCCCCCAAGCCGGGCAGGCGGGGAGCGGTCACAACGTGCTCGTTTCCGCCTCAGCTGGTTCGGGTAAAACCACCGTGTTGGTCAACCGGATCCTGCGGCAGGTCCTCGCTGGCGGCGACATTAGCCACCTGCTCGTCGTGACCTTTACCAATGCGGCCGCCGCGGAGATGAAGGAGCGGATCGGTAAAAGTCTGAAGGAGTACCTGACCGCCCACCGCCAGGAAATGGCTGGAGACGCCCGGCGGCACCTCACCGGCCAGATTGGTCTGGTCGACAGTGCGCCCATCAGCACCCTCGACGCCTTCGCCCTGCAGATCGTCCAGCAGTACTACTACGTTGTCGACTTAGACCCCGGCTTCCGCGTTCTGGCGGACCAAACGGAAAGCCTCATGATTCAGGAGTCCGTTTGGGACAATCTGCGCGAAGAACTGTACACCAGCGACGGGGAGGCTTTTGCCAACCTCACCCAGAATTTCAGCAGTTCGTGGCATGACGAAGGGTTGGGAGACCTGATTTTCCGTGTTTATCAGTATGCGGAAACCACGACCGATCCGGACGGCTGGATTGCCAAATTGCCGGCCGCATACACCGCGGACCTGAACGCGGACAGTCCCTTTGCCAAGCAGCTGCAAACCGCCCTCCAGCCCTTCACTAGCGAAATCATCGCACTACTCAAGCAGGCCGCGAATTTGGTTGCTGACGAAATGGCGGTGGCGCCGGACAATGGCTCCCTACCAAGCATCCAGACGACACTGCGCGGCATTCAGGATGTGCAGGACCTGCTTGGCGGCGATTATGCTGCCTTGCAGCAGGCCGCAAGCAGCGTTAGTTGGCCCAAGTGGCCGGCGGTTTCCGGCAAAATTTACAAAGATGATCCGGTCCTGAAGGAAAAACATCAGCAGGCCAATGAGCTCCGCAAACAGGCTAAGGACTTGTTGGACAAGCAAGTCGTAGCAGTCCTGCAGCTGAGTGCGGACGAATTGCAGCAGACCAACCAGCACGCCGCGGCCCTTGCCACGGAGCTGAGTAAGGTTGCAAAGCAGTTCAAGGACGCATACTGGCAGGAAAAGCAGCGCCGGCACGTCATGGATTTTGCCGACGTCGAACAGCTGGCCCTCGCCATTTTGCTTGCCCCTGGAAAGGACGGGAGCGCCAGCGTCGGCAGCTTTTACAAGGAAAGTTTTGCGGAGGTGCTGGTCGATGAATACCAGGACATTAATCCGCTTCAAGAAGCCTTGCTGGACGCAGTTTCGCGCACAAACCCCGGCAACCGCTTCATGGTGGGGGACGTCAAGCAGAGTATCTATGGTTTCCGCCTCGCTGAGCCGCAACTATTCATGAACAAGTACGATACTTATCCGGACAGCACGGCAGACCCCAGTGCCTTCAAGCGGCAGGGCGAACACATCAGCCTGGCCGCCAACTTTCGCTCGGAACAGGGCATCATTGACTTCACCAACCTGATTTTCAAGCAGGTGATGGATCAGCGACTTGGTGCGGTTAATTACACCGGTGGCGAAGAACTCCAGTTTAAAGCCGCCTACTATCCAGAAAGTGAGGCGGGCAAGGCCACCGAGCTCCTTATTTACACACCCGATGCGGAGAGCGACGCCACAAACGAACTCGACAAGGACCAGGGGCAAGTGCAGCTGGTCGCCAAACGCATCCAGCAGCTACTGGCCGAGCCTGACCCCAGTATTTTCGACCGCAAGAGTGGTACAATGCGCAAAATCAAGTATCAGGACATCACACTGCTCGTGCCGACCCGTAGTCAAAACCTGCTCATCCAGGAAATTTTTGCCGACGCGGGGATTCCGGTCGTTGTCAGCGACGCCCAGAACTATTTCAAAACCACTGAGCTGCAGGTGATGCTGGCGATGCTGCGGGTGATCGACAATCCGCAACAGGACATCCCCCTCGTGGCGGTACTGCGCTCACCAATGGTCGGCCTGACCGCCGACGAACTGGCCCTGCTGCGGCTGGCCAATAAGGGCGCGCGGTATTACGACGCACTGATGAGCTTCATGGCGGCTTATGATTCGGCGACTGCGACCGCACTGGCGGCGCGCACCCACGCCAAGGTCCAAGCCTTCCTCGATGAACTGGCTGACTTCCGGACGCTGGCCCGCGAAAACCGGCTTGTCGACCTGATTTGGGCCGTTTACGAACGGACCGGTTACCTCGATTTCGTTGGGGGGATGCCGGGCGGCCGGCAGCGCCAAGCCAACCTGCACGCCCTCTATGAACGCGCCCACTCTTATGAAGAGGGCGGCTTCAAGGGGCTGTTTGCCTTCGTCCACTTCATTGAATTGATGCAAGAGCGCGACAAAGACCTCGCCAACCCGGTCGCCATCGACGCCGAGACGGATGCCGTGCACTTAATGACCATTCACGGCAGCAAGGGGCTCGAATTTCCTGTGGTCTTCCTGATGAACACCAGCCGGTCACTGCATTCCAGTCACCAGGGCGACGGCACGGCTGTCCTCTCCCAACAGGGTATCGGCTTGCAATGGTTCGACCAGCAAAATCGGGTCAACGTTCCGCTGCCGCAATACATTTTGGCCAAGGGCGAACAGAACCGCCGCGAACAAGCCGAGAGTCTGCGGGTCCTCTACGTAGCGCTGACGCGCGCCGAACAGCAACTCTTCATCGTTGGCGCCGCGAAGAGTGAAGAGACCACTGTGGCCAAGTGGCAGGAATTGGCCAGCGGTAGCGACTTGCAGTTCAGCATTGGTAAACGTTTAGGTGCGGGCAGTGAACTCGACTTCATTGGGGCGAGCCTAGTGCGGCACCCACTGTTCCCCGGCAACGAGGGGACTGGCCTGCCGGCACTGATCAACGACCCGACCAAGTTCAGAATCACCTTCACGAACGCCGTTGCAACCAGTGGCAGTGCTAAGCTCGCAGCAGCGCCGCAGCAACCGGCCCTTGACGTTGATCTAGACCAGTGGCTCAGTTACCAATATCCATACACTGCGGCCAGTGAAACGACTGGTTTCCAGTCCGTTTCCGAAATCAAGGATGCCTTCGCGGACCCAAGCATTGAAGAACTGAACGCCCAACCGCAGAGCAGCCAGCTGGCGCACCGCTTCAGTGACGACCTGGCCAGCCCGCAATTTATTAGTCAGGCGGAAACCAAAGCTAGTGGGGCGGCCGTCGGGACGGCGACCCACCTGCTACTACAAACCCTTGATTTAACCACAACGATTGACGCCGCAGCTCTGGACGCAACGATCAGCACCTTGACCGCGCGCAAACTCATTACTCCGGAGGTAGCGGCGCACATCAACCGGGAGCACATCCTGCGCTTCTTCAGCAGCGAGCTGGGGCAAAAGCTGCTCGCCAGTCCGCAGGCGGTGCGGCGGGAAGTACCATTCTCGATGTTGCTGCCAGCAGCGAAACTATTCACCCAGATGCAAGGGGACGAGGAGTCCGTTCTCGTCCACGGGATCATGGACGGCTACCTCGACAAGCCTGATGAACTAATCCTGTTTGATTACAAGACCGATCACGTCGGTAAGGGCGGTAGCCAAACCATCATGGCCCGTTACGATGGCCAGTTGCGGCTCTACGCCCAGGCGCTGGCGCAGATGGCGGGCCGGCCGGTGACTGCCAGCTACCTCGTGCTCTTAGATACGGGCGAGACGGTGGCACTAGCGCAGCCAGGGGCGTATGATAAAAAGTGATTTTGTAAGCTGATAATTATGCCCCATAAAAATAGCAATAGATTGGTGATTGATTTTATGAATACAGACACCGTGTACGCGGTGATTGATTTGGAGACTACTGGCCCTGATGCCAGTAGTGGGGACCGAATCATCCAGTTCGGCTGTGCCTTGATCAAACGGGGCGAGATCATCCAGACTTTCTCCCAAATGATCAACCCGGACACAAACATTCCGAGTGCCATCCAGCAGCTGACCGGGATCAGCCCCCGCATGCTTGTGGCAGCGCCATATTTTGAAGAAGTGGCGCCAACACTCGCGCAGATTCTGGAAGGCAAGGTGATTGTCGCCCACAACGTTAATTTTGACTTGCCGTTTTTGAGCACCGAAATGCAGCAGTGCGGCCTGCCCGCGCTGAGCAATAAGGCGGTCGATACGGTGCAACTCGCGCAAATTGTCATGCCGACCGAGCAGAGTTACCGCCTGGTTGACCTGACCCGCAAGTTGGATATCAAGCACGACAACCCGCACCGCGCCGATAGTGACGCCATCAGCACGGCCAAACTGTTCATGTACCTCCAAGCGGAATTCCAGAAACTACCCGGGCCAACCCAACGCCTCATCGCGGAGCACAGCGGCTTCCTAATTCGGGACACCGACGTTCTGCTCAAACGCCTCGCTAGCAGCGCACCGCGCTTGCAGGGCCACTACATTCGCGAGCGTGACCTAGTGGTGCGGACGCCGGAACAGGCGCGTGCGGAGCGGCCGATGCCGGGTAAGTTTCCCGAAGCGGCGCCCGCAAAGCGCAAAATGCTCAAGCGGGGCGGCCTGCGCTTCCGTTTTGCCCAGGCCAAAATGATGGATCTGATCTACACGAACGCACAGGGCGACCGGCAGCCACTCTTCATCGAGGCGGGCACCGGGCTGGGCAAATCACTGGCCTACCTGCTGCCCTATGCATATCTCGCTAGTGCCAAGCAGAAGCTGGTCGTTGCCACTTCGACGACCGTTCTGCAGGACCAACTGGTGGACGACAGCTTGCCACAACTGGCAGAACTGATCGGTGGGCGGCCACAGACGGTGGTACTGAAGAGCCCGCGCCACTTCATTGATTTAAATAAGTTCGCAACCACCCTGCAGGCGGGCCAACTGAACAAGGCCGACAAAATGCTGCAGCTGCGCATCATCGTCTGGCTCTGCCAAACTACTAGCGGCGATCTGGATGAACTCAACTTGAGTTCCAAGCAGGCACCGCTTCTCGCCCAGATTCGCCACACCGGTGATTCCGGCACGCAAAAGAGCAATCCGTTTTATGAACTTGATTTCTACCACCGGCTGCAAAAACGCGCGGAAGGGGCGGCCTTTATCGTCACCAACCACGCTTACCTCGTGCGGCACCGCGACGACCAGCTGTTTAGCGGCCGGCCATACCTAGTCGTGGATGAGGCCCAGCACTTTCCGGATAACGCCAGCGCCGGCTTCACCCTCAAGCTGGACCTCACGCGCATGCGCCGGGGGCTGCAGCGCGCGGCGAGCTTGCTGCGGAAACAGGAGGGTGCCAGCTTGGGCACGATTTATGCAGATGACCAGTTGATGCAGTACCAACTGAGTACCGCCGAAAATGCCGCGACCCGGGGCCTTGCCCTAGTCGAGAGCATGCAGTCCGGACTGCAGAAAAACTACTTGGAACTCGGAACAGTTAGCGGCCACGGACTGCAGGAACACGTGCTGACAACAGATGAGCTGAATATTTTGCTTACGAACCTGCACGACCCGCTCGCAGAGTGCGTGCGGAAGGTGCAGAGCCTGCTGAACTTCGCTGACATTGTGCGGAGTGATTATCTGCAGCACGAGCAGCGCTTTGTGCCGACAGATGTGCGCTCATTCCAGCAGCTTGACGAAATCGCCGCGGGGCTGCGCGCCTGCTTGCCGGCCACTCAGCTGGTCCTAGAAGGCAGTCCTGAGCTCCGCGATGCACGCTTGCTGCTGGCGAGCGTGCAGATGCGCCACGCCAAGGACATTTCTAGCGTTGTCCTTAGCTGGCAAGCGGTGGACGCCCGGGTGCAGATTCAGCAGCTACTGCAGCACTTCACGGCCCCAGTATTCACTGGGGCAACCCTGACCGTGCGCAAGAAGGCTGATTATCTAGCCGGCCAGCTTGGCTACGGCAAAGTACCAGAGCAAAATGCCCTACGCTTGCGGAGCCCGTTCAAGTACCGCCAGCTTGCCCGCATCATGATCGCCAGCGATGCTCCGACACCGCCACAGCAAATCACGGACGAGTACGTTGACTACCTAACTGACGCCATTGCGACCCTAGCGGATAACGACCACCAAACGCTGGTCTTGTTCAGTTCACTACACGTGATTGCCGCTGTCTACGCGCGGCTGGCGAACACACCATTAGCGGGCAACCGCGAGATCATGGCGCAAGGTGTCACCGGTTCGGCAGCCAAAATTGCCCGCCGCTTTGCGGCAGGGGAGAACGGCGTTTTACTCGGTGCTGCCAGCTTCTTTGAAGGAATCGATTACCCGCGGAAGCAGCTGGAGCAGGTGATCGTGACCCGGCTGCCATTTGAGGTGCCCGACCGGGTGCTGAGTTCGGCCCGGGCTGCGGCCCTGAAGCAAGCGGGGGGCGACCCCTTCCGCGACTCAGCCCTACCGCGGGCAACGCTGCGGCTCCGCCAGGCTTTTGGCCGGCTGATCCGGACCGAACACGACCGTGGTGTCTTCGTTGTGCTGGATCCCCGCTTCACGCAGACCCAGTTCGGCCGCAGCATGCAAAAGTCCCTGCCAAACGTTGATACCGACTTGTTGCCCGTATCCGCAATGCCACCACTAATCGAAGCGTGGTTGAATAATATTCATGAACCAGAGGAGGACCCAAATGCGCGAGCAAAATAAACAAAAATGGCCACAGCGAGTTGCGGTGGGCATCGTAGCACTGGTGCTCGTTCTCATCATCGGCATTTTTTACCGAAGTATGCATCCTTACAACAAGGTGCGCGCCGACGCCGAAAACATTGCTACCAAATCCGCTCAAGTCACAAACATCAACGGTTTCTGGTGGAACACCCGGGATAAGAGTTATCTGACCGTCAGCGGAAAACGCAAAAATGTGCCAGTTTATGTTGTGATTGCCCAGAAGACTGGTAAGGTTAATGTGGTACTACAAGAAAGCGGAACCACCCGTGATCAAATCCTGCAGAAGGTCTGGAGCCGCTTCAGTCCAAAGCGGGTGCTGAACGCCGGTTTGCGCTTCGACAAGCACCGCCTCGTCTGGGACGTTGGGTACGTTGATAAGCAGAACCAACTCGGTTATGTAACTTACGATTACCACAGCGGTCAGATGTTAAAAGTCATTAGCGACTTATAAAGCTGCCAGAACGGCGCTACTTTTGGCACCAGTTCGTCAGCGCAAGGAGGAATTGAGTATGCATATTGCCAAAAAACTCGCACGGGTCAATCCCAGTGCAACGTTAGCCATGAGTCAAAAGAGCGCACAGCTGCGTGCTGCCGGGGCAGATATTATTGATTTGTCTGTCGGTCAGCCTGATTTTAAGACGCCGGAACCAATTGCGGCTGCGGCCATCGCTGCCATTAGCAGTGGCAAAACCAGCTATTACACCGCGGCTAGCGGCCTGCCAGAATTGCGCAAAGCCATCGCTGCCGACATCAAGGCCAAGAAGGGCTATGATTATGCTCCCGACCAAATCGTGGTTACAAACGGCGCTAAGTTTGCCCTCTACGCCATCTTTACCGCGATTCTCGACCCTGGCGACGGCGTTCTGTTGCCGCAACCAGGTTGGGTTTCCTACACTGAACAAGTCCGCATTGCCGGTGGGGTGCCGCAAGAGGTCCCTGCCAGCGATGGCTTCAAAGTGACAGTCGACGATTTGGATGCCGTTGCAACTAAGAACACAAAGGCAATTGTCATCAATAGTCCTCAGAACCCATCTGGGACCGTCTACACACGCCAGGAGCTCACCCTCATCGCCAACTGGGCGGTTCGGAAGGGAATCTTGATAATTGCGGATGAAATCTACAGCGACCTCGTTTATAATGGAACAGATTACGTTTCGATGCTGCAGCTTGACCCGCAGATCAGTGCGAACACCGTGCTGGTCAGTGGTGTGTCCAAGTCCTACGCGATGACTGGCTGGCGCATCGGCTACGCAGCGGCGCCGAAGAAGCTCGCCAGCGCGCTATCCACCATCATCAGTCACGCGACTGGTAATGCCGCTGCGGTCAGCCAGTACGCCGCAATTGAGGCCTACACTGGCGACCAGCAGCCCGTTGAGGACATGCGCCAAGCATTTGAGAAGCGCCTGAACACCTTCTACCCACTGGTTAAAGCAATTCCTGGGTTCAAGCTCGTTGAAAAACCACAAGGTGCATTCTACATTTTCGCCAATGTCCGTGACGCTGTGAACGCATTGGGCTACGACTCGGTTGACACTTTTGTTGCCGCATTGCTCGATGAAACTGGGGTCGCACTCGTTCCTGGGCGCGCATTCGGCATGCCAGATTATGTCCGGCTGAGCTACGCAAAGGGCATGGATGACCTTGTCGAGGCGGCCAAGCGCATTACCGATTTCGTAAATACTAGCAACTAGGGAGATATATATGCCAGAGCGAATTAACATTATTGATGCAAGCAAGCACGTCGACGAAGAAGTCGAAATCGGCGTGTGGCTGACTGATAAGCGCAGCAGCGGGAAGATTGCTTTCCTGCAGTTGCGTGACGGGACCGCGTTCTTCCAGGGCGTGGTGCTGAAGAATAAGGTCAGTGAAGAGGTCTTCCAGATTGCCAAGGAGCTGCACCAAGAAGCAAGCTTCATCGTTACTGGGACCATCCACGAGGACAGCCGGAGCCATTTTGGCTACGAAATCCAAATCAGTGACATCCAGCCGGTAGGGGAAAGCGAAGACTTCCCAATTACGCCTAAGGAACACGGCATCGAGTTCTTACTTGACCACCGCCACCTGTGGCTGCGGAGTCGCCGGCCTTTTGCCATCATGCAGATTCGCAACGAAATGATTCGGGCAACCTACGAATTCTTCAACAAAGAAGGATTCATCAAGATGGACCCACCAATTCTGACCGGTTCCGCTCCTGAGGGGACGACTGAGCTTTTCCAGACTGACTACTTCGATCATGATGCATACCTGAGCCAGAGTGGTCAGCTTTATGAAGAAGCCGGTGCGATGGCTTACGGGAAGGTCTTCAGTTTCGGCCCCGTTTTCCGGGCTGAAAAGAGTAAGACCCGGCGCCACCTGACTGAATTCTGGATGATCGAACCCGAAATGGCCTTTACGCACCAGGATGAAAGCCTAAAGGTCCAGGAAAACTACATCGCTTTCCTCGTCCAGTCTGTCATCGACAACTGTGCCTACGAACTCAAGTTACTCGATCGCGACCCTGAGCAGCTGAAGAAGTACACCAAGACACCATACCCTCGCATCAGCTACAAGGAAGCCATCGAAATGCTCCAAAAGGGCGGCTTCGACAGCAAGTTCGGGGACGACTTCGGCTCACCGGAAGAGACTTACATCTCTGATCAGTTCGACCAGCCTGTCTTCGTTATGAACTACCCGAAGACCATCAAGCCGTTCTACATGCTGCCAGACCCAGACGATGACCGGCTCTACGTCTGCGCTGATTTGCTCGCACCTGAAGGCTATGGTGAAATCATCGGTGGTTCCGAGCGTGAAATCGACTACGACAAGCTGCTGAAAGTCATGGAAGACAAGGGCATGGACCTGAGTGAATACGACTGGTACCTTGACCTGCGTAAGTACGGCAGTGTGCCGCACTCTGGGTTCGGTCTTGGCCTTGAACGGGCCATCACCTGGATCTGCCACCTTGACCACCTACGTGAAGCAATTCCGTTCCCACGCATGATCAACCGGATCAAGCCTTAGGAGGCCTGACCATGTCTGAGCTTGAAGCACTCGTTCGCGGCGGCCAGGTCAGTTTCTCTAAGCTGATTTTTGAGCACTACGCAGACAGTGATTTAACCCCCAGTGAACTGCTCGCTTACTTGTTTCTGAGCGAATTCGTGCAGGAACAATCTGGCGAACCGGACTTGCGGCAACTAGCCGCCCGGGCCAAAATGCGCACCGCGGATTTCTCGACCATGCTTAGCAACCTTAGCAGTAAGGGCGCCATTGCCATCCGCACCAGCAAAGCGGCTGATGGCCGTCTGCACGATGTGTATGATGTAACCCCGCTACTGCAGAAGTGCATTGAGCTGGAAGGGGACGACGTTAACGCGGCCCAAACACCAGTTCAGCAGCGGCCCTCAACGTCCCGCCAAATTTTTGGTCAAATTGAGACCGAGTTTGGGCGGCCATTGTCTCCGATTGAACAACAAACGATTCGGGCGTGGTTACGTGATGATCACTACAACCCGGAACTGATTACCCTCGCACTACGCGAGGCGGTGCTCAATCAGGCCTACTCGTTGAAGTATATGGATCGGATTCTAATTAACTGGGAAAAGAACCACTTGACCACCGCAGAAGCAGTTAAGCAGGCACAGCACCGCTTAGATTCTTTATAAGTTCGTATAGCCACCCGTTAACTCAGCAATGTGCTGGCGGGTGGCTTTTTGGTGACAAAAAAAGTGGTTCGCAACGAAAATCGTTACGAACCACTATTGTTAAGATCAAATCGATTAATACATGCTTATTGTTGCTGGTTAGCCGCGCTCGATGACGATGCAGCGGGTTCCCGCACTGAGGACTGTGCGGACGAACTGCTTTGAGCCGCGCTGCTGGAAGCAGCAGCTGCGGGAGCACTGGAGGAACTTGATGATGCAGCAGCTGAAGATGAAGAACTGCTTGTTGATTCATCCGCACTAGAACTGCTGGACGAATCCGAGTAGAGGACCGAGCTGCTGGAGCTGACGGCCGCATCATTGTTGCTCGTAATGACGTGCCCAGACGCACCACGGACGAATAATTCGCGGGTGGTCTTGCCGCTGACCGCCTCACTGAGCGCTTCGGGCGGATTACTGCCGATCAAGATGTTCCGCGCGACGACCGTGCTTGGTTTGGTCCAATCACGATTTGGTAACCCATCCGCAACGTAACTCATCAGGTTCTTGTAAATAAGCTGCGGAATCGTCTGGGCGGTGCCGCCTAAACCGGCTTCTTGGGACTTGTCATAACCAGCCCAAACCGAGATAACGCGGTTGCGCGTGTAACCAGTGAACCAGCTGTCTTTGTCTAGCCCCCGTAGCGCAGGGTTATTAGCAATTTCCTCATCGGAGTAATTGACACTACCAGTCTTCCCAGCTTCATAGAGGCCCGGGACCTGCGCGTGCAGGCCCGTGCCACCATTATCGGTCAGCACACCCTTCATCATATCGGTCAGCATGTATGCGGTACTACTCTTCATCGCCCGGGACCCACTGCTGGAGTAGGAGGTGGTTACGCCATCCTGCGTCCGAATTTTCCGCACGTACTGCGGTTTGTAATAAGTCCCGCCGTTAGCAAAAGCCCCATAAGCTGCGGCTTCCTGCAAGGTCGAGACTGAGCCACCGATTGCGGAAGAAATCGCCGTTTGTTGACTCTGCGGGAGGGTGATCCCGAGACCCTTGAGGAAATCCATCCCCTTGCTGATGCCAACCGAATCCAGTGTTTTGATGGCCGGAATGTTTCGGGACCCAACCAGCGCCTGGCGCATGGAAATCACACCCTGATACTGGTTGTCCCAGTCGTAAACTGATGTGTCAGTTCCGGGATACTTGTATGGCGAGTCATCGATTTGGGTGTAGGTCGAATCGTTGTCGTACTCAATTGCCGGCCCGTAATCGAGCATCGGCTTCATGGTCGAACCGTTAGAGCGCGTGTTGGCGACCGCCCGGTTATAAGCCAGCTTGACGTCACCGGTCTTGCGCCCTCCGATTTGGGCCAAAACGCGCCCGTTGTTCGGGTTCGTCATCGTCACGGCTGTCTGCAGCTTGTTGTCCGGGAAGGCCAGGTACTCGTTCGAGTTGACAATGCTGTATAGGCGCCGCTGCGCACTCATGTCCAGGTTGGTGTAGATTCGCAGTCCTGCGGTGTACGGATTTAGGCCGGTTTGTTTCTTGACTTCACTGATTACCTCGGTCACGTAACTGTCGACGATTTTGTCTGTATCCGATTGGTTCTTAGCCACGGAGCTATGCTTGACTAAACCGGAACTGATCGGTGTGGCCGTAGCCGCACTCGCCTGAGTACTGCTGATCTTCTTGGCCCGCAACATCGCGTTTATGACCTCGTTGCGACGCGTAGTTGCAGCGGTGGGGTGCTCAAAGGGGTCGTAACCCACTGGTGCCTGCGCCAGACCGGCGATAAAGGCGGTCTGGGCGATACTCAGTTGGTTCAGACTCTTGCCGTAGTAATAATTAGCGGCGGTACCCATTCCGTACTGGCCGTAATTCATGTAAACCTTGTTAATGTAGAATTCGAGAATTTGTTCCTTACTGAAGCGCTGCTCGACCTTCATTGCGAGCCAGGCTTCCTGGGCCTTGCGCTTCAAGGTCTGATCAGATGTCTTAGTGGAGAACACTGACAGTTTGACCAACTGCTGGGTCAAAGTACTACCACCCTGCAAGCCCCCACGGTGGGTGAGGTTAGAAACCGCGGCGGAAACGATCCGCAGGGGGTCAATCCCGAATGGCTCGTTGTAGAAGCGCCGGTCTTCAATTGCGACAACTGCGTCCTTGAGCCGCTGCGGAATCTTTTGGGCAGGGGTGTAGTCCCGATTTTCGGTCCCGAGGGTGGTGATTTTGTTGTTGTTCTGGTCGTAGAGCACCGAGCTACCGTCACTGCGGAGCGTGGCCTCGTTGATCTGGGGTGCATCCTTGGCGTACCAGGCAAAAAGCAACACGCCCGCAACGATGGCTACACCAATGATACCGAGAATCCAGCGACAGATCCGCCAGAACAGGCTGCCGCCGCCATTACCACCTTGTTTATGCTGCTTGTGCTTTTTAGCGGCCATCCGGGATTCATTAGGTTTATTCGCCACGCGCTGCACCTTCCTTCTTTGCAATCAACCAGTCCACACCATCGAGATAGGGAACGGCGGGGCTGAGCTGCGGTTTAACTTCAAAACCATGCTGCTCAATTTCGGGCAGCGTAATTGATTTACGGGCTTTTTGCACCTGGGCGGCATCCCAAGCGCTAATTACGGGACTGGCCGGATAGACAAATAACCGGTGCAAAACCGCAAACCGCATCACCACGAAACACACACCACCCTGCAACAGGCAAGCTCGCATGTGGTCGATTTGGTGCTGGTGAAAGTTCTTAAGCGGAAAGCTAGCCTTGTTCTTAGTTTCCTTAGCTTCAAAATCGATGTAATAGCCACGATAAACACCGTTATAATCGGTAGTAGAGGGGGTTTTGAAATACCCTTCCTTAATCACGGCCTTACTGCGGGCCGGGTAATCGACCCGCACGATTTGAATCGGGGTGGGCTTCTTGTGCACTACCGCCTTCCCGATTTGCAGGTAATAAGCGTTGCTAGCGTTGAGTTCGTCTTCGAGGGTCATCCCCCGGCCACCATAAATGGTCGGTTTGTTAGTGATTTTTCGGGCTGGCTGGCTACCACCAGACGATTGCGCGGCGCGCGCATATAGATTACCATTTGGGTAGTGAATCGGCATTGTGTATCACCTTCCTGAAATTATTATAGCAACAATCGGGCCGAAACGCCCGTTCGCCAGCGTGAAGGAGGCGTCGAAATGGCAAAAAGGCTGTGGGTGACTGGCTACCGGGCTTATGAACTTAATGTTTACGGCACCCAGGACAAGAAATTAGACGTCATTAAGTATTGTTTAAAAGATCAATTGATTGCCCAATTGGAAGACGGGCTGGAGTGGCTGATCACGGGTTGCAACCAAGGAACTGACCAGTGGGCCGCCGCGGTCGGGCTCGAACTAAAGAAGGATTATCCCGAGCTCAAAATTGCAATGATGGCGCCATACGCCGATTTTGGCAACCGCTGGCAGGAGAGTGGTCAGGAACAACTAGCAGCGCTCCGGCAACAGGTCGACTTTACCGCCGATGTCAGTAAGGCCCCTTATACCGGCGGCTGGCAGCTGGCGGAATTCGGGACCTTTATGAGCAGCCACACCGATGCAGCTCTGATGCTCTACGACCCGGAATTCCCGGGAAAGAATAAGTTTGATTATAATCGGGCCCAAAACTTGAGCCCAGACCGTCATTATAATGTATCCTTGATTACGATGTATGATCTGCAGGACGCGGCCACCACCATGGCCGAAGCTGCGGAAAATGATCATTTTCAAAACAGTTGATATATGATAAAATGATAATATCCCTAACGAGGGAATTTACGAGGTGTATATAGATATGGATTCAGAAAACAACGATGAAAAGTTCAACGTCCACTACGGACCTCAAGATATCCTGAACAAACAGTTCAAGACCAAGATGCGCGGTTATGATCAGGACGAGGTCGATAGTTTCCTTGATGACATCATTAAGGATTACGATTCAATGATCAAGGAAATTGATCGCCTGAACTACAAGAACGCGCGCTTTGCTAACCGCATTGACGAGCTCAGTAAGCAGCTGACAGTTGCCAAGGGTGCTAGCACCCAAGCGCCAGCAGCAAGTAGTAGTTCCACAGCCGCTACCAACTACGATATTCTGAAACGGCTCAGCAACCTTGAGCGGCACGTGTTCGGAAGCAAGCTCGAGAGCGATGCTGGCAAGCACGACGACCAGGATTTCTAACCCTTCTAACATTTCCGCTTGCAGTTAGGACGGACAGCGTATAGAATGATAACTTGTAAATCTTGAGTAATCGCGCCCTGCTTTTGCAGGGTGAGGAAAGTCCATGCCCGCACAGGCTGCGATGCCTGTAGTGATTGCGCCGGGTCCAATAAACCCGGGTACCGGTAAAACGGTAACGGCGGCGACTAAAGCTAAGGCTTCGGCTATGCATTAGTTGCCTGAAAAGTGCCACAGAGACGATGCTTCCGGGAAACTGGAAGATTGGAACGGGTAAACCCCGCAAGCGAGTAACCCAAACTTTGGTAGGGGCGTTTCGCCATGGTAAATGAACTAACGGCGATACAGCGAAAGCTGAGATAGATGATTACTGGAAGGGCGGTCCGCCTGAGACCACCTGGAACAGAACATGGCTTACAAAGATTTGCAAGCAGGCACAGCTTGGGGCAACCCAAGCTGTTTTGATATCCAGACAATTTTAGTTGCGCAGGCTTAAATTAAGCTGAGCTTTGCATTCGTTGCAGGTCTGCGCTTAGTTTTAGCCGGAAGTAGCAACTGATAGTGCGGACCAGTTCCGCACACATTTCAAAAGGAGAAAAAAGTGAAATTTCAACTAGTAGCAACCATGGCGGCAGGCCTTGAAGCCGTCACCGCGCGCGAACTGAAGGACATGGGGTACCAGACGCGGACTGAAAACGGCCGGGTCTATTTCGAAGGTGACGAGCGCGATATCGTCCGCACGAATGTGTGGCTCCGCACCGCTGACCGGGTGCGGATCGTTTTGGCTGAGTTCAAGGCCCTGAGCTTTGAGGACGTCTTCAGCAACGTTAAGGCCATTCCGTGGGCAGATTACATGCCCCTGGACGCCGAATTTCCAGTTGCCGGTCGTGCCGTCCGCAGCAAGCTGCACTCTGAACCAGACGTGCAGTCTGTGACCAAGAAGGCCATTGTTGAGAGCATGAGTGAGACCTACCACCGTCACTCCCGGCTGCCTGAAAGTGGCCCCAAGTACCCACTCGAAATCTCGATTCACAATGACAACGCCCTGATGCTGCTGGACACGACCGGCGACTCACTCTTCAAGCGGGGTTACCGGGTGGCAAAAGGCCCAGCACCGCTGAAGGAAAATTTTGCCGCCGCCTTAGTCATGCTGACTAACTGGCGCGACTACAAGCCATTTTACGACCCAACCACTGGTTCCGGGACTATCGCCATTGAAGCAGCGCTCATCGGCCGCAACATGGCGCCCGGCATTCGCCGCTCCTTCGCCTTCGAAGGTTTTGACTTCATGCCTAAGAACCTGCTTGATGACGTGCGCGCCGAGGCCCGCAGCCAAGAGAAGGACGTCGACCTTGACATCCTCGCCGGCGATATCAACCAGGACATGATCGAAATCGCTAAGGTCAACGCGCAAGAGGCTGGGGTGTTGCACTCCATTGAGTTCAAGCAGCTCGCTTTGCAAGACTTCCGCACCGATAAGGAAAACGGCGTGATCGTCGCGAACCCACCATACGGTCAACGGATGGACAACATTGATGACGCCCGCAAAATCGAGGCCGACATGGGTAAGCTCTACCGGACCATCCCGACCTGGAGTAAGTACATCCTCTCCGGGGACCTCGAATTCGAGCGTTACTACGGCCAGCGGGCAACCAAACGGCGCAAGCTGTATAACGGTGCGCTGCAGACCGACTTGTTCCAGTACTGGGGTCGGCGGCCAAAGAAGTAAGTTTTAAATGGCAATAGGGGGGTAACAGCATGCGGGTATTAGACTTTATCGGTTTTGACGCGCAGCAACAGGCACAATTGAAGACAGCGGGGGCGGACAACATTATTCCCGCCGCTGCAGCCACTGCAAAAGATTACGCAGATTTGGATGCAATTTTTGGTTGGGGCGAAGCCGGCCCGGCAATTGTGAAGCAGGCACCACACCTGCGCTACCTGCAGACACTGTCAGCTGGAGTTGATTATTTGCCCTTAGGCTTGCTGGCAAAACGACAGGTAGAAGTTGCTAACGCTAGCGGACTGCATGGTGATGCGATTGCGGAGACCGTGCTCGCGTTTTTGCTGGCCTTCACGCGCCAAATCACCTTTAGCAATGAAAGCGGCAAGGCGGCCACATTCTGGAATGGACGCCGGGAACGGACCAAAATGCACACCCTGGCCGGCCAGAGTGCACTGATTTATGGTGCCGGCAGCATTGGCCAGACCATCGGCGCAATGCTGCAGATGCACGGCGTGACGACCTACGGGGTGAATACCCGCGGGGAGACCGTGCCGGGCTTCAAGGCGCTGTATGCGAACGGTGAGGAAAAGGAGCGTTTGGGTAAAGTGGATTTTGTCATCAATGCCATGCCACTCACGCCGCAGACCCGCCACTTCTTCAATCACGAGTTCTTTGCCGCAATGGCTAGTGACGCCATCTTCGTTAACATTGGCCGCGGCCCCGAAGTCGCAACCACCGATTTGGTCGCCGCTTTGCAGTCGGGAACGATTGCTGGCGCTGGTTTGGATGTCTTTGAAGAGGAACCACTCCCGGAGACGAGTCCACTCTGGTCCTGTCCGAACCTAGTCATGACTCCCCACACATCGGGCACCGTTAGCAACATCAAGACTCGGTTGCTGCGGATCATCATCCCCAACCTGCAGGCCATCAGCAATGGTAAAGATTTAGTGCGGAATCGAGTTAATTTGCACCGTGGGTATTAATTAAGTGCCAACTTGGCTATAATGTGGGTGTAACCGCTTGCAGAATAGTAAGGAGGACTTTTATATGAGCCAAGCAATTTCGGTAATTATGGATAAGCTCCACGAAGCGCTTGATACCGGGCGCAGCGTTAAGCTGGCGACGGTAGACAAGAAGCAGTGCAAAGGCACGATAACCGCGGTGGTTCCGGGCACGATCAAGCCATTCGCCGACCGCTCGATCGTCATCGTGCAGACCAAGAAGGGCATTCGCCGCTTCTCGGGTTATATGATTACTGAAGTGGCGTGGGCGCAAGCCGACAATTAAACTAAACAAACTGAATATTTTCGCTGGGGCCGGCAAAGCGTTGGCCCCAATTTTTTGCCCAAGAAGTAAGTTGGTTCTGGCGTGAGCAAAGTTTTTTTGAAATTTCCGTTTCATTTGAGTACAATTGTGATTAAATTAGATAAGAATTAGTTAAAGCTTAGATAAGTGGAAAGAGGTACTAATTAATGGCAGACAAAGCAGACTTCAGAAATGATTTGTATACGGCGGTTAACGGCGAATGGCAGAAACAAGCTGTGATACCTGACGACAAGCCGACGACCGGTGGCTTTACTGATTTGGGTGATGGCGTCGAAAAGAACTTGATGGCCGACTTTGCAGAAGTTGCAGACGGCGGTAAGGCTCCCGATAAATATTTTGCCCAAGCGGTTGAACTCTACAAAATCGCTAAGGACTTCAAGCACCGCGATGAATACGGCGTTGCACCCGAGCTCAAGCGCCTGCACCAAATCAATGAATTGACCGACGTCGACGAATTCAACCACCAAGCCGGTGAGCTGAACCTCGACTCATTCCCACTTCCATTTCGGACAAGCGTTGAACCAGATATGGCCGACACCCGTAAGAATGCGGTTTACATTCAAGGTCCCAGCACAATTCTGCCTGACACGACGTACTACAATGGCGATAATCCATCTGCGCACAAACTGCTGACAATTTACCGCCAAACCGCTGCCAGTGTCCTCGCCGCAACTGACTTGGACGAAGCAACGCAAAAGGACATGATTGACCGCACTCTGAAGTTTGACGCCGCGATTGCCAAAATCGTTAAGAGCAACGAAGAATGGGCAGACTATCCTGCCTCTTACAACCCGATGCCGCTGACCGACGTGGCGGCTAAAATGGATCCATTCGACCTGATTACCTTCCTCAACGACACGATGCCAGCACTTCCGGAACAAATCGTCGTGTCCGATCCGCGTTTCCTGGACGAAATGAGCAAGCTATTTAACGCCGACACCTTCGCCGATTACCGCGCATGGGCGTACGTGAACGATCTCTTGCGCAACTCAGGTTACCTCAGTGAAGAATTACGGGTGAACGGTGGAGCTTACAACCGAGCACTGAGCGGTGCACCGACTGCAATTAGCCAGGTCAAGCACGCATACCGCCTGGCTAACTCCTTCTTCAGTGAGCCAATCGGTGTTTACTACGGTGTAACCTACTTCGGTGAAGACGCTAAGGCGGACGTCATCAAGATGGTCAAGCGCATGATCACGACCTACAAGGAACGGATTCAAAAGAGCAGCTGGCTATCGCCAGAGACCAGTGCTAAGGCCGTGGTTAAACTCGACAAAATGGTTATCAAGATGGGTTACCCTGACAAGGTCGAGGCAGTCTACGATGAGATGAACGTTGACCCTCACGGTAACCTGCTAAACAACGTCATCCGCCTCAACCGAATCGCGCGCCAAGACCAGTACGGCAAGCTGATCAAACCAGTGGACCGGACGGAGTGGGCAATGCCAGGTAACCTGGTTAACGCTTGCTACGACCCATCCCACAACGATATTACATTCCCCGCAGCAATTTTGCAGGCACCATTCTACTCACTTGAGCAGAGCGACTCTGAGAACCTGGGCGGTATCGGTGCTGTCATCGCGCACGAAATTTCGCATGGCTTCGACAACAACGGGGCGAAGTTCGATGAGCTTGGTAACCTGAAGAACTGGTGGCAGGACAGTGACTACGCAACCTTCAACAAGTTGACACAGGACATGATCGATGAATTCAACGGCATTGACTACGCCGGGGGTAAGGTCAATGGCAAGCTGATCGTCAGCGAAAACATTGCCGATGCCGGCGGTCTGGCCGCAGCCCTCGCGACTGCCAAGAAGGAGCCCGACTGCAACCTGGTTGAGTTCTTCACTAACTGGGGACGGATCTGGCGGCAAAAGGCCCGGCCTGAATACAGCCAGCTGCTGCTAGCAGTTGACGTCCACGCTCCTAATTATCTGCGGGCTAACATCCAGCCCCGCAATCTTGATGACTGGTACACGACCTTCAACGTGCAGCCAGGCGATGGGATGTACCTCGCACCTGAAAAACGCATCACTATTTGGTAAATTAAAGCGCAAGTAGCTTTTCCGCAACCATGCGGATCACCGCAACAGCTCAATAGTTAGCAAAAGGGACCATCGCAACTGATTGCGGTGGTCCCTTTAATTTTGCCAATAAAAAAACATTTTATGAACGAATTAGTTTTGATATTTTACGAGTGCAAAAAGTGAGAAATCAGTCCGCGTATTTGCACTACACGGCAGAAAATAAGGATAAATTTAGCCCCTGAATTACAACTGCTAATTGCAAAATTGTATAATGTTTTTGAAGGAAGTCGCGACAGTACCGGCAGACAACTATAGAGGGTGAAGCAATGCTAACTTATGAGCTCTTTTTGAGTCGCAGTACAAAGTCTCGACTCGAATTTTACCAACAATTCATTGATCTTCCGAGTAAGTACCAAGAAGTGGGGGAAGTCGCCAAGATTCGGCGAATCAGCCCCACTAGTGTCTACCGCCAGTTAACGGTGATCAACGCGGACATGAACAAAATCCGGGCGGAATTGGGGGCCGCCCCGGTTGCCAACACCGCTGAGATTCACCAGCGCTTCAACATTCCCACGGCGCTGTACGCCATCTACCTGATGCGTAACTCGCTGGTCGGTCGATTCATAATGGCCACGTTGCGCCATCCAGCCTGGGACGTTGCTGATTTCGCCCAGCGGGAACACGTCAGCAAGGCAACGGTCTTCCGGCGTCTGCGGCCGCTGCGCGATTACCTCCGGGACATGAATATCAGTGTGAACTTCTCACCGATCAGCCTAGTTGGTCGGGAAACGGTGGTCAGGATCACACTGAGCGAATTAGTTTGGCAACTGGGCCAGGACGGCCACGAGATGTTCCCGGAACTGAACGGGCTGCCGCAACGGACTGCAGAGCACCTGCTAGACGCGCACATCATCATGCCACGGTTTAATCGGGATAAGTTGACCATCATCTGTGCGGTGAATATGTATCGCAGCAACCAGGGGCACGCTTTGCAGATCATCAAGCCACTGCAACAGGTTTTCACCGCGACTGGCTGCAATCTGAGCGTTCGGGACCTGCCCGAATACGTTCGTAAGTATCCCGCAACCTGCGAACTGGTGCACATTCAGAGTGTTCTCAACGCAAACTACCACGATGCCAACGAGCAACAACTGATTGGGTTCGTCGGTCACCATGCTCGGTCTAATTCTGCATGCTGGCAGTTGGTCTCACAAGTGGTGCACCGCATGCGCGGCATCGCGGGGGTCAAACCGCAAATGCTGGACGATCAGGTCCTCATTGCTAATCTGCTGGCGATTACGGTCGCACTCGACCTAATTGGGGCAAACGTGCCAGCTTTTGAGCCGCTGATCATCGCGGCTGGAGCTCCGGCGCCCAAGTCCCTGCAGGTGATGCTACAGCAGGTCTTCAGTACGCTACCGCAGCATCTCAGCAGTTTCAAACGCATCCAGACCGGACTAATCACGCGCTTCTTGCCGCTACTTGGCGAGGTCCTGCCAGATGCCCGGGCGCGAGTGCGGGTAGCAATCGACCAGGATATGGAACATTGCATATATGTTGGCATTCGCGAGGCGCTGGAACGGATGCCGGCGGTCGAACTAGTTGACAATCCTAAGTACGCGCGCCTCATCGTCAGCAACAAGCTAACGGATTACTCCACGGTGCGGCCGCGGGGGGATCGACGCTACTACTTCGCGCTGAGTAGTTACAGTGCGTGGCTCACACTAGAGCATCTGATTCACTACCTAGCCATCTACGAATGTGACCGTAAAACAGGTCCCGGAATTAATTACACCCACCTGGACCCAACAGTTCTGCTCAAGGAAGTCCGCATCAACTCAGAAATATAAGCCCGGTGAACTAGTGAGGGCTGGTAAAAGCCGCACAAACTTCTTATACTAGTTATGAATGGAGCGTGATATTCATGAAGAGAGATAAGAAGCGCGACGACACCACCGTCTTGGACATGAACCTAACACTGGTCGCAAACGCCGAACGCAAGCTTGCCGACCACCGCGCCGCGGCGGGTGCTGTGGCGAAGGCATTGGCAAACGGTACGGCCGGCCTAACAGACTTGTTCAAAGACGACGGTAAGGCGCAAAAAGACTACGAAGCAATCGCGGAGGGCTACCTGCGGGATGCCTACAATATTGATGGCAGCCAGCTCGAGCGCGAAACACAAGCCTTGGTCAAGCAGGCGGTGCAGGAACTGCGCAGCCACCCAGAACACTTCGCAAACCACTAGCATTAAACGTGGGGCGCTTTGGTTAATGATATTCAGGAGCTGTAGCCACGTGCCCAGCTCCTTTTTGATGCTGTTTTTTTTGCAAGTAAAAGTGCCGGTCCCTGCTACCGTTACGAAACACAGTAAAGGGACCGGCGCTTGAGTTGCGCGCATAGGTTAGGCAAGCTGGAAAAACAAGCTTCGCAGTTGTGAAATTATGTCAACTAGCTTTAATCTTATAAAATCGGGGCCAACATCCGGGAGAAATTTTGCTTGAAGCGCAGGTAAGCGGATTGCGCAGCGATGTCTTCCCGCGTCAGTAGGTGGCTCTGCAACATGTCTTTTTCGAACAAGTCGCCAAGCTGCGCGGCTAGGCTGCGGTCGTAAATGAAGGTGTTTGCCTCGAAGTTGAGGGCGAAACTGCGGTAATCCATGTTGGCACTGCCGACACTAGCAACCTCGCCGTCAACCGTAACTGTCTTGGCGTGCATAAAGCCGTTATCGTAGTGGTAAATTTTAACTCCGCGAGCGGTCAAGAGGTTCGCGTAGTACTGTGTTGCCCGGAAGATGAAGGGGTGGTCCGGCATGTTGGGGACCATCACGCGGACATCAACTCCCGAGTATGCTGCGGTGCTCAAGGCCTCGAGCACTGTGGAGTCGGGCACCAAGTAGGGCGTCTGGATCCAAACCGTCCGCTCGGCAGCAAGAATGAAAGCTGTGTAGCCCAATTTGATGTGCTGACGCTTGGTATCCGGCCCGCTCGCAACAACTTGCATTGGCGCAACGGGCAGATCCGAATTGTCTGGGGTCAGACTCGGGTAGTCCATCATCAGGCCAACAACGGTCGCGTTCCAATCCATGACGAAGCGCACCTTGAGCGCGGCAACTACATCCCCGCGCAAACGCATGTGCGTATCCCGCCAGTTACCAAACTTCGGGTCGCGGCCCAGATATTGATCGCCGACGTTGAAACCACCGGTGTACGCAATCTGGTCGTCGATCACGACAATCTTACGGTGGTCGCGGTAATTCAAGCGGAAATCGGTGATGATGTGCCGTGAACTGAAGAAAATGCTGACGTAACCGCCGACCGCGCGCAGATCTTGCCACCATGACTCCTTCATCCCCAGGCTGCCCCAGGCGTCATAAAGCACCCGGACATCGACCCCACGTTTAGCGGCTGCAATCAGGTGGTTCCGCAGCTCGGTACCGATTGCGTCTGGATAGATGGTGTAATACTCAATACAAATCGATTCCTGCGCGGCATCAATATCACCGAAGAGGGCGGCAAACTTAGCGTTCCCATCTGTAAACAATTTGGCTTCATTGTGAAGCATGAGTGGGGTCTTCGCCGCTGTCCAGAAGTTGTGGGCGAGGGCGTACATCCCCGGGGACATCGCCTGCCGCATTGCTGCTTGCTGCGTGTTCGAGCGCCGCCGCTGCTGGGCGTAACTTTTGACCCCCCGGACGTACTCATCGGCAATTCGCTGCATCCGCCGGGACGACAATCTGCGCCCCGCAAAAAGGTAAAAAATAAAGCCGAGGACCGGCAAGAAAATCAGGACCAGGAGCCACGCCCAGGTAGCCGCAATATCCCGCTCGCGCCGCAACACCGTCACGATGGCCGCGGCAGTGTTGACGAAGAGCAAGACGCTAATAATAATCGTAATCAAGTGCATTAATGCTTACCCCCGCGAGTCCGTTAGATGGCCATGTAAGGCCTGCAGTGCTAGTGTGTGTGCCCCGTGGTTACTGTGGTCGTTGCGCCAAACAGGGATCACGATCGGAAAATTATCACAAAGTTCAATAATGCGGTTCAACTGCGGTTGAAAATGCTTTGCATAACCTTTATCCATTGAATCAATCAGGATCTGGCTGTCACTCACCAGTTCCACATTCTGCCCCGCAAAGCCACGGACAAGCAGTTGTTCCAGCCCGAGTGTGGCCGCTGCAAATTCGGCCTCATGGTTGGTCATGTCTGGCAGCGCGTATTTCAGTTGTAAGTCCTTGCCCGCACCGGTGATGAGAATTCCCGCTGCAGATGGGCCGTGCTTGCCTTTTGTGGCAGCATCCGTGTACAATCTAAGCATATTACCTCTATGAAAGTGATGGTCAAAATGCGATACAAATTCATGTACCAACCGGGTCGAATTGAAGCCTTTATTTTCTGGGGACTAATTACTTCAGCCTTAGCACTAGCAATCGTGCTCCAAATGGAAGCGATTGGTATTTCCTACCTAGCATTAATATTAGCACTTGCGACCATTCTGGTGGCGGTTTTGGAAACAATCCGTTACCAGGGTGAAGTTCACGCGGGAACTTTGTCACTGCACAAATTCCTGCGGAGTAACACCCTCACGATCCCGCTCAAGGACGTGCAGGTGGAGCAGCTGCGGAGCAAAACAATCATGCTGCACAACACTCCCTATGGTGATCTCGAAATCACCACCTGGCGTAACGCCGAGTCAATTGCTGATCAGTTGCATTAAATGAATGGAGGAAACAAATGTCAGACATTGATATTGCACAGGCAAACGAAAGCACCGAGATCCACCTAATCACGCAGGTAGCCACCGACCTCGGACTGAAGTCAGACGAGATCGAACAGTACGGCCCGTATAAGGCCAAAATCACGCCGCAAGCACTGAAGCGGATCGAGACTAAGCCTGCTGGCAAGCTCGTCTTAGTCACCGCCATCAACCCCACACCAGCTGGGGAAGGTAAGTCGACCGTTGCAGTTGGCTTAGGTGACGCACTGCGCCAGCGCGGCCATAATGCCGTGATTGCACTGCGCGAACCATCCCTTGGTCCCGTCATGGGGATGAAGGGTGGGGCAACTGGCGGTGGGCACGCCCAAGTAGTACCAATGGAAGATATTAACCTTCATTTTACCGGCGACATGCACGCGTTGACCTGTGCGGTTGACACCCTCGCAGCCCTGATCGATAACCACTTGCAGCAGGGGAACAAACTCAACCTGGATCCCCGCCGTATTTCCTGGAAACGGGGCCTCGACATTAACGACCGGGCCCTGCGCAACGTTGTGATCGGCATGGGCGGCCCTTACCAAGGGGTACCCCGTGAAGACGGTTTTGACATCACCGTTGCCAGTGAATTGATGGCAGTGTTGTGCCTTGCCAGCGACCTCCACGATTTGAAGGCCCGCATCGGCCGGATTGTTATCGGCTACACTTACGACCGTAAGCCAGTCACGGTGACCGACCTCGGAGTGGCCGGGGCCATCACCGCACTGCTCCGTGACGCCGCTAAGCCGAACTTAGTACAGACGCTCGAACACACGCCAACGCTGATTCACGGTGGACCATTTGCCAACATCGCCCACGGTTGTAACTCTGTGATTGCAACTCGGGCCGCGCTGCATCTGGGCGACATTGCCATCACTGAAGCCGGTTTTGGTGCCGATCTCGGCGCCGAAAAGTTCATGGACATCAAGGCACCCGTTTTGGGCAAAACCCCTGATGCCGTCGTGATCGTCGCAACCGTCCGCGCACTTAAGTACAACGGCGGGGTGGGCCTCAAGGAATTGCAAACGGAGAACCTGGACGCGGTTACCAAGGGCTACGCTAATTTGCACCGGCACATTGAGAATATGCGCCGCTACGGTGTACCCGTGGTTGTTGCCATCAATGACTTCACCAGTGATACTCAGGCTGAAGTCGATTTGATTAAAGACCTCTGTGCCAAGGACGGCGCCCGCGCTGAACTGGCCACGGTCTGGGCAGACGGTGGTGCCGGCGGGCTGAACCTTGCTGACGCCGTCCTCGCCGCACTGGATCAGCAGAGTGACTTCCAGCCACTATACGACATCCAAGCTGACGTTAAGGACAAGCTCAACGTCATCGTGCAGAAGGTATACGGGGGCAGCGGTACCGAATTTAGCCACAAGGCAGAGCTCAACTACCGGATGATCAAGCGCAACGGTTGGGACAAACTCCCAATTTGTGTCGCCAAAACCCAATATTCATTTACTGACGACCCGAAGAAGCTTGGGGCACCGACAGATTTCAAACTCAACATTTCCGAAATCGTGCCCAAACTTGGGGCCGGCTTCCTCGTGGTTAAGACTGGCGACATCATGACCATGCCTGGCCTGCCAAAGCAGCCCGCCGCACTCAATATTGACATCGATGATGACGGCCAGATCAGCGGCCTGTTCTAAGCTTAATTTTTAGCAGTACTTTATAATCTGTTCGTTTAAAGGAGACACTTTGATAATTTATATCGTAATTGCGGCCGTCATGGTTGGCATTGATTTTGCAGTGAAGGCCTGGGTGGTTGCGAACATCCCTCTGAACGGCTTTCACGAACTGATCCCGGGTGTGATCGGCATGACGCACATTCGCAACACCGGGGCGGCGTGGAGCATGTTTGAAGGGGCGCAGTGGTTCTTCTACATTGCTACCATCATCGCGCTCGGCGTGGTTGTTTACCTTTGGCGTGACAGCAAAGGCAAACCGGTCTACCGGTTAGGCCTAGCCTTGGTAACCGCAGGCGCCCTCGGTAACTTCATCGACCGGTTGCACCAGCAGTACGTCACCGACATGTTTCAGCTTGAGTTTGTCAACTTCCCGATTTTCAACGTTGCCGACCTCTGCTTGACCATCGGCGTGGTTTGCGTTCTGGTCCAGATGATTTTGATTGATAAGGGGCGCGACTGATGACGCTAGAGTGGACAGCAGCTGACGCGAAGGGCCGCATTGACAAAGTTCTGTCGACGCACTACCCAGAATACACTCGCTCCCAGATTCACAACTGGCTTGAGGATGACCGCATCACGGTGAACGGCAAGCAAGTGCGGGCGTCGTACAAAATTCAAAATGGGGACCACATCGAATTAGACCCACCGGCACCGGTCAGCCTCAACGCTGTGCCCGAGGACATCCCCTTGGACATTGTCTATGAGGACGATGACGTGTTGGTCGTTAACAAGCCACAGGGGATGGTTGTCCACCCAGCACCAGGCCATCCTGACGGCACACTGGTCAACGCGATTCTTTACCACAGCGACCTCTCGGCAATTAACGACGTCATCCGGCCGGGCATCGTGCACCGCATTGATAAGGACACGTCCGGTCTGCTAATGGTGGCCAAAAATCAACAGGCGCTCGTGAGTCTGTCCGCACAGCTGAAAGCCAAAACCAACACCCGCGAGTATCTAGCGATTGTGCATGGCAACTTCAAGGAAGACCACGGCACAATTGACGCACCACTCGCCCGCGACCCCAAAGCCCGCAAAAAGATTGCCGTAGTGGACGGGGGCCGGCACGCGGTCACGCACTTCACCGTTCTTGAACGCTTTGCTCACTATTCTCTGATTCGCTGCAAGCTCGAGACCGGACGGACCCACCAAATCCGGGTGCACATGGCGTCCATTCATCACCCAGTAGCGGGCGATCCCTTGTACGGACCGAAGCGAACCCTACCCGGTAATGGCCAGTTTCTGCACGCAGCAACACTTGGCTTCAAGCACCCACGAACTGGAAAGCAATTACTATTTTCTGTTGATGTGCCGCCAATTTTTCAGCAAACACTGGATGATTTGCGTGCGGGCATTGACAAGACCCGCCTAATTAAGTAAGCTTGTACACAATTGAACATTACCTTTAATTAAGCCCAGAGAGACTTAAAAGGAATCGCGCCCCCGCGGGGGTAATGTACTGCCGCCTTCAGTCTATCTCCGGACTGGGGCGGTTTTTTTGTACACAGAGCGGGGTGAGGCGTACAGAAGCTGAGCATTTATGTACCTTGCAGCAGATGCCGGGATTTGGCATTTGCTGCAAAGTGTATCTCCCAGTCCTCAATAACCCGATTTCAGGTATTAGTTCAAAACCATCTGTTTAAGTTCTTGAGCGCATTATATTAAGCATTTCTCAATTGAGGCACGCTATGCAACAAAAACAAATCGTCGACGCGGCCGGCATTCAGCGTTCGCTGACGCGCATTAGTTACGAAATCATTGAACGTAACCACGGCTTAGATAATTTGATCTGTATCGGTATTAAGACCCGGGGTGAGTATATCGCGCAACGGATCTCCGCGCGGATGGCCCAACTTGAAGGCAAACGCTGCCCAGTGTACGCCTTGGACATCACGCCGTTCAGGGATGATCAACCGCAAGCAGCTACGGACCAGCCCCAGTGGAAGCACGATTTAACCGGCAAAAATATCGTGCTCGTTGATGATGTCCTCTACACTGGGAGGACGATTCGGGCGGCAATGACCGCGCTACGAGGGGCGGGACGCCCCGCTAGTATTGCCTTGGCGGTTCTGGTTGACCGTGGCCACCACGAATTACCGATTCGGGCAGATTTTGTGGGGAAGAACATTCCCACCAGCCGGGCAGAACACATTCAGGTTCAAGTTCAAGAACTCGACGGCAACGATAGCATCAACATTTACAGGGAGGACTAAGCACTAATGCAAACTAAACCATTTCACGATAGCGACGCGGTACTAGATATTGGTGACCGCCCAAGCTTCTTACCTTGGGTCGGCCTGTCAATGCAGCACTTATTCGCCATGTTCGGCTCCACCGTTTTGGTTCCAATTCTGGTCGGCCTTGATCCGTCGATTGCGCTCTTCAGCAGTGGTGTTGGTACCTTGCTCTACATACTAATCACCAAGGGCAAAATTCCTGCGTACATGGGGTCCTCATTCAGTTTCGTTACGGTCATGCAGGCACTCATGAAGGGGGCAGGATACCCTGCCATCGCGCAGGGCACCATCGCCGTTGGGGTCATTTACTTAATCGTGGCGCTGATTGTTAACGCCGTGGGCAGCGACTGGATCGACAAAGCATTACCGCCGATCGTGGTCGGCCCCATTGTCATGGTCATTGGCCTGTCTCTGGCCGGAACGGCGGCCCAGGACGCAACAATGCGGGCTACCAGTGCGGGGAACTCCGTTTACGATTTGCGTTATTTTGCCGTCGCAATGTTAACCTTAGGGCTCACAATCGTATACAATATGTATTTGAAGAAGTTTATTAGCCTGCTACCAATCCTGCTCGGGATTGTCAGCGGCTACGTGATTGCATTGTTGTTCGGAATTGTTAATTTTGCACCCGTCCAGCAGGCCGCTTGGTTCAGCCTGCCTCAATTTCAGATCCCATTTTTGACCTACCAGCCCAAGTTGTACTGGGGTGCAATCCTCTCCATGGCACCGATTGCCTTCGTCACGATGACAGAGCACATGGGCCACATTATGGTACTGAACAAGCTCACAAAGCGCGACTTCTTCGTGGATCCTGGCCTAAACCACACACTGGCGGGCGACGGGACCGCATCCATTGTCGCCGGCTTAGTCGGGGGGCCAGTTGTGACTTCTTACGGTGAAAACATCGGCGTCCTCGCAATGACCAAGGTCCACTCTGTTTACGTACTAGGCGGTGCGGCGTTCTTCGCCATCGTCTTCTCGTTCATTGGTAAACTCAGCGCCCTCATCCGCACCATCCCCGGTCCAGTAATCGGTGGTATCAGCTTTCTCCTATTTGGAGTTATCGCCAGCAACGGGCTGCGGGTACTAATTGACAACAAGATCGACTTTAATAAAAAACGCAACCTAATGATCGGCTCCACAATCTTGGTCATTGGGATCGGTAACGCATCCTTGCAGTTCGCCGGCTACACGTTCTCTGGCCTGGCCATCGCTACGGTCGTGGGCATCGCCCTGAACTTGATCCTGCCGGAAAAAGCAGCGAACGAGTAGCACAGAGCGGAGCCCCGCGGTTAGAAACTGAGGACTAACGGACTTCTGAAAGAATGCGGCTCTTTGCATTATTTCAGAAGTATGTTAGCCGCAAGTTTCTGCGGGGAGCAGCTCGACTACGAAAAAAAGCGGAGTGGGGCGCAGCAGGGTGCAACTATAGAAAGTAGGGATTTCATGCGCCGTTATTTGATTCTGGAAGACGGAACTTCATTTGCTGGCACCGGTTTTGGTGCGCAGACGGTCAGCACCGGGGAACTAGTGCTGCAAACCGCCATGACGGGCTACCAGGGCGTCATCACGGATAAGGTGAATACCGGCAAAATCATCGCCTTCGCTAACCCGCTGATTGGCACCGTTGGCATTAACCGGGATGACTACGAAAGCATCGACCCTGCAATCAAGGGTGTTGTCGTCAGCACGCTGGCCCGCGTTCCGGGTCATCCCGCCAGCAAAATGTCCTTGGACCAGTACCTGCAGAACCGCAAGATTCCGGGAATCAGTGGTATCGACACCCGGGCACTGATGCGGCACATGAACAGCAACAAGCCCCAAAAGGCGAGCATTGTTGACGCCGATGATGAGCACGCCTTCGACCAGTTGCGGGCACTAGTTCTGCCCCACAACCAGGTGCAGATGGTTTCGACGGAGAAACCATACCCATCCCCGGCGACCGGCCGAAACATCGTTGTCGTCGATTTTGGCTTGAAACACAGCTTGTTGCGGTCCTTTGCCGTGCGTCACTGCAACCTGACCATCGTGCCCGCTAATTCAACTGCCGCCGACATCTTGGCGCTCAGTCCGGACGGGGTAGTGCTCACTGACGGTCCCGGCGACCCGGCTGATGTT
This sequence comes from Lacticaseibacillus zhaodongensis, assembly GCF_009687905.1. Lineage (GTDB taxonomy): Bacteria > Bacillota > Bacilli > Lactobacillales > Lactobacillaceae > Lacticaseibacillus > Lacticaseibacillus zhaodongensis. The sequence continues at coordinate 3,379 of NZ_BLBG01000009.1, read as the reverse complement.
GCTTACGCTGAAAAAATGGTCCAAGGGCTCCAGAGCGAATTGCCACTTTTGGCAATCGGCCTGGGCCACCAGATATTCGCGCGGGCAAACGGTGCGGTGACCTACCGCAAGAACCACGAGGACCACGGCATCAACATCCCCGTGCGGGAAATTGCGACGGGACGAGTGGACATCACCACCCAGAACCACAGTTACGGTGTTGACCCCACGACCGTGCAGAACGACAAGCTGCTGGTCACCCATGAAAACGTCCTTGATCACTCGATTGAGGGCTTACGGCACCGCTTGTACCCGGCTTTTTCCGTGCAGTTCCAGCCGGAAGGAGCACCGGGTAGTAACGATGCTGAACACGTGATCGATGAGTTCATGGAGTTAATCGACGCTTTTGGCGAGCGCAGTGGAAAGGAACTTTAGGCTATGCAAACAATTTCAAAAGTACTCGTCATCGGTTCCGGGCCAGTGGGATCCGCGCAGCCGGCAACATCACCAGCAGAAACTGATTTGACCTGCCGGGCGTTAGCGCTGGCAGGAAAGGATGTCGTCCTAGTCACCAGTGACCCGGATGTTTTCCGCAATAAGAAAATCAAGGTCCACTTCTACGTTGCCCCTTTGACCGCTGAGTTCATCAGTCAGGTGATCCGCCGAGAACGGCCCGATAGCATTTTGGCGAGCGCGGGGGGCCAAATTGCCCTCAACATCATCATCAAACTCGACCGCAGCGGCCTGCTCAGGCAACTTGGTGTTCAGGTGCTCGGCAGCGGCATCGATGCTATCAAACGCACGGAAGACGGTCAAGCGCTGCGCAGCTTTTTGAAGGCCGAACGGATTCCGACCCCTGAATCAGTCTATGTTGAGGAAACCGCCGGCGCGCTGCGCGAGGCCGACCAAATGGGTTATCCCGTACTCGTCCGGCGCGGACAAAGCCGGGGCATCGCCCGGTCCAGCAGCGAGCTCAGCTCCGTACTCGAGCGCAGTATTGGTGGCGGCCGCATCCTGATTGAGCGGGCCATCCACCGCTTCAAAGCCATTGAACTCGTATTGATGCGTGACGGGGCGGATAACTGCGTCTTGCTCGGCACCATCGAAGATATGGACCCAGTCGGCGTCAACCCGGCAAACACGATGGTCGTCACACCAGCACAAACGCTCCGCGACCGCGAGCGGAACGCATTACGGGCAGCCGGACGGCAAGTTTTGACGGACTTGGACATCCGCGGCTGCGCCACCGTCTCTTTTGCCATTGATCCCGACGGTGGTGACTGGTACATGCTGAAGGTAAAAATCGGGCTGGCGTGGGGCACCAGCCTCATCGCCCGGGCCACAGCTTACCCAGTTGCCGGTGTGAACACCGCCATTGCGCTAGGGGAGGAGTTACCCAACATCAAAATCGGTGCCGACCACAAAATGGCCGCCAGCATTGAACCCGGCATTGACGCCATCGTTGCCCGCTTCCCGCAGTTTGCCCAAGAACTACTGACCGGAGCAAAATTGGGGCCGCAGCTAGTCGCTGGCGGTTCGATCATCACGGCGGGGCGGACGCTTGAGGCAGTTCTGATGCAAGGAATTTACAGTCTTAGCCATGATGACAAAAACGCCCTCGATCCGGAGATCCAGCAGTGGGGGGAAGACGAAATCACCGCCCACGTCATCAAAGCCAACGCCTTGCGTCTGCCCGCAATCTTTTTGGCCCTCGAACATGGCTTCACGGTGCGAGAATTAGCTGAACTGACGCAGGTCAACCCAATTTTCATTGCGGCACTGGACGAAATCAAACAGGTCAGTCAGGAACTGCGCGCCGGCAAGAGTGACGAAGCACTACTGCGCCAAGCAAAAAATTACGGGCTCAGTGACCAGTGGCTCGCCCAGCTAAGCGGCAAGACCGCCGCAGAGGTGCGCAGTACCCGTAAGGAAGCCGGTGTCGTCCCGACCTATAAAACAATCGATGCTATGGGATTCATCGAGCCGGACACGCCAACCTTCTATGGCACCTACGAGAAGGAAAATGAAAGCACACCCGGGAATACACCGAGTGTTATCGTCATTGAACCAAACGCCGCTGCACCGTGGCTTAACTCGGCGCACGAATCCATCAGCTCGGCCATGCTTGCTTCCATTAAGGATGCAGGCTACACGCCAATTCTGGTCGGCAGTACCCCGCGGCCACTGGTTTACCCCGGGGTTAAGCAATACCTCCTGGACGCGAGTATCGAACACCTTTTGGATATTGCTGACTTGGAGCAGCCAATGGGCGTGATCTGCCAAACCGCTGGGCGGGAGGGGAGTCGCATTGCCAAAACGCTCAGTCAGTTCGGGATTCGCATCCTTGGCAGTACAATTGCCGAACGTGCCGATCCAATGCCCCAATCATTCAACGATGAACTGGCGAACTTGAATGACGGCGACTGGGTTTACCGCTATGAACGCGGTGCCGATACCAAGGATGCCAGCAGCCACCTCGCCATAGACGCAATCAGCGACGGCGAGACGGTTGCCGTGCTGGGCGTCATCAACAGCCTTGAGCAAAACGAAAGTCGCGCCGGTACCGTTCTAGCGGTAACACCGCCACGGCGCGGGGCGGCCGACCTGACGCAACGAGCAGTGGACTGTGCAGTCACCTTGGCCAGTGCTTTACAGCTCAAGGGCTTCGTACACATGGACCTTGCGGCAAAGGGCCACGAGCTCACCGTTAGCTTCATTGGTCCGAGTGCCAGTGCGACCGTGCCGTTCCTGGCCAAAACCTTGCGCCGTGATTGTATCGACTTGGCCTGCAAGGTGCTCCTCGGGACCAAACTGGCGGATCTAGGCGTCCAATCCGGACAACTGGCACAGTCCGCAGGGGTGCACGTGCTGTTGCCCGTCCTGCGCAGCGGCCTGACCGCGGCTAATAGCCACGTGGCCACGATCGTGCAAACTGGACTGGTCATGGGCAGTGACCACAACTTGGGTAAGGCGCTCATTAAGGCTTTTGCAGCGGCACACGAACCGCTCCCCGACCACGGCACTGTGTTACTAGAAGAGGGCACGCCAGCCGGCGCAGCGCTGGCACCACGACTGGCGGCGCTCGGCTTCCAGATTGTGGGCATGGACCACGCCGAGAAATTGCAAAACGTGCAACTAATCGTGATGAATAATCCAGACATGGCCCTGCGTCAAGTCGCAACGGCCCACATGGTGCCGCTTCTTAACACCGTCAGCGCCGACGCAATCATGCGAATCTTTGAGGCCCGGGCGTTCGCGCTGGCGCCGTTAGCTGATCTAGAATCATAGTTAACAACGGTAATCACTTTTTTGCATAATGAAACGGGGTTGTGACATAACCCCACGTTAAGTAGGCGCCATGGAGGAAATCTTCGGATTTCCTTCATGGCGCCCTTTCTGT
>NZ_BLBG01000008.1 GCF_009687905.1 Lacticaseibacillus zhaodongensis | reverse complement strand
ACAAAAAAGGACGGGGCCAGAAATTTGAGAAATTTCTGGCCTCGTCCTCTTCTTTTGAGGGGTTTTGTCACAACCCCTAATTAGCTGTGCTTACTTGCCAAGCTTAGTCTTGTCAGTAACTTCCAGCTTGTCGTTAAATGTGTAAACGACTGGTTCGCCGGTAGCCATTTCAACATTCATGATGTCAGCATCAGAAATGTCTTCGATGTACTTGGTCATGGCACGCAGTGAGTTACCATGTGCAGCGATGACGATGTTCTTGCCATCAAGGAGCTTAGGAGCAACTTCGTCTTCCCAGAATGGGATAACGCGCTCGAGGCAGACCTTGAGGTTTTCACCACCAGGGATGATCCGTGGGTCGAGGTCAGCGTAACGACGGTCCTGTGCAGCTGATTCTGGGTCAGATGGGTCCAGAAGAGGAGGCAGAGTGTCGTAAGAACGACGCCAGATGTGAACCTGTTCGTCACCGTACTTCTCGGCGGTTTCCTTCTTGTTCAGACCCTGGAGTGCACCGTAGTGACGCTCGTTAAGACGCCAGGTCTTGGTTTCAGGAATCCAAAGCTGGTCAGATTCTTCAAGAACGTAGTGCAGAGTCTTGATTGCACGGGTCAGAACTGAAGTGTAAGCCTGGTCAAACAGCAGGCCAGCTTCCTTGATCTTCTTACCAGCGGTCTTTGCTTCTTCAACACCCTTTTCGGAAAGGTCAACGTCGTGCCAGCCAGTGAACTGGTTGGACAAGTTCCATTCGGACTGTCCGTGACGGATCAATACCAATTTTGCCATGTCAGTAATTACCTCACTTTATTTAGTGTACTGGTTGCCCAGCACCTTTATCCCTACCATCTTACACTAAAAGAGCTGTTTGCGCACCTGTCGCTGGCGATTCGTTTGCAGAAACAGCACGAAAATTACTGCAAATGCTAGTAGCGACAGGAGGGCACCGATTCGCAGCCCTGGCGTCCGGTAGCGCAACGTCACGTGGTGCAAGCCGGCCCCCCGCAGCGGCACGCTCATGAAGGTGCCCGCTAGCGCCGTACCCGTGGCGGTGTCCTTGCCATCGACCTGCACGTGCCAACCAGCCTCAGCGGGGATCGTGGTCATCAGGGTCGCCGTGCCCTGCGTCCGGATCGTACCGGCCAGCTTGCCGGCCCGGGTATCTGTAAAGTGTAGCCCCCGCTTTTGAATCCGTGCTGCTTGCTGGTGCAAAGCATTCTGGTCAATGCTGCTGGCGGTAACGGCAGGCACGGCGTTAACTGGCTGCTTGAACCTTGCCTGCAAGACGATCAGTCCGTTCTTTGGCCGGACACCCAAGTTAACTGTCGTTGGGTAGCCAGGGAAAATCCGCACCCGCTTGCCATTGAGGTAAACCCGTTCGTGCTTAGCAAAATATGCACTCGGCACGCTCAAGTAGACCTGCTTGGCAGTCGTGTGGACCCGCCAGGTGATTGCGTAATGCTTACGTCCCGACTGCGCCTTAAAGTTCAGCAGCTGGGTACCAGCACTCAGCTGACCCTTGCTCTGCTGAGCGAAGTGCAGCGTGGTCTGAACCTTGAGTGGCCGCAAAACAGATTGCTGGCTGCCAGACCAATCCTGCAGCACCCGCTCCTGATTTTGGAGAGTTTGGTAAGCCTGCGCGTGGACATCAGTGTTAGCGGCAACGAATGCTAACGGCAAGGCGTTGTCGTTCCGGTAAGCTGTCTCCTTACCGTAATGTGCCACCTGCTTGCCTTGCAATTCGTTCCGGTGACCGAAGACTTCCACGGCATCGCGCTTGGTTTTAGTCGCCGTGCGCTTGGTCCCAATCAAATAGCGCATCCCCAACAGGCTGTCGCTAATTGCGGTCCCGTTGGTGTACTGAATGTAATAACCCGAAGTCATCTGACCCCAGCCACGCAACAGGTTCGGCGTTGCAGCGGGCAAATTGGAGGAGAAGATACTAGCCCCGCCAAAATCATAGACGAGCCCGTCACCACGATCATTACCGCGCATGAAGTTCTTCTCCACCCGGTATGGCTGAGCGGCACTACCAGCATCATTGTGAATGCCGGCGCTCAATTCCTGCATTTCCCGTTGATAGTTCGTGTAGGTGCTGGCCCGACTGCCGCGAGTCTGGTTGGTGATGAGGGCCGAGTTGATTCCCATCTCCACCGCCACCGTCAGCAATAGCAACCCTGGCAAATACCGCTGAATTTTGCCCCGCAGCAATAGGAGCCCCAACGGCAACAACCAAAAGATGACTGTCAGGAGCACCCGCGCGGCGTTCGCATCAAGAGCGGCCCGTCGGTAAAACATGTACGCCCCGAGCAGGAAGAACAGTACCCCAACCCCAATCAGCGAGCCGCGGTCTAGCTGTTCCTCAACGTATTCATTCAAGACCGTCCCTGCCAGCCACACCAACCAGAAACTGATCAGGAAGGCGAAACGGTACGGATAGCCGACCGGATTAGCGCCCCCGTGCCAAAGCAGGTAAACGTGGCCGCTGTAGCAGCTGATAACGAGCAGCACACTGAGAAACAGCGCGCTGAGCCGCTCCCATAGCGCCAAGCGCCGGGCAAAGAAGCTGACCAGCGCCAAGCCCAGCACCATGCCGCCGACAAAGACGGTGGGCACGGCCAGAGCACCTGGGTGCAGCTCAATGTGGTCGTCGACAGCCCCAATGAGTAGCCGGCTCAGCATCGGTAGCGGGTGCGTTAGTGACGGCAGAATCGGTGCACCGGTATCTACCCCCAACTTGCCGCCGAGCAAGCCCATGAACGTCGGCACAAGCACGACCGCCGCAGCACAAGCAGCAAGAACCGAGCTGCCGGCAAAACGCAGTGCGGCGCCCAACCAATCTTGCTGGTCCCGCCGCATTAGCAAGTAGGCCGTGAACAACACCAGGAAGATGCAGACCATGAAGCCTAAGTAGTAGCTGGCAATCAGCAGGACCGCCAAGCTGAGCGTGTAGAGTAAGCAGTTTCGCCCCGCGAGCAGTTCTTGCAGTCCGGCAATAATCAGCGGCAGAAAGACGAGTGCATCCAGCCACATGAATTCACGTTGGTAAATCATCGCGTAGCCCATGAGTGCATAGGCGAGGCTCAGCGCCATGATCAGTGCGGGCTGCAGCCGTGGCCAACTGCGGCGCGCCATGAAGGCAAAGTCGCCAGCCGCAAACGCAATCTTGAGGCAAATAATGATGTACAGGGCAATCGGTAGCAGCCGTTCGCTGAACAGCAGCGAAATCAGGTTGAAGGGACTGAGCAGGTAGTACGCCCAGTTAGCCATCATCCCCCCGCCGAGCCCGTTGCCAAAGCTGTACGCGGCGCTAGCGTGACTGTAAACAACTTGGTGCAGGTAATTTAACATCGATAGGTACTGGTTACTGAAGTCACCGGCCAGCTGTGAGCCGCCGAGTAGCGGATTACCGTGCCCAATCGCACTAGCAAAGAAGTAAATCAGCAGTGCCAGTAATCCGGTCAGTAAGGGCAAATACCGCACCCGCCGTGTTGGTGAATAATAATTACTGTTTGTCATGGTCAGCCTCCGGACTTCGCGGTGCCTGTTCCTCGTCTGGCGAAATTTTTTTGATTCCAAACACGTCGAGCAGGAAGGTAAATACCGGCAGCCCAACAATCAGGCCCCAGGTTCCCCAAACATGCTCGGCCAACATTAAGATGACGAAGGTAAAGAAAATTGGCAGTTGGGTGCGGCTGCTCATGAACTTCGGATTGAGGACGTATGCTTCCAAAATATGGATAACAACAATCATAATAATAATGGTCACGACGTCCCGCCAGCCGCCAACTGTGTAACCGATCAGGCTGAGCGGAATTACGGAAATAATTGCCCCGGCCACTGGAATCAGGGACAGGATGAAGACCATCACGCCTAAGCTAGGAACGTTCGGCATGCCGATGACGATGAGCGTGATTACCGTAATGATCGTGTTGACCAGCGCGATAAAGATTTGGGCCTCCATCACCACCCCAAAGGTGTTGATGAACTTATCAGCAAAATACTTCAAATCGCGGAAATACCACCCGTACTCCGAGTCCAAAAACTCCCGGGCAAACGAGTTCATTTCATCCAGTTCAATCGTGTAAAAGAAGCTAAGCAGGAGCGCACTGAAGACGGTGAAGAGCATCGTCCCCACGTTACCGACGTACTGCATCAGCGTACCAACGCCAACTTTGAGCTGCTCATTGAGATTGAGATCATTGAGCTCCTTCACTCCCCACTGAATGATCGTGTTGTGGTCAAAAGCGGCACTCTCGTAAAACTTCTGCACCGTTGTGAACAGTCGCACGCTCTGCTTGGCAATCTCAGGTACGTAGCGGGTGACCACGTAGTACAAACCAGCTAGCACAATCAAGAAGACCGGCGTGACCACTAGCGCCGGCCGAACGTGCACGAAGCGCTGCACAAAACGGACCAAGCGCACAATCAGGAAAGTAAAGATAAAGGTCAGCAGAATCGTGCTCATCAGGCTGCGCGCCAGCCACAAAACCAAGATTGCTGAAGCAAGTACCGTCATCCGCCTGATCCACGGATGTTGAAGAAAACGTTCATATGCACTCATTGACAAACCTCCTAGCATTCAATTGCCATTGTAATACAAGGGCGTGTGCTAGCGCGAGTGAACCGTCTGGATTGCGGTGCCAAGCCGAGTTGTGTGCCCCTGCTCTGGATGCAAAAAAATTCCCCGTCGCGATGGCGGGGAATCAGTAGGGATTTAAGGAACGAAGTCAAAATAGTTGTGCTGAGTTGTTTCCATGCGGACCGACTAGACACATGGGGAAGTGTGCAGCTGGAGCCCGTGAATACTAAATTATGATGTTACTTGGTGAATGTGACGTAGGCTGCGTCAATGTACTGATCGCCGCCTAAGCAGTAGTAGGTCGTACCATTCTGGTGGTAGGTACTGTTGAAGACCTTCCAGTTCGACTGACCCGGCAACTTCTTGGCGTCGCCGACTTTTTTGCCAGCTGCCTTCGCATCGGTTGCGTTGTACGTCACGGCCTTGCCTGATTTCGTCCAAATCTGGATCCCGTAGCTAGACGGGTAGTTGATGTGGGCGGTACCGAGCTTAGCACCCGCGCCAGAGGTTGTTGCGGCAGCGACTGGTTTAGCAGCCGTTGCTTTTGGTGCAGCGGTGCTGGTTGACTTGTAGCCATTCAGCGTGATGCCGACCAAGTCAACGTTCCCATCAAGACCACCGGCGATTTGGGTAGAGGTGTACTGCCAGATACCAACGCCGTCCATGCTTGGGAAGTAGTTGTAGTCTGGAGTATTCCGAACTGCGTAATCTGGGTACTTCGCAACCCACAGACTGTTCGGATAACTCTTGATGATGCTTGCTGAGTTAATATGCGTATTTAAGTATGACTGACCACTGTAAAGCATTGGGGTGTAGCCCGCAGCCTTAATTCGGTTCATGCCGTACAGGATGGCGCTAGTGTTGGCCGTCTTGCTTGAGCTAGCTCCGGACTCATAATCCAGAGCAACGATTGAGCCTTTGGGTGTTTGGACCTTAGGCAGGAAGTAATCAAGCGCGGCTTTTGCGGTGGCCTGACTGGATCCAACCTGGTACCAAATATATGTGTGTGCCCGCAAGCCCTGTTTTTTGGCGCTAGCAACTTGGGAACTGTAGGTGCTCTGGGTCGAAAGTTTGCCCCCATAAGTACCACCAATTTGGACGATGGCAAACTTATCGTTCGGACCAACGATTCCGTTTGGACCTTGGTAAACGGCCCAGTCAACGCCCAAATAACGCTCCGTAGCTGCAGAAACGCCGGAACTCTGGTTGAACAACGCGCCGGTAATCAGTGCGATGCCCAAGACAAACGCTCCTAATAGTTTCTTGCTGATTTTCAAATTCATTACCCCACTTCTGTTTGACTTCGTAAATTATCGTATCAGAGGTTCGGGACGTCCTCAATGGCTCCACCCGAAGTGTAACGACAATGAAACGGCATCGTCACGCGCGGGGGGTAATGTTGCAAAATGCAACACTTATCAGTGCATATCGGTTAGCTTTACGCCTTCCTCTGGTCGGTCAGTAAATCTATACCAATCTTTACAAATTAAGAACTACACCCATCACGGCCGCTGTGTCCCCCAACCGCCCTCAATATCTAAACCGTGTATAGCCGCCGCCTCGTGGTATAATTCGGGTGCATGTCAAAATCGAAGGAGCATTATCCATGAACATAAAGCAACTCCTCAGCAAATACGGGATGTTCATTCGCTACGTCATCATCGGTTTGCTCACGACGGCGATTAACTTTGTCGTTTTCTATATCTTTAAATTTCTGGGTGTTAACTACCTTATCGCCAACACCATTGCCTGGTTCGCCAGCGTTGTGTTTGCCTTCTTCACGAACAAGCAGATCGTCTTTCGCTCTGCATACACATCACGCAAAGCCTTTATCATTGAATTAGTTGAATTCTTCGCACTGCGCGGGGTCTCACTGCTTTTGGATGATGGACTCATGTTCCTCGGCATCAGTGTACTGCAGCTACCAATGATTATCGTCAAAATCGGCACCCAAGTCATCGTCATTATTTCCAATTACATTTTCAGCAAATTGATCTTTGTTAAACCATCTTCCAAGGGGGAATAGCACAACATGAAATCTGTCGCAATCGTCATTCCTAGTCACAACGAGGAAGAAAACGTCCCACTGATTCACCAAGCGCTCGTTGATACTTTTGCCAAGTTACCGAACTATAAGCTGATCACTTGGTTCATCAACGATGGCTCCACCGATGGCACCCTCGCCGAAGTGCAAAAACTGCAAACGAGCGACCCGGATGTTCACTACATCGACATGTCCCGGTCCTTCGGCAAGGAGGCCGGAATGTACGCTGGTCTGTCGACTGCTAAAGCTGACCTGTACGCGGTAATGGACGCGGACTTGCAAGATCCGCCCGCAATGATTCCCGATATGCTCGCTGGCATCGAAAGTGGCTACGACATGGTCGGCGCTGCGCGGACCGACCGCACCGGTGAGCCCCCGATTCGGTCTTTCTTCTCCAACATGTTCTACCGCATTATTAACCGGATCAGTTCGACCCCGATCGTACCAGGCGCCCGCGATTTCCGCATTATGACCCAGCAGGTCGTTGATGCGGTCCTCGCCATGTCGGAAAACAACCGCTTCAGCAAGGGTATCTTCGGTTGGGTCGGCTTCAAAACCAAGTACCTTCCCTACACGAACGTGGAACGCCAGCACGGCAAGAGTAGTTGGAGTTTCTGGAGCCTGCTGCGTTACTCGATTGACGGCATCGTTGATTTTTCCGACGCGCCCCTAAACATCGTTTCTTGGCTCGGCGTCGTTAGTTTCGTTGCGGCAGCACTGGCACTACTTTTCATTGTCATTCGCGCCGCAATTTTCGGCGACCCCACCCCGGGCTGGCCGTCACTGGTCTCAGTTTTCCTGATGATCGGCGGCCTGCAGTTGCTGGCGGTCGGTATCTTGGGGCGGTACATTGCCAAAATTTTTGTTGAGGTCAAGCACCGGCCAATCTTCATCGCCAAAAAAATTAAATAATATCGGATTTTTTTCGCCACCACGTAATTATTGGCATATCCTTTAATTATGTAAGTGGCGCGTCCTAGAGCCCGCCGCGACTTTTGCCGTCGGTGGGCTCTACTGTAATCTCAAGCAAAGGAGCGAGCACATTGGGGACAGCATATACCCGAAGCCAGCAAGCACTGAGCCGTGAATGCATCCAAGAAGCGCTATTCCTGCTCATGGCGGATGAACCACTCAGTAGCATCACCATCAGTGCGATTGCAGAACGTTCCGGAATTTCGCGAATGGGTTTCTACCGCAATTACAAGACCAAAGAGGACGTTCTGAACGACTACTTCACCATTGAGTTGAGCAAAATCGTGGGCCGCATTAGCGAACTGGACCCACTGACGGCTGAACGGCTAACGCCTGTATACTTCGAATACATCCACGATCACGCCGAACGCTTCAGTATCACCATCAAGGCAGCCGGCGACAACGCCTTCTATGAACCTTTCGTCCAGACGGTTGGTAACTTCTTCAGTGAGTACATCCGGCAGCCTTGGTTCACGGGCCCGTACGCCGAGTACTGGAAGCATTTTGTCACCTCGGGTCTGTACGCCGTCACCATTGCCTGGATCAAGGAGGATTTCAAAACACCTATTCCCACGCTGGTGTCCGTCACTAACCACCTGGCGGCACAACCACCACGAAAAGTACCCGACATCGTTATCAACGCCCCAGAAAAAGAAAATCAGGATTAAAAAAAGGCCGCCGTACATTCATCAATTCGAATGCACGGCGGTCTTTATTTTGCAGTGGAACACTCTACCTGACGATAATTACACTTGGATTAGCGTAGCGTGCAACTTCAGAGGCGACACTACCAAGCCGGTGGTGGCTGTTTTCGTGGGAACCCACGATGATCAAATCGGGCTTGAAGCTCGGCACAACCTCATCTAGGATGACCCGCGCGGGCCGGCCCTCACCGATAATCGGCTCCGCATCGATCACCCCAAACGCTTTGGCCTTATCGACGTAAGTGTTCAAGTGCTTAGAGATGTCAGCGCGCCGGTCGGCAACAATGTCCGGTGACAGTGACTGGTAGATGTTCATGTCCCCAGTTTCGAGGACTGACACAATCCCGAGAGGAATCCCGTAAATCTTAGCTAAAGTGCAAGCGTAATTAAAGGCACGCTGACTGGATTCATCGTCATCATCGTCCACCGCAAGCAACAAACGCTTGAAGTGCATTGTTTCAACTTCAAAATCTTCTTCAGTTGTCATTACTAATTCCTCCCGTGGGCAATCTTAATTATCGCCCTTGTTTTCCGCAAAGTAGCGCTTATAACGTCCGTAGTAATTATAGAACATGTATTCTAGTAATGCCCACCGCTTCAGACTCATATCCTGCTTGTAGAAAACGGTCGTTGCAACACGGCCCTCGTCAATCAGCTGCAGGGCCCGCTGTTTGTACTCGTTGTCCTTAGCGTAATTCTTGAAGATCCGCTTCGGCACCCCAAGCCACAACTTTGCTTTGCTCTCGTCCTTGTTGCCAAAGACAGTGTCGGCAGCGTCAAGTTCGTCGGTCACGTAATCCTTAACTAGCCAGCTGGCCAAATTGTAACCGTTGAGGGTAACAAAGAAGCTGCTCCGCCCCTGCCGAATGTTGATTTCGAAGAGTTTGAAGGTCTGGTCACGTTCGTCAAACTTCATGTCAAAGTTAGCGAAGCCCGTGAACTGAATGTCCTCCAAGAACTTCTTCATCTTGTCATAGAGATCCTGATTGTATTCCGGCAGGATGGCAACATAATTCCCAATGGCTGCTGGCGTTGGGTCCTCCAGCAATGGGTGACCCAAGCACATCATTTTGACGTGATGGTTCTTGTCGACGTACGCATTGAGCACCCGCATGTGGCTATCATCCCCAGGCACGAAGTCTTGGAGAATCAAGTCGCTGGTGTAACCATTGTCGTAGATTTTGCCGATCACCGTGTTCAGTTCCACTTGGGAGTGGATGGTGAAGGCCTTTTTGCGCCCTTCAAAATGAATGTTGAGCCATTCAACTGAGTTGGTTGGCTTCAGAGCAACTGGGAATGGGAACGGTGGTGTGATCGACACGCCGCTCTCATACATCGCCCGCGTGATGATCTTCGTCTTCGGGTAAGGCAAGTCGTACTCATCACAAACCTGGTAGAAGCTTTCCTTGCTGTTGAGCCGCTTGAGTAACTTGTAGTCCACGTATGGGCACACAAAAGTCTCACTGAGCTCATCCTTGTGCTTAGCAATCAGTTCAGCATAACCATCACCACAAGCAACCAGAATTACCTTCTGCTTAGTGCCAGCATATTTCTTAGCAATCTCGCGCATTGCCTCGATGAAGGCGGGATCGGAGTCAAAGTCCTTAATTAAGTGCACATTCACAATCTTAGAAAATCGTGTTGGTGCGAGCTGTAGGCGCGCGTAGATATCAACCGCGCGGCCGGTAATTTCATGGAATGAGCGTGCCATTCCGTATACGTTCATATCGCTCCCGAGTAGAATCGGGGTAAAGTCTGGCAAATCTGCCATCTGCAGTCTCCTCGCTTTATATCGTTTGTTTCGCACAGGTGACAGTATACCACAGCTGCTGAAAACGCAAATTATCACGCAAGTAAACGGCCATTCCGTTCGGGGCCATAACCATTGTCGTGACGCGGGTGATGGCCTTGGTTTAAGCCAAACGGCGGGAGCAAAGCGAGTCTTGCGCATCAGCTCGGACTGCAAAATTTAGGAAATATTCGTCCGGGTTTTGCAAATACGAACTGTAGGGAACGACTAGGTGGATACGCGGATGAACTGCATTAAGAGAAGCCGAGGAGAGCTACGCGGGGCAGAAGCTTGTGCTTTGCACACTCCAGTCCAAATGCCAAAGTGCAGGAACGTTCTAGCGAATGGTGTGGAATAAAGCCACAAACATTCTAGCAGCCGGTGCCGAGTCGAGCTACGGCCCGCAGAAGCTTGCGGTTAACACACTCTGGTCCAAATGCCTAAAGCCCAGGCATTTTGCCCAGAGTCCGTTAATCCTCAGCTTCTGACCGCGGGCCTTCGCCCTGTGGCCACAAAAAAACATCCCAGGCCTCTCAATCCCGGAATGTTTAGGTTAAGTCTGCTCGCATCTTGATGAGCACTGTCTGATTAAACTGGATATTCTACACCTCTAACAAGATATTCATTTGTGTGTTGCAACTTACCTGGATCTTTGCGTTGCTTCACTGCTTCCGCAGTACCGCTGTCGCCAGATAACTTGGCGTTGTTGGGCTGCCAATAGGCTCGGCCCGATTTACTAGCTGGAAAGGCTGCGGAGCATTTTCGTAAAGTCACTCGGCATTTGCCGAGTCGATACGCTCGTTAATTTAACGGCTATCTGCTCCCTTCGGCACAATCTTCAACTTCTTCTTAAATGCTAAGCAACTTTGGGCATCGGAACCAAATCCCTTCTGAAACTTTGCTCGATACCTTTTATCTATGCTGTGCCCTACCGTATCGGTACTTCAATCGTCAATGTTCTAACTCATTCGTTCTACACAATGTGCTAAATCAATCAAGTTTTGAATCCTTCAACGACTTTACAACATTGGTTCTAATTTACTAACGAATGTTCGTGCCTAGTAGCCTTATCACCTACACCCACCACCGATTCTCTGGAGTTCAGGTGGGTACTACTATCGGAAACCACCAAACACATTCGTCACGTCACCGCCATCCGAGGCGGCTGTATCCGGTCGTCTTCACTAGCCCGACACAAGGACCCGTGAAGCTCTACACTAGCAAACTACTAACTAACTTGGTGAATCGTTCTACTGACGTATAGGGTCACAAATCATATTGGTGCTGGAACCTGCTCACTTAGTCGTGCCGCTCGCTAAACCACCGCAGTCCGTGGTCAGTGAACTTAATGCTGATACTTGATGCTCATGGTTCGTTGTTACTTTGGTGCTGTAATTCTTTGGTACTATGATTCGTTAAAACGTGTGGAACTGTTGAGAGGTTATTGGCTATCAAGATGCTTGGTAGCGCTTCCTTAACCTTGACTATAGTATGCCATGAATGCGCTTACTTGACAAGGGCTTTTTACCCGCTTATTGCTTTTTTAATATTACAAATTTGCAAAAGATTCGGGGCCATCCCGCGTCAGTAGTTGATAATTCTTACCCGGCTCGTCGCCCCGTAGCCCAAGATTGCTAAACGGTGGCGGCGCGGATCAAGGCCAAGTATATACCCGGCACTCTCAGTACTGGTGCCGAGGCGCCGGTGCCAAGCGCGATTGTAGTCCGTCGTGATGAGGTGGTAAGGACCCATCAGCGCGCTGCAGTTCAGCAGCGTATAATTAACGCCCCGAACCTGATACTGAGCCTCAGTGTGCCAGTGACCGGCAAGATAGGCGCTAAACCGGCCCCGCACCTGGGTGAAGTCATAGTCAACGCTGCCAGCATAGTCACTATCTGCTGGTTCAGGCAAAACTAGACGCCCCTTGTGCCGGGCACGAAACGCTTCGAGCAGGCCTTGCACAGCCTCCGCTCCGTGGGTGAGGCCTACCCTGCCGCCAGGACGCAGCGCCGGCGCGTGCCCCAGCAGTAAAATGTCGCGCGGTCCAGCCCCAGCAAGAATTTTCGCCAGTGCCCGCAGCTGCGGTTCACGGACAGCTAGCTGCCGCTTTTCATCCGGAACTTTGCGGCCCCGATGCCGGTGCACTGCGTTGTCACTGGTATTCAAAATAATCACCCGCAGCCGATCATAATCACGGTACTGGACTCCCCCAGCGGCGGTATGGATTCCTTCCTGCAGAGCAAGTGCTGGCTGCACCAGGGCATCATACTCGGCGGGCATAAACGCACCCCTGCCACCACGGGCTTCGGCAAATTTGTCGTTGTCATCGTGGTTACCCTTGGCGAGCATAAACTCACCGGGCCCAGTCGCGAGGGTACCGCTCATTAATGCTAGCCGCATGCGGCCCAGCATTGGGCGCTCCGAACCATCGATTGCGTCGCCCAGGTGCACCCGCAGATCTGCCCCCACTAATTGGGCCAGGTACGATTGCTCACTGACGTGCATCAATCCGGTTGGTCCATAGTAGGTCATTGCCGGCCGAAACTTGTCATGGGTGTCCGTGATGACCGCAATTTTGATCGGATAATGGCTCAATGTCGGGGCCATTGCCGCGGCAACTTGGTCTAAATAGCGTTTGCTGCTGGGCCGGACCAAGAGCCCGTAATCCCGCGCCCGACTCATCCAACCAACCCGCGGATCAGTTTCGGCTTCTCTGGCTTGTCGCTACCGATGGTGAACGCCGCCTGGACCGCCGCATTGATTTTGTCATTCTCAGGCTTGTTGCTGTGAAGCGTGACTAGCGTATCGCCCGCGGTAACTGGGGTGCCGATCTTCTTGTGTAGCACCAACCCGGCAGCCATGTCGAGCTTGTCGCCCGCCTTGGCCCGGCCGGCACCGAGCTGCATCGCCGCAGTACCGAGCGCCTGCGCATTGATTGCGGTAACGAAGCCACTAGTGGTCGCCTTGACCTGATAGCGGTGGGCGGCTTTGGGCAGCAGCATTGGGTTGTCCACGATGCTAGCATCCCCGCCCTGGTCAGTGATCAACTGCTTGAACGCCCGCTTGGCCCGACCATCGCGCAGCACATCTCCGGCGAGACTTGCCGCTGTTTCCAAACTGTCAGTCTTGCCGGCCAAAACCAGCATCTGGGCGGCCAGGGCAACAGTCAGTTCGTGCACATCCTTGGGGCCGCGGCCGTTCAAAGTGGCCACCGTTTCGGCAACCTCTAGTGCGTTGCCAACCGTGATGCCCAGTGGCTGATCCATGTCGCTGAGAACCGCCTTACACTTCACACCATTGGCTTCACCGATGCTGACAAGCGCTTTAGCCAGTTTCTCCCCGTCCGCCTGCGTCTTCATGAAGGCCCCGTTACCCACCTTCACGTCCAAAACTAAGGCATCAATGCCCGAACTGATCTTTTTGCTCATGATCGAACCCGCAATCAGTGGGATGGACTCCACCGTGGCGGTAACATCGCGCAGGGCGTACAAGCGCTTGTCAGCAGGTGCTACGTCATCATTGGCGGAAATGATGGCCTCGTGGTGCTCTTGGACCTGTTTGATGAACTGCTCCGTAGACAGGTTCACGTTGAAGCCAGGGATTGACTCCAGCTTGTCGAGCGTCCCCCCGGTAAAACCGAGGCCGCGGCCACTGATCATTGGCACGTTCACGCCGAGCGCAGCCATGACCGGTGCGAGCACGAGGCTGATTTTGTCGCCAATGCCACCGGTGCTATGCTTATCAATTTTCGTCCCCGGAATGGCGGACAGGTCCAGAACCGTACCTGAATGCAACATCGCCGCGGCAAAATTGGCCATCTCGTCGTCCGCCATTCCCTTGAAGTACACCGCCATGAGGAAGGCACTCATCTGGTAGTCCGGGATCGTGCCGGCAACGTACTCGGTGATCATCCAATTTATTTCTTCTTTGCGCAGTGCGCCGCCATCACGTTTCTTGGCGATTAGGTCAACCATTCGCATAATCTTTTCCCCCATAATTACGTATTTAGTTTAATTGTAACAGCTTCCATCACCGGTCCGGTAATGTTTTAGTCCGTTTTGCAAAAATAAAAAGCCGCCTGCAGCGCAGGCGACTTCTGAATCATTATTATGCTAACTGCCAAGCGTGCAGTGCGTGTGCCGCCAGCACGAGGCTGACCACTGAATCGGGTGTGAGTGCGGACTGAACCGCATCTTCATGGCCCGTTGCGGCAACGGCACCAACAACTTCCAGACCGAACTTCAGGATTTCGAGATCCTTCCGCGGGCGGTATTTGCCGTCAACGTATGGCGTGTCGTGGTTGAAGTTAAACTTGATTTTGTCACCACTGATCGAACCATCAACATGGTTAACCATGATCCGGTCCTCCAGCTTAGACAGCTGCTGCTTGTCGTTGAGCAAGCTCAGTGTCTTGTCGGATTCGGACTGCAGGTAGGTCTCCTCAGTCATCTCCGGATATGCTGCCGCCGGGTTCTTGAGCACCTTCAGGTAGTCAATCGCCGCATACACCTTGTTTAGTTCCAAAATGGTCTGCTTCTTTAGTAAAGCGTCCGTCTGCTCCTCAAGCCAGTCGGCCAGAGTACTAATCCCGAATTGATCCATTGCATCCTCCTGCGTGGGCACAATGCCCGTCATTATCTTTTAGCTTGCTTATGCGAACCACTACTGCGGTCCGTGCGCGGTGCGCAATTCAGTAGTAATTGTAGCACGAACCACCCACAGCGCCAAAATTCAGCTAATCGGCATCCTTCCGCTCGCTAGGACTCTTAGGCGTGTTCAGGGTCATCAGCGCAACGGTGGCGAGAATCACCAGTGAACCGATGATTTCCCAGAAGCCCAGCTTGAGGTGCAGGAACAAAACGCCCGTCACGACCGCACCGAGTGGCTCAAAAGCGTCCAGCAGGCTGGCAGCGGTCGGCGCAATGTAGTTCAAACTGCCCAGATACATGGAGTAGGCCAGCAGGGTACCGAAAATCAGTACGAAAGCCCAGCACAGCTGCATGCGCCAGTCCATTGGCGGAACGTGCCGCCACGCGGGTTGCTTAATATTCAGCGCGAGGCCGCCAAGAAGCATCGCCCACGCAGTCACCGCTGTTCCCGAATAGTTGGCTAGTAGCCAGCGGGGGAGCAGGGTGTACGCCGCGGCCGCAACGCCAGACATCAAGCCCCAGAACAAGGCAGTCGGGGTGATGGCCAGTGTGGTGATCTGGCCCTTGGTAACGACCAGCACCGTCCCCATCATCGCCAGCGCGATGATGACAATGTCGCTGCGTCGCGGCCAAGTCCGGCTGGCAAAAGCCACCCAAATCAGAATCAGTACTGGCGAAAGATATTGTAATACGGTCGCTGTTGCGGCATTAGCAACGGCAACCGCCTTGAAATAAATGTATTGCATGGTTACCATGCCGAAAATCACGAAAATCAGCATGTGCACCACCGCCTTCGGACTACGCCAAAGCGCGAAGAAACCCCGCCAGTCCCGCAACAAGCAGTAGAGACACAGGACCACGCCGGCAATCAACATTTTGGCGCTAATAAGCCAGCCAACGGTCACCCCGTGGTCAAACAAATATTCACTAGCCGGACCCGAAATTCCCCAGAACGCTGACGCAACTGCCGCCAGCATGATGCCAAAATACCGCTTTTTGCGCACCCCAAACTTCTCCCCTCCAGCTCAGTGAGCTGTGGCCGCTTAATCTGGGGTAACGATGTGGTCGTCAATTACTCCGCAGGCCTGAAGGTAATTATACACAATCACCGGCCCCACGAACTTAAAACCGCGCTTTTTCATGTCCTTTGCCACCCGCTGCGACAACTCGTCCTGGGTTGGCGTTTCCGCCGCTGACGCTGGCGCGTGAATGATCTGCTCACCCTCTGTGAAGCTCCACACGTAATCAGCCAAGTTTTTGAACTCAGGGCGCAGTGCCAGTGCCACGCGGGCGTTGTTCGGCACGGCAGCAATCTTCATGTGGTTTTTGATCATCCCGTCAGCCTGCAGTGCCCGTTCCTGATCAGCGTCCGTCCAGGCGGCAAGCGTTGGCAGGTCGTAATCCGCAAACGCCCGCCGCAGCTGGTCCCGCCGGCTCAGAATCATCAGCCAATTCAGCCCCGCGGAGAACTGCTCCATAACTAGTAGTTCAAATACTTCCCGTTCACTGTGCTTAGGGTGACCCCAATCAGTTTGGTAGTATTCGTTCAACAGTGCGTTTTGGTTGGCCCAAAAATCTGGTGATGTACCGGGAATGGTTTTCATCATTCTTACCTCCAAGTAATAATAATTTACATCGCTGCACTATAGATTACGCACTCACCAAAGATTTTGCAGGGCTGACTTGCTCCAGACGCAAAAATAGCACCCCCGACCACCAACTGTAGGTGTCCGTGGATGCTATCAGCCGCTGCGCGTAAAGTGAACTAACAGGGCAAGCTATTCGGTCTTAACGATCAAAACGTCGCATGGTGCCGTCCGGTTGACGTACTCAGTAACGCTGCCAACCAGTACCCGCTCGATTGCGTTCAAACCAGTCGAACCGATCATGATCAAATCGGTGTGGTATTCATGTGGAAAGTCCGTAGCTATAACGTTCTTCGGGTTCCCGAAACGAACGTGAATGGCAACATCCTTGACGCCGGCGTCAACCGCCTTCTTCTGCAAGCCTTCAAGATATTCCTGAGAGTCTTGGGTAAGTTGATAAATCGCATCCCCGGAAATCATTCCACCGTAGCTGCCGATAAACTGCTTCGTGTCGAGCACGTTCAGAATATCGATGCGCGCGTGATTACTCAGAGCAACCTTGATTGCCTTCTGAAAAGCTAGTTCCGCCTCAGTTGAGCCATCTACAGGGACCAACAAACGCTCATATTCTTGTTCCATACCAGTCAACTCCCTTGCTTGTGTTTATTCAAGCATACGGCCGTGCCGGTCCAAATACAAGTGGAAACGGTTATATTGTCGCTTTTTGTAAACGCTAATTTTGACAGGTAATGGTCATTAGCCGCGGTGTTAAGCGCTTTCGTTCATCATGAACGCGCTGTTTTTTTACAAACCACCCCCACCGTGATTGGCCATATCCCCCGACAATATGAATAACCGTATTCAAAGCAAAATTGTAATAAACTTATATCTATTTATCGTCAAAAACGCTTGCTTTTTTTGACTTATGTGGTTACATTATGTGTGAAAGAAAGATTACACGTCGTGGTCTTAAATAATTTATGAAATGTGGTGTTTTTTATGGCAAATGAAATTGGTGCAGCACTTCGCCGGATCCGTAAAAACCGGGGCGAATCAATTGTTGAAGTTGCTAAGGCAACGCATACATCTCCAGCAAGTTTCACAAAGTGGGAAAATGAACAGACGACTCCCAGTGAACGCAGTGTTCGGAAGCTCGCCGAATATTACAGCATTGAACCTGTAGAATTGTTAGCACTTGCCTACCCAGACAAGTACGCACCAAAAGAAGAAGCTGCCCCTGAGGAAGACCTCAGCAACAGCATCCGGATCGAAGATGTCATCTCACCAGACACAGACCTAAGCTTCAACGGCAAACTGGTTTCAGACCAAGACAAGCACTTGATCGGCGCATTCGTTTCCGGCTTGTTGCTCAGCAAAAAGGAATACAAGCAAGATTAGTCAGTAATTATCAACAGCTGGCGCTGTCACTTAAGGTGGCGGCGCTTTTTGTATACAGAGCGGAACGGAGCGCTCAGAAGCTGAGCATTTGCGTACTCCAGAAGAAATGCCGGTTTTTGGCATTACTTCTGGAGTGTGCAAAGCACAAGCTTCTGCTCCGTGCAGCTCGACTCGGCACCGTAGCCTAGGATGCGCAGCGGGGCGCTCAGAAGCTGAGCATTTGCGTACTCCGGGAGGAATGCCTGGGCTTTGGCATTGCTTCCGGAGTGTGCAAAGCGCAGGCTTCTGCCCCGCGGAGCTCAACTCGGCACCGTAGCCTAGGATGCGCAGCGGGGCGCTTAGAAGCTGAGCATTTGCGTACTCCGGGAGAAATGCCGGTTTTTGGCATTACTTCCGGAGTGTGCAAAGCGCAAGCTTCTGCCCCGCGGAGCTCAACTCGGCACCGTAGCCTACTTCGCCTTAACTTCCCCGCTCCGCCCTCAACAATCAAACATTTTCCCATTCTCGCCGCCACTTTTGCATTTGGCGCGTACACACCTTCGCCAGCTGTTATACAATAGAATTAATAAATGCGGCGGACTGGCCGCAAATCCAAAAAAAGTGACGGTAATCAGCGTGGAACCTATGCTACTTAACATCCATCATGGCTTCAATTTCCGCGACATGGGCGGCTATCCCGGCGCGGGGATGCACACAATCAAGAAGCACAAGCTTATTCGCTCGGGCAAGCTCGATGAGCTGAGCGACCGCGACGTGCACTTTCTGAGTGATTACGGCGTGCGTTTTGACGTCGACTTCCGGTCTGCCGACGAAAAGAAGGCGGCCCCCGACCGCGTGCCGCACGGAGCTTCCTATTATTCTTTCCCCGTCTTCCCAACTGATGAAACGCAGGTCTCCAAAACACGCGAGGAAGAGTTCAAACAGTTCGCTGCGGACCCGCGTGGTGGTTACAAAAACATGTTGCAGACTTATGCCGACATGGTGCTGCAAGACGACGCCCAAAAGGCTTACCGCCAGTTCTTTGACCTCCTGTTGAGCAATCCGGACGACGGTCAGGCACTACTTTTCCACTGCTCTGCCGGTAAGGACCGCACGGGGATGGGCGCAGTTTACCTGATGTCCGCACTCGGCGTGAATATGGCCACCATCAAGCAGGACTACATCGCCGCTAACGACTACATTCAGGAGCCATTGCGCCAGATCCTCAGTAGCGTGCAAAAACAAGGTGCAAACGCCAACCTGGAGCAAAGCATCACTGACTTGTGGACAGTTAAGGAAGACTACTTGGACTCCGCGCTGACCACGATCGACCACAACTACGGGAGTATGCGCAATTACTTGCACGAAGCACTGAATCTGTCTGACGAGCAAGTCACGGATCTGCAGCGCATTTACCTAGTATAATTGACCACGAAAGGACCCGACGGTTATGAAACTTTACCAAGCACTAACCCAGATCACCATTAACACCAACATGATTGACGATGAACCAGACTACCAACTGGTCATTAAAGCCGACCGGGCCCCCCACTATCCAGCAAGCAAATTATATGCCTACATTGAATCAGTGCTGCGTCCGGGTAGCCGGCACGACCAAAACAATTTGGCCTTCGTGACCGATGCGGCTTTCATTGCCGAGAATTATGATTTCACGGTTTTCGCTGCCGACATGCACGCGTTTAACCTGGAGGACAAACTCGGTGTCGCCCGTAATATCGTGGCCGATTTGAACCGCCACGTCAGCGTTAATATCGATACGAAGCGCAAAGAAGTCCAATTACTTTTTGCCAATTAATGCAAAAGCGCTGGGAACCATTTTGTGGCTGCCAGCGCTTTGTAGTTTCTGATTAAGTTTAAGAAAGGAAGTTACTATTTATGCCGAATGTTTACCCCCCAGTCGCCGGGGTCGAACTGAAGGGGCAGCAGCCCCACGCCGCTCCGACCGCGGACTGGGCGGCCATTGCCGCGCAGCTACCCAACCTCAGTGGCGAACGCCTACTTGTTTTAGGCTGCGGTGATGGCTGGCTCTGCCGCACCGCGGTCGTTGCCGGCGCCCTGACGGTACAAGGAGTTGATGCCAGCAGTCCCGCAATTATGAGTGCCCGCAAAATGGCGAGCTCATCCCGCCTGCGTTACCGGCTCATGCCCGAATCTAGGTGGTCAATTATCGGTGGCCAGTACACGCTCATTTTGGTGACTGCCGTCAAGCCGAGCAACATCGACCAGCTCAGCCGCCTGCCCCGCCTGTTCCGGCACGGCCACGGCAGCATTATTCTCTGCGGTGACGCCAGCAGCATTGGGCAGCTCACCGAAGCAATTTACGATGCTGATCGCCGCCCTGGCAGTTGGCGCGAAGCCGAGGCCAAACCGCTACCCAGCGGTGCCGCAATGCACGTCCTGACCCGTAGCCGCATTGGCTCCCAGCGCTTGCATGACTAACTGAACAGTTCAGTCAAAATACTGTTCAGTTTACGCGTCGCTGCAGCACTGTTAAACTGAGGTGCGGGCTCCCGCTGCGCTGCATAGAACGTCTGCAGGTCTGACCCCGTGAGTTCGGGGTGAAATTGCAGGCCGACAATGTTGTCGTGATAGGCGAAACCGGCCGGGTGCCCGTCTGCCGCTATAAAGAGTGTCTGTGCTCCGGGCAGCTCACTAATAGTTTCGTCATTCCAAGTGACAGCGGTAAAATCATCGCCTCCCTGGCTATCGTGCAGCTGCACGGGGCCGTGGGTTGGTACCATTAGCGGCAGCACGGCCGCACCAAACGCGCGCACGATCTGCTGGGCACCAAAACCGATGCCGAGCACCGGCCGCTGCATTTTGCCAAGACTCCGAATGATGATCCGTTCGGCGGCAAGCCAACTTTCTTCGTCGTTCACGCTTTGCGGGCCACCAAGAACGATCAGCCCGTCAACCTTAGCGGGATTGATGGTGGCGATGTCGTCACCCAAGTCCGGCCGGTATTCACGCAGGTCAACGCCCGCTTGGTCTGCCCAAGCCGCAATCTGGCTGTAGCCCAGATTGTCGCTGTGTTGCATTAGGTCAATTTGCATTTTGATCTCCTTAATAAGCTTGTTTTCCATAGCATACCACGCACAGGGAGCAATAATGCAACATTTGGATTCGCCTCACTGTGGGTTTCATGCTAAAATGGGCACTAAACTAATTTTTTGAAATGGGGAATTGTAATTATGGATAGTGGCCAAGTTGCCTCTAATCTATTGGTCATGGTTGTTACCTTCTTATTCGCCGCTTTCTTCGTGGCTAGTGAGTTTGCGCTCGTTCAGAGCCGGCCAACTGCACTCGAAGATATGCTCGATAAGGGCGAGGGCAACAAGAAAAAGATCCGTTTAGCCCTCAAAATGGTTACCAACTTAAATGAATATCTCTCCACGACCCAAATCGGGGTTTCACTCGCCGGGCTGATCATGGGGTGGATTGGTGAAGACGTTGCGCAATACTTACTCATCAACCTGCTGGGGCTCGTCCACCTGCAGCTGCCTGATGGCGGTTTGCACATTATCGGGGCCGTTCTAGGGATCGTCATCCTGACTTACTTGGAAGTTGTTTTGACCGAAATTGTGCCGAAGAACATCGCAATCGACTTTTCCATCAAGACCTTGATGTTCATCGTCACCCCTCTGCACTACTTCCACGTACTGTTCTACCCATTCGTCTGGTTCCTGAACTACTCCTCAACGGCAGTGCTGCGGCTATTCGGCATGAAACCTGCTGAAGAAAATAGTGAGGCCTTCTCGCAAGCCGAGATTCTAAGTTTGAGCAAGAGTGCGGTCGCAACTGGACAGTTGGAGCAAAATGACGTGGTTTACATGAAGCGGGCCTTCGAATTCAACGACAAGACCGCGCGCGACGTCATGGTGGACCGCACCCAACTGATCGTGGTCGACATCAACGATACCGTGAAGGATGTCCTTCGGCTCTACCTGCAGGAAGGCTTTAGCCGTTTTCCAGTCGTTGCTAACCGGGATAAGGACAAAATCCTTGGTTACACCTACGTCTACGACCTCATCCGGCAGGCTCAAGTCGATGACTCCCTGCCGATGTCCAAGGTGCTGCGGGCCATCGTCACCGTGCCCGAAGTTACCCCGATTCAGACCATCTTGCAGAAGATGATCAAGAGCCAGTCCCCAATCGTGGTTGTCTCCGATGAGTACGGTGGTACCAGCGGGATCGTCACTGATAAGGACATTTACGAAGAACTCTTCGGGACCGTCAAGGACGAAATCGATGATGTCTCCGATGAATACATTCTTAAGACTGATAAGGACAATGTCTTTAAGGTCAGCGGTAAGACCACCCTGTACGATTTCGAGCGCTTCTTCCGCGATGACATTCCTGATTTTGAAAAGTCCGACATCATCACGGTCGGCGGTTCAATGATGGAATCTAATCCCGAAATCAAACAAGGCGACGAAATCGACCTCGGGCGCTATCACTTCTTGGTCAGCGATTACGAGCGTGGCTTCGTGAAGTGGTTCACGGTGACCGTTGATCCGGAGCCCAATAAGAGCAAGAAAGAACCAGAAAAAGAAGAACCAGAAGAATAAAGCAAAAGGAGAGTGGACCACAATGCGGTCAGCTCCTGAGCATTAGTAGAAAAATGGCTGTATTCCCGAACCTTGGGAGTACAGCCATTTTTAGACTAAGCGGAAGGAGCTGCGTTGTGGGCCACGTTTACATGCTAGGAGAGTTTGCGGCTTGCCGCTTACTCTCCTACATCCGTAGCGAAGAGAAGGTGGCCGACTCCTCACCATAGTTACGAACGGTCAGGAGTCGCCACTTTCACTAGCGCAGCTTGCTGCCCGTAGTGAAATGGACAGTGAAACGGCCGGCGCGATGATTGTCAGTCAATTCGGAGCGCCTAATTATGTGCGGCCCACTTTTTATCCACAACTTCTACTTGATGGGAAAGCTTTCCCAATCCGGCGCTGTGAAGATTCCGACCACGCCCGCGCCGGTGTGCACACCGATTGCGGGGCCAATCACGCCACGCTCTATCGTACCGCCCGCAAACGCACTGGCAACGTGATTGCGAATCAGTGCGGCTCCAGCGGTATTGTTTGCATCAATAATGGTGAAGCGCACCGGACCATTGATTTGCTCCGCGGCCGCCACCGCGTTCTTAGCAATCCGCAACAGTGCCCGCTTTGCCGTCCGCTCCTTACTGGTGGGCACGATGGCACCATCCTTCAGCACCAGCACCGGCTTAATAGCCAAAATGTTGCCCAAAAACGCGGTGGAACTACTGATCCGCCCCGTCCGCAGTAAGTGCCGCAAGTCATCGACCACAAAATTAACACTGACCTGCTCGTTGTAAGCCGCGAGCGTCACCATTACCTCTTGCGGCGTTGCCCCGGCAGCGAGCATGCGGGCGGCTAGCTTCACTTGGTTGGCTTCCCCGGTGCTGATGCTGCGACTGTCGTACACGTAGACCTTGATTGGTTCATAGTCACGGGTGAACGCCCGCAGACTGTCCACCATCCCGCTGAGCGCACCACTGAGATGAATCGAGAGCACCGCGTCGTAACCCTCTTTTGCAAGTGCCTGGTACGCTTCATCCAGTCGGTAGAGCGGTGCCTGAGCTGTCGTCGGCAAGTCTTTACTATTTTGCAGCCGGGCGTAGAATTCGCCACTAGTGATCGTTTCATTTTCAAACAATTCTTCCGTACCAAAAATCACGGTTAGTGGCACCACGCGCACCCCGAGCGCCGCAATTTCTGTCTTCGTTAAATACGCGCCACTGTCAGTTACGATTGCTGTTTTCACGATTATTTCTCCTTTACCGGAATCCTGCCCAACTGCGTACGCCTGCAATGCGCGTCGGGACCGTTTGTGTCTCCCAGTGTATGGTGCAAATGCCCATCCGGCAACGTTTCAGCTGTAACCCCAGTACGCCTCACAATGTGCTAAAATCACTACACTTAATTGCCCACCCTAATTAGCACCAACCAAAAACGGGCCCCAGCTTGGATGCTGAGGCCCGTTTTTAAGCAATTATCGCACTATCGATTTACAAATCCTGTTAAAAACTTACGAATTCCTTTAGCCGGCTGTCTGCAAAACCGCTCCAGCCGGATATTGCCTACACTTGCCTTGCACGGACGGGTTTAATGCATGTGCGCCGCCAGATAATTCAGCACGTGGCGTTGGTAAGCGCGCGGGTGCGTTCCCTGGCTAGCCGCGTGGGCAGCACCAGGTACGATCCAAAGCTGCTTGGATCCAGCCGTGGCGTTGTAGTTGCGCCGCGCCATTGCGGTCGGCACGAACTTATCCTTGGCCCCATGAATGAACAGTGTTGGTAAGTGGTTGTTCTTCAAGGTGCTACTCGTTTTAGCCGCAGCGTAGTTCACCCCCGTGTGCAAACGGGCGACGAACAAAACGCTCGGTACGAATGGCTTCGCTGGCAGGTGGTACATGCTCCGCGCTTGGAAGGACAATTCATCAGCCACACTGGTGTAGCCGCAATCCTCGACGATGACCCGCACCTGCCGTGGTAAGTGCTCACCGGCCGTGTACATTACGGTCGCACCGCCCATTGATACCCCGAAGAGAGCAATGCGACTCGTTTGCCCATTGCGCCGGACAACTTGCTTGATCCACTGACTGTAATCCTTACGGTCCGGCCAACCGTAACCAATATAGTTACCATCAGACTGCCCGTGTCCCCGGTCGTCGGGCGCGAGCACGTTGTACCCCGCGTTGTGGAACATGCGGATGTAGGAGGCCATGTCCTCCTTAGTGTTCATGTAGCCATGTGCAACGACCACCGTCTGCTTGGTCGCCGTAGCGGCAGGAACGTAATCCGCGCGCAACCGCCACTGCGCATGCCCCACCGCCTGCTCGTGCCACTGTTCCTTGCGCACGCTAGCAAGCCACTTGCGGTCCGCCCGCTCGTCCTTGGACATCTTACTGCTGAGAAAACTCTTACTGCTGGGGACAAAAGCCACCCGGTAGAAATACTCGCAGGCTCCAGCGTACGCTCCACCAAGGACAATGATTAATACTGCCGCGGCACTAAGCCAGCGGTGCCGTTTGATCCATAACTTCATGTTGATTTTACCTTCCTGTTCCAACAAAATGCCGGGTAAGTTCTAATTACGTGCGATAAACTAACACAAATCGCTCCGGATATTGTACAATTAATTCACAAATGTCAAAAAATACGTTTGGAGGACCTCAGAATGGAAGACAAAGAATTGATGAGTTCATTCACAGATGTGTATTTCAAAACAATGAAAGACATGACCACCATCCTGCAGGCAGCGACTGCACCGTACAAGGTGTCTTTTGAACAATACCAAATCATGCGCGACGTTGCACACAAAAACGCAACCAGTCTCACTGAATTGGTGAAATTGCGTGGTGTTACCAAGCCTGCCATTGCCCGCCAGTTGCGGACCTTGCGCAGCCTCAACTACATGCGCCAAAAAGTGGCCGATGAGGACCGGCGCCGCCACGTACTCAGCTTAACGAGAAGTGGCCAGCAGGTCGAGAAGCAAATCGAGACCAACATGGACGGGCGTCTCAGCACCCTGTTACTCGCACTCGGCCCCGATGATATCCAGACGCTCAAGCAGCTCCTCACGCAACTCGATGTGAAGGTGCTGGAACCAGTCCGCGCGACGCAAAAGTCCGCCCAAGATTCTGAATAATAAATAATAGCTTAAGGGCTGCGGCACGCCGTAGCCCCTTTTGTTTGCCCAATTTCTAAGTCCGCTGCCATTTTGGTCTGAGCCCCAGTGTAAAGGTAATTAAAGCCAGAACGCTGCTGCCGAGGATCAAACTGACCATCGGCAAGGAATCACGGGCACCAAACAGGCCGACAAGCGGGGATGCTAGGCCGGCGATGGCGTTACTGCCCAATCCCAGCAGGGCACTCGCCCCACCGGCACGTTGCGGTTCGGCATCCATGCCTAAACTGGTCGCGGTCGCGTTGACCCCACCGAAGAAAACCTGCATCAGGATGAGCCCGATAATCATTAAAAGAAGTGAATCCGCGGTGAGCGCGTTGATCACGAGCCAGCCGCCAGCAGCTACCCCACCGATCAGGGCCACCGCCATCAGCTTTTGCGTGGAGTAACGCCCAGACAAGCGCCCGACCGCATTAGTGCCCACCACGATGCCCAAACCGTTCACAGCGTAGAGAATTGAGAACAATAAGACGGGCACACCATAGTAGCGTTCGTAGACGAAACTAGACCCCGAAATGTAGGAAAACAAGGCCCCGTAAGCAAAGCCCTGCGCAATCACGTAAGTCATAAACGCCCGGTCCTTGAGCAGGAAAACCATGTCCCGGAAAGCTCGGAAGAGGTCCCTGCTCCGCTCCGCACCGTGCAGGGTCTCCGGTAACATGAACCAGCTGGCCAGCAGCAAGAACACCCCAATCAACGCCAGCAGGACAAAAATCCCCCGCCAGCTGGTCGCCATCAAGACAAGGCTACCAATGCTGGGCGAGATGATGGGAAAGATGCCGTTGATTGCCATCAAGAGCGCCATGAAGCGCGTCAGCTGGGCACCACTGTAGAAGTCACGCGCAATGGACCGAGACAGGACCTGCCCAGCACTACCGCCGACGCCTTGCAGTACCCGCAAGCCGATCAAGACCCAAATGTTGCTCTGCCAAGCAATCAGCAGTGAGCAAACTGCAAACAAAATCAGCCCCGCAAGTAGGGGCTTGCGCCGGCCGTAGCGGTCCGAAAGCGGCCCGAAAATCAGCTGCCCGGCCGCCATCCCCACCAGGCTCGCGGTAATAGTCAGCTGGGCCAGTGCCGCACTGGTGTGCAGACTTGTTTGCATCATTGGTAGTGCCGGTAAGTACAGATCCATCGACAGCGGCCCAAACGCGGAGAGCGTCCCCAGCAGGATCCCGAGGGCTAAGCTGGGCCGTTTGCCCCGCTCCGTCACGCTTTTGGCTCCTGCATGAGCAGTTGGTAAGCAAAACGTTCTGGCACGGGTTCGTCTAGGTAAACGGTCCCCACCGGCTGGAAACCATTACTGCTGACGACGTGCTGCATGATGCGGTTGTCTGGATGTGTATCAATGCGCACATCCCGCACACCCCGGAAGTACAATTCGGACAACAAACTGCTCATGAAGACGCGGGATAAGTGCAGGCCGCGACCGGCATCCCCAATGGCAAAGCGGTGAATCGCGTGGTAATCACTACTATTCGGGTTCTGCCAGCCGCGCCCTTCAATGAACTTGTAGAAGGGGTCAGGCCCGGTGATCAGGCTGGCCGTGCCGGTCACCACCCCGTCGACCGTGAGCACGCGGTTGGTGCCGGCGGCGATGTCGCTTTCCACCGCCGCGGCGTCAGGGTAACTTCCCTGCCACTGGTCAATGTGTTGACTGGCCAAGAACTGGCGCGCACCGGCGATCACGTCAAGAATTGCCGAAGCGTCACTGCTGACGCCCGGCCGAACAAAAATTGCGGGCATAATGTTGCCTCCTTATGTAAGGTTTAACCATTATTATCGCGCAAAATTTGGCCGCCCGCAATTCAGCCTTGTGCCTCCCCTACCGCCGCGGCTGCTTCAGCAAGTGCCGCTGGTAGACGTCTAAAACCGCAATTCCGCCGCCAATGCTACCGATCAGTAAACAAACAATGCCTGTGCCGCGCCACCCCGCCAGCAAACAGAGCACACCCACGATCAAGAACATCCGCACCAAACTCCGGTACGCCTTACAAGCACACTTACTCCGCAACCACGTTCGCATAACTACTCCTCCTAAGCAATCAGGTAATGCAAGCTTAGCGTGCGCACGCAAAAAGCACATCAGGCCTAGGTCCGATGTGCTTGATTTTGCCACTATCAAAGGTTACTTGCTATTTTCAGTAACATTAAGTGTCGCGATGTTGACCAGTGTCTCCGCTAGTTTGCCGATTCCCTCAACGGATACGTACTCATATGGTCCATGGAAGTTACCCCCACCGTTGAACAGGTTCGGGGTGGGCATACCTTTAGCCGTGATGATGGCGCCGTCAGTCCCGCCCCGGAACGGAATCGTCCGCACGGTGAGCCCGCTCGCCGCAATCGCATCTTTGGCGAGTTTGAGTGGGTAAGGGTACTTCTCCAGCGCCGGCCCCATGTTAGTGTACTGATTAGTGATCTGCAAATCGATCGCCACCGCCGCGTGCTCCGCGTTTAGCTTCTCCACGATTGCCGCCAGCTTGGCGCAGCGGGAGTTGAATTTGGCGCTGTCAAAATCCCGGATGATGTAGGTCATGTCCGCACTACCCACGCTGCCCGTCAGCTGGTCCAACAGGTAAAAGCCCTCATAGCCAGAGGTTTGTTCTGGCACTTCAGATTCAGGTAGTGCCGCGGCGATGCGCCGGGCGACAGTCAGTGCGTTGATCATCTTGCCCTTCGCGTTACCAGGGTGCACCGCCTTGCCGGTGATGTGAATTTTGGCCTGTGCAGCGTTAAAGGTCTCGTACTCCAGGTCGCCAGGATCACCGTTATCGAGGGTGTAGGCAAACTTGCAGCCGAAACGCTTGACGTCAAAGCGCGTTGCTCCGCGCCCGATCTCCTCGTCAGGACCAAACGCAAGGCGAATCTTGCCGTGCTTCAGGTTTGGGTGCAGGGTCAGGTAGTGCGCCGCGGAAAGGGCGCCAACAATCCCGGCCTTGTCATCCGCACCGAGCAGCGTTGTGCCGTCAGTCGTAATAATCGTCTGGCCCACCAGTTTCTTCAGGGCCGGAAACGCCTCGGGGTCCAGCTTCATCCCCGGCACGCCAGGGAGATCAATCGCCTTGCCGTCCCAGCTGCGGTGCACCTCTGGCTTGACGTGCGCACTTGGAAAATCAGCGGTATCTAGGTGCGCGATCCATCCGATTGGATCCGGTTCCGGAGTACCCGCGGGCAGGTTTGCCGGCAATGTCGCTGTCACGTAACCGTTATCGTGCATTTCAATATCCACCAAGCCGAGCGTAACCATATCAATGCGAATCATATCGGCTAAGTGCTTCTGCCCCACAGTTGTTGGGACCGTGGTACTACGCGCATCCGAACGCGTATCCACTTGGGCGTACCTGACGAAGCGGTTCGTGATTCCCGCCAAATCGATGTGCATGCTACCGCCTCCTGTAATTGCTAAAAATTGCCGTCCGTGACATCGCGCAGGTACTGGCCGAGGTTGCTGAAGTAATCATCAGGATTATCGAGCATCTGCCCGTGGCCAGCATTCGGCGTGATGTGCAGCCGGCTGTGTGGCAGCTCGCCAGCCATCCGCCGGGCTGCGGTGAGGGGCATGGTTTCGTGCCCGCCAAAAGTCAGGTAGGTCGGCAGCGTGATTTTGCTCAAGCTGCCGCGCCGGTCCCAATCCTTGAGCGCACCGACCATGACGAATTCATTGTCACCCTGAAAGTAGTTATAGACCGGGGTGGCCATGGTGCTGATTAGGTGCCGCGGCTGCGGGTCGCTGGTGTGATGTAAGTAGTTCTCACCCAGCTGGGCAACCAGTTCCTGATAGTGGGCATCGCCAAAATCGTGCTCGGCTTCCTTCTGGTGCATGTAGTCCAGGTCCGCCTGACCAAACATCTTTTCGCGAATCGCGTTAATGTTCGTGATGTATTCGTCCAGGTTGTCGATCATGGAGGA
The DNA here is from genome assembly GCF_009687905.1 of Lacticaseibacillus zhaodongensis. Taxonomy (GTDB): domain Bacteria; phylum Bacillota; class Bacilli; order Lactobacillales; family Lactobacillaceae; genus Lacticaseibacillus; species Lacticaseibacillus zhaodongensis. The sequence continues at coordinate 66,372 of NZ_BLBG01000008.1, read as the reverse complement.
CAGGATCAGCCCCTTCAAATGCTGCCCGTACTTGAGGGCGTACTCGATTGCGAGCACCCCGCCCCAAGATTGGCCGAGCAGGAAGAAGTTATCTAATCCCAGCTTAGTCCGCACCTCTTCAACTTCATCCACGTAATAGTCGATGTTGAAGAAGCGGTCGCGGTTTTCCTTCAGGCTGAAGTCCGGCTGGTCGGAGAAGAAGGATCCGAGCTGGTCATAACGACTGACCCGGACCTTGTATGGCGCCAGGCGTTCAGCAAAATTCTCAAAGACTTCGTTCGTGCCGCCAGGACCACCATGCAGCGTTAGCAACTGAATGTCGCCGTTACCCTTAGTCTGTGTCCAAATGTGGTACCCATTATCGAGGGTGACAAAATGTGTCCCCTGCGGATCTGTTTTTGGCATAAAATCATTCCTCTCTACGGTTACTATGTTCTATTATCTAGCAAAAGCAAGCAAAATGCAGCCGCTTTCGTAAATATCTGCAATTTACTTTCACTTTAACAGCCAAATCTGCAAATTTTGTCTAAAACCAGCCCTTATGCCGACGCTATCACCTGCTCATTCCTATACAATAAGAATATAAGCTGCGCACGCAGGTTAACCCGCACCGCCAGACTAACTCAGAGGGGAGGAATCCAGATGGCAACGAACCCGAAAACAGGCCTCAGCAAGCAAGAGGTTCACCAGCAGATTGCTGCGGGCAAGCAAAATAATGAGCAACAGGAACTGACCCGCTCCGTCAAGTCAATCGTCGCCGGCAACACGCTGACGCTTTTCAACTTGGTCAACCTGGTCATCGCCGCGCTCATCATCACGACCGGCAGTTACAACAACCTCCTCTTCTTAGGGGTGGCCATCGTCAACACCGCTATCGGGACCTTTCAGGAAATCCGCGCCAAGCACCAAGTCGATTCCATGACCATCCTGAATCAGGAAAAGGTCCACGTTCGCCGTGATGGTCAGGAGCAAGAAATTGCCCAGTCCGAACTGGTCGTGGGCGACATCCTGCTCCTGCACCGCGGCAGCCAGGTGCCCGTCGACGGTGTGGCGACTAGCGCTACGCCAATGGAAATTGACGAGAGCCCCCTGACTGGTGAGCCCAATGCCATCGCCAAAAGCAGCGGCGACAAACTCTACTCCGGCAGCTTTGTCGTTGCCGGCAGCGGCAGCATGGAGGTGCGCAAGGTTGGCAGCGAGACTTTTGCGAGCAAACTGGCACTGGAGGCTAAGGCGGAAAAGGCGAGTGGCAGCCAGCTGCTCGCGACCATCAACCGCATCATCCGCGTGCTCACCTTCGTCTTGATTCCACTGGGCATTGCGCTCTTCACCGTCTCCATGATCCGGCGCGGCGATTACAACCGCGCCATCCTGACCACGAGCGGTGCGGTCATCGGCATGATTCCCGAGGGGCTGGTGCTGCTGACCAACGTCGCACTGGCGGTCGGCAGTCGCAACCTCGCCAGTAAACACGTCCTCGTGCGCTCCATGACCGCCATCGAGGCCCTCGCCCGCGTGGACACCATCTGCCTGGACAAAACTGGGACCATCACCAGTGGTAAACTCAAAATTGACCAGTTCTACCCGCAGCCCGGTGTCACCGCCGCGCAGCTGCAAACCGCCGCCAGTGCCGTTGTCTACGCACTGAGCGACGACAACGAGACCGCGCTCGCCATCAAGGAACGCTGCCCCCAGCCGGATGCGCTTGAACCGCTGACAACCGTGCCCTTCAGCTCCGCCCGCAAGTGGTCCGGTGCCAGCTTCGCAGACGGTAACAATTACTTCATCGGTGCGCCCGAATTCACTTTTGGCGACAACCTAGACCCCGCGTGCCAAAAGCTGATCAAGGAGCAGTCCACGAAGGGTCTACGCGTGCTCGTTGTCGGCCGGGCACAGGCACTGCAGCCCGCACTGACCAAGCCTGAACTCATGGGAATCATCACCATCGCCGACGAGTTGCGGCCAACCGCCATCGACACTTTTGACTTCTTCGCTAAACAGGATGTCCGCCTCAAGGTCATCTCCGGCGACAATCCCGTGACCGTTGCCCACGTCGCCAAGCGGGCGCACATCGCCGGCGCTGACAATTACGTCAACATGAGTGAAGTCCCTGATGACGCGGATTACGGTGCCTTGATGCAAAACAACACCGTCTTCGGCCGCGTCACCCCGCAGCAAAAGAAGCACCTGATCGCGGCCTACCAAGAACTGGGCCACACCGTCGCGATGACGGGGGATGGGGTCAACGACGTCCTCGCACTGCGCCAGGCGGACTGCTCGATTGCCATGGCCAGTGGTTCCGAAGCCGCGAGTGCCATCGCTGATTTCGTGCTTCTGGAATCCAACTTCGACGCGATGACCGGCGTGCTCAACGAAGGGCGTCGCGTCATCAACAACGTCGAGTCGGTCGCCTCCCTGTACCTGATCAAAACGATGTACTCCTGCGCGCTTGCGGCCATCTTCATCTTTATCAACGCAGACTACCCGATCATTCCCATCAACCTGACCCCCGTTTCCGCAATGGCGGTGGCGGTGCCATCCTTCTTCCTCACCCTGGAACCGAATTTTGCCCGCGTTACCGGCCAGTTCATGAGGAAAGTCATGACCTACGCGGCGCCGGCAGCACTGGCCGTGGTCATCTACACCCTGTTCATGACCTGGCTGGCCTGGATCCTGCGCATGAGTTTCGCAGAAACGGGCACCATCGTCGCGCTGCTCATCGCCTGTGTCTCTTACAACGTGCTGTTCCGCGTGTCCCGGCCGTTCAACCGTTACAAGGCCGCCATGCTGGTCGTTGTCGGGGTCATGCTGGTGACGGTGTTCTTCGGCATCAACAAGTTATTCTCACTGCAATCACTGTGGAACTTCAAGCTCTTCCTGATCTACGCACCGCTGGCGGTCAGCACGGTGCCGTTCTACTTGCTGCTGCAGGAGTTCCTCGGGCGGCGAGTGCTTGGGCGAATCAACTGGCGGTAAACTCCATTGCGGCTTTCTTTTCGGCCGGGCGGTGGGCACATTTTCCTCCCACTACTCTGGCGGTAGTGACAGACAGGCATGCTGGGGCGCGGCTCCAGGCTTGACCAAAAACCGGTCAAGTCTTCCGCCTTAGCTACGAGCCCGCCGTGTTTTCACAGCATTAGCAGTAAGAATTCAAATAGCACCTTTACTATTATTAGCGGTCTCTACGCTATCCCCGACAAATGAAGACGGTACCCTTGCGAAAACCATGCAAGAGTACCGTCTTCATTTGTCGTTTCAGCATGGTCACTACCGCCAGATTCGTTCCCGGAAAAGGCGCCCACCACCCTACAGAGATATTCTAAACTTACATTCACTATTGTCCGTTCAATTAGAGGCTGCAAACTCAGCACACCAGTTAGACTATTCGCCCAAAAAATCTAGGCGTGAACGTACTCGACACTAGACAAACACTACGAGAAAACAACGGCATGAATACCAACCAGCTTAACAGCCATAAATCAAGGAGGCCCACCACAATGGCGGGCCTCCTTTTTCACCTCCTTGCTACTGCTTTTTCTGTTTATGCATCACAATGCTCGCGCCAATCAACACATACACTAGGTAGAATACTGTAAACAGTACACAAGCCAACAGAATCAAATTGAAAACACGGCGAAAAAATAATCCAGAGATAACTAGTGCGACAACAAGGACGGCAAGAAAAACAAAATCGCGTGGTTTAGTATTTTGTATTATTTTCCTCATATGCCATTCATTCTTCAGAAACGTTATTTTGTCAAGTGTGTTTTTCGATATTATCGTAAGCAATGTCAGCCCTTACAAATGCTATTGCAATGGCAATGCATACGAAAATACGCCGCGGTATTCTCAGCTATTCAAATCTACCGTTCCTGTAATGTTAAATGCATCCGCCCCAGCAGGACCAACCCGATCGCCACGCAAAATACCGTTAAGCCGATTGTGATTCCGAAAACGCCAAAATTAAATTTACCAAACGCTACAGAACGTAAAAAAGCGCAGCTGGTAAGTCATGGCGTACGGAGTGAGGACGGCAGCTTCGCCCCTCCAGGCGGGCTTCAGCCGCGTAGAAACCCAAAAAAAGACAGCTTCCACATAACTAAATGTGATAAGCTGCATTCAATCTACTTAATCAGTTATGCTTTGACCCACTGGTTACCGCCGAGGCAGTACCAAGTCCCGCCATTAACCTTCTTAATGGCGCTGTACTTCCAGCTGGTCCCCGCAATCAAGTTGCGGACCGCCTTTGCGCTGTCAGAAGTGCCGGCACGCAACACACTGGTCTTGCCGAGGAAGATTACGCCGTGGGTGCTGCTGCTTGGGGTGACCTTCGTCTTGAAGTTGACCCCATTAGCGAACCACTGACCGGGCTTAAATTGGTACCATAGTTTACCTTCGTTGTAGACGAGGTTACTGTACCCAACCGTTTTGCCCTTAGCAAGGGTGCCGAGGACCTTGTAGTCACTCCCGGGGCCGCTCTGAATTGCGGACGTGCCCTTCACCGTAATTGTTGGGGTGCTCAGGCCGCCGACGCGAATCCACTGGTTACCGCCCAAGTTGAACCAGAACTGACCGCGTGTCACCTGCGCGCTGAAGTACTTCCAACTGCTGGACTTACGTAGCGTCTTGATTTTGCGGTAGTTGTAACTTGGGCCTGTGTAGACACCCGTTGCCGCACCTAGCTTGACGACGTTCGCGTTCTTGGCGCTGGCTTGCGGCTTGATGTACCCCAGCTTGTTGTACCAAGTCTGGATGAGCGCGTAGAGCTGATCCATGTCGTAACCGTGCTGGGCAAAATAGCCAACTGGGTCGCTATGATCCGTGCCACCAAGGTAGTGGGACACGTCAAAGTGAGACCAAACCGTGCCTAGACCATCGTGCGTTGCGAGATCCGGCCGCAGATTGTACTGCCGCAGCAGCGTTGCTGTGTAGTAGGCCAGGTTATTAACACTCTTCACAAAATCAGTCTGCGATTTGGTTTCGCAAAGCTCCACGCTGATGAAGCGCGCGTTGGCAACCGCGCCGGCACCCCAAGTTTTGTAATCCGTACTCATCATTTTGTCGATTGCAGTGGCATCGACCGCGGCGTGCACGTAGCTACTCTTGCTCTTCCAGTCCTTGTTCATGTTCTTCGCAGTAGTCGCAGCGTTCCAGTTGGGCTCCGCCGTCTCGTGGATGAGGACCCCTTCCGGCCGGCCAACACCGGCACGGAAGCCCTGCTTGTACGGGAAAGTCGACTTCATCGTCGTAATCTTCGCCGGCTTGTAAGCAGCCGCCTGCTGGTTGACCGTCGCAGCGTTAACGGGCGCAGTCTGCCCCAGCGTTAGGGCAAACGCAAAAGTGGTGCCAAGCGCCGCCAGCAGTGCTAATCGATGCTTCAACTTCATAAACTAACTCCTTCCGCCGCCAAGAAAGCCCTAGTTGCCCAAAAGCGACAGCTGGTCCCAGTCCCTCTGGTGGTTATCTTAATTAATTATTTACCTTTTCATTCTAGCACAGGCCATCGCTCGGCAATTGTCCTGACACGACTTGCAACACAATTGATAAGCAACGCGGTCCCTACATTTTGCCCGTTAACTAGCCGCAAGCGTTATGTGGCAGCAGTTCTAAGGACCGTTTCACAATCAAAAAAATCGCCCGACATTTATGTCAGGCGACCAATTGTAATCAATTCTACATGTAACGGGCACGGTTTTCGAAGTTCAGCCGGCCCAGAATCACGTCTGGTGCGGACGGATTAGCCTCAATGAGAATGCCGAGGTTATCGAGCTCCTTGCAGATGTAATTAAGGGTCGCAAGGTTAACGTTCGTCCCCTTCTCAAGGGTTGCTCCCTGCTCCTTAGCGTACGCAATCGCGTCCTGCACGGACAGCATCACCGTATCTTGGAACGTCGTGTTGAGCCGCTCGTAGAGGTCCGCAATCTGCTGGTTCATGTAGCTCTTCACGGCCGCAAAGTAAGCCTTGTTCGCTGCCTGCAACTTGAGGTAGCGGGCAACGAGTTGGTTGTTATCAATTTCCATATATTCGTCCTCCATAATTGTCTCTGTTAAGTTTATCTAATCAGGACCAGTTTGCAAAGCAGTTCACGTTAATATCTGCAAGTTTTGCAAAATATCGTGGTAACTTCTGCAAAATTTTGGGACAACCCGCACACCATTAGCAAAATCTCAGTTGCCAGTCGCCCCGTCCGGCCAGGCTTTCGATATTAATACCTACTTTTGCCTCCACCACCAGGAATATGATTGTAGGGGCAAGTTTGCCTCCGCGAAATAGCTGTGGTTATGGGGCCGAATCAGTATGCAAATCGAACGTCATGGCATCCCAGTTGAATTAAGTGGTGACCCCTGTCCCTGCGGCGCCAAGTTGCCCTTGTGTAACTTGTACGATGCAAGTGGCAAGCGGGTGCCGACCAGCAGTCTCCACGGCTGGTCAATGTTCTCCATCCTGCCGGTGTTTGCCAAGCAGGTTTGCGACCAGGCCATTCTGGCGTTCCACCAAGTAATGGCCCGCTTTTCCAAAGTTAAACTCTACACGGTCGCGATTACCGCGCCGGCCGAACTCAATAATTGGTGCGGCTGGATCGGCAGCCGCGCGATGACCATGCTGGCGGATCCCGATGCAGAGTTTGGGCTGGCGATGGGCCTCTACATCCCCTGCAGCCACACCCTCGCCCGCAGCCTCTACATCGTTGACCCGCAGCGCGTAGTCCGCTACCGGCAGGTGGTACGGGAGCAGAGCGAACAGACCGACTTTGGCGCCGCGGTTACCAGCCTACAGGAACTAGTTGCGGCGGAAGCTGCGGGGCAGAGTGCACCGGCAGAACCAGAATAATTTTGAGCACAAAAACACGGCGGTACTAAGCCCATCCCGAATGGAGATGCTGCTTAGTACCGCCGCGCTTTATCAGCTAATCAAAAACCAGATTAGTCTTTCTTACCGCGAATGACGAAGCCGCCGCCACGGTTGCCGCCTTTGCTGCCGCCGTTTTCGCGCTTGCCATGGTAACGGTCGCCGCCATCGTGGCGGTTGCTGCTGCTATGGTGTTCGTCGTTGCCGTAACGCTTCTTGCCGCCATTACGGTGATCGTTGTAGTGGCCGCCGTTACTGTGGCCATTGCCGCCACGGTTCCGGTTGCCGCCGCGACCGCCCCAGTGCTGCTTGCGGCCGTGACTTGGCAATGGCCGCTCTGGTGTGATGCGCACAGGAACACTGCTTGCGTCGTCAGGAGCAACTTCCTTGAGGTATGCTTCCACAAGTTCAAGTGGGGTGTATTCTTCAAGCAATGCTTCGGCTTCGTCCTGGAAGTGATCCAGGTCGTCGCCCTTAAGCTGTTCCTTAACGTTAACAATGGCACTGTTCATCTGGCCCTTGAAGGCTTCTTCTTGGGTTGGTGGCTTGAGGGGAAGCATCCGCTTCTTGGTCAAGTCCTCAATTGTCCGCATGTAATCCATTTCGTTAGGTGCAACGAAGGTTACTGAGATCCCAGACTTACCGGCACGGCCGGTACGGCCAATGCGGTGAACATAGCTGTCTGGGTCCTGAGGGATATCGTAGTTGTAAACATGGGTCACACCAGTGATATCAAGACCACGGGCAGCAACGTCAGTAGCAACTAAGAAGTCGAGCTGGCCAGCCTTGAACTGACGCAGAACCTGCATCCGCTTTTGCTGGCTGAGGTCACCATGAATCCCCTCGGCGTTGTAACCACGGGCCTGGAGTCCCTTGGTGAGTTCGTCAACACGGCGCTTGGTCCGGCCGAAGATCAAAGCCAGTTCAGGGTTCTGAACGTCGAACAGACGGGTCATGACGTCGAACTTCTCGAAGTCCTTAGCGCGCACGTAGTACTGTTCGATCGTGTCGGCGGTCAGTTCCTTGCTTTCGATTGCAACGGTGATTGGGTTGTGCATGAACTTCTTGGTGATGTTCATGATTGGCTTAGGCATCGTTGCGGAGAAGAGCAAGGTCTGACGAGTTTCAGGCGCGGTCTTAACAATGCTTTCGATGTCATCGATAAAGCCCATGTCGAGCATTTCGTCAGCTTCGTCAAGAACCAGAGTCTTCAAGTGCTCCAGCTTGAGGGTGTGGCGGTTAATGTGGTCCAGCAAGCGGCCAGGAGTTCCGACCACGATCTGGGGGTGCTGCGCAATACCGCGAATCTGGCGGCGAATGTCGGCACCACCGTAAACGGCTTGGACCTTAGCACGCTTGTCCTTACCCAGACGGTACATTTCTTCCTGGGTCTGAACAGCCAATTCACGGGTTGGTGAAATGACCAAAACTTGAACTGAAGGGTCACTGGTGTCAATCATCTGCAACAAAGGCAGTGCAAAGGCAGCCGTTTTCCCTGTCCCCGTTTGTGCCTGACCGATAACATCTTTACCGGCGAGTACGTGCGGGATCGTCTCTGCTTGGATCGGTGTGGCTTCCTCGAAACCAGAACGTTCAACAGCTGCAAGCAGATCCTTATCAAGGCCTAATTCGGCAAATTTCAAAAACTATTCCTCCTATTGTGTGTGCACCAGTTCGCACATGCGAAACTTCTGGCGCGTATCCGGCACCTCACAAAACAGGATGAAAGTAGTTACTTAAACTAACCGTTTTGAAAAGTGCTATCAAAGTCATGATGAAACAAAGCATTCGCATTAGTGTAGCATGTCCGCACGGTAATTGCAAAATGTGCGGAAAGGAATGCCACCATTTTCACAGATGCTTTTTCAATAAATATATTAATTAATACCTATTCACGTTCCGTTGCCTGCAGTGCGGTGAGCACGGTCTCCAGGTGCATCCCGTGGCTGCCCTTGAGCAGGACCAGGTCATCCGCCCGCACATCATCAGCCAGTTGGGTGATGAGTTCCGGCTGGGAACCGAATGCGTAGTAGTGCAGGTGCTCGGGTGCGTACACATCCTTTAACTTATCCGCAAGTGCCCGCATGTCATCCCCATACAGGTAAACATCAGAAATTTTGTGGGGGTTGAGCGAACTGGCTAGGCCGGCGTGCAGGTCCTTGCTGGCGTCACCGAGCTCGAGCATGTCCCCAAGCACCGCAATGCGCCGGGACTTGGTCGGGAAGTTGGCAAAATCGCCAAGTACGGCCGCATCAGCGGTCGGGTTGGCGTTGTAGACGTCACTCAGAATCATCTCACCATTGTCACCACGCAGCCACTGCGTGCGGTTGTCAGTCGCGCGGAAGGTCTTGAGCGCCTTCTGAATGGCCTCGGGCTTGATGTGAAAGCGGCGGCCGACCAGGATGGCGGCGAGGGCGTTGCTGACGTTGTACTCACCCATGATCGGGATTTCGAAGTGCAGATCCGGCCACTTGGACAAGTCAAAGTCACTGGAGGTCTGCTTGGCGTTGATGTTCCGCGCGTAGAGATCGTTCTCCGGGCTCAGACCAAAAGTCTTGCTGGCCTGCTGCACATTCTTCGCGCGTTCCCGCAGCAGCGGTTCGTCACCATTGTAGATAAACAATCCGTCTTCTTTAAGCCCGTTGACGATTTCCATCTTCGCGTCGGCGATCCGGTCGCGGGTCTTGAAGAATTCAATGTGGGCCTCACCGATCATGGTGATTACAGCAACGTCTGGTGCGGCCATTTTGCTCAGGAAGTCGAGCTGGCCGGGCCGATCCATGCCCATCTCAACGACCAAAACCTCGGTGTTGGTTTCCATACTGAGAATGGTCATCGGCACGCCGATTTCATTATTAAAATTGTCCTGCGTCTTAACGACGTTGTATTGGCTTGAGAGCACGGCCGCGCACATGTCCTTGGTCGTGGTCTTGCCATTACTGCCGGTAATAGCGACCACTTTGGGGTTGACCTTCATCAGCAGATAGTAGCGGGCCAAATCTTGCAGGGCGCGGAGCGGATCGCGCACTTCCAGTAGCGGCAACTTGGTATTCACGGCATCGTGACCGATTGCAAACAAGCTGGCCGCAGCCCCTTTCTGCTCAGCAGTAGCGATAAAGTCGTGGCCATCCCGTGTTCCCTCGAGGGGAATAAAGAGGTCCCCTTCCTTAAGCTTACGGGTATCGAAGCACACACCAGTGACGGCGATGCGCTCGCTGCCGGCCGGTGCCTCAGTCTTCAAAACACCCGCAATTTCACTTAGGGTCATTTTCATGATTAACTTCTCCAATCAAATCAAAATACTGGGGACCACAGTTATGTGAGCCGTAGTCCCCACTACCTTGATTATCCATTTAAGTATTAACTACTTGTTCATCTCAACGCGCCACTGTTCGCTGCGCCGGTCCAAAACCAATTTGCCGAGCTCCTCACCGCCAAGGGTATCGGGATTCATGTCCGCAAACAGTTGCCGTTCCGGCAGCCGCAGCATTGGTACTTCCACTTCTCGAGCGTTGATCGCCGCGCTCGGCCAATCAAACGCGACCCCATCCGGGAACAACTGCTCCAGTTGCTTTTGCACAGCTGGTGGCGTCTTTTCGTTGCCAATGTGATTGCGCGCCCGGAACCAGAAGGGCTTCTGAGCAAGGACATCGCGCAGGTGTCGATTCATCGCCACCGCAAAAACCGTGGCAAAACGCTCGGGGTGCCGCCAGTAACTATTCACCAGTCCCGTCTTCAGCGGCACCCGGGCATACTCATTCTGCAATTTATAGTAGAAAGGCAACACCATTTGGGCTTTTTTGTGGCCCAAATACAGTAGCTCGGCGATTTCCTGTGGCAGGAGGTCGTCCACAAAGCCCTCTTCGCGGTAATCCAGCCACGCTGCTTGCCGGCCGCGATCAGAGCTCAAAAAATTGCGCACCTGGTCTTGCCCGTCAATGACGTTAAAGCCGGTGTGCTGGTTGATGGTCAAGTCATCGGTAACGGGCGGCAGCAGCATAATGTGCCGCGGGACCGGATTGGCACTGTTTAAACTGTCGATAGGATCGATTCCCATCGTGACGTACGCCGTTGAAATGGGTTCAAAGCGCACATAGATCATTGAATTACGCACGGTTAATCTTCACTTTCTAAATGCTCATGCCCATTGTACACCGCAAAATACACCCCTGCCACTACTTGCAGGCGGTCTCTAATTTGCTTCTATTAATTGCGCTTCCGCTTGCGCAGCATAAACGTTTTGAGCCAAGCGGGGTTCTTCCGCATCGCAAAGTAGCAGTAGATACCCAGCAGTGCACTGCCCAACACGTCCATGGCTAAATCACCCATCGTGTCGTAAAGCACCGGGTGCCCAACCAGCGGGTGCCCATGCGCCATGAAGCGCTGCATGTTCATCCCGAGCAGGGAGTCACCAGTGAACTCGTAAAACTCCCAGAAAACGCCCAGCATGGTGCCAAAGGCCGTACCGAAAAGCGAAATGAGCAGCGGGTCGATTTGCATGATTTTATCATCCGGCGTCCGGGCCGCATAAATCATGAAGCCGATTCCGGCAAGCATCGCAGCGGAAAAGAGGTGCTCGTACTTATCCCAGTACGGAATCGAGTACGCCTGCATCCCCGACCCCAGCAAGATTGCCATCAAGATGAAAACTTCATATAAAGCCACTAGAAGCGGTGGCAACTCAACCTGGGCAAAATGTTCAATGAGCCGCGGCAGTGACGCGAGAATGATCCCAGCCGCTACCTCAGCAAGCAGTGTCGCTTGTCCCGGATAGATGGGGTGACCAGTAACCATTGCCCCACCGCAAACCAGCAGGTACAAAACCATCCCGATAATGTTGATTCCGTAAAACACTGTCCCAATTTTTTTCAAGCGGCCGTCCTCCTCGCCATTGCTCCTTCTATTGTACCGTGCCCCGCCGTGCTTGCCAAAGCCTGAACCGCGGCAAAATGGTAGAACAGTCGTTATTGCGACGTTGCCCGCAAAAAAGGGCAAAAAAAAACCACCGTTAGCGGTGGGAAAGTTTGGGGGAACTTTTTTGGGGAGTGCAAGTTTAGGTGTTGGCTTATCGCCCTTGCAGGTATTATATTACTCTCTACTACGAAATTAATAAAGCATATTAGTAAACTTTTTTTGGTAATTTTTGGTAAGATTGAAGCCAGCTAATTAATCGCATAAGCTGATGGTTTGTAACTTTGATACAGAGTTTATAATCCCTAAGCTAGCGGTTATTAAGAGTAAGCGACTTCGCGTAGCTAAACCGTGAAGCGGTGACCATCCAGCATCCCCATAATGGTAGCACTACTAGCACTGTGACTAGTCAGGGCAAAGGTCATCCCTGGCTTGTGGTTAATACTTATCTTAGCATTAGTAATAATTCGTGGCTGAAATCAATGAATGTTGAACAACTAAACTTCAACACTTAAAAATTAAATAACGTGTGCTCTGAATTGCCCACTCTCAGAGATGAACCCTCCAGCCTGACTCATCGCTAGTCTGTAGCAAAATAGCTGAGCCGCAGCCAGCACCCTCAAGCACAGTGTTGAGCCAAATTAGGATCATCGATACTGCTAAACAATTTGCTACCAGGATCGTAATGAAGCGATCGTACGCATCGACTCGAAAATGGTCGTGCTTCGCTAGTTGACACTAGTGTTAATAATTAAGGCACCCTTCATGCTGTTAGCTAGCTAATCATTGCTGATGCCGTACCCCCCCAATTGAAAGCATTCACCACAACCGCCTAACTGCTTGTTATCGGTCTAACAAAGTGCTAGATTTACCGCATACCATTTACTCGTTAGGAGGCATCGTTATGAACAACACATTCACTCTGTCTGCACAGAACTAAAAGCAACTCCACTCGTCCGTGATTTGTCACCGTGACTACGGAGTTGTTGACAAAGATAGAGGACGAATTATGTTTAAACAATTTAAAAATTACCTGTCACTTTACGTGCAGAGTTTCCGCCTGTTTTGGCAAGCAGCTAAAGGCAGCAGCCTACTGCTGATTTTTCTGGTACCGGTGCAATCGCTGGCCCCAGTCGGGATGATTTGGCTGGCGCAGCGGATTTTGGATACCCTGGTGGCTAAACAAGCAATCGGCATGTTGGCATTGATTTGGGGACTGGTGTTCTTTGCCTCTAGTGCTGCCATCCCCATCAACACCTCCGTCCAAGGTATTTTGACTGATAAACTGATTGCCTTCGTTAACGTTGAGTTAATGAAGAAGTCCCGCTCGATTCAAGGATTGAGTGCCTTTGAAGACGCCGACTTCTACGACAATCTGCAGCTCGTCAGTTCCGAAGCATCGTGGCGACCGGTCAACCTGATCGTGTTCGGCATTAGCGCCATCCGGGAGCTGATTACCGTGATTGCGATGGTGCTGTTACTGGCACACTACAACGTGTGGATTGCCATCCTGATGGTGATCGCCATCATTCCGCAAAGCATTATCAGTTACCGGGTGCAACAGGATGCCTTCGAGACAATGGTGACGCGGAGCCCTGACGCCCGTAAACTGCAGTACTACAGTGAGGCCCTGCTCACAGCAAAGAATGCTAAGGAAGTCCGGTTGTTCGGCGCGTTTGATTTCTTCATCAACGCTTACTCCAAGCTGTACAAAACCATTCACGGCAAAGTGCGGCGGGTCCGCATTCGCCAAATGCAGGTGTCATTGGTCTTCCTACTAATCAGTGCGTTCATCAGCAGCGGTAGCCTGTGGTGGATGATTCTTTCGATTCAGGCGGGTAATGCTAGTGTTGGTGGTCTGTTGGTTTTTGCATCGACACTGACCGCCTGCAGTGGTTCCGTGTACTCTTTTATCGAGAATACCAACCTGCTGTATGACACCCTGCTCTACATGCGCAAGTACTTCGACTTTATGAATTACGCCAAAGCACCACTGGCAATTGGTGACCAATCCTTCCCTGAATCCGTGACAGATATCGGACTTGACGACGTCCACTTCAGCTACCCTAACCAAAAAGTACCGGCCCTGGACGGAATCTCACTCCACGTCCACGGGGGCGAACGAATTGCCATCGTTGGCGAGAATGGTTCGGGCAAAACCACCCTAGCCAAACTACTAATGCGCTTCTACACCCCCGCGGCCGGCGTGATCAAGCTGAACGGGACGGATGTTCGCGAGTTTGCCCTACAGGATTACCGCAAGCATTTTGGCGCGGTCTTCCAGGACTTCTCCAAATTCTTGCTACCAATCAAAGATAGCGTCGGCATCGGTAATCCCGCGAAGATGAACGATGAAGCACAAATCCAACATGCTCTGGCTGCCGGCGGAATGGCCGCGGTGATGCAGAAGAAAGAACTAACTGCAGCAACACCCCTGGGCAAGCAGTATCGCGGCGGCGTCGACCTCTCCGGGGGTGAGTGGCAGAAACTAGCCATCTCCCGCGCGTTCATGCCCGATAGCAAGATCATGATTCTGGATGAGCCCACCGCCGCCCTGGATCCGCGCAGCGAGTACGATGTCTACCAGCGCTTCTTGACCTTAGCCAATGGGAAGACGGTCTTCTTCATCACGCACCGCCTCGCCGCGGTGCAAATGGCCGACCGCGTCCTCGTGCTGCGAGCTGGAAAAATTGTTGGCTTCGGCACCCATGCGGAGCTGCTGCGGACGAGTCCCTACTACAAAGAGATGTACGAGATGCAAGCGGCAGGGTACCGGAACGCCGATGTACAGGAATAGATCAATAATTCCATGACATGCTAATAGCCTCATCCCAGTGATTATTGGAATGGGGCTATTGTTGTGCCCTACTGGACAGCTGGCTAATCAAGAGTATTGATTGGTAGGATACACGCAGCTGATTATCCGTTTTGAAAATCTGTCCGTCTTCTTAACCTGTATTGAGCTAATACCCAGACTATTACCTCAGCTATCATTAAACAAAAGAAGCCCCGCAGATTCCAAAGAATTTGCGGAGCTTCTCTACTAGTCTGAACTGAACTACCATTCAGTGGTTCACTCCAGACACTTTCACTAACCGCCTTATGCCGCGGGACGCACCCGCCGCGTTTGGCAATCAATTGAATTACTTCTTGTTAAGACCGTACTTTATACGGATTTTTCTCAAAATTTCTCAAAAATTCGCATAGAATAAGGCTTTAGCACACTTCTTGTCGGTAGCATATTTCAAATTTTCTCAATAAGTTTCAGTGAACGCGTACAAATTCTCGTACACGAAAAATGTGGCGTAAGACCCTCTAACTGACAAGCCCTAAAGCATATAGGCATAACACTAGCAGATAAAGGTCACCATTGATTGCAACTCGTATATATAGAAGCAAATGAAGTCGTTTAGACATTTCATTTGCTTTTTTTAATACCCAATTTTCAATGAATGGAGACTAACAACTATGATGAAAACAGCTCGACGATCCGCTGTGATTGTCGCATTGGTATCGTTGTTTGTCCAGCTCTTTATCCCGGCTTCAATGGCGATTGCCGCCAGCATGACCAACACCAAGGTCGCTGACTGGCGCAACACTTGGCACCTGCATCTGTTTAATGGCTTACATTGGACGGACACCGGTATGTGGATGAAAAAGGTGGACGGCAAGGTTGCCTTCTGTGTGGAGCACGGCGTCGATCTCGATATGAGCGGCTCTGGCTACAACCCCAGCACCTACTCCGACGCTAAAAAGGATCAATTAGCCAAGATTGCTTACTACGGCTACTACCAAAACCCAACCAACCGCAATTACGCCGTGACCCAGATGATTATTTGGGAAACGCTCGGCGATTCGTTGCTTACCACACCGAACAAGACCTATCAGTCTGAAAAGAAAGCGATTCTCGATAAGGTTGCGGCTCATGATCGCAAGCCATCTTTTAATGGCAAACAGATCACGCTCGCAGTTGGTGATTCAATCACGTTGACTGACACCAACGGACGGCTCGCGGCTTTCGCTCAACAAACGGCGAACACCGCGAATCTCAAGATTACGAAGTCTGGCAATACGCTCACGCTGACGGCCACTGCCCAGTCGAAGGAATCTGGTAAGGTGGCTTATTCGATTGCCAAGGCTGCTGACGTGGGCACCTCTTTCGTCTACACGAAAGGCTCACAACAAAAGCTCGTTAACTTCAAGCTCTCCAACAACGGTGAGTTCATCCTGCCAATCAAGGTCAACTTGAATGGTGACGTGAAAACAAAGAAGGTTGACGCCGACACCAACAAGGCGCTACCAGGTGCCAAGCTCAAGTTTGAATACAATGGCACCACCAAGGAAGTCACGACTGGCACTGACGGCTACGCTGCTCTGAACGGAATCAAGGCTGGTACCAAGATCAAGATCAGCGAAGTTACCGCCCCGAACGGCTATGTCAACAAGGGCGAACTCAAAGAAGTCACCATCGAACCTGGCAAGACCGTTGAAGTTGTTCTCGGCAACAAGGAACAGCTCGGTAACGTGACCCTCACCAAGATTGGGCGTGAGTTCGGTAGTGACATGTTCAATGCCTACTACTCACTGAACTGCGCTGTCTATGGAATCTATACCAGCACCGGAACACGGGTTGACGCAATCACAACTGATGGTAACGGCAAAGGCACCTTGCAAAACCTCAAGCTCGGTAGCTACTACGCACTGGAAGAAAAAGCCCCTGCTGGCTACGTTCTGAATACGACTAAGCTGCCATTTGAATTGAAGTATGCTGGTCAAACTGTCGCGGTCACCACTGCTCACGTCGATACGACCGATCAAGAACAACGTGGCACTGCCACCATCGAAAAAGTTGATGCTGTTAAGGGTAAGCAGCCACAGGGCGCTGCAAGCCTTAACGGCGCTGTCTACGAGCTCCACCGCGCAGCCGATGACAAGCTCGTGAAGGCAGTGACGATTGCCAATAATTCAGCGTCCGTTTCCGGTTTGGAACTGGACGATTACTACTGGCAAGAAGTCAAGGCACCGACTGGCTACGTGCTTGACCCACAAAAGCATGCCTTCAAGCTGGCTTACGCAGGTCAGAACGTCACCACTGCAACTGCCACCACGACGGTCAAGGAACAAGTCATCACCGGTAATCTCGACTTGCTCAAGTACGGGAACTACGACTGGACAACCCAAGTCAAAGGCACTAAGCCGGTCATGCTCAAGGATACTCAATTCACCGTAACCAGTAAGACCACCGGCAAGGTGGTTCGTACCGGCCTCACCGATGCCCAAGGCTACGTGAAGTTCACGGATTTGCCTTACGACACCTACACCGTTACTGAAACCAAGACCCCAACAGGCTACAACGGCATCAAGCCGTTCACGGTTACTGTTGACGGTACCCAGAAGTCCCAGCATTACAGCATCGAAAACAAGGTCATCGAAGAAACGCTGCGTGTAGTCAAAGTCGATACCGAAACTGGTAAGACCGTGCTGCGCGCTGGTGCAATCTTCCGGATTAAGAACCTGCAAACCAACAAGTACGAAGTTCAGCCAACTGCCGACAAGGCCGGTACGACTGATAAGTTCGCTACCGACAATTCCGGCGAGTTGATCACAGCCGAAGCGCTCGGCTACGGCAAGTACCAACTCGAAGAAGTTCA
The DNA here is from genome assembly GCF_009687905.1 of Lacticaseibacillus zhaodongensis. Classification (GTDB taxonomy): domain Bacteria; phylum Bacillota; class Bacilli; order Lactobacillales; family Lactobacillaceae; genus Lacticaseibacillus; species Lacticaseibacillus zhaodongensis. Next base: position 48,960 of record NZ_BLBG01000008.1, on the reverse strand, counting down.
AGCTCCAGAAGGCTATGTACTGGCTAAGGAGCCAGCCAAGTTCACCATCGACGGCAGCCATAAGGACGGCATCGTGGTCATTAAGTTCGCTGACCTCTCCCAAAAGGGTGTCGCCACCTTGACCAAGACCGGGGCTACCCCAGTCGCCGTCGAAAAGGTTGAAACTGAATACGGCGATCAGTACAAATTCAATTACGACTATACCGCCCTCGCTGGTGCGAAGTTCGAGTTCAAGGCAGCAGAAGACATCACAACGGCTGACGGTACCATTCGTGCCCACAAGGGTGACGTGGTTGCCACTAGTACCACTGATGCTCAAGGCCAGATTCAAACCCCAGAGTTGTATCTTGGCAAGTACACGGCAACTGAAATTTCTGCACCAAATGGTTTCATCATGAACCCTGATCCGATTGCTTTTGAGCTCAAGTATGCCGGGCAAGAAGTGACGGTAACCTCTACCTCACTTGAAGCCAAGAACGACTTCCAACAACTCGACATCACGCTTAACAAGCAAGAAGAAAGCATTACTGGCTGGAAGGACAACCTCCCAGAAATCAAGAACATTGCGGCTAACGGCCAGATCTTCGGCCTGTTCACGCAAGGCGAAACCAAGATTGGCGAAACTGTGATCCCATCTGAATCACTCGTCGCCACCACGACGGTCAAAGACGGTAAGGCTGAATTTGGCGCAATCCAGTTGCCAGAAGGCTACTACTACGTCAAGGAACTTGATGCTGGTGAGAAGCACGACTTGAACACGGCTATGTATGGCTTCCACTTCCACACCACCGACAACGAGAAGATCAAACGCATCGACCTCAATGACGGCAAAGTGATCAACAACAAGCTCCATGAAAACGAACTGTCATTCAAGAAGATCAATGAAGTTGCCACGCTGGTTTCGGGTAAAGGCTACTCCTATGCAATGACCGGTAACGCTGCTGGTGCGGTTTTTGAACTGCTCGACGCTGACAAAAAGGTGATTCAGACTATCACCGTCGGCAAAGATTCCACTGGCTCCATCAAGCACCTACCAGTCGGCACCTTCTATCTCCGTGAATCCAAGCCTTCTGCCACCAACCTTGTCTTATCGAAGGAAACTCTCAAGCTCGTGTCTACCAAGGACGGCGTGACGGTCTTCGATAGCAAGGACAAGCAGATCGGTGGGACCAAGGCTGACGCCAAGGAACCAACTATCGCTTTTGAACTGACCAACGACTTGATCAAAGGTACGGGCGAACTAACCAAGACCGACGTTTCTACTGGGAAGCGACTGCCAAACACCGGCATCCGCATTCTGGACGAAAACGGCAAGACGGTTGTATCTGGTCGCACCGACAAGAATGGTGTCTTCTCCTTTGGCAACCTGCCTGCTGGCAAGTACAGCTTCCAAGAATACGATGCACCAAAGGGCTACGAAATTAGCGAAGCCCTCGTGCCATTCGAGATCACTAAGGACGGTGAAATCGTGAAGGCTGTCATGACCGACAAACAGACGCCTAAGCCTGGCCTGCCACAAACCGGTAATACGACATCCGGCTGGCTCATCGTCATCGGTGTGGTACTGCTGCTCGGCATCCTCGCTGCAATGGTTGTGATCGGTGGTGCCAAGAAGAAAGACGGCAAGTAACATGCGCATTTCTTCTATCAATATGTACCCCGATCCCGGTGGCGACGTGCTGCTCCAAGGAGACATCGTATTGGATCATGTGCTGATCTTGAAAAACGTGAAGCTCATCGAAGGTCAGTATCGCTGGTATATTCAGTTCCCACGATACGCTGATGGCCGCACGGTTCACCCAATCTCCAAATCGTTTTACGACTATCTGCTCCAACAACTAACCGAATACTATCACCAAGCCACAGCCGAGTAGCCGAACTACCCGGCTTTTTGAATACGAAAGGAAGACTTCAACATGGAACTCAAATTTGTTGCACCAAACATTGAAAAGACGTTCGGCCACCTGTACTTCGGCTCGCTCAAGCGCGAACTGTCAGAAGGTGATCGCGACAATCGCAAGGTTGTCTCCCGCACTTACGAGTTGTTCTCCGACTTGCAGCGAACCGACAACATCGAAATCACCATTCCAGCGAAGAAAGGCGACAAGGCTGAGAGCATTGAAGTTGATGCACCAGTCACCGTCATCAAGCCACGCATTGCGACCGTTGGCTACCGAATCGGTGAACAAGCCTTTGTGCGCTACATCTGCAATGCCGACGATATTGTCCCAGTCAAATAAAAGAAAAGAGGAACCCACATGCGATTAGCAGAAGGCATCGTTATCGACCTAGAAGAAACCTTTGGCGTCTTGAAATTCTCCGGTCAGCGCCGCGAACGCTTCGTGCAAGACGAAGACGGCAACCGTACCGACGACGTGAAGGAACGCACCTATGACTTGAAGTCTATGAAACAAGGAATGATGATCCAAGTTTCAATTCCGGCAGAGGCTGGGGTCAAGGACTTTAAGTACAACCAGATTGTGACCTTGATTGATCCCGTGATTGACACCGTGGCAAACGCGAACTTCAACCGAGTTGAAACCTCGTGGTACATGAAGGCCAAGGATCTCGTGATTGCCACCGCACCGGTCAAGCCGCAGGAGAAGCCAAACAACAATGACAAGAAATAGCTCATTGCCCCACTCCTCGCGCGCGCCGCCCGCTGCGGCGGTTACTTGTCACTAACGAAAGGAGTTGATCCCTGATGATGACTTCCACATTGACCGTAGTTGGTCGTGAAGTGTTCATCGACGACTATAACGAAGAAATCGACAACGACTACCGCCTTGACCCAGACGAGATCCTGCAAGATATGGTGGAACTCATGGAAGACAGCCCCGAATCCTACCAACACCTGCATATCGACAGCGAACAAACTAACGACGGCATGAATAAGTTGTTCTCGTTCACTTCATACGAAGGTGACGATGGCTTGCGGCTCTCGTATCTGGGCGTCAGCGATGAATGAAAGGACTGATGACATGGCACAAGCACTAAGTATTGACGGCTTTTTGGAAGACTATCCCGCGCTAGTTGACCCTGACTTCCATGATCCTAGCCCGGACGCTTTGATCGACATGGTGCTGATGGCTGCTGAACAGGCAACTGCTGGCGAACCGTTTTCTATTTGGGTAGACGGCGAGTGTACCCGCGATCATGAATCCAAAGAGTTCAGCTTCAATATCGACACCGAAGACCGACAACCATCTATCAAATACATTGGCGTCAAGTAACGCCCAAAGGAGAATTTTTATGAATGATCAAGTAACCCTCGTCAACTTGGACGACTTTCAACTTCACTACGAACACATCGCTGATTTTGACAACGGTGCATCACCCACCGGTGACGTCATCATCAACTTAATCGACGCAGCTAATCACGCGGTTCAAGCTGGCATGAATGCTTGTGATTTGATTTTAGCCAGCGAGCAGTGTGCGAAACCCGACGCCTATCTCCAAGGCGCGCGCTTTAGTTTCAACGTTTCAAGTAGCCCACTTGGACTTGTAATTGGCTACGACGGCGTAAATATTGACGAATGAAATTTACGTATCGCGGTACACGGGTCTATCTGCGTCAACGCAACCTGCTCTACAACACGGCGATGACCGTTGCGGTTTGCTTGTGGGTAACTGGAGCCGCCATTGCCTATTGGCCGCTGCTAAAACAAATCAACTGGAAATTCTTTAATTGGCCGGACGTGGTGGCCTTGCCTTGGTCATGGCTGCCGCTGATTATTAACAGTTTATGCACAGCACTACTCTTTGGTGCTGGACTGTGGGCATACCGAACTTGGTTTGCGGATTCTTACAAGCAGATGGAACACCGCCAGAAGCTCGCCCGCATGATCATGGAGAACAAGTGGTACCAAACTGACCAGTCCAACAGTGAGAGTTTCTTCAAGGACTTAGGCTCAACACACACCAAAGAGAAAATCTCGCACTTTCCCAAAATCTACTACCGGCTCAAAGACGGGCTGATCCACGTTTCTGTTGAAATCGTCATGTCTTCCTATCAAGATCAGCTCCTGCACTTGGAAAAGAAGTTAGAGGCTGGTCTTTACTGTGAACTGGTCGACAAGATCTTGCACGATTCTTATGTCGAGTACACCTTGCTTTACGACAGCATTGGCAAGCGTATTACCATCGCTGACGTGACCTGTGAACATGGCTCCATGCAGCTCATGGAAACTGTGGCTTGGCACTACGACGCACTGCCCCACATGTTAATCGCTGGTGGGACTGGTGGTGGGAAAACCTACTTCATTTTGACGCTGATTGAAGCCCTGCTGAAAGACGGTGCCCAGCTCACCATTCTTGACCCGAAAAATGCAGACTTAGCCGATCTAGCTGACGTGATGCCTGGAGTCTTCGCCAAGAAGGAAGCCATGCTCGGTGCACTTGAAACCTTCTATCAGGACATGATGGCGCGCAACGACAAAATGAAACAAATGGACGGGTACAAGACCGGCGAGAACTACGCCTATCTTGGACTACCCGCCCATTTCCTAATTTTTGACGAATACGTGGCCTTTATGGATATGCTTGGCCGCGATGCCATGCAAGTCATGTCCAAACTCAAGCAGATTGTCATGCTTGGTCGCCAAGCTGGATTCTTTCTCGTGTTGGCCTGCCAACGCCCCGACGCCAAATATCTCGGCGACGGGATAAGAGATCAGTTTATGTTTCGCGTGGCGCTTGGGCGCATGAGTGAGCTAGGCTATTCCATGATGTTCGGCGAAACCAATAAAGATTTTTTCCAAAAACCAATCAAGGGACGCGGCTATGTGGACACTGGCGGCAGCGTAATCTCCGAATTTTACACACCGCTAGTACCGCGCGGCTATGATTTCCTCACCGAAATTGGTGCCGCAGCCAATACCGTACCCGCAACCCCAACAGAACAGGAGGTGCCAAATGAGCACTGATGTCAAAATCGAAAACCGATCGCAATTCCTCAACGACTTTCACGAGAACGTGCCCTTCCAGTCTGACGAAGACGCGGAAGATCAGCTGCAATGGATGGCAATGCACGCCCATGAGTACCCGGATTCACGGATCTGGATGGGCGCTCCCGGCGGACTGACCGCCGATCGTTTTCCGAAACGCTTTTGGTTCAACGTCACTACTGGCGACGACGGTGGCTTGATCATGACTTACACCAACGTCGCAGATGAAGGTGATGAAGAATGATTACACCACAATATAGAAACAAGATGCAATTTACAGAAGATTACGCCAATACAATCAAAGCTGGGACAATGAGTGACGCGGAAGACGCCTTGATGGAGCTTTGCGATTACATCGAGCCATGGGAAGCAGGTGATCACTGGCTGGAGCTTACCGCTGACCGCACCGTATCAGGCAAACCCGTGTACTTCTGGTTCACGGCTGATATTTCTGGCGACGGCATGGTTCTCACTTACCATGACTGGGCGCACCATTGCTATCGCTTCCAATAATCGGGCTATATACAAATTCCTTGTGTTTGAACGAGGCTACTCCCCCTTCAAGCAAATTAACAATTTGTAAGACAACTTCTGCTTCGGTCGGATAGCCAGTATTTTCAACCCATCCATGTTTGTTATCCGATTTTAACGATATCACTTGCTCTGGCTTGGAATTTGTCACAATCGTTGAATTGTGGGTAACGATTAGAACTTGGCGATGATCTTTTTGTCTACGCAATGATTCAACCAAATGTCGGTATATATACGTACTATCGAGATTATCCTCCGGTTGATCCAGAAGAAGTGGCGTTACATCACCACTAACCGCACCAAACATGAAAATAAAGTCTAATAACGCTACTACTTTTTGACCCAATGAAATTTCGGAAATAGACTTGAATACCGTAGTTTGGCTATCATTTTCAGAGCTATTGATGTCAAACTCCAGGTCAAATTGATCAACACTTCTGTAATATTGATTCAGCAAATCATAAATATGAAATCTTGTTGGTCTGACAATCTTGTCCTTAATTTTTCCGAGTACCTCTTTAATATTTTCGGTCGTAATTTCCTTGATTGAGTTATCAATCTCTCGTGTGCCGACGGGAGTCGTAAGGCTCAACAATAACGGGCCAAGTTTTTCAACATCCTCATTTCTGACTAACAGGTAAAGACCTATTATCCCAAACTCATCTGAACCTTTGTCAAATAAATCCATCAATCCATCAGCGTCAATGTTGTAATTTTGAAACCAGCGTTTAGAGGTCTTAAACAGATCTGGATCGAATTGTCTTGACCAATCAAAATATTGCGAGCTGAGCGGCTTTTGTGTGTATGTTACGCGAACCCGATTAGATTCAGAATTGATGCGCGCAATTTTCTCAACTATGGCTGCTTTATGGTTTTTCAACGTCGTTTTTACTCGACCTGCCTGCTCTCGTAATTGCTTATCGTTTTCAATAGTGGCCGTTCGAATCTTGCTAACCTTCATAGATGTTGAATTTAGTTGGCTTTCAATGAATGACGTAATGTGTCGATCTGATGCCTTCTTTACTAGTTCGTTCACAGAGTATGACGAACGAAAAACACGATTGAAGAACTTCTTTTTTTCACTCACCTCAAATATAGCATCATCGTGTAGGGAAAATATCTGAATTTTTCCTTGGGTCGCTTTAGTGATCTTTTCTTCATCAAATTGATCTTCCATTCGATCTGAATATTGAAGCTGATGCTCCTCACCAAATAGATAGCCGCGGATAAATGCATCTTCACGAACTCCCTCTATGGCCGGGTTAAAGACAACGTAATAAACCTTTCCATCAACTGATAATGTTAACGAAATTCTACCTTGTTTGCAGATATTCTTTAGTTGTGCAAGATCACGCACATGCTGAGACAAAACAAAACTGACACAATCCAACAGTGTGCTCTTTCCCGTTCCTCTCCCGCCAATAATACAATTCAACGCCGTTGAAAATGAAACCGAAAATGGACTTCCTCCTTTTCCAAGAAAGCCATCTCCGTCTATCGAGACACTTTTTATAAATACACTAGGCAACTCTGGGCGATCAAATTTTAGCGATATATCTGAATCTTCAATTGCATTTCGCAGCATATTAAAATCCGGTTCTTGTCCTTTAACCCAGAAAGTATTAGTAGCCAACTCATCAAGACTATGTGAATCTTCGTCCAGGAACACAGCGGGTTCCTCTACCTTGTGATTGTGCAGGCGCTGCAAGGTGGCCTGCTTAGTTAGAACATTAGAAATACCGACTACCTGCATGTTTTTAACAGAAAAGAGGCGTTCTTTATATGCACCACTTCCGTAGTCAGACTTGAATACGTCGGAAGTATTGATGTGTGCCACATACGAGATAAATCCCCTTTCTCGAAACCATTCAATCACTTCCCAAGAGGTCAAATATGTTCCAGACTTAACACTTAAAATATTATCGGCGAGAAATTTTGCCACTATTCGTTTACTCTTAGTAGAATTATCTGCAATACCAACGACGTGCAATGAATCTCCACACGAAATTTCAACACCAAAAATCAATTGCGGAACTGACCTATTTGGAAAACATTTTTTTAGAATGCTAATAGCATCTTTAAACCGATAATAGCCATCTATCGTGTTGTGATCTGTGATGACAGCCACTTTGACTGATTCCAGATACAGTTTCATCGCCATCAATAGGTAGGCCTCAAGTTCCTTGACTGTCTCGAACAGTGGATTGTTGTCTACCATCTTCTTTAAATAGTCAGGAGTAATCCGCGGAAAGTTGAATAATCCAAAATCAGTAGCAATCTTATCTATCTCCTGTTGATCGAAACTTGTAAACAATCTCCGCGCCTGATCTTGTCGCAAATATTTAGAATTGTCGACAAATCGATAATCATGCGACGCCGGCGAATGAAAGTGAATCAAAGTCTTCTGATATTCGCCATATATTTGCTTAATTCCCTCGATTTTTGTCAATATCTGGTTTAGATCAGAACTCGGGATTCTACGAAACAACTTTTTCTCACGAAATGGCACAGCAATTCCCCCAAAGTAGATACATTCTTTGCCTTAATGATACTTCATTTTTGAGAGGCAAGAATAGCCCAACCTGCCTAACAAAGTTTCAAATAGGCCTCCTTTGTGGCTCACTGCCGCCACGCGCGGCGTGCAGCGCGAAAGCCGCAAGCGTGAGTGGCAGCGGTCGGCGCCAGCCGACCGCTTACCCCCAGTACTCTAACAGGGGGGTATTAAATGCAACGTCTGTGCCTGAACACAAGGTAGAAAGCCTGATATGACAGGCTTAAATCGAATAGTTACAAAATGATGGATTGCACCCCGCATCCATCTTTTTTTGTCCAAAAATCAAAGGAGGCAAAAATGTGGTTTCTTGGCATGAACAAGTTAAGCTACATCGAAAACGATTACGACTGACACAAGCTCAAGTCGCACGGCGCTTAGGTGTCACGCGAATGCATTACGTCCAAGTGGAAAACGGTAAGACTAACCCTAGCGCGTCGCTGCAAATGGAAATCGACCGGCTGCTCAAGAACTGGAACGATGAGCCAGAACTGACGCTGATGTTTGACTACATGCGCGTGCGGTTCCCCACCCATGACGCCAAGGCCGTGATCACCAAGATTCTCGGTCTGACCCCAGAACACCTGATATTTGAGGAACACGGCTTCTACGGTTATTCGGCCATGTATATCTTCTCTAACATTCAGATTATGGTGGCACCGGTCGGCTCCAACCTCGGCACTCTGGTCGAAATGAAAGGCCAAGGCTGCAGGGAGTTTGAGGGGATTCTGCTTAGTCACGGTGAGAACTGGTACGACTACTTCCTTCGGGTCGATGAAGCTGGCGGCATTTTCAAACGGGTCGATATTGCGATTAACGACATGGTTGGCTTGCTAAGTATTCCAGAGCTGGTCGATAAGTGTTTGAACAATGAGTGCATCTCGGTCATGCGGTCGTTCCAAGGGCTGCAATCAGGTAAGCTCGTGGATCTCGACGAGGCTGGCCGGGGCAACACACTATACGTTGGCACGATGAAAAGCGACGTGTATTTCTGCATCTACGAAAAGGCCGCCGAACAAGCTGCCAAGCGCGGAATTGCCATTGCCGACACCCCGATCATCAACCGCTTTGAGATTCGTTTGAAAAACGAGCGGGCAATCAAGGCGATTGAGAGCATGCTGATTACCCGTGACGCCGAAAAGGTCGCATTTGGCATTATCACCCGCTACATGCGCTTTGTGGATGTTGTTCCGGACAAAAGCCGCCTCAAGTGGCCGCTTAACGAACGCTGGGCATATTTCCTTGGTAAAGGACGCCAACCAATCCGCCTAACTACTGCACCCCAGCCCTTCGACCTGAACAAGACCAAAGCATGGCTTCAAAAACAAGTCATGCCCACGCTCAAGGTCATCAAGAAAATCGACGACTACTTTGGTACCACTGACTTGCAACTCATGATCAAAGACGCCAAGCTGACCGACAAGCACCTCAAGCTGATTGAGCAACAGACCGTCGGTAGCGAGGAATTAGGAGGTGACATGTTTGGTCAATGACGTGCTGGCTTCCCACCCGCTGCACGGCAAGGCATTCAAAGACTGTGTGCTAAACGTGTACGTCTATAAGGCGGCGCTAGTCGGTGTCGTCGAGCACAAGAAGTACCGGCGCATTTGCGACATGAACAGTTTTGGCTTCACGGCACAAGACTACATCGCTTGGCGGCACCAGCAACAAAAACACCCGTCGGCCCTGATTGGTCGTGATGGGCGCGCCTTGAATTACGGCGAACTACGCAGACTGCTTTACCAAACTGCCGAAGATTCGGGATGGCCGGTGTTCACTGCACCGGTCGAAGAACTATTTTTCGATTAATCAACTTGGTCGCGATTGACCGTGCCAAAACAATCGCAATTCGAAAAGGAGTGATGGTCACAAATTTAACTAAAGGAGTATCAACGCAATCGAACTCGACGTCATCTACAATCGCGAGTGTCTGGAAGGCATGGCGGACTTACCGACAGCCTCCATCGACATGATCCTGTGCGACTTGCCGTATGGCACCACAGCTAACGCTTGGGACAAGGTGATCCCGTTTGCCCATCTCTGGGGTCAATACGAACGGCTCATCAAACCTCAAGGCGCAATCGTGCTCACTGCAACTGAACGGTTCTCTGCAGACTTAGTACAATCAAACCCGGCCTTGTACCGCTACAAGTGGGTCTGGGTCAAGAATACTGTCACCAACTTCGTCAATGCCAAGAACCGTCCGCTATCCCGGTTCGAGGAGATTCTTGTCTTCTCCAAGTCGGGCACGGCCAACTTTGGTAACTCCCCTGATACCAAAGGCATGAACTACTTTCCTCAAGGGCTGCTCCCCTATAACAAAACCGTCAACTCACGCAAGTATGAGAAGACCAACCAGCTGCACCCGTGGAACGCGCCTGATAGCTATACGCAAGAGTGGACAAACTACCCATCTGACGTGCTCAACTACAAGTCTGATCGCACCGGCTGGCACCCGACACAAAAGCCCGTCGATCTTTTTGCCTATCTCATCAAGACTTACACCCAGCCCGGCGAGATTGTGCTGGATAACTGTATAGGGTCTGGTACTACCGCAATTGCGGCAATGGATACTGATCGCCGCTTCATCGGCTATGAAATTAGCGAAGAATACTGGCGGCGTGCTAACGACCGAATCAAGCAACATCATGCTACGCAAACTGAACTATTCTGATTTATCACTCACAATCCGGTCGCCGCTGACCGCGCCAAAACAGCGGCATATTTGAAAGGAGCCCTGGTCACAAAACTAAAAATCAAAGGATGATTATTATGAATTTCGGACAAAACTTGTTTAACTGGTTCACCTCCAACGCACAGAGCTTGGTACTGATGGCAATCGCCATTATCGGGGTTTACCTTGGCTTCAAGCGCGAGTTCTCCAAGTTGATCGGCTTTTTGGTCATTGCGATCATCGCCGTGGGGTTGGTATTCAATACCGCTGGGGTTAAAGACGTGTTGCTGAATCTGTTCAATCGCGTCATGGGGGCTTAGCCTATGGACGACATCAAAGTATTTATTGCCAATCTTGGCAAGTATAACGAAGGCGAGATTATCGGCGCCTGGTTCACGCCACCAATCAACAACGAAGAACTCGCTGAAAAGCTAGGACTGAACGACCAGTACGAAGAATACATGGTTCAGGACTACGAAGGCCCCGTTGTCTTTAGTGAGTATTCAGCGATTGGTGAGATCAACGAGGCTGCCGCAGCCGTTGAAGCATTGAAAGGTACCGAGATTTATCCGGCCATCAAAGCGCTGATCGGCGAGTGGTACGACAACGTAATCGAACTCGCTGCACACAAGGATGACATCGCCTGTTATCACGTTGCGAACATGACGGAGTTGGCCGAAGAACTGGCTAACGAAGGCTGGTTCGGCGACATTCCGCCACAAGTCGAAAACTATATCGACTATGCCAAGGTCGGACGTGACCTCGAAATTGAAGGAGGTTTCGTTGAAACACCTTACGGCATCTACCAATTATTAGACTAACTCTCTGGGCTGGCGCTGCAAAAGGCGTCAGTCCTTTTATCTCACTACGAAAGGAGAGCACATGAAGAAAGTCAGATCCTACACCAGCATCTGGTCGGTGGAAAAAGTGCTGTACGCCATCAACGACCTGCAACTGCCATTTCCAATTACGTTTACGCAAATGACGTGGTTCATTGTCAGTCTGTTTACGGTCATGCTGCTGGGCGACTTACCGCCTCTGTCATTCATTGACGGCGTATTTCTCAAGTACGTTGGCATTCCTGCAGGGTTAACGTGGTTCATGAGCCAAAAGACCTTCGACAACAAGAAGCCAATGGGATTCTTGCGGTCGGTGATTAACTACGCCATCACTCCGAAGCTCACCTATGCTGGTAAGCCCGTGAAGTCGCAAAAGGCCAAACAAACCGCCGCTGTGACCTACGTTTGGAGGTACAACAATGAAATTTCCAATTAAGTATATCGAAGACAATCTCGTCTGGAACACTGACGGGGAGTGTTTCGCCTATTTTGAACTAGTCCCTTACAATTACAGTTTTCTGTCACCCGAACAGAAGCAACAAGTCCATGAGAACTTCCGTCAACTGATTTCCCAGAACCGTGACGGTAAGCTCCATTTATTACAGCTCGCCACCGAAGCCAGTGTCTGGGACACCCTCGACCGCTCGAAGAAGTTAGTCAAGGGAACGCTCAAAGACATCGCTTTTCAGCATATCGACGGCCAAGCCGAGGCATTGACTGAAAACGTCGGGGACAACCAAGTGGACTACCGCTTCTTCATCGGCTTTAAGCTACTGCTGAACGACGCGGAAGTCACCGCTAAGTCCATCTTTAAGGATATGTCCTTGGGCATTCGGGACTTCTTTGCCGAGTTCAACACGACGTTTGCTGGGGACTTCTTCACCATGAATAATGCCGAAGTAGAACGTTACGCCAAGTCCGCAAAATTTCTCTCCGAGAAGATCGGTCGGCGCTTCAAAGTGCGGCCACTCGACAAAGACGACTTTGGCTACTTGCTGGAGCATCTTTACGGCATGACGGGTCAGGACTACGACGACTATGAGTACCACTTGCCCCAAAAGAAGTCTAAGCGCGACACGATCATCAAGCGCTATGATTTGATCAAGCCAACCCGCTCACTGATTGAGCAGTACCAACGCTCAATCAAGATCACTCACGGATTGGATGCGAGTTACGTGACGTACCTGACGCTTTCCGACATCGTGGGTGAACTCGAATTTCCCGGCAGCGAGATCTTCTACTTCCAGCAAAGCCAGTTCGACTTTCCCATCGACACCAGCTTGAACGTTGAGATTGTGACCAACAAGAAGGCGCTGACCAAGGTCCGCAACAAGAAGAAGGAACTTAAGGACTTGGACGAACACGCCTACCAGTCCGGCAACGAAACCACACGCGGCGTCAGCGATGCCTTGGATTCCGTCGATGAGCTTGAAAGCAACCTCGATCAGACTAAGGACGCGATGTACAAGATCAGCTACGTCATTCGCGTTGCTGGTCGCAGTGAAGACGAAATGAAGCGTCGCGCTGATCAGCTACTCGACTTCTACGACAGCCTCAACGTCAAACTCGTGCGACCATTCGGCGACATGCTGGGGCTACACAGTGAGTTTATCCCAGCTTCCAAGCGTTATATCAACGACTATATCCAATATGTGACCAGCGACTTCATCGCCTCACTAGGTTTTGGTGCGACGCAATCACTTGGTGAAAAGGAAGGTATCTACATCGGGTACAACGTGGACACCGGGAGGAACGTCTACTTGCAACCCGACATTGCCGCGCAAGGTATCAAGGGGACTGTCACCAATGCCTTATCCGCAGCCTTTCTTGGCTCACTAGGCGGTGGGAAGTCCTTCTCCAACAACTTGCTTGTCTACTACGCTGTTCTTTACGGGGCGCAGGCATTGATTCTTGACCCGAAGTCAGAACGTACCGGCTGGGCGGAGAACCTCGACTTTATGGAAGATCAAATCAACATCGTCAACCTGACCAGTGAAGAACAAAACCGCGGGCTACTTGACCCTTATATCATCTTGTCCAACTTGAAAGATTCGGAATCGCTGGCCGTTGATACCCTGACTTTCCTCACGGGGATCTCAAGCCGTGATGCCGACCGCTTCCCGACGCTGCGCAAAGCGATTCGCGCGGTAACACAAGCGCCCGAACCGGGACTGTTGAAAGTCATTGATGAACTACGCCGCGAAGACACGCCAATCGCACGCAACATCGCCGATCATATCGAATCCTTTACGGACTACGACTTTGCGGCATTGCTGTTCTCTGACGGAACGGCGCGTCGGACAATCGCGCTTGACCGCAAGATCAACATCGTGCAAATCGCAGACTTAGTGCTGCCGGACGCCGACAAGACGCAGGAAGAATACATCACTGCGGAAATGCTGTCCGTCGCCATGCTCATGATTATCAGTACCTTTGCCATCGACTTCATTCACCAAGACCGCGCCCAGTTCAAGATCGTGGACTTGGACGAAGCCTGGGCATTTCTCAACGTGGCACAAGGCAAAGCCCTGTCGATGAAGCTGATTCGTGAAGGTCGCTCGATGAATGCCGGGGTTTACCTCGTCACTCAAAATGCGGACGACTTACTCGACGAAAAGATGAAGAACAATATAGCCCAGAAGTTTGCCTTCCGTAGTACCGATATTACGGAAATCAAGAACACGCTGAACTTCTTTGGCCTTGATGCCGAAGACGAAGGTAATCAGAACCGGCTCCGTTCACTAGACAACGGGGAGTGTTTGTTCCAAGACATCTGGGGACACGTCGGCGTGCTGCACTTCGACTATATCTTTGAACACCTGCACCATGCTTTTGACACTCGGCCACCGAAACCCGTGGAGGTGATCGCTGATGACGAAAGCTAACCGTCGGCGGCTTCTGCTGTTCCTCGGTGTTGTCGCGGGATTCATGTTGGTACTGGTACCTGCCGGTGGGCAACCAGTACACGCAGCAGGGCTGGTAGACGATCAATCTGGCGGCACTAACGAATATTCCAAGTACCCGTTATCGCACTACCAGCTTGACTACTTCGTCGATACGTCTTGGGACTGGTTGCCTTGGAATTGGGGCGACGGTATCGGTAAATCCGTGAGCTACGGGTTGTATGCCATCACCAACTTTTTATGGACACTCTCGGTCTACCTGTCAAACGCTGCGGGCTACTTGATTCAGCAAGCCTATTCGCTAGACTTCATCAAAGATACGTCTGACGCGATCGGAAAGAACATGCAGCTCTTGGCCGGCGTGTCAAAAGATGGCTTCACCACCGACGGCTTTTATCCCGGAATGCTTTTGATGATTACGCTAGTTGTCGGTATCTATGTGGCTTACACCGGCATCATCAAGCGTGAGACCTCCAAAGCCATCTCGGCGATCGTCAACTTCGTGGTGATTTTCATTACGTCAGCCAGCTTTATCGCCTATGCCCCAGACTACGTGAGCAAGATCAACGGGTTCAGTTCTGACATCAGTACCAGTGCGCTCAACACCGGCTCCAAGATGATCATGGGTACTGATACAGCCACCGATAAATCAGGCGTCGATGCAATCCGCGATACCCTCTTTGAGATTCAAGTGAAGCAGCCGTGGACGCTATTGCAGTTCGGTGACAGCGACGCTGATACGGTTGGCAAAGACCGCGTGAACAAGCTGATGAAGACTAACCCATTCGGGGACAAGGGTAAAACGCGCACCGACGTGGTGAAAGCTGAAATTGAAGACAATGACAACGAGAATCTCTCGCCAACCATGACGATCAATCGACTTGGTACCACGACCTTTGTTGTCTTGTTCAATATCGCGATCACCTTGTTCGTCTTCTTCTTGACCGCGATGATGCTGTTCAGCCAGATACTCTTTATCATCTACGCGACGTTCCTACCAGTGTCATTCTTGCTCGCCATGTTACCGTCGTTTAACGGATTGATGAAGCAAAACATCATGAAGTTGTTCAACACGATCATGACGCGCGTAGGCGTGACTCTTGTAATCACGATGGCATTCTCGCTATCGGCAATGGTCTACGGATTGTCGGCTACCTCGCCGTTTTTCCTCGTGGCCTTCCTGCAAGTCACTATCTTCGCCGGTATCTGGATGAAGCTCGGCGACTTGATGGGCATGATGCAGCTCCACAGCTCTGACGCACAACAAGGCGCACAACGTTTCTCGCGCCGTGGGAACCGAATGCTTCGGCAGTTCGTTGGTAGTGCAATGGGTGGCGCGATGGCAGGGCGCTTCCTGTCGCGAGGCTACGGTAAGGGGCGCGGAATGCCGCAAAAACCGCAACTCCCAGCTGGCACGCAACGCGAGCAAACTGCGGACGCTGCCAAGCCGCAACAACCCAAGAAGCCACGCAGCCAACGACTGGGTGAGAAACTTGCGGATGTATCTGATGTCGGTAACAAGCTCAAAGACAAGACCAAACGTGGCCTCGATCAGGTGAAGGACGCACCAACCAACGTTTTGTATGGTCTTCATCGAGGTAAACAACTGACTAAGGACGCCGCCGAAACCACTAAGGATAGCTTCAAAGGTCGGCGCGAGGCGAACCAACAGGAACGTAACAAACAGCTTGAGCAGCGGCGTAAGCAAATGCAAGAACGCAAGCTCGCAATCAAGCCGAAAACTGATTCCGATAAACCAAAATCAACGGCTGCCAAGACATCGGGTGAACCAACTCGTAAGGCAACTACTGACACACCTACCAAATCAGGCAGTGTCAGCGACAAAACAAAGCGCGCTGCAACAAAGCCAACTTCAACTCGGCCTCCGCGGCCAGTCACGAAACCACAAGCAGAACCCACCATCAAACCGCACCAAGAACCTACTCCGCCAACAGATAAAACCAAGAAATCCCTGACCCTCGTTTCCGAAAAGCCAGCCAAGCCACGCAACCCCAAGCCACAGCGGATCAAAAAGGCTAAGGGGCATAAGAAGCGATGAAACTCTGGCGCTGGTTAGCGCTTGCCGCACTCCCGATACTGTTGATCGGCGGTCTGTTTTTTGCGGTCATTGCCTCTGATGACGACGAAGACCAGCCTGCCTCTGCGATCACAGCCGACGCGATGAACTTATCCGCTGAAGTTTACAAGCATAAGCTGACGGTCGAAAAGTATTGTAAAGAGTTCGGCATTTCAGACCAAATGATGGTGATACTCGCCATCATGCAGGTCGAATCTGGCGGCAAGGGTGGCGACGTGATGCAAGCTAGTGAATCGCTGGGACTGCCGGTCAATACGCTAGATACCGAAGCATCCATCAAGCAAGGCGTGAAATATTTCGCTTCGCTGTTAAAAAGCATGAAAGCTGCGGGCGTGGATCTCAACACTGCAATTCAAAGCTACAACTATGGTGGCAGCTTTATTGACTACGTTGCTAAGCACGGCAAAAAGTACACGCTTGAGCTGGCAACATCTTTTGCTAAAGAAAAATCTGGTGGTAAGAAAGTCACCTACACCAACGCGGTTGCTAAGGATGGTTGGCGCTATGCCTATGGGAACATGTACTACGTGTCGGTCATCTCGCAATACCTTGTCACAGGTGGTGCGAAATTCGACGACAAAACGGTGCAAGCGATCATGGATGAGGCGCTCAAATATCAAGGCACTCGCTATGTCTTCGGTGGCTCAACGCCAACAACGGGCTTTGACTGTTCCGGGCTGACCAGTTGGTGCTACGGCAAAGCTGGGATCAAACTCCCCCGCACCGCACAAGCACAATACGACGCCACGGCACACCTGAATATCAAAGACGCCAAGCCCGGCGACCTCGTGTTCTTCCACTCAACCTACGATACCGCCGACTATGTGACCCACGTTGGAATCTATGTCGGCGGCATGAAAATGTACAATGCGGGCGACCCGCTTGGCTATGCCGACTTGAACTCAAGTTACTGGCAAGCCCACCTGATCGGCGCCGGGCGTGTGAAGAAGTAGGTGAAGATAATGGATCAAAACGGTATCGGTTATTTTGACTGGATGGATCTCATCACCAACACCTATGACGATGCACTACAAAAAGCGCACGTCGATCTCAAATTCGGTGACAACCGTGCATTACGCAATAAGGAACTAGACTTTGCGTCAGGCGAATGGGAACGCATCAAGTTCTTCAAACAACGCCTACCCAATACTGACGACCTGTGCCACGTTCTCGACCGCTTCGTTGACCGGATGCCGGAAATGAAGTACGGGCACCGGCGCGAGTATCGCCTCGCTGTCGCGCATGAAGTAGCCGTTGATCAATGGCTCAAAGGCAAAGTGTTCGCCCCAGAAGACCGCAAGTATATCCTCGACCGCGAACGCTACTTGGCCGAAGAATATTTCAACAACGACCGTGAACTCGGTCAGTATATCGAAACCGACTATGAAGGCTACAAGCGAATCTCGCTGCAACGCCTGTTCGTGCGTTTTCTCGATATTTACGATGACTTTTATCGCTGTTACGAAATTAGAAAGGACAAGGTGAACGAACCTTGAGTAAAGACAAAACCCAAAAGAACGGCTGGTTCAAAAAGAAGCCAGCCGCGCCAAAGCCACCTAAAATTAAGCACCGTGGCTTGCGCCGTCCGGTCACACTGCTTTGCTGGGCAGTCTTGATCGGTAGCACCAGCTTCGGCGTCTACAAGAACATGACCGCCATCGACACCCACACGGTGCATGAAGTCCAAGTAATTAAGACCAAGGTGATCGACACGCATGCCTTGGCGACATTCACCACCGACTTCGCTAAGCTCTACTATTCGTGGCAACCCAGCCATGAAGCACTAGACCAGCGGCAGAAAGCTTTGCAGCCGTATCTGGTGGAACAACTGCAATCACTGAACACCGATACCGTGCGAAGCGATATTCCCACGACTGCCATAGTGAGTGAGGTCAAGGTCTGGGACGTGAGCAAGACAGCTAAAGACACATTCCGCGTGCTATTCACGGTGAAACAAGACCTCACCAAAGGCAAAGACAAGAAATCTGTGACCAGCACTTACACCATTAACGTCATGCAAGATAGCAGCGGCGATATGGTGGTCACCAGGAATCCGACCATCGCAGCTGAACCGGCGACGGCACGTATCAAGCTTCCTGATGCGCAATCTAATAACTCGGTAGACAGTAGCACCACAGACGACGTAACCAGGTTTCTCAAGACGTTCTTTGCTCTATATCCGCAAAGCGATCGTAACGAACTCAAGTATTACGTCAAAAACGGTACGCACCCAATCGAACGTAACCTCAAGTTCGTGGAACTTCTAGATCCAATCTTTAAGCAGACTAAGAACGGCCTAACCGTCACCTTATCTGTGAAGTATCTCGACACTGACAACAATATGAGCCAAGTATCGCAGTACACTCTGACCCTCTCCAAGCAAAGCAACAACTGGATAATAACCGACGGCATCTAAAAGCAAAATACCCGGCACGACCTCACGCTGAAACTGGCGTAGCAGGTCGTGCCGGGTATCGTCGTTGCTCTGGTCGTATAATCACACAATCAAGTCTTTTGAGCAAGTGCAGGAAATAAGTCACCACGATGACTGGGTATCTGTTATGCATATGTCTTAGTTCTTCTAGGGATGTATGCGACAAGATATTTGCATAAGGCAATCTGATTATTCAAAGAAGTGCGTAATAGTCCCACTCTCCAACAGAATAAAACAGCCAATTCCTACGTATACCGCAGCAGTAAACCATCGTCCAGCATGTCCTAGTATAGTGGCAGTTGAATAAATTGTCCAAGCTAATAACGCCGGTTAATCTCTGCGTTATTATCGTATAATAAATGCATATGAATTTTCCAGTTTTCCAAGATTTCCTTTACATTTCTAGTGGTACTAGTGGAGGTATAATTATGGTTTATCGTCAAAGTGATGCGCAGCAATTTAGGTATTCGGTTAAGTGGTCCCCCCTTAGGTCGCAGGCCTAAGCACGTTGACGCCGCACAGAGACGCGAAGATCAAAGTGCGAAGAACCGACGCGGTGAAATCGGGCGAGAGTTTGCGTTCATCAAAGGTACGCTCGGCCTCGACCTAGAATTGAACCGCACAGCAGAGACCATTACGGTTCGGGTCGATGTGGCGGTGGTGATAGCTAATTTGAAACAGCTGCTTTTAACATTTACTAGACCAGTTTCATTGATGACTGTCTTAGATGGCGAGAAGTTCAGAATTGACTCCAAATCTACTCTGATCCAATGAAATATTGAGAGCTGATTTAACGGCCACTAATGCAATTGACCTAAACTAGAATCAAAGCTTTGTTGATTAATGCTATATCAATTTAAAATAAAGCTTGACTGTTACATAGACAATGGTCTATGTTATACACATGAACAAGTGCCTATATATAATCTAACAGTCATAACTTATAAAGGGGCTTACAATGGACTATCAAAAATATGTTCAAATGCTTAAAGCAATGGCTAATTCATCTCGTTTGAAAATTATCGATCTACTTTCTTGTGGTTCTTTGTGTGCCTGCGATATTTTAGAGCATTTTGATTTTTCACAACCGACTTTATCTCATCATATGAAAGTATTGCAAAATGCTGGTATCGTTGCTGCACGTAAAGAAGGTAAATGGCAGCACTATACCCTACAAGCTGAGTTCATATCGGCCTTTAAACAAGACACGGCACAATTATTATCCAGCGATAATCAATGTGCCTGTCACGATGCAGATTGTGAAGCGTGCGCTTCCAGAGAGGTTGTTATTACTAATGAAAAAAATTGAATTATTTGAACCAGCAATGTGTTGTTCTACTGGAGTTTGTGGCCCATCGGTCAATCAGGATCTCTTAATGATCACATCGGCATTTGATGCTCTACAAGGCGTTAAAACGATTGAAGCCGATCGTTACAATCTCAGTAATAATCCTGACGTGTTTAGCGAACGGGCCGATATTTTAGCAGCAATCAAGGATGACCCCGATGCCGTCTTGCCAATTACGGTTGTTGATGGACAGATTGTTAAGACAGGCGATTATCCAACTATTGACGAGTTATCTGACTATACGGGACTGGTTTTTGTGCCGGCTAAGCAGTCAGGCGGTTGCTGTGGCGGCGCTAGTGGCTGTTGCTGATTTTACTTAAGCTAAGAGATGGCACGGCCATTTCTTTTTGGACAACATATAGATAATCATCTATATAATTAAGGAGGAAACAATGCAAGACTATCATCCACAAAAAGCACATTTAACGCATTACTTGTTTTTTACTGGTAAAGGCGGCGTGGGAAAAACGACAACGGCCAGCGCCACGGCAATCAATTTAGCCGATGCAGGTAAGCAAGTTATGTTGGTTTCCACCGATCCAGCCAGTAATTTACAAGACGTTTTCAATACGGAATTAACTAATAAACCACAGGCAATCAAAGGGGTACCCCGCCTATTTGCCGCTAATTTCGATCCGGTGACAGCTGCTGGTGAGTACCGGGAAAGTGTTGTTGGCCCTTACCGCGGGGTATTGCCTGATGCTGCAGTTAAAAACATGGAAGAACAACTATCCGGCTTTTGTACCGTCGAGATTGCTTCGTTTAATGAGTTTGCCAATTTCCTAACTGATCCGACGATCGACCAGCGTTTTGATTATATTATTTTTGATACAGCACCGACTGGTCATGCCTTACGAATGTTACAGCTACCAGCGGCGTGGAATAATTATTTAGCTGAAAATGATCGCGGTGCTTCTTGTCTTGGTCAATTAGCAGGCATGGGTGATAAAAAGGCCGTTTACGCCAAGGCCGTAGCAACACTGAGTAATAGCGAGTTAACCACCTTAATGTTAGTCACACGACCACAAAAAGCAGCGTTACTTGAGGCGGCCCGGGCGGCCCAGGAACTAGCTGCAATCGGGATACAAAATCAACAATTGATCATTAACGGGACGCTTAAAGCACCAGCGGATCAAGCCTCGCAAGCTATTTATACGCAACAACAAGCCGATCTACAACAGATGCCGGCGATTTTAAAGGAATTTACCCAATATGAGGTCCCATTACGGGCCTATAATGTGACTGGCCTAGATAAATTGCGTTTAGTTTTACAAGCGGAACAACCGGTATTGGCGACCTACCTGCCACTAAACAATAATTATCCCGCCTTAGATCGGATTGTTGCTGATTTGATCAAAACAAATAAAAAAATCATTTTTACAATGGGTAAAGGCGGTGTCGGTAAAACAACGGTTGCGGTCCAAATTACGCAAAAGCTGGTCGCCCAACATAAAACGGTACACTTAGCGACCACTGATCCCGCCGATCATCTTGATTTTTTTAAAACAGATGATCCAGCAGTTACAATCAGTCATATTGACGAACAACAGGTGTTGCAGGATTATCAAGCCGAAGTGTTAGCCGTGGCACGGCAGACTATGAAGTCGGCTGACGTCGATTACGTCGCCGAAGATCTACGGTCACCCTGCACGCAAGAAATTGCTGTTTTCCGCGCTTTTGCCAATATTGTAGCGCAAAATGACAGCGATGTGGTGGTGATCGATACTGCGCCAACTGGGCATACTTTGTTACTGCTGGATTCAACGCAAAGCTATGCTAAGGAAGTGCAACGTACGGCCGGTGATGTGCCACAGGCCATTATTGAGCTACTACCAAGATTACAAGATTCCGCTCAGACTGAGATCGTGATGGTGACTTTGCCAGAAACCACGCCGGTCTACGAATCAATGCGGCTTAATGAAGACTTGAAGCGCGCAAAGATCGCGCATACCTGGTGGCTGGTCAACCAAAGTATGTTAGCCACACAAACTACGCATCCGTGTTTACAGGCGCGCGCCCAAAATGAAGTTGAATGGATCGAAAAGGTCAAAGCCATTTCGGCCGATCATTTTGCGGTGGAACAATGGCAGCCTAATTTTGAACAAACTTTATTAACTATTTAAATAAAAATCAACTGATCAGGGTAGTGGTACCCTGATTTTGGTCGTTGGAGGGAATTATGCAAGTTTTTTTAGCCGTTTTTATATTTTTACTCACGTTACTATTTGTTATCTGGCAGCCTAAAGGGTTATCGATCGGCTGGACTGCAATTGGTGGCGCATTACTGGCACTATTATTTCGGGTCGTCACGCTTCAAGATGTGGGCACCGTTACGGGAATCGTTTGGAACGCCACTTTATCGTTTGTCGCGATTATTTTGATCTCATTGATTTTAGATGAAATCGGCTTTTTCGAATGGGCCGCTTTGCATATGGCGCGGTTGGCTAAAGGCAATGGCGTACGGATGTTCGTTTTAATTGCCGTTTTAGGTGCGATCGTGGCGGCACTTTTTGCCAATGATGGCGCCGCGTTGATCTTGACCCCGATTGTTTTAGCCATGGTCCGTGCGTTACATTTTGATGAAAAAAAGGTTTTTCCGTTTATTATAGCCAGTGGCTTTATTGCCGATGCCACCTCATTACCTTTAGTCGTCAGTAATCTAGTTAATATTGTCTCTGCCGACTTTTTCGGAATTACGTTTTCCGAATATGCACTGAGAATGTGGCTCCCGGATTTGTTCTCCCTAGTTGCTAGTATCAGTATTTTATACTTATATTTCCGCAAAGCGCTACCCAAACATTATGATGTCAGCCAAGTCGCTGAACCAAAATCGGCAATCAAGGATCAACGGTTATTTAAATTTTCTTGGGTCGTTTTGGCGGCGCTATTGATCGGCTACTTTAGCAGCAGTTTTCTAAATATTCCGGTCTCATTTATTGCCTTGACGATCGCCTTGATTTTCTTGTTGGTCGGGCAACAAAGCCCGCAAGTTGACACGCGGGCAGTCATTAAAGGCGCACCATGGAACATCGTCTTCTTTTCGCTGGGGATGTATGTGGTGGTTTATGGACTGCAAAATGTCGGTTTAACGGCGCTACTTGCCAATGTGATTGCTAAAATGGCCACTGGCGGCCGCTTCGTAGCAACTATGGGCATGGGGTACTTGGCAGCGTTCCTATCATCAGCGATGAATAATATGCCAACAGTCATGATCAATGCCTTGTCGATCAAAGGCGCCAATGTATCAGGACTAATGCATCAAGCCTTAGTTTATGCAAACATTATTGGTTCTGATCTAGGACCAAAGATCACACCGATCGGTTCACTAGCTACCTTAGTGTGGTTACATGTTTTGGGGCAAAAAGGCGTTAAAATTGCTTGGGGAACTTATTTTAAAATTGGTATCACGATCACAATTCCAGTTTTGTTTATTACGTTATGCGGCTTATGGTTATCGTTAAGTATTTTCGGCTAAGGAAGGCTGGTTTATTATGATTCAAATTAGTTTTAAACAATTTAGCAGCCAGCTATTTTCGTGATTATACACAGGTATAAGAAGAGTTTGAACGTTTTCATCGTTTAATCAGCGAGGTAAATTATGGTTAAAATTCAAATATTTGAAGAAGCAATGTGTTGTGCAACCGGTGTGTGTGGGCCTAGCGTAAATAAAATATTAGTTCAAACAACTGCGATTCAACGACATGTTAATGCAAATGGTAAGAACCTAATTATCCGTAGAAATCTCACTCAAAATCCAGATGCTTTTGCTCGTAATCATCAGATACAGGCGTTGCTAGAAAAATATGGAATTGAGATTTTACCCATAACCATAGTTGATGGGATAATTACTAAACAAGGTGGATACCCAACCTTCCAGGAATTTTCAAATTATTTACATCAAGATTTAAGTCGTGCACGTGTCCATTAACAAGTGTGGAGGAAATAAATAAGTGGCAAATAAAGCGGAAAAGTTATTGATTATTGGTGGTAGTGATGCAGGGGTTTCAGCAGCCTTAAAAGCCAAAGAACTAAAGCCAGAACTCGAAGTTCAAGTTTTGTTGGCAGATGAATATCCCAATTTGTCAATTTGTGGTTTACCTTATGCAATCAGTGGTGAGGTACCTAATTGGCAATCATTGGCTCATCGCGGTTTGAAAGAATTGACCGCGACCGGTGTCGAGTTCCAAATGAACATGGTTGCAGAAAAAATTGACCCACAGCAACACGAAGTTGTGGCACATTCGCTTGCAGGTGAGTTAAAAGTATATCACTATGATCACTTGGTTGTGGCAACCGGAGCAAAGCCAAAGCTATCGAATATTAAGGGTGTTGATCTACCACGAATACAACAGTCACGCAAGATTCATGTTCTGCACACAATGGCGGATTACTTTGCAATCGAAAAGGTTCTAGCCACAGATGATATTCAAGAAGTGGCAATTGTTGGTTCGGGCTATATTGGAATTGAAATGGCAGAAGCCTTAAAAAACCGCCAGTTAGATGTAACCATTTTTCAACGCGGTACGGAAATACTTTCCACAGTAGACACTGATCTAGGTCAAATTATTCATCAAAAATTGTCTATGAATTCGGTTAATGTTGTCACTGGTTTAACCGTTTCAGAAATTAACGAAACTAATCGACATGTGGAAGTTATTGGCTTAAATGAACGTCATAAATCAGAAGCTTATAAGTTCGATTTAGTGTTAATTGTAGTTGGGGTACAACCTAATGCCGAATTACTTATTAAGGCTGGAGCAACGACGGGAATTGCAGGTGCAATCAAGGTTGATCAATATATGCATACCTCATTACCTGATATATGGGCGGCTGGTGATTTAGTAGAAACAAAACACCATTTGCTAGGTGAAACATATTTACCATTAGGTACAACTGCTCATAAACAAGGAAGAACTGCGGGCTTTAATATTGTAGGTATTAAACGTGCCTTTAAGGGTAGTATCGGAACACAGGTTTTAAAAGTATTCGATTTAGTGGTTGTGCGAACTGGGTTATTAGCCAGCGAGGCAGTACATGCAGGATTTGATCCTCTAACGGTAACCACTATTGTTGATGATCATAAGGCCTATTTCCCCGGCTCTCAAAAAATTAGAATCAGAATTACTGGTGATAAGAAAACTGGGCGGATCTTAGGCGTACAACTAATTGGTCATTATGGTAGTGAAGTGGCTAAACGAAGTGATATTTTTGCAATAGCAATTTTTAATGATATGACCGTGGCTGAAATCAGTGATCTGGATTTATCCTATTCACCACCAGTCGGATCGCCTTGGGATGCGGTCCAAATTGCGGCACAAAATTGGGAACAACAAAACACAAAATATTCATTACCCATAAATCGAAAATCCGTATAATTAGAACACGATATTTTAATATCTTTTTTTATAATAAATATTGATTAATTTAAAAAATTCTCTTTAAAGTACTATTTAATTCTAACAAAAACGTAACAAAATTATTAAAGTGTCCAATCAATATAGAGTAATTAGCGATGCCATTTCGTTGATTGCTCTATTTTTAAAAAGCAAACTACATTTTTCAATATATCAATCAAACAAAATCTAAAATCTTTTTTTACTACGGTTTCATTTTCAACACTTGTTCAGTATTTGCTTGGTAAAAGAGGAATTGTCATGTCTGATCAAAATGTCAAACAAGCATTTTCGCATTATGTCAAGCTCTCACTCGTCAATAAAACTCACTCGCTCTACTCGCAGGAACAACACTAAGTTACCCAAGTACTATTAAACGAATAAGCGAAGAAACAGTCGATTATCCGATTGAGGAAGGATCACCGATTTAAAGCTTGAAAGTTGATATTCAAGCAAAAGTTCCGGTGCACTGGGGCTTCCTTGCGTCTAAAAAGGCCTAAAACTTACTGTGGACATCCTTATGAACCGCCTAGCCTTCTCGGCCTGGCGGTTTTGTTTTGCCCTTTTGATGCTAAATTTCGAAAAAAGTCAAATTCAGTTTCATTTCGGCTTTTGATTTCCGTCTGTATATATGCCGAGCGCAACTTACTTAGATCAGGAGGTCAGCATTATGAATAGTGAACGCGAAGTCTCTCGAATGTTCATTCGATACATGCAACAAGTTCTTCGTAATGAAAGAATCAACATTTATCGTAAACACCTTAAAGACATCAAAGAAACTCCGCTTGAGGAATGGCTACTGGAAGAAATCGCCAATCCTGGTCACCTCGAAGACTTTATTTTAACTGATGACCAAATTGCTCACCTTGAATCTTTTATTGAAAATGAGCGTCTTGCCACGGCCATTGCAACCCTTTCCACAGCTGATAAGATGGTGTTGTATCAGTATTACTATTCTGAACTGAACGACGTGGAAATCGGTAGCTACACCGGCAAGACTAGTCAGGGGGTGAACAAACGGCGGCGACGGGCACTAGCGCGAATTAAGGAAGCATACGAAAACATGTGATGAATACGGAGGAGTGTTCAATGCATTATACAGAGGTCGATAACCTGATCCCGGTTATCTTGGCAGCGCAGGACGGAGACGCAGAGGCAATGTCCCAACTACTCGATATGTTCAGCTACGATTTCGATCGCGAGGCTGCATTCGGAAAAAGCTATGTCGATCCCGATTTGAGGCAGGAACTTCAAATCAAGTTTGTATTCAGCGTTCAGCGCTTCAACGTGGCTGAACACCTATCGCAACCGTCCACTCAATCAAGTTCACAACTAACTCACACATAATCAATTTCAACTTTTTTCTGATTTTGGTTTCATTTCGACCCGTTCCCGTTGTCTGTATATGCAGAAGCGGGATTTTCTTTTGCTCGCTGTGTCCTTTGACAACTGAATAGCGCTGTTCAGCAACACCAGCCGTCGCCATGACCTCGTATGAGTTAGCGAACACCAAGGCCAGATACTTGCACGTCACTCCCACGTAACGGGAGAGCTGATCCGCTGTGGATCAGTTAGCCGGTCGGAACCGGGCTGAACAACGCCACCTAACCAACTTTCTGAATGGAGGTGATACACTCACCTTACGCACGAAATCTTGAAGGGAAGTGGCACTATCAGCCAAGAAATCCACCATGAGATGTCCTTCGTTTTGAGCGACGGACAGATCGACACAATCCGGAACAAAGTATTCGAGATTATCCGTGAAGAAGTAAATAGCGTTCGGCACGAAGCCCTGCTAAACGTCCGCTACTTCAAGAAAGGCGAAGCCTGCAAATATCTCAACGTTTCGTACAACACGTTAGACGCTTGGATTATGCTGGGCTTGCCCAAGATCACAATCGGTAACTCGGTCAGATTTGATCGCATTGAACTTGATAAATGGATGCAAGGCATGAGTATTGGATGTTAATATAATGATGTCTTACGCCTCACTGCCTTATTGAGCAGGAGGTCTATCATTATGTCAATCACAAAAACCCAAGCTGGTACCTATCAGGTCAGCGTTTTCTATCCAAAAGCCGTTCGCGAACTCATGGGCGTCGCCGGACAGACCCGTTTTCGGGAAACCATTTCGACCAAACAAGCCGCGGTCGCAAAGGAGCGTGAGATCAACAAGAAAATCAAAGAAGCCCAAAAGAACGGCAACGCTCGTTCTCTTGAGCTTAAAGGTAAAATTCTATTCAAGACGTTCTACAAAGATGTCTTCATGCCACTGTATCTGACTGGCTCCACTGGTCGGGCACCGGTTGTCCCAACTAAGGCTACTGTCGAATATCAGCGTGGGTTGTTCAAGAACCACCTATTGCCAATGTTCGGCTCCTATTCGATGACCTACCTGAACTCCAACAAAGAGTTCGTCGTAGATCAGCTCAAGGAGAAGTCAGAGCACTTCGCTAACATCAAAACGGTTAAGGCGTATGTGCGCCAAATGTTTGAAGTTGCCGAGATCCTCGACTACATCGAATATGACCGCGTTGGCAAGTCCCTTCGCCTTGTTGGGCAACCACACAAAGATAAGCTCAAGAAGGAGCGGGTGAAGAAAGGCGAGTTCCTGACCGCAGAGCAACTTCTGGACTGGCTACAAGCCACGAAAGAGGACTATGAACGCGGTAAGCTATCTTTAGCCGATTACACCCTGTTCCTCCTAACGTTGCACCTAGGCGACCGTAAGAGCGAATCCTACGCTTTGCAATGGAAGCACATTGATCTGGAAGCTGGCAAGTTATATCTGGTTCAGTCACTCGACAGTGATCGCGACGCTAAGGACACTAAGGGACACAAGCAAAGCATTATGACCCTGCCACAGGATATTCTGTATCTGTTGGCCGACTGGAAGACAGAACAAGCCAAACAGCTCGAAGCAATCGGGGTAGAACAAGATGGTGAGCAATGGCTGTTCACCTACGTCACTCGTGAGGGTGTTCACAACCAGCCACTTTACTCCGACTACCTCAACGCACGAATCAAGTCAGTCAACCGGCGTCACCCTGAATTGGTCTACCTGCATCCACACAAGATGCGGCACACGTTTAGCACCCTAGCACGACAAGGTGGTGCGTCTATGGAAGACATCTCCAGTGCACTCACCCATTCCAGTGTTTCAACCACGAGAACTTACGTGAATACACCGGATATAATAACAACAGTCACCCACCAACGCTTCCTAGATCGGCTGAATTCCGCAAGACTAGAAAAACAAAAAGACGTTCAGAATTCAGATTGAACTCCAAACGTCCTCATATTGAGCCAAATTCTCGTACAAATCACACTCGATTTGATGAATTTGTACGAAAACCAACTTTTAAGATTCCCGTCACGCCGCGGTTCGTGGCCGCAATGTGACAAAGTGGTCTTTATTTGCTGGTAAGACCGTACTTCTTGTTGAAGCGCTCAACACGGCCATCTGCCTTAGCAAACTTCTGCTTGCCGGTGTAGAAGGGGTGGGAGTCGGATGTAACTTCGACACGTACGAGTGGGTACTCGTTGCCGTCGTCCATCTTGATGGTTTCGGAACTAGTAACAGTTGAACCAGCGATGAACTTGAAGCCGGTTGAAGAGTCTTGGAATACTACCTTGTGATAATCTGGGTGAATGCCTTGCTTCATGATGTTTTTCTCCTTTGCCCTAAACTATTGCCTAGTCTAGAGATATTCTTGTCAATAACTGTATTAGTTTAACACGAGTTGCAAGTTCTGGCAACGCAGGATAAGCAGAGCGCAACCTTTTACCTTGCGGAGCTCGACCACGTAGCAGTTGGTCTAGTCTGGTAAATCCTCAAGTTCCACGTCCGCCCCGAGGTTCCGGAGCTTCATTACTACCCGGTCATAACCCCGCAGGATGTTGTCGACTTTGGAAATAACCGTCTCGCCATCCGCAATGAGGCCGGCGACCATCAGGCAGGCACCACCACGAATTTCCTCGGCGGTCACCTGGGCACCATGGAGCTGATCAGTATAGTTGATAATGATCTGGTCGTGATCATTCACGTGAATGTCAGCACCCATTTTGGCTAGTTCTGGGACGTGACGGGTCCGCTTGGGATAGATGCGGTCAACGATGCGGCTCTCGCCCTTGGCACACAACAGCAACGGGGTCATGGGCTGCTGCAGGTCGGTAGCAAGACCAGGATAGGTGCCAGTCTTCACGTTCACAGCCTGAAGTTCACCGGAAGGATAGACGAAAATCGAGTCCTCGCCCACATCCATGGTCACGCCCATTTCCTCCAGCTTGGCCAAGTAGGCATCCAAGTGTTCGGAAATGATGTTCTTGATCATGATGCCCTCGCCCATGGTTGCGGCAATCGACAAATAAGTTCCGGCTTCAATGCGGTCCGGAATAATCGTGTGCGCGTTGTGGGCAGCGAGCTGCTTGACCCCTTCAATGCGGATCACGTCAGTCCCGGCACCACGAATCACGGCCCCCATGTTGTTCAGGTAGGTCGCGAGGTCAATAATTTCCGGTTCCCGGGCCACGTTCTCAATGATTGTTTGCCCCTCAGCGGTAACAGAGGCCAAAATAATGTTAATGGTTGCCCCGACGGACGCCATTTCCAGGTGAATTCGGGCTCCGTGCAGACCGCTCTTAGGGGCTTCAATACCAATGACCCCATTGTGGGCGGTCACGGTCGCACCAAGGGCTTCAAACCCCTTGATGTGCTGGTCAATTGGCCGGGGACCAATATCATCCCCACCCGGCAGACCAATCACCGCGTGGCCAAAGCGACCGAGCATCGCGCCCATGAAGTAATAGGACGCCCGCAGCGACTTGATTTTACCGCTTGGTAGGTCGACCATCTTAATGTTCGTTGGGTCCACCTTGAGAATATTGCCCGTGAAATCGGAGGGCACGTTCATCTCGCCCAAGATACTCATTAAATTATAGACATCTTGAATATGGGGCACCGCGTCTAGCGTGACGGGGGTCCGCGAAAGGATCGCGGCGGGGATCAGCGCCACGGTACTATTCTTTGCGCCGCCAATGACGACCTCTCCGGCCAGCCGCTTGCCGCCGTGAATCAGCATTTTTTCCATCGAAACGTTTCCTCACTACATCACTTTTAGGACAGAGCGTTTACGTTTAAGTTTAATCGCACCCTGCAGTTACTTGTACGAACCCGCGCCTGAATTAACGGCGCTGGGCGAATCTGAAAATGAAACCCAAGTCACTCGAGGTGCTAAATGTTGCCACCCAATGATAACCGCGCTGACAATTTGCGAGTTCAACCGTCCTTAATGCGACGAATCGTGAGAACCACGCCAAAAAAGCCGCCAACGCGCTTTCGGTTCCAGTCTACTTGATACTCATTATTCCAGTTTATAGAAGCGCCCCTTAAAAAACAAGGGGCGCCTCTGTTTGTAACTATTTAGTTTGGTGAGTTCTAATCAAAGTCTCCAGCAGCCTTAATGAAGGACTTGAACAGTGGTTCTGGCTTGGTTGGCCGGGACTGGAATTCTGGGTGGTACTGGCAACCAACGAAGAACTTGTTCTTTGGCAGCTCGATGATTTCCATCAGGCGGTCATCAGGACTGGTCCCGGAGAAGACTAAGCCCTTAGCTTCCATTGGCTTACGGTACTTGGTGTTGAATTCGTAACGGTGACGGTGGCGCTTCTGCACTTCCTTAACGTTACCGTATGCGGCAGCGGCAACGGTGCCCGGCTTGAGGTCACATGGGTAGAGACCCAGACGTAAGGTGCCACCCAAGTCGCCATCCTTGTCCTGATCAGGCAGGATGTCGATGATTGGATTGCCGGTGTTCGGTTCCGTTTCAGTGCTACCTGCATCGGCGAGGCCGAGAACGTTGCGGGCAAACTCAACGGATGCCATCTGCATCCCAAGGCAGATACCGAGGAATGGCACGTTGTTCTCACGCGCGTAACGGATCGCGGCAATTTTGCCTTCCAGACCACGGTCCCCGAAACCACCGGGAACCAAGATCCCATCGGCGTCACCGAGGAGCTCCTGGGCGTTGTCATCACTGACGTCTTCGGCCTGCAGCATGTTGATCTGAATCTTAGAATCATAGCTGTAACCGGCGTGACGCAGTGCTTCGGCAACAGAAATGTAAGCATCCTTCAGGGCAACGTACTTACCAACGAGGGCAATCTTGACGGTACCATGCAGGTGCTGCACCTTGTCTTCGAGGGTAATGAAGTCGGAAATGTCGGCATCCTTGGTTTCGAGGCCGAGGAACTTGCAGACGTATTCGTCCATGCCCTGTTCGTGCAGGACGCGGATAATGGAGTAAATGGTTGGTACGTCTGGTGATTCGATGACGGCCTTCTTCGGCACATCAGTGAAGAGCGCAATCTTGTCCTTCATGGAGTCGGTCACGCGCTTTTCGGTCCGCAGAATCAGCATGTTGGGCTGAATTCCGAGTTCCCGCAGTTCCTTAACGGAGTGCTGGGTTGGCTTGGTCTTCATTTCGTCGGCCGCACGCAGGTAAGGCACCAGCGTTGCGTGCACGTACATCACATTGTCGGCACCGACGTCGGCCTTCATCTGGCGAATAGCTTCCAAGAATGGCAGGCCTTCGATATCACCAACGGTCCCCCCGATTTCGGTGATGATCACATCGGAATCAGTGTGGGAAGCAGCGCGCATGATCTTTTCCTTGATCATGTTCGTGATGTGCGGGATAACTTGAACGGTCGCGCCCTTGTAATCACCGCGCCGCTCTTTTGCGAGTACTTCTGAGTAAATCTTCCCAGTAGTGACGTTGCTGTACTTGTTGAGGTTAATGTCGATGAACCGTTCGTAGTGACCAAGGTCAAGGTCAGTCTCGGCCCCATCGTCAGTAACGAAAACTTCACCGTGTTGGTAGGGGTTCATGGTTCCTGGGTCCACGTTGATGTAGGGATCAAACTTCTGGATTGTAACCTTGAGGCCGCGACTCTTGAGCAGCCGGCCGAGGGATGCCGCAACGATCCCCTTTCCAAGAGAACTGACAACACCACCGGTGACGAAAATATACTTGGTCATATTTGCTCCTATCCTTGGACGTAGCGCCCGCAAAGCAGACGCACGCCCCATTAATGTCCATTATCTACAGCTACGATACGTGGGGTGGAAAAACAAAAACAAGCTCCCCATTCATAAGAACAGGGAGCTCGTAACCGATTGCCTCCGCCGAAGTGCTCACGGAGTGCCCAAAAAGTATCCTATCCAAAATAGAGGGGCGTGTCAAGGGTAGGAGGAGATGATTTTCTGAAAATGGTCATAAGACACGTCGTCTTTCTCCAAAAGCCAGCTTCTACTCGGATGTCCATTGCACTTAGTACAAATGCACCTGCAAGCTACAAAAATCGTGTTAGCCCTTGCTTCTTGCGTAATCCTGACCATTACAAAGCTTTGCGAGTTGTCGGTTACAGTCGCCACCACCCTCGGCCGCCTTCGGACCTTTCTGAGTAGGAGCTAAGCGGTGCGAAGGCGGCCTTTGAACGTGCAACGCAAACCAGCTCCTACTCCTTTGTCCATTCCACTACGGGCAGCAAGCTGCACTAGTGGAAATGGCTCCGCTTAGTACAAAAGCACCTGCAAAACACAAAAATCGTTTTAGCCGTTGCTTCTTGCGTAATCATGATCGTTACAAAGCTTTGCGAGTTGTCGGTTACAGCCGCCACCACCCCCGGCCGCCTTCGGACCTTTCTGAGTAGGAGCTAAGCGGCGCGAAGGCGGCCTACATACGTGCTCCAAAAGCCAGCTTCTTCCGCTTAGCAAAAAATCCTGCCCAAGCACAAAGTACGTGCTTGAACAGGATTTTCCCCTAATGCTCAGAAGCTAAACGGCTTTTGAAGCACTATTCCTCTTCATCATCATCCGCATCGTCGTCGCTGAATTCGCTCAGCTGGCCTTCGATGCCGTCTGGTAATGCGTCGGTTTCGTCGTCAGTGGTGTCACTGTCATCGGTGCTGTCCGTTGTGTCATCGTAGCCATCAGCGGTATCGGTGTCGTCGCTTGCATCAAGATCATCGTCTTCAGGATCATCATCGTTGTAATCGATGATGTCATCGTCATCACCAGCGTCGGCAAGGAAGGCGTTGACCTTCTTGTGCTTCTTCTTGCGCTGTGGCGTCTCGTCTTCTTCTGGATGGTTGACTTCTTCGTCAACGGATTCGAATGGGTACCAGGAACGCAGCCCCCAGACGTTGTCGCCGAGAGAGATAAAGCTCCCGTCGATGTTCAGGTCCGTAAAGAACTGTGGCAACCGTTCGCGGATTTCTTCATCACTCTTGCCCAAGAAAGTCTGGATTTCGTTAGCGATGTCCACGAAGGCCATCGTCTCGCCCTTTTCCTCCAGAATTGCATGGGCAACTTCAATCATGGATAACTCATTCTTGTCGGCGTCTTTCAATACGTCAAGTTTCAAGCTAGTCGCGCCCCTTTCAACATTTTCACAGATACAATCAAATATACTTGACTACGCATTAAAAAGCAAACGGAGGCGGTAATCGCCAATATGTTGGCCGTTTGCGCTCAAACGGTACTCTATATAAGCTTCGCCGCCGGTTGGCTCGTTATTCAGGGCGACATCCATCCGGGGCGTAATCGTCTCGACTGGAATGACTCCGTACGGCGTGTGGTACTGCGCCGTAACTTGCTTCTCGGCAATGAACTGCAGCCTGACGTGGGTATCGTTGTTGCTGCTACCCCGAATCAAGGTCACCGCCTCAGTCCCCTGAATTTTGAAGGTGACGGGCAAGTGCTCGTCCCCAGGCTCGATGTAACGTACATACCAGGTGTCGCCAAGTTGGACCACTTGGCCTGGCTCATCAAACTGATGGTGCTCTTTCTCTCCGTCTTGGTCAACCCAAGTTTCAACGTGCACTTGCACCGGAACGCCACGTGACATGTCCATCATTATCAATCCTTTCCTACCTGCTAATTATATTCTATGCTAACGCAATTTGGCCGGCTTATTTGGCTTTTTCCGCGAGTTTCCAAAATATGTTTGCTTACCTTATAATAAAGAGGTAAATACAGCGTTTCCGCGGCGACTTTTTGCCGCGGTGAAAGGCGGCTATAAATTTTGAAGATTGAAATGCTTCCCCGCGAAAAAGTTTTCCGTGATCCAGTTCATAATTATATTCACGTCCAGCACCGCGTAATTTTGGACCTCATCAACAGTCCGGAATTACAGCGGCTACGGCGGATTCACCAACTTGGGGTCGCCAGCACCGTGTTCCAAGGAGCGGAGCACACCCGCTTCACCCACTCCCTCGGCGTTTACGAGATTGCCCGGGAAATATGCGACAATTTTGAGCAAAATTATCCGAAAAAGGCACCTGACGACGGGCTCTGGGACGATTCAGAACGGCTAGTCACCCTTTGTGCCGCCTTACTGCACGATATCGGCCATGGCGCATACTCGCACACTTTTGAACATATCTTCCACACCGACCACGAGGCCATCACGCGCCAAATCCTGACCAGCCCCGAAACCACGGTCAACCAGATTCTCAGCCGCGTTGCCCCGGACTTTCCGCAAAAGGTGGCCAGCGTCATCGACCACACCTACCCGAATCCGCAAGTTGTCCAGATCATCAGCAGTCAGATTGATGCCGACCGGATGGACTACTTGCTGCGGGACGCCTACAACACCGGTACCAAGTACGGTCTTTTCGACCTAACCCGGATTCTGCGCGTCATGCGGCCATACGCTGGCGGCATCGCTTTCGAACCGAGCGGCATGCACGCCGTTGAGGACTACATCGTCAGTCGTTTCCAGATGTACCAGCAGGTTTACTTCCACCCAGTTTCCCGCGGGATGGAAGTCATCCTGACGGGGATTTTGCAGCGGGCCAAGGAGCTCTACGAAGCCGGCAAGTTCACCGACCCCGGCACGGCGCCACGCCTGCTGGAACCCTTCTTCGAAAATAACTTCACCCTGCACGATTACCTGCAGTTAGACGATGGCGTGCTGACCACTTACTTCCATTACTGGCTCGATTCCAGCGACAAAATTCTGGCGGACCTCAGCGCGGCCTTCCTCAACCGGCGCCCGCTCAAGTCGGCTAGCTTCACGACCGACACGGAGCACTTGCTGCCGGAAATGGCGGCCTTGGTGGACGAAGCCGGCTGGGACAGCAAGTACTACACCGCGACCAACTCGAGTTACGACCTGCCTTACGACCAGTACGACCCCACCAGCGCGACGCCCAAAACGCAAATCGAGATCATGCAGCACGACCAGACGCTGGAGGAATTATCAACGCTCAGTCCACTGGTCGGCGCCATCACGGGCAAGGTCAGTGGCGACGAGCGCTTCTACTTCCCGAAAGCCATGCTGACGCCAGCGTCTTCTCCAGATTACAAGCCAGTTTACGGTAAGTTCCAGCGCTACTTAGCCAATGAAAGTGTCATCGACCCCGCCATTTACGGCTAAGCGCCGGGTCAAACGAAAGGACTACTTTATTTATGCCAATCAAATTAATTGCAATTGATATGGATGGGACCTTGCTGAACGAGAACAATCAGCTGAACCCCGCCGTTGCTGAGGCCGTTCGCGCGGTCCGGGCCACCGGTGTCCGCGTTGTGCTCGCCTCGGGCCGGCCGCTGCCGGGTGTCATGTCATTTCTGCCGCAGCTGAACCTCGTCAGCAAGGATGACTACGCGATTCCGTACAACGGTGCGCTGGTGCAAAATACCGCCACGGGTGCGGTCCTGATCCGGCACACCCTGAGCTACGCGGATTACCTCAAAATTTACGCACTCGCAGCGACGCTGGGCGTGACCATGGCGGCGGAGGACGAAGAGGCCATGTACACCGACGCCCCGGAAGTTGGCGCAACGATCATGCACGAGGCACTGAGCACCAGCATGCCGCTCCGCTTCCGCTCGCCACTGCAGCTAAACCGCACCAGCGAGTTCTCCAAGTTCTTCTTCGCCGGTACGAAGGCTGAACTGGACGCGGCTGAAAAGCAGCTGCCAGAAGCAGTCCGCAAGTCCTTCTACGTTGTCCGCAGCGAAGATTACCTGCTTGAATTCCTGAACCCTGCCGTCAGCAAAGGCGCCGCCCTGAAGGAACTGGCGGCGCGTCTCGATATCCCCGCCAGCGAGGTGATGTGTCTCGGCGATTCAAACAATGATATCTCAATGTTCGAATTCGCCGGCACCGGCATCGCCATGGGGAACGCCAACGCCGCCGTTAAGGCTCTGGCTAAGGCAGAAACTGGCACCAATGCCGAAGACGGGGTCGCCCAGGCCCTGCACAAGTACGTACTGGAGGACTAGTCAGTCGCCCGCTGCATTTTGAGCCACTGCGCCACCGCGTACCGGTGCGTCGGCCGCTTGAGCTGCGCGATTGCTAGATCAATCGGCATCATCATTAGGGTGTTGAAATCTTCGAGCGGGTCGGCCGTGATGCGCATGTTGCTGCACGCATAGAAGGTCGCCGGGTGGTAGTAAGCCGTCTCCCGGTGGTGGGAGTAGAAATACTCCGCCGCCCGGCCGAGCCGCGGCCCGATATCAACGCTGACGCCGAACTCCTCAAGCAATTCGCGCGTCAGGGTCGCATGGTCGTCCTCGCCGGCCTCAACGCCGCCGCCGGGCAAAAAGTCCGCGCCATTGGGAGCTTGCAAAATCAGGATGCGCCGGCCAGAATGGTCTGGAATCACGCCGTAAACACCGACGCGTTTGACATAATCATAACGAGGATCCTTGGTACCAAATACTGGATCTGTCATTTTATTTCACCGCCTTATTATGTGCCTCACATTATAAGCTAATTAGCTTTCGACTGAAAGGAAACCACTAACTTTGGACGTCGCAAACACAGATAATTTTGTCATTTTCCTTGTTGCCCTCGCCGCAGCAGCTACCGCCGTCGCCATTGCGTCTTACGCAATCGAACCGCGGCGCTTGCTGAACGGGCTCCTCATTAACCTCGCCCTCGGCTTTGATGTCATCGGCGGCGGTGCGCTGGTCATCGTCAGCCACGAGTCATGGCTCATCATCCCAGCAGTAGTTGTATTCGGAATCGTCATGATTGCCTTCCTGCTGCTGCTGACCTTCCACTTGGTCTTCCTGATCTGGAACGCCGTGCTGGTCTGGAAACGTGAGAGCCATTCACTGGCGAACATGCTGACGCTGCTCATCGCCGTCGCCCTGATCATTATTTATCTATTTAATATTTTTGGTCAGCGCCTCTTGCCGGCCCGCATCGCCCGGACCATCGACATCCTCATCACGCTTGAGGGTGCTTACATCCTGCTCACACTGGCGAACTTCCTGATGGCCCTCATTGCCTACAACTTGCACCGGCCGTGGCACCGCCAGGACTTCCTCATCGTCCTCGGCGCCGGCCTGATTGACGGCCACAAAGTCAGCCGGCTGCTGGGCGCCCGCGTCGACCGCGCCATTAAGTACTACCGCCGCCAAGTCAGCAAGGGCCGCAAGCCGCCGCGCATTATTTTCTCCGGTGGCCAGGGCCCTGACGAACAGCTCAGTGAGGCCAAGGCCATGCAGCAATATGCCATCCAAAATGGCATCCCGGAAGTGGACACTTTGCTTGAAGACAAAAGTCGCACCACACTCGAGAACATGCGTTTCTCAGCTGCACTCATTCAGCAGGAGACAAAAGGTGCGCCTTACCGTGCCCAATTCTGCACCAACAACTACCACCTGTTTCGGGCCGGACTTTACGCCCGTCAGGCCGGACTACATGCCAACGGTCTCGGTGCCCACACAGCGCCCTACTTCCTACCTAACGCCACGATTCGCGAGTACGTCGCGATCCTATTGCTCAACAAGCGGCGGCACATCATCTGGGTCAGCATCATTGCGGCTTTTGCACTCCTCACCGGCCTCGTTGCGTAGCTAGTATCAGTGCTTCCAAGGGCTTATAATTATTGTATAGACTAGCCAACAGTTATAGGAGGACACCATTATGCTTAAGGAATTCCGGGACTTCATCATGCGCGGCAACATGCTCGACATGGCCGTTGGGGTCATCATTGGGGGCGCGTTCACGGCCCTGGTTGGCTCCTTAACCAAGAACCTCATCAGTCCGCTGCTATCGTTATTCGTCGGCAAAGCCAACCTCAGCGCCATCTCCTTCACGGTGCTAGGCGCGCAGTTCAAGATTGGGACCTTTGTTGACGACATTATTAACTTCATCATCATGGCCTTCGTGGTCTTCCTCTTGGTCCGCACAGTCAACAAGCTGCGGAAGCCAAAATCCGCGGCGCCGGCTGGGCCAACGGAAGCTGAGCTGCTGCTGCAAATCCGCGACTTGCTGGCGGAACAAAAGGGCGACGACACCAAACAGGTGCACTGAAATCCAGATTCGGTTTAACCGTACTTCCTTGTGGAGTGCGGTTTTTTTAGTCCATAGGCAACTATTATTTTGAGTCGTTGAAGCCCGCCTGGAGGGAAGCAGCTGCTTACCTTTGCTTCCCGGGCGGCGGGCGCATTTTCCTCCCACTACGCTGGCGGTAGTGACAGACAGGCATGCTGGGGCCGCTGCAGGATTGGCAAAGTGCGCCAATTCTTCCGCTGAGCTCCGAGCCCGCCATGTTAAGTCAGCACAATCGGTAAGCTTGCATTCAGCGACTACAACATCCTAGCGGTCTCTCCACTCGCCCCGAATATTGAAGGTAGTAGCCTTGTAAAGCCCACAAGGCTACTACCTTCAATATTCGTTTCAGCATGGTCACTACCGCCAGCTGCATTCCCGGAAAAGGCGCCCGCCACCCTACAGAGAAGTTCTCAATTTGCACACGTCTGTACTGAACGCATATAGTACGCCGTGAAATATCCCCTATCTTCATCTGCCTGTTATTCATAAACAACGCCGAGCCATAACGTCCGCCTATCTACAATAGCCAATTGGTAGCTGCAGTTGACGCAACTTTTAGCAAAATGTCTCGGAAACCAACCGCTCGTATATACACAGGACCAGGTATTCAACCCACAATTAAGCAATGGATGGAGATAATATTTCCAGAAGCTGAGGCCTTCTAATCAAGTATTGCGCATAAAAGTTACGCCCAACAATCCAGGTATCTTGTATACCTACCTTCATTTGCTGCTACTGCAGAACTGGCCATTATCTACACGGTTAAATTGGTTCAATTAAGGATATGTAAAACAAAAACCGCGCAGCTAGCGGACTACGCGGTTGGTGGTGATTTTGAGCAGTTTTGATAATGCGATTGTTGCGCCTTTACTCGTTGGTGTGATTCTGCTTTTGGTACATCACTGGCTAAACGACCACAAGTAAAGTAAGTAGCGACGCATGTCTAGCGTCTGGCACCGGAAAGCACAGTCTTCTAGCAGAGGCTGTGTTTTTAAATGCCACAATCTTAAATTCAAGCACAAAAAAGCCGCATAGCTATCAGAATACGCAACTGGTGGTGATTGCTTGAGCAACTTTGATGTCTTTAGATTTTAACACCACCGAACAAGCCTGACTAGATGATACGTTAACTACCTGCTTCGCCAACTTGGAACACACAACTAGATTCAGCGTATATTGGTCAAGAGAACGTGGATTGTACGTAAAATGTCTGACAACATGGCGCATGACAGCAGGTAGTAGCCGGGAGGGGCGCCGCTGCGTAGCGTAGTATATGCCACGTAAAGCCCAGACAGTTGTTAGGCAGCGCTCTTCTGCCTAACAACTGGGGGTGATTTTGGGACCGCGACTGAGCGTAGCGAGGGCGGCCCCAAAATTAGGCGGGAGCAAAGCGTAGTGCGCAGCACGGAGCTTCGCGGGAGCCGGCCCCGGGCTGTTCCACGCGCCAAGCATATACGTAGCGGAGCAGCGGCGCCCCTCACCGCGAGAGTACAAAAATATGGGCCCCCTCCAATTTGGAGAAGACCCATCCGAGCAAATTTTGATTAATTATTCTGCATCTTTACGGAAGCGATTTTCGAACAGTGGTGAAACTGGCCGGTTCTCGTGGATGTACTTGATGGCGCGACCGATGAGCGGACCAACGGAAACCGTCACGAGCTTGTCGAGCTTCTTGTCCAGCGGCTGCTGGATGGAGTCGGTCACAACGACCTGCTCGATAACTGAGTTCTGCAGGCGCTCGATAGCGGGGCCAGAGAAGACAGCGTGCGTTGCGGCAACGCGGACAGAGTTGGCACCGGCGTTCTTGAGGGCTGCGGCGGCCAGGGTGATGGTGCCGGCAGTGTCGATCATGTCATCGATGATGATCGCATCCTTACCCTTGACGTCACCAACGATGTTCATAACTTCGGCAACGTTAGGCCGTGGCCGGCGCTTGTCGATGATGGCGATTGGTGACTTCAGGAATTCCGCAAGCTTGCGGGCCCGGGTCACACCACCGTGGTCAGGGGAAACAACAACCGTGTCGTCACCGACAAAGTGGTTGCGCAAGAAGTAGTCGGCAATCAGCGGTGCACCCATCAGGTGGTCCACTGGAATGTCGAAGAAACCTTGGATTTGGGCGGCGTGCAAGTCAAGCACGAGGGCGCGGTCAGCACCGGCACGCTCGAGCATGTTTGCGACCAGCTTGGCCGTGATTGG
Source organism: Lacticaseibacillus zhaodongensis (assembly GCF_009687905.1). GTDB lineage: Bacteria > Bacillota > Bacilli > Lactobacillales > Lactobacillaceae > Lacticaseibacillus > Lacticaseibacillus zhaodongensis. Next base: position 7,689 of record NZ_BLBG01000008.1, on the reverse strand, counting down.
TTCGCGGCTCCGTGCCTTGCGATCCTGCCGTGCGTAACCGTAGTAAGGAATAACAACGTTAATCGTGTTAGCTGAGGCCCGTTTCAAAGCGTCAATCATGATGAGCAGTTCCATCAAGTTGTCGTTAACGGGCGCTGAGGTGGACTGAATCAAGTAGATATCGTCCCCACGAATACTCTCTTCGATATTAATCTGAATCTCACCATCAGAGAAGCGACGGACAGATGACTTACCCAGCTCAACTCCAACTTCCGCAGCGATTTTCTCGGCGAGCGGCTTGTTTGAATTGAGGGCAAAAATCTTGAGTTTCGGGTCAGCGTAATGCGCAGACATGGTAGCCTCCATATTTTGATAATTTATTTAACATCCTAGTAAAGTCTAACGGAATGGCTGAAAAAAGCAAGCAAGGTTTATGGACTGCTTTCATGAAAATCATTTGAACTGTTACCATACCGCTTACAAAATTAGAGCTTAGTTCCAATCCTTAGAATCTGCTAAGGGCAGGCGGTCCCAGAAGCCTTCCTTGTTCGTCTGGCGCTGACGGGCAATGGCCATCGCGTGGAATGGTACGTCCTTGGTGACCGTTGAACCAGCGGCAATGAAGCTGTGGTCGGCCACGTCGACTGGGGCAACAATGTTGGAGTTGCTGCCAATGAAGGCTTTGTCGCCGACATTTGTGTGCCACTTCTTAACGCCGTCGTAGTTAACGAAGACAACCCCGCAACCAACGTTGATGTCTTCACCAAGGGTTGCGTCACCGACGTAGGTCAGGTGGCCGATCTTGGTGTTCTTGCCGATGGTGGCCTTCTTGACTTCACAGAAGTTCCCGATGTGGACGCCTTCGCCAATATCACTCTGGGGACGCAGGTGGCTGTTCGGACCGATGTCGCTACCGGCACGCATGATGCTGCTCTCGATGGTCGAGCTGCGGGTCGTTACGCCGTTTTCAATCGTACTGTCGATGATGACGGTGTCGCTACCAATCATGCAATCCTCACCGATGACAGTTTTGCCTTCGAGGTGGACGCCGGGTTCGATGATGGTGTCACTGCCGATTTTGACATCAACATCAATGTAGGTGTTTTCAGGGTCGATGATGGTGACCCCATCGCGCATGTGGGCCTCGTTGATCCGCTTGCGCATGACCTTGGTGGCGGAAGCAAGGGCAACGCGGTCGTTGACCCCCTGGCTTTCATCAAAGTCGGCCATCTTGTAAGCAGCAATGACGGCGCCGCGGCCCTTCAGGATTTCGATGACATCGGTGAGGTAGTATTCACCCTGCGCGTTATCGTTCTTGACTTCATGCAGTGCGGAGAAGAGTGCCTTGTTGTCGAAGCAGTAAACACCGGTGTTGATCTCGTGGATCTGAGCCTCTTCGGTCGACGCGTCCTTTTGCTCAACAATCTTCTGCACGGTGCCGAGGTCGCCGCGCACGATGCGGCCGTAGCCGGTCGGGTCCGGTGCGCTGGCCGTCAGGATGGTTGCCTTGGCACCCTTATCCTGGTGGTAAGCGAAGAGCTTGTCAAAAGTGGCGGCGGTGAGCAGTGGTGTGTCCCCGCTGACGATCATCGTTACACCGTCCTTGTCGCCGAGCAGTGGTTCTGCCTGCAAAACGGCGTGACCGGTACCGAGCTGGTCTTCCTGAACAACGAACTGGCTACGGTCACCGATTGCGGCTTCGACAGCCTCGGCGCCGTGGCCCACAACGGTCACGATGTCGTCGGGGTGAATTTGCTCGACCTGGGTCAGCACATGGTCAACCATGGACTTGCCGCAGACCTTGTGCAGAACCTTGTACAGCTTGCTCTTCATGCGGGTACCCTTACCCGCAGCCAAAATAATCGTGAACTTGCTCTCTGTCATCAAAATAGCTCCTTAATATAATGTCTGAATGCTTCAATAATAGCACAGTCGGCACCGCGGCGGGAGTATTAAGGAATTGGTCTAGGTCACTGTCGTCAGGGCTCAACACCCGGTACCGCCGGATTATTCAGTGCTATCTGCTACTGCTGGTCTTCTTGGCAGCCATCAAAAAACCACCGCAGTTGCTACTGCAGTGGTTCCAATCAATTACTTAGTTTAGTGAACCCGGAGCACTTCGCCCGGAGTGATCGCAATGCTGTTACCCAGGCCGTTCATTGTCTGCAGCTGCTTGAGCGTCAGACCGTGGTTGACGGCGATGCGGTACATGTTGTCGCCTTCCTTAACGGTGTAGGTAGCTGCGGCAGCTTGGGCTCGAGCGGCCGCTGCCCGACTGCTAGCGGCCCGTGCACTGGCCTTCTTGCTTTGCGCAGCGAGCATTTTGCTGTAGCTGCTAGCTGCGGCAGCAGACTGCTTGCTGGCGCTACTTGCGCTCGCAGCGGCGGCTGAACTGGCGGCAGCGGCACTCGATGAACTGGCAGCCGCAGCAGCCCGACTACTTGCGGCCGCACTACTACTGGAGTCCGTCGTACTACTGGTCGAACTCGCACTCGTTGCGGCTAACTTCTTCTTGGCCTTGTGGTGCTTGTGGTGGCTGCTGCTGACGCTACTGCCCCCGCCATCGACGAGCACACTCTTCTTCTTAGCCGGCTGCTTTTTGGCTTTAGTAGCCACCTTGGTGCTCTGCGGCGTCGATGAGGAACTCGTGTCCGCCTCGTGGTCCGGATTGCCAAACTTGATGAGGATGAAAAAAATCACCGCCAGGATGGCACCCCAACCGACTAGCCGGAGGTAGATACGGTGCCGGCCGATTTTGCGTTCTTCAAGCAGCATCGCTGTCAGTTCGCGCTTCTCGATCCGATTGTGCGTTTTTTCCAGTTGTTTTTCCAAGTGACGCAAGCGCTCACTGTGATTCAAGCCATCGAGTTCGGTGCGAATTTGTTTTATGTATTCTGCAGATGTTTGTTTGTGCCCCATGATTAACCCTCCTTCGACTATGTCCCCAGAACCAGCCCTTGTTACTGATTATAAGGCTCTATAGCAAGGCCGCCAATGGCAAAATGCAACTTAACTCTCATTATGTTGAATGTTTTTTAACATACTGAGAAAATCTACGAACTGGTGCGTATATCAAAAAGGCGGCGACTGGATGATTCCTGTCGCCGCCTTGTGCTTATTTTGCTTTTGTTGGTGCCGTACTGATCAAGCGCGTCTGCGCCCAGTCGTCGTAAAACAGGCGGCCATCACGGTGCACCAGCGTCCACACGACGTCGGCGCTGAAGAACAACACGAACAAGCTCAGGATGCCCACGATGATGAAATTAAGTTGCGTCCGCTTGCTGATTTCCGTCAGCACCATGCTCGACTCGCTAAGCCAGAGTTGCCAGATTGGTAGGCAGAAGTAGTAGAGCAGTGCGTACCGCAGCGGCGCGCGCCACCACTGCGTTTCGCCACTAGCACCAGTAACACGCAGCCGCACCAGACTTTTGCCCAGCGTGGCGCCATCGCGGCCAGCAAGCAGGCCGAACACGATGGCAATCATCAATACATAGGACCAGCGAGCGCTAGTAGTGGCGCGCACGTGCAACGCGTGCAGGCCCAGTTCAAGGAGGAAGCGAACGATGCCACCAATCACAACGTAATCGACCAGGAAGGCGACGAAGCGGCGCAGCCAGCCCACTTTTTTGCCACGCTCATAGCTCTGCGCGTCCATGCGCTCCCGGCTCGGGAACGCGCGCCGGATGAGCGGCGTGAGGTAGTAGCCCAGCATCCCGCCGAGTGTGTTGACGATGAGGTCATCAACATCGAACAGCCGGTATGGCCGCGGGTAGATGAAGTAGAGGCCACTCAGCTGCGTCAGCTCGAAGAACAAGCTGAGGCCAAACGACATGAGCAGAACCTGTTTCCAGCTGCGGCGGAAGTAATAGCGCAGGTAAAAACCAAAGGGTAGCGTCAGCAACATGTTAAACGCCGGCTGCAAGAAGGACGCACTGCGCAGCGCCCCCGGCCAAGTTCCCGGACTCGCCAGTGCGAAGCCACTAGTATTGAAGAACTCGCGGACGGCCGTGAACGGGATCAGCTGGTAGCGCGCTGTCGTCAATTTTGCCACCGCCGCAACGGACGGCAGCGGCAAAATGATCATGAAGTACGCCGTGAGCATGTAAAACACAAAGGAGTACAGCACCAGCGCGCGGACAAAGGTGAAGCTGCCGTAGCGCCGGTACTGCACGATCAGGAAGGGTAAGGCAATCAGGAGGGCCAGGAATGGAAAGGTGATGATGGCCATCTTGATTGGGAACACGTAGGCCGACATTACTTATTGAAACCGGCAAGCAGGTCCGCGTTCTTCACCAAGTAGTTCCCTGCCTTAGCATTAATCGTCTTCGCCTTGGGGTCCACTGGATCCAGCTGCAGCAAGGACGTGTAATCATCAATCATCCGGTCGCCAGCAAAACTGCCCTCGGCGAATACGGACACACCAACCAGCTTGGCGTCGAACTCATCAATCAGACTCTTCATCCCGTTGACAGTGCCGCCGCCCTTCATGAAGTCGTCAACGATCAGGACGCCGGCGCCACTCTGGAGGCTGCGCTTACTGAGTTCCATCTTCTCCACGCGGTCGGACGAACCGGACACGTAGTTAACGGAAACAGTGGAACCCTCAGTGATTTTGGAATCCCGGCGCACAATGACAAACGGCACGTTCAGGTACTGGCTGACACTCTGGGCAATCGGAATGCCCTTGGTAGCGACGGTCATGACCGCGTCCACGGATGAGTCGAGGTACTGGGTCGCAATGAGACGGCCGATTTGGCGCAAAATCTCCGGTGTGCCGAGCAGGTCGGTCAGGTAAACGTAACCTCCTGGCAGCAGGCGCTTGGAATCAGACAGGCGCTGGGCAATGCTGGTGATGAATTCCTTGGCTTCAGGTTCAGCGATGATGGGGATGTAACGCACCCCACCAGCAGCACCTGGAACAGTTTCCAGAATCCCAGTTTGGCGCTGGGCAAAAGTCCGGCGAATGATGGCCAGATCTTCACTGATCGATGACTTCGCGGATTCATAACGCTGTGAGAAGAAGGTCAGCGGGACCAGGGTGTGGGGCCGTTCCAATAAGTAGCGGGTCATGTCAATGAGCCGGTCGCTACGACGTGTTTTCATTTTACATATCTCCTTAGTTCTTACTCTATTTAGATTATTCTGTTAGAAACGGATTATACCAGTTGATTATACATAATCATACGTGAATTAAGCAAACAAATCGGCCATATTTTCGTGATTATTCGCGAAATCTCGTCACTTTACCAATTTTGGCTTAATTACGAACGTTTGGCATTGTCTATTTCGCGCTCTCTTGGCGCAATCACATTCACCGCCGCCGTAAAAACACATCCCCGCAACAATATCTTCACAACTGCCGGGTATATTAAACAGCATAGAAGTGAGTTTTCCCAGAGGCTCACCTCATCTTCTTCATTTTTCTCCACCTAATCGATTCCCAGCACCGGCGTCCCCAGAGCGCCGGTGTTTTTGTGCACAAAAATGACCAAGCACCATCAGCACTTGGTCAGCAGAATCGCTAATTAATTTATTTTAGTAGTTATTATCCATCGCCGACATCTTCGCATAGTCACCGCATTCAATCTGAATCGTGATGTGGTCAATCGCGCAGTGCCGCCGCAAGCGGGCGCTGAGGTTGCTGATGAACTTGTCGTTGTCCGCCCGCGTCGTGCGCTCCAGGTGCACGGTCAGCGCTGTATCAGTGGTACTGACAGCCCAGATGTGCAGGTCGTGGTAGGACTTGACCGTTGGGTAGTTCGCAATGATTTTGCCCACTTCCTTGACGTCCACTGAACGCGGCACGGCGGCCAATGCCAAGTTGACGGCATCCCGCAGCAGGCCCCAAGTTGCGACCAAAACGACCACACCGACGATGATCGACATCAACGGGTCGACCCAGTTCCAGCCGGTCAGGTTCATGATGAAGCCGGCCACAACCACCGCCGCGGAGACCCCCGCGTCAGCGGCCATGTGCAAGAAGGCGCTGCGGATATTGAGATCACCCTGGCGGCCGTGCATGAACAGCAGCGCGGTGCCGCCGTTAATCAAAATTCCGACGCCGGCAACAATCATCATCGGCGTACCCGCGACGTGACCGGGGTTCCGAAAGCGCCCGATGGCTTCGATAATAATCGCAGCCATCCCCACGAGCAGGATAAACGCGTTGATGAGCGCGGCCAGGATCGAACCGCCCTTCATTCCGTAGGTACGCCGGAGCGTTGGGCTGCGGTGCGTCAACTTGTCCGCCAGCCAGGACAGGGCCAGGCTGAGGACGTCTGATAAGTTGTGCAGCGCGTCCGCAACCAGTGCCACTGAGCCAATCAGTAGCCCGACAGTTGCTTCGATAATCACATAGACGGTGTTAATCGCCATTCCCAGCGAGAACGCCCGCCTATTCGTTGGGTGTTCGTGCATTTGAATCTTCCTTCCTAATTCGCGGGTCTAACCGAGCGTGTGCACTAGGTAAACCTCCCGGCAAAAGCCCTTCATACTATTATAAACCCGCACGGCCCGGGAGCGCTTGGCACAAAGACCAAACACGGTCGGCCCGGAGCCGCTCATCTGGGCGACATCCGCACCATACTTGAGCAGCCGCTCTTTCAGCGCGTTGATCTCCGGGTGCCGCTGGGCCGTCACTGCTTCCAGACTGTTCGCCATGCCGGCAGTCATCAGCGCAAAATCATTTTGCTTGATGCCAGCTAGCACTTTATCGTTATCCGGGCAGAGCGTCTTGCTCTTGTAGTCAAAAGCCCGCAGGATCCGCGGGGTTGAAATCGACAGACTCGGCTTGGCCAGCACCACCCAGAATTGAGGCAGCTTGCCCAGCGGTTCAACAATTTCGCCGCGGCCACTCACCAGCGCCGTCTCCGAGTAGACGCAGTACGGCACATCTGAATCCACCCGTAGGCCGATGCGCGCCAGTTGCTCTCGGGAATAACCTAAATGCCACAACTCATTGAGCCCCCGCAGGACCGCAGCGGCATCCGAAGAGCCGCCACCAAGACCGGCAGCGACGGGAATATGTTTTTCAATGTGTATCCGGGCGCCAGCATGCACGCCAGACTCTTGCTGCAGTGCACGCGCCGCTTGGTAAGCCAAGTTTCGGGGATCCTCAGGCAAGAAACCACTATCAGTAGTTACACTTATCGTCTTTGCGGGTCGGATGTGAACATAATCCGCGAGGTCAACACTCGTCATCACCATCCGCCACTCATGATCACCGTTGCGGTGCCGATAGAGTGCATCCAAACTCAGATTAATCTTGGCCGGGGCTTTTTGCATAATTTCCATAGAAACCACCAGTCGTTCCGTAATATTAATCTCAGTATACGATTTTACGCAGCCGATTGCATTGTCAATTCACGAAAGTATGGTTTGATAGTCCGCAACACGGCCGGCGCTCGGGGCGAAAGAGCAAGAGATTACCAGTGCAATCGGTTCGTTGCCTGAGTAACTGCAGGTGGAATTTAATTCAACCAGAGTAAAACCTCAAGCCACCGCTAGCACACGATTACGCCAGAATATTTTGCGGATGCATTGCCGTAATCTGCACTGACCGATAACGATATTCGTCCCTCCGCGCCCACCCCTGAGTCGAAACGGGGTGGCGGCTGAATCCAGCATATCAGCCTGATATGGTCCCTTTTGGAGAGACAACTAAATATCTACATTCTCTGAATGGAGGTTATTTAGATGCCTAGGTCCAAA
>NZ_BLBG01000007.1 GCF_009687905.1 Lacticaseibacillus zhaodongensis | reverse complement strand
TGCCCTATTATTTTGTCATTTAAAAGGGGCCTACACTCTTAGCGTTGGATTTCTCCAACACCAGAAAGTGTAGACCCATTTCTTGCCGGGCCGCGCTGTTGAGCAGGAAGCTGAGCACCGGGTAAGCCAGGTAGAAGAACAGCGCCGCTTCGGGGAAGAAGTAGGCGACGACTAACGCAACGATGCTGAGAATGTCGAGGTAGCGGTTCGCGTTCCCGTAAATTTTGACGTAGACCTTCTGCATCTCCGTCTTATCTGTGTACTGCAGGTGCACGATGACTTTCGCCAGGTAGCGGAAGAGATAGTTGACCAAGAACTGTAGCAAGCCGTACAGGATCACGGTGGTGCGGGTAGTGTTCTGCGCCATCATGTTGGTGAACAGGGGCATCAGCGCGAGGAAGGCCAGAAAAATGATCTCGAAAATCAGAATCCGGTAGGTCATAGTCGCGATTTCGCCAAATGCCGTGCTGTGTTCATACCAAATATTGGCCACAAAAATAAAACTGATCAGGTAGACCCCAACGTGCTTGCCCAGCAGCAGGTAATTGCCAAGGCTGTCGTGCAGCACAGGGGGGATGTCGAGGACCATGATGGTAATAATGATGGCGATGATGGCGTCACTGAAGGCGTCCAAGCGGTTCTTTAATTTTTCCATAAGGCTGACTTTCTGTTCAATGACTAATGTGCGGGTGCAAACTGTTATCCTTGCCCGTATTCTACGGAACTAGGGGTTAAAGTGCAAGGCACTTGGCCTGCAGTCGTAAATGGCGTTCGTGATTTTTATTGATAAGCTGCAGTTTTGGTGGGTGGCGCGTGCGCGACTGGCCGCTGACATTGTGCGTGCGGAGTTAGACACCCGCAGTGGACTTAATTATAATTAGAACCAACTATTAAAAATTAGGCTGAATTCGCGGGCTGATATTGCCATCTATGCCAATGCATGGGCAACAGCTTGCTGGACAGCGCAACTAGAGAGTGTGGAACTTAACTGTGGAATCATTCAAAAAAGTAATGCGGCGGCCAGCCGTGCGCACGATCATCGGGCTGCTACTGATGGTGGCGTTCGTGATGAACGAATACGCATTTGGCGTGCGGGGGCTGTACTCGCCAACGATTAACGCCCAACCTGTCGGCCTGAAATGGTTAGTGGTTTGGGCAATCAAGCTGATCATGGTGATTGGCAGTGATGCCTTTCTGATCTACTTGTTCCGCTTATTTATCGATGCTAAGGTCCACGTCAAACTTGCTGTCCACACGTGGCTATTTGTCGTCACTTCGGGAATTATCCTGCTTGGCTTCACGATGGTTCACGGCCAAGTGCCTGGATTAGCGGGCCTCCTGGACGCCATGTTCCCGATCGTGCGGAACGTGGTGCCGTATCTCACCGGCATGCTGATTTTCATGTTGCTGCTGCCGTACCTGCAACTCGGCAAACATGCACCCCTCGTTAAGCGGCTCTTACTGCTGGCGATGGGCATGGCGATGCTGATTGGCCGCGACATCTGGAGCTTTAATGCCGGCAGCGGCCTCACCGCCGCGCTTTGCGTTGGCTTGGTCGCGCTGCTGTTCCGGAACGAAAATCTGGGCAAGAATCTGCGCGCCTTCTGCGGTTTAGCGCTGCTGGCTTACCTGCTGACCCTGTTTATGTCCTGGGCGACTCTGTACGGCCAGGGGGCGTGGAACAATTCCGCGCAGTTCATCGCGCCGGAATCAATTTTGACCCTGATTCCCGCCGTGGCGCTGGTGAACGTTTTGCTGCCCGCACCGGCTGCGAAGACGCAGGTGCAGGGTGCAGAAAGCTGGCAACTGTTTGCTGGCATTTTGCTCGTAGTCGTCAGTCGTAGCGCCAGCTTACTGGCAATTATGACGCTGCTGAAGAACAAGGTGCAGGCATTGATCACCGCCCGGCTGGGCATCTGGATGCTTGTTAGTGCGCTGGCACTGACGGTTGGGGTCGTCATCTTTACACTGGCCCTGCTGTGGATTCTCAAGCGGACGCAGACCTGGCGCGTGCTGGGCAAGGAGTCTGACTTCGAGTTTGTGCCCTTAGCCCGGGACATCGTGGCAAAGCGCAGCCACTTGCTCGGTGCAATCTGGCACCGGCTGTGGCCCGGCGCACTGGCTTTTGGCCTCTTCTACGTTCTGCAGACCGTGGCGACCTTCTTCATGTATCCCGGACTGCAGGCGGCGTGGAAGGCGTGGTCCGGCCCGATGGTTTACCCGCGGGTCCTGCTCGTGCGGATCCCGGCCATGGTCTACGGTGCCATCCTGCTCATGGCCATTTTCTGGATCATTCGCGGCCTGACTAACCGTTACTGGACCGCCCTGATTGCGACCTTCACCGCTGGCACCCTGTGGCTGATTGCGGATGTCGTCAAGATTGCTGCCCGGAATGAACCAATTGTTCCCGCCGACATCTACGAATTACGTTCCACCGCTAATCTTGTGAAAATGGTCAGCCCGCTGCTGCTGATTGCCGGCGTGGTGATCGTTGTGGCCGTGATTGCCCTGTGCATTTGGCTGGAACGCAAGCACCCGGCGCCAAAGACGAGCTGGCTAATGCGCGTGGTGCAATTCATTTTTGCCATCGCGTTCATGGTCGGTTTCCGTTCCTACAACCAGTACATGTCTGCTAGTCAGCAGTTCGCGAACAACTTCAAGGTGACCTACAAAATTATGAACCAGATGTGGGCCGCCCAAGACAACGGGCCGTACGTGCAGTTTGCGCAGAACATCGACGTGACGCCGATGGAAAAACCCAAGGGCTACTCCAAAGCGGCAATCGATCAGCTGGCCAAGAAGTACGGTCAAGAAGCTGCACAGATCAACAAGACGCGCACTAACGACATTAGCAAGATGACCGTCATGTTTAACCTGAGCGAGAGCTTCTCCGACCCGACCCGGGTGCCAAACGTCCACCTAGACAAGGACCCGATCCCGAACATTCGCGCCATCAAGAAGCAGACCACGTCCGGGCTTATGATGAGTCACGGTTATGGTGGTGGGACCGCTGATATGGAGTGGGAGACGCTCACGGGGATGAGCCTTGGCAACCTGAACACGACGCTCTCGACGCCTTACACGCAGCTAGTTTCGCGGCAGCAAAATGGGGCGGCGGTTTCAACTTGGTTCAAGTACTCTTCCGCAATTCACCCCTTCAACGGTTCTGAATACAACCGGCAGGGCGTCTACGAGAAGTTCAACTTCAACAAGTTTGCCGCGCTTGATAGCAAGTACCCGATCAAGCACAGACGCTACGTTGGCAACGCCCACACCTACCTCTCTGATTACACGGCCTACGATAACGCGTTGGACCAACTGCAGGCGCGCAAGGGTGGCCAGTTCCTTAACCTGATTACCATTCAAAACCACATGCCGTACACGCCGACGCTGTACAGCAAGCATGACTTTAAGGCATCTGGTTCCGCGTTCACAACCGCCGACCTCAAGGGTTCCTTTGAGAGTTACGCGATGGGTCTGCACTACACGGATGACGCGGCCGAGAAGTTCATGCACCAGATCGATGCCATCAACAAGCCGATCATCTGGGTCTTCTACGGTGACCACCTCGGTGCCCTCTACAATGGCGACAGCTCGTCCAAGTACGCGGTCCCGCTGCACCAGACCGACTACTTCATTTACGCTAACAAGTACGCCCGCGCGCACGGGGCCAAAACCAAGCTGAGCAATACCAAGCAGGTTGGCTCCAGCGACTTCATCGCCATGGCCTTCGCGCAGGCTAACGCCAAGGTCGACCCATTCGTGGCTCTCCTGACGAAGGTGCAAAAGACGCTGCCAACTATCTGGATGCGCAGCGACAACCGCACGAATGACCCAACGTACGGGATGAGCTTCGTGAACAAGAACGGCAAGGAAGTTTACTACAATGACCTGAGTAAGAAGCAAAAGGCCACCTTGCACGATTACCAGCTCCTCGAATACGACATCACTGCCGGCAAGCAGTACGCATTGCAGGCGGGGATGCAAAAGTAATTGTGAGTTAAAATGGCACCCTGGATTCCATTTGAGATGTGGAGTTCAGGGTGCTTTTTGGTTGGCTGCCCGGGCGGTGGGCGCCTCTTCCTCCCGTTTCGCTATTGGGGGTGACAGCAGGCATGCTGGGGCCGGCTGCAGGCTTGACCTCTTCGATGTCCGGAAGCTCTAACCGCTGAAGCGCTAAGAGCTCTGGCAAACCCGGGCCAAGTCTTCCGCCTGAACTACGAGCCCGCCGTGTTGTAGTGACCAACCACGGTAAACTCACAGTTGTGCTTTTATTTTATTGGCGGTCTCTCCGTTCTCCCCGATAATCAGCGCAAACCACGCTGATTATCGCGACAGCATGGTCACCCCCACTAGCTGCACTTCGGAAGAGGCGTCCACCGCCCTACAAATATCCACACATTAACTGCGGTTTTTACTCAGTATCCAGACAGTTTGACAACACGCTTTGCAATCATTGTGAGTAAGGATCACCTATCAACTCTTGGTAACTGGTTCACCTGTGATAACGGTTATGAAGTCACTTCCAGTTGTTAAGCAGAAATACACCTCTTAACGACTGTTTGGGCTTTACGCGGCATATACTTCATTCTCCAATATTGATTGAACTAGCAGCGACATATCCACAGCAGTTTAAATCGCTATGCAGCGGCGCCCCTCCTTGCTACATTCATTTCTAACCAATAGGCGGTGGCTTAGACTGCCTAACTAAGCAAACTGCTTACAATACACAATGCAACTATCCAGTGGTGTTGTGTATATTCTCCTGGATTGTTGAGTATCCAAGTTACTTGTAATATCCGAGGTAGTTAGAAGAGGGGGAGATTTTATTGCAGGCTGGAAAGTGTCCAGTTCATGACGGAGCTAATTAAGAACATCTCTGTAGGGTGGCGGGCGCCTTTTCCGGGAACGGAGCTGGCGGGAGTGACCATGCTGAAACGAATATTGAAAGTAGTAGTCTTGCTGGGTTTGCAAGGCTACTGCTTTCAATATTCGGGGATAGCGGAGAGACCGCCTATGATGATTAAAGCAATGCGCCAAGCTTACCATCGACGGTTGCGAAAACACGGGCGGGCTCGGAGCTAAGGCGGAAGATTTGACCCGGGCTTGGTCAAACCTGTAGCCGTGCCCCAGCATGCCTGTCGTCACTGCCGCCAGCGCAGTGGGAGGAAAATGCGCCCGCCGCCCGGACGTACAAGCCCTTAGTAGTGGTATATTCCACCTCCACCTACGTTTCCGTCCGCGCAGGTGATTTAGGCAACCACTACCCGAACGTTAGTGTATAATTAGCGGGAGATTAGAAAGGTACATATCGGGGACGAATCATGAAACGTAATCAGAGCACAGGGGACCGGCGCTTAGGGCTGGTCCTCCTTGTATTTTTTGGAATCATCATGCTAGGCGCCGTTCTGACCTACTTTGTTAGTTACGGGCAACACGGTGTCTTAGCCTACACACTAAATAGTAGCAAGCCCACCAAACTGTGGCTGGCCGGGAATCTGCTTAAGTACGGTCTCGGCATTTTGGCTGATATCGGGTTGATTTGGGCGGGCAGTTTCTTTGCGCAACGCCACGTGAGCCTGGCGACGACAGTCCACTTTTGGGCAACGGCAATCATCAGTGGCATCGTGCTGATTTTGGCGCAACTTGCGGTCGGTAGTTTTGGCGAGCCGGCTGCCATTTATGACCAGCTATTCCCGGTTTTGCGCAACGCGCAGCCTTACATCACCGGGGTCGTTCTCTTCACGCTGCTCGCACCGTGGTTGCAGCAATGGCTTGCCAAGCGGGAATGGAAGCTTTTCGGCGTATTTTTGCTGAGTTTGCCGCTGATCTTTAACCGTGATATTTGGACGCTCGGAAACGGTGGCTTTACTGCTGGGGTCATGGCGCTAGGCTGTATTGGACTCGTCGCGGGCGATGCGACCGCGCGAATTCGTTGGGAAGACTTAGGCCTGTTCATCGTGGGCTGCCTGACGATTCCGGCGATGGGCTTCAGCACGACAGCAGCGGCACTGACACTGGCCAATTCCGCGCGCTTTGTGGGCTTGCTTTCGCCTTTGACCTTTCTACCGGCGCTAGTTGTTGTGCGGGTGGTCCTGAAGCTGAGCCGTAGTACGCAGGCACCAATCGATTCTGCTAGCGACCGCATTCACCAGGTCATGGCCTATGCGGTTTGGTTAGGGGCACTCGTAGCGGCCGGAACGACCTGGCGGGACCTTTTGGGCACTTATGTTGAAGATTTACACCGCTTCTTTGATGGTTTTGGTCACCTGTGGCTACCACTTAGCCTCATCACCATTGCGGCCTTTGTGTTGCTACTTGCGCTGATCAGTCTGGCCTTTTCATGGCACACTAAGCTATGGCGGCGGGCTAGTCAGCGCTTGGATATGCCGTTTACAACCGCCTGGCTGCAGTTTGTGGCGCATCCGCAAGCTGCTATCAAGCTGTTCTGGCATGATTACCAGCGGCCAATCATCACTGGCGTGGCGTTATACGCGGCACAATTGCTCGGCGCCTTAGCAATGAATGAGTCTTGGCAAACGGTTGAAAATATTTATAATCCGCATTTGTCCGTGCTGGGTTACACGGTCATGACCTTGGTTCCCAACATGTTGGTCGGGACGCTGATCCTGCTGATTATTTACTGGATTTTGCTGGGCTTAACGGACCGGTATTGGCTGTCACTGATCACCACTTTGACCCTGCAGACGATATTTGTCATCGCTAACCGGGTCAAAATCGTTTATCGCAATGAACCAATCGTGCCGAGTGACATTGCGGAACTGAAGGCGGGGGGCCAGCTGGTCAAAATGGTCCCGGCGTGGCTACTGGTTGCGGCACTGATCGGCATTGTGGCCATTGTGCTCCTCATCGTGTTTATTGAGCGCCGGGCGCAGCGAGCTGAACAAACGCGCCTGACCGGGATTGCAAAATTGCTGGTGGCGCTCGTTGCTGGCGCTGGTCTGTTCACGATGAATCAGCATTATTCCTACTGGCGCAACCTGACCGATAGTGGTCACATCGTGATGGCCAACAACAATCAACTCCGCTTTGCGCAGTGGAACGGACCAATTTTGCAGTTTTTGAGTAGTATTGATGTCCACGCGATGGCGCAGCCCCAAGGTTATTCCAAGGCGGCAATTCGGCGAATCGTCAACAAATACAGCCAGCAGGCGGCACTTGCCAACCAGTCGCGGCCCAATTTGCCGCAAAAAACGACGGTGATTTTTAACCTTTCTGAGAGCTTTGCGGATCCAACGCGGATCCCTGGCGTTAAAATCAGTCAGGACCCGATGCCCCATATTCGGCGACTAATGCAAGCGAACACCAGTGGCTCGCTCATGAGTTTCGGCTACGGTGGGGGCACTGCCGACATGGAGTACATGTCCTTGACCGGCCTCAGCACGGGTAATTTTGACAGTGCTCTCAACACGCCTTACACCCAGCTCGTACCGCGGCTGAAAGCCAATCCGAATGTTGGTAATGATTTTGACTACGCGACCGCGGTCCACCCGTACACGGGCAGCTTCTACAACCGGCCGCAAGTTTATCAGCGTTTTGGCTTCAACAAGTTCATTTACTTAGGTAGTAAGTACAAAATTATCGATAAACACCGGCTTGGTAGCAGTCCTTACCTCTCTGACACCACCGCCTACGCAAACGCACTGCGGCAAGTGCACGCACGGCGCGGCGGGCAGTTCCTCAATCTCATCACGATTCAAAACCACATGCCGTTCAACGGTTGGTACAGCAAGGGGGTCACGGCCAAAACGACCAGTGCGACCCTGTCCGCCCGCCAGCAGCAGATCGAAACCTATGCGCGTGGGGTGCACTACACAGATCAAGCCGCCGCGGCGTTCAAGAAGCAAATCGACAAAATCAATAAGCCGATTGTTTGGGTCTTCTACGGCGACCATCTGCCCGGCATCTACCCAGGTATCACCGACACGGTCCTCTTGCACCGCACGGATTACTTCGTTTATGCGAATAAATACGCGCGGGCACATGGGGCGCTGGGCAAACAGCACGGCGGGGTCATCGGTACTAACGACCTGATTGCGCTGGCCTACAAGCAGGGTGGTTTGAAGCTGAACGCGTACAACGCACTGCTGACGGCGGTTAACGCCAAATTGCCTGCAATGTGGACTAAGGTTGCTAACTCAAGCACGAACAGCACGACTGGGATCCGCTTCGTGAAGGATGACAACCGCACGGAGCTTTACCCACAGCTGAGCAAAGCGCAAAAGGCAGTGCTGCACGACTACCAGCTGATTCAGTACGATATCGCGGCTGGCAAACAGTACAGCGTGCAGTTCGGCATGAACAAAAAGGTGAAGTAGCTGCCTGAATTAATTGACTGACGACTGCAAGTACGCGTAGATCTTGAGCTAACTAGACTGGCCGCCGGGAGGGGCGCCGCTGCTCCGCTTCGCATATGCTTTCGCGTGGAACAGCCCGGGGCCGGATACGGACTAGCTTCGCGAGTCCTCCTCCTAAAATCGGGCCCGCATCGCTACGCTCAACGCGGTCCCAATTTCACCCCCAGTGGTTAAGCAGAAGCCCACTGCTTAACCGCTGTTTGGGCTTTACGCGGCATATGCTCCACACTCCGCGGCTTTGCCGCTCCGATGTCGATTGAACTAGCGGCGGCAGAGCCGCTGCAGTTCAAGTCGCTACGCAGCGGCGCCCCTCACGACTACATGTGTTTATTCCAGGTAGGTAGTTGATCAGGCTATGAAGCCGAGCTTGGCGGTTATCCAGCTTGATAATGGACGAAACTGATCATTCATACCAATAGCACCGCCAAATTGTGTTGGTTGCAGAGTTCAAATTCAATAAATGCCAAAACACGGTCAGGACATATTTTTACAAACGCGCAATATGGCGCAGAAAGTCAAGCGGGACAAGGGTTCTAGAGATTGCTAAAAATATGGCTTGCAACAACATTCACAAGTCTTACCGTCAAGTACAGATTCAGCAACATTGGGCGTGGGAGATAGATCCATATTTTGGTCATTCGCGCAAAGTCTGTACTACCAACGTTTCGGGCGGTTTCTGCGCATATTTGTAAATATGTCCTAAGCAGATTTTCGGCTTTTCGGCAGTCGCCCTTTTCGAGTCAGGCCCATTCTTCAGCCGGCACGGTCGGTGGTGATTCAGCAAATAAGTTAGCCTAGTGTTAGTCGGCGCGAGCTAAACGGAGCAGTGGTGCCCCGCACCGCGGCAGTGGAATAAGCAGCAGTCTGACGATATATGTAAAACCGGCCGCCCCGTTGGATACGGAGCGGCCGGCTTTGTTTTACTTTTGCTTTGGCGCCACCTGCGGATACATGCGGGCGAAGCTCTTTAGCAACGTTGCCGGATCCTCGTGCCGATGTGCGCGCCACTGACTGTAAGGAACAAAAATGCCTGCCCCGTAGCGGAGGTTGTAGTAGCGGTCGATCTTCCAATCCTGATTCGGAGCTAAGTGGCCGGACCAGAACCAGTCACCGTGCGGAATCTCTGGGTAGTAGTTCTGGTACTTGCGGGGGTGCTTGGCTTCATAGCGCAAGACCTCTTCCCGAACGACCTTGCCCTGATGAATCTGGACTAGGTACGGCGTGCTGTACGCCAAGGTTACAGCTGCGGCGAGGGTGACGCCGATGGTCCAGACGCGGGCGGACGGTTGCACGTAATTATGCAGCCAGCGCAGAGCGAGCAGGACCAGGAACAATTGCGCGCTGAATACGCAGCGGGGGCCGAACGGGTGCAGGGCGAGGTAGGGCAGCAAGGTGAACACGGCCGCGGCCAGCAGGTACCAGGAGACGAGGTCGGCGGGGGCCAGGGCCAGCAGTAGTAGCGCTAAGGCGCCGAAGCAGCCGGCGGTGAGCAGTAGGTATAGATCCGCGTAGTGGCTACTGAGGTGGGCGGGATCCTGGACCAAGTGGTTGCCGACACACAGGGCGGCAAGTTCCAAGGTTGCCAAAGTGCCCAGAACGCGTTGGTAATTACGCCAGCCCTGCCAGTTTTTGATGCTCAGGATGATGGCTAGCAGTAGGAAGGCAATCAGCAGTCCGGCAAAAGAGTTCAGCGCTGTTTCCGTGATGACTTTGGCGTTCTGGACGATGCTGTGCAAACTGAAGTTGATGCTACGGTAGCTATCCGTCCCGGCGATACTGTTGCGGTAGCCGCCGTTCATGAACATGAGCACGAAGCCAATCAGGGTGCCGGCAAGAGCGGCCCACCAGTGCCGCGCAAGGTGGCCGCCGCGCAGCTTGGCAACGGCAATAAAGGCAATGATGCTCAGCAGGTTCAGCATGGTGACTGGTTCGCTGAGCCAGCTCGACAGCATCCCGGCGCCGGCCAGAAACAGGGCGAAGGTGCGGGGATAGTTGAGCGCAATTGGTCGTGCGTTTAGGATCTCCCGGTCGGCGAGCGCCAAAATACCGATGGTGAACAGCGTGGAGAACACATAATTAATGTAGCCGGAATTCCAGCCGATCGTCTGCGCGAAAACAATGCGGGGCATCAGCAAAACGGCGGTCATGGCCGCAACACCACCACTGACCGAGCGCAGCAACTTACTGCAGACCCAAGCCAAACCGGCGGCAATGAGTCCGTAAACGATGTGCAGTAGCCACTGAATTTTGCTCAGAACGATAATCATTGTGTTGCCGAGGTAACGCCCGTCGTACACGTTAAATGAGCCCCAGTGCCAGTACCGTGCCAGCGAGCTAACCCCCCAGGTCAGGTCGTCGCCGGTCAGCGGCATGGCGATTGAAATCAGGGTAAAGATGATAAACACGCCCAGAACCATGGCAACTTCTGGACGCCGATCGTGGTAATGATTCAGCATAACTCCTCCAAGAGTCCAAAACCGATGCAGCAGTGGCTTAGCGCAAAAGTCTACGCGTACTTATGGGCCATTTTGCCGGCAACAGCGGCCGCAATCGCACCAACGAGGTCGTCAATGAAGGTGTTCACCGATGTACCGTTGTTGTCGAGTTTGCCGATAATCCCAGGTTTGGTGCGATCAATGTAACCATAGTTGGTGATGCCGATCGAGCCCCATAAAGTGGCGATTCCAGATGCCAGCGTTTCGTCAACCCCGAAGACGCCAACATCATTGGCAACGATACTTTGCAGTGGCTCGTCTAGTTGCCCCTTAGTTGCCAACTTATCGAGTTGCAAGGCCACCATCGCGTTGTTCAGCAATTCGCGTTTGTGCATGACGTTAATGACTTCCGCCTCGTAATCGGCAATCGTCGCGTCCGGCAGAAACTTGTGCTGCAGGCCGTATGTGATTTGGGCGATGTCGCTGAGGCGTACCCCTTTTGCATCCAGCTCGTCAATTACGTACTTGTAAGCCGCCGTGTCGGGGTACTTGAAATTATTATTCATTACCATCTATGCAAGCCTCCAAACTTTTGCCTCAATTCTGGACTAATTAAGTGCCATTGACTAGTCCGCATATAGAAGCTGTAAGAATCTTTAAGCTTTGCCCATGTGCATTGCGTCCGGTTAGCTAAGTTGCAAGAATGGAGGGGATGCCGATTAGATGCGCGTAGATAAAAGCGGCGTGGTATCATAGATGAAGCAAATTATATTTCGGAATACATATTTGGAGGATGGATTATTGGCTAATGTAAGCCACGAGGTGCTACTGACAACTCTAAAAAAATTACGCCGCATGCTAAAGCGTTATGATGTGCAGTATTTCCTCATTGGGGGTTCAGCAATTGGCGCGGTCCGGGAGCACGGGATGATTCCTTGGGACGATGACGTTGATATCGGTATTAAACGCGAGAACATTCAGGCTTTTATCGCCGCGTTTAACGGGGCCAATAAGGAAGCAAACGTCCGCTTGGTCAAACCGGGGGACCAAGGCTATTTCTTGGCCACTTACAAGGTATTGAACCAGTCCGAAGCCGTTTACGACGAAGTGGACGCGGGTACCGGTCTGCACGGGGTGTTTATTGATGTTTTCGCGCTGGACAAAACGTTCCGCTGGAAGCCGCTGCGGCGCTTGCACCAGCTGCTGATCCGCTTAGATCAAGTGGCGCTGGACGTGGCTAACGGTGACAATACGACCGGTCGGCACCTGGGCTTCTTGCACAAGATTGCTGAGTTTATGGCCGCCCACCGCAGTAAGGCTGACCTTGCGCGCCATAACGTGAAGCACATTCAGCTGTTCAACTGGTTGCCGTTTGGTTATATCTACTACAACTTCAGCAGCCCTTACCCTTGGGATAAAGAAATGTATCTTCCCAAAGAAGTTGCAGATAGTAGTATTCAGGAGTTTGAAGGGGAGAAATTCCCAGTTGCCGCCGGTTACGATGCAATCTTGACCCGGATGTATGGTGATTACATGCAGCCACCGAAGGAAGCGGACCGGAAAGCGCGGCACTTACAAGAAGATAATTAATGAAGAGGTGAAACCGTGCGGAAAACAATGGTGAACATCGTCTACAACGCCTTGTACCAGGTGATGGCGCTCATGCTGCCGATCGTGGTGCAGCCATACGTCACCCGGACTCTGGGCGCGCAGGCGGTTGGACTGAACGCGTATATTAATTCCATTCCGACGCTGCTGGCGGTGATCATCTTGTTTGGGATGAACCAGTACGGGGCGCGGGCGATTGCCCAGTCAAAAGCTGAGGATCTGCCGAAGCGTTTTGCCCACCTGTGGTTTATTCAGCTGCTTGTGGGGCTGGCCACAATCATCGGCTTCGTGGTCGTTGTCATGTTGTTTATGGACCACAAGAACTACTTCCTGCTCGAAGTGCCATTCTTACTGGGTTACGTGCTCGATATTTCCTGGCTGTTCATCGGCCTGGGAGAAATCAAGGCGGTCGTGACCCGGAACACATTCATCAAGCTCGCCATCATGGCCTGCATCTTCATTTTCGTTCATAATCCAAGTGACTTGTGGATCTACCTGTTAATTAACTCAGTTACTTACTTGGCCAACATCGTGTTCTGGTTTGATTTGAAAAAGCGCTTGGGCCGCAAGCTCACCCGCAGCGATTTTGACTTTGACAAGATTTACTTCCGCGGTGCGCTGACGATCACGATTCCGTCCATCGCGGTGCAGATGTACATCAGTTTCGACCAGACGCTGGTCGGCCGCATCGCTGGCAGCACCCAGCTATCATATTACGGGCAGTCGCAGATGATTGCCCGGGCAATAATTACCGTTGTCGGTTCCGTCAGCACGATTTTGATGCCCAAAATGGCGCAGATGCTCAGTCAGGATACCGATGAGACGCGGGTTCAGCAATTACTTAAGTCGGCGCTGGATTACACCTTGCTCATTGGGGCTTACTTCACCATTGAGTTGATGCTGAATGCCGATAAGTTCGTGGTTTGGTTCTGGGGGAAGGATTTCGCACCGGCCGGGTCGGTGCTGTTCCTCGGCGCCCTCATCATCGTGCTGGTCAGTTATGGTGGGGTCTTCGCCAACCAGTACACTTTGTCGCGAGGCTTGTTCAAGCAGTTCGCGATCCCGTATTATTGCGGGGCGGTGCTCTCAATCGTGCTGAACCTGCTCATCGTGCCCCACATGGGTGCGCTGGGTGGGGCAATCACCATCGTCACCACTGAGGCGATGGTGTGCTTCCTGCGGATTTTCCTGGTGCGCCGGGAACTGCCACTACGAAAGTTATTTGCAAAGCAATGGCAAATAATTATCGCGGCGGGCTGTGCGCTAGCCGTGGGGATGGCCTTACACCTCGTGGTCAACAGTGGGTCGCTCTTCTTAGACCTAGTTGTGCAGACGACCATTAGTAGCCTGGTCTACTTGCTACTGCTGATAATTATGCGCAATAACACGGTCATGGCGGTGTGGGCAAAAGTCCGGCATCACTAGGCGCGGGCTTGCGCCACTTAGTCCGTAAGTTTAGAATTACACATATTGATAAAGACAGTCGTATATATTCATTGCTCGCCAGTAATCATCCAGGGGGGTGCACCACGGCGCGGACCACGCGCGGTGCATGCGACATGCGGCCAAGGACACAGCGCTTAAGCAACGCGGGCTAATTGCCGTGCAAGACGTTATTTTGGAGGAAAAAGTGTGGCTTCTAAGTTAAAAAAAGTATTAATGATTTTCATAATCATACAGCCCTTTCTAGATATTTTCTGGCTGTATCAGCCGCCGATTTCTGAATGGCTCGGAATGTCCCCAGCCACGATTATCCGGATCTTATTTGTCGGTGTCATCGGGGTAATGTTCCTGCTGGCTGATCACAGCAAGCGGATGAACCTGTTCTTTGCGGGTTACCTGGCGCTGCTGTTGGTGTACTTCGCACTGCACCAGTGGAATGCGGGCCAATTCCACTCACTGATTCCCGGTAATTTTGCCTACTCGACGTTTGGTGAGTTGTTCTACATCGTGCGGATGGTGATGCCACTGTTTATCATCGTGGTGTCTTACCGGACCGAATTCGATGACCACACGCTCGAGACGGTCGTTTCCTGGCTCTCCGGGCTCGTTTCCGGCTCCATCGTGCTCACCAACCTGCTCGGCATTAGTCTGGGCTCCTACCTGCACCAGTGGGGTAAGGGCGGAATCATCAAGCAGTACGCCCGGCAGCACATTACGGGCAACATTTTCGCCTGGTTTACGACTTCTGGTCAGGGTAACTACTACGGGCTCGCATCGAAGGGCTTCTTTAACCATGCCAACACCGTCAGCGCCATGATTTTGATCCTGACGCCACTGGTCATTTACTTCCTGTGCACCAACTTCAACGCCAAGAACGTCATTTTGACCGTGCTGCAGGCATTGGCCGGGCTCGAGCTCGGGACTAAGGCCGCGGCTTACGGAACCCTGGGCATTATTGCGCTATTTATCATCGTTTACCTGTTCTTCGTGTTCATCACCCGCGAGTTCCGCTTCAAATGGGCCGTTGTTGGCTCCTTGGTCCTGATTTTGCTGGGGACGGGGCTCTTGTTCCACTACTCGCCAACTGGCAACCGGCAGGTGTCTGAGGCGCAGACCGAAGACAACGCCACTGAGCTGCGCGATAATTCCAAGAAGGATAAGCACGATATCAAGAATGTTTATAACCACTTGAAACGCCTCGAAAAACGGAATGCCAGTGACAAGCGCGTTGGCAAGTACATTGAAAAGCACGCAAGCGAGCTCGCGCTCAACGAAGAGTTCGTCAAGAAGTCATACCCGGCGCGCTATGACACTAACTTCTGGCGGAGTATTCTCAAGTGGCCGATTTGGCAGCGAATGAATTACCGCGGGTTGCAAAATGCCATCTGGCAGCGGGTCTCGGGCATCAACAACAACAGCAAGGACAAGCTCCTCGGCTTCGGTTACACCCGGCTCAGTAACATGGGGCTGATCGAACGGGATTTCGTTTCCCAGTACTACGCGATGGGAATCATCGGGATGCTCCTGCTGGTCGCGCCATACGTGCTGATCATCTTGTTTGCGATGATCATGTTGCTCTGGCACTTCCGTAGCCGGTTCACGATGCGGAATGTTGCCCTTGGAATCAGTTGCGCGTTGACTTTGTTCCTGTCACTGTACGCGGGTTACGTCATGGATTACCTGACCGCAACCTTGCTGCTGTCCTTCTTCATGGGTCAGCTGCTCCGCGGCGCGACTGGAGCCAGCAATGGTAATAGTGGCAACACGCGGACGCTTGCCGGTCTCACTTTCAACGGAACGCGCGGTGCGAAGTAATTAATATGTAGATTGCAAAAAGACGTCCAAGCACCCAGCCGGTGCTTGGACGTCTTTTCGTTACGCCTGTGGTTTCTTTTGATCAAGGTTCAAGAGCTTGTGGTACAGGAACCAAATGATGACACCGAAGACCGTTAACATGATGAACGCCCACGCACTGCCCGCGGCCACGTTGGCGGCGTGGCTGTTACCAGGCCGGTGAACGGAGCCCATCATCAGTGCCAAGACCGTCGTCCCCATCGCGCCGGCAACCTGTTGCCCGGTGTTATAGAGTGCGTTGGCATCATTTTGCAACTGCTTGTCCATCTGCTTGAGGCCGTAAGCGACAGTGTTCCCAAAGGCCATGGAGCGCCCAATGGAGAAGACCAGGTAGACCAAGGTGATGCCCAGCACGCCGATGCGGCTGCCGCCAATCGCGAGCACGAGCAGGTTCGCCGTGAACAAAATATCACCGAGGTAAAGCGGTAATTTACCGCCAAACCGGTCCAGCATGTAGCCGTAAAATGGTTGCCCGAAGCCGTTAAACAGGCTGCCAGGCAAGAGGATGAGGCCGCCGACCAGTGAGCTGGCCGCGAACACGGTCTGCACGTAATTTGGAAGTAGGAAGTTGATCCCAACGTTTGCAAACTGTAAGAGGATGTAGGGCAGAAAACTGTACAGGAACGCCGAATCCGCAAACACGTGCAGGGAAAACAGGTGTCGGGTAGCGGTTTTTGACAGGTGTACAAACAGCAGGGTCAAGGCGATACTGATTACCAGCAAAACGCCACACTCCAGGTAGCCAGCGGTGCCGAGTGCGTTCAGGCCAACAATCAGGGCCACCAATGCGGCGCCGAGAATGAAGAAGCGTAGCCAGTCGAAGGCGTACTTTTGGGTGCGACTGTACTGCTTGATGACAAACTGACCAATAATTAGCAGCAACAACGCTAGTGGGAGCGTGGACCAGAATATCATGCGCCAGCTGAAGAAAGCGACGACAAAGCCGCCGAAGGTAGGTCCAAAAGCCGGTGCAATCAGAATGATCAGGTTGGCGAAACCGATGTACATACCTAATTTGCTGCGGGGCACCACGTCCAAGATGATGTTCACCATCAGTGGGGTGCAAAGACCCACACAACCGGCCTGAATTAGGCGGCCGAGCAGCAGTACCCAAAATGTTGGGGCTAGGCCGCAGATGATATCACCAGTGATGAAGAACAGCGCCGCACTACTGAAAAGGGCCCGGTTGGTGAAGCGCCGTTTCATGTATGCTGATGTCAGCATGACGAGCGCCGCCATCAACAGGTAACCGGCAGTCACCCACTGGACGGTGCTCATGCCAACATTGAATTGGCGCATGAGCGTGGGGAAGGTGACGTTCATCGACGTCTCGGTGAGGATCCCAATGAAGGACATGAAGGCGACGGTCGCGACAACGAGCATGGGTCGTGAAGAATTGCTTTGCGATTGTTTCAAGGACGATGGCCTTCTTTCACTATGTAAATTGTTTAATGATTAGCATGAAATTATAAATGAAATTTGTCAAATCAAAGCCCACCATACGTAAACAGTCCCCACCGCTACCGGTAGGGACTGCTGTTGAGTTAATTCAAATTGCTGCTTAGAAGTTTTCCCAATCGTCATAATCCGCTGAGCTTTTTTTGCGTTGGCGGCGTTTTTGCGCGAACGCTTTCGCTTCGGCTCTTTGGGAATGGTCAACCACCCTTGGCTAAAGTCAGAGGCTTGTAAGCGCATCGCCTAACGACGGCACGACTACAATTTGCTTAGATACAGCGATTGCCCGCAAGCGGGTCTTACGTGCTAATTACCAAAGCCCTTAAAGTCCGCAGGTTGCCAGACGGACTTGGTGCTTTAGCGCCTTAGTTCCGTCGGACACCGGAGGGCCAGACGGACTGTTTTGTTAGTTGAGAGCTAATCCTTTAGCCAAAATGTTCTTTGCGGCGTTGTGGTCGCGAATGTGGAATGCCCCACACTGCGGGCACGTCCATTCCCGATCAGCCAACGTGAGCTTCTGGTTGCCACTCATTACGAAACCGCAGTCGCTACACGTTTGCGTAGTGTTTCGCGGATCGACCGTTACAAACTGGCGGCCATATAAGTCGGCTTTGTACGCCAGCATACTCAAAAACGTTCGCCAGCCAACGTCCGCGATGCTCATTGCCAGTGCGTGATTACGCAACATGTTCTTACTTCTCAGTTCTTCCGCTACGACTAAATCGTGGTTCTTGATTAGTGTTGTAGACACAAGATGGAGAAAAGCGTTGCGGCGGTTGGCCACGATACGTTGCAGGTTGGCGACCAGCACCCGCTGTTTTTGATAATTCTTGGCATTCCGCAATGCACGGTGTTCCTTCTTGGCCCGTAAGCGGCGACGAGCGAGAATGCGCTGCTCTTTTGCCAGCCGGCCCTTGATAGCACGATAGTAGCGGGGGTTGAGAACAATGATACCGTTTGAATCAGTCAAGAAATTTTCAGTGTTCAAATCAATGCCCACCGCTGACTGAACTGGTTTTGTGGCGTGCGCGAATGGTGTATCAGAGCCTAGCTGCATGGATAAGAAATACTGACCGGTGGCGTCACGTCGGATTGTAATTGTACCAACACGGATGTTTTCTGCGTCATTGAATAAGCGTTTCTGCGAGCCAGAGACGCGAATTTTACCAAGACCGCTGAGAACGACATGCTTCTTGTCGATAAATCGGTTAGACCCTTCCATCAGGCCTATTTTGGACTTGGTATAACGAGTTGGCAGCTGATAACTGCCGTCAGCACGCTTGCGGTGAAAAACTGGCACTCCCGAACGATGTACCTGGCGAAATAGCCGCCATGCGCTTTGATAAGCTCGTCGAGCCTGGTCAATCACGTCTGTCCCCACCCCGGCACCCGCTAACCACGGGTGGATAGCAAACAACATTTGCGTATTATTTTTGCGGCGTTGTAAGTATTCAATGCGGTCTTGAACGATGGTGATTGGAATTTTGACCTGACGGAGCGCGTACAGCTCCTTGTCGATAGCGACCATTTCGTTGTAAGCAAACCGACTGGCGTTGATGTTGTTGTCAATCACGCGCTTTTGTGCAGACGATGGAAAGAGGCGCATTTTCAGTCCATAGTGATAGTTCAGATCTGCCATTTTCTTAGCCATTTGTTTTCACCTCCTGACGCCTATATTATACTGCACATGGTATAATTCAGACAGTAGAAACTGCACTATTACAATAGTTATGGAGAATACATATGGTTAAGAATAATGCGATTCACGAACGCGGCTACGTCTATAATTTTCATTATCATCTGGTTTGGGTAACAAAATACCGGCGTGAGGTTTTTACCACGCCTCAGCTTGTCGCAGATATGCTTGAGATCCTGAACACGACTGCCAACGACAACGAAATTACCATCGAGGAAGCAAAAGTGATGCCAGACCACATACACTTATTGCTCAGCTTCAAGCCGAAGTATGCTCCAGCAAACGTGGTCAAGATTCTAAAAGGTGCGTCAGCACGGACTTGGTTTGTCGCGCACCCAGAAACCAAGCGACTACTTTGGGGCGGTCATTTATGGTCGCCAAGCTATTACATGGGGACACTGGGTGACATGTCAAAAGAAACTGTTGCAGATTATATTCGAAACCAGAGAACAGAAAGGGGGAAGGTGGGACGCCCAAGTAAAAAGGCTAACTAACCTTAGCCAGTGCGGGCTTACCTCCCCTGGCTAAAGTTAGGGGTTTCTCGCCAAAATAATTCATGACAACCATCCTTTCTGAATTCTGAAGTAGCGTAGGGTTTTAAAAGACCCCAAGCGTTTAGGCTCGGGGTCTTGGGACGATGAATGAATTATTTGTTGTAAACAGCGTAAGCGGCATCGACCCACTGGTTGCCACCAAGGTTGTACCAGGTGTTACCGTCAAGGTTAGCAACTTGGAATACCTTCCAGCTGGTGCCGGCCATGAGCTTCTTGGCGTGCTTCTTGTCGACCATTACGGGACGCTTGCCATCCTTGTAGCCGTCCCAGATCTGGATACCGTAACCCTTGGTGTAGTGGACCGTAACACTGCCGGTGATGGGGCTAGGAGCTGTGTAAACCAGCTGTTCCAGTGCCTGGCTCAGGGCGTTGGTTTCGTTGTCCAGTTGGTCCTGGCTAGCGTTCTTCTGGGTGTTGATAGCAATGGCCTGCTTGTAAACCTTGTCGAACTTGGCGAAGCTAGCAGCGGTGTAGTCCTTAGCCTGAACGGCGGCTGCACTGTTAACGAGGTAAGTCAGTCCGAAGTGGTTAGCTGCGGTGTTGCCGAGGTCCATGAAGCCGCGCAGAACCGCCGTTGCGAAGTTGTAATCGGTGGTCTGGCTAGCACTGTTACTCATGGTCATCTTTGCCAGACCGATTGCCCGCTGGAGACCTTGGTAACTTGCGGTCGTCATGTTGCCCTGCTTGATGCCTTCAGCGTTGCTGAGCAGAGCTGAGAGGGTAGCTTTAGGAGTAGTAGTAGCAACCTGACTGGCGGCAGCCACACTCTGAATTGCAGTTGGTGCTGCAGTAACAACGGCGCCGCCCATTAGTGCTGCGCTAAGCATTGCAACCAATACCATGTTCTTCTTCATAATAGCTACCTCCATTTTATGTAGTGGGTCGATTCCCGCTGCTTCCTTGATGTATTTATTATACGTCATCTAGCCGTAACATGTCTGTAAAAAAGTAAAACTTTTTTAGTCACAGACGTTAAATAACGGCAACGGCAACCGCTTTTTCTATTTTAAAGGGGCCAAGCACGGTTTAACTAACAAATGTTTTTTATAATTAAGTTCTAAAAGCCGCAGCAAAATCATTGCGTGTCATCTTACAGACGTATTAGGCGCTTACAAATATGTCCGTTTGTTACAAACTACTTTTTTAATCATAAGCAGGTACTTGGCAAAATTTCAGGGGGCCACTTGCGTTATGTTTTGCTGAAAAGTGCAAGCGCTGGCGGTGGGATTCGGAGCGGCGTTACAATTGGTACGAAGCAGACAACTAATGGGGGCACACAAAATGCGCATACTGATCATGCCAGATTCGTTCAAGGGGAGTTTAGCCGCGGTTGATGTAGCGGCGGCAATGGCGCGGGGAATTGCTACCGCGATGCCAAGCGCGACCATCGTGCAGCTGCCGGTCGGCGATGGCGGCGAGAATACAATCATTAATTTGCAGAAACCGCTGCAGTTGCAAAAGGTCATGACCACCGTGACAGGTGCAGACGGCAGAGCCATTAACGCTCCGTATTACCTGCAGGTTAGTACCCAGACCGCCTTCATTCAGGCAGCGGACGTGGTGGGCTTTGCTGATTACGTTGGCAATGCTGAACCGCTCCAGCTCAGCACCTACGGAATTGGGGAGCTGTTGCTTGCAGCGCGCGGCAATGGTGCACGCCATGCAGTAATTGCCCTTGGTGGTTCCGCAACGAGTGACGGCGGCTTGGGGATGCTGCAGGCGCTGGGCTGGCAGGTTGGCAGCAAACGGCCGTTTACGCCCGATTGCTTGCCGGATGTGACGGCCCTGACTGCTGGTCCTGACATTGGTATGACCGTGACGGCTCTGGCCGATGTCACAAACCCCCTGACCGGTGCGCACGGTGCCGCCCACGTTTTCGGCCCGCAAAAGGGACTGACTACGGCGCAGCAGGACTGGCTGGATGCGCAGTTGACCCGAATCTATCCTGCCGCCACCCGCGTGGTTCATGGCGCCGGTGCTGCCGGTGGCTTGGGTGCCGCCATTGCCGGGCCGCTGCACGGGCAGATCGTTCCGGGAATCGACTATGTTCTTGATGTGCTGCACGCAGATACTGAGCTGCAGCGGGCAGATTACATTTTGACGGGCGAAGGTAAGCTGGACGGTCAATCTGCGGCGGGTAAGGTAATCAGTGGTATCAAGCAGCATGCGGTGGCCGTAAACAGTCAGGCGCCAATCATCGCCCTGTGCGGTGCGGTTGACCACGCGGGAGTGCAACAGCTAGGCATCACTGCGGCATTTACCATTGGCCGCGGGGATGAAAGCCATGCCGAAATGTTAATGCACACGGCCGCAAACTTGGAGTACACGGCGAACCAAGTGGGGCGCGTGTTGCAATCAGCAAACTAGGGTTAACTAAAAGGAGGTAGGGTCGACTGCGACCCTACCTCCTTATTAGTGTGTAAATGCCTTTAGTTCAGGTTCAGCACATAATCGCTCATCGTGATGTGCTTCTTGGTGATGCCCTCTTGGTAAAGCAGGTCCGCGATGGCTTGTTCCTCATTAGTCGTTTCGGTCGTCATGGCGCTGAACTTGTAGATCCGCCGGTTGACCATCCGCGAAACGACCGCCTTCGAGAGCTTGAGTTTCTTGCTCATTAAGGTCACCAGCTTGCTCTTGTGCGTGTTGGCCCAATCCATGTCCTCACTGAGGTACTGAATCAGCAGCTGGGTCGCGGTTTTATGGTTGCTGGCGTACTGGCCGGAAATCAGGACGTCGCGGTTGTTCACATCGACCTTGGTCCCGTTAACGAGCATGCGGCCTTTGTAGGTGAGCTCAGCCTGTGCGGTGGACGGATCCCAGTTGGCCCAGGCGTCGACCTTCCCCTTGGCAAAAGCCACTGCTGCGGCCGACTGGGACATGTCCATCAACTTCACATCGTTCGTGGACAGACCCGCCTGCTTCAGGACCTTCAGCACCATGTATTGGGAGCTAGTGTTGGTGGTGTAGGCAATTTTCTTTCCCTTGAGGTCCTTGATTGCCTTAATGGAGCTGTTCTTCTTGACGACGAGCCCACTACCATTGGACTTGGACGAACCGGCCGCAACCAGTGACAGCTTGGTCCCGTTGGCGGCGGCGGTCACTGGCGGTGTGTCCCCGGTGCGGGCAAAATCAATCGTTCCGGACGACATGGCTTCCATTTCCGCCGCACCGTTTTGGAATTCCTTGAAGACGATGCGGTAACCTTTGGCGGCCATCTTCTTGACGAGTTGCCCGTGGGCTTTCGAAATATCGATCGGGTCCCCAGCCTGGTAACCAATCGTAATGGTTTCTAGTCCCTTGTCGCCCTTAGATTTGGTCAGGGTGTAGCCCCAAATGGCGACGCCGGCAATGAAGAGCAGGAAGATGGTGTAAAAAGCGCGTTTGAAGTATTTGCCCATGTCTTTCTCCTAGTTCTCGCTCATCGCCGTGACGATTTTGCTCAGCTGGGGCCGCAAAATTTTGCCAGTTGGATTCAGTGGGAATGCGTCCACGAAGTACACCTGAGTCGGCCGCTCGTACTTGGCCAACTTCTCTTCCGTAATCTGTTTGATTGCGGCGCGGTGCTCGGCGTGGACTGCTGGGTCCTGACTGCCGTCAATGACCGCGGCCGCGACTGCTTCGCCGTAGATTTCGTCGGGCACGGGGACAACGGTCACGTTGCGGACAAAATCCAGTTCCTCAATGACATTGGCAACGTGGGCCGGACTGACCTTCTCGCCGCCGTGGTTGATGATGTCCTTGGAGCGGCCCTCAACGAAGAGGTAGCCATCCTTGTCGAAGTGGCCCAAGTCGCCGGTCAGCAGCCAGCCGTCCTTGAAGGCGTCAGGGTGGGGGTCGAGGTAGTGGGTGATGACGTGGTCGCCGCGAACAGCAATTTGGCCGTGGACGTCGGGGGTCTGCACGAAGCGGTCGCCACTAACAATGGCCACATCGGTCTTGTAAGGCTTGCCCGCGGACCCGCGCTTGATTGCGCGCAGCGGGTTCAGGGTGCACTGGCTGCAGGATTCGGTCATGCCGTAACCTTCCAGAATCGGCACACCGAAACGCTCGACGAATTCGCGGTGGTGGCCCAGCGTCAGCATGCTGGACGCGCAGCGAATGAAGCGCAGCTTGTGCTCGGGCCGAAACGCCGCGTTGGCCCGCTCGTTCTTGAGCAAAATCGTAACGATAGTCGGCACAACTGAGGACCAGGTGACGTCGTTGTCCAGAATTTCGGGCCAGAACTTGCGGGCCGAAAACTTCGGGGCGATGACCATTTTGCCCCCGGCCAGGAAGCTCGAGAGCACCAGGACGAGCTGGGCGTTGATGTGGAACATCGGCATCACGATCAAGACGGTGTCACTCGGCACCAGCTCGTGGCTTTCCAGGTCGTCGTGGGCGGCGATGATCATCATTTTGTGGGTCAGCCCGACGCGCTTCGGCTTGCCGGTAGTGCCAGAGGTGTTCAGAATCATGCCAAGCGTTTCTTCAGTCGGTTCAGCGTGGCTCGCCGGCTGCGAGTGCCGGGTGTTTTGCAGCAAAATTAACCCGGGGAACGTTAATAGACCGTCCAGTTTGGTCTGCTTGATGTAGTCGAACCGGTCAAAAGCCGCGGCGCGGGCTGCGTCCAGCAACATTGCCGGGTAGTTGAACTCCTCGAAGTCAGCGACCAGGCCGTCGTTACCAGTTGATGGGGCAATGGGGTGGATCGTTGCGCCCATGTACCAGAGGGCCTGGTTGATCGGCAGGTAGACGGCGGAGTTTTGCAGGGACATGAACACCACGTCATCGCGGCCAATGTTCGCGGCCCGCAAAGCTTGGGTCAGGAGTCTAACGTCGTGCTCGATGTCGGCGCCAGTGAACCACTGGCCGCGCTCCTCGTCCTTAACGACCCGGTCGAAACCGCGCCTTGTGAGCTCTGCATGTAATTCATCAGTCAATCTAGTCATTTTCGGGAACCTCTTTCTTGCTTAGTTGTTTAAGAATCCGTTTGATAACTCCTTGGGGCCGGCCAATCAGGATGCCGAATGGTGGGACCTTGTAGAAGAAGAAGCACATTAGCCAGGTAAAGCCTAGGGCGACCAAGTAAACCACTGGGGCCATGAATAGTAGCTGCCAGTCACCAAAATGCTGCAGGCTGAGCCACTTGGTGACGAAGGTGAGGGCAACGGTCTGCCCTAAGTAAATCCCAAAGGAAATTTTGGACGACAGGGCCACGAACTTGGCGAACCACTGCCAGTGCGGCCGGGTGCGGCGCTTGGCGTATTCTAGGCTGAGCAGGAACACGGTGAGTACCATCATTGTGGCGTAAACGAAGAGGTAGGGCTGGTGAATGAGCTCGGCGTAGTGCCGGGTGAGCCCGAGGACCTTCACGTTGAACTGGTACAGGCCCTGGGTGCCGACAGCGAGCAGCGCCGTGAGCCAGTAAATTGCGCGGTGGTGCTTACGCAGGAAGGCGATGGTCTCCTGGTAGTGAATGGAGACGAAGGCCCCGCCGAGGAAGTAGAACTGGTAAGAACCGATAAAGTTACCGTAGTTGGCAAACATGTAGGGCCAGCCGGTGTGGTCGATATATGGGAAGCGATATTTCGCCCAAAATAGGAACAGTAATTGCACCAGGGCACTGATTCCGAGCAGCCAGAGGTGGTTACGCGTGGTTTTCAGACTTTTGAACAGCTTGACCAGAAGTGGAAAAATCAGGTACAGCTGGAACATGACTAGCAGGTAGTACATGTAGAAGCCGTCCGCGTGGAGTAGGTGCTGCCAGACCTGCTGGCCCCACTGCGTCATGGTCAGCGTTTGCTGGGCAGCAACGGCGACGAAGAGGGTGTAGATGCAGTTCCACAGCACGTAGGGAATCCCTGAACCCTTGTAGCGCTTTACCCAAAATGCCGGCCAGCTGTTGTTTTTACGGTGATAATATTGCAGAAATAGGACCAAGCCGGAGATAAACATGAAGCCCATCCGCGTGAAGTGCAGGATGAGGTGCGATGCCAGCATGATTATGTAAGGAACGGAATCCGTCTTCATCGGCGTGGTGACGGCGGTGGTGGCGTGATTGGCCAGGACTCCGAAGATGAAGATGACCCGCATCAGGTCCACCTCATATAGGTAGGGCTTTTTCTTTTTCTTTGCTTGTGCGTTTGCCACGATTCTTTTTTCTCCTCCAAAACAATTTGTTAATAAGGGCACAGAATTTACTTTCAATATCACATTGTAAACTTTAGAGAGTAAATGTGGATTTTTTGTGTTCATTTGCAGAAAAAATTCCAGATTTGGTTCATATCGAATTAGGAATTAGCGCGTGAAGAGGTTAAAATTAGACTAAAGCATCTAAAAGCGCCGGATATGCAATTGTCACCGGGCATAAGGGTAAGGGAGGTTAATTGCGATGAAGCGATTATTCAAGACGTATTGGCGGTTGATCCTGGTATTAACGACTGGGATCGTAGCGCTCATATTGGCTTTTGGCCTGGGACAGCACTTGTGGGCCCGCTGGCTGATCAGCGGGATCAGCATCGTGCTCGCCCTGCTCATGTTCTGGGACATGGTGCAAACCTTACGCTCCGGCAAGTTCGGGGTCGACCTGCTCGCAATTACGGCCGTGGTTGCGACCGTGGCGGTTGGCGAGTACTGGGCGGCGCTGATCGTGCTGCTGATGCTGACCGGTGGGGACGCGCTGGAAGATTACGCGGCCCACATGGCTAACGGGGAGCTGCGCAGTCTGCTGGCGGCAACGCCAACGCGGGCGCACCGCCTACGCGATGGCCACACCGAAGACGTGAAGGCGGAAGACATTGTGGTCGGTGACGAGCTGCTGGTGCGGCCCGGTGAAGTGGTCCCGGTTGACGGCACCGTCCTCACCGGTAGTAGTAGCGTTGATGAATCCAGCCTGACCGGTGAGTCCCGGCCTTTAGACAAGACAGTGGGTTCCAAAATCATGTCGGGGACCGTTAACGGCTCCGGCGCGCTGACGGTGCGGGCCGATGCGACTGCGGCTGATAGTCAGTACCAAGGAATCGTTGCCCTAGTTAAGGAATCCATCTCTAAACCGGCCCCATTTGTCCGGATGGCAGACCGGTACGCCGTGCCGTTCACATTGGTTTCCTACATTATTGCTGGGGTGGCTTGGGCGGTTTCGGGTAACCCGGTGCGGCTAGCTGAAGTTCTGGTCGTGGCCTCGCCGTGCCCGCTGATTTTGGCGGCCCCGATCGCGCTCGTGTCGGGGATGAGCCGCTGCAGCCGTGCCGGCATCGTTGTGAAGTCCGGGGCGGTCATCGAGAAGCTGGCGGCCGCCAAGACCGCAGCCTTCGATAAAACCGGGACCATCACGCGCGGGGTGCTGGAAGTGAAGGATGTCGTGCCCGCCGCGGGTTACTCCAAGGAGGAACTGTTGACGGTGGCTGCCGCAGCCGAGCACCAGTCCGCGCACGTTCTCGCCCGCTCGCTGCAAGCGGCTGCGCCGCAGAACCTGCCGCCCGCAACGAATGTTACTGAAGAGACTGGTGGCGGGGTGCAGGCTGAAGTCCAAGGGCACACGGTGCGCGTCGGGAACGCCAGATTTGCGGGCATTGAGCCGCAAACTGACGTGACGGCCGTGTACGTGAATATTGATCAGCACTACGCTGGTTACGTGGCCTTCGCCGATGTCATCCGGCCGGAAGCTAAGGAAACGATGAGCCACCTGCACGAATTGGGGGTGGCCAACTTGATGATGATCAGTGGTGACCGCAAGCCGATTGCTGAAAGTGTTGGCCAGACCGTCGGCATCGATCAGGTCTACGCGGAACAACTGCCAGTGGGCAAAATCAAGGTGCTGCGCGATGTACCTAAGGACAAACGCCCGGTTATCATGGTCGGGGATGGGGTCAACGATGCGCCGTCTCTCAGTGCTGCCGACGCCGGGATCGCCATGGGTGCACACGGCGCCACGGCGGCCAGCGAGTCGGCTGATGTGGTCATTTTGCGTGACGACTTGGGCCACGTGGCGACGGCCGTTAAGATTGCTCGCGACACGATGCGCATCGCCCGCGAAGCCGTACTGATCGGGATCGCGATTTGTATCGTGCTGATGCTGATCGCCAGCTTCGGCGTGATTCCGGCAATGGTGGGGGCATTGCTTCAAGAACTTGTCGACACCACGACCATCCTCTACGCACTGCGGGCGCGGGGCAACAAGAAGCAGGACGCCGCGACCCTGTAATGATTCGTAATCGCTAAGTAATGGCTAAATTATGGGTCAAGGCGTAGAATCAATTGGGTCAGCGCTGCTGAATATGGTATTATCAGCACAGATAACCCGCATGGAGGCAAGATTTTGAGAGAAAAAGAAACGAGTAACTGGAAGTTTATCGTTGAACTCGTCGCATTGTTCGTGGTGGTATTCGCCGCCACGGCGGGGCTGATGACTTTTGTTCTGAGCAAGGATCAAGTGTCTGGCCCGTCAATGGAGCCGGGACTGATGGACAAAGATCGGCTCTTCTCACTGCGCCATAAACAGATCAAGCGCAACGAAATCGTTGTTCTCTACGCGCCGGACAAGGTGAGCCAGCAGTTCTTGCAAAAGAATGGGGCCACCGATGCCGATATTAGTCAGCACAACGGTAACCTCTACTACAACGGTAAGGTCGTTCCCCTGAAGGATCACGAGCTGTACATCAAGCGGGTCATCGGGATGCCCGGGGACACGGTCTCCAGCAAGAACGACAAGCTGTACGTCAATGGCAAGCAGCAGGCGGAACCGTACCTGAAGAAGAGCTTCATTAACAAGGAGCTCCAGCAGTACGCCACCATTTACGGCCAGAACGTTTCCGACATGAAGTTTACGAACGACTTTGACCTCAAGACGCAAGCCAGCACGCACCGCTCAACAGTGCCTAAGGGTTCGTACTTCGTGATGGGGGACAACCGTTACGTGTCCCATGACGGCCGCGCGTTTGGCTTCATCAAGAAGCAGAACATCCAGTCGGTAGTGGTGTTGCGCTACTGGCCACTGAACAAGTTTAAAATTTACTAGAATTCATTTGATGGACCTCCTGAGCATACTCGGGAGGTTTTTTGTTGCAAAAAAAGAGGACTAGGACAGTCCTCAAAAAGCTATATTAAGGTTTATTTCTAATTGGGATGCCCTTCAGTGCTGGCGAGTGCAGCTGGGTTACTTTACCCAGCTTATGGCCGTTGATAATCAGATAGTAGAATCCCTTTGTGTGCAAAATATAGGAATTTGACCGGTCAGTGATTGCATAGGTTTTACTAGCTTCGCTGCCGGGTTGAACATAATCAGGTTCAATGATGACGGAGCTTGCCGCATAGGGTAGCACAATTATTATCGCAATTAGTAGCAGGCTGGTGCTGCGAAATTGGTGATCCTCCAGTAGAAACTCAATTCGCCGCTGTAACACATTGTGGTTGATGTCTGCGAAGCCGCTGGTACTCGGAAAAGCAATGGTTTGCTCCGGGGCGCTGTTCCGCAATTTCTTGGTGGTTGTCAGCAGCGTCTCCAGATACTCGGTACCCTTTTCTGCAGACATGTTCTTCACAACCTGGGCATCAACGTGTAGTTCAATGATGATTGCTAATTCCTTGCGTAATAGGTAGACGAGGGGAAACCACCAGTAGGCGCAAACCAACAAACTCATGGTTATT
This sequence comes from Lacticaseibacillus zhaodongensis, assembly GCF_009687905.1. GTDB lineage: Bacteria > Bacillota > Bacilli > Lactobacillales > Lactobacillaceae > Lacticaseibacillus > Lacticaseibacillus zhaodongensis. Next base: position 70,502 of record NZ_BLBG01000007.1, on the reverse strand, counting down.
TTCTGCAGAATATCGTGGTTGCGAATGTGTTGGTATTCGTGCTGCAGAATGTCTGCACGTTCTACGGCAGATAGGTTCAAGTCAGGCAAGAAAATCACGGGGTGGCGCGCGCCACTAACGAAGGGCGTACAGTTAGCGCGAATGCGATACACAGCAACACTAGCCGGAATTTTGTCTGGATAGATTCTTTGCCCCGTTGCCATTAACGTCTGCGTTAAACGGCGTGAGCGTAATAGTGACCGGAGCGATAGGAAGGCTGCGACAACACTACCGGCAATCCAAATGGCGGCCATGATCCTGAAAGTTGATACGTGAGCGGCTTTGGCGATGGTCAACTGGTGGTGGCCGAATTCGTAGAAGACTGGCAGGATGTGTTTGGACGTGAGCGTCTTCGTGTGCAGAAACCCGATTGGCACAATCAGGCGCAACGCAGAGATGATGATCAGCGCGTATAAGAAGTCCACCCGGAAGGTCTTGTAGGACGCTTTAGTGAGTAAGATCAGGTCCGTGATCACAATCAGGATGCTTGCCACAGCTACCGAAAATAAAACTGATGATACTGAAAGTTCCATTGTGCAGGCCCCCAGAGCTATTTCAGTTTATTCTTGCGCTGCTGAATTAGTTTTTCCAGTGCATCTAAATCCTCGGTGCTATCTTGATCATCAATGTAGCCGGTGACGATTTCGTGGAGGGCCTTGTCAGAGGCCGCAGACGTTAAATAAGCGGATTCCTGAAGTACCGGGGCGTATTTCCGCATCAAAGTACTGCCACTCATCGCGATTGAATCGGTTTTGATGATGTTCTGCTTAAGTAATTTGCGCAGTACGGACAGAATTGTGTTCATACTGATTTCTGGTGCTAGTGTGCTGATATCTTTAGCGGACAGAGCTTTATCCGCGTGCCACAAGGTGTTCATGATTTGTAGCTCCCGTTTGGTGAGTAATTGCAAAGATGCAACCTCCTTTTGAGTCCATTTACCATCATGATAGCGCTTGAAGACCGTTAGAACAATTGAAAATGAGCTTAGCTGTATTTATTTATTGTGGTTACAATTATGCATTGACATTGTGTACGCACCGCCCTATGCTGTTTCTGTAATTAATTACAGGGTGAAAAGTTGGCTTGGGTATCCAAATAAGGCGATTAAAGGAGGACGGCTGCTTTGAAAGGCAAGAACGAGGGCCTGAAGTATCTGGGCGAATTTGCGATCTTGGCGTTATTAGCGGTGTTCAGAATGCAGCCGTATTACGGAGTTGATGCGGTGAAGTACCTGCCGTCATTAGCCATTGTGGCGCTGGTAGTTGCCGTCCAGTATCCGGTACGGAAGGTGATTGCGCGCAGGCGTAAATTCGGCAAGTAGTAGTTCAACACACAGATAGCAGGAGGACATTTTATGCAACCTAACATCATCACAATCATGACAGTGATTGCTTGTATCATTGCCTTGATTAGGGCTTGGCAAACACGAGATGTTCCGAATACGCAGAAAGATGCTGGAATTATTAGTACGGTGTTCGGGGTGGTCTGGGTGCTGGCTGAACTGTTTGACTGGCCGCGGTATGTAATTGTCGCTAATGCTGTCTGTTCAATTATTTTGCTTGAGCTTGATACGCATTACCGGGACAAACAGGCCCGGGAACGTTGGCGCAACCGTCAATAGATGTATTTAATTTCTACCGCTAGTATAAAAGAATCCGTTACTGACGTGAATGGGCCAGTAACGGATTCTTTGTGTTAGTTAAACTGCAGTTCAAATCAATAATTATTAACCAGCTAGTGCAGTTGCCTTCTTCAAGGACGCCACGTAACTTTCAATATGTTCGGGTGCGTCCTTGCCGTACTTACCCACTAGGTCAACAATACCGGAGCCCACGATAACCCCGTCACTGATTTTGGCCATCGCCGTTGCCTGTTCCGGCGTGTGGATGCCGAAGCCGATTGCCGCAGGGGTGTCAGTCTGCGCGTGGATATCGGCGAGCAGTTTGCTCAGGCGCTGATCGAATTCTTCGCGGGTGCCAGTAACACCCTCTGAGCTGACCACGTAGATGAAGCCCTGCGCGTTGCGGGCGAGCATCGGCACGCGGTCGCCGGAAGTGAGTGTAATGAGGTTAATGATGTCGACGCCGTACTTGGTCGCACTCGGCAGGATCTCGCCCTGTTCTTCATGCGGCAAGTCGGGGATAACTAAACCCGCGACTCCGAGTTCACTGCAGCGGGCGCAGAATGCGTCGTAACCGTAACGGAAAGGAATATTCGCGTAGGTCAGGAAGACGATTGGCGTCTTGGTGAACTTGCGCGCCTCGGCTACGATGTCAAAAATCTCGGCAACGCTGATGCCGCCCTTGAACGCGCGGACATCAGCCGCCTGGATAACCGGCCCGTCAGCGACTGGATCGGAGAACGGAATGCCGAGCTCGATGATGTCGGCGCCGCCCTTGTCGAGGGCGCGGATGTTGGCGAGCGTGGTTCCTTTGTCTGGATCCCCAGCGACGATGAAGGGGATGAATGCCTTGTTGTTGTTAAAAATTGCGGATAGTTTGCTCATATTTAAAATTCCTCTCTTGAGTTAATGCTTGTGCGCGCTGGCGATGATGGCCGCAATCAGGGCCGGATCCTTTTTGCCGGCGGCTTCGACCCCGCTGGAAACATCGACGGCATAGGGGTGGACGGTGGTGATTGCCTTGTCTATGTTGGCCGGCGTGATGCCGCCAGCCAGGAAAATTGGTTTGTTGCTAGACGGTAAATTTTGCCAATCCAGCTTGTGGCCGCTGCCGGCACCAGCGTCGAGCATTGCGTAGTCAGCGGGAGTGTCTGCAACTTGCGGTAGTGGGGCCTTAAACACACGGATTACCTTAACGCCGCGTTCCTGGAGCAGGGCGATGATTGCGTCCGGCTCACTACCGTGCAACTGCACGATTTTGATGCCGGCGTGCACCGCAGCCAGAATTAGGTCGATGTCGTTGTTCATGAAGACGCCGACGGGAGTAATGTTCGCGTCCAGCTGTTGGATTAGCTTGCTAGCGGTGGGTACGGTCAACTGGTGGCGGCCATGCGCGAAGACGAAGCCGGCGTAATCGGGCTGGTACTGGTTAACGGCCGCAACGTCGGCTGCCGTCATGAGCCCGCATATTTTGATTGCCGTCATGCTTAAGCCCCCTTAGCTAACTGGCTTGCCGAACAGCTTGGTCAGTTCGGCTTTTTTATCGTCTGCGCGCATGAATGCTTCGCCGATCAGGCAGGCGTCGATGTTACCGGCGGCGAGCTCCTGCACCGCGGTCGCGGTCTTGATGCCACTTTCGGCGATGACGATTTTGTCGGCTGGAACCAACTTGCTGAGTTGAACACTGTTGTTCAGGTCGACCGTGAAGTCGCGCAGATCGCGGTTGTTGATGCCGATGATCTCGGCTCCGGCCGCCAGTGCGGTCTGGAGCTCGGTCTCGTCGTGGGTCTCAACGATGGCGGCCAGGTCCAGTTCACGTGCTAGTTGCAAGTAATCACGCAGCTGCTCCTTGCTCAAAATTGCCACGATGAGCAGGATCAGGCTGGCTCCATTCGCGCGGGCCTGGTAGATCATGTAGTCGTCAATGGTGAAGTCCTTGCGTAGCAGCGGCAAATTAACGGCTTGGTGAATGGCCGCCAGGTACTTGATGTCGCCGCGGAAGTAATCGGGCTCGGTGAGGACGGAAATAGCGTTAACGCCGGCGACTGCGTAGCTTTTGGCGATGGTGACCGGGTCAAAAGCGGCGGCAATCAACCCTTTAGAAGGGGAGGCTTTTTTGACTTCAGCTATCACGTGCATGCGCGCGCCGTCTCTACGTAGCGCCCGCAGCGTGGCGGCATGGTCCGGCTTTGGGGCCGCTACTGCCAGTTCCCGCATTTTGGCGGGCGTGATTTCTGCCTGTTCCTTTTGCATGCGCCGCTTGGTTACGGCGACTAAGTCATCGAGAATCATGCTGACACCGCCTCGGTGGTTGCGCGGATCAAACCGTCCAGGGCTGCCTTGGCCTTGCCGCTGGCGATGCTTTCGCGGGCTAGGTCGATGCCATTCGCGATGCTGAGTTCAGGCTTGGCGACGTGCAGTGCGCAGCCGGCGTTTAGCAGCACGGTGTCGGTCTTGGGTCCCTGGGCACCGTTCAAAATATCGCGGGTGATCTGGGCATTTTCTGCCGGTGTGCCGCCCACCAAGTCGGCGGACTGGGCGCGCTTAAAGCCAAACTGCTCCGGGGTGATGCTGTAACGGGTGAACTTCTGGCCGCGGACTTCTAGGACCTCAGTTACGCCGGTCAGGGTCACCTCATCAAGGCCGTCGTCGCCGTGCACGACCATCGCGTTTTCGACGCCGACCTTGGTCAAAACCTTAGCGAGGGGTTCGAGTAGGTCGGCGCTGTAAACACCGAGCAGCTGGTTGCGAGCGTGGGCCGGGTTGGTGAGGGGTCCGAGCAAATTGAAGATGGTTGGAATCCCGAGTTCTTTGCGGACGGGGCCGACGAAACGCATTGCAGGGTGGTATTCCTGGGCGAACATGAAGCAGATGTTACTGCTGGTCAGGGCCGCTTCTGAAACGGCGGGGGTGACGTTCAGGTTCACACCGAGTGCTTCGAGAACGTCGGCCGCACCGCTCTTGGAAGACGCGGCGCGATTGCCGTGCTTAGCGACGGGCACACCGGCACCGGCAACCACGAATGCGGACGTGGTTGAGATGTTGAAGGTGCTAGCCTGATCACCACCAGTGCCAACAATTTCGAGAACATCCTCACCGGCCTTAAACGGTAAGGCGTGGGCGCGCATTGCGGTGGTGGCACCGGCGATTTCATCCGGCGTTTCACCGAGCATGTGCATTTCGGTGAGCAGCGCCGCCGTTTCGGCATCGCTGCACTTGCCGTCCATGATTTCGTTGACGACGGCTTTGGTCTGGTCCAAGGTCAAATCCTCTTTGTTTGCGAGTTGCTTAATGGCTTCTTTAATCATGATGATTTCCTCTTTTTTAGTGTTCCTTAGTCTTCGTTCAGCTCAATGCCGCGGTACTTGGCGATTGAGGCAACATCTTTGTCGCCACGGCCGGACAGGGTGCAAATGATAATTTTGTCCTTGCTGAGGGTCGGTGCGAGCTTCATGACTTCAGCGACCGCGTGGCAGCTTTCAATGGCGGCGACGATGCCCTCCTCTTTAGCAATGTACTCGAAGGCGTTGACAGCCTCGTCATCGGTGATGGCGACGTACTGAGCGCGGCCGGAGTCCATTAATGCGACGTGTTCCGGGCCGACGCCGGGGTAATCAAGACCGGCGGAGATGGAGTAAACCGGGTTGATCTGGCCGTCATCGTTCTGGAGGAAGCGGGACTTCATGCCGTGGAAAATCCCGGTCGTGCCGCGCTGCATGGTGGCGGCGGTGTCGGGCGTGTTGACGCCGTGTCCGGCCGCTTCGGCACCAATCAGGTTAACTTCGGGATTCTCGATGTACTCGGCAAAACTCCCGATGGCGTTACTACCGCCGCCGACGCAGGCAACTACGTAGTCAGGCAGGCGGCCCTCAACTTTTTTGATCTGCTCCTTAGATTCCTTGGAGATGACGCTTTGGAAGTCGTGAACCATTGCGGGGTAGGGGTGTGGGCCAACCGCGGACCCGATGACGTAGAAGGTGTCCTCACTGTGGGCTGCGTAGTCTTGCAGCGCCGCGTTGATGGCGTCCTTCAAAACGGCCGTGCCGCTGGTAACTGGGTGCACCTTTGCGCCGAGTAATTCCATGCGGAAAACGTTGAGCCGCTGGCGGTCGGTGTCCATTTTGCCCATGAAGATCTCGCACTTCATGCCGAAGAGGGCGGCGATGGTGGCCGTTGCGACCCCGTGCTGGCCCGCGCCGGTTTCGGCGATGAGGCGGGTCTTGCCCATGCGCTTAGCAATCAGGGCCTGGCCGATGACATTGTTGATTTTGTGGGCCCCGGTGTGGTTCAGATCCTCACGCTTGAGGTAAATTTTGGCGCCACCCAGGTCCTCCGTCATGTTCTTGGCGTAGTAGAGCAGCGATGGCCGGTTGGCGTAGTCCCGCAGCAGGGTGTGGAATTCGTTCAGGAACTCGGGATCATCCTTGTACTGCTTGTAGGCCTTGGCAACCCGCTGAATTTCGGGAAGCAAAATTTCTGGTAGGTACTGGCCGCCGTATTCCATGTAGCTACCGCTCTTCATTGAATCTTCGGGTGTGTATTGTGCTTTTGTTTTAGTGTCCATGATTAATATCCTCCGGTGGTTGATTGTTGCGTGCAGTAACTTGTTTCGTGCCTACTGCGTTTGCCATCGTGCACTCAGGGTGGGCATTGATGGTTTAGTTGCGTTGTGAAAGTTGAATTTGCTTGGTATTTGCATTTGAAAATGCCTCCTTCGTGAATGTGGGGATGTTGATAAACAAAAAAATCCGTTCCTAATCTATTTGTGCCCACAACGGGTACAGATAGATTAAGGACGGATTAACCGCGGTGCCACCTTAATTCGATTGACTTTGCCAGTCCAGAAACACAAAAACCCGCGTGGAATAGCATCCACCGCGGGCCCTCACGTTAACGGATTGACAAGCAATCACACTTAGCGAAGAGCTAACACTCTCCCGGCAACTGACGTATGCCTCTACGTATCCCGGTACTCGCGGCCATAGCCACTTTTGCAGGATCCCTCGGCGGTCCATTTGCCAGCCTGCGTTCGGTCGCATTCTCATCATCGCGACTTTCTGTACGTGCACAACTGGTTTGATCTCCGCCTCATTGGTTTCTAAGAACTAATTAATTTAATTGAGACAAGCATAGCCACTCCTGATATCACTGTCAAGAATAAAGTTGGCAAAATTTTTGGTGGCGGTCACTACTAGTCAGCCAATGCTGCTTCTGCTATGCTTACTCGTGAGTGCGCTTTAGCAGCGTTTAAAAAACTTCGGAGGTGCTTTTCATGCCTGCAGCTGCAGCCAAATATTTGAACAAAGCCGTTATTAATTTAGACCAGGTCCGTAACGCCCGGACGTACCGGAACGTGCGCGGAACGGCAGGCCAAATTTTGCGTCCCAACATGTTTTTCCGCTCCTCCCGGCTCAGCGCCGCGGATGCCGCCGATCTAAAGACATTGCAGCGATTCGGCATCACTGGGGTCATCGACTTGCGGCAGCAGTTCGAGGTGCAGGCCCATCCTGACCGCCGGATTGCGGGCAGCACCTACCTCAACGCACCGATTGCCTCGGACCACATCAGCGCCATTGCTCCGACGACTGACGATTTGTTCGCATATTTTCAGCAGCACAACGACGCAAGCGTAGTCAAACAGCAGGCTTACCGCAGAGTCGTTTCTGACCCGGAGCTGCAGGCCAGTCTGCGCCAGGGATTAACGCTCGCACTTAGCACTCCTGGCGCCGTGCTCTGCCATTGTTCCATGGGCAAGGACCGCACCGGTGTGTTTACGGCCGTCTTTTTGGCCGCGCTTGGTGTCGACCGGCAGTTTATCATCAGTGACTACATGCAATCGAGCTTGGCCATTCAGGCGAATGCGGCTAAGCTGGATGCATATTTCAAGCAGAAGGGTGCAACGGATGGTATGATTCAAAACCTCCGGGCGCTATCGGGTGTCCACAGTAGTTACATTGCAGGGGTGCTGGACTGGATTGATACTAACTATGGTGATGCGGCCGCCTACCTCGCGAACGGGCTGGGCTTCGGAGCCAGCGGAGTGCAGGAGTTACAGACAAAGTTTCTGCAGGCATAAATACCGTATTAACAGGGGCTGAACATTCAGCCCCTGTTTTTTATTGCATAAGTGAGTTGACACTCACTTTTGCGGGTGCTATGCTCATCTCCGTTAAAAGTGAGTCGGCACTCACCAATGGCTGCCGACGAAAAAGGGGAAGTGCAGTAATGACTGAACAAGTAATTCAAATGACCGATTTGCAGAAGCAGTTTGATAAGCAATTGGTTCTGCGAGGAATCAACCTCAACGTCTTTAAGGGTGAAATCGTCGGTCTAATTGGGCCCTCTGGTGCCGGTAAATCGACGATTATTAAGACCGCCTTGGGGATGGAGAAGGCAGACGGCGGGCAGGCCTTGGTGCTGAACACCAAAATGCCGAACCGCGAGTTGTTAGGCCGGATCGGTTACATGGCGCAGACCGACGCCCTCTACGACGCTCTGAGTGGCCGCGAGAATTTGGAGTTTTTCGGCCAGATGAAGGGCCTGAAGAAGAGTGCAATGCAGCCAGCAATCGCGCACGTGGCGGCGGTCGTTGACTTAGAGGCTGACCTGAACAAGCGTGTGTCCGGTTACTCAGGCGGGATGCAGCGGCGGCTGTCACTGGCAATTGCCCTGCTGGGTGATCCCGAGCTGTTGATTTTGGACGAACCCACAGTGGGGATCGACCCGGCGCTGCGCCGCAAAATTTGGGCGGAACTACACAAACTCAGTGCGAACGGTCATAGCGTTTTGATCACCACCCACGTAATGGACGAAGCCGAGTTGTGCAGCAAAGTCGCACTGCTTTTGGACGGACGGATCATGGCCTTCGCGACGCCGACCGATCTTAAAAAGCAGTACGGTGTGCAGACGGTCGAAGATGCATTTTTGAAAGCAGAGGGGGAATTATAATGCGCACACTTGCGATTGCAAGACGGGTGATCAAGGAGCTGTTTCGCGACAAACGGACGCTGGCGTTAATGTTCCTCGCACCAGTTTTGATCATGTTTCTGATGAAAATTATTTTTGGGGCCAATTCTAGTACCAGCGTCACCATTGACGCGGTGCACGTTCCGAGTGCGGTGCGGACGGAGCTGGAAGATGTTAAGCACGTTCAGGTCGTCAAAAAGTCTAGCATGCGGGCCGCGCGTAAAAGCCTGAAAAATCAGCATGCGGACGCCATTGTGCGCAAATCTGGTAGTAAGTACATCTTGACCCACGCCAACACTGATGCCAGCAAGACCGCCGCGGTCAAGCAGGTCATGCAGGGTGTTTTGACCAAGCAGGGTGTGGAAACCATGAAGCAAACCCTTAAGCTGCAGGGCACGGTCATCGCCAAGCAGCAGACGGCCATCGGGCAATTGACCAAGCTGTTACCAGCACCGGCAGCCAAGCAGTTTGCGGCTGCAAGCGCGGGCAACGCGGCGGCGCCAGCCACGACGCACAAGCAGGCTGCCGCTCCGACAATCACCAACCACTACGTCTACGGCGACAAGAACACCAACTTCTTTGACAAGATGTTGCCGATTCTCATGGGCTTTTTCGTTTTCTTCTTCGTCTTCCTGATTTCGGGGATGGCGCTGCTGAAGGAACGGACGAGTGGCACCCTGGACCGCTTGCTGGCGACCCCAGTCCGGCGTAGTGACATCGTGTTTGGCTACACCATTGCTTATGGACTTTTGGCCATTATCCAGACCCTAATTATCGTTGTGGTCACGATTTATGCACTTGGAATCCAGATTGTCGGTAGCTTAGCGGCAGTCATTTTTGTCAACTTCGTACTGGCATTGGTCGCTTTAGCATTCGGCATTCTGCTGTCGACTTTTGCCAGCAGCGAGTTTCAGATGATGCAGTTCATTCCGATCGTGCTGGTTCCACAGATTTTCTTCTCCGGGATCGTCCCGCTGGATTCAATGGCTGCATGGGTGCGCGACATTGCGTACATTCTGCCACTGAAGTATTCTGGAGATGCGCAGGAGCAGATCATCATGTACGGTCGCAGCCTGTTTAGTAACGAGGTGCTCGTGGATTTGGGCGTACTGATGCTCTTCCTAGTGGTTCTGACCGTTGCCAATATTGAGGGGCTGCGCCGTTACCGGAAAGTATAGAAGTGGGGGCATCTGATGACAAATAAACAACCGAGCGATTTTCAAAAACTATATGCCCAGACGCTTGCCGCAGACACGACCCTGCCGGTGAAGCAGCGGGATATTTTGCTAGCAGCGTTCGCACTCTTTACTCAGCAGGGTTTCGACCACACGACCACGGCGGACATTGCTAAGCGCGCGGGCGTGGCGCAGGGCACGGTTTACAAACGCTATAAGACCAAGGATGGTCTGCTGAACGCGGTGCTCGCACCGTTCTTCGCCGGGGCCATTCCGCGGGCCGCAACGGAATTCGTTAACCAAGAGATCAATCAGGATTACCCCGACCTGCACACATTCGTAACTAATGTTGTTGGGAACCGCATCGATTTTCTCGCCATCAACGCTCCAGCCCTCAAAATCGTGCTGGGTCAGATTCTCAATAACCCGGACACCCTAGCCAAACTCAGCCGCCTATTCACGGATCATGTTTATGCGGACCTGATTGTCGACTTGAAAAAACTAAGAGCGCAAAAACTGATTGTCGATTTACCAAATGATATGCTGTTGCAGGGATTGGCGGGGCCAATGCTGGCGCTAGTATTACGCATTATGCTCGGTCTGCCTACTGGGGACTTGGCGCAGCAAAAGCGGGTCGTCATTGGCTTTATCGAGCGCAGCCTCACGCCAACGCAGGCAAATTAAAAAGATGGTCACAGCAAACTATTAATTGCTGCGACCATCTTTATTTTTATTGTGTGCTTTGAGGGGCGCTTCAAGCCGGGGCTTAAGCAAAATGCTTAGCTTTCGGCTTCAATTTGCTCCGCGATGTCTTGTTGGCCCCCAACGTTACTAACAGGAACCCGAATCAGTTGCAGCCAACGCGCATCACTATTAGCAATCGTGTCGTTGCCAGTCAAAGCCATTGCGTTCAGCGTGGTTTGGACTGCATCAAGCCGCGCACTAGTTGGTTGCTTAAGGTAAGCTAGAACATCCAGCGCCAAAGAGCGGCGGTAGTTGAAGTTAGCCGCCAATGGGTCGTCGCCGAGGTCGGCAAGCATGCCACTGATTTCATCGGCCATTGCCAAGGAGCGTTCAGCCAGTGGGCGCCGCATTGCGCTCAGCAATGCCTCCGCGTATTCACAAGTATCGTCAAGCGGGTGCTTGCGCTGGGTGTAGGAGCGGTGCATGATCCGCAGGCAGCGCTCAGCTGCGTGGGCGTCCATGAAGTAGATCAGGTGGCCCAGAAGCATGTATTCAAAACGGTGCCAATCATCGTCTCTAGCCAAGAAGTTAAGCACTTCCCGCTGTTCGTCTTCGTGCATGTAAGCGAGCGGGTCAGTAATTGACCGGGCAACTGAGTTTAGAATCAGCAGGTCAAAGTGCCGCAGCGGCAGGTCGCGGTGGGCCGTTGCGCTACGGTAGGCATTGACCGCTTCTTCAGCCGCGGCTTGGTCAGCGTTGACCAGAGCCGTATTCACTTGCTGCAGTGCGTTGGTAAAGGCCCGTTTTGATTGGGCTGACCGCAGAAATAGGTCTTCGGGATCGACTTCGAGTGCTTCAACTGAAGGTGCAAGTTTAGCAATTGTGAGGTCGATTTGACCACGCTCAAATCGCGAGAGAGTTGTTTCTGAAATTCCACTCGCGACGTCCCGAATTTTAAGGCCACGGCGCTTCCGGATGTGCCGGAAAAATGGGCCAAGTTGTGTGTCGTAATCTTCCAAAGGTGCTCCTCCTAAATTATAAGTACTCCTAAATTTCCCCAAGGACTCAGTATACGCTACGGGTGGTGGGTCAAGTCAAGGAAAATGCGTAATAGCATGTTATTTCTTAACCAATGCTGATTAAGCGGTGAAAACTTTCACAGGAGGCAAGCCCGGATTTACTGCGGATTGGTCCGGCGTATCATTTTGCGGTTAGAAATTATACAACCATGTTGATAATGAGCGACTGTTATTCTATATCTAGACCGTCCGGCTTGGGCTTGGCTCTGTTCCGGCGGCCAAAATATCAGCATAAATGGCAGCGCACTCGGTGGTAGATTTGTACATATTTGTACATAAATAGATAAAACGTCGGTTATGAAGCGCTTATTAGGGCTGTCAAGTTGGCACTCTGGCAGCCGACTGTTAAAATATTACACCGTTGTACTGTGTCAGGACTTACTGAAAACGGTCTGCTGTGCTTCCGCTGCACGTGCCGAATTGCGGGCAACTTTGTTTTTTATATTACATACGTTCTTAAATGAAAGCGGCTTTTGCAAACTGGTCATGCTAACTGGGGCTGGTGGCGCCCAGTGGCCATTCAAAAAAAGGCTGCCACCGGTGTTCAGCCTAAGTGTTTGCAAAATAAGTGCCCGCTTGGATGCGATGCGTTCGGGCTTACTCTATAATGAAAGTAGATCAGCTAAGAACATGAGGAGATAAAAATGGCTAAGCAAAACGATGCGGACCGTAAATACGTGCTTGAACATACGCAGGAGTGGCTTGATGATTTCCTCACTAATCCCGGCATTCAGGCGTACGCAGAGAATTTCAAAATCAGTGACAAGCGAATTCGCGAAATTATCCGCGAATATAGTCTGGCGATGTGTGACGAATTCGGGCGCCGGCCGCGGCGGTGGACCGGAACGGCTACGGAGCAGATTGCGCAAGAACACTATCGTCAGCTGAGCGCAGATGCGTGGCGCGAAACCTTCGTCATGCTAGGTAACTACTTTGGTTATCTGCAGGAGGAGGGGCACATCAATAATGCGGATGCCCTGCTGCACGCACTCACAGAATTCGGGGGGCTGTACATGCCCGCTAGCACTGACGCCTATCTGGATGACATTCAGGGTTACGACGGCTACAATTTTGAGCGTTACGATGATGGCACTGGCCTGAATCCCAACCCCCGCAATGGCTTTGATCCCGATGACGTTCTGGACACGTTAGCGGAGTTTTACGGCCTGCAGCGGGAAAGCAAGCTCGATAATGACAAGTTCATGCAGGAACACTTCAGTGAATTCGTGTTGCTTGCTGAGGGCGCAGACGGTATGGACCTGATGCTCTGCAACGCTATTGCCGACGGTTATGGTCGCGCGGACATGAAGTACATCACCGATTGGTTCAAACGCATCGTGATGCCCGACATTAATCTGAGCAAAATGCTGGATGGCCAGCAGCCGCCCAAGAACCAGCGGGAGATGGACGCACTTATTAATCAACTCGTCACCAGCTTCATGGTGGACACTTCGCCGCTACCAACGGATCTGCGGATGCAGTTCGCGGCCCAGCTAGATGGGGACTCACTTGCCAATCCTGGCGGCGAACAGCGCTTCATGAGCCGCCACGCAGCAGTTTTGCAGGAGTTCTTCGACATCAAGCAGAAGCCAGCCCAGCCCGCACCCAAGCAGAATAAGCCCGCCAAAATCATTAGTTTTGATGAGGCGCGCCGCCGCTTGCAGGCTGAAGAAAAGTAGGAGGAAGTAACATGGACCAGACTGTATACGTACTGAGTTTTGCGAATCCGGACGGAATGGGTACGGAAGTTTTTGCCCATAAGGCGCGCTGCCGGGATGAATTTCGCAAGATGATCAACACGATTCAAGACCAGATGGACGAGCCCAGCATCGACATGATCCTTGACGATGGTGCGGATGAGGGGAACTTCTACGATGGATACGGCATCACGATTCAGTGGGCGCAGGCGGATGTAATTCAATAGTTGCGTAGCTTGCTGGCGGAGTTTTGAATTAGTCTGCGGCTTTGCCGATACATAAAAGCAGCCCCACAACCGTAGTTTTTGAATGGTTGTGGAGCTGCTTTTTGCTATTAAGATTTTTCAGCCCATTTCTGCGTAGTCGGCGTCCCCGTCACCTTCGTTGACCCATGGGACCGCGTTTTGCCGCTTGCTGAACATCGAGTAGCCAACAGCCACAATGGCACCACCGAGGACGATTCCCAAAATCAGCGTGTTGCCCACGGTATTGAGTAGGTGCCCCAGCATCAGGATCGAGCGCGACGCCAGGCCAAAGGAAATGAGTCCCGCTGCCAGGTTGAGGCGCTTGATGGTGGTCATGATTGGATTGCTGAAGCCACGGTAATTGAAGATTCCCCGTAGTTCGATGCCAATTTTGATGACGGCAATCAGGCCCCCAATGATGGCGGCACTGATCGACTCTTCGGGGTGATGGACCGCGAAGAACAGCCACAAGGTCAAGACAATGTAACTACCCCCGATGGCGATCAGGAATGCGCCCGTGTTGTGGTAGGCCTTGTATTCGCGCAGAAACCGGTCGCTGGCAGCATTTTGCTGGCGGCTAGCCCAGTACTGGCGCAAGGCGTAACGGCGGCTAAAGAACAGCAGGAGGTAATAAGAACCGTTCAGTACGAGCCACGGCGCGTGGGTAAAGGCGCCCCAGATTACGGAGACGAGGCCCGCTAGCAGGTTCAGCGCAGAGGAGCTAATGGCTCCTGTTGCTGCGCGGCGGTTGGGGCTGCTAAAGAATAAGTTGTAAATAGTATTAATTAATTGCACCGGTTTGCTCCTCCCTCCAAACATAATAGAGCAAAAAGTTACGGAATTCTAAAGAAAATTTGATTAGACAAAAGGTTGTTGAAAATTAATGAATGCAATGATAGCAACCAATATTGTCTGCCAGCACTTTATAACGTGTTATTCAATTCGTTGGCATTAGCAAATTTTGTGGTTTATTTGCTAAAAAAGTTTATGAAAGCGCTTGAACAGACTGGGGCCAATCTTGTAGACTTTATTTATAAGCAAAGTAAGCATTACGTAATACCTGAGCAGCAAGGGCTTAGTTTTCGGGGGAACACTAAGCAGGGAGTGGCAGCATGGATGCTAGACAATAGGACAAGCAGGTAGTTACAAGCGTTGAAAGTGCGCGGCGCCGGTCTGCTGCAAGCTGTAATCGTCCTGAACGGGAGTGACCGGCTCGAGTAAGTAACCCGCATGCAGCAGTGGAATGCGTCTGGGGAGGCGGATTCGCGCTGCTTGTGCAGGGGAAGTATATGGTAGGGGGCAGGATTGATGGAGCTAAAAATCGAGTTAGCCGTTCCGGCGGAGTACTTCTTTACGGAGCTGATCCAGTCGGCAATTTACGATATTCAGTGCAGCGTTGGGCGCAATATTTCGGCCACGCGACTCAAGAATTTTGCCTACCGGAAAGTTCTACCAAACGGGCAGCATGCGCATTATGTCATCACCGACTGCACGCCGAATCGCTGTTATGCTTATCGCCTGCGTGTTGGCCGGGTCGAACGCTGCGTTAGCTACCAGCTGGAAGCGCTCGGTGCCGCGCAAATGCGCTTAGCGTACGGAGAAGAGGTAAATGCTGGCAGTCGCTGGCTGGCGGATAACATCCCCATTGGCGGATGGCTACGTCGGCACAATCTCACCAAGATGGTCCGGGAAATTGAAGCTGCTTATTGTGATTGTGGGACACCACGGGTGCAACGGAGTAGCTCGGTTTAAGAGTTGTGCTTCACGATTCGACAAAATGTAAATGCAAAGGGGGCGCAGTCTGAATGGCTGCGCCCCCTTTGTTGGGTTGCGGTGCTTATAGAACTGGTGATAGTAAGCGCGAGAAATTTTGCTTGAACCGCAGCCAGTGGGACCAATCCGCGATGGTTTCATCTGTGAGTAGTTCACTCATCTCGATGTCGTTTTCGTAGATGTCCGCCAATTGGCTGACGATCGCATCGTCGTACATGAAGGTGTTCACTTCGAAGTTCAGGCTGTAAGAACGGAAGTCCTGATTGGCACTCCCGACCGAACAGATGTCGTCGTCAACGAGCATGGTTTTGGCGTGCAGAAAGCCGTTCTGGTAAACATAGATTTTGACGCCAAAATCGTGCAGCATGTGCGCGTAGTACTGGGTTGCCCGGTAGATGAAGGGGTGGTCGGGCATGCAGGGAATCATGATCCGCACGTCAACGCCGGCACTAGCCGCCATGTGCAGGGCGGTGATCATGGAGTCATCGGGAACGAGGTAGGGTGACTGCAGCCAAACCCGGTGCTCGGCTTCGTTGATCAGTTTGATGTAACCGGTCTTGATTTGCTCATCGTTGGAATCAGGACCACTGGTGACCACCTGCAGGCTGGTGGTGCCACTGACCACCTGATCCGGCAATGGGAAATACTCCGGGGTGTAAATTAGGTGTTCACTGTCGTTAACTGATGCGTTCCAGTCCATCATGAAGCGCATCTGGAGTAATTCCACCCCGTGGCCGACGATGCGCAGGTGCGTATCACGCCAGTAGCCGAACTTCTTGCTGCGGGACAGGTACTGGTCGCCGATGTTGAAGCCGCCAGTGTAACCGATCTTGCCGTCAATCACCACGATTTTACGGTGATCATGGTAGTTCAAGCGGAAGCTTGCGACGGCGTTAGTGGAGGTAACAAAAGCCACCGCCTGGCCACCCGCCTGGGTCAGCGGCTTAAAGAACTTCGCGTTCGTGCCGTGGGAACCGAACGCATCGTAGAGTACGCGAACTTCCACCCCCGCGTTAGCCCGTTCAACCAGGGCGTCGCGGACTTGGGTACCGATCTCATCGGCGTAAAAAGTGTAGTACTCAATGTGGATGCTGCGCTTAGCTTGGGCAATGTCAGCCAGCATGGCGGTAAATTTATCGTTGCCATCCGTGTAGATTTTGACGTCATTGCGGCGGGTCAGTGGGGCCCGGTCGATTTTGCGGAACAGTTCGACCGTTTGCTTGCGCTTCTTCGTAATGTCGTCGGCGCTAGAGTGATGGTACTTCGGCAGGGCGGCAACTTGGGTCTCGATAACTTCTTTTAACCCGATGCGGTCCGCTTGGTGCATGTGGAACAGTTTATCCTGTGACATCCCGCGGCCCGTAAACATGAACAAAATGAAGCCGATGACGGGGATCATCACGAGCACGAGCAGCCAGGCCCAAGTGGACGCAATGTTGCGGGGCGTGTGGAACACCGTCACGATTGCGGCAACGGTGTTGATAAAGATGATGATACCGATGATGGTTGGTACGTGGCTAAAGAGCAAATCTAGCATTGCTTAATCCTTCCGCATTGTGCTTGCGTGATCGGCAGCTGCGTCTTCGTCTAATCCGAGCTTCACGAACAGGTAGTGAATATCGTTAATGACATCATCGGCCTTAATTTTGTCGTCGTTAGCGATGTAATCCGTGAGCACGGAGACGATCATGGCGGCGGCGAAGTGAATGAGCCGTTTCGGGTCGGGGGCGCCATGGATGAGATCGGCTAAGGGGCGATCGTTTGAGAAACCGGTGGTGTTGTTGTCGAATTCCATCAAGATGGTAGTGACGACGCGGACCAGCTCTTGGTATGAGCTAAACTGCTGATTTTCGACCAGCAGGTTCTTCATTAACTTGCGGTTGTGGACGACCCACTGAATCATCGTGGCTAGTCGGGAACTGGGATTCATGCTGTCGAGTTCCTTGAACATGTCCGGGGTGATGATCACCCGCATCGAGGAGCTTAACGCCTCGTATTTGTTGTGAAAATAGCGGTAAAAAGTGCTGCGGTCAATTTCTGCAGTGCGCGCGATATCGTCAATCGTGATTTTCTCGAACGGTTTGACGCGCAAGGTGGCGATGAGTGCGCGTTCGATTACGAAGTCAGTAGCTTGGCTTGTCATTTGTATATCCCCTCCAGCTTTACGCTAAAGTTTAGCGCGCATCTAGTTCCCGTGCAACTAAAAGCGGAAAGTGCCGCACGGGCTGCTGATAAGCATTTGGGTAGGGCTTTCAAACCAAAATTGAGTAAGTTTCTGTAAACTTTTGATTGAGTAGTCACTCAAGCCAGTCTATAATAAGCGCCGAAGGGAGGGGGCAAAATGGCTACGGAGACCAGATACTACACCAGCTACGCAACGGATTTTGTGACGAGCAAAACCCAGGACTACCGTTTACCTGCCGACTATCAGTGGCAACACCCGGGCCGTGCATTTCAACTCACGTCCAGCTTGGTTTACCGCCTAGCTGGTTTTGCCGGCTCCCTTTACAACCGGGTGTATTTGCACGAACGCATCGTTGGCCGGGAAAAGTTACGGGCGACGCGGGGTCGTGGCGCGTTTCTGTACCTCAACCACACCCAACCCGTGGGCGACGCCTTCACGCCGATGCGGATTGCTGGGCGCGGCCGGGCGAGTACCGTGGCGGCACCCGCTAATCTCGGAATCCCGGTCATCGGTCCGCTCATTGCACTGGGCCGGGGATTGGTGCTACCGAGCGGCTTGCACCAGTTGGGCCGTTTTACTACTGCGATGAATCAACGGCTAGAGGCCGGCGACCTTATCGCAATCTATCCAGAGGCGCACGTTTGGCCTTATGCCACAATGATCCGGCCCTTCGTTTCTGGTTCCTTACATTATCCAGTTGCCACTAACCGGCCGGTCTATGCCGCCACTAGTACCTACACGCGGCGGAAGTACGGCAAGCGGCCGCGCAAGACCGTCTACATTGATGGGCCCTTCTACCCGGACCTGAGTCTGCGGCGCAGTGAGCGGCAAGAAGATTTGGCCCAGAAAATTAGTGCCGCGATGCAAACGCGAGCGCAGCAGAGCAATGTTGAGTACATTCGTTACCGGCCGGTAGCGGAACGGAGCACCGTTAAATAGGTTGGAAGTTCGCAATTATTTTAAGCGCGTCATGACACGCGCAGACGCCAATTCACTGAATCGAGGAGGCAAACATTTTATGAATATTCTATTTTGCGGCGATGAACACATGACCGATGGCCTGTTTATCGCCACCTTGGCATTAATGAAACACACACCAGAGCCCCTGCACATTTATGTATTGACTGCCAGCATCGCCACTAGCAAAAAGCAGTACCGGCCGATCGCGCCGGATACAGTGGCTAAACTTGACGCCCGCATGCGGGCCGAGAAGAGCGGTAACAGCGCGGAATTGATTGATATTAGTAATCTGTTTGCGCAGCAAGCACCAACCGCGAACATGGAAACATTGTTCACGCCGTATTGCATGTTGCGGCTGTACGCAGATCAATTACCGCAGCTACCCGACCGGATTTTGTACTTAGATACCGATGTTGTTTGCCGGCGCAACCCCCTGCCGTTTTACGAGCAGGACCTGCAAGCCACCGAACTTGTTGGTGTGCTTGACTACTACGGCAAGTGGTTCTTCCACAGCGAGCTGCGGCTTGCGGACTACCTGAATTCGGGTGTCTTGCTCCTGAACCTCGCGGAAATCCGGCGCACCGGCCTCTTCAGTAAGTGCCGGGAGCTTTGCGCCACGCGGCAGATGTTCATGCCCGACCAGTCGGCACTTAATCACCTGGCCGGCAGCAAGCGCATCGCCAGTCACATCTATAACGATCAGCGCCGTCTGCACCCGGACACGGTTTTTCAGCACTTCACCACCAGTTTTCGCTGGTGGCCGTGGCTCCACACCCAGACCGTCAAGCCGTGGGAAATCGACCGGGTGCACAACACCCTCAAAATTCACGAGTACGATGACGTGCTTGCCCAGTACACGGCCATTGCGCCCGAATTGCACAAGCACAGTTCCAGTCCCAAGCAAACTATCAAGAATTAAGTTACTGCGCTGAGCAGCTACTTTTCAAGAAAGGTAATCATTAAAACATGTCAACTAAAGAAACTGTTCCCGTATTTTTCGCCGTCAACGACCCTTACGCTGCGGCGCTGGGCGTGGCAATCAAATCATTGACCGCCAACGCCAACCCCGACCGTCAATACCAACTGATCATTTTGAACCAGGGTTTGCGGCCAGAGCACGTCAAAAAAATCAAGCAGCTGGCGACCCCTAATGTCAGCATCGATTTTGAGTCCATGGCTGCCAAAATTCAGGAGTGCCTCAGTGACAACAACAACACCCTGCGTGCGGACTACTTCACGCTGACCATCTACTACCGCCTGTTTATCGCGGAGATGTTCCCCGAAATCAAACGCGCCGTTTACATTGACGCGGATGTGATCGTGCTCGACGACATCGGCAAGCTGTACGACACCGACCTGCAGGGCAACATGATCGGGGCCGCACTCGACCCCGTTATCGGGACCGACGCGCTCATGTCCAACTATTCCCGCAATGCAGTCGGGGTGCCCGCTGAGCGTTACGTCAACTCCGGGGTGCTCTTAATGGATCTGCAGCAGCTGCGGCAGCGTGATTTCGCCGGGCACTTCTTGAACCTGCTGAACACATACCACTTCAACAGTATTGCGCCCGACCAAGACTACATCAACGCAATCGCGACCGACCGCATGTTCATTATCGATAGTAAGTGGGACGTTGAAAACGGGGAACTGGCCGGTACGAAGCTCATCCACTACAACCTCTACCAGAAGCCATGGCGTTATGCCGGCATGAAGGGCGAAGAGGCGTTCTGGAAGTATGCACCAGCCACCCCATTTAATGATGAGTTGCGCGCCAACCTGGCAATTTACGACACTCCGGAGCACCACCAGGAAGACGATCAGCACTTCAAAGACTTACTGGCCCGTGCTGACAGAATTGCCGCAGAGACCGGGACGTTCCATGAAGTGCAAGAACAGACCGGCAAGGTGCGGCTATGATCACCGACCTGTTCCTACGCGGGGACCGGTCTGCCGTGATTGCCAACATCAAGCGGGCCGCCACTGAGGGCCGGTTCAACGATAAGGTGGAGACCAACGATCCGGTTTTGGATCTGAGCCAGGAACGCGCACTTGAGGCGAACTACTTACGCATGCGCAAAAAGCCCGCATTTTGGCTTAATTCGCACCTAGAATTGGCGCTGATCGGGACGACCGCCAGCGTGGACACCCGGCACGTGCGCGTCGTCGGCCGGGACAATTTGGCCGGGGTGACTGGTAGTGCTGTCGTCACGAGTAACCACTTCAGCCCCGGGGAAAACTTGATGGTGCGCAAGGCGGCGCGCGGGCGCAGCCTGCAGATTGTTGGGCAGCTGACGAACCTCGAGATGGGCGGCTTTTTGGGGTACCTGATGACTTACGGCACCCTGCCGATCAGTAGTGATGCTAAGTACATGGGCCGTGAATTTCCTAAACTGCTTGGGGGCAGTTTGCAAAAGGGAAACTGGGTCTTGATCTATCCGGAGCAAGAGATGTGGTTCCAGTACCGGCGGCCGCGGCCACCGAAGCGCGGTGCGTACTATTACGCCGCTCGCTTTAACGTGCCCGTAGTCTCTTGCTTTGTGACAATGCGGGATACGGGTGTGCACCTGACCGGCGATTTTAACCGGATCGAATACACCTTACACATCTTGAAGACACTCCGGCCAGATCCTAAACTGAGCGTACGGGATAACAGCCGCGCAATGATGCAGGCAGATTACGCGCAGAAGTGCGAATTATATGAGACTACTTATGGTGAAGCGATTGACGCGCCATTTTCCGCGGCGGATATTGTTGGTTGGCACGCACGGGGATGATTCAGATTGGGAAGAGGGAGCAGCATGGACACAAGTGAGATGGGTTTGTTCGCGGACCTGCATGTTTTCGATACGATGACCACCAAGCAGGTGCAAATCATCCGCGCGGCAATCGACGTGTTTGCGGATAAGGGCTACGCTAATTCGAGCACGCACGAAATTGCCAAGCGTGCGCACGTGGCGGAGGGTAATATTTTTGCGAAATTCGGCAGTAAACGGGGCCTGTTGCGGGCAATTATTGACCCGGTGATCCAGTCGATTTTCCCCCAAACGATTGATGGTTTCCTGAGAGAAGATTTTCGTGCGGACTACGCAACACTCGACGAGTTTATCAACGCGATGGTGCGCAACCGCATCGATCTAGTCCGCAACAACAAAAAGGTCCTGAAGGCTTTTCTCAGCGAAATCATCTACAACAGCGATAATTGGGACCGGTTAAAACAGGAGATGCCGCAGGGCTACTGGACGCGGATGTACACCTTATTTGACCGCTTGAAGGCTGCGGGCGAGCTGGTGGATTGGCCCGACCAAGACATCGCCCGGGTGCTCTGGTCGAACTTTGGGGGCATGCTCGCCGGCTACTTCTTCTTTGACCAGAAACTTGATGACCCGAGCGTGGCCATCATGGTCGCCAGCTTGGTCAAAGCACTGCGCCCCTAAGCCCGCAGCTGCAAAATCGGGCGGAAGACCGAGGCGTGTGCAGTCACGAGCTGGCATAATCATGTTTGAGGTGAAGAATGATGCGGAAAATTGTGATTGCGGTATCGGCATTGCTAGTGGTCTTTGTTGCCGGCGGGCTGTTTTGGTACGGTCAGTCTAATTATGGTGGGCAGACCTACTACACCCAGGTCACTACTGACGGCCAGCAAGTGGTCGATAAGGCTAAGTCTGGTGAGCATTACCGGGACTATGCCTACACTTTGAAGGGCTACACGCAGGACGGCCAGGGCAAGACGCTCCACTTTAAAGCTAACAAAGAGCGGCCACTGCGGCGCAATGCTTACCTGAAGCTGGTCAACAATGACAAAAAAGGTGTTATCAGCTGGCAGAGTGTTGCCAAGAAGGACGTGCCTGCAAAGGCGCTCGCTAAATTAAATCAGTAATCAACAACATTAAAGATTGGGGGGCCGGCAGCCGTGTAGTTGCCGGCCTCTTTTTGGCTAATGGGGGAATTAGCGGTCTGCAGTTGGCAGCTTTTCCAAAATGCGGGCATTTGTGCTAAATTAGACAAAGCTAAGTGCTTTCTTAACTGTGGAGGAGAAAAATGAAAACTTTGTGGCCATACTTGCGCCGGTTCTGGCGCGCAGAGCTGGTTGCGACCATTGCGACGATCATCATGGCCTTTGCATCACTGTGGCAACCACACTTGCTGCAACAGGTAATGGCAGCCATTATCGCGAACCGGCAGCAGCAGGTCTTACATCTGGGAATCGAGCTCATCGTGTTTGCGGCCCTCGGCATCGTTGCCGGGGTCGTGAACACGGTCTTTAGTGCGCGCGCCGCCGTGGGGATTGCCACCGCGCTGCGCAGTGATCTTTACAAGCAGGTGCAGTCGTTCGCGTTCGCGGACATTGAGACTTTTGCCGCCAGTAAGCTCGTTGTGCGCATGACCAACGACATTAACCAGGTGCAGGGCATGGTCATGGCTGTATTCCAAATCGTCGCGCGGGTGCCGATTATGTTCATCGGCGCGCTGACGCTGGCCCTACTAACGGTGCCGTCACTCTGGTGGCTGCTGGCCATCATGCTGATTATCATTGTCGTTATCGCCATCGTGGGCATGAAGCGGATGAGCAAGTACTTTGGTGCCATCCAGGCCCGTATCGACGACGTCAACACGATCGCCCGGGAGAACCTGATGGGTGTGCGCGTCGTGAAGTCCTTCGTGCAGGAGGACGCCCAGATCAAGCAGTTCACCAGCGCATCCGACAAGATGAACGCGCTGGCAATCAAAATCGGCTACACCTTCTCCGTGATGATGCCGGGCTTCTTCCTGATTGGTTACCTCGCAATGGCGACCGCTATTTTGGTCATCGGGCAGAGCCTGCGCGTGCACCCTGCGTACTTAGCAGCCGTGGCCAGCTTCACCGGTTACCTGATGCAACTGCTCATGGCGGTAATCAATGCTAGTTTCATTGCTAGTGGGACCACCCGGGCGTTCGTGTCCCTGGGGCGG
The DNA here is from genome assembly GCF_009687905.1 of Lacticaseibacillus zhaodongensis. GTDB lineage: Bacteria > Bacillota > Bacilli > Lactobacillales > Lactobacillaceae > Lacticaseibacillus > Lacticaseibacillus zhaodongensis. The sequence continues at coordinate 47,128 of NZ_BLBG01000007.1, read as the reverse complement.
ATCGGCGAGGTGTTCGCACACAAGCCGAGCATGCACTATCCGGACGTGCCGGTAGTTAACCTCCCTGGTAGTATCGAGTTCGACCACGTGGACTTTTCCTATCCGGGTGCCAGTCAGCCAACGCTGCACGACATTAATTTCAAGGTCGCCCCTGGGCAGATGGTTGGGATCGTTGGGGCGACTGGTTCCGGCAAAACCAGCCTCGCCCAGCTGATTCCGCGGCTGTTTGACGCGACCAAGGGCGTGGTTAAGGTCGGCGGCAGCGACGTGCGGACCCTCGCCGCGGGCAGCTTGCGGCAGACCGTTGCGATGGTCATGCAACGCTCAACGCTGTTTTCCGGAACGATTGCCAGTAACCTGCGCCAAGGCAAGCCGGACGCGACCACGCGCGACATGCACTGGGCGGCCGATATCGCCCAGTCGAGCGAGTTTATTCGCCGGCTGGACGCGGGCTTTAACGCCCAGGTCGAGGAACGCTCCGCCAACTTTTCCGGTGGGCAGAAGCAGCGCCTGGCAATCACCCGTGGCGTCATCGCGCACCCGAAAGTCCTGATCATGGACGATTCAACGAGTGCCTTGGATGCGCGCAGTGAGCGCCTCGTGCAAGAGGCCCTCGATCGCGAGCTCAAAGACACCACGACCGTGATCATCGCCGAGAAGATCGCGTCGATCATTAAGGCCGACCAGATTTTGGTCCTCGATGGGGGCCGCTTGATCGCGCGGGGCACGCACAAAGAATTGTTAAAGACCAGTCCGGAATACCGGGCAATTTACCAGACCCAGAAAGCACGGGAAGGGGTGTTCGCAGATGCATGATTTAAAAGTAGCCGGGAAGTACTACTGGCATTATTTGCGCGCTTACCCCTGGCAATTCCTGGGCATCTTGGTGGCGGTTATCTGCTTTGCTACCTCACTGGCCGTTGCACCAACCTACATGGGGGCCGCGGTGCGCGACCTGACTGATTATCTGCGCAATGGCGCCAGCCTGAACCAGTTTTATCGCGACCTGGGCATCATGACCCTGCTGTACATTTTTTCCTCACTGGGCGACTTCAGTACGTCCATGTTCATGTCCTGGATCGGCGGGGTGGCGACCGGCAAAATGCGGACGGGGATGTTCCGCAAAATGCAAAAAATGCGTGTCGAGTATTTTGACACGCATAGCGATGGTGACATTCTCGCCCGTTACACCAGCGACCTCGATAATATTTTCAACGCCATGAACGAAGCCTTTGTGCAGCTGATCTACAGCATTGCGCAAATTCTCGGGATCGTAATCATGATGTTCCATAATAGTGTGCCCCTGGCCTTCATCACTATGGCGACAACGCCGCTGGCCATCATCATTGCAGCGGTCAACATTCACCAGGCGGGTGTGGCGGTTGACCGCCAGCAGGATGATATTGGCGACCTGAACGGGTACATCAACGAGCAAATCACCGGCCAGAAAGTGATCATCACTAATGGTCTGCAGCAAGATTCCATCGCCGGTTTTGAGGAGCGCAACGCCCGCGTGCGGGAATCCTCACTGCGCGGGCAGATTTGGTCCGGCGTGCTGCAGCCACTCATGAACGGGATGATGCTGCTGACGAGCGCGGTGGTCATCTTCTTTGGTAGTTGGTTCGTGCTCCAGGGCGGCCTGCAAACGGGAGTTGGCCTCGCGCTGATTGTTGCCTTTGTGCAGTACGCGCAGAACTACTTCCAGCCGATTGTTGCCGTAACTAGTGTCTACGTGCAGATTCAGCTGGCCATCACCGCCGCACGCCGGATCACGCAGGTCCACGAGCAGCCAGAAGAGAAGCGGCCGGAGCCGGGATTAGCTGTCAGCACGGTCCACGACGCCCTCACGATCGAGGATGTGCACTTCAGTTACAATCCGGGCACCGAGGTCCTGCACGGCGTCACCATGACCGCCAAGCGCGGGCAGATGGTGGCTTTGGTTGGACCGACTGGTTCCGGCAAAACGACCGTGATGAACTTGCTCAACCGCTTCTACGACGTTGACTCGGGGCGCATTTGTATTGATGGTGTCGACATCCGGACAATGAACCTAGACGCGCTGCGCAAGACGGTGGGCATCGTCTTGCAAGATCCGCAGTTGTTCACGGGCACGATTCGCGCCAACATTAGTTTTGGCCAGCCTGACGCGAGTTTAGCGGCCGTGCGGGACGCAGCCAAGCAGGCCAACATTGATGACTTCATCATGAGCCTGCCGGATGGTTACGATACTGAAATTAGTGATGAACAATCCGTTCTGTCCACGGGGCAAAAGCAGCTGGTCAGCATCGCCCGCACGATTTTGACCAATCCGCAGTTGCTGATCCTGGACGAGGCCACCAGTAACGTGGACACGGTGACGGAGGAACGGATTCAAAAGGCGATGGACAACGTGATTGCTGGCCGCACCAGTTTCGTCATCGCGCACCGTTTGAAGACGATCCTGAACGCGGACCGGATCGAGGTGCTGCGGGACGGGCGAATCATTGAGGCCGGCACGCACGCCGAGTTGTTAGCGAACAAGGGCTTCTATTCCAGCCTGTACCGTAACCAGATGGTATTTGATTAAGTTCATTACCAGATTACGGTCAATTCGGGCGCAGTATTTGCAGTCCGAAGTTGCAACTAAACGAGATGTTTAAGCGTCTTGGTCCTCGGCCGCAAACGGGTTGAGGGCCAACGTTGGCTATAGCTTAATTTTGGCGTCGGCGCTGGCCTTTTGCCGGCATCTTTACGGCTTAATGAGAAAGCAAAATGCCGTTATAGCAAGTTTTGCAACGGCTTGCTAAGATTGCTGCACAGAATTAGCTGTAAATTGAGCCAAAGGTGTTAGAATACATTTATCAAAAGAAGCCGTCGGTGTGTTTAAGGCCGCAGTGCTTATGGGAGTGATTATAGAATGGGAAAGATGGCGAAAACACCACAGGAGATTGCGCAGGAATCACAAGCGCAGGTGTTTGCAGACCTACAGACCAGTAAGGATGGTCTTTCTGCCGCTGAGGCTAAGGACCGTTTTGCAAAGTATGGTTCTAATGAGATTCAGAAGGGTAAAAAGAAATCACAGCTGAAGGCGTTTCTGAAGAACTTCACCAGCCTGATGGCAATCCTCCTCTGGGTTGGTGGTATCATCGCCATTGTTGCCGGAATGCTCGAACTTGGGATCGCAATTTGGTGCGTTAACATCATCAACGGGGTGTTCAGTTACTGGCAAGAACACGCCGCCCAGAAGGCTACTGATTCACTGATGAAGATGCTGCCAACCTACGTGCACGTTCGGCGTGACGGCAAGCTGGTCCAAGTTGAGACCACTGATGTTGTTCCTGGTGATGTCTACGCACTCCAGGCTGGCGACAGTGTTCCATCTGATTCAGTTCTGATCGAGGCCAGCTCGATGCAGGTTGATCAGTCTGCGTTGACTGGTGAATCTGTTCCTGAAAGCAAGAGCGTTAAGTACGCACCTGGCGAAGGTGAGTTCGCTGAATCGAACGTTATCTACGCCGGGACCACAGTTGGCGCTGGGACTGCGGTTGCCATTGCGGTTGCAACGGGGATGGATACTGAGTTCGGTAAAATCGCTAAGTTGACCCAGACGTCTGAGAAGACTGATGGTCCACTGTCAATTGAACTGAACCGGTTGACCCAGCAGCTGTCAATGATCGCCATCGGAATTGGGCTGGCGTTCTTCGTGCTCGCGGTCACAATTGTGCACTACCCGATGGCGCAGGCTTTCATCTTCGCACTCGGGATGATCGTTGCCTTCATTCCGGAAGGTTTGCTGCCAACTGTTACCTTGTCACTGGCCCAAGGGGTTACCCGCATGGCCAAGAAACACGCGTTGGTCAAGGAATTAAACAGTGTTGAAACTTTAGGTGAAACTACGGTCATCTGTTCCGATAAGACCGGGACCTTGACCCAGAACCAAATGACGGTTAACCACATCTGGTTGCCTTTCCGTGAATTCGGGGTTACTGGGACCGGTTACGTCGCTAACGGTGACATTAAGTACCGGGGCCACAAGGTCAAGCTTGACGAACAGCCCGAGTTGAAGCTATTGCTGGAAATCTCAGCACTCGATAACGACACCCGCGTTCAACAGGGTGAAGATGGGGCTAAGCTTTTAGGTACACCTACCGAAGCCGCAATGATCATCATGGCGGAAAAGGCGGGGCTCAAGGCCGATGAGCTTGAAAAGCAACACCCACGGGTCAAGGAACTGACTTTTGATTCCGAACGGAAGCGGATGACCACCATCAACAAGTTGCCAGACGGCGGTTTGCGGGTCAGCGTTAAGGGTTCACTGGGGGATATCATGACCCAGTGTTCAACCATTCTTGACCGGGATGGAGTTCGCAAAATTACCGATGCGGATAAGCAGCGCGCAAGCAAGGCGGAAGCGGATTACGCTGAGGCCGGTTTGCGGACGCTTGGGGTTGCCTACCGGGATATTCCGGCTGACCAGGTCCCAGCATCAATGAACGACTTTACCATTAAGAACACCGAAATTAATTTGACTCTGATTGGGCAGGCCGCAATGGCGGATCCAGCCCGGCCAGAGATTTTCGATGCCGTTAAGGAATGCCACCGTGCATCCATTCGCATCATCATGGTTACCGGTGACAGTCCCGTGGTTGCCCGGAACGTTGCCGCACAGATTGGCATTGTTTCCAGTCCTAAGGCGCGGGTCATCACCGGGTCCGAACTCGCTGACATGAGCGAAGATGATCTGAAGGCCGCGTTTAAAGAGGAATTGATTTTTGCCCGGGTTGCTCCTGAGCAGAAATACAAGATTGTTTCCACCCTGCAGGACATGGGTGAAATTGTTGCCTCAACCGGTGACGGTGTTAACGATGCCCCAGCCCTCAAGAAGGCGAACATTGGGGTTGCGATGGGTGTGACCGGGACCGATGTTGCTAAGGATGCCGCCGATATGATCCTCACTGACGATAACTTTGCTTCCATCGTTGCCGCCATTGAGGAAGGCCGGACCGTTTACAACAACATCCGGAAGTTCCTGACTTACATCCTGAACTCTAACGTTTCCGAAGCGATTCCGTCAGTTCTGTTCCTGCTCAGCCGCGGCGCTATTCCACTGCCACTGACAGTTATGCAGATCCTGACCATTGACCTTGGGACCGACATGCTGCCAGCACTGGGTCTTGGTGCTGAAGCTGCTGAACCAGGAATTATGGACAAGCCACCGCGTCCCCGTAGCGAACACCTGCTGACCAAGAGTGTTACCTGGCGGGCCTTTGCCTGGTACGGGATGCTCGGGGCATTAGTATCATCAGCTGGTTACTTCTTCGTTAACTACATGCACGGCTGGCCAAGCGTGCCCCTCGCTGCTAGTGGTCCGCACTACATCGAGGCAACCACGATGACGCTGGCTGGTGCCGTGTTTGCCCAGATTGCCGCGGTTATGAACTGCCGGACGCAAGACGCATCTGTCTTCTCGATCGGTTTGTTCAAGAACCACAGAATTAACCTGGGGATCATGGTCGAAATCCTGATTCTGGTGGCCCTCATGTACGCGCCACTCCTTCAAGACGTCTTCCAGACCGGTCCACTCTACTGGCAGGAATGGTTATTCCTGGTTGTTATCCCGTTCCCAATCTTCTTTATTGAAGAGCTCCGCAAGAAAATTGTGCGGGATCACACCGACAAGCCGGTTATTTAGCATTTAGAATTAACAAAATGTTTGCATGAGAATCGTCTGCAGTCACGTGAAGTACGTGATTGCGGGCGATTTTTTGTCCGGAGCTGCGAGACTGGCTGCAGTTGCCAGTGAGCACTGGCGGTATGGCTGCACGGTTCATCAGCTTACTAGGCTAAACTGTTAACAGGGCCACTGGCATGGCTAATAAGGGTTTGGGGCTCCGAATAACGGCTGTGGTGTAGTTGATAGGTGTAACAGGCGTAATTTTATCTGGAAACAAAGTGTGCTCAAATTCTGTTATGGTAGCATTTGATAACGATTATGAGATTGCAAAAAGATACTTGTACTTGTTATAAGCTAGTGGTATAAATTAAGTGTAAGTCAAAGTGTACCAATCTTTAACTGTGTGTTCGTAAGCGCGGATGCCAGTTATGACACGATCTGTGGGGGATTGATTGGTACACGATTACTACCACCAATGCGTAAAGTTTCCTTTTGAGAGCGCCTTGTTGGGAGTATTAGTTTAGGTTAAATCACACCGAGAGGCAGGGGTTTAACATGACGGACGGAACGGTTGAATGGTTTAGCCTAGATAAAGGTTATGGAATGATTAGCACTGATGACGGAATGGAAGTCTTCATGCCTTATTCGGCGGTGTTGGGTAACGGAGTTCGTTATCCTGAAGCTGGGCTGAAGGTCCGTTTCAATATTCAGCAAACGAGTCACAACTACATGCACGCTACCGGCGGCATGCGGGCTTGTGACGTGGCCCCAGTTGATTAGATGGGTTCGACTCGCTTAAAAATGTAAGTTATTAAAAAAAGGAAGTTCGCTAAGATTATGCGAGCTTCCTTTTTCGTGTTTTTTAGATACTGGCGTGTTTGGGTTTACGCATGCTTGGTGTGAGGTAGCGGCGCCGCAGGACCGGGAACAGGCCCCAGAGAATGAGCGTCACCAAACTAATGATGCGGGCAAAAATGGTTGTTCGTGAATTGCGGTAGGTGATGGTAATGTGTGCCGTGCCGTGGGGCAGACGTACGCCCGTCATGCCATCAACGCTGCTGGTCGCGATTGGCTTACCGTTGAGTTTTACCAATTGGGAAGCGTAACGGTAGACGCTGGTGCGCAGGACCTGGCCGCTTCGACCGTGGTTCGTGACGGTGAAACTGGCGGTGTTTTGCGTGTAGTGGGCGTGCAGCTTTTGGACCTTGCCGGCGAGGCGCGGCCGAAAGTCGGTCACGTAGGCGGGGTTCAACGCACCGTCTGGGCGGTAATCCTCGTGGGCGTAGTTTTGCATTTTGCCTTCGAGCTCGTTGTCGTTATAAACCAAGCCAGAGGGGAAGAACATTGCGGTTTGGGCACGCACGGCGTGGAAGCTGGTGTAGTGGACGCTCAGTAGTGCGCCCGTCAGCAGTAACAGCGTGAGGCCATAAGCGTAAGGGCTGTGGACCGCGGGCAGGTGGCTGCAGGCAATGTAGAGCACGAACAGGGTCGTGAAGGCGTTGAGCCGCCAGATGAACTGGATGCTGGCGACTGGGGTCTTATCAAACAAGGCAATTGGGAACAGGGTGGTCAGCAGCAAAATCATCCCCAGTGCCGTGGCTAGTAGGGTGCGCTCGACACCATTTAGTTTGCGGAACTGCGTTAATGCGTAAATGAGTGCGATGAGCACGGTGATGCCCAAGCCGTAGTGACTCCAATCGTTGTTCAACGAACTGGTGAACAGAGCACTCGGGCTCAGGACGCCGCGTTCGAGTAAGTGGCGGACGGGCAGCGCAACCTTCTGCGCGCGGGACATCTGCAAGAAGGGCAGGATAAAGGCCAGGCTCAGCAGTACGGTCATTCCGGCTGCCTTGATCCCGGCCGTGATGCGCTGCAGGCGGTGGTCCATCTGGGGCAGTGCGAGGACGGCGAAGATGGCGCAGAGAATAACGCTGAGTGCGACCGTCAGCAAGTGCGTGTACAAAATCAGGGTCATCCCCGCAGTTAGTAGCGGCCATTTGCGCCAGTTGCCGCGGAGCACTTGGTAGAGACCCAGAAAGGCGATCGGCAAAAACAGTGCGCAAAGTGTCTCGCCCAGCGCCCCGCGCAGGAAGACGTTAACCGACCGGTAAGCCGCGAAGGTGTAGACAGACGCAAAAACGAGGGCGGCAGTGCGCTGGTGCTTCATGGCCATGAAGGAGTAGTAAGCACTGACCGCGGTGAGGAAAGTGATCAGCACAATGAACAGCTTGTAACCCGTTGCCAGGCTCCCGGTCAGTTTGACCAGTAAGTAGGCTGGGTAAATGGTCAGCCAGGGGTAATAAGGGTTGATCATGTTACCGTGGTGGGCAAAGGTCAAGAAGTTGACCGGACTGTGCCACACGTTGCCCATGCTCAAGATGCGCCCGAGGTGAAAACGGGTGTCCTGGGGGCCCGCCAGTCCACTATTAAAAAGGGGAAAGCAAAACAGCAGGCTGATGACGAGCAGATATGTAATGACAATGGCGTTGTTAAGTACACGTTTATTCACGAAAATTCCTCCGCTGAAGTTCAGGTGTGACGCCGCTGGGTGACGCCACGAATTAAAACAAGCCTACCCCCGGCCAAACGGCGGCGCAAGGGCGTAGCGGCATTTTGCTAGGTACGGGTCAGCTTCTGGTAGCCAACGTATTAATGATAACAAACGTGCTTGGCTAAGAACATGCCAATCATTGCTGTAGCGACCAGTCGTACTAATTTTGGTAGCTGTCACCCGGAACCCCCGCACTTTTGGGCAATGCGTGGTATATACTTATTACAAACTACGTGGCTGAACGGCGGCAGGGTCCGTTTTGACCGTGAACAGGAGAAACGATATGGCATATATTGAAGTGCGACACGAATTCAAAAAGTACCAGATGGGCGACACCGAAATCATCGCCAATAATGACCTGAGCTTCGATATTGAGCGCGGCCAGCTGACGGTCATCTTGGGCCCCAGCGGTGCGGGTAAATCAACCGTCCTGAACATTCTCGGCGGGATGGATAGCCCCACCAGCGGCCAAATCGTGGTCGATGGCAAGGATATCGCGACCTATAGTGCCCGCCAGCTGACTACATACCGGCGTCAGGATGTGGGCTTTGTGTTTCAGTTCTACAACCTGATCCCCAACTTGACGACCTTGGAAAATGTGGAGATGGCCACTGCACTGACTAGTGACGCGCTGAATCCACAGGCAACGCTGGAGTCGGTGGGGCTCAGTGCGCGTTTGGACAATTTCCCCGCCCAGCTTAGTGGTGGCGAGCAGCAGCGGGTGGCAATCGCCCGGGCGCTGGCCAAAAACCCGAAGCTGCTCCTCTGCGACGAACCGACCGGCGCGCTGGATTACCAAACTGGTAAGGCGGTGCTACGCTTGCTTGCTAGTGCCAGCCACGAGCGCAACGCCACGGTCGTCATCATCACCCACAACGCCGAGATCGCCAAAATGGCCGACCGGGTGATCCACATCAATGATGCCCAGGTCCGTAGCGTGACCGACAACGCCAACCCGTTGCCCGTCGACCAGATCGAATGGTAGGTGCGTGCGATGCAGAATAAGATGTTAAACCGGATGCTTCGGCGCACCATTAAGGATACTAAGGGGCGGTTCATCGCCATCACGCTCATTATTATGCTGGGCGTGCTGATTTTTGTCGGGGTCAAGGGCATCGGCCCGGGCTACCGGGATAGCGCGACTCGCCAACTGGACAGTGCCCGGCTTGAGGACTTGGCCGTCAGTAGCACCGCCGGCCTGACCAAAAAGGATGTGGCGCGGGCCAAGCGGGTTAAGGGCGTCACTGTTGCCGCTAGCAAGAGCACCTTTGCGCTTGCGCAGGGGGATGAGTCCGTTGTTAACGTGCTGGGCTACCGGAACAATCGGGGGCTCAACCGCTTGATCATGCGCAGTGGTCACCTGCCGCAGCAGCGGGACCAAATCGTGCTGGATCAACACGCCCGAGAATACGGTAATTACAAGCTTGGCGGGCGGTTCACACTGAAACCGACCAAAACTTTGCGCCGCCGCAGTTATACGATTGTCGGCTTTGCGGACTCGCCACTTTACATCAATAATAATTACGACCGGGGCAATGCCAATATTGGTAGCGGGACGGTCGCCTATTTTGCGTACACGCAGCAGCGCAATCTCAAGCTGAACGTGTATACCAGCATTGCCCTGCGCCTCAAGCAGCGGCCGGCTGGTGATACATATGGCGCTGCCTATAAGCATGCGGTCGCCAGCAAGCGGCGCGACCTACAGCGAGCGTTTGCTGGGCGGGCCAGCGCGCGCAGGACCGAGCTGCGCCAGCAGGCATTGGCACCGTTAGCTAAGCAGCAGGCACAGCTGGACGCACAAAAAGCAAAGCTGACGCAGGCGCAGCAGGCTGCGGCCGGCATGCCGGGAGCGGCGGCCACGTTGACCGCACAAAGCCAGCAACTAGCCGCGGCCCAGCGGCAACTGACGAGTGCGCACGCGCGGGTCGTGCGAGCCATCCCCAAGGTTGATTTCACTTACGCCGAGCGCAGCGACCTGATTGGCTTCAGTGACTACGGCTCCTCGGCTGACCGCATCGCGGCCATCGGGGACGTGTTCCCCGTTTTCTTCTTCCTAATTGCGGCACTCATCACCTTCACGACCGTTAGCCGGATGGTGACTGAAGACCGGACGCAGCTGGGCACTTTGAAAGCCCTAGGTTATTCTGGGGCGGCAATTGCTCGGAACTACTTCCTGTACGGACTGTTTGCGGCCATCATTGGCACGATTTTGGGCGTGCTCATTGGGCAACAGGGCTTGGTCCGCTTTGTGCTCCTTATCAGCAAGGCCAACATCTTCACCACGCAGGTCATCTTGCCGCAGTGGGGCGACATTGGGCTGGCGACATTGATGGCGCTGCTCGCCACGGTTGGTGCCGTGGCCGTGGTGGCACCAAGCGAACTGGCAACCAAGCCGGCGGAACTAATGCTGCCCAAAGCACCCAAAAACGGCAAGAAAATTCTGCTCGAGCGGATTCGGCCCCTCTGGCGGCGTTTCTCCTTTAATACGAAGGTGTCCATGCGTAATCTGTTCCGCTTCAAGTCACGGATGTTCATGACCATCATTGGCATCGCTGGTGGGGCCGGACTAATTCTGACGGGTTTTGGCATCCGCGATTCGATTGTGGGCAGCTCGGCGGCGCAGTTTGGCGGAGTTTTGCGTTATCAGGCCACCGTGCGCCTGGACAAGCCGGCGTCCGCAAGCAAGGCCAAGCACGTCCTGCGCCAAAATGCAGCCTACAAGAGTACGCGGAGTGCCGCCAGCGACGTGGTGACCTTGGCGCGGAAAGGCAACAGCGTCGCGAGTGTGACCATGATTGCCCCTAGCAGCAGCAAGAATTGGCGCGAATACGTCCGCTTAGACACGATGCGTGGTAGGCACATTCAGCTACCGAAGCGCGGCGTGGTGCTGACGCAAAAGGCGGCGGACATTTTGCACGCCCAGACTGGCAGCCGGATCAGTGTCAAAAACAGCGCTGGCCGCAGTGTTTCCGTCCGGGTGGCCGCGGTCAGCCGCAACTACACCGGGCACTTTCTCTACATGAGTCCAGCCGCATACCAGCACACATGGGGCAAGCCGGTGCCTCGCAACAGCCTGCTGGTCAAAACTAAGCACATGCGCAAGTCCGCGGAGCGGCAACTAGCCCGGCAGTTACTCAGTCGTGGTGGTGCGGTTAATACTAGCTACATGAGTGATTCGCTGAGCACCATTCAAGATATGAGCAAGAGCCTCAATTCAGTTGTCCTCATCATGATCTTGCTGTCGGGATTGTTGTCCTTCGTTGTGCTTTACAACCTGACCAATATCAATGTTTCCGAACGCATGCGCGAACTGTCGACCATCAAGGTGCTGGGCTTCTATGATGGTGAGGTCACACTCTACGTTGGCCGGGAAAACATTGTTCTCACCATTGTCGGCATTATCTGCAGTTTCGGGGTGGGTCAAGTACTGACCCGTTTCATTCTGCAGCAAGCTGCATCCGACACGATTGTTTTCCCCGTGATCATCGGTTGGGAGGGCTACGTGGCGGCGACCATCCTGACGGCGGTGTTTACCGCCATCGTCATGTACGTGACGCATGTCCGGTTGAAACATGTGGACATGCTCGAAGCACTAGCAGCCCGCGAATAAGCAAAAGCTACGGCTGTCTGTCTGGAAACTGTCGGGCTGGTCGTGCGTCTTCCTCCATTTCGCTGGTGGCAGTGACGACAGGCATGCTGGGGCACGGATCCAGCTTTGACCAGGCCCGGGTCAAAGCTTCCTCCTTAGCTACTAGCCCGCCCGTGTTTTCTATCTGGGCCTGGCAAGCTAACTAGCAGTATTTTTAACATCATTGGCGGTCTCTCCGCTATCCCCGACAAATAGTAGTGGTACACCCGCAAGACCCGCAGGAATACCACTACTATTTGTCGTTTCAGCATGGTCACTCCCGCCAGCTTCATTCCAGAAGAGGCGCGCCCAGCCCTACACTGTCGGTTGATAACCACAAAGCGTAATGTTCACCGTCCGGGCGCACTCGAGGTTAATATTGCTGTACCATCAATCGCTAGGGTCTCTCCTATTTGAACAAGTAGGAATATCGTCAATTTGGCCTAGCCTTCTATAATGCGTAAGACCATTTCGCGTTTTTTGGTTCTTTAGGCAATTAATAAGCACTGTGTGGTATAAGTACATCCATGTTGGGCGGTGAGGGTGTCTACGGAGCGGAGACACGCGACCCGGTGCATGGAGCTGCCCCGTGACGCAGCGGGAGTAAATACCCCCACCGCCCTATTTGGACGCTCTAAATTACCAGGTGAATGCTAGGTAATTACAATATCAAGCAATTTGTATGGCAACTTTCCGAATTATGGAGGCATGCCGTTACACCATTGCTTAGGTCCTAATAATAATGAGATGGTAAAACTGACTCTGAGTTTAAGGATAACAGTGAGCATAATTACTGTGTACTTGTTGATTGACAGTGTAGGGCTGGGGCGCATCTTTCGGGAGCGGAGCTGGTGGGAGTGACCATGCTGAAACGAACAATGAAGTTAGTTGTCTTGCGGGCTTTGCAAGGCTACTAACTTCATTGTTCGGGGAAAGTGGAGAGACCGCCAATGATAGTATTGGCACTGTCTGCAAGCTTACCGAAAGAGCTAAATCAACACAGGCGGGCTCGGAGCTCAACCGGAAGACTTGGCGAATTTTGCCAAGCCTGAAGGTGGCCCCAGCATGCCTGTCTGTCACTGCCGCCAGAGTAGCGGGAGGAAGATGCGCCCCCAGCCCGGCAACACCCACCGCCCGGCCTTTCAGGGGCTTCAGAGCTGCATTGGTTTCAGCTCCACGACCTTGCTTGCCACCGCGTCAATGAAGTGCTGGTCGTGTTCCGTGATCAGCATCGTCGGTTGCACGGACTTGATGACCGCCGCAATCTGGTCCTGGTTGAACACGTCCAGATAATTGAGCGGTTCATCCCAGATGTAGAAGGCGGCGCTGGTGGCCATGCTGGCGGCTAATTCCACCTTCTTCTGTTGGCCGGCTGACATCTGTTCGATCGGGACGGTGAAGGTGCTGCGGGGCATGCCCAGCTTGTGCAGGTTGTTTAACAAGTCCTGGTAATTGAGCTTGCGGGCCGCCGCAAAGCGTTGTAGCGGGCCGCGGTTGTCCGGGTAGAATTGGCGGACGAGGGCGCGGCGGGCACCAGCTGTGAGGTCAATAGTGCCACTAATGGTGCCAGCAAAAGTTGGGGCGTCCTGGCCCGTAACCGTGCTACTGGCCGGTGCTTGCCGCAAAATTGCCGCCAGCAGCGAACTTTTGCCCGCGCCGTTGGGACCGACCAGGGCGACCCGCTCGCCGCGTTTGACCGTGAAGCTGACGGGGGCAAATAGGGGCTGGTTTCCGAACTGCAGGGTGACATTTGCCACCCGCAGCAGAACTTCGTGATAATCGGGCTCGTAATCCAAAGCTAGTGGGTCAAGATGTTCAACGTTCTGGAGCAGTGCTTCCTCCGTGTGAATTTGCTTATCCATCCGGTGCTCAAGGTTCTTGGACTTTTTCATCATCCGGGCGGCGCGGGCGGTAACGAAACCGGAGTGGCCAGTGCCGCCGCTGCCCTTAACGTGTGGGTCGCCATGAATGTCGTTCTCGCGGCTGAGCGCCCAGTCCTTCTTGTCGTGGGCACTGCTCTTGAGGCGGGCGATGTCCTTGCGTAATTTTGCCTGCTCGTCTTCCTCGGTCTGGTCGCGGCGGGCTTTTGCGTGCTCATAAGCGCCAAAATTACCCTGTGTGAGCACGAGCTGTTGCTTTTCAATGCTGAGGGTGTGGTCCGTGGCGGCGTCCAGAAAGTCGCGGTCATGGGCGATGACGATGTAGCCGCGCTTTTGGCGGGCTAGGTAAGCTGCGACCTGTTTGCGGCCGGCAATGTCTAAGTGGTTGGTGGGTTCGTCGATCAAGGGGAAGGCGTTGTGGTCGGCGAACAGGACGGCCAGCAGCAGTTTGGTCTGTTCCCCGCCCGATAGGCTCGAGTAGGGGCGGTAGAGTGCATCTTCGGCAATGCCAAGCGCGCCTAGTTCCCGTTCCACCTCCCATAATTCCGCGTTACTGATGGCACTGGCTACTTCCCAGGCGTCGCGCTCCGGGTCGCTAACGGGTTGCGGAAAGTAGGTCGGCACCTCCGGAAACTCGATCCGCGTGTCGCTGCTGCCGTGCAGCTGGCCCTGCAGCAGGCGCAACAGGGTGGTTTTACCGCGGCCATTGCGACCCGTTAGTCCGAGGTGCCAGCTACTGTCGAGCTGAAGTGATTGTTTGGTGAAAAGATTATCCTGGCCCGGGTAGGCGAAGGTGAGATTGCTAATTGTGATATTCGACATGGATGCCTCCTGGAACGCGGAGCGACTCTGCGTTCTGGCAGCGCTAGTGGGTGCTGATATTGCGGCTACTTGTTGGGGAGATTTTGCTGCCGTGCACTTTTGCAGGCACGAAAAAAGGCCCCAGAAAGTCTGCGGGCCCATTGTTGCGGAACCCGACCAGAGAGTCTAAGCAAGCAGTCAAAACAGCACACTATGCCCCATAAAGGGTAACTAGCGTAATGTTCAGACAACTTACTTAGTTCTTCAATGGCCGATTCCTCCGTTCAATTTGTTGCTTACTTTGTACCACGCAACGCCAGGCGTTGTCAAGCAAGCTAGATTGCTTTGACCGCCTCCGCGATTGGTGTCTGACCAGCGTGCATGGTGATGACCTTGCCGATGGTGTTATCCGCGTGAGCTAGTTCAGCGAGCACTGCGGCCACGTCGGGGATGGTGTTGCTTCCGGCTTCAGGGGTGAAGGAGGTGGTCCCGGTTGCGGGTAGTTCTTGCAGGGTGCCGGGCTGCAAAATTGTGTAGTCCAGGCCAGATTCATGCACTAGGTACAGGTCCGCGTAGTGCTTAGCGATGTAGTAATCCTTGATGGCGGCAATGCCAGGATTATTCCACTTGCTGCGGTCGAGGGCAAAAGCGGCACTGAGCATGATGTAGCGTTTAACGCCCGCCATTTCCGCTGCCTGCATGGTTTTGATGGCCCCGTCGAGGTCAGTCCCCAAGTTGTCCTTGCCCCGCGAGCCGGCAGTGAAGTAGACGGCATCAAAGCCATCTAGCTGCGGCGCAATTTCGTTGGCCTCAGCGTGCAGGTCCAGCTGCAGCTTGGCGCCGGCGTTGTCCTGCGGGTGGCGGGAAGCAGCAACGACCTCATCCCCCTGTTTCTCCAAATCGTTAACAAGTTCTTGGCCAACGCGGCCACTGGCGCCAATCACGATAATTTTCATAATAGTTTACCTCCATTTGGCTTGCGTGCTCGCAGGGGGCGAGCACCGACATTAACAACGAGTTTAGACAATTAACGCGGCAGTAATCTTAGTCCTGCGGCAATTCAAAGCCTTGCGCCGCCAAGATCCGGCCGATTTCGTCGCGGTGGTGCAGGCTGGCGGTGAGGTGGGCGACCATTGATTCGGTATAGCTGACGTCGCGCTGGTTCCAGCTGCGGCTAGCGTAATAGTTACGCACAGTCGCATCATAATCTGCCAGTGCGGTTTTATCCACTGGTGGATAAGTATCAGTTCCGACCACTAGTTTGTGCGGCAGCCGTGGCTTAACTTCCGGATCCTCAGCGGGCACCCCGATTTTCATGCCCAGCAGCGGGAAGGTGTAGCGCGGCAGGTGCAGCAAGTCGATCATGCGCTGCGGATCGTTCAGGATGCTACCAAGGTAAACACCGCCCAAACCGCTGTGCTCAGCTGCGCTCAGCATGTTCTGGGCGGCAATGGTGACGTCAAAGACACCGCCGAGCAGTGCGTCCCAGTTGGTGAGCTGGTGGATCGATTCACCGCTACTTTGGACCAGCTGCACGTTGCGCGCTTGGTCGAGTACGAAGACGTACAACTGGCCGGGCCAGCGACAAAATCGTAGGTGGTCACGGCAGCAATTGCCTTTAACAGGGCGGGATTGCTGATGCGAATCAGAGAAAACTGCTGCATGAACTTGCTGGTGGCACTGGCCTGGGCGACGTTTTCAAGCTCGCTTAATTGGGCCTCGCTGAGGGCTTCATCTTTAAATCGCCGGATGGACCGGTGCTGTAATGCTGATTGATCAATTTCTGCCATGACTTTTACTCCTAACGGTTGATTAATATTGGGTGTGGTTAGCGGTCAAATCGAGCTGGCTGCCTTTTGGCTCGGGTCCCCGCCAGCGCTATACTTGAGCTAAACGACGCGGATTAACCGCCCGCGCTTTCTTGACGAAGGGGAGACGAACTTACATGCATAATAGCACGATTCCACAATATATTCGCGTGCGTGGGGCACGGGTGAACAATTTGAAGAACCTGAATGTCGACATTCCGTTGCACCAGTTGGTCGCAATCACAGGGCGGTCGGGTTCCGGAAAGTCATCGCTGGCGATGGGCGTTCTGTACGCCGAGGGGATGCGCCGCTACGTGAGTGCGTTGTCCACCTACACGCGCCGGCGCCTCGGCCAGACGGGCAAGCCGGACGTTGATGACATTGACCACATTCCTAGTGCCATCGCGCTGCGCCAGCGCCCCAGCGTGCCGGGGAACCGCTCAACGGTGGGCACCAGCACCGAGGCGCTCAACGTCTTGCGGCTCGCCTTTTCCCGGCTGGGCTCGGTGCGCTGTCCGAACGGGCACCAGTTGCCGCCGAGTCGGGCAATCGCCCAAGCAATGGACCTGCCGAACAAACCGGGTAGCGGCATGGGGCAAATTACTTGTCCGGAGTGCGGCGTGCAGTTCATGGCCTTTAGCGCCGAGGATTTTGCGTTCAACGCAGCCGGTGCTTGCAAAAATTGCGGTGGGACTGGGCTTGCGCAAACGCTGGCGGACGACCGGCTGATTCCCGACCCCAGCAAGACGATTCGGGAGGGCGCCGTTGCTTCCTGGCGGCTGCCCGGGCGCAACTTCATGCACATTGTTGTCCAGCAGATGGGCATCGACATCGACACCCCGTTCCAGGATCTGCCCCAGGAACAGCAGGACATCGTTTGGAACGGTCCGCGCAAGAAGTATGCGATCAATATTCCGAGCAAGAGCGGCAAAATTTTCCACATGGATAACGCCCAGTTTGAAAACGCCCGCGCCGCGGTGACCGACAGCATGGCCACCACGACTAACGAGCGGGCCATCGCCCGGCTGAGCCGCTTCTACCGCTTCGGTACCTACCCCGTCTGTCACGGCAGTCGGTTCCGGCCTGAACTTTTGCACCAGCTGCTGGCCGGGAAGAACATCGCTGAAGTGAGCGACCTGACCCTCAGTGAGCTGAAGGAGTTCATTCCTAAGGTTTACGAATGGTTGCCGACCGACATGCAGGAACTAGCTGAAGACATTTTGTCCGAGCTGGAGCAGATTCTGCGGCCCCTGCTGGAACTTGGGCTGGGTTATCTCAGCATCGGCCGTGCGGGCGCGAGCCTGTCGACTGGTGAACTGCAGCGAATTCAGCTCAGCCGTACCTTGCGGACCAAGACGACGGGGGTGCTCTACGTTCTGGATGAGCCGTCAATCGGTTTGCACGCGGCCAACGTGCAGGGTCTGATCGACGTTATGCACGGCTTGGTCGCGCAGGGTAATTCCGTAGTGGTAGTTGACCATGACCCAACCATTATTGCGGCGGCGGACACGGTGTTGGAAATTGGCCCGGACGCCGGTGAACGCGGTGGTGAGTTGGTCAACCAGGGCACCCCAACGGCTATTGCGCAGGCGCCAAGCAGTTTGATTGCCCCGTTTCTGACCGGCAGCGGCAAGCTGATCGTGCGGCCGCAGCGCAGCCAGGAGGAGCTCGCCGCAGCCAAGCAGTACGGTGTGCGGGTTAGCGACCGCTTCAACTTGCATGACCTGACGGCTAGTTTTCCGGTCCATGCCTTCAGCGTGGTTTCTGGTTTTTCCGGAGCCGGTAAGTCGACGCTGATTCTGGACGCCCTAATTCCCGGCCTGACCGCGACCAAGACGCAGCCCGCACCGGATTACGTTGCGCAAATTCAGCGTGGCGGCCTCAAGCGGGTCGTGACCATTGATGCCACCCCCGTTGGCAAAAACGTCCGCTCGACGGTTGCGACTTATACTGACATTCTGGACAAGTTGCGTCAGCTATACGCGCAGCAGCCTGCCGCTAAGGAGTTCGGTTACACCACCAGCAGTTTTTCCTATAACGTGGCTGCCGGCGCCTGCCCAACTTGTGGCGGGACCGGGCAGATCAACCTGGATATTCAGTACCTGCCCGACATGCAGCAGGAGTGCCCGACCTGCCATGGCCGGCGCTACAATCCGGAAGTGCTGCGCGTTAAGTGGCACGACTACTCCATCGCCGATATTTTGGACCTCTCCGTGAACGCAGCGTTACCGGTGTTTAAGGATGAGAAGGGGATTGCGGCGACCTTACAGATCCTGCATGACATGGGCTTGGGCTACCTGCACCTGGGTGAAAGCACGCCAACCCTGTCTGGCGGCGAGGCGCAGCGCCTCAAGTTGACCGCGCACATGGGGCGCAAGCAAGCCGGCACTTTGTTTGTGTTTGATGAACCGTCAGTGGGCCTGCACCCGCTGGACGTCCAGGTTTTGCTCGCCGTTTTCCAGGGGCTGCTGGATCAGGGCGGGACGGTGCTCGCAATTGAACATGATCTGGATGTGATTGCGAACGCCGATTACTTGCTTGATATGGGTCCGGGCGGTGGCAGTGAGGGTGGCCAAATTGTGGCGAGCGGGACGCCGCAAGCCGTAGCTGCTGCTGGTCAGGGGAGCACTGCCAAGTATCTGGCGGAACATTTTGCCCGCTTCGGTGTTACCACCCAGAAATAAGTACAATTTTGGCACTAGCCCTTGCCTTAGAGTGGACTCTAAGGGGTATTCTAGATGTAGTGATAGTAATTCGTCCCTAATTGATTGAGGAGGAAACAATTTATGGCAACATCAAAGACAGCAGTATTCATCGAACCAGGCAAGGTGGAGGCGCAGAACTTGCCCAAGCCAACAATTAAGGACCCTGGCGATGCCGTGCTCAAAATCGTCCGCGCCTGTGTTTGCGGATCAGATTTGTGGTGGTTCCGCGGCATCAGTAAGCGCGCCGGCAACGTTGCGGTCGGCCATGAGGCAATCGGGGTCGTTGAGTCTGTCGGTAAGGACGTCACTAACGTTAAGCCCGGCGACTTCGTAATTGCGCCCTTCACCCATGGTTGCGGGCACTGTGCCGCTTGCCTGGCTGGTTTCGATGGCGACTGCATGAACGTACCGGACGCTGGCGAACCAACTGGCTACCAGGCCGAGTACTTGCGCTTCGTTAACGCTAACTGGGCATTGGTCAAAATTCCTGGTCAGCCTGAAGACTACACGGATGAACAGCTGAACGACCTGCTCACCCTGTCCGACGTCATGGCGACCGGCTACCACGCCGCTGCTACCGCCGAAGTTAAGCCTGGCGACACGGCAGTCGTTGTTGGGGACGGTGCCGTTGGTCTGTGTGGGGTGATTGGCGCCAAGCTGCTTGGTGCTAAGCGCATCATTGCGATGAGTCACCACGAAGATCGGGCGCAGATGGCCAAAGAATTCGGCGCTACCGACATCGTTTCCGAACGCGGGGATGCCGCCATCGCCAAGGTCATGGAGCTGACTAATAATGCCGGTGCGGACGCTGTCGTCGAGTGTGTCGGCACCGAGCAGTCTGTTGACACAGCGCTGCAGGTTGCCCGTCCTGGTGCGGTTGTTGGCCGGGTCGGGATTCCGCAGAAGGCCGAAATGAACACTAACAAACTCTTCTGGCGCAACATTGGTCTGCGCGGCGGGATCGCCTCAGTGACAACTGACGACCGCGCCCGCCTGCTGGACGCAGTTTTGCAGGGTGAGATCCATCCCGGGAAGGTATTCACCAAGTCCTTCGACCTCGATCATGTTCAGGAAGCTTACGAGGCAATGGACAAGCGCGAAGCTATTAAGTCACTATTGGTCGTTAGCAAGTAATTTAGTGCCAGGGGCTATAAATCCGCATAGGTACAGCAAAACCCACATGCAGCACGCATGTGGGTTTTTGTTGTTTTGTTTAATTGAACTGCACAATGTCATACCAGTGGCCGTGGTCGGTGTAGGCCGCACCATTGAAGCCGCTCAGTGCGAAGCCTAAGAGTGCGATGACGATGCCTGCAGCCAGCAAACTAAAGCCAATTTTGAGGGCTGCGAAGCGCCCGCTTGTTAAATGCCTCATGCTAGAGCCACCTTTCTGTCAGTGAACTGTTTGCTCAGCCAGTGCCAAAGTAGGGTGTGCGCCTGCAGGAACCAGCTGCCAAGTTTGTAGGTCACGTAGCCAGCAATGATGGCAACACCACAGAGGGCGATACCGACGCCGAAGTCGCTCAAGCCCATGAATGGCGCGTGGATGAAGGCGAAGGGACTGGCGCAGATGGCAATAATGCCGCCGAAACCGAAACCACCGGCAAGGCATAAGCCGGTGAAGGGGATGCACCAAAGACAAATTTCCGCCGCGAGTAGCACGCCCAAGCCGGCGAGGAGGATGCTGCCCCAGAGCGGGGACCCGATAACCAGTAGGATGATCACCGGCCAGTTCAACTTGCGGTGCCAAAGTGGCTGCGGGTTTGGCGCAGTCCACGTTGCACTTTGACCAGTCCCGGCGGCAATCGCATCGTAGACGATGGTGCCCGGATCACCAAGTTGGGCGACGGCATCATCCTCGGAAGTACCGTCTTCCATCGTGTCTAATAACATTTCGTCGTAATAAGCGACGATGCGGTCCACTTCCGCCGGTGCCACGTAACCCTGCAGCCCGGTCCGTAGCCTGATATCAAAATCACTCTTCTTCATTTTGTTCGCTCCTCTGAATATACGCGTGGATTGTTTCTAGCTGTTCCCAGTCAGCGAGAAACTGCGTGATGCTCTGCTTGCCCTGCTCCGTGACGTGGTAGTATTTGCGTTCCCGCCCGTTGTGGGTTTGGCTATAAGTGCTAACGCGCCCGTCAGTTTCCAGGCGTTTCAAAATCGGGTAAAGCGTGGATTGGGTCAGCCCCAGTAGTGCTGGTGAATCCTTAATGATTTGGTAGCCGTATGAATCACCGTGCCGCAAGGTTGCCAGCACGCTGTACTCAACTAGACCCTTCTTAAGTTGACTGTCCAATCTGATCACCCCGTTTACGTTCATACTATACAATGCAGACTATCAAAATCGAATCGGGCTTAGGACCTAAATGTTGAGTGCGGAGCAGATTTTGCTAGGTTGTAGACCTCAGCTTCGACCGGTGGGCCACTCCGATGGGGTAGTAAGCTGCAGAAGTGGAAATGGCTCCGTTCTGTGGACAAAAAAATCCTCCGGCACCGTAGTACCGGAGGATCAATGAATTGATTAACAGCTAAATTCGGGAGAAATTACTTGGCGCGGATAACTGACCGGAGCTCGTTGATGAATTCAACAGGGTGCCGGGTTGGGCGCGCAACGTACTTGATGTTGAGCAGGTCGTAAGTGGACAGGTTGTGGGAAATGGAGTTCTTCCCGTAAGTCCCAGTGCCCAGTGTGAGTGATGGGGTGAGGCCGTTGAAGAGGCCACCGATCCCACCAAGTGAACCTGGCTGGTTGATCAGGATGCGACATGCTGGCATCTGCGCGCCGAACTTGTCGACCACGTTGTTGTCCTGCGTGTGCAGAACGGCTGTGTGACCAAGACCACCGTAGTTGAGCAGGCCAAGGCAAATGGAGA
Source organism: Lacticaseibacillus zhaodongensis (assembly GCF_009687905.1). GTDB lineage: Bacteria > Bacillota > Bacilli > Lactobacillales > Lactobacillaceae > Lacticaseibacillus > Lacticaseibacillus zhaodongensis. The sequence goes on along the minus strand of NZ_BLBG01000007.1, from coordinate 25,226 downwards.
ATGCGGCTTCCTGGCTGCTTGCAACGTACATGGATAGAACTGGGGACAGCTTCTCGCCTGAGAGTGGGAAGTTAACGCCAATGCCATCAAGCTTACCGATCAGCAACTTGGTGCCAGCAGGAACCTTGATGCCAGCCAGTTCAGCAATCTTTTCGGCAGTCTGACCAGCAACCGGGCCCCGAACAGTGTGGCGGTTAGGGTCGATGACAGCTTCGGAAAGCTTTTCAACCTCGTTGTCAGGAACAAAGTAGGCGCCTTGCTTCTCGAATTCTTCCTTAACGTCGCGGAGGATGTCGCGGTCGATGACAACACTGTTTTCGCTGGCACAGATCATCCCGTTATCAAAAGTCTTGGAAAGCATGATGTCGGTAACGGCAGACTTGATGTTAGCAGTCTTTTCAATGTAAACAGGAGCGTTACCAGGGCCGACACCCAAGGCAGGCTTACCGGTTGAGTAAGCAGCCTTGACGAGGCCAGGGCCACCGGTAGCGAGCACGATGGCGATGCCAGGGTGGTTGAGCAGAGCGTTGGAAGCCTCGATGCTGGGGTCAGAGATCCACTGCACAAGGTTCTTAGGCGCACCGGCTGCGACTGCGGCTTCTGCCATCAGCCGGGCAGTTGCAACCCCACACTGCATTGCTTGTGGGTGCAGACTGAAGATGATGGCGTTCCGGGTCTTGAGGGCCAGGAGAATTTTGAAAATGACGGTTGAAGTTGGGTTGGTAACAGGAGTGACCCCGGCGATGATACCGAGTGGCTCTGCGACCTTGTCAACCTTCTTGGCTTCATCTACACCGATGATGCCGACGGTCTTGTCATCCTTGACTTGCTTCCAGATGTACTGGGATGCAAAAATGTTCTTGATGGCCTTGTCTTCGGTGTTACCACGGCCGGTTTCCTTGTAGGCTAGTTCTGCAAGGTCCTTAGAGTGGGCAGCAGCGGCGTTGACCATTGCCTGACAGATCGTGTCGACCTGTTCCTGACTGAAATTCTGGTATTGGTCAAAGGCGAGCTGGGCGTTGGCAACTAATTCGTTAATTTGCTTGCTTGCGCTGGTCTCTTTTTCCAAAGTAGCTGTATCTGGCATTTTTATCTTCCTTTACAGATTGACTTAGGTTTACAAGGACTATAATAAGGACTTTTCAAGACGTTGTAAACACGCACAAATCCCGCTAAAACAACGTTTATCAGGTGTTACATTAGTGGCTTCTGCATACCTGTTAGCGATTACCAAAGCCGTCGTTCCTGAAAAGGTCAAGCCCAGCTGTTATATTCAAAAGGAGCTCTACACCCGGATAATGGTACAGAGTTAATTTTTAGCAGCTACAGTTATTTACTTTGAGCAGCCAGTGGTCACGTTGGGCTGCGGGGTGCAGAACAACTATTGCTGTGATTCGCACAGCTTTTTGCAACTGGGGGGACAGGGCGGTGCTTGTTGCCAGCCAGATTCTTCTGTATACTTCATGTTAGTTCTAATTATTAGTAAGCAAGAGGAGACCATGTTGAAACGGATTATGCGATTAATGGCGGCACTGCTGCTAACACTCACCCTTGCTGCGTGCCGGCAACAAAGCAGTAACAGCTCTGCGGATAAAGGATCGACCAAAATCACGGTTGTTACCAGCCTCAAGGTGTACCAAGAAGTGGCAGCCGCCGTTTTGGGTCGGTATGGCCATGCCAGCGCAATCATTGCTAATCCCAATGTGGATCCGCATGATTTTGCGGTCACGACGGACACCGCCAAGCGGGTCGCGGACGCACAAGTCGTTGTCACTAACGGGCTGGGCTACGACGATTGGCTGGATAAGCTGATCGATTCCGCTAACCCCAAGGTGCAGCACGTGGACGTGGCGCGCAACGTTTTGCACCGGGCAGATGGGGCCAATGAGCACGTGTTTTACGATCCGGGGATGATGCCGAAGCTCGCCCGCAAACTGGCGCAGCAGTACGGCAAGCTGCAGCCGCAGCACCGAGCGTATTTTGATGCGCAAGCGGCTGCTTATATCAAGTCACTCCGGCCCCTGCAACAGGCCATCAAGCACCATCAGAATTCGCAGCAGCGCTTAGTCGCGACCTCGGAACCAGTTTTTGATTACGCACTGGCCGCCTGTGGGTACAAAATTACCGCGGAACATTTTGCCAAGGCAATCGAAGACGGGACGGACCCATCTCCGCAAGACGTCGCGCAGTTGCGGGCGCTGATCCGGGAGCACAAGCTGGCCTTCTTCGTCGACAACGTGCAGTCGGACAGCCCGGTTGTGAGCCAAATCGTGCAGTTGGCGGAACGGGAACACGTGAAGGTGGTGCGGGTGCGGGAGACGCAGCCACGAGGCAAGGATTACTTGCAGTGGATGCTCGGCAATTATGCTCAGCTGCCAACAAACTAATATAATTTACAAAAAAATCGCGGGTCCAACGACCGTAAAATGTTAATCTTAACTATAGTAAGACTGATGATTTAGGGGAGGTGTCACGGTGCGACTTAAACGCAAATATCGCAATTTGCTGCTTTTAATTTTGACAGTTCTCATCGTGATCTGGCTCGCCGGTTTGGGAATCCAGCACCACAACACGGCGGTTCAGGCCCGCACGCAAAGCAGCATTCGCACGGCGCAGCAGAAACAGCGCGCGGCGGCTTCTGCAAAGCGGGTTCAGGCCCAAAAGCAGGCTGCCAAAAAGCAGCGGGCCATCAACTGGCGGGCCCCGTCTGAAAAGAAGCCGTACCCGGACGTTGCGAAATACCCCCACATCTGGGTGCGGGTCGACATTGCTAAGCAGCGGGTTTATCTCCGTAGTGGGCACAAGTTGCTCTACACCATGTACTGTTCGACCGGTAGCGATGCCTCACCGACCCCAACTGGTACTTACTACATTCAGGGGGAGCGCGGCGCGCACTTTTATAACCAGTCTTCCGGCGAGGGTGCTAATTATTGGGTCTCCTGGAAGAACCACGGTGAGTATCTGTTCCACAGTGTTCCCGTTAGTAAGTCCGGTCATTACATCGTGAAGGAAGCACGCCATCTGGGGAAGAAGGCTAATTCTCATGGCTGTGTGCGTTTGTCGGTCAGTGATGCCAAGTGGATGTTCAGAAACATTCCGTATGGAACTAAGGTCGTTGTGCGGTGAGCTAATTGAACGAGTATTTGGGACGTGTCCGCAGCAAGTAGTAGTTTTGAATTAACTTCTGGCTATCGCTGTCGGCCGACTCCTGACCAATCTTAATTACGGTGAGGAGTCGGCCTGTAGACGTGCTCCCCAATGCAGCTCCTTCCGCTTAGCTAAATCGGCACCTACTCCCAAAGAACGGGAATAGGTGCCGATTTTTCTAATGCTCAGGAGCTATGCGCATTGGGGACCACTTGCCTGTGCGAATATGAATAAGTTTACAGAAACATGCCGGCGGGAGTATCGCTCAGCCGCTAAATTTGCTAGAATAGGAAGAATCTATTTAATCGGGAGCTTGCGAGCCTAGTGGTCTAAACCACTGTTACGCAGGGAATCTCTCATCAAGAAAACGCAAACGAAGCCAAATAAGGAGACCTGCATAAATTGCTTAATGTTAACAACGTCAGTATGACCTTTACCGACCGGACACTGTACAGCGACGTCAACCTCAACTTCACTGAGGGCAACTGTTACGGAATTATCGGCGCGAACGGGGCAGGTAAGTCCACCTTCCTGCGCATCTTGGAGGGCAAGTTGCAGCCAAGTAGCGGGACAGTGACCCTCGGGCCCAACGAACGCATGAGTAGCCTGAATCAAGACCACTTTGCTTTTGATGACCAGACTGTTCTGAACACCGTGATCCAGGGTTACAAGCGCCTTTACGAAGTGATGCAGGAAAAAGACGCCATCTACGCCAAAGCTGACTTTACTGAGGCGGACGGAATGAAGGCCGCTGAACTTGAAGGTGAGTTTGCCGAGATGGACGGCTGGAACGCCGAAAGTGACGCCGACCAGCTTTTGCAGCAGCTTGGCATTCCCGAAGAAATGCACGGCACGCTCATGGCCGAACTGACTGAAGGCGACAAGGTCAAGGTTTTGCTCGCCCAGGCACTGTTTGGGCAGCCTGACGTACTGCTCTTGGACGAACCAACTAACGGGCTGGACACCAAGACGATTTCCTGGCTGGAAAACTTCCTGGCCGACTACCAGAAGACTGTTCTCGTTGTTTCCCATGACCGGCACTTCTTGAACGCGGTCTGCACGGAGATGTGTGACGTTGATTTTGGCAAAATCGAGCTCTACGTCGGGAACTACGACTTCTGGCGTAAGTCCTCTGAACTGGCTCAGCAGCTGAAGTCCAACGCAAACGCCAAGAAGGAAGAACAGAAGAAACAACTGCAGGAATTCATCGCGCGGTTCTCTGCTAACGCCAGCAAGTCCAAGCAGGCAACGTCCCGGAAGAAGCAGCTGGAAAAAATTACGCTTGACGACATCAAGCCGAGTTCCCGGAAATACCCTTACATCAAGTTCAACCAGCAACGCGAAATCGGGAACGACTTGCTGCGGGTCAAGGACCTAGCGTTGACCGTTGACGGCGTGCCCGCCATCAGTAACGCCAGCTTCATTTTGAACCCCGGCGAAAAGACGGCTATCATCAGCCGGTCTGACGTCACGGCAACGCAGCTGTTGCAGCTGCTTGCGGAAGAAGTTAAGCCCGATTCCGGCAGTATCGCCTGGGGGGTCACCACTCGCCGCGGCTACATGCCTAAGGACCTGAACAGCGTGTTCGGTGATAACAACAGTAGCATTTTGGATTGGCTGCGGCAGTATGCACCCAAGGATCAGCAGGACAATACTTTCCTGCGCGGCTTCCTCGGGCGCATGCTCTTCTCCGGTGACGATGTGCTCAAGCAGCTCAGCGTTCTGTCTGGGGGCGAAAAGGTGCGGAGCATTATCTCCAAGCTGATGTTGGAGGAACCAAACGTCCTGATTCTGGACGACCCAACTAACCACTTGGACCTGGAATCAATCACCAGCCTGAACGACGCGCTGGTTGATTTCCCTGGCTCCGTCATCTTCACCAGTCATGACCACGAGTTTATCCAGACGATCGCCGACCACATTATTGAGGTCGGACCAAAGGGTGTTGTTGACCGTGCCGGCACGACCTACGACGAATTCTTGGCCCACCCGGTTGCGCGGGAACAGGTCAAACAGATTTATGGGGACTAAGCAAGAGTAGACCGGAACGTGGTCAGTTCTTGAATGTGGGTAAAATAAGGGCTATTCCTGAACTTTGGGAATAGCCCTTATTTTTGTCTAGACGCAGTGGCGCGCTGGTAGGATGGAAACCTTTTTTCGGGACGGAACTATGGTGACGATAAATAACAATCGTTGTAAATAATCGTAAATAGAAACTTTTCTTCAAAATATTTAACTCATGTGCATGAATGACTTGTATAATCAGTACATAGAATTATGTTGACGTGCGGGAGGCGTGGACCTTGCTAGGAAGTAATTTTCGTAAAATCAGGCTTGAACGGGGGTTAACGCTGCAAGAAGCCGCCGCCAAAGCGGTGTCTGTGGCGAGCCTTTCTAAATTTGAGAATGAAGAAACTAGCCTGGGTGTTCGCAAACTGACAGCCAGTCTGCACAATATGAACACGAGTTTCTTGGAGTACGCAAGTTTATGCGATGATAGTACTGGTAATCCGGACAGTTATCTCTTCCGGGTCGTTGCGGCTTACCGCAAGCCAGATCTTGCTACCCTCAAGTTGCTCGTTGATGAGCAGGCGGAGCGCTACAAAATGGCCGGCTCTGAGATCGACTTCAATGATTTGATTTCGGCAGCGGGCTTGTACTGCGATCTCAGCGGCAAGAATCTTGTCGGTCCCGCCGAGTTGAAGCACCTTGAGAATAAACTCAGTCACGTGCAGGCGTGGGGTGAAACGGAAGTCATCGTGTTTGGCAATGGTATGACCCTGCTTAACGATGAAACGGTGACCAAGTTGGGCCTGGACCTGCTGGCACATGTTGATGATATTCACGCGTGGAACGATGCCTTGTATCAGGACGCGTGGTCTGCATTGATGAACGTTGTGGACCTGCTGCTGGCGCGGCATAGTGACCAGGTGGACAGACTGTTCAAGGCAATCGGGGACTGCGATTTACCTGAAGCAATCATGATCGATCACTTTCGCCTGCGCTTCTTGAAGGACTGTTATGCGGCTCAAAAGCAGCCGACAGCGGCAACCGTAGCGCTGGTGCAAAGGGATATCGACTTTTTGGCCAAGGTTGGTTCCAAGCGCGTGCACGATCAGTATGTGCGTAGTGCTATTCGGCTGTTAGGCGCTGATTATCCGCATGAGGAGGCGTAGCGATGGAGATGGGAGCAGAGTTTAAACACCTGCGTGAACTCAAGGGCTATTCAGCCGGTGCCGTTAGCAGTGGCATCGTCACCTTGAACAGGCTCAACGCTTTTGAAAGTGACGAGGGTGATATCCCCCTCGACAAGCTGCGGGCATTGCTACTGCAAATGGGGGTTTCACTACGCGAGTTTGCCCACTTCTGCGAACGGATGGAAATCAATAAGGGCACACTGCGGAAAGAACTAAATAAAGCTTACGCAGCTAAGGACGTCAACCGCCTGCAAGCACTATTTACCATGTTGGCGCCGGAGAACCAGGAGCCGCAGCGGCTTCAATTCTACGGCCGCATGACCGCGGCGGGTGCTTATTATGAGTTGACCGGAACTAAGCTCGCCAGCGCGGAAGAGTTACAGCGATTAGTAGATATGCTGCTGGAAACAGTCACCTGGAATGAGTCCGAGGTCAGTGTTTTGCACGCCACGTTGATCTTAATGACTGATAATCAGGTGTTTATGTTGTGTCGGGAGGTGCTGGGCAGCGTTGCGGGGATCCGGCCGTGGAATTTTGCACTTTACGTTAGTGCGTGGAGTGCGGTCATGCAGGGTTATCGCGTATTGATTCAGCGGCGGTCTAACTTTGTGGCCACCTTGGCTCGGCAAATCGACCGGACAGAGCCGATGGCGGAGGCGATGCTGCAAAACCGGTTTAAGTACATCTTCTTGAATGCGATTCGCGCGGCACAGACTACCGATAGTATGCAAACGCGGGCGCGAGTGCGGACGGTCTACGGGTGGCTGGTGCCGATTGGTCCCGAAGAACTTTTAGCTGAAGCCCGCAAAACGAGTATTGACGTCCTGGGTTTGGACTTGTAGTAAAATTGATCATCTTAGTCGCTGCGCTTTTTTTGCGGAGCGGCTTTTGTTTAGCCAGAATAGTTTCACAAACATATGTTCGCGTTGCGGGTGTTGCGGTACAATGAGGACAAGAATAAACGGAAAGTGCGGGGAAGAAAAATGCGGATATTACACACGGCTGATTGGCACATTGGCAGGGGGCTGGCAGGCTTTGACCTGCTGGATGTGCAGCGACATTCTTTTGAAGCGTTACGGCGCATCGCACGTGAACAAGCGGTTGACTGCATGATCATTGCCGGTGATGTTTATGATCGCAGCCTGGCTAGTGAGGGCGTGGTGAATACGGTCAACGGGATGTTGCGGACGCTGAACCTGGACGACAAACTGCCCCTAATGGTGATTTCTGGTAATCATGATTCGCCCGCGCGGCTGGCGACGGGGCGCGAGTGGTTTGCCGCGACCAAAATGCACCTCAACACGCAACTCGCCGAGGCGTTCACACCCGTTGAAATGGACGACTGTCAGTTCTTCTTGTTGCCCTACTTTGAACCGCGGGAGGCGCAGGAATACTTTGCCGACTCTGAATTGACCAATATTGGGTCGGCAACGGCCGCGGTGGTCAAGCGGATGGTTGAACTGTTTAAGCCCGGCATGCGGCACATTCTTATCGGCCACTTTTTTGCGGCGGGTAGCACGCACAGTGGTTCGGAGACCTTAGTTAACGTAGGCGGTCTGGACGCCGTGCCGACGGATGTGCTGGCGCCATTTGATTACGTGGCGCTGGGCCACCTGCACAACCGGCACGCGCTGAACGCGGAGAAGATCCAGTACGCCGGGTCCCTGCTGAAGTACGATGTGAGTGAGGTCGATCAACAGAAGGGCTGCTACATTATTGATACGGACACCATGGAGCGCACCTTCGTGGCGATTCCGCAGCAGCCAGATTTTGTGCACGTGACGGCTTCTTTTGCGGATATCATCGCCGGCACGGTCCCGGGGGGCATTGATTCGGATAACTACGTCCAGTTCACCCTGACCGACACGGAAGTGATTCCCGACCTGATGAACCGCCTGCGCCGCGTGTACCCAAAGTGTTGCGGCGTTGATCGACAGACCCAGGTGCAGCTCGACACGCCGGTGCACTCTTTTGACAAGAGCTTGGACCCCATGAGCCTGCTTAGTCAGTTCTATCAGGACGCACTCGGCAAGGAAATGGCCCCCGCGGAGCAGCAGTGGGCCCAGCGGACGCTGAATGAAGCCAAATAGGAGAATGCAAAATGCGCTTTGAAAAATTGCAGATGCAAAATTTTGGACCCTACGAAAATGAAACGGTTGACTTCACCGCCTTCGCTGACCGCCCTTTGTTTTTGATTACGGGGGATACCGGTGCGGGTAAAAGCACGATTTTTGACGCGCTGTTGTTTGCGCTTTATGGTTCGGATTCCAAATCTAGTAATGGCAATCAAGGGCGCGTGGCGCTCGGGCTGCGCTCAGATTTTGCCGCTTCAAAAGATGAGACTGTGGTCAGTTTGCAGTTTAGTCACCAGGGCCAGCAGTATTCGGTGCGGCGGGCAATTCGGGTCCGGAAGACTGGCGAGCTCGTCCCGCGGGATCCGGAACTAACGGTAACGGCCGCCGATGGAACCCAGCACGTGGTGACAAAGAATCGCGAGGTCAACGCGGCACTATTGGACCTGCTGCAACTGGATAAGGCCCAGTTCCGCCAGATTATTTTGCTACCGCAGGGGGACTTCCGGCGCTTTTTGGACGCAAGCAGTAAGGAACGCGAAGAGCTGCTGCGGAACATTTTCGGCACGGATCTGTACCAACGCTGGCAGAATAATATTGAGGAACACCGCCGACAGCTCAAACGGCGGCTTGAGTCCACCAGCAACAAACTGGAGGGGGTCATTGGCACGTACGCGCTGGATGCGGGCCAGGAGCTTGCTGACGGTGAACTGAGCGCGCAGCTAGACCAACTGCGCGGATTCCTGCAGGCAGACAAGGCCAAGCTGGCGGCGCAGGCTGCAGCACTTACTAAGGCGCAGGCGGCGGCGACGGCAGCCGTTGCCGCTCAGACTCAGGGGCAGCAGTTAGCGGCTAATTTTGCACGGCTGGATACATTGCGGCAGCAGCAGGCAGAACTCAAGCAGGCTGCAGACCAGCAAGCGGCCCGAACGCAGCAAATTGCCGAGCTGGAGTGGGTCAGCAAGCATGCTGAACTCAGCACGCGGCTGGCGCGGGCGCGCGCAAACAGTGCGGCCGCACAGACACAATTGGCGCAATTGCAGGACCAGCTGCAACAAGCAACGGCGGGCAACGCGCAGCTGCGGACCCAACTTGCTGAATTACAGGTCCAGCAGGCGGACATGGATGCTGCCGCAGCGCGCATTAAGCAGATCGACCAAACCCTGGAGCAGTTGGAACAGTTGGCCCAGCTCGAGCGAGTTGCCCAGACAGCGCAGGCGGAACTGACCGCGCGGCAACAGGCTTTGGGCCAAATCAAGGCCACTTTGGCCAAGTTGACAGCGGAGCAGACCCAGACGCAGACGGCTTTAAGCACCAATCAGGCTGAGGCTTTAGCGACGGCAACCGCGGCCCAGCAGCTGGTGCTCAGTCAGCAGCAGACTTTGCTAAAGACGTACAAGAATGCGGACCGCGCCGTTACCGCAGCAGTAGCTAAGGAGCAGGTTGCCCAGAAGCAGGCAAGCACAACGGCAACTGCGGCCCAGACTGCGACTCGGGATTACAAGCTGCTGCAAATGCAGTATTACAGTGCCCAAGCGGCTGTTCTGGCGGCGGACCTGCAGGTGGATCAGCCCTGCCCCGTTTGCGGGAGCCGGGACCACCCGCATCCTGCTAGTGCGGCTGCCCAAGCGGTTGACCAGAGCACCCTCGATGCGGCGGCGCAGGCGGCGGATGTGGCGACTAAACAGGGCGAACGGGCCGCAGTTCTTGCCGACAGCGCTAATAAGGAGTTAAGCACCGCCAAGCAGCAACTGGAAGCGGCTGCGAATGATTTATTATCCGCATACAAAGACACGACCGTATTCGGTGCCATCCCTGCGGTAGTTGACCTTAACACCGCGGTGAGCGGAATTGCGGCTAATGCCAAGCAGTTGCAGCAAAATACCGCGGCCCTGCAGTTGGCCCAAACGCAGCGCCAGAATCTGCAGCAGCGGACGGCTGAACTGAGTGCCCAGATCGCGCAAACGCGGATGGAACTCGATTCTGCCCAGGCTGTGTTGACCACGGCCCAAGCCAAGCAAGCGGCGGCGGCGCAGGCAGTGACGAGCCTGCGGGCGGCGCGCAGTGCGGCTGAACTAGACGAGAAGCAGTTACGGCAAACGCGGGCTGATTTGTTGCAAACGACGACGACTTATCAGCAGCAATTGCGCAAAATCAGCGCGGACCAGCAAGCCGCCCAGGATCAAGAACAGCAACTCCACGGGCAGGTGCAAGTTCAAGCGACTGCGACTAAGCAGGCCCAGCAAGAAGTTGCGCAGCTAACTGCAAGTTTCAACGGCCTGCTGCAGGAGCATTTTGGCAGCGCGGATGAGCAGCGGTTCGCCACAGAACTGGCACGGTTGCCGGAGCTACCGGACTTGCAGCAGCAGCAACAGGATTATTTGGATCGCGTTGGAAGTATCAAGAAACAGCTGGCCGATGCCCAGACACTAACGACTGGGCGGACCCGGCCGGATGTACCGGCGCTCACGGCTGCGGCAGATGCGGCCCGCCAGCAAAGCGATGCCCTGACGGAGCAGTATGGGGGCATGCGCACGCGGACCGAGCGGAATGCGGCGGTCGTGCAACAGGTGGCAACCGAATTGCAGGGCTGGGCGCAAGATGAGCGGGACTACCGCGCGCTGGCGACCCTGCTCGGGGCCTTCAACGGCAACAACGAGCGCAACTTGGGGCTGGAACGCTACGTTCTCGGTTCGTATTTTGCCCGGGTCCTGGAAATTGCGTCCGACCGCTTCCACACCCTGACTAGGGGCCGCTACCGGTTCCTGCTGAACACCGGCGGGGATGTCAAAATCAGCAGTCGGACGGGGCTTGAAATTGACGTGTACGATGACCAAGTTGGGGGTGTGCGGTCCGTGCACACACTCTCTGGTGGTGAGAGTTTCATCGCGGCGCTGTGTTTAGCACTGGCCTTGGGCGAAGTCATTCAGGAAGAAAGCGGCGGCATTAGTATTGACGCCCTGTTCATTGACGAAGGCTTCGGGTCACTGGACCGCAAGAGCCTCGATTTAGCCATGGCAGCGTTGGAGTCAATTGAGGGTAATAACCGGATGATCGGGGTCATCAGTCACGTGACCGAGATGAAGCACAGTATCCCCGATCAACTGCAAGTGATTCCCGACGGCACCGGTCGCAGTCACCTCCAAGTGCGGCACGGCGCGGAATGAAAACGGTTGTTAAGAATAATTAACTTTTAGCAGTCATCCCAATTAAGTGCTATAATGAACCCCGTAGCGAGGTGGAATGCCCCACGACTTCAAGCAAAAAGAGGCGAGAAGACTATGGCAGGAAAACTCAGTAAGGAACAGCGTAAGGCTCTCATTCAGAAGGCTGAAGAGGATCGCGCTAAGCACCCAGTTAAGAATGACGGCAAATCCGGTTTCGCCGCAATTGACGAAGAAGCCGAAAAGCTGGACGGTCAGAGTAAGTAATTTTGACTACTGAAGACTGTACAGGCATTGCAGCGCGCAATGCCTGTTTTTTTGTACACAGAGCGGAGTCACCCGGGTTGCTCCTGAGCATCAAGGTGACTTAGGTTTTGATGGGTGGTCTTCCCATCAAGGCCTAAGTCATTTTGAGCGGAGCCATTTCTGCTTGTGCAGCTTGCTGCCCTTAGCAGAATGGACAACGGAGTAGGAGCAGGGTGACGGAGCTCGACTAGGATACAGAGCGGAGGCCCGCGGTCAGAAGCTGAGGACTAACGGACTCTGGGCAAAATGCCTGGGCTTTAGGCATTTGGCCCAGAGTGTGTTAGCCGCAAGCTTCTGCGGGCCGCAGCTCGACTCGGTACCCACTGCTACCCTGCGTGCACTTACCCCCAATTCCTTCCCCACAGTGCACTTGTGGACAACTTTTGCTGCAAAACCGGCAAATTTGCGCAAAAGTTATCCCCATGTGCATATAATTAGGGTAAAACCGTGGTTGAAAACATTAAGGAGCTGAACTTATGCACACATTGATTGCCGTTGCGCACCCGCACATTGCGCGCAGCAACACACAGAGCTTTTTAAAAGAGACCGCCGCGCTGGAACCAACTGCGACTTGGCACGAGTTAGATGGCGCTACGCTTAATTTAGCAGCGGAGCGGAAACAGCTCCTCGCCAGCGACCGCATCGTTTTGCAGTTTCCCCTGTACTGGTACAGCGCCCCGGCCGCATTGTGGAATTGGCTGGATCAGGTCTGGGTCAAGAATGTTGTCTACGGTCCGGATGACGGCCTGCTGCAGGGTAAGTCGCTCGGGCTGGTGGTTAGCTACAGTGAACCCCCACGCGACTATGACTTGGGCGGTAAGGTCGGCCTGAGTATGCAGGAAATTTTGCGGCCCTTTGCCGCCATTGCCAAGCGCTGCGGCCTGCAGTTACTTTCGCCGCTGCTGATTCCGCAATTTGACCGGATGACGGAGCAGGAGCGGGCGCAACTGTTAGTGGCATACCGCCAGTACTTAACCTTGGCTGATCCCAGCAGTCAGCGCGAGCAGGCCGCGTGGTTTGAGCAGCAGCTTCGGCAAAATGACGCCGAACTATTGGCCGACACGCTAGCGGACCAGCAGGACAAGTTACTTGATTTACGTGCCACGGTCAGCCAGTTACGGGCGGGGGAGGAAGAATAATATGGACGAAAGTAGTGCGTGGCTAGTTGCGGAGGCCAAGAAGCGGGCCACCGCGGCCGATGACTATGCTCAGCAGGCTTTTTACACCGCCTTAGCCGCATTTTGCCAGGAACAAGGTCGGCAGATCGAGCTGGCGGAAGGCGAAATCGACGGCCGCAGTTGGAATCATGAACAGTGGTGAAAATGGCACCTTAGACCGATGCTGGTGGGGCTTGAGCATGTTAAATTAAGTACATGAGTAAGCGAAAAGGTGGTGCAAGATAATGAAATCATTTTATGCAGAATTCCAGCGCAGCGCGTGGTTGCGGGCAATTCTTATGTTCATCCTGGGGGTGTGGATGGCAATTAACCCCCGCATGGTGTTTGGCCTCAGCGTGAACATCATCGCGGCGGTTCTGCTGATCAGTGGGATCATGAACCTGATTACGGGAGCCAAAGTCCGACGCGCCGGTGGTAGTAATTTTGGTACGGGTAGCGGGATCGCGCTCATTGTCGCGGCACTGCTAGTTGAGGTTTTATCGGGCGCGGTACTCAGCATGATTCCGTTCCTGTTCGGCCTGGGCCTGATCATCTACGCCATCTCCGAAATCAGTGGTGCACGGTCGAGTCAGTACGTTAATGTCTCTGGTACTGGGACCGTGATTTACGGTGTCCTCATCCTCGTCGCCGGGCTGGTCATCATGTTCAACCCGTTTGGGACCGTGATGACAATGCTCCGGATCTTGGGGGTCATCCTCGTGGTCATGGCCGTGATGGAATGCGTCAATTACTTCCGTTACCGGCAGTAATCACAACGATTTAGTGCAAAATTAAGCGTCCCCGCGGGCGGCAGGCCACATTCAGGCTTGCTAGTCGCGGGGACGCTTTTTAATATTATCGACTTAGCCTACTTTGGCTTCTGCTTCTGCGGTGCAAATCCGCCGAGCTGGCCGATGAATTCATCCGGGTACCGCAGGACGTCACTAGTCGCGGGGCGCTCACCCTCACTTTCGCCATGTTCGGCTAGATCTAGGCCCAGTGCTTCTTCAGCGGCGCTGACGCGCATCGGGGTGATTTTGCGCAGAACGAGTACGATGACTGTGGCCATGATTGCTACCAATGCGATCGTGATGCCAGTTCCGAGAAGTTGGACCAATAGCAGGTGCCAGCCGCCACCGTAGAAGAGCCCGTTTGCGGATAAGCTGGGCGCTACGGATTTGCTGGCGAAGGCGCCGGTGAGCACGCTGCCGATGATGCCGGACACCCCGTGGCAACCAAACGCATCCAGAGTATCGTCAATGTGCAGGCGGGGCTTGAGGTAGTTCACGAAGCCGAAACTGGCGAGGGTCGAGCACACCCCGATTGCAAAACTCCCAAACGCGGTTACGTAACCGGCAGCGGGGGTGATGCCGACCAGCCCGCAGAGTGCGCCGGTGCAGACGCCAATTAGGGTCGGTTTACCACCCCGATGAATATCAAGCAACATCCAGGTGCACATGGCGCTGGCAGCGGCGATGGAGGTCGTCAGCGCGGCGGTCACGGCCGCCATGTTTGCGGCTAATGCCGAACCGGCGTTGAAGCCGTACCAACCGATCCACAGAATCGCGGTGCCCAGCAGGATCCACGCGCGGCTGTAGGGTTCATCTTGGCCCTGCCGCCGTCTGCCCAGAAATAGCGAGAGCACCAGCGCCGTGATGCCGGCATTGATGTGGATGACGGTGCCCCCGGCAAAATCAAGAACGCCCATCCCCGCCATCAATCCGTGCGGACTCCAGACGAGGTGGACCAGCGGGTAATAAATCAGGAAGCTCCACAAGATGATGAACCAGGTCAAAAAGCCCCAGCGGATCCGGCCAACGACCGCCCCGATGAACAGTGCGGGGGTGATAATCGCGAACATCATCTGGAACAACGCGAAGACGCCGTTAGGTAAGCCATCTGGTCGCAAGCGCGTGAGGTGGGCACCATTCAGAAATAGGCCGTGCAGGCGGCCGATGATGCCGAATTGGTCCGGCCCGAAGGATAGTTCGTAGCCACACGCCGCCCACAGCAAGATGGCAACGCCGGTAATGTAGAAGACGGAAAACATCGTGTTGATGACATTCCGTTTGGACACCATCCCACCGTAGAAAAACGCGAGGCCGGGAGTCATGAACCATACGAGGACGCTGGCTATGAGAACAAATGCGGTATTGGCGGTATTCACTATGATCAACCCCTCATCAAGAATGGCGTCAGTATACCATCGAAAATGGGTCGCAGCGGGGTTTGCGGGGCAAAATCACTGTGCTCCGTAAATTAGCAAAAGCGCTTAAACGTTGTCGCTATGCGGGATTGGTCTAGCTGAAATTTTGCCAATATCTTGTCATCTAAGCTGACATTTTTCCTTGACGACTTTTTGCGGCAAGCGCGGAGGCCGGGGCTGCGCAGTGCAATTAGACGGCAAAAAAAAGCCTGCCGGAATGGTGCCAGCAGGCTTAGTACTTATCAAGTGTAATTGCTTAAGGGCGAATTGGTTCGTTGGCCCAGTGGTTAATAGGGCCGAACTTGTGGCCGACCGCGATGGGTTCGCTAATGGCGTTGCTGACGAAGGCGCGGCCAATGCGGATGGCACTTTCGACATCGTTACCTTTGGCGAGCTCAGCGGCGATGACAGCACTGAGGGTGTCGCCAGTACCGTTGCGGCGGTCGGTGCTGTAGAACTTGGCTGGCAGCCAGAAGCTCTTGCCATTTTCGAGCAGGACATAATCGTCAACGGTGGCGGCGTTAGGGTCGCGGCGGCCCTTGATAATAATGTTCTTGCAGCCCAGGTCCTGGAGCTCCTTGGCTGCGTCAACGATGGACTGCTTGTCGGGCAGCTTGCGGCCAACGATGTGTTCGGCCTCGTAGAAGTTCGGGGTCATCACGGTCGCCAAATGAATCAGCCGGGCCTTGAGAGTCTCATAGGCGGCCTCTTCCAGCAGCATGTCGCCGAATTTGGTCATGATGACGGGATCCAAAACGAGCTGGCCAAAATCGTATTGTTCGAGTTTGTCAGCAACGGTGTTGATCAAATCCGCGTCGGCAAGCATACCGGTCTTGGTTGCCTTGATATCTAGATCATCGTGCAGAACGTCAAATTCTTTTGCGATGAAGGGCAGTGGCAGGGTGACACTGTCGTGAATACCGTAAGAGTTACCGGCAACAGCTGCCGTGAGTGCGACCGTGCCGTACACACCACGCATGAAGAAACTGTGCAGGTCGGCCTGGATGCCGGCGGAGCCATCGCAATCGGAACCGCCGATAACCATCGCTTGGGGAAATTCATTAGCCATTTTTATCAACCTCAAATCTATCATTAATTAATTAGGAACATTATAGCGCGAATGTCAGCTGATTGTTAGACTGAATTGTCCGGCTGCTGCTGAACACTTGTTACGTGACAGCAGGCTAAAGTTAACAAGCATTTGCCGATGGGGCGGGCCCAACTCAAAAAGGAGTCGGGCTGAGCGTAGCCGGACTCCTTAAGCTTAGTTTTAGTTGAACGCTGGTTTCTTGGGCAGCACTGCCTTGAGCCACTGACCCAGGAATGGGTACTGTTTGTTCAGCTCAATGATCTGCGTTTCCGGATTACCATAGGCGAGGGTGACCGTGTTGGCAGTTGCGTCAACGCGCACGGTCAGGTCCCGGTGATTCGGCAGGCTCAATGAGTATTCACCCGGCTTAGCAGTTTCGCGCATCAGGATGGCGTTGCTTGAGGCGATGACGAAGAGCTCGTCCATTGCGGGGACGTTATCGACGGAACGCACGGAAACGGCAAGGGTCAGGGTCTGGTCGACCAGCTCCTCGGGGATGCTGGTGCTTTCCCAGACGAATTCATCGCCTTCCATCCGGTCACTGCCCAAGTCCATCCAGTCGTGGTTATTTTCGTCCAGAACGTGGTAAGCAGCAACGGTACCGGAAATGTTAAGGCGCAGGACTAAGCTGCCCGGAGCGGTAACCTTCTGGCTCGTGGTGATGGGCTTGCTGGTGTCGAACTTGGTTTGGAAGGTCAGACCATCGACCGGCTGCAGGACCGTCTCGTTGATGTCGTGGAAGCCGTAACCGGCCGCATACATCTGCTTAACGAGGACAATCAGCGCGTCAATCTCCTTGTCCGTGAATTCTAGCTTGCCATCCTTGGCGGTAATCTGCTCCAAAGTTGGCAGGTTTGAGGAGACCAGGTGGCCGTCCGTGCTGAGCGGGTCAACCAAGGTGAAGAGTTCCTGGTTGCTATCAGCCGCGGCGAGGAAGAACACGAGCGTGGTGTGGCTAGCATTTGGCGCCACGGATTGAATCCAGAGCCGGTCCATGAAATCAGTGTCGGCGAGGCCCTTGACCGTGTTCAGCGCCTGGTACAATTTGTCGCCAAGCAGTTCGGTGTATGCAAGCAGCTCATTGACAGTCGCAAAATCATTGGCCGCCCACAAGGGGTTATCGGCACGGGCCTTAGCATCAGTTTCCGCCTTGATGGTGATGCGGCGCCGGGCTTCGGCAGGGTCAAGCGGACTCGTGACGATGCTGAGAATCTCCTTATCGTTGTAATTAAGCATGACGTTTTGCCTCCTCCTGCTTCCGCAGTGTCTTCATGTAATCTTTGCTTAGGTTGGCCAAAACGTTGATGAACTGGTCGATGGAACTGTACTGGCTCATGACCGCTTGGTACTCGTAACGGGTAACTGCGGCTGCGACCTCGAGCTGGCGCTTCTCACCGTCGAACTTTTGGTCGGCGGCTTCCTTAGCGTCGGCGAATTGGCGCCGCAAACGGTTGATGTCAACACCGTGGCGGTTGCGCCGGCTTGGGAGCGGCGTTGCTGCGGGTTGGCTGCTGTCGTCGTCATCATCGTCTGGGTCGATGAAGTTCTTCAGTAAGCCGCGGAGGCCGCTACCGGAGCCGGTGCTACCATTGCTGGCAGTGCGCGTTTCTGGCTGCTGGTCATCGTCGTCCACACTTTCGTAGTCGTCGATTTGGGCATGCAAATCAGTTGCTTCTTGATAAACCGATTTGCGCAGCCGGTCGACCTGGTCATCCAAGTAGTGGTCCGGATCCTGAGCGAAAGCCTGCAACTGGGGGAGAATCTCTTGTTGCTGTTCATTCTGGTGCACAATTTCCCGGCTGAAGACATCAAGGGTACCGAACTCACGGCGGTGGTACCAGTCACCGAAGAAGACGTGGCCGTCATCACTGACCTCGAAGAACGGGACGTATTCACGCAGCCACTTGACCAGGTTGCCGCGCAGGAAGTGGTGGAGCTCCTCCTGGGCGGACTTGTCATAAGCGAGTATGTAACCTGGTACTTCGTGGATGTCGAGCCGCAGCGTGGAGGCTGTGCCATCGATGCCCTTGTACAGGCGGTAGTCGGAATGATTCTGCCACGCGTTGACAAAATCATCGAAAAATTTCTGCTGGTAAGCAAGACTAGTTTCTACTGACATGTTTATACCTCATATCGTTTTTTGTCTGATTAACTATATTCTACCCTAAGAATAACACCGATAGAATGATAGATGATTCCGTTTTCGTGGATTTTGCGAAAAAAGGCACAATTGGGGCGCGCTTGCAGACGCTGACATGAGCATTTTGCCCATTGAGTGCTCACGCCAATCTCAGAGAGACTGCGAAATGCGGCCGTTTCTGTATACTAATAATGGAGAACGAATGCAGGAGGGATAAAATTGCGCGCAACGACACCACAGCTGAAGTTGAAGTGGCTATTTCTCGGCTACCTCATCACAAACACGGGTTCCAGCTTCATCTGGCCCCTGACTACCATTTACATGCACACCTACCTGGGCGAAAGCCTGACGATGGCCGGGATCGTGCTGTTCTTTAACTCGATGTCGATGGTGGTGGGGAGCAGTGTTGGCGGCCGCCTGTTTGATACCTGGCGGGAGGACGCGACCATCTTAATGGGAATTGCCATTACGGGAATTGCAACGGGACTACTGATCTTCTTGCACTCGTGGCCCGCTTATCCCATTTTGCTGGTTATCTCCGGTTTTGGAAGCGGGGTGATCGTCACCGCGGTCAATGGCTTTGCGACCCGCGTGCATTCGCGCCGCTCTAGTTACATTTTTAACGTGATGTACTTCATCAGCAACCTGGGGCTGGTATTTGGCACGCTGGGCGTGGGCTTTTTGCTGCCACTTGGAATCACTTATATCTTCAGCGTTGCCTTTGTGATGTACGCGCTGTTCTTTGTGATTGCCTTCTTTGAATACCGCGGCAAAAATCAGCCGCATCGCGCGCGGGCCAAACAGGAAAAGCAACGGATTAAGCTCGCTCCTGCTGTCATCACGGTGCTCTTAACGCTGGTCATCGTGTGGGTCTTCTACGAGCAGTGGCAGAGCAATATTTCCGCCTACATGCTGAGTAAGGGACTCAAGGTCCGGGACTACAGTTTCCTGTGGACGGTCAACGCTGTGCTCATCGTTGCGTTCCAGCCCGTCCTGACCTTCTTCGATGACTGGCTCAGCGAGCATTTGCGGGGGCGCCTCTACACGGGCTTCACGCTGCTGGCGGGGAGCTTTCTGATTCTGTTAGTTGCCAAGCAGTACTACCTGTTTATTTTGTCCATGGCCATTTTGACGCTGGGCGAGATTATTGCCTTGCCAGCCGTGTCTACCTTTGTTGACGGCTACGCACCGGGTAGCCAAAAGGGCCGCTATCAAGGCTTCGTGCAGTCCTGCGCCTCAGCAGGGCGGGCAATCGGGCCGCTGATTGGGGCGCTCATCATTGAAGCTACCACGTACCGGGTACTGTTTGTTGCCGCAACCGTAGTTATCATGCTGAGTACGGGTATTTTTGCAATGAGCAAGTTTGCAGCTGGTAAATCGCGGGCGTAACTGGGTTTGACTGCTTGCCGGGTAGTGGGCTAAGTGCTACTATTATTTGGTACTGATTCATGGGTCTGTAGCTCAGTTGGGAGAGCGCCTGCTCCGCAAGTAGGAGGTCGACAGTTCGAATCTGTTCAGATCCAGCTTAGCAGTAAATATTAAAAGTCGTCTTACCGCATGGTAGGACGACTTTTTTTGCGCAATTGTAATTAAGCTTGGTGCTGCTGCCCGTCAAATGCGGTCAGCCATAGCCGCTCGCCGTCCCATTCAGCACAGAAAATCTGGCTGAGTTGGGGCTTGCCGGCTGCGGCTAAACGTTCAGTCAGCCACGCAGCATCGCGGTCCGCGCGTTCTAGAGCTTCGTGTTTGATTCGGCCGCGGTCAACGAGGATGACACTAAATTCAGTGCCGCTAGATAGGTTAACGCTCAGCTCACCATTACGTTCGAAAATAGCGTCATCCACCGCGTGGGGGCCAGGGACGCCTTGGCTACGCAGCATTGTCTGCAGACTGGTGGGACTGAGACCAGCCCGCTTGAACGCGCGTGGTTGCATTTTGCCGTCAACAATCAGTTCGATTGGACTACCGTCAAGCAGTACGCGCACCTTTGGGTAACGCCGGCGCAAAAAGCGGATCGCCACCAGTAAGAGGATCCAGATGGTCATGAACATCCCTAAATCAATTGGCCGCACGTTTTGATTCAAGAGCGTCGTCCCCGCGATGGCCCCAACAACAAGGTTACTGATGCTGTCGAAGACCGTCACGGGCGCCAGGCGCCGGCTGCCCGACAGTCTGGTGTAGATGATCAGTAGGGTGATTACCGTCAACATTTTCCACACGATCCCGAGGTAGTAATTCCAGTTCAAAGCCATTTTTACCACTCCCTTACCTAAGCGATTAGCGTCTATCTAACTTAACTATACCGGGTTGAGGAGGGTAAAAGAAGCGTAATGCGCAAGCTGATTTTGCGGACAAAAAAAGGCTCAGAGCGGGCTCTGAACCGTGGAGCTTACATTAAGTGCTGGGCCAGCAGTAACAAAAGGACTCCGGCAATGATGAAAATAATGCCAATAATGACGTCGATCACGACCACATTGTGGCTCAGCTCCTTGAAGGGAATCGGTTCCCTGGCGCTGGAGAGAAGCTCGGTGTGTTGGAAGAAACACACGGCGGCGCCGGCGAGGATGAGGACCGCACCGAGGATGGCACAGCCAACGGTGAGGATGTTGAAATTGTCCATGAACGCCCCGGCCAGCAGAATGATGATGCTCAGGCCCAAGCCAATTTCGAAGGGTGCGCGCATATTTCTGTTCATAAAAATCTCCCCTTAATCAGTGCAGTATGTACCGCAATTGCGGTGGTTACAAAAAACACGCCGCAAGCGACGTGTTCCTGGTGTTCACGTGTCTATATTACCACAAAGCGGTGGTAATAACTCTGTTTAAGAACGTCAAAATAACGAAATAGGCCTCCGCAAACGCGGGGGCCTATTAGTGCGGGTCTGGGGAACCCGACTGGTTAACTCTTGAGGAGGAGAAAAATGAAGAAGAAGTTGTTGTTGTTAGCGAGGTGAGTCTCTGGGAAGGCTCATCTCTATAGTTAACAGCTTATCGGCAGCGTATGAAGAAAGTGTGACCGAAAGTTTAGGAATTTCTTGCGCTTAGGTAAAGCTTTTGTGGTGTCGGGTTTTTGAGTCAAAACTGGTTTTTAGCGGCCGGTGCCGAACTGAGCTCAGCTTCTAAGCGCCCCGCTGCGCATCTTACCAACAAAAAATGGATCACCGGGGGTTGACCAGTGATCCATCGAGTAAGGGTTTGCCAGTGGAGCAATGCTCTACCGGCTATTTTACTTTGGAGGAGTAAAATGAAAAAAAGTTGGGTTGGGTATCGAAATAAGGGCTTGTTCTTATCTCGATACCTGTATAGTAAATCCCGAGTGTGAAGAAATTGTGACTTCTGAGTAGTCCCTTTGTGAACTTACGAAAAGTTATCTACTAACTATTCGTAAGTGTTGTTTTAGCCTGGGTGAAGGGGTACAGTAAAGGTGAATTAACCGTTGGCAGACGGCGTCAATGCCGTCGTGTTAGTAACTTGCGAAAGAGGAGATAGACATGCAATTAACTTTTGATGAAGCGTCAATCAACAAGATCAAACCTCACTTGGGGGATGGCAAGCGGCTGTTACTGACTTTTGAAGATGGCGTGGGCCCATACTCCCAGCACGCAATGTTGCACATGATGGTGCAATTCACCATTAATGTTGTGGCGGCGGACGCTGATGTGCACGATTATGACTACACGATCGACAGTAACCTTGGTCCCGTCGGCCTCAAGGGTTACTCGCAGGAGGATCTGGATGAGCACCTGAACATCCGCTTTAACCCGCGGGAGAACGCCCTTGTGTTGTCAGGTGACATTGGGGTAATCGATACTAACGTCGGCTTTATTGACTTTACCCAGGCAGACGGGCTTAAAAACAACCCGGCACAATAATTTTATGTAAAATGCCTCATTTACGGTGGAAAATCTGGCTATCTGTTGTAGAATGAACTCCTGAGTAAATAACTGGAGGCAGCAACTTAAAGATGATTCGCTACAATTTTGAAAATGGTCTGACCATTCATGAAATCAAGGCTCTGTACGGGGCGGTCGGCTTCGACGAATACCTGAAAAATGTCGCCGAGACCGCCGAAGGACTTGCCAACTCGACCATCATGACCGCACGGGATGATGACCGCTTGGTTGGCCTGATCCGCGGGGTTTCTGACATGCACACCATTTTGTTCATTGATGACTTACTCGTGCTTCCTGAGTATAGTGAAGATGGGGTTGAGGAAGAACTCCTCAAGCAGTTTACCGACTACTTCAAGCAAATTGACCGCATCGTTGCCCTTGGGCGGACGGATAATGTCACTAAGTTGCTCAAAAAGGCAGGGTTTGCGGCCAATGACGCCAAGGGGAGTAGCTGCCTAGTGCGGCCACGGCACCTGCTTGAAATTAAATATTAAAACTTCGCTATTCAGGGGGTAGGCATGACTAAAGAAGAGACGGTCCACCGCAATCAAAAGATCAGCGGGGCCAACGCATTCATGGACCAAGGCTACATTACGGAGCGGGATATTCCAGCGATGATGGATCGTGAATTCGCTCAAAAGTTCGTGCTGGATGTGCAAGACGAGTTGCAACTACGCAGCCTGGACGTGCAAGTGGTCCTCCAAACTTTCAATTACTACATGGGCAGCGGGTGCATTATCTACAACCCAACAGTCCTGGATGAAGACGCGGCACGTGAAGCTTTACGGCTTGCCTTAGGATATCGCAAGTAAAAAAGTTTCGACCAGCAATGGCCGAAACTTTTTTTGTGGCGTTAATCTTCAAATCCACCGGTAATGACGACCTTGCCGCTGCCGTGGCCGCTTTCGACAAGCGCGGTGCCGGCACGAACACTATCTGCGTTGATTGGGCTGAGTTCTTTACTCGTGATGCTGTGGAGCTTGCCAGCCGCAAATAGTGCGAAGACTTGAGCCAGAATCTGACCCTGACGTTCCGGTGCAACATCATTATCGCTGCGGGCGAACATGTACTCGAAGTCCAGACTGGCCGCCTTGTTTTTAAGGATGGCAACGTCCAGTGGCTGCTGCGGCAAGACAATCGTCCCAATGTGGCCAAACGGCGCAATCAGTTTGCCTGCCAGCGCCATGTAGGGTTCTGGCGCGTACAAAATGGCAATTCCATCCAGTGGTGTCATCTCCTGCGCTGCCAGCTGCTGCTCAATATCCGCATGGTAATCGACGGACTGCGCACCGGTAACGTCCGTGATCCATTGCTGGTGCTGCGGGCCCGCGGTCGCACTAACGGTCAGTCCGGCCCATTTGGCAAGCTGGCCCAAGATGGAACCGACCCCGCCAGCACCGTTGATAATCAGTAACTTTTTACCCTGGTTGGCACCGGCACGCGGGGTGAAGCCCATTTTGTCAAAAAGCAGTTCCCACGCCGTGATGGTAACCAGGGGTAGGGCGGCCAAGTCGCGGTCACTGATACTAGCTGGCGCTTGAGCTGCGAGGCGGTAGTCTACGCACTGGTAACGCTGCTCGCTGCCTGGCCGTTGACTACTTCCGGAATAAGCCACGCGGTCACCGGGGGTAAACCCAGTGACCTCGCTGCCGCACGCTGTGACGGTACCGACTGCATCGTAACCACTGACGTGCACGGTGGTCCCTGAGGTCACCCCCTGGCGGAATTTACTGTCGACAGGATTCAGGCTGACCGCCTGCACTTGGACCAGCAAGTCCTTGGGCCCGGGGGTAGGCATTGGTAGACTGAGATCTTGAAAACTGTCCGGGTCGCTGACGGGCAGGTATTTGTAGAAAGCAACTCCACTGTTAGTTGTCATACTGATTCCTTCTTCCTTTAACAAAAATTTTAGCACTGAAATGGTCTGTTTACAGCCAGCATTCGTGCACGGTCGCCGTAATTTTGGTAAACTTAGGCATAATCAATGGAGGCAAGGAAATGAAGCGTGAGAATGCTAGTGGTAGTAATAAAGGAATCAAGGTGGCTGCGTTTATCGTTGCGGTGGTGTTCATCGCGCTGGGCGCATACCTGACTAAACCCAAGGGTGTCATTGACTACATGAGCACAATTGGCTTTGGTATCTTGCTGACACTCGGCCTCATCGTCTTGACCGTCATGGATGGCCGCGCTCGTTCGCGGGGCGTGCGCTTCTTCGCGGATTGGCTCACCGGGACAATTCTACTGGCCTTCGTGCACTTGTACATGATTGGTCTCGAGCCACAGTGGCTGTTCCTTGGAGCGGGTTCCGGCATTATTGCAGTGATTTCCCTGATCGTTGCCCTGCGCACGAAGTTTGTGTACCCAGAGCAAGAGTATGACGCGACCGCTGAAACGATGGTTCGGCGGCGCCGGCGTAATTAATTTAGAAAATGGTATTCGGCCCTGCGCACAAGTTGCGTGGGGCTTTTTCGTGCGCATAAAGGTAGTCGGTAAGCGTGTTTGGCTTGACGAATCGGTTGGACTCACAACGACTAACCATTGAAAAACTCAAAATTTGGATAGGACATATTTTAAAATATGCGCACGATCAGCTCAAAACGTTGATATGACGGGCTTTGTAGAAATAGCTAAAATATGAACAGCAGCCGCACGTAAAAATACGAGAAATTTCAAGATTGTGAAAATTAACGCAACCCATATTTTTAGTAATCGCTAGAACCCTTGTCCTGATTGACTTTGCGCGACATATTGCGCGTTTGTAAAAATATGTCCTGACCATGATATGGTCCCTTTTGGAGAGACAACTAAATATCTACATTCTCTGAATGGAGGTTATTTAGATGCCTAGGTCCAAA
>NZ_BLBG01000006.1 GCF_009687905.1 Lacticaseibacillus zhaodongensis | reverse complement strand
ACAGAAAGGGCGCCATGAAGGAAATCCGAAGATTTCCTCCATGGCGCCTACTTAACGTGGGGTTATGTCACAACCCCTTTATTTTGTGTTCAAAACAGCCCATTTTCTGAAAATACTTGACAATATGTCGTAACGACCTATAATCAGTACCTGTCGTAACGACATATAATCACTTTTACTTGGGGGAAGACAGACGCGTGTATGAATTATTGATTCTGGGAGCATTGCTGGTGCAGGACCGGACCGGTTACAAGCTGCGGGAGATGCTCGGTAGTATGCTTGAACCGCAACGCAAGATTTCTAACGGTGTTATTTATCCGGTGCTGCACAAAATGGCGGTGGCCGGGTACATCACTCTAGAGGAGACCGCCGAGTCTGGACGCAAGCAGAAGCTGGCCCACATCTTACCCGCTGGGGAGCAACGCTTCAATGAGTTAATGACGGCCCCAGTACCCCTAGATGCGAAGCGGGAAGAGACCTACCGCTTTAAGTTTCATAATCTATACCGTGTCAAGCCAGTGCAGCAGCAGGCCATTTTGCACGCGTACCGGGTTGCCTGTCAGCAGGATCTAGAGTCATCCCGGGCCCTGGACCGGCACCTGCAGCGGCTAAGCGAAAGCGCTGACCGGCCGGATACCGACTGGATTCGGCGGACCATCCGGCTCCAGATGGCCGTCAGTCAGAGCAAAATCGACTGGGCGGACCAACAACTGGCCGCAATCAATCAAGATAAGGAAGTTAATTAATGAATAAAGCAACAAAAACTAGTTACCGCCAGTGGATGGCACTGGCGGCGATGTCCCTTGGCACTTTCATGGGGCTGCTCGATGTGACCGTTGTGAACGTGGCATTGCCAACGATGGCAACGAGCTTCAACGAAAGTTTCAATAATTTGCAGTGGGTGCTGAATGCCTATACCTTAATTTTGGCCGTCAGTCTGCTTGTGGTTTCCAAGCTGGGTGATATGTTCGGTCGCCGTAAAATTTTTATCGCCTCGCTGGTATTATTCATGATTGCATCAGCGGTTAACGGCATGGCCCAGAACCTGCTTGTTCTAGACATCGGCCGCGGAGTGCAAGCCATTGGTGGTGCGGGGATGAACTCCCTGTCCATGGCCCTCGTTGCGTCCAACTTCTCCGGCCGCCAGCGCGGGACCGCTTTGGGAATCTTGGGCTCAGTCATCGGTTTGTCGACCGCTTCCGGCCCACTAATTGGTGGCTACCTAGTCGGGCAGTTTGGCTGGCCATCAATTTTCTTTATTAACATTCCAATTGGAATCATCGCCATTATTTTGACCATCGTTTACGTCAAGGAAACCCCCAGTTACGGTGCTGGTAGCAAAATCGACTGGTGGGGCATGCTGCTCTCCGCGGCGGGCTTGTTCGCCGGCGTTTACGGTTTGATTCAGAAGGAAAGCCACCCGCACTGGGCCTGGACCGACATGCGTATCGCCGGCTGGCTCATTGCGTTCGTGATCATCCTTGTAGTCTTCATCTGGGTTGAAAAGAAAGTCACCGCGCCAATGATGGACCTAAACATGTTCAAGAGTGTGCATTTTGTCGGGGCGATTGCTGTTGCCCTAGCGCTCGGGATCGGAGTCTATTCCTTCAACGCCTTCCTGACCGCTCTAATGCAAAATTACATCGGCTACTCCGCGCTCCAGACGGGTGTCCGGCAGCTGGTTATGAGTGTCTGGTCCTTGATTCTCGGACCGGTGACCGGAATCCTTGGTGCCAAGTATTCGAAGAAGTGGATGATCAGTGGTGCCATGTTCCTCGGTGGCATTGGCTTCATCATCATGGCCAACGCGCTGACCGTGCAGCTATCCTATTCTGAATTGTGGCCCAGCATGGTGTTGTTCGGGATTACTAACGGCTTGGTCAACCCGCTGCTCAACACTGCTGGCATGGAAGGCGCGGCGCCCCAAGAGATGGGGATGGCGTCCGGCCTGCTGAACGTGTTCCGGCAAATCGGGACCACGGTCGGGGTCGTTGGCCTCGGCCTCGTGCAGACCTCGCGTTACGAGAGCTACCTGAGCGCGCACATCGACAACATCAAAATGCTGCCGGCAGCCGCGCGGACAGGTTTACACAAGGCGCTGATCACGGCGGGCCCGTTCTCTGGCCACGAGATTGCTTTCTCCAAGCGCCTGAGCCACGCACCGTTTGCCCATGACTTCCAGCAGCTCGTGCTACGGGCCTACCACTCAGGGATGGTTGGTGTGCTGTTCACAGCCGCGGGGGTCCTCTTCGCAGGCGGGTTGGCGGCAGCCATCCTGATGCGCGAACACAAGGGGAGCGGCGACGTAGCCTAACTAAGCTAATATTCATTGCAAAATTTGATTTTCGGGTCGTACTCTTCTGAGTGCGGCCTTTTTTATTTACGTTTGTGGTGCTGGGGGCTGCCGCGGGGAGGGGCGCTGCTGCTCCCGATTGCTTCCGGACGGTGGGCGCATTTTCCTCCCACCCTACGCTTCGCTTCGGTGTCCATTACCTCTAAGTGCTAAAGCACTAAGAGTAATGGCTTCGCTGGCGGTAGTGACAGACAGGCATGCTGGCGCCGCTTTAGGCTTGGCTCTCCGATGTCCGGTGTCTCTAGGTGCTAAAGCACCAAGAGCTCCGGCAAAAATCGCCAAGTCTTCCGCTGAGTTCCGAGCCCGCGTCGCTACGCTCCCTCGCGGTCTCTCCACTCGCGCCGATAATTACTAGCCTAGCCAAAAAACAGCTAGGCTAGTAATTATCGTTTCAGCATGGTCACTACCGCCAGCTTTGTTCCCGGAAAAGGCGCCCGCCGCCCTTATAGAGATGTTCTTGATGAACGCACGTCTGCGCATTTGGTGTTCTTACAAGATGCAGTAGCCTTTGCACACTGACTAGTGGGCCTTAATTGCATTCTGTTTGTATGGGTGTTTGACTGACAAACAGTACCGAGGAGTATGCGGAGAGATTAATTGTTGATCGAGCAGTGAGTAATCTTGTATGTTGACAAGATGTTTGTGAGCATTAGGTGATCTAATCCACTACCAGCATTAGAAAACTAACGTAGCCGGGAGGGGTGCCGCTGCGTAGTGGAGTATATGCCGCGTAAAGCCCAAACAGTTGTTAAGCAGTGGGTTTCTGCTTAACAACTGGGGGTGAAAGCAGGACCGCGTTGAGCGTAGCGATGCGGGCCTGGTTTTAGGCG
The DNA here is from genome assembly GCF_009687905.1 of Lacticaseibacillus zhaodongensis. GTDB lineage: Bacteria > Bacillota > Bacilli > Lactobacillales > Lactobacillaceae > Lacticaseibacillus > Lacticaseibacillus zhaodongensis. The sequence goes on along the minus strand of NZ_BLBG01000006.1, from coordinate 148,590 downwards.
TAAGACTCGCGCAGCTAGTCTGTAGCCGGCCCCGGGCTGTTCCACGCGAAAGCATATACGCAACGAAGCAGCGGCACCCCTCCCCGCGGCCGTCCATAGCGCCCATAGCGTCCATGGAGTCTCAACATTACCCTGGTTCACTTACAACTTGCAAGCGCTGTTTTTTAATTGCACTTATGCACCGCTATGCACTTGCTTGCCGCAGCTAAAGGAGCGCGTGCTGGCGGCAATCGCGAACACTAGCCAAGTTTGCCAGCTACCTTTTATGCACACATGTGGTTGTCATTCGGCTTCAGGCCACTACATATAGTGGCCAAGAGGGCATATAATGTACTCTAGCATGTTAAGAAAGGTGCGGTGATTTGCGATGGATACGGCGACGAAAATTGAAATGGTGCAGAAGCGAACCGGTAATACGGAACCGTTTAACGCGAGCAAGTTAACAGACGGAGTGCAGGCTGCCCTCAAGGCGGTGGGCGCCGCTGCGGCTGCTCCGGCTGACCTGGAGCAGCTCGTGGCAGCGGCTAGAGATTGCGGTGACACGGCGGATATTGCTGAGCTGTGCGTTCAGTGGCTGGATGACCGTGATGTGGCGGCTGGTCAGCGCTACCGGGAACACCGGGCGGCGATGCAGGCCCAGCGTGATCAGAGCAAGAATTTGAACGTGGCGCTGAACCGCCTGTTGCAAAAAGATGCAACGGTCGTCAACGAAAATGCGAACAAGGATAGCGAAGTCTTCAACACCCAGCGGGACCTGACCGCCGGGACGATTGCCCGGGCGACCGGCCTGAAGATGCTGCCCAAGGCCGTAGCCACCGCGCACATTAAGGGTGACATTCACTGGCACGATTTGGACTACCAACCATACAGTCCGATGACTAACTGTTGCCTGATCGATTTTGCCGGCATGATGCAAAATGGCTTCAGCATCGGTAACGCCACCATGGGCACGCCGCAATCCATCCAGACGGCGGTGCTGCAGATGGTGCAGATCATCGCCAGCGTCGCATCCAGTCAGTACGGTGGTTGCAGCAGTGACCGCACCGATGAAGTCCTCGCACCTTACGCGATGAAGAATTACGAACGGCACCTGCGCGACGCCGCCGAGTGGATCGATGACCCGCAGCGGCAGGAAGATTATGCGCGGCAGAAGACCAGCGCTGATATTTACCAAGCGATGGAGAGCCTTGAATACCAGATCAACACGCTTTACAGCTCTCAGGGGCAGACACCGTTCACAACGGTTGGTTTTGGCCTGGGCACGAGTTGGGCGGCCGTGGAGATTCAAAAGGCCATTTTGAAGGTCCGCATTAAGGGCCTCGGCACCGAACGGCGGACCGCGATTTTCCCAAAGCTGGTCTTCACCATCAAGCGCGGCCTCAATCTGAACCCCGGCGACCCGAACTACGCAGTGAAGGAGCTGGCGGTCGAGTGTGCAACTAAGCGCATGTACCCTGATGTTTTGATGTACGACAAAATCGTTGAGCTCACTGGCAGCTTCAAGGCGCCAATGGGCTGTCGCAGCTTCCTGCAGGGCTGGCACGATGAAAACGGCAAGGAAGTCAACTCCGGGCGGATGAACTTGGGGGTTGTCACCCTGAACTTGCCGCGTATCGCGCTGGAATCTGAAGGCAGTCAGGATGAGTTTTGGGCAATTATGGAGTCGCGGCTTAAGGTCTGCCACGAGGCGTTGCAGTTCAAGGTTGCACGCGCTAAGCAGGCCAAGCCGAAGAACGCGCCAACGCTGTACATGTACGGTGCGTTCGGCAAGCGGCTGCCTGCCGATGGGAACGTTGACGACCTGTTCAAGAACGGCCGCGCGACTGTCAGCCTGGGCTACATCGGCCTGTACGAAGTCGGCACCGTGTTCTACGGCCCAGACTGGGAGCAGAACCCCGAGGCGAAGGCCTTCACCATTAGCGTCGTTAAGAGTCTGTACGATCACTGTAAGCAGTGGGAGGCTGAAGAGGGCTACCACTACTCGGTTTACTCAACGCCATCCGAGAGCCTGACGGATACCTTCTGCCGCGCTGACACCGCTAAGTTTGGCAAAATTCCGAACATCACCGACAAGGAATACTACACCAACAGTTTCCACTACGATGTACGCAAGAGTCCGACGCCATTTGAAAAAATTGATTTTGAGAAGGACTACACTAAGTACTGTTCCGGCGGTTTCATCCACTATTGTGAGTACCCGAACCTGAAGCAGAATCCCAAGGCGCTGGAAGCCGTTTGGGACTACGCTTACGACCGGATCGGTTACCTCGGCACGAACACGCCGATCGACCAGTGCTTCAAGTGCGGCTTCAAGGGTGAGTTTGCCCCGACCGCGCGCGGGTTCAAGTGCCCGCAGTGTGGTAACACCGACCCCGCAACCTGTGACGTTGTTAAGCGGACTTGCGGCTACCTGGGCAACCCGAACCAGCGGCCAATGGTGCACGGGCGCCACATGGAAATCGTCAGCCGCAAGAAGCACATGACCCTCAGCAACAACCACATCGCGCTGGCTGGGGATGACGGCCTGCAGGATTAATTTTGGAGGCAATCAATGAGTGAAGGAAGACCATCAAGAGTCAGGACCGCGCCGCGGAATCCCAAGCCAAAAGAGTGGCGGGCCGCGGACCTGTCCCACCAGTACGTTGCTAGTTACAAGCCCTTTAATTTTGTCGACGGGGAGGGTGTGCGCTGCTCGCTCTACGTGTCCGGTTGCATGTTTTCTTGCCCGGGCTGTTACAACCTGGCCGCGCAGAACTTCCGTTATGGCAAGCCCTACACGCAGGAGCTCGAAGATCAGATCATCAAGGACATGGCCCAGCCATACGTTCAGGGCCTGACATTACTTGGCGGTGAGCCCTTCCTGAATACCCAGGTCTGCCTCAAAATCTGCCGGCGGATTCGGGCTGAATTTGGGCACACCAAGGACATTTGGAGCTGGAGCGGCTACACCTGGGATGAGTTGCAAAAGGAAACGGACGACAAGTTGGAGTTGCTGCACCTGATCGATATTTTGGTCGATGGCCGCTTTTTGGAACCCAAGAAGGACCTGACGCTGCAGTTTCGCGGTAGCTCCAACCAGCGGATCATCGATGTCCCGGCGTCATTTGAGCAGGGCAAGGTCGTTATTTGGTCCCGCTTGGTTAGATAGGTGGCCCTAACGAATATGAAACTAGCAGATTACCACGTTAAATGCATTAACGTGCCAGCTGCGCTAGATGAGCAGCTGGTTGTGGCCCTCGCGCGGACCACGGACCCAGAACTAGGTGTGGACATGTTGAACTTGGGGCTGGTGTACAGTTTGGAACTACGCGCGGATAATAGCTGGCACATTGAGATGTTGCTGACGACGATCGGTTGCCCGTTGACGGATTATCTGGAAATGATCATGAAGCACGCAATGGCACTGGTCGTCCCCGATGCGCCCGTTACCGTGCAGTTTCGCATGGAGCCGTCCTGGACGCCGAAGCTAATGAGTCGGGCCGCCCGGCTGACGCTAGGGGTGCCGGCGGATATGTAATTATTAATCAGTAGTTGGGAGAGCAAAATGAGTAAGCTGGAGATAATTGATTTACACGTGGCTGTGACCGCAGACGGTGTGCAGCAAGAGATCTTGTCTGGAGTCAACCTGACCATCAACAGTGGTGAGGTCCATGCCATCATGGGCCCGAACGGCACCGGTAAGTCAACGCTCTCCGAGACCATCATGGGCAATCCCAACTACCAGGTAACTGGCGGTGACATCCGGCTGAATGGCCGCAGCATTTTGAACATGCAGGTAGACGAGCGGGCGCGGGCCGGCTTGTTTTTAGCTATGCAGTATCCGCCTGCGATTGCCGGCATCACGAACGCCGAGTTTATCCGCGCCGCCGTGAATAGCCGTCGCTCTGCGGATCAGCAGGTGGGGGTCATGAACTTTCTGCCGGAGTTGGACAAACGTCTGCACCAGCTGGAGATGCCGGAAGACATGGCCGAGCGCTACCTGAACGCGGGTTTTTCCGGCGGTGAGAAGAAGAAAAACGAAATTTTGCAGATGCTGATGATTCAGCCCGCCTTTTCGATTCTGGATGAAATTGATTCTGGACTCGACATTGACGCGCTGCGGATCGTTGCGGCTGGGGTCAACAGCATGCGTGGCCCCAAGCACGCGAGCCTGATTATCACGCACTACCAGCGGCTGCTCAACTACATCGTGCCCGACGTGGTGCACGTGATGAAGGGTGGCGTCATCGTTGAGAGCGGTGGCCCCGAGCTGGCAAAAGAACTGGAACAGACCGGCTACGAGCACTTGGGGGCGGAGTGATGACGCAGGCGGAGCAAAAGGACAGCACGCTGACCTGGCCCCTGCTGCCCAAAATGAGTTGGCGGCACATTTTGCGGCCGGTAGCTGCGGCGGTGGGCAAGCCCCAGGTGCAGTCAGTCGCGGATAATGGCAACAAAGTGGCACCTGAGCCCATTGCGGTGGTCGATAAGCTCGATGAGGCCCTGCGAAGTGGTGACAACTGGCAATATTTTCAGGTGCCAGCGGACTATCGTGGGGATCAGGAACTAGTGATTACTGTTGGTACGGCCGCAAATGCCAATATCGCGATTGCGATTGGTGCTAATGCGCGGGTCCACATCCGTGAACAACGCTGGGCGCAAGCAACGCGGGGCCAATTGCATAATGAGGTGCGGCTGCAAATCGGCGCAGGTGCCCAGGTCCGTTACTCGACAACCGATAATTTTAGTGGTAGCGACGTGCTGATTTACCGCCGGGCCGAGTTGGCAGCTAACGCGACGCTTGACTGGTACGCCGGGATCTTCGGCGCTGTTACCGGTGCTTTTGAGCACCGTGTTGAACTTCTCGGCACCGGCAGCCAGGCGCACGTTAACACGGCTGTGCTGGCTGGTGGTAGTGGCCAGTTAGTTTGCACGAGTCGGGTCACGAACCGCGGCCGGCACACGCAGGGAACCATCAAGCAGCACGGGGTCGTGACTGGTAGTGCCCACCTGATCATGAACGGGATCGGGAGCATCGTCCGTGGCGCCCGCGGTAGTGATGCGCAGCAGGAGAACCGGGTACTGATGCTGACGCCGGACGCACGGGCGGAAGCGAACCCACTGCTGTTGATCGATGAAAATGATGTCACGGCCGGGCATGCGGCCAGTGTTGCCGCGGTGGATCAAGACCAGTTGTACTATTTGAGTACCCGGGGCATCAGCAAGGACGTGGCGCTGCGGCTACTCGTGCGCGGCTTCTTACTTGGTATCTTGCCCGGCGACTTGCCCGCCGCGACGCAGCAGGCGCTTGCGGCAAGCATTGACCAAGTTTTGCAGGGGAGCATCAGTTCGGAGGGGGCGGCAAAGCATGAGTAGTGATGCAGCAGAACAAGACTGGCGCGCGGACTTTCCGCTGTTTGCCGCGCAGCCGCAGTTAGCGTATTTTGATCAGGCCGCAACGGGCCAGTATCCGCAGCCGGTGATTACGGCGCTGGATACATACATGCGCAGTCAAAATGCGCCGCTCCACCGGGGCCTGTATAAGTTGGCTTATAATGCGACGGAACAGTTTGAGGCGGTGCGGACGCAGGTGGCGCAGTTCATCAACGCAGCAGCTGCCGCGCAGGTTATCTTTACCAGCGGGGCGACCGCCGCGTTGAACCTGATTGCACTGGCGTTCGGTCCGCAGCATGTGACCGCGGATAGTGAAATCATTGTCAGTGTCGCCGAGCACCACAGTAACTTCCTGCCCTGGCAGCGGCTCGCGCAGCAGACCGGGGCGAAGTTACTAGTAGCACCAATCACCGCTAATGGCGCGATTGATGAGGACTGGGTGCTGGCGCACATCAATCAGCACACGGCCATTGTTGCGCTTGCCCACGAGACGAACGTGTCCGGGGCGCACTTGCAGCAGGCACCAGCGATTGCGGCTGCCGTGCACGCATGCGGCGGCTACTTTGTCCTCGATGGCGCCCAGGCCATCGGGCACCAAGCTGTTGATGTGCAGGCACTGGACTGTGATTTTTACGTCTTTTCCGGTCACAAAATCTACGGTCCCAGTGGCACCGGCTGCTTGTATGGACGCAGTGAATTGCTTGAACAGATGCCGCCACTGACCCTTGGCGGCGGCATGGTGGATACCGTCAGCGTGACCAAAGCTACCTGGGCGGAGCTGCCATGGCGGCTGGAGGCGGGCAGTCAAAATGCCCTGGGCGTGATCGGCTTGGGCGCCGCAATCAGTTACCTGCAGCCGCGGCGGCCGGCATTTACTGCGCACACGGCGGCCTTGACCCAGCAGTTACGGGCCGCGCTGGCAAACATCCCTGACGTGCAGATATACAGCGCGCCGGATGCCTGCGCGACGGTCAGTTTTAATGTTCAGGGCGTGCACGCGCACGATCTGGCGACCTTTTTGGACGAGCAAAATGTAGCGATTCGGGCCGGCGACCACTGCGCCCAGCCGCTCATGCACGACTTGTGCGTCAGTGCCGTGGCGCGGGCAACGCTCGGGGCCTACACAACGGTAGCGGATTGTCAGCGGCTGGTAGCGGCGGTGCAGGCCGCACGCGACTTCTTCTTAGGAGGCGAAGCCCAATGAGTTTGACACGCATTCAGCAGTTATACCGGCAGGTGCTTTTGGATGCCGCCGCCGCTCCGCATACGTGGGGCGAACTCGGTGCCCAGCCGCAGCAGTTGCGGGCGGTCAACCCAACTTGTGGCGATAAGCTGGTGCTTAGCGTTAACGTGGCAGCCGGTGCGGTCCAGGGCTTGCAAGCTGACGTCACTGGCTGCACTATCTGTCAGGCCAGCGCGGAGCTAATGATCCGGACTGTTCACGGCAAAACGCCAGCGGAAGCGCAAAGTAGTTGCAGCAAAATGTGCACCCTAGTTCGGGACGGTACGCCGCAAACTGGGCTAGGTGATGCGGCTGTGCTTGCGTCCGTGCACGAGTTTCCGGCGCGGGTGAAGTGTGCGCTGCTGGCGTGGACGACCTTGGCGCAGTTGCTGGAGGAATAAGGCAGCTGGCAGTCAATTTTGGGAGGGACCTGACTACATGTTAAATACTAAGAACACTAAGAATAACGAGCAGGTCGCTGCCAATGCCAAGCAGCTGGCGGCGGCCACGAATGACGCCGCCCCCCGCGTTGATTACGCCCCCATTTATTCAACGGGTCGCGGTCTGAATGCGGATATCGTTCGCGCAATCTCTAAGGCGAAGCACGAGCCGGAGTGGATGCTGCAGGAACGGCTCAGCGCGTACGCTGAATACCAGCGCCAGAGTCTACCGCATTTTGGCCCTGACCTGAGTGGCCTGGATCTCGACAGCATGCGTTACTACCAGAAGCCAACCGATCACCCCGTCCGGTCTTGGGCGGACGTGCCGGCTAGTTTGAAGACGACTTTTGAACAAATGGGGGTGCCGGCAGCCGAGCGTGCATACCTCGCCGGGGCCAGCGCCCAGTTTGAGTCGGAGGTCGTCTACAGTCATATCAAGACCGCCGTGGAAAAGTACGGCATCATCTTCTGCGGCATGGACGAGGCGCTGCAAAAGTATCCGGAACTGGTACACCAGTACTGGGGCAAGCTCGTGCCCGCCAGCGACAACAAGTTTGCCGCGCTGAACACCGCCGTTTGGTCGGGGGGCACTTTTCTGTACGTCCCAGCCGGTGTTCAGCTCGACACGCCGCTGCAGGCCTTCTTCCGCATCAACGCGGAGAACACCGGGCAGTTCGAGCGGACGATGATTATTGTGGAGCCTGGCGCCCACATCAATTACGTTGAGGGCTGCACCGCGCCGACTTACTCCACGGCCAGCTTGCACGCCGCCGTCGTTGAAGTCTTCGTCAAGGAGAACGCCTACGCCCGCTACACGACCATTCAGAATTGGAGCAACAACGTTTACAGCCTGGAAACCAAGCGGGCGCAGGCGTTGGCCGGCGCGACGATGGAGTGGGTCGACGGCAACCTCGGCAGCAAAACCACGATGAAGTACCCCTCCGTCTACCTTGACGGGGAGGGGGCGCACGGCACGATGCTGTCGATTGCGGTGGCCGGGCACGGGATCACGCTTGATTCCGGCGCACGCATGATTCACAACGCACCCAACACCACCTCCTCAATCGTCAGCAAGTCGATTGCCAAGGACGGCGGGGCCACTGATTACCGGGGTACAGTGCGCTTCACGGACAAATCCCATGGCTCCTTTGCCCACGTCGAGTGCGACACGATCCTGATGGATGAGGCCAGCCGCAGCAACACTATCCCCATCAACGAAATCAATTGTAACGACGTGGCGATGGAGCACGAGGCCAAGGTCAGCAAGCTCAGTGAGGCGCAGCTCTACTACCTGATGAGCCGCGGCCTGAGTGAGGCCAAGGCCACCGAGATGCTCATCATGGGTTTCGTCGAGCCCTTTGCCAAGGAATTACCGATGGAGTACGCGGTGGAGTTGAACCGCCTGATCAAAATGGAAATGACCGGGGCGGTCGGCTGACACAAAATCTTCATTTTTACGCGTGCAGTTTCACAATTTTTTCACGGCGTACACCGCAAGATATTCACACCGCGCCACTATAGTAATCAGCATAGAGTTGCAGGAACCCAGAGCCTGCAGCCCAGACTTCTTCTTCATATTTCTCCTCCTCAAAGTAAACAAGTCGCCGGAGCCCAGACCGGCGCAGTAGGGAAGACGGCTACGGCCGCCTTTTTTGCTGTTTTAAGAATCAAACTAAGCTGTTCGCCATGAAATTCCATTTCCATATGCTTTACCAATGTGGCAAAATTTGTGTGTGCAGTAAAAAAGCGAAGTTGTCACGCTCGCGATTATCGACATTGAAGATTACCTCTGAAGGAGGAATGCAAGATGTTAAATCGGCAGAATAAGATTAACCCCAATGATCTTGGCGAATATTCCGCTGCGGACACGATTGCAGAGATGCTTGATAATTATCACATCACTCAAGTTGATTTTGCTAAACGCATCGGGATTTCGGAAAAACACCTGTCGCAAGTGTTGCACCGTAAGGCATTCGTCTCCCCGACCGTGGCGCTGGCGATTGAAGAAGTGACGGGGATTTCAGCGCAAATGTTGCTTAGACTTGATACTAGCTACAGACTTGCCCACACCGATGAGCCGCTAGCCAGCGCCAAGCCCAACAATTCCGAATATCTAAAGCAGTATGATTGGTCAAAGCAAGTAAGCAGTGATGGCGAACTGTAAACAACTGCTACGTGTTAAATCACATTCAACCAGCACAAAAGGGGCGTCATCCGCAACGGGATGGCGCCCTTAATTAATTGATAGCGACACACTCTGAATCACTTATCCTGCGGTAGCGCCGGCTTTCCAAAGTAGTAACCCTGCTGACGAAAAATACCGCTTTGCCGGTAGGAGTAATCCGATTCCTCTTGGTTCTCAACGCCTTCAAGGATGAACTCGAGATTATGCTGTTCAGCGATTTTCTTCCAAAAGGCGATCCGTTCTAGTAGCTGCTTGCTGTCGTTGGTCTTGCGCAGGTTTTGCATCGCGAACTTGATTCCATCGATGTAATTGAACATGTGCAGGACCAGTTCATAACTGTTGTCGCTGCCCACGTCGTCGAGGTAGATTTTGATGCCATTCGCGTGGTAAATCTTCGAGATGCGCTCAACGGTCACCAGGTCGGGTGCGTCCATGATTTCGATAACGAATTCTTTGAGCCGCGGTTCGTGCCGCTTAAAGTGTACAAAATCATTAGCAATTTCTGCGTCACTGAACTGCTTGGCCGTCAGGTTGACCGTTACGTTGGGAACGTTACTGTGGTTTAGCACCCGTTTGATCAAGCTGATCTGCGTGGTCGTGGGAATCTCAAAATCATCGGGGAGCCGCCACTGATTACGGTCGAAGGCGCGCAGCAATAGTTCGTTCAGCATCACTGGGTGACTAGTTGGCCGCACGTCAACGATTGGCTGGGCAAAGTAAGTGTAGTCCGGTAGCCAGTCTCGTGCTTGCCGAGCGTGTTGCGGCACCCCTTCAACGGTGATGGCATCGCGACCGCTGTGCTTGCTCTGCGTCATGCTCGAATTAGCCCGTTTGTACAGCGGGTCGACGTCCTTATCAATTGACTGGATCTGCGATAAGCCAGCCGAAATCGTCAACATGACTTGATTATCCTTGTAGGTGAATATGTGCGTGCGGATAGTATCCCAGCAGTCCAGGATGATCGGGGCGGCGATGGTGGTCGGAGTGTTGACGAAGATAACGCTAAACTCCTCACCGCCAGAACGGAACAGGTGCGATTCGGCGCTGTATTGAAGCAAGACGTTCTGCAGTTCCTCAACCACCTGGGTCAGAATTTCATTTGCGCCCATGTGTCCGTAACGCTCATTGATATCCGCAAAATGGTCAATATCCATTACAGCCATCGTCAGGGGTTGGTGGCTCTGTTTCGCACCCTCAAACAGGCTGGCAACATTGCGGGCGTACGATGCATAGACATTGTTGACGGTTAGGTCTTCACTAGCGGCCTGGCGCGCGGCCAGTTTATTCCGGCGCTTGTAAATCCAGTATGCGCAGGTCAATGCCGTCATCAGTAGGTACGCCCCGATGCTTAGGTACACGTGCAGCGTAGTTAGAGTGACGTTCGGAACGGTCAGCCAGTACGCCAGGGAGATGTAGGCCCCAGCGGCCATGCAGTACCAAAAGCGGTACCGCAAGTCCCAAATGCGGAGCCGAATCAAGACCAATAAGCCAGCTAAACCGGCAAGCGTTAGTAGCACTTGGGGCGTGACCAGGTTTGCCCAGTGGCCGGCAATCCAGAACGCAAATAGTGCGGCGCAGCGGAGTAGATACTCCAAGCGGCCCAACTGGTTGTCGAGCACCGGAAAGGCAACCAAAAATAAGCCGATGCTGGCATAAATCCAGGCACTTTGAATGCTGGTCATACTGGTCGCAATCAGCAGTCCGGAAAGTATCCAACTAGTTAGCGGGAGGGCGGTGCGAATGGCAATTTGTTGCCATTTGGTCAACGAGGTATTGCCAACCACTCGTTGCCAAATCAGCGTGTAACCGAGGACCAAAGCACAGACAAAACCAATCGCAAAAACAAGTAAAGCAACCTGCGGCAGCAGGACTGCTGGGTCAATTGTTGCAAACATATTCTAAATCACCCTCCAGATGTGTATCACGGGCGCAATGCTAACGTAGCCAAAACGTTCCAAGTGAACTTTATAACCATTTTTATGAGCGGAAAATACCGGAATGAATATTTCGCTACCTATACACGATATATTATAAAACTGTTTATGCAATTCTGAAAGTGACGATTGGCCGGTTTAGACCAATTATTGAAATACAATGTGTGGCCACTTTTACAAATCTGGATGCGGGCAAATTTTGCTGATTTTGTCTTACTTGATTTGGCAAACCGGCCGGGTTATCAGCGACATTCGGTGGTAATTATGCTGGACTAACATTACTCAAATACATTTCAATTAGACTAATCTAATTATGCAAATTTGCAAATTAATAATGCTGGCAGTAGTGATTATTAATCCATCTATCTTGATTATCTTTCCACAAGCGTTTACTTGACTAGTTTGTGCAATGCAACTATGATTTAACTATCAAGTAATGCTCAGTGCTTTACGCGTAATTCGCGCGCAACGCCCCAATTTCCCCAATTCAGGGGGAGCTGGGGCGTTTTGCATCTAATTCACTTGAAAATAATGGAGGTAAATTAATATGGCTAAGGTAGCAGATGATTTACAGGATTTCTACGATGAAGAGGAAGCCAATCCAGACGGTGAATTGGTTCGTTTGGAGTTCTTCGACAAGGTTGATTTTGACCCGAAGTCGGACCCGGTTCTGAGCAAGATGGGTGACTGGCACTGGAACGATGCCGAGGACCACATGATGCTAATCACCAAGAAGACCGAGAATTACGACGAGCCCGCGATGTACAAGGAAATGAAGAAGCTTGGCATCCCTGTGACCGCCTTTGAAGTGCGGCACATTAATGCTGGTAAAGCAGAACCTGCACTGATGGAATAGTTTCAGTTAAGGTTTAGTGATTAAAGGGTAGCTGTCGCGTCCGCGGCAGCTGCCTCTTTTTTGCATCCAGGGCCTTAATACTAGACAATTAACGCCGAAATGCGGTACAAATAACTGGTAGCATAAAACAATTGATGAAGAGGACGTAATGACTAAAACATTATTCTTTGGTGCCGCACTGGTTGATGCACTCATGAACGTTCCGCAGGTCCCGCAGAGTGCTGGCAACGTGCTGGGCGACTTTCTCGAATACCAAGTTGGCGGCTGCGCCATCAACGCCTTTTGCGCACTGCGTTACGCCGGCGTCGATGCGGATCTGTTTGTCCCAGTCGGTCACGGTGCCAACGCGGACCGGATCAGCGCCTACCTGCAAAATATTGGCGTCACCCCGCGGGTCATCTCCGGGACTCCCGATAACGGTTGGACCGTTGCGATGATTGAACCGAACGGGGAGCGCACCTTTATCGTCCTGCCGGGGATGGAGCAGTTGTGGCGCGATAACTGGTTCAAGCACCTCGACATGAACAGTTACGGTCAGTTCTACCTGAGTGGCTTTCAGCTGAGCAATCCGCTGGTTGCGGCGGCCTCGATTGCCGCGCTCGAGCAGCGGCCCAAGGATTCTCTTTTGCTGTTTGACGTTGCGGCGCGGATCAAGAGCGTCGACAAAACGCTGCTGGACCGGTTGTTGCGTTCCGGTGTCATTGTGCACTGCAATGAGGCGGAACTACCGCAAATTGCGCAGGGAGCTACTTTTGCTGAGCAAGTCCACTACTTGCACGCGCTGACCCACCAGCCAGTCGTCGTGACGCTTGGTGCTAAGGGCACTTACTACTACGTGGACGCGGACAATGATGGCATCGTGCCCGGGGTGGCGGTCAAGGTCGTCAACACTGTCGGTGCCGGCGACACCCACTGCGGTGGGATGCTGGCGGGGCTCGCCCAGGGACTGGGTTTGCCCGAAGCAATTGCGCTGGGGAACCGGCTCGCGGCCAAGGTGTGCGGAATGCAGGCCAACATGTTACCAGTGCACGGTTAATGTCAGCGTTGCCAAGACCCGCTGCGAGTAATAATATGGTTCTATGTACATATTATTGTGCGCAGGGGGGTGTCACCTTGAACATTATTATTGAAATACTCATTGCAGTCATTGGCCTGGGGCTTTGTTACCTGGCCGCAAGTAAGCGGGTTACGGATAACAAGCACGTCAACACGGTGTTGCTCTTTATTGGCTTCTGGGTCATTGCGGCCGCGGTTTACATGGCGATTTTCTGAAGTATGTGAATATTAAATATTTTGGCGTCGGCCGCGTTCGCGGTGGGCGTCATTTTGGTGTAAAAATGACTGCAGTTAGTGTAAAAGTTAACGTGTATTTTTGCTTGAATAACTCCGGATGATTTTGTCAGTATGGATAGACCGCTGAATTGCGCTAAGCCGCATTAAATCAAGATTGACAGCGCATACATCAGACGGCTAAGATGAAGTTAAGAGTAGAAACTGCAGGCAGAATCACAAAACGGAGGTAGACACTATGGCAACGATTCGTGAATATAGCCGTGTCGACATTGGCCCGCAGAATGCACTGTTCAACAACTTCAAGACGCTGGTTGAATCTGCGTTCTACGGCAACAACGTGACGCACGTGGCGGATTTACGCACCGCGTACAGTAACGCGCTGCAGGCACCGGGCGTCGTGGTAACAGATATGCCGGTTGAGCACGCCGCGGAGCTCGGCTTACCGGACGATGCAAAAGTAATTGTGAGCAACGATGGCCGCGTGGTTGGCCGGACCGCGGCAGCACGCCGGATTATTGGCCAGCCCGGGATCGATGCCAAGAAGTATGCGGATGTGCTGCGGGAGGCAGTCTTCACTGGCACCCGGCGGCCGTTTTATAGTGGTGACGTCATCGTCGGTCTGGATCCAGAATTCATGGTCCGCGCGCACCTGATGCTGAACCAGAATTACGCCGCCAACTTCTATTCCTACCTACTTAATTTCCAAATCGCGACGCGTAAAATCATGGGGATGTATGCCCAGTCGACTGAGTATCAGGAAAATGATATTTATGTCTACGCTGATCCGGATTGGTCCTCCCCGGACTTCCCGAACGGGCTGGCACTGTTTGATCCGACCCATAATGTCGCCGCGATCCTCGGGCTGCGCTACTTCGGTGAGCTCAAGAAGGCGACGTTGACGTTGGCCTGGGCGACCGCCCACCGGAATGGTTTCACGGCTTGCCACGGCGGGATGAAACGTTACGACCTTGGCGCCAGCAAGTTCACCATGGCCGCGTTCGGCCTGTCTGGGTCCGGCAAGTCCACCATCACGCTCGCCAAGCACTCCGGCAAGTACCACGTTGACGTTCTGCATGACGACGCCTTTGTCATCAAGCGGGACACGGGCACGACCACCGCGTTGGAACCGGCGTATTTTGACAAAACGGCTGACTACGCTCCTAGCGACCCCGTATTGCGCTACGTGCTGACCTGTCAGAACGTCGGTGTCACGCTGGATGACCACGGTGAGAAAATCGTGGTGACGCAGGAAGTGCGCAACAACAACGGCCGGGCCATCAAGTCGCGCTTCATGACGCCGAACCGGGTCGACCATATCGATGAACCGCTGGACGCCGTGTTCTGGATCATGAAGGACGATACGCTGCCGCCAGTGGTGCGGGTGGATGATGCTACGCTGGCCACCGTTTTTGGGGCGACCCTCGCTACGAAGCGCTCGACCGCTGAGAACCTCGTCGGTAAAGTCGACATGAACAAACTGGTCATCGAACCCTTTGCGAACCCGTTCCGCTGCTACCCACTGGGTGAGGATTACGCCGCCTTCAAGGAACTGTTTGCGGGCGGGCGGACGACTTGTTACATTTTGAACACTGGTTACTTCAATGGCAAGAAGGTCACCCCGAAGGACACTTCGGGGTCGATCGAAAAAATCGTTGAGCATGCGGCCGAGTTTGCGCCATTCCCACTGCTGCCAGAACTGCAGTACATGCCAATTGCCGGTTTTGACGTGCCAACTGGTGATGCGGAGTATGCAGCGCGGTTGCACGCCCGCCTGCAAGATCGTCTCGACTTCCTGAACGCGAAGCAGACTGCTGATGATGGTTACAACGCCGTACCGCAGGAGGCTGCGGATGCGGTTCAGGAGCTGCTGGCGCGACTGGGATAATCATTTAGTCTAGCTTGAAGGGGGCGGGCAGACCGTGTTAGTCTGTCCGCCCCTTATTGTGTGCTTAAAATAGTTAATGATATTTTATGTTCTCCACCCAAAGGCTGATGCGCGGGTGCATAATGTAAAGCAAAATGGTGCTGTTGAGTAAGGGCTTACTACTGGGTGGAGGAAGAAAAATGTTCGTACTATTTCTGGGCATCACGCTACGTTTCACACTATTAGCAATTATTGTGGCACTGTTGGGCTGTTGGCAACTGCTGCGGCAGGGCAAACACAAACGGGTGCGCATGGACCTGCTATTGAACGTGCTGCTGTTTATTGTGGCAACAATGTGGATTTACGTTGTCTTGCCGGAACCAAGTATCGCAACCACCGTTCTGGGTAACCTCGGGACCTTGACCATCAGTGCGCTGATTCAGGCCCTGCTAACGAGCAAGTTCAAGCTGCCGAATGTTGCGCTTAATTTTGGTAAGCTCGGCGGCAAACACGATGGGCAGACAAAGGCCAAGACGGACGTCACTCCGGGCCAGCACCGGCGGCTCAGTTTTGCCGCGATTACTGGCTGGAGCCTAGCGCTGTTTGTGATTGCTATGGTTGTGTTCGCTGTCGCCGGCATGACCGATGCTAAGAAAATCGCCAGCAGCGCACCCGTGGTGACGCACAACAGTACCAGTAATGCGCCGCTGCCAGTGGTCGACGCCAAGAGTCAGCAGGTGCCCGTGGTCAACACGCCGGCGACCGTGCTCACCCAGATTAACAACTCACTGAGTAATATTCCCAACGCGAACGTTTATGAGGTCAAGCACGTCCGGGCCCAAGTCTATCGCCGCAAAATGGTGTACGTGGCGCCACTGGATTTTGACGGCAGCTTTCTGCGCTACATGCGTTACCGCAAAGTGGACGGCTACTTCATGACTGATGCCACCAGCAAAACCGCGCGACCGCACTTCGTGAAGCGGGCGCTGCGTTACACCCCGCAAGCATACTTTGGCAAGGATGCGCGGCGGCTGATGTACGCCCACACCGCGCAGAGCAGTTACGTGCTGATGAGTAACGCCCCGCAGCTGGAAGTCGATGACAAGGGGACGCCATATTACGTGAGCACCCTGGTTAAGCGCTACGGTATGACCAATCGGCAGGACTTCCGCGATAAGGCCGTGGTGACCCTGAACGCCGAGACCGGGACGGTGCACTTCTATAAGCGCTTGGCGGCAAAGCCTAAGTGGCTGGATGTCGCCGTGGATCCAAATACTGCGGGTGCCCAGGTCAACTCCTGGGGCACCGAACGGAACGGTTGGTGGAATGCCAACGGAATCGGTGGCGGCCAGCAGGGCGTCATGGTCGCGGTTGGCGGCGCCGGCACTGAGGGCGAAGACAACGAGCTGACCCCCGTGCTGTACAAGGGCCAAATCTACTACCAGCAATCCCTGACCAGTGCTAAGTCCAGTCAGACCTCAGTCATGGGCTTCATCTTCACCGACGCGGCTAGTGGTAAGAGCTACTACTACCGCGAAGAAAAAGACGCGATGACGCCGGACCGGGCGCAGCGGCTGGCCAAAGACATGATGAAACAGACCGGATGGAAGCCGAAGATGCCGCTACTTTACCGGATTGATGGCCGGCCGACTTGGATCGTGTCGATGCTCGATTCCAGTGATGCCTTCCGCAGTTACGTCTACATGCTCGCGTCCGGTAACGGAACCTCCAGCACGGTGGCAACCGGGGATGACGCGCAGAGTGCCCTCAGTAAGTACCGGACTTTGTTTGGCGGCGGCCTCAACGCTAGCGCAACTAATGGCAAAAAGAAACACGTCAGCGGCACCATTTTGCGGACTAGCCGCGCCGGGGACACCATGTCCTTCCTGCTCGCTGCTGGGCAGACCGTTTACAGTATCAGCGTGAAGGAATACCCACTCGCTCAGTTCATCCGTGAAGGGGACAGTGTCAGCTTCACCGCCAGGGTCAGTGGGCAGAATGCCACGGTGGTCAGTCCCATCAAGGACGCGCAGCTGCCAGCCAAGTAGGGGTAACAAAATGCAAATCAGTCTGGAGAATGATTGACGGGAGCGCATTAATACCTAATAATCAGATTAGCGATTAAGGATGGAGGACATCAAGGATGGACTACAACGATTTTATACTCAGCAATGCGGGCAAGTTTCCCAGTGAGGACCTGCCAATTTTGCGCCAGCACATGGCTGCTGCGCCCAAGGAGGCCCAGTACCCAGTCATGACCGCGGCCTACAAGGAACCAGTACTCGCCTTCGTGCTGTCATTTTTCCTCGGCACGATTGGGATCGACCGCTTCTACGTCGGTGACATCGGCTTGGGCGTCGGCAAACTCTGTGCGACCATTTTCACCTTCGGCATTGTCGGGGGCGTGTGGTGGTTCGTGGACCTGTTCCTGATCATGAAGGCCGCCAAGCGCAAGAACTTTGAAAGCGCGATGCGGATTCTCAGCTATGCCGGTGCTGGTAGCACGCAGGCAGCAGCGCCGCAGCCAGACGATGACAGTAAGGACAAAGACGACGATTCCTCCGACTTCGATGACTTCTAAACCCGGCGCGCCGTGCAATTAGTGGCGCAGAATGCTATAATACTCGGGCATCGGTTTCGGCCGCGACGTGCGCGGCGACGAATATAAGGAGGCAATTGTTATGGCAAAAGAACTTGCTGTTGGTGATAAGGTTGACGTTAAGAAGAACAACGACGTACCTTTGGCATTCACAGGTACCGTTGAAAAAATCTACACGAATTCCGCACTCGTCACCATCGACGACTTCGACAAAGAAGACGCGGTGACCGTCGAAGACCTGAAACACCGCACGGTCATCAACTTCAAGAACCTCCGTGTGGACGGACAAGAAGTCGTTGCCCCAGTCATCGAAGAAGAAGAAAACACCAACAAAAAGAAACCCGCAGATAAGAAAGCGGAGCCAGCCAAGAAGGCAGAAACAGATCCTAAGGCTGACAAAGAAGCAGATAAGAAGCAGGACAAGAAGTAATTCTTGCTCCGTACGCCAAAATGGCGGTCACAATTTGTGGCCGCCATTTTTGTCGCGTAGTCGAGCTGCGCGGGACTGAAGCTTGCGCTTTGCACACTCCGGAAGTAATGCCAAAACCCGGCATTTCTCCCGGAGCACACAAATGCTCAGCTTCAAACCGTCTCGTTTCGCTCTGTGTACAAGAAAAGGCCCGCACATTTTGCGCGGACCCAACAATTATTCGGAATCATGATTATTCTTGTTGGCATCGTCTTCGTCTTGGGGTTCATCATCACTCACTTGCGGCGGGTTCAGGACGAACTGCCACAGGAAGAGGTCGCAGGCGAAGAGGTAGGCGCACATCCCCATCAGGAAGAGCGCGCCGATGTTGACGGTGACGACCCCGTAAAGTGTGAAGCAGAGCAGGGCAATCACGAAGAAGCGCCCCCGCTTGAGGGAGGTGTCTAGGCCATCCCGCTGGTACACGAGTAGGTACAGGGCAAGGGCAACCGTGTAAATCGCCAGCAGAATGATCATCCAGATGGCGAAGTTCACGGGGATGATGCGGCCGTTGATGAACAGGCGCGTGACGTTAGCCATCATGAGGATGGTGGCCATGAGCGGCATGTGGATCAGCAGTGCAAACATTGACGACTGCTTGGTGTGGGCATCAATGCCGAGCTCAACGACCAGTAAGTAACTGGCAAGCATCAGCACCGTGCTGACGAAGAAAAGCACCGGCTGGAGCTCCAGGTTCGCCAGGCTGTCGGTGACCTGCATCACCGAGCGGGCGAAGAGAAGCACGGTGAAGAGGGTGATGCGGGTGCTGATGGCCCGAAAATGGCTGTTGGTTTCGGGAATCCGGTTCCGCAGCAGCCACGGACCGCCGGCGGGGATGAGGATACCGATCACGTACAGTATCTGTCCGCCCATTGCTGGTCCGGGCACGATGGTCGCGAAGCAGGCAATGACGCCGCCCAAAAGCAGGGGCACAATGAAGGCCGGTTGTTTGACGGCGCTACCCCGCCCGTTGAGCCAGTACTGACTAGCCAAACTGAAGAACAGTAGGGCGGTGCTCAGCTTAGTGCTGATTGTCGGTGCGACCGTCCAGACCCCAATTGTGGTGGTGAGGTAGATACTCAGGAACAGGTTTAGCGCTAGGTAAAGGCTGTCGAGTAGCGGCCGCGCCGGAGCCCTGCTGGCGTAAATCACCTGGTAGGTCCAGACCGTCCAGCTGCAGAGGGCCATGAGCCCAAAGGACACGCAACTGCGCCAGTCGATCGTGCCGCGATTGGCGTACAACAGGCTGCGGGCGAGCCGGTCGATGACAAAGGTGAAAATAATATCGTAGAACACTGCGGACATGCCGAGCGGTCTTGCTTTGCTCTGCGCCACGGAGACGCCTCCTTCCACGTTGCGAGCAGGAGGCGCGCAACGTCAAAATTTCAGAAAAATCATTACTATCATTCTACTTGTTTTCCTTAGGTGCGGCAAATTGATCCGCGGGGGCTGGTGTTCGATAAGGAGGTACCCGCAGCAGCCATCCGGGCTGGGGCGGATTTTCACTCGCCGGCAGCGTTCAAGCACTTACTTGAATGGTGTATACTGGATTTTGGAACTAGTTGCCGGGGTCAGTTTCGCCCGGCAAACAATGCGCATCTTGAAGGAGTTATGATGGTTGAACTGGTACTAGTACGGCACGGCGAGAGTACCGCCAATTACAATAATACATACACTGGCTGGTCGGACGTTCCGCTAACCGCAAACGGGATGTACCAAGCCCGGGCGGCGGGGGCGCGGCTGGCGCGCGCGGGCATTCAGTTTGGCGCCGTGCACACGTCCATGCTTAAGCGGGCGATCTTGACGGCCTACATTATCCAGGACGAGATCGGGCAGGCATACCTACCCATCACCAAGAGCTGGCGCCTCAATGAACGGCATTACGGCGCGCTGCGGGGCCTCAATAAGGACGCCAGCCGGCAGCTATTCGGCGTGAAACAAGTCGCGCAGTGGCGGCGGAGTTATATTGCCGAACCACCGCAACTGGTCACCAAGGCGCAAGAACGGGCCTACGCTCGCTGGCCCGAGTCAGTGGTGCCGCGGGGCGAGAGCCTGGCGGATGCGTCCGCCCGCCTCTTGCCGTACTGGGTCGACCACGTTGCGCCGGCACTGCGCGCGGGGCAGAATCAGCTCATCGTCGCGCACGGCTCAACATTGCGCGCCCTGATCAAGTACCTGGAACAAATCAGTGACGCGGACATTGATGGCGTTGAGGTCGGTAACGCAGAGCCGATCGTTTACGACCTGGATGATCATCTGAACATCATTAAAAAGACGATTTTGCACGTTGATTAGAAGCAAAAGACGCGACCTCCGGAAAAAATCCGGAGGCCGCGTCTTTTTCGTGCATATTACTTGAAATTAAGAATCCACATGAAGCCAATGAAGACGAAGAAGAGTGCGTACATGATTGGTGAAACTTCCTTGCCGCGCTTGGCAGCAATCATCGTGATCGGGTAGACGATGAAGCCCAGGGCAATCCCATCGGAGATACTGTAGGTGAGGGGCATGCCGAGGACGATGAGGAAGGCAGGAATGGCGATTTCCATCTTGCCCCAGTCAACGTACTTGAAGTTCTGCGCCATCAGTACCCCGACGATAATCAGGGCGGGGGCGGTCACTTGCGTTGTGACTACCGCGAGCATTGGCGAGAAGAAAAGACCAAAGAGGAATAAAATCCCGGTAAAGATGGAGGTCAAACCACTGCGACCCCCAACCGCGATCCCAGCTGAAGATTCAACGTAGGCGCCGACTGGTGAGGTCCCCAGTACGGAACCAACCAGCATCGCTGTGGAGTCAGACGCGAGGGCGCGGCCAACGCGGGGCATTTTGTTGTCCTTCATGAAACCGGCCTGAGTGGCCAGACCAACCAGGGTGCCCGCCGTATCAAAGAAGGTGACCAGCAAGAAGGTCAAAACGACGACCCACAGCTGCAGGGTGTTGATGTCGCCAACATGGTGGATTGCCACCATGAAGGTTGGTTTCAGGCTTGGCGCAGCGGAGATGATGTGGGCTGGTGCTTTAATGAGGCCAGTCACGAGACCCAAGATGGTCGTGCAGACCATCCCGATGAAGATCCCGCCCGGAATTTTGCGGACCATCAGGATGGCGGTAATAACGAGGCCGAAGATGGTGAGCCAGGTGGTTGGCACGGTCAGTGAACCCAAGCCGACCATGGTGGACTTGTTAGCGGTGATGAGGCCGCCATCACTCAAACCGAGGAAGGCGATGAAGAGGCCAATCCCACCGGAGATGGCGTACTTCAGATCGGCAGGGATTGCATCGATAATCTTTTCACGCAGGCGGAAAATCGTGATCACAATGAAGATTAGTGAAGCAACGAACACACCGGCCAGGGCCGTTTGCCACGGAATTTTCATCCCGATGCAGACGGAGTAGGCGAAGAAGGCGTTGATCCCGAGGGCAGGGGCGGTCGCAATTGGGTAGCGCGCGAGTACCCCCATCAGGATACAGCCCAGGGCACTCGCCAGGGCGGTCGCCGTGAAGACGGCACCCTTGTCCATGCCGGACGCGCCCAGAACGGACGGATTGACGAAGAGAATGTAGGCCATTGAAATAAAGGTTGTAAAGCCCGCCAGCATTTCCCGACGAACGTTGGTACCAAGCTTCTCTAATTCGAAGTATGATTTCATCTTTGTGATCATGTATTTTCCTCCAAACACGAACATTCGTGTTTTTTACTTGCTGAAACAACGTGACTTATCATACATTAATTCATCATACTTGTAAATTGTTTTTGATTATCTAGTAAACCCGAACATTCCTCGCCAAAAATGGAGGCTGTTCGCCAGCGATTGTCAAGCACCAATCGTGAAAATAACGGCTGCAAGTGGGGGTGATTGGCACTCACCAGCCAGCTTGGGGACCAATCAGGCAAGACAGCAATGACGACGCAGAAAGTAGCCGCTGCACTTACCACTTGATTTTCACACCCGGAATGATTCTTGAACCGTAGCTAATGGGGATGCGGATGGGTAACCACCAGTGGTTAGTGGTGTATACCGCTGACCAATGCATAAATACACGGGCACTAGTGTGCATGGGGAGTGCCAGTCTAGCGGCAATGAAAACTCAAAATGCTATGTTTAGCCGGAATAACCAATTAATTTCAGGAATAACATGCAGATAAATTTAGACCGATTATTTTTGCCTTATAGGCAGGCGTTCGTTCTGGGCCGACTAGTATGTGTTCTTACGGCCTTTTGTATAAAAACGGTTGTTATATATGTATGGTATACGAACGTTGAATAAAGCGCATATCGCGCTTAAAAATTCAGAAACGCGTTGACACGGGCAATGGAAGCGCTACTATTGGTATGTACCGATTAACGAGAGCGCGCTTGTTGATTAGTTTTAATACTTGCCATATACATTTTTGTTGCTTAGATTCTGGAGAGGAAAACATCTATGAACTCATTTATAAATTGGCTCAGTAAACACGTTGTGCCGATTGCATCAAAGATCGGTTCAATTAAGTGGTTGATCGCGCTACGTGATGCCTTTATTTCAATCATGCCTGCCACGATGGCTGGGGCCGTCGCGACAATTCTCAACGCGCTGGTGCGGGACATTCCAACCCGCTTCGGCTGGACCGGCTTCGTCAACGCCATGCAGCCACTCATTGGGATCAACGCCCAGGTTTGGACCGGGTCCCTGGCGATTCTCGGCTTGGTTTTTGCCTTCACCTTTGGTTACCAGATGTCCACGCAGTACAAGGTCGAACCACTCACCGGGGGCATCGTGACCCTCGGGACCTTCCTGATGTGCTTGCCACAAAGCTACACCTTGACACTGACCAAGGCGCTGTCCAAGGCTGATGCAAAGACGCTTACCACTGCTGGGGCGGCGGTTGCCGGTAAGTCTGTTACCGGTTGGGGCTTCTTCAACTTCAACACCTTCTTCGGTTCAGCCGGCTTCTTCACCGTCATGATCATGGGTGGCCTGGCCATTTCGATTTACATTTACTTGATGCACAAGAACATTACTATTAAAATGCCTGATTCAGTTCCACCCGCAATTGCCGCTGCCTTCACCGGGATCATTCCTGCTACCGCAGCCCTGTACGTTGGCGGGATCATCACTTGGGCCTTCACCAAGTTCAGTGCTTCCACTGTCATTGAATTCATCAGTAAGACATTGCAGGATCCACTGCTGCACCTGTCTCAAGGCTACGGTTCAGTGCTGCTGATGACGATTTTGGTTCAAGTCTTCTGGTTCTTCGGCCTGCACGGGACCAACGTGCTCGGCCCAATCCTCGATGGGATTTGGCTCACTGCACAGATTGCGAACATCAACGCCTTCAGTCAGCACCAAGCACTGCCTTACCTCTGGACCCGGAACTGTTTCGACCTCTACGCCTGGATCGGTGGTGCGGGTTCAACCCTGCTACTGCTGATTGCCATCCTGATCTTCTCCAAGCGGGACGATCAGCGGGCGGTCGCCAAGCTCGCGATTGCACCAGGCTTCTTCAACGTTAACGAGCCAGTTATGTTCGGGCTGCCAATCGTGCTCGACCCAATCTACTTCATTCCGTTCCTGCTCGCACCAGTAGTCATGGTTACCATCGCCTACTTCGCGATTCAGTTCGGATTAGTATCACCAATCAAGACGCAGATTGTTTGGTCCATGCCACCGATCATCAACTCACTGATTGCCACCATGGACTGGCGGGCGCCGATCCTGCAAATCGTCAACGGCATAATCGGCTTCCTGATTTACGTGCCATTTGTTCAGGCTGCTAACCGGGTCAAGCCAGTCGTTGATTAAGTAGTTGTTGCAAAATTAGTTTTGGAATCACAATAGAATGGAGAATCGGTATGTCTAAGAAAATGACGCTGGCGATGGTTAATCTAGGTTTACTTTTGATCATGGCTAGTCAGCTATTACCCGGAAATTATTATTTTGCCAGCCTCTTTGGGGGCATGGCGCTGGCATTCGCTGCCGGTGTGCACTACTTCCGGAGTCTTCGGCACCCGGTCAAGGCAAAGGATTAGTAGGAGGTCACAATGAAAATTACAATGGATCTACAGGTTCCGGCCGACTATTTCTTCCAGCGCCTGGTCGACTCGGTTCTTCAGGATATCAAGCAGCAAACGGGCCGGCAGCTCGCTGAACGGGCGCTGCCGGGTTACCGCTACCACAAGGAGTTCGGGAACAAGCAGACCGGGGAACTGAAGGTCTTGCACTTCCTGCACGGCCGGCGTTACGGTTACTCCCTGCGCACCGGGCGGAACGAGTATTTTGTGGACTACGAGCTCACTCCGCAGGGGGCGGACAGTTGCACGCTGACGTACAGTGAGCAGCAAAAGGGCCGCGATGCCAAAGTCACGGCCAACAACAAAACGGCCTCCTTCTTCTTGGGGTGGTTCCGCAAGCGGCGCTTCAAAAAGATGGCCGCAGAGATCAGTGCCGCGTACCGTGATCAGCAAAAGGAGGAAGCTTAATGCGTCGCATCGGTTTATCGATTTATCCTGACTTATCTAATTATGAAGATGACCAGCGTTATCTGGAGGCGGGCCACAAACTCGGCTACACCCGCGTGTTCACCTCACTGCTGCAGCTGAGCGGCGATGCGGAATCCGGCACCTTAGCTAAGTTCAAGCGCACCATCAAGTGTGCAAACGACTTGGGTTACCAAGTCATCGTTGACATCAACCCAGGCCTGTTCAAGGACTTGGGCGTGACCTATGACGACTTGCACTTCTTCGCCGACCTCGGCGTCTGGGGCTTGCGCCTCGATGAAGGTTTCACGGGCCTCGAGGAGGCGCGGATGACGCGCAATCCTTACGGGCTCAAAATTGAGATCAATATGAGTGCCGGCACCAACTATCTCGCCAGCATCCTCAGCTACCACCCGTTGCGCGACAATCTGCTGGGCTGCCACAACTTCTACCCGCAGGAATACACCGGTCTGAGTGAGCGCTACTTCATGCAGTACTCACAGCCCTACCGCGACGCCAACCTGCACACGGCCGCTTTTGTCAGCTCCCACGTTGCCCAAACCGGTCCCTGGCCGGTGCACGAGGGTCTGCCAACAATGGAGGCGGACCGGGACTTGCCGATTGGCACCCAGGTGCAGCACCTGCTGCTGACGGGGATGATTGATGACGTGATCATCGGCAATGCGTATGCATCCAACCGCGAGCTGGAACTGGTCGCGCAGAACTTCTTTAGCAGCCAGCCACTGCTTGGCGTGCGGCTGCGCAGTGATGTCACGGCAGTCGAGCGGGCCATCGTGCTGGACGGGGTCAACGGCGTGCACCTTTACCGCGGTGACGCCTCCGAGTACATGTTGCGCTCGACCCAAACGCGCATCACCCACAGTGGCGACGCAATCCCCGCGCGGCCAAGTACGGGTGACTTTCAGCGCGGTGACGTGCTGGTCGTGAACGATGATTACGCGCGCTACAAAGGCGAAATGCAGATCGCACTGCGCTCCTTCCGCAACGACGGCCGCCGCAACGTGGTGGGTCACATCGTTGATTCGGACGCAGGCTTGCTGCAGTACATCAAGCCATGGCAGACGTTCAAGCTGATTGAGCAGTAGTTGTTTAGCGCCAAAGAGGAGAAAAATTATGAGTAAGAAAATTATGCTTGCGTGCTCGGCGGGAATGTCGACGAGCTTGCTGGTTACCAAGATGCAAAAGGCCGCGGAAAAGGACGGCACGGACGTGACGATTTTTGCCACGGCGGCTGCCGACGCGGAGAACAAGCTGGACCAGGAGCACCCAGACGTGTTGATGCTGGGCCCACAAGTTAAGTACATGCTGGATGATTTCAAGAGTAAACTTGACATCCCAGTTGCCGTCATTAACATGCGCGATTACGGCATGATGGACGGCGAGAAGGTACTACAGTCTGCACTGGCGGTTATTGACGCACAGAAGGCATAGAAGTACTTTCCACAACAAAACCTAAGCCAAGAGCCTGACCTCGTGTTGAATGGGGGCAGGCTCTTTTGCATGCCGGGCGGTGGGGGCATCTACTCCCGCTGCGTCACGGGGCCACTCCATGCACAGGGTCGCGTTCAAGCCTGGGAAGTTCACCCAGTCTTGCCGCTAAGCTCGAGCCAACACTCCCTGCGGTCGCATTGTTGTCTCTGCGCTTCCCCCAACAATTGACGGCAAGCCACTTGCACAAACCGCAAGTGGCTAGCAGTCAATTGTTGCGATGGCATGGAGCAGCCCCGTGTCTCCGCTCCGTAGATACCCCCACCGCCCTAAACGGATGTACTAAATTACGGAGCGAATTCTGGTTGGTTACATTGCAGATGGTTGCGGCATCTTGACCGCTGATTTGTATCTATTACACCCGAATGCATGTACCATGCCGGTTATTGGTGCCGTTAAACTAAGCTGGTGATGTGATCACATTGAGGCCTGCAGTAAAAGTTTAAACTTCAGCAGCGTAAACTTATCATGCAGAAATCTCTTATTTTGATTGTGGGTGGCACCAAATGCAGTCTAGAAGCTTACGGTAGGGTGTTTGGCGCCTCTTCCGGGAGTGAAGTTGGCGGTAGTGACCATGCTGAAACGATAATTACTAGTCTAGCCGGTTTTTGGCTAGGCTAGTAATTATCGGGGCGAGTGGAGAGACCGCTAAGGAAGATATAGGTAGTCACGATGAGCTTACCGAAAATGTTAATTCAACACGGCGGGCTCGGAGCTCAGCCGGAAGACTTGACCCGGGCCTGGCCAAGTCTGGAGGTGGCCCCAGCATGCCTGTCTGTCACTACCGCCAACGAAACGGACGGAAGATGCGCCGAACACCCGGCAACAACACTCCACTGAACCACAACGCGAGCTACATAAAAAGCAGCCACACAATGATGTGCGACTGCTAAGACTGGTAGGGAGTAGCTTCGAATATACAACAGCCATAGCTGCCGGCCGACTCCTGACCAATTTTAACTAAGGTGAGGAGTCGGCCTACAAACGTGCTCCACAACGCAGCTCCTTCCGCTTAACACGAAATTCACCCTCAACACAAAGTGCATGTGCTGAGGGTGAATTTCACGTTAATGCTCAGGAGCTAACCACGTTGTGGAGCACTCTATTCATCGTCCTCGTCGTCATCGATATCTTCACCCGTCTGCGCTGACGCAGGCCGGTGGTGGATGCGCTTGAGGTGGGTCTTGCGGATTTTGCCCAGAACTAGTGGGACGTGTTCAACGACAACATCGGAGTACTCAAGCCCGAACCACTTCGCAACACTGACGGTGTGCTTTTGCAGCCAGATGCGGGCCTGGATGAGCAGCTTGGCGAAGCCGTTGATCTGGGTCTCTGGTGACAGTTCTTCCTGCACGAGGACGAAGGACCAGTCACCAACCGTGCGGCCAGGCATGGTCGTGTACTTTTGCGGCTGCGGGTGGAGGTCACCGCTGTGCATCAGGTCGGCGACGATTTGACGCAGGAACACGTTGACGCTTTGTGAGCGCCGGAAGCCCAGGTAAAGCTGAACGTTAACAATGTAATCCGTGTCGTAAGTGTTGGCCGTGTATTCAGCCGTGTAGGGTTCGTCGGTAACGTTGACGGTCACGAACCAGTAGACTGTGGCGCGCTTAGGCCGCTTGTCGAGGATGGAATAGATCAGATCCTTTTTGACGAAGTAGTTGGCGCTTGGTTCGGTCATGTAAACCAGATTATCGGCATACAGGGAGTAGGATTCGTCGTCATGCAGCGCCTTGATTTGGTTCTTGTAGGCGAGCAGGGAGACTTTTTCGCGGGTGTAGGAATTGGCGTCCCGGAGCACGCGCCCTTCGTACCAGATGATCATGACTAGCAGGATCATGGCCGCAATCAGGGCGGTCACGTAGCCACCGTGCATGAACTTCGCGGCACTCGCCAGGAAGAAGACGAATTCAATTGCCGCGAAGAAGATGAACACGATTCCGGCGAGCAGCCCCGGCGTTTTGCGCAGGCGCAGGTATTCGTAGAGCAGGATGGTCGTCATCAGCATCGTGATGGTGATGGCCAGTCCGTATGCGCCTTCCATGTGGGCCGAAGTCCGGAAGTAGAAGATGACCCCGATGCAGACAAGCCACAAAATGGTGTTGACCATCGGAATGTACAACTGGCCCTTGAAGCGCGTCGGGTAGATGATGTGCAGGCGCGGCAGGAAGCGCAGCTTGATGGCTTCAGAAACTAGCGTGTAGGAGCCGCTGATCAGGGCCTGACTGGCGATGATGGCAGCCAGCGTGGCCAAAATGATTCCGAAGAGGTGAATGCCACTTGGCAACATAGCGAAGAAGGGGTTCATCTCTGCCGCGTGTACGAAAGCGGGGTTTGCCCGGTTCTGGTCGATCCAAACCGCCTGGCCGAAGTAGTTCAGGATCAGGCTGAGGTTAACGAAGGGCCAGCTCAGGTAGATGTTTGGCCGGCCGACGTGACCCATGTCGGAGTACAGTGCCTCAGCACCGGTCGTGGCCAGGAAAATTGAGCCGAGAATGAAGATGCCCATTTTGTTCGCGGGACTAAACAGCAAGTGGATCGCGTAGTAAGGGTTCAGCGCCGCCAGCATCGACCAGTCGTGGCTGAGGCTGACCAGGCCGACGACCCCGATGAAGAGGAACCAGAGCGTCATGATGGGCCCAAAAGCGCCCCCAATCAGCTGCGTACCAAACCGCTGGATGAAGAAGAGCACGCTGATGATAATAATGGTCGTCAGGATGACTTCATCCTGGTTGCCGATCCAGATGTTGCCGCCGATTTTGAGACCCTTGAGTCCTTCAACTGCGGTCGTGACGGTCACGGCTGGCGTTAACATCCCGTCAGCCAGCAGCGTGGCACCACCGATGAGGGCAGGAATCGCCAGCCACTTAGCGCGCCTGCGCACCAGGGTGTAGAGGGCAAAAATCCCACCTTCACCGTGGTTATCAGCACGCAGCGCGATGATCACGTACTTCAAGGTGGTGATGATTGCCAGGGTCCAGAATACTAAGGAAACGGAGCCCAGCAAAAAGTCGTGATCGACGGCCTCTAAGCCGCCGTTCCCGGCCACGATCGATTTCATTACGTACAGCGGGCTAGTTCCGATATCGCCGTAAACCACGCCCAATGTGATCAGTAATCCGGCAGCAGTCACCTTCCGCTTGTGACTTTGCTTTGCCGCATCTAAGTTGCCCATTTCTTCACCTCATAAGAATTCTTCTTACCATGTGCTCCAAGTGTAGATTATTGGGGCGGGCGGTGCAATCGTATCCGCAACTATTTAGCGAGATTGTGCACATACGCTCTGCTAGGGATTGTAGGGCCAATTTACAACTATCGCAATAGTTGGCAGCGATATCATTTTCAGAAAGACCAAAATAGTGATAATCTAAGTTACATAAGTAATTACAGCGAGGATGGAAGAAAGCAAATGGACAACTCTGACGAGAAGACTGCGGTCAAGCCGCTGCACATCTCTGCAAAACACCACATGACGATCCACTGGCACCGCTTTGAAAGTGACAGTAAGGTGCCGATTACTAGTGCTAGTCTGCGCGAACGGGCAACCATTGTCGGCCGTGTCGGCATCATGATGCTCGGCTGCGGTACCGGGGCGTGGCGGGTGCGCGAGGCGATGGACAAGGTTGCACGTTCAATCGGGCTGACATGCGCTGCCGATGTGGGTCTGACTACCATTGAGTTCAGTTGTTTTGAACGCGGGCACCACTACACCCAAACGCTCTCGCTGCCGACCAGTGGGGTCAACACCGACAAGCTGAACGAGCTGGAGAGCTTCACCGATAATTTTGCCCAGAACTGTTTGCAGCTGACCGCCCACGAAATTCACGACCGGCTCGATGCAATTCGCGACCGGCCGGGTAACTACGGGCCGATTGTGGCCGGGCTCGCGTCTGCTTTTGCCTGCGGGGCCTTCGTTTTCCTGCTGGGCGGCAGCTTGGTCGAAATGTTCTGCGCATTCTGCGGCGCTGGGGTGGGCCATTATTCCCGCCGCGTGATGGGCAAGCGCCACATCACGATGATCGGGACGACCGCGCTCAGCGTTGCGCTCGCCAGCGTCGTCTACCTGCTCGTGTTCAAAGCCTTGGAGTTCGGCTTCAACGTCTCGAGCGCGCATGAGGCCGGTTATATTGGCGCGATGCTTTTCGTGATCCCGGGCTTCCCGCTGATTACCAGCGGGCTCGACATCTTCAAGCTTGACATGCGTTCGGGACTCGAGCGGTTGACCTTCGCGCTGACCGTGATCCTGGTCGCAACGCTCGCAGGGTGGCTCGTCGCGATGCTCGTGCGATTGCGGCCCGCAGATTTCTTGCCGCAGGGGCTTAGCCCACTGGCGCTGCTGGTGCTGCGCATTGTGGCCAGTTTCATCGGGGTGTTCGGCTTCTCGATGATGTTTAACAGTCCGCCCAAAATGGCCGGACTGGCCGGAGTGGCGGGGGCCATCGCCAACACGCTGCGCCTAGAACTGGTTGATTTCAAGTTGCCACCAGCTGCCGCTGCGTTCCTTGGCGCGCTGGCCGCAGGGTTGGTTGCGTCCTACTTCTTCAAACGCTTCGGCCTGCCGCGGATCTCACTCACGGTGCCTTCGATTGTCATCATGGTGCCGGGGCTGTACATGTACCGGGCGGCTTACAACCTGGGAATCAACAACTTTACAGTCGGTGGATCCTGGTTGCTGAAGGCCATTATGATCGTCATCGCCTTGCCGCTCGGACTGGGCACCGCCCGGATATTGACGGATAAGGCTTGGCGCCACGTTAATTAAAAAAATTATCTAATTTAATGGTTGCCAAACGGACCGGCGCTGACGTAGTTGTCAGTACCGGTCCGTTTGGGTTAGTGGTATAACGTAAGCAAAATCAGTGGGAGGCTTAGGATATGAATGATGTAATTTTCCACATTGACGAATCAGCCAAGTGGCCAACACTGCTCAGTAATGTGCAACATTACCGCGAGTGGCTGCGGAGCCAAAATGACGCTAGTGCCCTGGAAGTCTTGGTTAATGGGGCAGCGGTTGCCGACACCACGGTTGGCAGTGCGGTCGACCTGAGCGCGCTGGCGCAGATGGCCACGGTTGCGGTTTGCGCCAACTCAATGTCGCAGCGGCAGATTACGAGGAACCAGCTGCAGGCGGGGCTCACCGTTGTGCCGGCTGGCGTGGTGGAGCTCGCTCAGCGGCAGCACCAGGGGTACGCGTACATTAAGCCGTAAAGGGCCGGCTTAAGCATTTTTGGACGCTTATTGTTAATTAACGGGGAGGTAGACAGATGGATGAAAATAAAGACAACCCAATGTGCCACCAAGGGATGACTTGCCATGACGGCTGCCGCTGTGCAGGTTCACACGGCCGCTGTCAGTGCGATATGGTCACTCCTGAGCAGTGTCGCTGCGGTTCACTGTGCAAGGCAGCACCAGCTAAATAGGTCAAACAAAAAGCGTGAATCAACGAGGATTCGCGCTTTTTGTCTACTTAATTAACAGCGGCTTTTGATTTAAAAATCATTGGTTTCAGTCGGGACCAGATTGCGTGCAGGCCAAACGCTGAGGCGAATGACAGGCACCAAGTCAGTACGTACAAAATCAGGATGCCGGCCCAAGTGTTGGCGGTCGTTAAGTTCTTGCCGAACAGCAACCAGAGGCATTCGGACCAGAAGACGTTCGACAGGTAGGCCTTGTAGGCAAAGCCGGCGAACTTGTGGACGAACTTGGTGAATGGCCGGCGCGCCTTGACCTGGTACAAGCATAGAGCGGCAAACAGGCCGATGACCGCCAAGTCGTAAAGCGTCATTGACGGCTTGTAGTAAGGTGCGTTGCCGAGGCTAATCGGGAAGCCGTAACTGAATAGTTCGCGGTTGGCCCACCAGAAAGTTCCGAGGAACACCACGACTAGGGCTGGCCACCACTTCATGATTGCGTGGTTAAACTGGATCCGATATTGCCAAGCCAGCGTGCCAAAAACACCGTAAATAAAGAAGCTGACGAACAGCCGGTCAAACAGGTACCAATCGGTAGCGTGGGGACCGTTAAACACCTGCGTGTCGTAGAACCACAGCCATAGTACTGCGATGATGATGGCAGTGCAGGCTGCAATTAGGCCGCGCTTAACATTTTGCCCGCACCAGCGGCCAATTGCCCAGAATAGCGGCATCAAAATGATGAACTGCAACATCATCGTGTTGTACCAGAGATGCGGCGCGGCGTTCCCGTTAACAAAATGCCATAAGAACGATCCCAAGTCGTGATACTGGTTAACTTGTTGCATTTGCGGCATCACTAGTAGGTAAACAAAGGTCCACCAGATAGTGGGGACGAAGAGCGCGTGCCACATATTCTGCATGTACTGGCCATACGTTAGGTCGCGCTTGTTAATTGTGGTGCGCGTTGTGGTATACAAAATACCAAAGATGAAGGCTGGTGCCGTGTACTTGACCAGGTTGTAGAGAACCCCGATCCACGTTTGCGCCCCGATACTGGGGCTGGTCGTTAATGCGTAGGCCATGATTGGCTGCGACATAACTGCGGTACATGCGCCCAGCTTCAAATAGTCGCCGATATCGGCGGCCGGTTCGAGCTGTTTAGTGTCACTCATTTGCTTGTCCCACCTTAATTCGGATTTGTGAGAAGCGACCGGCGGGAAGCTGTCGGTGCCAGTTTAACGAGTTCCGCAGTCACTTGCAAGAATTAATTTCCGTAACTAAACGGTCAGTGCGTGCTCGCGTTCGCTAACAAATAGAGCGACCAAGGCGTTCGCAACCTCGCGGGTCCGGGCGTCTTCTTTAGCCTGGCCTTCAGTTAAATAGATGGTTCGATAAGGGGGATTCGGGGCGATCCGCGCCAGATGCAATTGCTTGCCGGTATCGGCCCAGGTAACCGAAGGAATGAAGCCGATGCCCACACCCGCACCGAGCATGGCCCGGATGGTGGCGGGATCATCGGATTCGTACTGGTAGTTAAGCTGAATGCCCAGACTATCAAAATATGCGTCCAACGTGCTGCGCAGCGGTGTGTGGCCACCGAGCGCAACGACCGGCAAGCCAACTAGCTCTTCCGGTTTAATAAACTGCTGCTCCTTGATTTGGGGATCAGCACTGCCCACCATGATTTCTTCGTTGAGCAGGGGGACGGAGCGCCTGTCGCGCCGCGGCTGCCGGGTCGAAATCGTGAAGTCAAAATCGTGGGTGTCATTGACCGCGGCAATACGCTGGGTCAGTTTGATTGGGGCGTCGGGATAGATGTGGTGGATCGTCGTGATAATGCCAGGAATGAGGGCCGAAGCCACCTCAACTAGTAAGCGAATCGGCTGCTGCTTGGTCGTGCGCTTGGCCACGGCTTCCACACCGGCTTGGATTTGGTCAAGGCCGGTTTCAACATAGTTTAAGAAAACGCGGCCAGCATCATTGATCACGATCCCCCGGCCGACCCGGTCGAATAAGGGCACCCCAAGTTCCTTTTCGAGCTCTTTGATCATTTTGGACATGGCGGGTTGACTAACGTAAGCCTGCCGGGCCGCTTGCGTGATGCTACCGGTCTGGGCGGCGTAGACGAAGCCTTGTAGTTGGGTGAGATTCATGGGGACGACCTGCTTTCATTAATAACTTACGGTTATATATATTATCAAAATTCATTATACAGCGTTATTGGTTCGGGTTACAGTAAACTCTGTGAGAGCGATCGGATCGAATTAGAGAGAAGGTCAACCGTGAATTCATTATGGATTTTCCCCGGTCAAGGGGGGCAGAGCGCTAGCATGCTGCAAGGTGTGGATGCTGATTTGCGCACGCACGTTGAAGATTTGCTGGGGCTTAAATTACAGGACACAGACGAAGCCTATCAGGACTCCGTGCAACTGCAAGTGGGCATCGAGCTGCTGCAGGTCGCACAGATCGATGCCATGTTCAAGGCGGGACTGCGGCCGCACCTAGTCGCTGGCCACAGCCTAGGCGTGTTTGCGGCGGCATATGCACTTGGCAGTCTGCAGAAAGACGATTTGTTCCGCACCGTTAAACGGCGGGCGGAGCTCATGCAGGGGGCTTACCCCAGCGGCTACGGCATGGGGGTCATCGTTGGCCTCAGCCGGAGTGAGGTCGAAAAATTGGTTGCGCGAGTGCACAGCACCGCGCATCCGGTATACGCGTCCAACCAGAACGCGGAGGACCAGACCGCGTTGTCCGGTGAGCTGGATGCGATCGCCCAAGTGGTGGCGTTAGCGAAGCAAAATGGTGCCGCCCGGGCGCTGCGCTTGAAAGTGCCAGTACCATCGCACTCACCGCTGATGACTGAGGTCAGTACCCAGCTGGCGGCGGCAATGAGCGCGGTTGAACTGACCAAACCGAACGGTATTTACCTAGCTAATTACTCGGGCCGCGCAGTTCGGCAGGTTGCGCCAATTCTTGAAGACCTAACGGCGAACTTGAAGTACCCGGTGTACTTTGAAGCCATGATGGGGGTCGCACGCGATTACCAGCCGGATAGCATCGTCAATTTTGCCCCCGGCCAGCCCTTCCGCAAGGTACTAGCGCAGAAGTTTGGGGACTTGCACCAAATCAATCTGAATCAAATGAGCGTATCTGACGCAGCGTTTTTATTGAATAAATGGGAAAGAGGTTCTTATTAATGAGCGAAGAACGTAATTGGGCAACGCATCGCGAAGCCAAAGCGAGAAAGCTCGCAGCCATTAGCAGTCTGCTGGATGGCAAAATTGCGCAAACGAAGGATGCCAAAACCCTTCTGGAAGGCTTGATTGCCCCAGGAGACAAGGTCGTTCTTGAAGGTGACAACCAGAAGCAGGCCAGTTTTCTGTCCAAGACCCTGGCTGCAGTTGACCCAGAAAAGATCAACAATCTGCACATGATCATGAGCAGTATTTCGCGGCCCGAGCACCTGGACATTTTTGAAGACGGAATCGCCTCGAAGATGGACTTCTCCTTTGCGGGTCCCCAGAGTACCCGGGTTTCGCAAATGATTGCTGACGGGACACTGAAGGTGGGGGACATTCACACCTACCTGGAACTGTACGCCCGCCTGTATGTTGATTTGATTCCGAACGTCGTGTTGGTTGCGGCGGATAAAGTCGACCATGAAGGTAATCTTTACACCGGTAACAACACCGAAGAGACGCCAGTTATCGTTGAGGCCGCTGCATTCCACGATGGGATCGTCATCGTGCAGGCCAACGAAATCGTCGACAAAGTACCGCGCGTCGACATTCCTAGTGATTGGGTCGACGTGGTCATTCCTGCCGACGAGCCATACCAGCTGGAACCACTGTTTACGCGGGACCCACAGAACATCAACGAGTTGCAGATCTTGATGGGCATGATGGCAATTCGCGGAATCTACGAAAAGCACAACGTTCAGTCCGTCAATCACGGGGTCGGCTTTAACACCGCCGCCATCGAATTGCTGCTGCCAACGTATGGCGAGCAGCTGGGGCTGAAGGGCAAAATCGTGCCGAACTGGGAAGTTAACCCAACCCCGACCCTGATTCCAGCAATCGAATCCGGTTGGGTCAAGTCGATTCACTCCTTTGGTGGCGAAGTGGGGATGGAAAAGTACATCGCAGCCCGGCCGGACGTGTTCTTCGTTGGTCCAGACGGCTCGATGCGGTCCAACCGTGCTTTTGGCCAGATGGCCGGTCAGTACGCACTGGATATGTTTGTTGGGTCAACACTGCAAATTGACCAGTACGGGAATTCGTCAACTGTTACTAACGGCCGCCTATCTGGTTTCGGTGGGGCGCCAAACATGGGTTCCAACCCAACTGGGCGTCGGCACTCGACCCCTGCATGGCAGAGTTTGCGGCCAGATAACGATCCGCTGGGCAAGGGCCAGAAACTGGTTGTGCAGATGGTTGAAACCTTTGGCTCTAACAAGCGGCCGGTCTTCGTTGACTCGCTGGATGCGGTCAAGGTTCGTGAAGAGGCCAAGCTCGCCAATGTGCCGATCATGATTTACTCCGAAGACACGACCCACATCGTGACTGAAGAAGGGATTGCTTACCTGTACAAGACCGACTCAATGGCTGAACGCCAGGCGGCAATCGAAGCTATTGCCGGCGTCACACCTGTCGGCTTGCGCTCTAATCCAGACACAGTCAAGGACTTGCGCGCACGGGGCATCGTTGCGTTCCCTGAAGATATCGGCGTTAATCGCAACCAGGCAACACGGTCCCTGCTTGCCGCCCAGAACATGGAAGACCTGGTTAAGTGGTCCAAAGGCTTATACAACCCACCGGCTAAGTTCAGAAGTTGGAGCTAAAACCGCGAACTAGCCGCAGCCTTTTACACGAGAGGAGCACCCATTATGGAAAAATTGCACTTTAAATATCAAGCAACGCAGCCAATCGACCACCCGGTCCACATTGGTGTTGTTGCTTCAGGTGACCTGGAAGTCATCATGAAGCCAACGGACAAAACAGAGTCCGAGCTGAACATCGTCACTGGTAGTGATGGTTTCAAAGAAGTCTGGCAGAACGTTCTGACGCGCTTCTTTGCGCGCTACCCGCTGCTCGCCGATTTTGAAATCAATGATTTTGGGGCCACACCCGGGGTCGTTAACTTGCGGCTGACACAAGCAATGGAGGCACTTAAAGATGAGCAATAGTTTTGTAGAATTACACGCTCGCCAGCGGGCCGAAGCCTTACTGGACGCCGGTAGCACCCGCGAACTGATTGGGCCTTTTGACAACATGATCTCACCACATTTGGAGCCACAGGGCATCGTTCCCGAAGCTGATGATGGGATTGTCGTCATGAAGGGCACGATGGCTGGCAAGAACGCCGTCGTTATCGCCATCGAAGGCAGCTTCCAAGGCGGTGGGATCGGTGAAGTTTCCGGTGCCAAAATTGTTGCCGCACTGGAACATGTGCTAGCCGATAACAAGGCTGGCAAAACCGTCTACCCAATCATCATTTTGGATACCGGTGGTGTGCGCCTGCAGGAAGCTAACTACGGCCTCCTGTCAATTTCCGAAATTCAGAACATGATCATCGCGCTGAAGAAGTACGTGCCAGTCATCGGTCTAGTTCCCGGACGCGTTGGTTCATTCGGCGGGATGTCCATCACCAACGCCCTGTTGTCCTACGTGATCGGTACCGACAAGGCCCGGATTGGTTTGAACGGTCCTGAGGTTATCGAACAAGAAGCCGGCGTCAAGGAATGGGATTCTTCGGACAAAAACCTGATTTGGAACACGCTGGGGACCAAGCAGCGGCAGGCAACGGGCATCATTGATGAAGTCGTTGACGACGATGTTGCGGCCTTTAAGCAGGCAATTACCAGCGCAATTAACGAGAAAAAGGATTCGCAGCGTGATCAGCGCGGTGACTTCTACTTGTCCTTGCTCGATCAGCTTGACCCAAGCCAGCCGCTCGACATCGCTGGTTATGACAAACTGTTCAAGCAGGTCACGGTTAAGGAGCATCATTTGGCGCCAGCCGTTGCGGGCACGGAAGCCGGCACCAAGTCGCGGGGCCGCAACTGGTTCGAGATTCTGACTGGCATCAAGAACGCTCAGAGTGAGGTGCCAACTGTTTTGCACGCGCAAAAGGACGGGCGGGAATACATCGCCATCGTGCCTGATGAGCATAATCGCTTCCCGCGCGTGCAGCACGGTGAAGTTGGGCTGCAGGAAGGTTACACCGTTGCCAGTGTTGTTAACGACTTGATTGCCGCTGACAAGGACAAGCCGGCCACGCAAAAGACTCCAATCGTCATTGTTGTGGACGTTCCGAGCCAGGCATATGGCTACAAGGAAGAGCTGATCGGGATTCACATGTCCCTGGCAGCTGCGGCTAGTGCTTATGCACGTGCCCGGCAGGCTGGGCACAAAGTGGTTGCCTTCATTCCTGGTGATGCGGTCTCGGGTGGTTTCTTAGCCCAAGGACTGCAGTCGAACCGGCTGGTTGCACTTGATGACCTTGATATCACCATTCAGGCGATGAGCAAGGCCTCCAGTGCCCGGATTACCCAGCGGACCATTGCCGAACTGGAAGAAGCAACCAAGCACGTGCCAGCGATGGCTTATGACATTGAAAATTACCAGAAGCTCGGTTCTCTGTACCGGCTGATCGAGGGCGTGAAGGGTTACGACCACGATGCGCGGGCTGTTGGTACCGTTGAGGCCGCACTGGATGACGCGTTCGCGAGTCTGGACGACGCGCCAACTGACCTGTCCTTCCGGTACACGAACGACATCGCGGTCAACGGTGCAGACGGTGGGCGCAAGGCAACTAACCAGGTCCGCGCCCTGATGGATCAGCAATGGAACGCTTAGCACCCCACACGCTCATTCGCCTCAGCAGTCGCGCTGCGTTGACAGCGGCAGGCGCTTTACCGGAGTGGGCAGAAGCCATGTTAAAAGAAGCACCGTACGTAATCGTGCGGCGCGGCGCACAGGTCGACCGGTATCCGGTCGGCCTGCGTGGCTATCAGAAGAGTGAGCGCTTCGCGGCGTTCGTGACCGCAGATGGTTACAGTGATCCGGTCACGCCTCAGCAGGCGCTTACGCTACTCCCACAACTGGACCCCGTGCGGGCACAGCTGCCGGCGTTTCAAAAGCTAGTGCAGTTGCAGCCCCTACTCCAAGATTTTGATTGGGGCGTTGGTGGTAGTCTGCAGTTTGAACTGGTCACCGGTCTGAAGATGGCCCGGCCTGGTTCCGACGTGGACGTCATCATGAACCGCCCGGCGCAACCTTTGAGCTATGCAGCCGCATTGCGGTTAGTGCAGCAGCTGCAGGTGATTGCTGGCGCGCACGCCGATATTCAGGTGGTGCACGGTCAGGACGGCTTTTCGCTGGAAGAGTACGCCCAGCAGCGTGACCGCCAGATCATGATGAAGACGGCGAATGGCCCGCAGTTAACGGCTAATCCTTGGCATTTTGCGGGTGAGCGTTAATGTTGGTAGAAGTTCCGCAGGCAAAATTAGCTGTGCACACTGAAGGCGAGGGCCGCCCGGTGATTTTTCTCAACGGCTTTGGTAGCTACAAAGAAATCTGGACCGCCCAAGTCGCAACGTTTAGCCGGCACGCGCAGACCGTGTGTTTTGATTACCGCGGTCAAGGCGAATCGACTGGTGCGGTCGCGACCACTCTTGAGCAGCTGGCCGATGATTTGCTGGCAGTTATCCGAAGTCTGGTACTGATCAGGCCGCTGCTGGTTGGCCACTCGATGGGGGCCAGCGTGCTGTGGGCATTTCGGCAGCGTCACCCCGAAGTGCCAGTCAGCGGGTTAGTGATTGTGGATCAGTCGCCCAAAATGCTCAACACGGCTGACTGGCCGTTTGGTTATCGTAATCTGACCGCGGCCACCGCCCCCGTGCAGCTGACGCAGCCGCGGCAAGGGCATGAGACTCTACACGGCATGGTGCCAGAGATGTTGACCGCCTTCATTCGGGCCGAGAGTCAGCATCCCTTTACTCGAGATGAGGGCTTGCCCCTACTCAAAAGTCATTTTGCGGCTGACTGGCGCGATGTGGCCATTGCGGAGACTACGCCAACGCTGTTTGTGACCGCTGAGCAGACGCCCTACTTCAATAATGGTTACGGCGAGTGGTTGGTGCAGCGCAACGCCCATGTGCGGGAGGTATTGCTTGCCGACTGCGGTCATGACGTGATGGCCGAGGTGCCAGAGGCGTTCAACCAGACCTTGCGCCATTTTATGAAACAACACCAATGAAAGGAACTCCTTATGCCGAAGTATACCCCGGCGCAACTCGCCAAATTTGCCACGCGTGCACTTTTATATGAAGTCAGTGTTAATCCCAAGCCGGGGCTGGTCGATCCAGTTAGTTCTGGTCCGCACCCGGACATGACCGTGTTCACATTTATCGACTCGAGCCTGAGCTTGCAGCCTTATCTACAGTTTTGTGCAGAAACTGGGGATAACTGGGCGGGCACACTGCCCAATCTGTTCCAAAAGCTGCGGCCGGAGGGGATGGAGGCTGAAAAAGCCATGTTTGAGGCAACCAACGGGGTCAACACGCACAAGGGCGCCATTTTTTCCCTGGGTATTCTGGTGGCCGCGACCGCTTATCAGCAAAATGCTACTGCGGCGTTCTCTTCGGTGCAGTTAGTCATTAAGCGGATGCTCGCCGGATTGACCGAGCAGGATTTTGCCCGCACAGCGGAGAAGCCTAAAGCAGCGCTGACGGCAGGTGAAAAGCTTTACCTAGGCTATGGTTTGACCGGCGTGCGGGGCGAGGCTGAGGCCGGCTACCCCAGCGTTTTTGCGCACGGGTTGCCCACTTTGCGGCAAGCAGAAGGGAGCCTGAATGAGCGGCTACTTGATAGTCTGCTCGCAATCACGGCGCACTTTACGGATACTAATCTGATTCACCGCGCCGGGACGGTGACGGCCATGGCTGCCGCACAGACGCAGGCGCAAGCAATCCTTGATGCGGGCGGAGTGCACACCAAGCGGGGCAAGGAGTTACTTGACCGGATGAACACGGATTTCTTAGCGCGAAATCTGAGCCTGGGCGGATCTGCGGACATGCTGATCCTGACAATTTTTATGGCGCTGGTTGCAGGCGTAATCTAGCTACTTTACGGTGTCTCGTTTCATCAATTGTTGATGAAGCGGGGCACTTTTTGTTCAGCAAAAGTGGCCTACCTGAACCGTTTCTAAAAAACTGTTGACACTTAACAATTATGTGATAGCATTAACTCAACATTAAATATCAAGTGAACAGAATTAAGTAGAGATTAGAAGAAACGAATTGCGGCAGTGCACAGAGAGTCTCAGGGGATGGAACGAGATGACTGCAGATTCGTGGCACATCTATGAACTTGGCGGCTGAACCAATAGTAGGCTGGCACGCAGGAATTGCGTTATCATAGCTATCAGGAAGCGTTCGCGTTACGCCGCCGCTCCTTGACAGTGCGAGGCTATTTGGCGCAAGCCAGTAGCAAATTGAGGTGGTACCGCGGTGACACATCGTCCTCAAGAATCTAGATGATTCTTGGGGACTTTTTTTGTACACAGAGCGGAGCCCCGCGGGTAGAAGCTGAGGACTAACAGGCTTCTGAAAGAATGCCGGTTTTGGGCATTATTTCAGAAGTCAGTTAGCCGCAAGCTTCTGCGGGGCGCAGCTCGACTATGTACACAGAGCGGAAAGGAACGGTTTGAAGGTGAGCATTTGCAGACTCCGGAAGAAATGCCGGGTTTTGGCATTACTTCCGGAGTGGGCAAAGCGCAAGCTTCAGTTCCTCGCAGCTCGACTAGACATCGTAAGCAAGAACGCCGCAGCTCGACTCGGTACCGTAAGATAACCATTATCCACAACAAATGCGAGTTATTAACAGCCAATTCTAAGCACCATAAAAATTATCCACATCTTTTCCACACAATCGGAGGTAATCACATGTCCAAACGCAATTTGCCCCTCGGCACCCGCGATGAACTCGGGCCGGCAATGGCACGTAAGCAGCAAATCATCCAGACGATTCAAACCACATTCAGCCAGCAGGGTTTTGCCCCGGTCAAAACACCAGTG
Source organism: Lacticaseibacillus zhaodongensis (assembly GCF_009687905.1). GTDB lineage: Bacteria > Bacillota > Bacilli > Lactobacillales > Lactobacillaceae > Lacticaseibacillus > Lacticaseibacillus zhaodongensis. The sequence continues at coordinate 106,893 of NZ_BLBG01000006.1, read as the reverse complement.
CTCGAATACGCTGACGTGTTCACCGGCATGAACGGCGGCAACCTCGGTACATACAGCCTGCCCGCCGAAGAGGAGCAGCTGGTGCTGCGGCCCGACCTGACGATGCCAATTGCCCGGGTGATGAGCACCACCGGGATCGTGCCTCCGGTCAAGCTCAGTTACAGCGGGGATGTGTTCCGGCGCCACAAGCGGCACACCGGCGGCTACGACCAAATCACGCAGGCCGGTATCGAAATCATCGGCTACCCCGGCAGTAAGGCTGAAGAGGAGTGCCTGCTCCTCGCCGGGCAGCTTTGCACCCAGCTGCAGATCAAGCAGTTCACGATCGAGCTGGGCAACGCGGGCTTCGTTGACGCAGTGCTGGCGGCCTTGCCCCTGGCCGAGCCGGCACGCGCGGAACTGAAGCAGGCACTGATTGCCAAGAACCTTAGCACTTACCAGGACCGCATCAAGCCGCTGGTAAACAGTCCCTACGCCGACTTCTTGCAAAATTGGCCCTGGTTGTTCGGCCCGCTGGACACGGTGCTGGCGCAAGTCGAAAAGTTACCGGAGACACCCGGCGTGGCTGCAATTTTGGCTGACCTGCAGCGGGTGGCGGCGTTCCTCAAGCGTTACGTCCCGAACGCGGAAGTCACCTTGGACCTGTGCAGCAGCGCGCCGCAGCCTTATTACACCGGACTCAGCTTCCACGCCTACGCTGCGGCTGGCGATTACTTGTTCTCCGGTGGCCGCTACGACCGCTTGCTCGCTAGCTTCCAGCAGACGCCGCTCGCCGCGGTCGGTTTCGCTTTTGACGTGGACGCGCTGGTCGCCAGCGTGCCCGTGCAAGACGCAAGCCCGCAGCAGCTGGTTTACTTTACTGAAGACCAGTGGCTGGCGGCCCAGCAATATGTTGCTAAGCGGCCGAATGCGACCTTGTGCCTCGCCACCAGTCTGGCGGCCGCGCAGCAGCAGGCTGATCAGCAACAAGCTCAGCTCATCGACTTGAGCAGTCAGGAGGAGACCAATGCTTAATATCGCCTTAACGAAGGGCCGGACCGAACAGGACGTCTTGCCACTACTAAAGCAGGCCGGTGTCGACACCGTGCCAATCGAAAACAAGGGCCGCAAGCTCATTTTCACCGACCGCGACCGTTACCGGACGATTCTGGCAAAAGGGCCGGACGTGCTGACCTACCTCAACCGCGGCAGCGTGGATATCGGCATTGTTGGTTCCGACATCCTCACCGAGCAGGAAAACGACCAGCCGGACATGCTGGATCTGCAGGTTTCCAAGTGCCATTTTGTCCTCGCCTCGACCAGCGCCTTTAATCCGGACACGCCGCGGCGGCTCATCATTGCCAGCAAGTACCCGCACATCACGCAGACCTACTTCGACACGATTGGCACCGACGTTGAAATCATCAAAATCGAGGGCTCCGTTGAACTGGCCCCGCTCATTGGCATGGCGGACGCCATTGTCGACATCGTGGAAACCGGTACGACGCTGCGGGAGAACCACCTGCAGGTCTACAACCGGCTCCAAGATTGTTCGGCGCACCTAGTGGTCAACCGCCTCGCGTTGAAGCAAAAGCGGGCGGAAGTCTACCAGCTGATTACTAACCTCCAAAAGTGTATTCAGGCAAAATAAGCAATTATTGTTGAAAGATGGCGTCACCGCGGCTGCGGTGGCAGGAGCAAGCAATTAGGAGGGCATAATTATGAGACAAGCAACGATTACACGCGACACGGCCGAGACCAAAATCACGGTTAGTTTGAACCTTGATGATTACAGCACAATCGATATCGATACTGGGATTGGCTTTTTCGACCACATGCTGAACGCCTTTGCCAAACACGGCCGCTTCGGTTTAGTGGTCAAGGCGGATGGCGACTTGCAGGTCGACCCGCACCACACGACAGAAGACGTCGGCATCGTGCTTGGTCAGTGCTTCAAGCAGGCACTCGGCGACAAAGCCGGCATTGAGCGCTTCGGCACTGCCTTCGTGCCGCTGGATGAGACTCTTTCCCGCGTTGTGATTGACCTCTCCGGCCGCAGCTACCTGGTCTTTGACGCCGAGTTCGACAACCCGAAGCTGGGCGGCTACGACACCGAGGTCACCGAGGACTTCTTCCAGGCCTTCGCCTTCAACGCCGAGCTCAACTGCCACGCCGCCGTTTTGTACGGCCGCAACACGCACCACAAAATCGAAACGCTGTTCAAGGCGCTGGGCCGGGCGATGCGCGCGGCCGTCACGCTGAATCCCGAAATCAAGGGGATTCCGTCGACCAAAGGGGTGATCTAATGCTGGCACTAGTTGATTACGACACGGGGAACGTGCGCAACGTGCAAAAGGCGCTCAGCTTCCTTGGCATCGCGAGCACCCTCACCGCCGATCCGGACGAGCTGCTCGCGGCGGACGGCATTATCCTGCCTGGGGTCGGAGCGTTCCAAAAGGCGATGGCGGCGCTAGCAGACCGCCAGCTGGTGCCGGTCTTGCAGCAGGCGGCCCGCAGCGGGCAGCCGATGCTGGGTATCTGTTTGGGGATGCAGCTGTTGTTTGACTACAGCGATGAGTTTGGCCGTTGCCCCGGCCTCGGAATTTTGCCCGGTGCGGTCGTGCCGATTCCGAAGGCCGACGACTTGAAGGTACCGCACATGGGCTGGGACAAGAACGTCTCCCAGCGGCCGGGTAAGCTCGCCGACATCTTTGGCGGCCAGTACACCTACTTCGTGCACTCCTTCTACGTGCAGACGGCGAGTCGCAACGTGGTCTGCAGCTGCGATTACGGCGTCCGCATTCCGAGCGTCGTGCGCCAGAACAACGTCATCGGCATGCAGTTCCACCCGGAAAAGAGCGGCAAGGTGGGGCTCGCCGGCTTGTCCGCTTTCGAGGAGGTGTGCCGCAATGCAGATGTTGCCCGCAATTGATTTGATTGGTGGTCAGAGCGTGCGCCTCAAGCAGGGCGATTATGCCCAGCGCGACCTCATTAACGCCGACCCGGTAGCGCAAGCACAAAAGTTTGCGGCCGCGGGCATGACGGACCTGCACCTCGTGGATCTGGACGGGGCCAAGGCGGGCACGCCGAAGAACACGGCGGTGATTGCCAAAATCCTGGCCGCAACGGATTTAGATGTAGAAGTCGGTGGCGGCATCCGCACGCTCGCTGCGATTGAGCAGTACCTGCAGTTGGGCGTCAAGCGGGTCATTCTCGGCTCCGTGGTGCTGACCAATCCGGAGCTGGCGCGGACTGCGCTGCAAAAGTTTGGCCCTGACGCGATTACCATCGGGCTCGACTGCCGCGACGGCAAGGTGGCCACGGCCGGTTGGCTCGAAACCAGCAGTGCCCAGGTCGACGACGTGCTCGCGGCGATGCGCACTGCCGGTGCCCGGCGCTTCGTCGTGACGGACATCGCCAAGGACGGCATGCTTGCCGGCCCGAACGTGGCACTCTTGCAGCGGCTGCAGACCGCCTTCCCCGATGTGACGATCGTGGCTTCTGGCGGGATGCACACGCCGGCGGATCTGGACCAGCTGGCGGCGGCCGGTTTGCGGGCCGCCATCGTTGGTAAGGCTCTCGCTGCCGGCACGATTACGTTGGCCGATTTACGGGAAAGGATGGATGCTTAATGCTTAGTAAACGAATCATTCCCTGTCTGGATGTTGATCACGGCCGGGTGAAGAAGGGCGTGCATTTTGTTTCCCTGACCGATGTTGGTGACCCGGCAGAAATCGCCGCAGCCTACGAAAAGCAGGGGGCCGATGAACTGGTCTTCCTGGACATCACGGCAACCGTTGAACAGCGGCCCGCAATCGTCGATACCATCGAGCAGGTGGCCAGTCAGGTGTTCATGCCCCTGACCGTTGGCGGCGGGGTGCACAACGTGGCTGACATGCAGCGGCTGCTCCACGCCGGTGCCGATAAAGTGGCCTTGAACTCTGCGGCCGTGCGCAATCCCGAGCTACTCACGCAGGGCGCGGAGAAATTTGGTGCTCAGTGCATGGTGGCTGCAATCGACGTGCGTTACAACGACAAGATGCAGGTCTACGAAGTCGTGGTTGATGGGGGCCGCACCCCAACCGGTAAGGACGGCATTGCCTGGGCTCGCGAGGCGGTTGAACGCGGGGCCGGGGAACTCATGGTGACCTCCATGGACAAGGACGGCACCAAGGCCGGATTTGACCTCAAGTTGTACCAGCAATTGACAGCGGCGGTGGACGTGCCCATCATTGCCTCTGGCGGCTGCGGCAGCACGCAGGACATGGTTGATTTATTCAAGCAAACGAACGTTGATGCCGGCCTGGCCGCCTCGGTCTTTCACTTTGGCGAGCTGACCATTCCGGACGTTAAACGGGCGCTACAAAAAGAGGGGGTCCCGGTACGATGGAGCTAGATTTTGCCAAGGAAGACGGGCTGATTCCGACCGTGGTGCAGGACGCGCGCACGAAGCAAGTGCTGATGGTGGCCTACATGAACAAGGAGTCCTGGGAGCGCACCAAGGCGACGGGGCAGACCTGGTTCTGGTCCCGCAGCCGCGGCGAGCTGTGGCACAAGGGCGAGACTAGTGGCAACACGCAAAAGGTCGTCGACATCCAAGTTGATTGTGACGCCGACACGGTGCTGTTGCTGGTTGAACCAGCGGGCCCGGCTTGTCACACCGGCCACACGAGTTGTTTTTACAGGAACGAAAAGGGAGACGTTATCGATGAGTGAAAAGCAGACGATTCACGAACTAGAAGCATTGATCAAGTCACGCAAGGAAAACCCGGAACCGGGCTCCTACACGGATTACCTATTCACTAAGGGCCTCGACAAAATCTTGAAGAAGGTCGGCGAGGAGTCGACCGAGGTCGTGGTCGCGGCGAAGAACCCCGACGACCCCGCATTCATTCTGGAAGTTGCCGACCTGACTTACCACGTACTCGTGCTGATGGCGGAGCGCGGAATCAGCGTTGACCAGATTGAAGAGGAACTCGCCAGCCGCGAGGGCAAGAAGAGTAAGACGCAAGACCGGCGCCCAATCGACAAGTTCTAGGGGGGCAGAATATGCTTAAGAAAACTGTTGCGGACTTACACCCCTACGTGCCGGAAGAACCACTGCAAGATTTGCAGGCCAAGTTAGGCATTGATAAACTTGTGCGGCTGTCGGCCAATGAGAACCCTTTTGGCACCTCACCCCGCGTCAAAAAAGCGCTGGCCACAGCAACGAGCCTGCCATTGAACGAATATCCAGACGGCAATGCGAATGCGTTGCGGGAGGCGGTAGCGCAATACTTGCAGGTTGACCCTGAGCAGCTGCTGTTTGGTTGCGGGCTGGATGAAATTATTGAGCTAATCACGCGTACTTTCCTCGAACCTGGTGATGAGGTCGTCGAACCATGGCCGACCTTCTCCGAGTACAAACTGCACGACCAGATTGAGGCAGCCAAAACCGTTGATGTACCAGTGACCGCTGATGGCCGTGTTGATGCGGACGCCATGGTTGCCGCCATCACGGACAAGACCAAGTTGCTGTGGCTCTGCAACCCGAACAATCCGACCGGAACGCTGCTCAAGCCAGTTGAGCTGGAGGCGCTGCTCAGCCGCATCCCGCAACACGTGCTGGTGCTTATCGATGAAGCCTACATTGAGTTTGTGGACGGGGTCGACAATCCATCCGCCGTGCAGTTTTTGGACCAGTTTTCCAACATCGTGGTGATGCGGACCTTCTCCAAAATATACGGGCTGGCGGGGATGCGGGTCGGTTACGCTGTTGTCCCGAAGTCGCTGATTGCCAGCATGCAGGCGGTGCGGCTGCCTTACAACCTCAACAGTGTATCCCAGACCTTGGCGCTAGCCGCACTGGATGATCAGGAGTTTGTCGCGGATACAAAGCGGAAAGTGGTCGCGGCGCGCAAGTCCTGGACTGATTTCCTGACCGCGCAAAAGCTTAACTTCTATCCTAGTCAGACTAACTTCATCTTCTTCCAGGTGCCAGACGCGGCCGGCTTGCACGATTTTCTGATGCACAATGGCTTTCTTGTGCGTGACCGCTTGCGCCCCGATTGGCTGCGGGTCACTTTCGGTAGCGCGGAAGAGAATGCACAGCTGCAGAAACTGATTGCGGAATATTTGGCAGCACACAAGTAGCATTAACAAGCGCGCCACGACGAGACCCTTGCTCGGACAGTTAATCATCTGCCTGAGCGAGGGTCTTTGCGTGCTTATGTTAAGGTATAAATAATAGTAATTAGCTTACATATTCTGATTGAAAGTGGTGAACCATCTTGGACAAGCGTTCCCAATGGACCCTCCTGCTGGCAACATCAATGGTGTCATTCATGTCGACCATCGACGCCAGTATCGTTAATATTGCCGTGCCGCAACTATCTCATGACTTTGGTGTGCCGATGAACCAGGCCGAATGGGTCGTGTCTGTCTACTTAGTTTTGATTTGCGTGTTGCTCATCTTCTTCGGTAATGTCTCCGACCAAATTGGCCGTATTCCGGTGTTTCAGGTCGGTACGATTATTTTCACAGTTGGCTCTCTTGGCTGTGGGCTCAGCAATTCGCTGCCGATGCTATTGATCATGCGGGTACTGCAGGCGGTCGGCTCCTCGATGACGATGGCCACTAACTTCGGTATCATCACCGAAATTTTTCCCCGAGCGCGGCACGGCATCGCACTGGGCGTCAATAGCTCCTTTGTCCAGATTGGCAATATCATGGGGCCCGGATTGGGCGGCCTCATCCTGGCCGCGTTCACTTGGCACGATATCTTTTATATCAACGTGCCGCTCGGAATTATCGCGTTTATACTCGGGCGTAAGCTTTTCCCCAAGGAGCCAGTGCACCTGCAGAAAATCAAAATTGACTGGCCCGGCTATGCCGCCTACGCATTAGCCATCGTGGCGTTCTTCGTCGGGATTTATTGGGGCCAGGATAGCGGCTATACCCGTTTGCCGATCATCGGCTTGTTCGTCTGCACCTTAATCATGATTGGTGGCTTTGTTTACCGGGAAAATCATACCCCGGCGCCATTACTGAATTTGCGGATCTTCAAGAATCCGGCGTTTACGATTGGCGTGCTGACCACGATGATGGTGTTTGCGGTCAGTTATTTTAATAATATGATCTTGCCGTTTTACCTGCAGGAAACTTTAGGCTACTCCTCCGCAATCGCTGGAATGATCCTGATGGCGGCACCGTTCGTCAACGTTTTCGCGGCACCACTGGGCGGGCAGTTAAGTGACCACATCGGGCCGGAACGGGTTTCGCGGTACGGCCTGGGCCTCTTCTTGATCCCGATGATCATTTTCATACTGATTGAACCCAGCTGGGGCGCCCTGTGGCTAGTTATCGCCCTCATGATTTTTGGCTTTGCCAACGGGACCTTCCAAAACAACCCGATGATCATGAGCAATGCTGGTCAGGAATATCAGGGCATTGCCGGCTCGATTGCGTCGCTATCCCGGAACCTAGGCATGTCCCTAGGCCTGTCGCTCGCCACTTCCACCCTCTACTGGGGTATTAGTCGGCAAGCTGGTCGGCACATCACCAGCTATCCGCATGCACACCCGGAGTGGTTTATCGCGGGGATGCACATCAGTTATTATTTTGCACTCGGGCTGATCGTAATTGCGCTGGGCTTGCTCACCTGGTTGCTGCGCAGCACCCGGCGCGCTGCGGCAGCTAATTCATAGCGTGCGGAGAACACGGCGATTAACACTGCATTTGACGCCGCCGCTTGCAAACCGGTATGCTGGAACTCGATTTGTTTTCATGGCGGAGTTGGAAAAGTGGAGGTATGCGGGTGACACGCAGGCAAAAGTTAATCATCTATAGTTACGGCCTTTTGTGTGCGCTCATCATCGGTGCCATTCTCGGCGGCTTCTACCTGCTGCAGGGCTGGTTGATTGATGTCGTCTGGCCGGGACCAACGTTTCGGCCGGTGTTCAACGCCGCCTGGATAGTGCTGGTTGGGGCGCTGATTTACCTGACCCAGCGCACGACCGGTCAGTTCCCGAAGGCGCTCGGTCTGATTCGGGCGGACCTCGCCGCGACGGGAACGTCGAACTACCGCTATCTGCTGCTGCAAATGATTGTGCCCGCAGTCATGCTGACCAGTGGCACGAGTCTCGGCCCCGAAGCCACGCTCGTGAGTTCGACCTGTCTGTACGGCATCTGGCTCGGCGACAAGCTGCGTTACATTGACCGCAACTGGCCGGCAATTCACCAACAAGGCACAAAGCGACTCCTGCGCGTTATCTTGACGCCGCACCGGTACCTGCTGCACCGGTCACCGGCCGATAAGCACAAAAGTCTGTGGACCCCGTGCATGATCAGCTACTTCGTGTTCGGAATCTTGGCCTTCTACCTGACCTGCAAGTGGGGTGGTGAACCGTCCGTGATTGTTTACCTCGGTCGTTCCGCCTGGCACATGCGCGACCTGCTGTGGTTGCCACTCATTGTGCTGGGTTCGTGGCTAGCGGGACGCATTTACTTACGGCTAATGGTGGGCTTGCGCCACATCATCACGGGCCGCTTGACCCACGACTGGAGCCTGCTCGTGTTTGGTGGGATTGCCATTTACCTCGCAACACTCTTCACGCCCGCAATCAACTTTTCGGGGATGCACAACTTCCACCTGCTCGCGACGAGCTGGCAGCAGCAAACGAATGGGTTCCTGTTGTTGCGGTCGTTTCTGAAATTGGCACTGCTGACGATTTGTCTGAACACTGGCTGGCTCGGTGGGGATATTTTCCCAGTTCTCTTCGCTAGCACTGCGCAGGGGATTGCATTAAGCCACCTCTTGCCGCAACTGGACCCGATCTTTATCATCGCTGTTTGTGCCATCAGCATGGGTGCAACGATTCTGGAGTCACCCTTAGTTGCGGGTGGGGTGATGGCAATCATGTTCCTGCCGCCGAACCTGCTGCCAGTCAGCGTGATTACCACTGGCTGCATCTTCTTGGTGGACCGAGGCTACCAGCGGCTGAACGCTAAGTATGGCGATCAGTTTGCAATTCTTCGACTATAGACTGAAACGAGAGCACCGTGGTCAGCTGGCTGCGGTGCTCTTTATATAGTCTGAATAATTAACGTTTTACGGCTCTGTTGCAACGTGAAGTTAGCAGATAAACAACTACTGTTTTTTTATTGAAGCATCATAAGCAAACTCATTTAACTATCATCGCTAAGGGGTCTTAACTAAGCGACTCCGTTAAAATAAAATGATTGAGACATTCGGCTTGGATTATGGTCAGACAAAACAGAGCGTCCCCCAGCGCCTGTTTGTGCCTATTCGTGCAGTTGAATAAACGTTAAAGTCGTTAACTTATAGTCTGAATTGGCAGTAGCAACCATCAATCTTGAATGGCATAACAAAGTCCGATGGCGCTTGATTTGGCGGGCGTTGCGCAGTCCGTATCATTCGATTATCGAGACATAGGAATCGACTGCTCACGTTCGTTAAAAAACAAAAATATCCGGTCAGCCCCTGTTGCCCTCCAAGTTGTAATTAACTCAGGTTTAAACAGGAAGTCACAATTTGGCAGGCTAAGCACCTGTGTCAACTAGGTCTAGATGTAGCTTATCACTAATATAATTTTGCACTGACAAAAAATAAAAAAAAAAAAAATAAGCCTTTTCAAAGTTGATTCCGAATATCTATTTGGAAACCTACAATGTATTCGATGGGACAGATATTATATTTCTTTTTTTGATTAGGGGGAGAATATTATGATATTCGGTTTTAATAACAATAAAGGTAAACATATGTTGGTTAAGGAACATTACAAGCTGTACAAAGACGGTAAGCTTTGGGTTGCGGCTGCAATTGGCGCGCTAAGTATTGGCGCTAGCACCGTCATCACGAATCCACACCCGGTAGCGGCAGCATTTCAGGTTACCCAGACTTTGGGCAACGGGACTAAGATTAGCTTCCGCGATGAAGAGGAAGTTCCAGTCGGAAGTTCTGCAACCTTGGCTGATATCCTGCAGCCCACAATTAATGGTAGTTCGAAAGGTATCCGGATCGACCCGGAAGCTTTTGATTCGAACAAGGTCGGGACTTACGGAGTTAAGATTAGTGATGGCACCGGTTATGGAATAACGGCCACTGTTTACGTTGTGGCAACTGATTCAACACCAGCAACCAATATGGATAGCGTTGGTTCCTTACCTAATGGCAGTGACATGGCATATTACTGGCGGACTGATTTTGATGCCGATCCAAAGGCCGCCCACCCACAAACGCCGCTCGAAAATAATGACAGTTATGGTGTGCCGTTCTTCCCATACGACTTCAGTTCGTCCGTGGACTTTTCAAAATTCGTTACTACGCCGTCAGTTCAAGACTCAGCAGCTGCTTTTGGTGAGTTGATTGGTGGTAACGATACGCTCGGCTTTGCTAAGCAGTGGCGGGGTATGGACAGCGAGCCGACCGACGTCAAGAGCTGGGTCAACAATGTTGTCTACGCTGACGGTCCGCACAAGGGCGAAGAGGTGAACGTAAGCAGCCCGTACTTTGAGCACGACCCTAACGATCCTAGCTCGCCAGCAGTAATCAACGCCTTGGTTCAGGTTGGCGCGGCTGGTGACAACATGGTTGCGATGAAGACCTACCCGCTGCAGATTGTTGATGATGCGCCGCAAATCAGTTCTGACAGCAACATTCAGGTTCAACAAAACGACAGTCCCCTCACAGTTGAACAATTGATGCACGCTACCGCAACTGACACGGAAGATGGCGAGTTGCCAGTTAAAATCACTTCCAACTATGACCCAACGAAGGTTGGCAAGTATGATGTTGAGATGACGGCGACCGACAAGTACGGAGTCCAAACCGTTCGGCACGAGACCATCACGGTTACCGACCATGACGTTTACAGCTTCCCATTCACTTATGTTGATGAGAACGGCAACCAGATTCACGACCCAGCGCAGACCGATGCGTCAGTTGAGGCACCTGCAAACATTCTGAAGTACGATGTTAAGGGCTACACACCGGCGCAGGAAATCATTAACGAAAGCAACCGTGGTGGCGGTGTTCAGAGCCTGGTCGCAGACTTCGAAAAGCAGGAAGTCCAGATGTACAGTGAGTTGAACGGACAGGGCAAACTCGTTTCAACGATTCCGTTTAGTCAATTGACCCCAGGACAGCTGCTGCAGATGGGAATTGAGACCGCAACGGGGACCGTGCCGCTGACTTCTGGCACGAGCTACAACGACCTAGCCAACGCTTATGATTTTGCCTCCGCTATCAGTGACGTTAAGTTCGTCTACAAGGAAGATGCACCAACCGTGACTGATGAAGCGCCGGAGCTGAATGCGACCGATGCGACCGGTCTGGTTGGGACCACCGCAACCATCACGGACCTCTTGAAGGCAAGCGCAACTGACAAGGAAGACGGTAACCTGACACCAGTTGTTCAGGTCATCAACGATGGTGGCTTCAACAAGGACCAGGCGGGTAAGTACAACGTGACCCTGGGCGTAACTGATAAGGCCGGCCACTTTGTTACCAAGAACTACACCATCACTTTGACGGATGGTTCTGACCAGACGGATCCTGACGCTATCCCAACTCTGACCGCAAGCAACGCCAGTGCAAAAGTCGGCACGACTGGATCCATCCCGGCACTGCTCAGTGCGGCCGCAACGGATAAGGAAGACGGCGACTTGACTTCAAAGATCACGGTCGTTGACGATGGTGGTTTTGACAAGGACAAGACTGGCACCTACAACGTTACCCTGAATGTAAAGGATTCTAATGGGCACAGCGTTACCGGTAAGTACACCATTACGTTGACGGCTGATAATGACAATACAACCCCGGACGACAACACTAAACCAGGTGATGACAGCACTAAGCCTGGCGATGATACCACTAAGCCTGGCGACAACACGAACCAAGGCGGCAACACTGTGATCGGCAGTGGTAACAATAATGGCAACACCACGATCAATGGTGGTGACACGAATACAACCACGAACACGACTGGTGACACCAATATTACCATTAACGGTGGCGACACAAATACTAGTGGTGACACCAACATCAAAGGCGGCGACACGAGTACGACTGGCGACACGACCACTAGCGGCGACACCAATACCCACATTAAAGGCGACACGGATACCAGCGTTATCATCAACACTGCAAATGACAGCACTTCTGGTGAATGTGGCAGCACAAACGGAGGTGACACTACCAACGGCGGGACTACTAACGGCGGTACCACCAACGAAGGCGGCACAACCAATGGCGGGACTACAAATGGTGGAACCACAAATGGTGGCACCACCAACGAAGGCGGCACAACCAATGGCGGGACTACAAATGGTGGGACCACAAATGGTGGCACCACCAACGAAGGTGGCACAACCAACGGCGGGACCACAAATGGCGGTACCACCAACGAAGGTGGCACAACCAATGGCGGGACCACGAATGGCGGTAGCACCACACCGGCTGGTAGCACGATTAACAATATCTTCACCGGCGCTGGCTTGCCAACGACCGGTCTGCCAGCAACAGGCGGTAGCGTGACGAATACCAATACCACGACTGTTCCAACCGGTAGTAACACAGCTACTGATGGTGACACGACCGGTTCACTCCCAGAAACCGGATCATTCTCAGCAAACGGTACTGGTACGGCTGGTTCGCTGCCAGACACCGGTTCTTTCCCAACAACTGGTGCAAATGGCGTAATTAGTACCACCCGGACGCCATTAGCAAGTGGCTTTAGCGGTGTGACAAGCACGAGTCGCACGTCACTGCCGAATACCTTTGGCGGCACCACCTCATCTTCACGGCGGAGTTACCTGCCACAGACAGGTGACCGTACGAACAGTGTTATTACTGCTATCGGTGTAGCTCTGCTCGGTGGGATTATCCTGCTTGGCGGACTACGGCGGCGGCGTGAAGACTAACATTTGAAACAAGCTGATTCATCTCTGCCAAACAGAAGTAGTCATGCTGTAGGTGGTCAGTAGAATGTAGCGAAAGCTCTCGGTAATCTTTTGAAATGCCGAGAGTTTTTGCGTTTCAAAAAGAGTTGGCCAATGGATATTGAACTGATATCAATCAAAATTGGGGCTTAGGACTGAAGTGACAATATCAAGTAAGAAATTACAATTATATTGTTAACTAAGTAAACAATTTTGAATGTAAACGGAGGTACGCGGATGAGCGATAAAGAGAACCGCTTTGTAGAACCTGACAAGTATCCAAACGTGGGCGGACGGAGATTGAACGTGATTGTGGACCGCAAGACGAGGGTGCAGTACATCGTCTTTAATGGTTACATGGGCACGGTCAACGGCAGTGGCGTGACGGTGCTGGTTGATCAGGACGGCAAGCCGTTGCTGTATTCGGGTGAGCTGCCCGACTAGGTCATATTCGTGGGGATGGTGCTTACTTTTTTCGTGGTAGTTGCATCCCGACAACCTGAAGCCAGAACTGATGTGAATTTCACGTCAGTTCTGGCCTTTTTAGTTCAGGTTGAACTACTCCCAACACTTTGGCGGTGTGTAATTTCTTAAAATTTTAGGGGGTGAAAACGTTTTAATTATTTTGACTACGTTGCTTTACAAGGTATAAAGCGGCGCGTATACTTTGTTTTGCAAGGTAGGGGGCGATGTCATGAGCAAGATTGAAACACAGATGCTGAAGGGGACACTAGACAACGCCATTCTGATGATTATTGCGCAAGGCGAAACCTACGGGTATGCCTTGCTGCAGCAACTCGGCGACGCCGGCTTTGGTGAAATTACCGAGGGGACCGTTTACCCCCTGTTACTGAAGCTGCAACGGAATGGCTGGATCAGTGCCCAGCGCCATGCGACCGCGACCGGTCCCGACCGGAAGTACTACCGCATCACGGCGGACGGGGAAGCACATTTGGCGGAGTTTTTACCGCAGTGGACACAACTAGTGGTGGCGATGAATCGGCTGATTGCCAGACAGGAGGGGTAATCATGGATCTCTTGACGAAGAATGACCAGCGGCTTAAGGAATTGCACGGGTTTAACCGGAATTACGCTGAGACCTTGGTCGGTTACTTGCGGGCTCACTGGGGTAAGGATGCGCTCGCTCGGGAAGACACGATTGCGGACCTGCTGGTGGATATGGTGGCGGCGCAAGCGGATGGGATTGCCAGCAAGGACCATTTTGGCAAGGACCCGCAGGCTGCTGCGGATGAAATCCTGGCTGAGTTACCGCCAGCTCCCAAAGCACAGTGGTTGCTCCAGTTGTGGCCGCTATTTAATGCTCTGTGGGTACTGATGTTTGTGTACGCAGATGCGATTATACTCAGTGGTGAGACTGTGGGGCTAGATATCCTGTGGCAGCAGTTGGCCATCCCCTTTCTATTCATTGCTGTTGCCCCACTGTTTCGGGGGATCAGCTTTAACCAGATCAAGACGAAGACCAAGTGGCGGGCAAGCATTGCGGTGGTTCTGATTATCGCCATCTACGCAGTAACGTTTCTTTTGCCAGACACCTCGCCGCTGACGTCGGACCAACTGCAAATTGGTCTTGGCGTAGTGGTTGCGGCCTTGATTGTCTGCAACTTGGGTTTGAGCTTTTGGCTCCGGCGGCTCACGCTACCTTGGTTCTTGTACTGGCTGATTGTTGGGCCAAGCGTTCGGGCGCTGATTGGCGCGACCTTGCCCGTTGCGTTGGTTGTAGTGCTGCTAGTTGTCTTTATGGGTGCTGTGCTGGCGCTGGCTATTTACCAGAGCAAGCACCTGCACTTTGTCTTTCAAGCACAAGGTGGCAAGCAGCTGCACGTTAATCAGTAGGATTGTGGAGGTGCATCATGAAGAAGTTAACCACCACCATTTATGCAAGCAGCGGGATTGCCGTCTGTTTGTTAGCTTTAATCGACTTTGGAATCAGCGCTGACAGAACGCCCAAGCACGTCATGATGCTGGCAGGACTCCTGATTCTGGGCTTAATGTACATTGGTGCCGCGCTGGTGGCGGCATTCGGCAAGCGGCAAACGACGCAGACGCGGCCACGACTTGCTTGGCCGTTCGCCGCGTTGGCCTTATTGCTGTTGAGTGTGCTGATTGGTTTCGGCATTTCCCGGCACCCAATCCAGTTGCACGATATTGCAATCGCGGCGGTTCTGCTGACGGTGCCAATCGTCAATTGTGTGGAGGCACTTGCCATGACGCGCCGCGCACGGCAATGACGGTGGGCAAATTGGCGATGAAAACTGAGATGAAGAAGAGTATCGGCAAAATCATCCTGTTTATTGCGTTTGAGTTTGGCATTGACGCAAATATTATTGCCTTACTGCTTTGGGGCTGCTTATTTGCGCACACAGAGCTTAATGTTGCCAGTTGCAATTCACTTTTCACTCGACTTCTTAGTAACGCTTCGTTCTGGTTATGCAACATCACAAAATGCGCACCCAAGCCTGATGGGGACATTAACTATTTTCGCTTTATATTCGTTCATTGCTTAGCTAATCTTGTTGCATCAGCCAGCTGCAGATAAGTTTGCCAGTCTTGCGCATAACCATCGCGAACTGAAAGTGTGAGCTCCATGGTCATTATTAGGTAAGTTGCGGTAGCCCGTTAACAATCGGGCTGAGGACTGATGCTGCGACTTTTGGGAGGGCTTACAATCACAGTGTGCAAAAAATTCAAAAGTTCAGCGGTCTTTATCAGTACTGATGGTCACTGTTGCCGAAAATAAGCATGAATTAACGTCATCTATTCTCGGCGAGTGTTTGTTAATCCAAGTGAGTCTGTTTCTGGAGATGAAGATAAGGGGTAATCTATATGGGTATAATGGCTGAAAGTAAAGCGCAAATGGAAGCAATCGTCCGTCAGCTGGGATACGAACCTGACGACAATTACCTGTTAGCGTACAATCGTCTGAACAATGTTGCTAAAGCCGGTATCTATATCCTTTTGCAACAGCCATGGATTGGTCTTGCTATGTCTGAGAAGGAACATGTAATCATTTTTACGCCAGAGGCAATCGTAATCCACCGGCTTAAGAAAAACGGGCAGACGCAGGTGTTTCCGGCAAACGAAATTGAGAACTTTCGCGTGCGGGATGGCGCAAACAAATCAGTAGTAATCGAATTCACACACGGAAGCGACTCTTTTAGTTATTACAGCTATAAAGACTTCAGCATGCGCAATAAGTACGTGGCGGAGAATCTCGCCAAGCTAACAGCCAATAATTTCGGGGGCTATGCTAAGGATTAACTGATAGTGTTGTATGCCTTAGTCCCAGCGGAGGTTTTACCCATTAAGATAAAGTTCAATCCTAAGTTTTACAGAGATCCAGGCTTTTGGTGCTTCGTTTCGCTTGGTTTCGTGTATCTTACTTTTCATACCAAAACGATGCATTGGATAGCATTACTTCTATGGGGGCCGGCACTAGTTAGCATGTTTAAGTGGGGGCGAGCCGCCAAGTAGGAGTGCAAGAATCTATGAGTACTCTACATTTTGTGATTACCTCAAAAAACAGGATTTTGAAGTAGCTTGTTTAATTTCTATTTTGCGAAAACGCGGTTTTTGAAGAATAGAATTCGAATATGCTGGGGCAAAATGCCAATATCGCGATAATTGCAAAATAGAAGTGGCAAATCATGAACAACTTACGTGAACAAAAGAAGGAGCATCCCGGCTGCGTAGTCGGGATGCTCCTTACTTATTGGCTTCGCCTAGTTAGATGGCCGAGGCGCGGTATGCGGGCGTGTTCTTAAGTGGATTTGAAGACGATGGATTAATACCGACAATGGAGAACTTACATTTTAATCAAAAGCATCGGCGTGACGTCAGGTGAATTGCTGATGTCATGCCGCTGTTAATAGTGTCAGGTTTAGTAAAGCTATGCGTCAGCTAGTAAAGTCATGGCCTTTTTAACTTGATGGTTTTTAATAAGCTTGTTGAGATCTCGATCAACACGCTTAGCACTTACGGTAATAACTTTTGATGACTCATTTTTTGATGCCACGTCGGCAGAAATCTCTTTAAAGTCGTTGGTGGTGATGTCCAAATATTTCTTTTTCTCCATGATATCACTCCTTGTTGTGAGAAAATTATAGCCTATTCATCGGGGTTGTCAATGTAACGGCATAGTGAAGGCAAAATCGAGCTTGTGTTGAGCATCGT
Source organism: Lacticaseibacillus zhaodongensis (assembly GCF_009687905.1). Classification (GTDB taxonomy): domain Bacteria; phylum Bacillota; class Bacilli; order Lactobacillales; family Lactobacillaceae; genus Lacticaseibacillus; species Lacticaseibacillus zhaodongensis. Next base: position 89,784 of record NZ_BLBG01000006.1, on the reverse strand, counting down.
CCATTGAGTCAAAGTACGTGACGCCTATGTGTTTAAGAATATATTTTTCAAGGTCATCCGCAGAAATTTCCTTGTTAGCAATCTGGCGGCTGATTTCGTAGAGTGCGTTGCCATCCAAGCCTATCCAACGAAAGCCGTTCATGTACAACATCTCCAACGCACTAAGCAGAGCGGTGCGCTTATTACCGTTGAAGAAAACCTGTGAAGTTGCAATTTTGTACCAATACATGGTAGCTTTCTTGACAACGCCGGGATATTGCCATTCGCCAAAGATTGGGTAAATGATGTTTGAAATTATCGCGCTCAGTGTACCTTCATCTTTGAGACCGTGTTGGTACTCCTCCCTGAACATTTTTTCGGCCTTTGTGTTAATAACTTTCATATTGTCGACATTTAATGTGAATATCTTTGAAGAAAGCATTAAGCCTAATGTATCAACAATTGCATCGTTTACCTTAATATCAACGTACGTGTTTTTAGCAGCGTCCCCCCAAATGCCGATAAACAGGTTATAGTTACCTGGGTGCGCCGCTCTGTATTCATTACGAATTGCGATCATAAGGGCGCTCAGCTGCTTCTGTGGTTTGTCGGAGATGTCCATGCACCTCACGAAATGTTTTATCTTTACCATACTACCATTATAACTTGTTGGGGTAGTTGGTATCAAAGCGGTGTGTAAGGAATTGTTAAGTAACTTTTGAAATCAGTAAGGAGAGCCTTGTTGAAACAAAAATAAACAGTTGTACAAATAAGGGGTATCCTAACCGTCTCGGTTGGGGTACCCCTATTTACTGGTTAAGTTTAGTTAGATGATGCGCTGGCAGCTTCCATGTCGCCGGCCATGATCGCGTCGAAGCGTTCTTTGATGAAGTTAGCGGATTGCGCGAGCTTTTCCTCTTCTTCCTCAGTGAGGTTCAGGTGCGTGGTGTCCAAAATGCCGTCCCGACCAACAATCACGGGGTAGGACAGGTAGCAACCGTATTCCGCGCGGTAGTTCGAAACGGGCAGCTCCGTGTGGGCGTCACTCAGCACGGTGTTGAGTAGGCGGGTGCAGGCGGCCGCGATGGCGTAGTTGGTGTAGTGCTTGCCCATCATGACGTGGTAGCCACCGATGCGGGCTTCCTGGTCGATGGCATCGAGGTCGAGACCGCGGTCAGCGGCGACAGCCTTGATTGGGCGGCCCAGCACGCGGACCGCAGACCACGGGGTGAACTGGGAGTTACCGTGTTCACCCAGGTTATAGCCGGTGACCGAACGGGCGTCGAGGTGCAGTGATTCCGCAACGGCGCGCTTCATGCGGGCGGAGTCGAGTAGGGTGCCGGTGCCCATAACGTGTTCCTTGGGCAAGCCGGTAATCTTTTGATACATCATGGTCTGGATGTCACAAGGGTTGGAGATGTCGATCAGAATGCCGTTGAAGCCGGAATCCTTGATCTTCTGGGCAACGATTTTGACTTGCGCAGACGTGAATGGTACCTCGGCAAAGCGGTCCAACTTGATCTTCTGAATCTCGATGTCGCCAACTGCGGAGATAATTACATCGCAATCCTTGAGCTGGCTGTAGTCGTTAACGAATATGTTTGTGTGCTCGTCCAGGTTAGCCATGGCGTCGGCAAAATCCAGGGCGTCAGCCTTAACCTTGTCCTCGCGGGTGTCAATAAGTACTAGGTCGTCAACATGACCACCCATAATGATGCTATGCGCAACAGTGGAACCAACGTGGCCGCAGCCAATAATTGCAACTTTACGTGTCATAAGATAAATACCTCGATAGATTATATTTTATTTTTGGTGCTAATTTTGGCGCGAACAAGGCCCCGCACAACTAGCATGCGGGGCTTGTTCGCATGAATAGTTACTAACTTCCTGGGTCGAGTTGCGGGCCGGTTAAGCGGCCCTTTCCGCTCTGTTTACTTCACTGCATTTTTGGGAGTCTTACCGGCAAGCACGGTGTTCACATCGTCCAATGAGAAGTCGACCATGTTGGCCACCGCGTTGTTGGTGAAGAAGGCGATGTGGGGCGTGATGATGACGTTAGGCATTGCGTGCAGCTCTTCAATGAGGGGCTCGCTGTGAATGCCATCCTTGCTGTGGTCGGTCTGGAACACGTCGTTCTCACCGGTCACGGTGTCGAGGCAGGCGGCAGCAATCTGCTTGTTCTTCAGCGCGGCTACCAGGTCGGCGGTGACGACAACGGGACCGCGGCTAGCGTTAACGATGCCGGCGGTCGGCTGCATCAAGGCAAAATCCTTAGCGGTGATCAGTCCCTCAGACGTCGGGTTGAGGTCAACGTGCAGGCTGACGACATCACTGCGCTTCAGCAATTCTTCCTTGCTGACGTAGGTGACGGTATCTTCCAATTCCTTGCGCGGCTTGGTGTCGTAGGCGAGGACGTTGGCGTCCAGAGCCTTCAGCAGGCGGGCCAAGGTGCCGCCGATGCGACCGGCACCGATAATGCCGATGGTCGCGGTGTGGATCTCCTTGGCCTGTAAACCGCCCCAGGTGTAGTCGTTGTTGCGCACGCGGTTGTCGACGATGGCACTCTTCCGCAAAATCCGGAAGATGGACATCAGCGCGTGTTCAGCAACGGACCGGGGTGAGTAGGCGGGCACGTTGGTGACGATCAGGCCAGCAGCGTGGGCGGCGGGGATGTTGATGGTGTCGAGGCCAGCGGTGCGGGTGCTGAGTTGCTTGATGCCGTAACTAGCCAGCGTTGCGTAAACCGTATCGTCGGTGATTGGTGCGCGCTGCTGGATCACGATGCCATCGTAACCCTCGGCCTTGCTGACGGTGTCGCCATCAAAATTAACGTTGCAGGTGTCGATGGTCTCGTTGTGCTTAGCGGCGTATTCGTTAATAGCCGCCATTTCGTCGGGACGAACACTGTACATCAGAATTTTTGTCATATTGATTCCTCCATTTATGATTCCAGCGGGCTACTTGCGGTTAGCATCCACGTAAGCCTTCAGACGTTTCATCGCTTCGTGCAAGTTCTCCATTGATGCCGCGTAGGAGACCCGGACGTGGGCTTCACCGCCAGGGCCAAAGCCGCCGCCCACGATGACCGCGAGCTTGTTCTTCCGCAGCAGGTCGTAACAGAACTCCGTGTCGTCCTGGATGCAACCCTCAGGAATTTTGGCGAAGACATAGAAGGCACCAGTTGGTTCGGGGATCTCGAAGCCCATTGCCGTCATTTTCTTGACCACGTAGTCGCGGCGCTTGATGTATTCGGCCTTCATCTTGAGTGAATCCTGCCGGCCCTCCTCGGTGGAGAAGGCTTCAGTTGCCGCCGCCATTGCGGGGTTGGAAGCCACTGTGACGTTGAAGGCGTGGGCCAAAGCGACGCGCTGCATCAATTTTGCGGGGCCAGACACGGTCCCAATCCGCCAGCCGGTCATCGCGTGGGACTTGGAAACTCCGTTAACGAGCAGCGTCTGTTCAGGCAGCGCCTTGGCGAAGGAGTAGTGGATGGAGCCATAAGTCAGCTCGGAGTAGATTTCGTCGGAAATGACGATGATGTTCGTTTTGGCCAGAACCGCCGCAATCGCCTTGACCTGGGCTTCGTTGTAGGTGACCCCGGTTGGGTTGGATGGGAAGTTGAGCAGTACGGCCTTCACGCTTGGGCCTTCCTTAGCAATGGCGTCCTCAAGCTGTTCTGGGGTGAGCACGAAGCCGGTGGAAGAAGTGTTGATGTAGACGGGGATGCCGCCGTTGATGCGAATGAGCTGGTCGTAAAGGGAGAAGGTTGGGCTCGGCATGAGGACCTTGTCGCCAGGGTTCAAAATGGCGTCCAGGCAGGAGTGCAGGCCCTCGGTCGCGCCGACCGTGATGACCATTTCGGTGTCGGGGTCGTAATCAACGTCGTAACGATCCTTCAAGAAGTGGCACGCAGCCTTGCGCAATTTAGGCCAGCCATTGGAAGGGCCGTAGTGGGTTTCGTTGTTGTTAATGGAGTCGATTGCGGCCTGCTTGACGTGGTCGGGGGTGTTGAAGTCGGGTTCACCGAGCGTGAGCTTGAGCACGCCAGGCGTTTTGCTGGCTTCCGCGTCGAACACACGGATGGGGTTCGGCTTCAGGCCATCGTATGTGTGTTTAAGATCTGTAAGTAATCCTGCTTTGGTTTCGGGCATGATAGAACTTCCTTTCAAAATGTTCCGCATTGACTAAGGGGAGCACAATTGCGACAAAAAACACCGGCTGCTTCGATTTGCGAAACATCCGGTGTTATTAGTTAGCTACGCAAGAATTGAGTTCCTGTTCATATCTAGCCTCCACGCGGATGTTCGTTGGTCATCCGCGCGCCACAAATTGCTGGCACCCGGATGACTATCCGAAATACCAGCTAAAGGCTTTGCGCGTTGAAGAGGCTGAAATATGAGTCATAATTAGAACTCCCTGACAATTTGATTACCATGAGAATATACCTTTAATTTAATGGCGTCAACAGTAATTCCAGTTTAATTTATCGATTAATAAGACAAAGCCGCCAGCTAGCCCGGTTATCGGCCGTGAAATAACAAACGGAAATGTGGCATATTAGTTCAGCCAGCAGTGACTAAATGTGGTTTGACTTTAATGCATCCAGGCTGGCACAATTAGGTTAGAGGATGCTGATAGCTTTAATGCGCAGTGGTAGTTGAGTAGTATCCGCAAAATTATGCAGATAGAGGGGGCAGCGCGATGATCAAGAAGGATGGCCATTCACACACGGAATTTTGTCCGCACGGGAGCGGTGACGACGTCGAGGCAATGATCCAAAAGGCAATCAAGTTTGGCTTCACCGACTATTGCATCACCGAGCACGCACCGCTACCGCCTGCCTTCAGGAACGATTACGAAGGAACCAAGGGCGGCTACGATACGGCCGCAATCGCCATGTCTGACCTCGACGCGTATTTTGCCAAGTGCGAACGCATGCGCAGCAAGTATGCCGACCAGATCCGCATCCACATCGGTTTCGAGGTGGATTATTTGCCGGCTCAGGCGGACTGGACCCACGACTTCCTGAACGAATACGGCCCGCGCTGTGATGAGAGCATACTTTCCGTCCACTTCATGCGCGGTGTGCACGGCAAGTACTGGCCGGTTGATGACGAGCTCAGTGAATTCGAGGATGGTTTGTTGCCAATCGGGGCGGATGACAAGCAGGATTTGTACGCGGCCTACCTAGACGCGGTGCAGGCTGCTGTTGCCGCTGACCTTGGAAAATACGCCCCCGTACGCATTGGTCACATCACGCTGATCAAGAAGTTCCAGGACTACTTTGATCTGCCTAAGCGGTTCAATAATGCCAACATGGCGCGCATCGACAAGTTGCTCGCGACAATGCAGCGGCAGGGGCGGCAGCTCGACGTGAACGCGGCCGGCCTGTTCAAGGAGTACTGCAACGAAATTTACCCTTACCCGCAAATCATCATGATGGCCCGGGCGCGCGGCATCAAAACGGTTTATGGTTCCGACGCCCACAGCATCAAGGAAGTCGGCCACGCGTACCACCAGGTGGCAGAATTGTTGCCGGCGGGGAACAGTGTTTAGGAAGTGTTAGCCTCCAAAAATTTCACCGTGAGTCGAAACGCAGCAGCCTTGGAAACCAACATTTGCTTCGGGACATATTTTTAAATATGCGCAAAAATCGCGCAAACGCCTGATATGAAGGCGTTTCTACGCTTGCCCAAAATATGAAACCGCCCGTTTTGCTGAATTCATATTTTAGCCTCGGCGCAAAATCCCGATGTACCGGGCTTGATGAGCTACGCTGCGCATATTTAAAAATATGTCCCGAGCGTGATTTGGCATTATCATGTCCGCACCGTTTAGCAACGTCATACAAAAACGCTCCGCAACCAACTTAATGGCTGTGGAGCGTTTGCGTTTTGCATAGCTTTACTTAGGCCAGTGCGCCCATTGGGTCCCATGGTGCGAGGACGGTTGGCTTGTCAGTCTCGGCCTTGATTACGGCCTGCTGCTCGTCGGTCAGGAACTTCTTGTTCACAACAACCTGGTAGACGTATTCGTCGAACCAAGCGTCGGAAGCAACGAAGTAACCCTTCGTGCCGACCTTGTCACCCCAAGAGTTCTCGACCTTCCACTTCGTTGGCTTGCCGTCAACAATGTCGACACCGGTCAGAACCATGGCGTGGGTCATGAGGCTCTGCGCGTAGTCGAGGCGTTCGCCCTTGGTCATGGCGAAGCTGGTGTTGAAGAGGCTGTCTTCGTCGTAGATGGCAGGATCCATGATCCCGAGCTGGCGGTCGGATTCCTTACCAACATCACTACCGAACCAGACGGACTCGCCGGCTTCAAGCTGCTTGATTGCGGCTGCCTTGAAGTCATCGATGGCAAGGTTCAAGTGGCGAACTTCGCGGCCGCCGATAACGTTGCCGAGCATCTCAACCGTGTAAACGTGGTTGTATGGCTTGTCGGCAGTTGGGGAGTTGATGAGTGACTGGTATGCATCGAGGTCCCAGTTGATGTACTTGTCGAAGAAGGACTTTGGTGTCAGGCCCTTGTCGATGTGGTAGTTCTTGTCGTCATCACGGTATTCGAAGTCGAACTCTGTAGGTGGGTTACCCAGAGTGTAGGCCAGAATCCGGTAAACTTCGGACAGGAACTGCTTCTTGGTTTCAGCGAGCTTGTCATCGCTGGCGCCGTCAGCGACCAACTTCCGCAGGGTAACAGCGTCCTTACGCAGCTTGAGGTTCAAGGTTGCGTTCAGCTCGCTACTCTTAGATGAGGAGTAGGTTTCAGGCATCACGGACTTAGGCACGATCCCGTACTTGTCGATGAGGGCGGTGAGCATGTCCCACTGACCACCATCCTGCTGCGGAGTTGTCAGCAAGAATGATACCTTGCGGGAATCGGTTGGCTGGTCAGCCGTGGCGATGACGTTTTCGTAGAAGTAGTTGGACTTTTCGAACTTGTCCCAGAAGAATGTGTAGTTCTGGGAAAGCTCGAAGTCCTTGATCTTGTACTGAGCCTGGATGGAGTGGCGCATCGTGTTGAGTGCGGCGAACATCCAGCAACGGCCGGACTGCTTCTGGTTAGAAACAGCACCGGTGTCGAGGTCGATGGAGAAGGTTGGCGTCATGGCAACCTTGCTGTCGGTGCTCTCAGCGGTCTTCAGAATCCCGTTGTTCATCACTGCCTTTTGCAAGGCAGATGCTGCTGGTGTTGCGGCGAGGTCCTTTGCGTACTGGGCAATGTTTTCGCTTGTAATTGCTTTAGTCATTAAAGGTTTCACTCCTTAGTTAAAATATGCTTAGAATTTTCACTATTGATTGTAGCACAGGCGTAGGGACTGCGGCAAAAGCCATTTTGTCCCACAGCCGGGTTGCTTATGCCAATGGGTCCCAGGCAGGCAGAGCGATTGGCTCCTTGTCGAGGGCAGCGAGCACATCGGCGGGCAGGAGGGACTTCTTGATGACGACTTCGTAGACGTAATCATCGAACCACTTGGCGTCAGCAACAAAGTAACCATCGTGGCCGTTGTCCTTGCCCCAAGAGTTCTCGACCTTCCAGCGCCGCGGCGTGCCGTCAACCAGGTCCACCCCGGTGAGCACCATGGCGTGGGAGACTTCGGCTTGGCGGGTGGCGAAGCGTTCGCCCTTGTCCATAGTGAAGTCGACGTCAAAGAGCCCGTTCAGATCGTAGAGGCCGCCTTCCAAAGTGCCGCTCTTGCGGTCCATGTCGGCGAGGACATCGTTACCGAACCAAACCGTGGTGCCGGCCTGGATCTGCTTAACGGCCAGTTCCGTGAAGACATCGTGGGGTACGTTGACCGCTTTGACCGGCTGGCCTTCAATGACGGTATTCTGAGCCGGGATTGTGTAGGTCTGGTAGTACTTTTTGCCGGGCGCGTTGGTGCTGGCAAGCGTGACGTAATCGTCGAAGTCAAAGCCGACGTACTTCTTGTAGAAGGACTGCGGCGTGAGGTCACGATCAATGTGGTACTGCTTGTCCTTGTCGCGGTATTCAAAATCGAACTTCTTGGTTGGCTCGCCGTATGCATAAGCCAACATGCGGTAGATGGTGCTGAGCTGGTCGACCTTGGTTGCGCGCAACTGGTCCTCATCGGCGCCTTCAGCGCGGGCCTGCCGCAGTTCAACGGCGTCCTTGCGCAACTTGAGTTCCAGGCTGGCGTTGATTTCGTTAGTCTGGGAACTGTTGAAGGTTTCGGGCATCACGGACTTCGGGACCAGGCCGTACTTGGCAATCAAACCGGCGGCGTTGTCGTACTGACCACCATCCCCGTTTGGCGCAGCCAGCAAGTCAGCAACTTCGCGGTCCGTCAGGGGCTTGTCCGCAGTCGCGATGACGTGTTCCAAGAAGAGGTTGGACTTCTCCAAGCGGTCGTAGAAGGCGTTGTAGGCTTGGGAGAACTCCAAGTCCTTGATGCCGAATTTATCGGAGCTGAAGTGGCGCATGGTGTTCAGCTCGGCGAACAACCAGCAGCGGCCGCTCTTCTTCTGGTTGGTAACGGCACCGGTGTCGATTTCGTCGGAGAAGACGGGAGCCATGGCTGCCTTACCCAAGGTGTCGCGGCTGGCGGCATAGGGCCCGACGTTCTGGACGGCGCGGGCGAGCGCGGCACTAGCTGGGTGCTCGGCTAGGTCTTTGCGGAATGTATCAATATCTGTGAAGCTGACTTCTTTAGACATGTTAATCCTCCTCATTTATGTACTGAATTAAACCTTAACGGCACCAATTCTACGCCAGTTGATTAGTTTCGGGAACAGTTATCCGAAAATTAGGTGAGAAGTTTATGCCAAACGTTTTAATATTTACAGTAAAAAAAAGCGCCCCTCCCAAAAGAAGGACGCGTAGTTTGAATTTTGTCAAAATTATTAGTGGCGGGTTGCCGTCAGGACTTTGACCCCATCCTGGGTGCCCACAACCACGTTGTCGACCAGGTCGAGGAACAGGCCGTGTTCGAGAATGCCCACCTGGGCGTCCAGGTAGTTCTTGAGGATGTGGGGGTGCTTGATGTTGCTCATGTGCAGGTCGATCACGTAGTTCTTGTTGTGCGTCAGTACCCGCTTGCCATCCGCGTTCAGGCGGAAGTGGGGGTGCAGGCCCTCAGCTTCCAGCTTGCGGAAGACTTGTTCGCAGCCAAACGGAATGACTTCGGTCGGCAGTGGGAACTTGCCGAGGTGGTCGACCATTTTGCTCTCATCAACGATCCAGATGTTGCGGCGGCTGTTGGTGGCCACCATCTTCTCGAGGGTGTGGGCGGCACCACCGCCCTTGATGCCCTGGAAGTTGGCGTCGATCTCGTCGGCGCCATCAATGCAGAGGTCAATGTGATCAACATCGTTCAGGTCGCGCATGGGGATGCCGAGTGATTCAGCTTGCTCCGCGGTCCGGCTACTTGTGGCCACGCCCTGGATGTGCAGGTGCTCGTCCTTGACGCGCTTGGCAATCGCTTCGACTAGGAAAAAGACGGTCGAGCCGGTGCCGAGGCCGAGCGTCATGCCGTCCTCAACGAATTCGGCAGCGCGCTCCGCCGCCATTTTTTTCAGTTCACTTTGTTCCATTATCTTTGTTTACGCTCCTTTGCGTTGTTGACCAGGGGTGAATTTACTCTTCGGGTTTGACGGGACGCAGGACATCCGCGTACTCAGCATGCTTGGCGAATGCGTGGCGGGCATACGTGCAGACTGGCTCGATGGTGAAGCCTTTTGCCCGCGCCTCATCAACGACCAGTTTGACCAATTTACCCGCGATGCCCTGGCCGCGCAGTGATGGGTCCACATAGGTGTGGGTGATGACGACACTTTTGCCGTCGTCAATCGGCGGGTAATTGATTTCCGCCAGTAACTTGTCGTTTTCGTCTTGCAAGAAGTAACGCCCGTCTTCGTGCTGAAAGTCCATTGCTATCCCTCCCGCTAACTAGATTAATTTTGCTACGTCCATTTTACTACACTTGGGCTTAGCTCGCAGTGTAGGCGCACGGTGATGAATTTAGCCCGGCAGATTTGCCCGATTTTGCCCGTAAAGTTCGTGCACGTTCGTGGTATGCTAGATGGTAATTAGAGGACTGTCCAAGTGGAGGAAAATTATGGCTAAACGAGGTTTCGAAGTCGTCAGTAAGTATGCACAGGCGGGGTTAACTTTGCCGCAGCGGAGCACCACTAACGCTGCTGGGTACGACTTCTGTGCGCGGGAGGATTTTGTCCTGAAGAGTATCTGGCGCTATGATTTCATCCGCTTGTTCCGGCTGATCAAGAACGAACACCCCTTGACGGGCGAGGACTACGCGCGGGCCAGCAAGGTGTTGAAGCCGCTGCTGGTGCCAACGGGGATCAAGGCCTTCATGCAGCCGGATGAGGTGCTGATCCTCGCTAACCGCAGTAGCGGTCCGTACAAGCGCGGCTTGATCCTGCCGAACGGAATCGGGGTCATTGATGCTGATTACTATAATAATGACGCCAACGAGGGCGAGATCTTCTTCCAGCTCGTGAACCTCAACCCCCGCGATGTGGTCATCAAAAAGGGTGAGCGCATCGGCCAGGGCATCTTCATGCCGTACCTGACCGCGGACGGTGACACTGGGGATGGTGGCAAGCGCCAGGGCGGCTTCGGCTCGACCGGTTTCTAAATAATAGGGAGGAATTGACCAATGGCGAAAACAAAAACACGGTATACATGTCAGAATTGCGGTTACGTTTCCGCCTCCTTCCTCGGGCGCTGCCCGCAGTGCGGGGCGTGGAACACCCTGGTCGAAGAGACCGTTGAACCTGCTAGTGCTGCTGCAACAAGCAAGCCCCGGGTTACCAAAAGTGGCAGCCAGGTCCGCCCGCAGCGAATGAACGCCGTGACCACAACGCACGAGGCGCGGGTCACCACTAAATTGAACGAACTCAACCGGGTGCTGGGCGGCGGGATTGTTCCCGGCTCCCTCATCCTGATCGGTGGCGATCCCGGCATTGGTAAGTCGACCCTGCTGCTGCAGGTTAGTGGCCAGCTGGCTAAAGACCACGGGACGGTGCTCTACGTTTCCGGTGAAGAGAGTGCTAGCCAGATCAAGTTGCGGGCGGAGCGCCTGCACGTTTCGGACTCGCAAATGTTGCTGTATCCGGAAACCGACATGCCCAGCATCATGAGCGCGGTCGACGAGATTCAGCCGGATTACCTGATCATTGACTCCGTGCAGACCATGAACGTTCCCGACATGAATTCGGCGGTGGGCTCGGTTGCCCAGATCCGTGAAGTTACGGCTGAGTTGATGCGGCTCGCCAAGAGCAAGGGCATCACCATCTTCATCGTCGGCCACGTGACCAAGGACGGCAGTATTGCCGGCCCCAAAATTCTGGAACACATGGTCGACACCGTGCTCTATTTTGAAGGCGACATGCACCACACTTACCGCATCCTGCGTTCCGTCAAAAACCGTTTCGGCAGCACTAACGAAATCGGGATTTTTGAGATGCGCCAAAACGGGCTGAGCGAAGTGGCCAACCCCTCCGAGATTTTCCTCGAGGAACGGCTCGCCGGCGCGACCGGTTCGGCGGTCGTGGTGTCGATGGAAGGTACGCGACCGATTTTGGTCGAGATTCAGGCCTTGCTTACCCCGACGATGTACGGCAACGCTAAGCGGACCAGCAGCGGTTTGGACCACAACAAGGTCAGCCTGATCATGGCCGTCCTCGAAAAGCGGGCCAACCTCTTGCTGCAGAACCAGGATGCCTACCTGAAGGCAACCGGTGGCGTGCGCCTGGACGAGCCGGCAATCGACCTCGCGATTGCGGTGGCCATCGCCAGCTCTTACCGTGACGTTGAGCTGCCGGCAACGGACTGCTACGTCGGTGAAATCGGTCTGACCGGTGAGGTGCGGCGCATCAACCGGGTTGAAGATCGGGTCAAGGAGGCCGCCAAGCTCGGCTTCAAGCGGATTTTTGTCCCGCGCAACAATTTGAAGGGCTGGACGCCCAGCGCGTCGATCCAGGTCGTAGGCGTCAGCAGCATTGCCGAAACACTGCACAAGGTGTTCGCTAAGTAAACTGAAAGAAGGTGAGTAAGTACTGCTGGAGATTGGTCACACAATCTTCAGATAAAAATCACGCAAAATCCGTCCTAAGTCGCAATCATCAGGGCGCTTTGTGGCGTACAATTTAAGCAATACTGATAAAGGAGGTCAGAGAATGAAAACAGCCACTAAACGGCGAATTGTCGTAATTATTTTCGCTATTATTGGAATCATTGCCGGAATCGCAGGTCTGCCATCATTGTGGCGGCTCGTTGGTCAGGGCGAGAATCATATCATTAATAATTTTGTAGTTAACGCAATTATTGGGGCAGTTATTCTGCTCATTATTTCCGCACTCACCGTTCGCTCGATTGTTGACTTGATTGACCGGACTGAAAAGAATCTGAATACCAAGTCAACAAGTTATCTGCTGTTCGGTAGCCTTTCAACCATCGTTGGTTTGATTATGGCTAACTTAGTTTCCCAGCTATTATTCTACCGGCTGCCCAATGAGTTTCTGTCCACGGTACCACCGATCATTTTGATGATTGTTTTTGGTTACCTGGGCTTTCGCATCGGGACCACCCGGCGGCACGAGTGGGGCCAGTTTCTGGGCAACCTGCGGAAGAACAACGATAAGGACGGCAGTAAGAAGAAGGACGACGCGCCAGCCGCGGCTTCAACGCAGGTCCTCGTTAACTTCCACGAGTACAAAATTCTGGACACTTCAGTCATCATCGACGGCCGCATCCAGAACCTTGCGCGGACTGGGTTCATTGAAGGCACGCTGCTGGTGCCGAACTTCGTGGTGCACGAGCTGCAACTGATCAGTGATTCCGCAGACGCGCTGAAACGCGAACGCGGCCGGCGGGGTCTGGACATTCTGAGCCAGATGCAAAAGGACCCGCACATCAACCTCGAGATGACCGATAAGGACTTTGATGGCTCCCGCGAGGTCGATGGGAAGCTGCTCAAGCTTGCTAAGGAAATCGACGGCATCGTGATGTCGAACGACTATAACTTGGGTAAGGTGAGCCGCCTACAGAATGTGCCGATTCTGAGCATTAATGAACTTGCAAGTGCGCTCAAACCAGAAGTGCTACCCGGCGAAACCATGCAGGTCAAGGTCGTCAAGGCCGGGACCGAGCGCCAGCAGGGGGTTGCTTACCTACCTGAGGGCACGATGGTCGTTGTCGAAGATGGCCAGTACTACATGAACCAGGACATCACCGTTGTCGTCACCTCGGCACTGCAGACCAGCGCTGGGCGGATGATTTTTGCCAAGCCGGAGCATAGCGCAACCACCATTCGCAACCAGGATGGCGAAAAGGTCGACGCAACGCGGAACACCAACGCCGATGCGCGCGATGCCGCCGCGAGCAAAGCGGAGGCTAGTAATGCCAAGACAAACAAGCAAACTGATCACAAGCACAATCGGGGCCGCAAGTAATTAGCCGCGATTATGCAGCGCAAATAAGTTAAAAAAGTGGGGCTAATTTCGCAGCAGCGAGTTGGCCCCACTTTTTGTGCGCAGATTTCCCGGGAAATAATTGTCAAGTTAGTAAGTGCTTACATTGCTGTGGCAAGCTTTCAGTGTTGTGACATAATTCGCCAAGCTAACTGTTAGAAAATCATTAGCAGATTTTCCCGTACTTCCTGTGCAAGTAAGGCTTTTGGCCTGTATCATTAATATTGGCGGTGAGACATAATTCGACCGGAGCCCACGTCGCCGCTACGGGGGCCAACTTATACAGAGGGAGGTAATAACAATGGCTGACAATGAAAAGCAGTTGCGCTGGTTCAACGTGGCGCTGATTGCCTTTGTTGCCGTTTGGGGCTTAGGCAACGTTGTCAACAACTACGCGCAACAGGGCTTGACCGTGATCACCTCGTGGATCTTGATCATGCTGCTCTATTTCGTTCCGTACGCCCTGATTGTCGGGCAGTTAGGGTCAACCTTTAAGGATGCGGCCGGTGGGGTTTCGTCCTGGGTCAAGCAGACCAGCACCAAACGACTCGCGTACTACGCAGCCTGGACATACTGGGTCGTGCACGTTCCGTACTTAGCACAGAAACCGCAGGGGATCTTGATTGCCTTGAGCTGGCTATTCAAAGGCAATGGTTCCTTCGTGAACACCGCATCGGCGATGACGGTGTCCCTGATTTGCCTAGCTTTGTTCTTGGTTTTCCTGTGGGTGGCCGCCCGCGGGCTTACAACTTTGAACCGCATCGGCAGTATGGCCGGGACCGCAATGTTTATCATGTCGATTCTGTTCATCATCCTGGCCGTGAGTGCGCCGCTGATGACTAAGAGCGCGGTGATTGCAACGCCGGACATGGGCAAAATCAGTACCTACCTGCCCAAGCTGAACTTCAATTACTTCACCACCATCTCAATGCTCGTCTTCGCGGTCGGTGGGGCAGAAAAAATTTCACCTTACGTTAACAAGACCAAGAACGCCGCACGGGAATTCCCGCTGGGGATGCTGGTACTCGCCGGCATGGTTGCCCTCTGCGCGATTCTCGGGTCCTTCGCGATGGGGATGCTCTTTAACGGCCACCACATCCCCCAAGACCTGATGGCAAACGGTGCGTACGAGGCTTTTGCTAAGCTGGGCGGTTACTACCACGTTGGCCGGTTGTTCGTGATCCTGTACGCAATCGCCAACACGCTCGCCCAGATTTCCGCGCTGGCGTTTTCCATTGACGCGCCGCTGAAAATCATGCTGGGTGATGCGGATAAAGAATTCATTCCGCGTAAGTTGGCTAAGCTCAACAAGCACGGCACGCCGATCAATGGTTACTACCTGACCGGAATTCTGGTCAGCATCTTGATTGTGGTGCCGGCGCTTGGTATCGGCAGCATGAACGAACTCTACAAGTGGCTGCTGAACCTTAATTCCGTGGTCATGCCACTGCGTTACCTCTGGGTCTTCTTCGCTTACTTCATGCTGAACCGGCACCTGGAGCGCTACAAGTCCGAGTACATGTTCGTGAAGAACAAGACGGTGGGGACAATCGTTGGGGCTTGGTGTTTCGCCTTCACGGCCTTTGCCTGCATCCTGGGTATGGTCCCGAAAATCGATATGGCTGCCAACCCTAGTTCCTGGTGGTTCCAGTTTGCACTGAACATCATCACCCCGATCATCTTCGTGATTCTCGGCCTGATCCTGCCGCTGATTGCGCGGCACGGGAACAAGAAACAGAGTGGTCCACAACGCGGTTAGCTTCTGAGCATTAGCAGAAAACTGGCATATTCCCGGGCTTGGGGAATGTGCCAGTTTTGGGCTAAGCGGAGCCATTTCCACTAGTGCGGCTCGCTGCCCGTAGTGGAATGGACAACGGAGTAGGAGCTGCGTTGTGGAGCACGTTTTTATGCCGGGAGAGTTAGCGGTTTACCGCTTACTCTCCTACATCCGTAGCGTAGCGAAGGTGGTCGATTCCTCACCATAATTAAGATTGGTCAGGAATCGCCACTTCCACTTGGGCGATTTGCGCCCTTAGTGGAATGGACAGTGGAACGGCCGGCAGCGTAGTCTTTGTAACTTCAAAGTAGCTTTCAGACTTTAACTACTAGATAAACAAAAACGGACCCGCTGGCAAAATCGCTTTTGTCCAGCCGGTCCGTTTTTGTTAGTGCAAGCGAACTTTCGCCTACTTCTTATCGTTGTCGTCGTTGTTCTTGGCCTCTTCTGCTTCGATTTCGTCTTCCGTCAACATGTCCTTAACGGTCATTGTCACGCCGTCAACGGTCATGCCGGTCATGTCCTTGACGTTCTTCGCGATGGCCTTAGTCGCCCGGTCGAATACATCCGGTGCTGATTCACCATAGCGGAGCACAGCGTCGAGGTTCACGGTGACATGCTGGTCGTCGGTGTCTACGCTCACGCCCTTAGTAGGGTCGTCTTCCTTGCGCAGCTTGTCCGCAACGTTCGCAATCATGCCGCCGTGCATGCTGTGGATGCCCTTGACTTCGCTGCTGGTGATGCCCACGATTTTGGCAATAACATTGTCGTCAAACTTGAGTTCTGTCTGCATCTTGTTCACCTCCGTCTTGCTTGTGCTTGGCGTGGTGGTCTTTGGTGTCATAGTTGCGTCCATTGGTTTCTCCTTTTCTTGGCTAATTCTGACTTTGCCGCCATTCACGTTCGGTCATGATGTCGCTGACATTCAAGTTCAGTGCGACGAGCTTGAGGCCGGTCATCTGCTCGAGTGCGGCGGTGATGCGCGTGCACGCTTCCGTGTAGAACTGCCGTGCATCCGTGCCGTACTTGAGAACGACCGCCAAGTCGAGCGCCACCTGTTTGTCGCCGACGTTCACCTTGATACCTTTAGTCACGCGTTCATCCTGTGTGATGGTTTCCGTGAGGGAGTCCACCACGTTGCCGTCCATTTCCAGGAGGCCGGGGATGTCCTGAACGTTCAGGCGCGCGATTTTGGCGATGACCTTGTCTTCAAAAGTGAGCTGGCCCCCGGGTTGCGTTGCCGTGTCCATGGTCAGTCCTCCTTCATGAGCGTGTGCCTGCCGTCACGGAGCCACTTTTTGATGCGCGGCAGCCGGGGCGCCAGCCACCATTCAAGTGCGTAACCGGCAGCGCCCATGGCCAGAACCAATAGCAGCGCCAGCCAGCCCCACTGCAGCAGGACGACCGCGATGGCGATCCCAATTGCGGCACCCGTTAATCCTTGTTTCATCTGCGGCACCTCCTAAATGACTTGCGCTGCGGCCTTGCCCTTAGCCTGCTGAATGCGGATCCGGACCCGCCGCACGGGCACACCGAGGGTCGCTGCGAGTTCGTCACGGACCGTACTTTCGATTGTCTGGCCCAAGTTCTGAGCGTCAGCAACCTGCCACTGTGAAACGGTCACCTTGGCACGCGTCACCTCGTTGCGGCGGAGCTTAACGTCGGCCTGCACATCTTTAACATCATGCTCGCTGGCCACCGCGGCCGCCACGCTCTTTTCGACGGCCTGTTTGCTGAGGACCAGCTCGCCGCGGTCAGTCTTAATGTGCAGGTCGCGGCTGCTGGAGCGGCGCAAAAGTGCGACTCCGAGCAGGCCTAAACCCACCACGGCAACGACCGCCGTCAATGCGAGGACAACGATGCGCAGCCACTCCCAGATCAGGCTCAGATTACTGAT
The DNA here is from genome assembly GCF_009687905.1 of Lacticaseibacillus zhaodongensis. GTDB lineage: Bacteria > Bacillota > Bacilli > Lactobacillales > Lactobacillaceae > Lacticaseibacillus > Lacticaseibacillus zhaodongensis. The sequence continues at coordinate 72,677 of NZ_BLBG01000006.1, read as the reverse complement.
GCTGGTGAGGGGCCACACCACAGCTGTTACTACTGCGGCTTGAAGCAAGACCAGAATTGCGACTAGGGCCAAAATTACCTTTGTGCTTGGTCGCATGGGGGTCCGCCTCCTTAAGCCTTGCGTCTGCTGCTACCAATTACTAATGAAACAACGAATACGACGACCATCGCGCCGATAATGGCAGGGAAGATGGCCATGCCAGCTGCTTGCGGGCCCCATGAGCCCAGCAGGGAACTACCGAGCCATGCGCCGAGCAAGCCACCAATAATGTTTCCGATCCAACCGCCGGGCATGTCGCGCCCCACGATGAGAGAACCGATTACGCCGATCACCGCACCGATGATCAGGACCCAAATAAGGTGTAACATAATTCTCGCCTCCTTTAGCAAGTTGTGATGTAGTGGATAGTCCTAATAACTACCCTAAGTTAAGGCTAACATGTTGCCTGTAAGCGGTTCAATAAGCTGGAGAATGTTTTTTAACAATTAATCGTTAAAAGTTCATATAATCGGTTTATTTACATACGAAACGCATTGGACGATTAACGATAATTAATATTTACAAGAATGCGGCAATAACGTCATTAGCATTAAGTTATGCGTTGAGCAAAGGGCTGATTCGTAATCTTAACTAGTGCTCCCGTAACGGACGTGCTAAAACTGTAGGGGGTTACCAAACGTTTGGCCACCTAATCCACCAGGAGGTACACAAATGCCAATTGTGATGTTACTGCCCGGACTCATGGCGGGGCTCGTTCAGGGGCTGACCGGTTTCGGCTCCGGAATTATTCTGATGATTTTTCTGCCCGGCCTGTTGCCAATCAGCCAAGGGGCGGGGGTGTCGACTTTGACGATGGCCGCCGCCAACTTGATGATGGTGTGGCGCTACCGCAAGTCCATCAAGTGGGGCCGCCTCATTATCCCCTTCATTATCTATTCGACGGTCGCAACGCTGTCGGTGCACCTGGGCCTGGTCCTCGACACCCACATTTTGCGCATGTTACTGGGCGGCTTGCTGATTGCACTCTCGCTGTATTTCACCTTGTACAAGAGCGCGAGTGCAAAACGCTACCCACTGTTTATCGCCGGAATCTTCATGATTATCTCGGGTTTCTTCAACGGGTTGTTTGGCATCGGTGGGCCGCTGATGGCGTTGTACTTCTTGACCCTGGCGCGCACGAAAGAGGAGTACTTGGCAAGCATTCAGACTTTCTTCATGCTGGACACGATTTACGTCAGCACGCTACGCTTTGCTACCCACGTGCTGAGCTTCGGCGACCTGAAGTTTGTGCTGTTCGGAATGATCGGCTCGCTGGTCGGGACGGCGATTGCGAACCGGCTGATCACCAGGATGGACACGGACCGCGTGAAGGAGCTGGTGTACATCTTTATTGGGATTAGCGGGTTGTATTATTTGATTTTTCACTAGGAATAGGCACAAAAAAATACTCCGCCTTCTTGCGATTCAGAAGGCGGAGTATTTTGGTTTAGTATAGAAGCTAAGCTGAAATGGTTTGAATTTATGGTGCCGAGTTGAGCTGCGAGGAACTGAAGGTTGCGGCTAGAATGCTCTGGACTAAATGCCAAAGACCAGGCATTTAGCCCAGAGCACCCTAGTCCTCACCTTCAAACCGTTCCTCTCCGCATCCTGCATCCGGTGCCGAGTTGAGCTGCGCGGGGCAGAAGGCTGCGGCTAACACACTTCTGAAGTAATGCCTAAAGACCAGGCATTACTCCAGAAGTACGTTAGTCCTCACCTTCTAAGCGCCCCGCTGCGCATCCTATTTCTATGGCAGATCATTCCCTGCAGCGAAGTACAGATCATACCAATCCTGCCCATCAAGCACGACGTCGGCAGCTTCCGCCACTTGGGCGATGCGGTCCTTGTAGGTCGTGCCGGCGATGACTTGGGTGTTGCCGGGGATGCGCAGGATCCAGGCTGCGGCGATGGCGTTGACGTTGGTGTGGTACTTGTCAGCCATTTCGTGCAGTTTTGCGTTCAGCTTCGGGAACTTCGGGTTGTCGATGAAGACACCCTCGAACATCCCGTACTGGTATGGGCTCCATGCCTGCACGGTCATGCCCTTGAGGCGGCTGTATTCGAGGACACCGCCATCGTGGTCGATGGAGTGGTCATCAGCCATGTTGGTGTGCAGCCAGAAGTCGATCATGCCGGTGTGCTTCAGGGACAACTGCAGCTGGTTGGCAATCAGGCGCTGCGGAACGGCCTGCTGCAACAACTCGACCTGCATTGGGTTGAAGTTGGAAACACCAAACTGGCGCACCTTGCCGCTATTTTGCAGGGTGAGGAAGGCTTCGGCAACCTCATCGGGCTCCATCAGTGGGTCGGGCCGGTGCAGCAGCAGGGAGTCGACGTAATCAACGCCCAGCCGCTGCAAGCTGGCATCGACGGCATCCAAAATGTACTGCTTGCCGAAATTGTACCGTTTGCCGGGCACGATGCCCACTTTTGTCTGCACTAATACGTCGCTACGGTTGAAGCTGGCCTTTTTGAGTGCGGCTCCGAACAGCTTCTCGGATTCACCATCCGCGTAGATGTCGGCGTTGTCGAAGAAGTTGACGCCGGACGCGTAGGCACTTTCCAGCAGGGCGGTTGCCTGCTCCTCATTAAGCTTAGTGATGCGCATGACGCCCAGGCCGATTGGTGAAGCCATTAGCCCACTTTGACCGATATTGATTCGTTTCATATACTCGGTTCCTCCATTCGTTTATGGTTCGCTTCTAATCTAACACAGTCAGATGCGCCCTGAAAGCGGATACTGCACATATGCACTCTGAAAGCCGCCAATTATGTGGTAGACTGAATCAGGTATTGTGACTTATATATGGAGGCGGAAAAATTGGCAGATCGACCAATTCGTGTGCGTTACGCACCGAGTCCGACTGGGCACTTACACATTGGTAACGCCCGGACGGCTTTATTCAACTATTTGTTTGCACGGCACAACAACGGAAAATTAATTCTGCGGATCGAAGACACTGATACGAAGCGGAACGTTGCTGACGGTGAAAAGAGCCAGGAAGACAACTTGCACTGGCTGGGTATTGACTGGGATGAAGGCCCTGACGTGGGCGGCGATTTCGGTCCTTACCGGCAGTCAGAACGGCTCGACATCTACAAGCCTCTGATTCAGAAGCTGGTTGATGAAGGCTATGCCTACGAATCCTACAAGACTGAGGACGAACTGAACGCAGAACGTGAACAGCAAAAGGCAACCCACCAGATGCCGCACTACGTTTACGAATACGCGGGCATGAGTGAAGACGAAAAGGCCGCAGCAATTGCCGCAGCCAAGGCGAAGGGTTTGAAGCCAGTTATTCGTTTCCACATTCCTGCAGATCACACTTACGAGTGGGACGACATCGTTAAGGGTGACATCAGCATCGACTCCGATTCAATCGGTGGGGATTTTGTCATCCAGAAGCACGATGGCATGCCGACTTACAACTTCGCGGTTGTTGTCGATGACCACATGATGCAGATCAGCCACGTCCTGCGCGGTGATGACCACATTGCCAACACGCCAAAGCAGCTGGCGATTTACGAAGCATTCGGCTGGGAGCCACCTGTTTTCGGCCACATGACTTTGATCATCAACACCGAGACGGGTAAGAAGCTGTCCAAGCGGGACGAGACCATCTTGCAGTTCATCGAACAGTACAAGGAACTCGGTTACCTGCCGCAAGCGATGTTCAACTTCATTACCCTTTTGGGCTGGTCCCCTAAGGGTGAGGGTGAAATCTTCACCAAGAAGCAGTTCATCAAGCAGTTTGACCCAGCCCGGCTGAGCAAGAGTCCGGCTAAGTTCGACCAGAAGAAGCTCGAATGGGTCAACAACCAGTACGTCAAGAACAGCGATGAGAACGAAATCGCCGGCCTGGCCCTGGACAACTTGATCCGTGCGGGTAAGGTCGCGGAAGACCCGGATACTAAGACTATCGAATGGGTTCGTCAGGTCACCAACCTGTACAAGCAGCAGATGAGCTATACCGCCCAAATCGTTGACGACGCCGACCTGTTCTTCAGCAAGCCCGCTGAACTCAACGACACGGACATGCAGGAGATTGCTGACGACCAGGCGCTGCCGGTCATCAAGTCCTTCTACGAGAAGATGAAGGTCATCAAGCCATTCTCCGCACTGAACATCAAGCGTGCAACTAACGAAGTACGCGACGAGACTGGTGCGAAGGGCCGCAAGCTCTACATGCCGATCCGAATTGCCACGACCCGCGTCATGCACGGTCCCCAGTTGCCAGAAACTCTGGAGCTGATCGGCCGCAAGCAGGTCCTCGCAAACATGGAATACGTGCTCTCAAAATTGAACTAAGTTGATGAACGGTCGCCAGTGCTGGTGGCCGTTTTTTGGTATCCGCAAACTATTTGGTCAAAATCGAAATTACTACTAGACGGGCCTTGCCGAACAGGGTATAGTATTAATGTTATCTGGTTGGTGACGTCATGGAGGATTAGCTCAGTTGGGAGAGCGTCTGCCTTACAAGCAGAGGGTCACAGGTTCGAGCCCTGTATCCTCCATCATAGTGGAGCCGTAGCAATTAAAGTTGCTGCGGCTCTTTTTTTGTCCTCAGGTTCGCATTTGCGAATCTATGCAGTAGTTACTGTGAACTACGAAAGATTGCCCCCCAGATGGGTACTAACGCCTAACAGATCAAGCCTGTTACCGCTAACAGTTCCCTTTAGCTTGTTGTAGCTATGATGAGCCGATAATCTTGAAGCTGAAGGAGGGGATGAATATGGCGTCTTGGTATGACCGCGCAATTATTTACCAGATCTACCCAAAGTCATTTCAGGATAGTAATGGTGATGGGATAGGGGACCTGAACGGGATTCGCCAGCGAATACCGTATTTAAAGGATTTAGGAATCAATGCCGTTTGGCTCAATCCGGTGTTTGTTTCACCGCAAGTGGATAACGGTTACGATGTGGCCAATTATTATGCCATTGATGAACGGATGGGAACCATGGCTGATATGGAAGCGTTGATTGCTGACATGCATGCGGCGGGGATTCACGTCATCATGGACTTTGTGTTGAACCACACATCGGACCAACATCCATGGTTTCAAGATGCAGTTAAGAGCAAAAATAGCATTTACCGCGACTACTACATTTTTGCCGGTAAAAATGGCCGCAAGCCAAATAATTGGGGTAGCTTTTTTGGCGGCTCTGTCTGGGCGCCGGATCCTAGTGGTAGCGGTCAGTCCTATTTTCATTTATTCGATAAGCGGATGCCCGATTTGAACTGGGCCAACCCCGAAGTCCGGTTAGCAATGGGCGATGTGGCCGAATTTTGGCTGGGTAAGGGGATTGACGGCTTACGTCTGGACGCATTCATTCACATCGCAAAGGGTGATTTGTACCAAAATTATCCGACCGCCGGGGATGATAACGAGCCAATTGTTGCGGAGCCATTCTTTGCAAACTTGCCAAAGGTGCAGGAGTGGTTGCGGCCATTTGCGGAGCGAATTAAGGCTGATTATCCGCAGGCGTTTTTACTTGGGGAAGCTGCTAGTGCGAGTGTGAATCTGGCGGTTGATTACACCAGTGCGTACGCGCACTTGATGGATTCAGTAATTACGTTCCGCTATTTCACCACAGATGAAGAAGCACTTGACGACACTTTGCCACATCAGTACCAGCCTACGTCAATCGACTGGCATCAGTTCCGTGAAACCCAAGTTGTTTGGCAGCAGACGTTAGCATCTTTACCCACGCTTTACTGGAGCAATCACGACATGGCGCGTCTGGCAACTCGTGTAGCGCATTCAGAAACTGAGGCGCGAAGCTTGGCAATCTTGATGTACCTGCAACGGGGAATTCCAATCATTTATTACGGTGAAGAGCTGGGGATGCAAAATCTGCAGTTCAATTCCAGCAGCCAATTCGCAGACCCATCCGTCGATGCATTCGTGAAAAAGGCGATTACGCAAGGAAAAGCCAAAGCAGACGCCCTCAAAATGGTCAGCGCTACGCATAAGTTGCCCGCACGGGGGCCGATGTCTTGGGACGATTCGGCGCATGGTGGCTTCACTACCGGTACACCATGGCTGAATGGCGCAGCAAGCAAAACGGCTCCAGTTTCCGCGCAAAAACAAGACAAGAATAGCATGCTGAACTTTTATAAACAGTTACTAGCAATTAAGGCAGAACCCGTATTGCAAGAAGGAAAGTTTCGGCTGCTTGATTTTGGGGACAGCACGTATGTCTACACGAGGCAAACGGCGCTGGAAACGGTGCTCGTGGCTGTTAATTTAACCGCGAGGGATGCGGTGTTCACGTTGCCGGCTGGCGAATATACGGCGCTTTTATCAGCAGGTGCGTACGGTCAGACGGGAAACGAGTTGACCTTGGGCGCGCACGCCAGTGTTGTGTTCCAGCGGTATTAGAAATGAAATCAAAGCGAGAGTAGCCGCGCCGACTTTGGCGCGGTGAACGGAGGTAACAATGATAACTAGTGCATTGCAACATCGCCCTGAAAGCGAAGATTGTTTTCTTTATGATGCAGATCACTTACGGTTGCGCTTGCACACTGCTAAGAATGATGTCGCGGCCGTGACAGTAATTTTTGGTGACCCGTACTGGATGATTACCGGTGCGGATGGCCGTAGCACTTTCAAATACACAACGACAAAAATGGTTCGGATTGGTGAAGGTGAAACGCAAGACTACTGGGGTGTTACCCTGACTGCACCGTACCACCGCTTGCAGTATCAGTTTGTGATTACTGGTGTTGATGGTGCCATCACGCTGCTTGGTGATCGGGGCCTGCGTGAAGACAGCGAAATGATGCGGCAAGAAACGGCCAACTATTTCCGTGTTCCGTATTTGCACGAAAGCGACATGGTGCGGACCCCAGATTGGGTCAAGCAAACCGTTTGGTACCAAATCTTTCCGGAGCGTTTTGCCAACGGCGATACTAGCAATGATCCGGTCGGTACGAAGACATGGCGCCCAGAAGATCACCCGGGCCGTGAGGACTTTTATGGTGGTGATTTACAGGGCGTGTTAGACCACCTAGATGATCTCCAGAGCTTAGGCGTCAACGGATTGTATTTCTGCCCAATTTTTGCAGCTAGTTCCAACCATAAGTACGATACCATCGACTACCTTGAAATTGATCCGGCTTTTGGTGATAAAGCACTTTTTGCCCGTTTGGTGACCGCAGCCCACAAGCGGGGGATGAAGGTCATGCTTGATGCTGTATTTAACCACATGGGTTACGAGAGCATGCAATGGCAGGACGTTTTGGAAAAAGGGGCGCAGTCACGGTTTGCAGATTGGTTCCACATCAACCAATTTCCTGTGGCTCCGTTTAACGACCCGACTAAAGGTGAGGGTGAACCCCAGTACGAGACCTTTGCGTTTGAGTCCCACATGCCCAAACTCAACACGGACAATCCACAAGTTCAAGATTACTTACTGACGGTGGCCAAGTACTGGATTGAAGAGTTCGACATTGATGCATGGCGATTGGACGTAGCTAATGAAGTCGATCACGGCTTTTGGCGGCGGTTTTATGCTGCTGTGAAAGCTATTAAGCCGGATTTTTACGTGCTGGGTGAGGTTTGGCATTCTAGTCAGCCTTGGCTTAACGGAGATCAATTTTCAGGAGTCATGAACTACGCGTACACAGAACTGCTTATGGATCACTTTTTGACCCATAAGCAGACGGCAAAGCAGATGGTGGCACGGCTAACTGATCAGTTGATGCTCTACCGTGATCAGGTTAACCAAGTGATGCTGAACATGCTTGATTCGCATGATACCGCGCGGTTACTGACCCTCGCTGGGGACAATGAAGCCTTGGCACTCCAAACTTTGGCGTTCATTTTCACCCAAACTGGGGCACCGTGCATTTACTACGGAACTGAGATGGGTATGGATGGTGGCAACGATCCGGATGATCGTCGGCCAATGGACTGGTCGAAGCTTGGCGGCCAGACTTGGCAGGCGGTCGCCGCATTAATCAAGCTGCGCCGGAAGTATGCAAGGACGTTGGGCCAAGGTAGCACCAAGCTCAGTGTCACGAAACACGGATTGATTGCAGTTTCACGCAAGGGAGATCATAACGTGACCGCATACTTCAACACTACGGGCCAGCCAGTTAGCCTGAACGGTGAAGCAACCTTGGCGCAAAACTATCGCGATGGACAGCTAGGCCCAAACGGTTTTGTAATCAAGGCTGATTAGTAGATTGATAGCGGTAACAGAGTTTTCCAAATTGTAAAAGCGCTTACTCGCCAACATAATTGAAACCGTAGCAAGCAACGTGCCGAGTCGACCGACAAAGTTGCTGCAGGATAGATTTAAAAGCTAATCAATTATGAAGAAGTTGCGCGGTAATCAAGACGCGCATTACGTGAGGGATAAGATGAAACGAATTTTTGAAATCAATCCCTGGCTTGTCCAAACGCACGAACTAGCGATTGCAGACAAACGACTGCAAGAGAGTTTAACCGCGATTGGAAATGGCTACATGGGCTTGCGGGGAAACTTTGAAGAAGGTTATTCGGGTGATCATCTCCAGGGAACTTACATTGCAGGGACTTGGTTCCCGGATAAAACGCGAGTTGGTTGGTGGAAGAATGGTTACCCAGAGTACTTTGGCAAGGTCATTAACGCCCCTAGCTTTATCGATATCTTTTTGACGGTGAACGGCCAGCGGGTTGACTTAGCAAAAGAGCAGTTTCGTGATTTCACGCTGACACTCGATATGCATCAGGGTTTGCTTACCCGCAGCTTCATTCTGGAGCGAGAGGATTGTGAAGTCCGGTTTCAATTTGCCCGGTTTCTGAGCAGTGTAATCCGGCAGGCAGCGCTGATTAAGGTTACGGCTTTCGTTGTACGCGGCACGGCGAAAATTGACTTTGATGCTGGGATCAACGGCAATGTTGTTAATGAAGATAGTAACTACGAAGATCATTTCTGGATTCCGGATGTTACCAAACCAAATGCAGGCCTGATCCAAATGACAACCAAGTCGAATCCTTTCGGGGTACCGCAGTTCACGGTGATGGTGAAACAGGGATTGCGTCGCAACGGTGTGACGGTTGAGGGTCTGCACTCTGGCCAGGATGGCGCTGTTACAGAACGTGTGACCGCGACATTACGGCAAGGCCAGCATCTTGAACTGGAAAAGGACGTTATCGTTGTAACGAGTCGTGACGTGGCCAAAGCCAATCAGGAAAGAACTGCGGAAAAGTTATTGCACAAGGTCCAGGCCAGCAGTTTTGCGGAGAATCTGCACGCACACGAACTGGTTTGGGCACAGCGGTGGCAGCAAAGTGATGTGTCAATCGTTGGGGATGCCGCCGCCCAACAAGGGATTCGCTTTAACATCTGTCAAATGTTTATGACGTATTACGGTGAGGACAAGCGGCTCAATATTGGGCCCAAGGGATTCACCGGTGAAAAATATGGTGGTGCGACTTACTGGGACACGGAGGCATATGTGGTACCGATGTACCTCGCCGTGACGCCGCCAGACGTCACTCGAGCCTTGCTTCAGTACCGACATGATCAATTACCTGGTGCCTACCACAACGCCAGGATGCAAGGCCTAGCTGGAGCATTGTTCCCGATGGTCACCTTCAACGGCGTGGAATGCCATAACGAATGGGAAGTCACTTTTGAAGAGCTGCATCGCAACGCGGCGGTGGCATTTGCAATTTATCAGTACACCACCTATACGGGTGATGAAACTTATGTGAATGGGCCAGGACTTGAGGTGCTTGTCGGTATTGCCCGTTTCTGGGCGGACCGCGTTCATTTCAGTCAGCGGAAGCAGAAGTACATGTTGCACGGTGTGACCGGTCCGAATGAGTATGAAAACAACGTCAACAACAATTGGTACACGAACACGATGGCGTCTTGGTGCCTTGAATACACCTTAGAGCGGTTGCCCAAAGGTGATGTGGATGTTGTTTCAGAACTGGCGGTCAGTGCCAGCGAAAAGGCGCATTGGCAGGACATCATTGACCGCATGTACAAACCAGTTGACCATGATTTAGGTATTTTCGTTCAAAATGATACTTTTCTCGATAAAGATTTGCGTCCGGCAAGCTCGATTCCGGCCGATCAGCGGCCAATCAATCAGCACTGGTCTTGGGACCGAATTTTGCGATCACCCTTTATCAAGCAGGCGGATGTGTTGCAGGGAATCTACTTCCTGAATGACCGGTTCACAATGGCGGAAAAGGAACGTAATTTTGACTTTTATGAACCACTAACGGTCCATGAAAGCTCACTTAGTGCTTCGATTCATGCAATCTTGGCTGCAGAGCTCGGCAAGAGTGCCAAAGCAGTTGAATTATATGCACGGACGGCGCGCTTGGATTTGGACAATTACAACAATGATACCGCTGATGGTCTGCACATCACCTCGATGAGCGGTGGCTGGTTGGCGATAGTCCAGGGCTTTGCGGGAATGCGGTATGACCAAACGGGACTTCGCTTTAAGCCGTTTTTGCCGGACAACTGGCAAAGCTACAGTTTTAAACTCAACTACCGCGGCCGGCTTATCGGTGTCAACGTTGCTAACCAGGCAACCTTCACGCTGCTTGATGGCGATGATTTGGACATCCAGGTCAAGGGCCGGCAAGTGCATTTACAGAAGGGAGAAGCCAATGCTCAAAGGATTGATCTTTGACGTTGATGGGGTGATTACCGATTCAGCCAGTTACCACTTGGCTGCATGGAGAGCACTTGCAACGAAGCTGGGGATTGATTTGCCTGCTGCTGCAGATGATCAATTGCGGGGCCGTTCACGTATGGACTCGCTTAACGTGATCTTGCGCTTTGGCAATCAGTTGAATCGCTACAGTTCCGCCAAGCTTAACGCGCTTGCGGCGGAAAAAAACGCGATGTACCAACAATTAATTGTACAGATGACCCCTGCTGATATTCTTCCGGGAATGCTGCAACTGCTAAAAGATGCACGTTCGGCCAAGCTGTTGCTGGCGGTAGCGTCGGCATCGCAGAACGCACCCAGAATTTTGCAACAGCTAGGGTTGATTACTTATTTTGACGCCATTGTGGATCCAACGGCCCTGCACAAGGGCAAACCGGATCCAGAGATTTACGTTGCCGCCCAGAGCTTGCTCAAACTGAACGCTGATGAAGTGATTAGCTTTGAAGATGCATCTGCCGGGGTGGCTGCAATTAAGGCGGCAGGGCAGTTTGCGGTTGGCATTGGTGATGCGCAGGTCTTACGCGCGGCGGACTACATTGTGCCAGACACAAGGCAACTCAAGCTGAGCGCAATCAGCACCGCGTTTATTCGCCAGCAAATTGCAAGCAATGATTGCCAGGTGGATTGAAAGAAGGGATTAGCAGTGGTTGAAATTGATTTGAATCATCTCTACAAAAAATATGATCACGCGGAGGAAGCAGCGGTCAAGGACTTTGACCTCCACGTCAAAGATAAGGAGTTCATCGTCTTTGTCGGTCCATCCGGTTGCGGGAAGTCCACAACTTTACGGATGATTGCGGGCCTTGAAGACATCACGGAAGGCACACTTGAAATTGACCATAAAGTGATGAACGATGTCGCCCCAAAGGATCGGAACATTGCAATGGTCTTCCAGAATTATGCTTTGTACCCACACATGACCGTATACGCCAATATGGCCTTTGGTTTAAAACTACGGCACTACAAGAAGGATGATATTGATGCCAGGGTGCAAAATGCCGCTAAAATTCTGGGCCTAACCGACTTTCTCGCCCGTAAGCCAGCCGACCTGTCAGGTGGCCAGCGGCAGCGGGTAGCCCTGGGAAGAGCAATCGTTCGGGATGCCCCGATCTTTCTGATGGACGAGCCATTGTCAAACCTTGATGCTAAACTGCGCGTCACGATGCGTGCGGAAATTGCCAAATTACACCAGCGGCTTAATACGACCACCATCTATGTTACCCACGACCAAACTGAAGCGATGACGATGGCCGACCGGGTTGTTGTAATGTCCACCGGTGAGGTTCAGCAAATCGGCACACCTAAAGATGTTTATCAGAACCCTAAGAACCAATTTGTAGCGGGCTTCATCGGTTCACCGGCGATGAATTTCTTCACGGTCACATATCAGGACGGCAGAATCAGTGACGGTCGGAGCCTCAAATTGGCGGTGCCTGAAGGCCGAGCCCGGATTTTGGATGCTAAAGGGTACAACGGTAAGCAAGTCATCTTCGGCATTCGGCCGGAAGATATTCACGCTGAAGAGACATTTTTGACAACCTGGCCAGATGCAGTCTTGAAGTCAAAAGTGGTTGTCTCAGAATTGCTCGGAGCGACTGTGCAAATGTACCAGAAACTTGATGACACTGAGTTTGTTGCAGTGGTGCCAGCACGCGCATTGCATACACCGGGGGACGTTGTGGACCTGGGCTTTGATATTAACAAAGGACATTTCTTTGATCAGCAGACAACGAATGCAATTGTTGAGGATAGCGCAGATTGTGCCTACTAGAGCTCGGATAACCTTGTCCCAGAGCACTATGCTTTTGCACTTGAGGAGGTGTTGCCATGGATGAATGGTGGCGTAACGCCGTAGTCTACCAGATTTATCCACGTAGTTTTCAGGACAGTAACGGTGACGGCATTGGGGATATTCCGGGAATCATTTCCCAACTGGATTACCTCGCCGAACTGGGGATTGATGCAATCTGGTTGAGTCCGGTGTACAAGTCACCGGGATTGGATAACGGCTACGATATCGCGGATTATCAGGCCATTGATCCCCAGTTTGGCACGATGGCAGATATGGATGAATTGATTGCTGAGGCCCACCGGCGAAATATTCGAATCATCATGGATTTGGTTGTTAATCACACTTCAGATCAACATGAGTGGTTTAAACAATCACGCCGGTCACGGAATAATCCGTATCGGGATTTCTACATTTGGCGTGACGGCAAGAACGGAGTGGCACCAAACTCCATGCAGTCGGGATTCTCCGGCTCAGCTTGGCAGGAAGATTCGCGAACCGGGCAGTATTATTTACACCTTTTCAGTGCCGGTCAGCCAGATTTGAATTGGGCTAACCCAGCAGTTCGCCGGGCAATCTACCGGATGATGAATTTTTGGCTTGATAAGGGCATCAGCGGTTTCAGGATGGACGTAATTGATTTAATCGGTAAAGATCCCGACCACGAGATTCGTGAAAATGGGCCGCACCTGCATGAGTATCTGCAGGAAATGAACACCGCTACGTTTGGCCGGGGTGACTTTATGACCGTCGGCGAAACATGGAGCGCAACACCAAGCCTTGCCCAGAAGTATTCTGATCCGCGGCGGAATGAGCTTTCGATGGTCTTTCAGTTTGAGGCCATGCAACTAGATAAACAAGCCGGTAAGGAAAAATGGGATTGGCGGCCACTTCAAACTGCTGAACTCAAAGCGGTTTTGAACAAGTGGCAGACGCAGCTTGATTATCATGCCGGTTGGAACAGCCTGTTCTGGAACAATCACGACTTGCCACGAATTGTCTCGCGGTGGGGAGATGATGATAAGTGCCGAGTTACTAGTGCGCAGATGTTTGCAATCCTGCTGCACTTGATGCGCGGGACGCCATACATCTACCAGGGCGAAGAAATCGGCATGACAAATTATCCAGTTGAGTCGATTGCAGAAGTTGATGATATTGAGAGCATCAACATGTACAACGAGCGGCTCGCAGCGGGAGCAAAGCCTGCTGATCTAATTGCCGCAATCAACCGAATGGGGCGGGATAATGCGCGTACGCCGATGCAATGGACAAATGCTTCTGGGGCTGGATTTACAAGTGGCCGACCGTGGCTACATGTTAATCCGAATTACCGCGAAATTAATGTCGCCGCAGCGAAGGCCACACCACATTCGGTGTACACCATGTACCAACGTTTAATTAAATTGCGGCATTCAGAACCAATTATTACAGATGGCGAGTATGAGCCCATTACTTCCGTACCTGACGCAGTTATGGCATATTACCGCTCTTATGAAGACACCAGGTGGTTGGTGGTGGCAAATCTGACGAATAAAGAACAGATCATTAATTTACCGGTCAAATTTAAGCAAGTACTGATTACCAATTATTCAAGAGTACCTAAAACCTTAGTTAACGCGATACTGGCGCCGTATCAAGCTTTCGCCGTTGTGGTTAACTAAAATTCGTAATTGTTTTTTTAGGAAATTATTCCATTGGGAGGAATTTTACGATGAAACTATGGAAAAAGATTGGACTCGTTAGCAGTTCAATTATTGCAGTAACTTTGCTTGCAGCATGTGGCAACAGTTCGAGTTCTTCGGACACCAAGTCAACCTCGGACAAAGTAGCTGGGAACGTTAAGCTCTGGGTCGACACCACGCAGGTATCCTACTACAAGAAGATTGCTAAGAACTTTAACAAGAAGTACCCAGACGTCAAGGTTAAGGTTACCCAGAGTCCAAACGGGTCAGCGAATGCGAAGACCGACGTAGCGAAGGACCCGGCTAAGGCTGCTGATGTGTTTGAGGTGCCAAATGATCAGCTCGGCGCCATGGCCAACCAAGGGTACATCAACCCACTATCACCAGCCGCGACTGCTTACGTTAAGAAGAACAACACCGCCGTTTCTGGTAAAGGGGTTGAGTGGAAGAACAAGTTATATGGCTATCCATTCGCTGAACAAGCACAGACGCTCTATTACAATAAGTCCAAGCTGTCCGCAACGGATGTGAAGGATTGGGACGCATTGACTTCTAAAGGAGTGATTGCTACTGATTTCACCGTTCCGTACAATTTCTACCCAATTTTCCTGTCAGCTGGCACGAATCTCTATGGTAAAGATGGCGAGACGCTTAAGGGTACTAATGTAAATAATCAAATGGGTGTTAATGCGATGACCTGGTTTGCTCAGCAAAAGCACAACAAAGGGGTTATGCAAACATCAAACGCGCTCAACCAGTTGAAGTCCGGCAAGGCGACAGCAATCCTTGATGGCCCTTGGGACACAGCCAACATTAAGAAAGTTTTGGGCAGTAACTTTGGGGTTGCACCATACCCAACGGTCACAATTGGGGGCAAGAAAGTGCAAATGCAGGCCTTCCTCGGAATCGAAGCCTTTGCGGTTAACTCACACACTGATGCTAAGAACCAGAAAGCAGCAGCAAGCCTTGCACAGTTCATTACCAACAAACAGTCACAGCTGATTGTCTACAAGCACTCCGGCCAGATTCCTGTCGACAAGTCAGCACAGAAGGATTCCGCTGTCGCTAATGATGCCGCCGCACGGGCAGTTATGACCATGGCTAAGGAAGGTAATTCCACAGTTATGCCGAAGATGTCACAGATGGCAACCTTCTGGAACCTGGCAACGCCACTCATCAATGGTGCTTACACCGGTTCTATTAAGGCTAACGAGTACCCAGCCAAACTGCAGAAATTCTATGACGGGATTTCCAAAGCTAATTAGCACAAATTTAGGCTAAGGACGGCTTAACAGAAAAGTACTATTGCTAACCGGTAGCACCGTTGCCGGTTGGTGTTGAGGAAGGAGAAGCTATGTTTCAACGTAAGAAAAAGTTGCCACAAGCGGCAACGTATAGGGAAGTGTGGCAGCACGGTGATACATCCACCAAGCTATCCTTCCTCATCATGGGTTTGGCCCAACTGAGAAACAAACAGTGGGTCAAAGGCTTAGGGTTTTTGATCACCGAAATCGTTTTTGTTCTCTGGATGGCGTTCAGTGGAATCAGTACGCTGAGCATGCTGACGACCCTAGGAACAATCAAACACAAGAAAGTGGTATTTGACGCGGCACAAGGAGTTTACATCACGAAAATGCCGGATAACTCGGTTGTTATCCTACTCTTCGGAGTGTTGGCGGTCATTCTCTTGGTTGCCATGATTGGCCTGTATATTGTTAACTTGAAATCGGTTCGCAACCTATACGTCTTGCACCGTGATGGGGAACACGTTCCGACCAACGGTGAGGAATTAAAGTCACTGCTTGATCAACGCTTGCACATAACATTGCTAGCAATCCCCATTGTTGGAATTGTTGCCTTCACAATTTTGCCAACGGTTTACATGATTTCAATGGCGTTTACCAACTACGATGCTAAACATTCAATTGGTTTTTCTTGGACTGGTTTCAAGGCGTTTGGCAATGTTCTAACCGGCGACCTGGCCGGGACTTTCTTCCCCGTTCTGGGCTGGACCCTAGTTTGGGCGGTTTGTGCAACAGCCACCACGTTTTTCTTCGGGGTATTGCTGGCCATGCTGATTGAGTCTAAGGGGATTAAGCATAAGGGGCTGTGGCGGACAATTTTCGTGATTGTCTATGCTGTCCCGCAGTTTATCTCGCTGCTCATGATGGCTCAGTTCTTGGATCTACAAGGGCCGCTGAACACGTTGCTCCTCAATTGGGGGTGGATCAGCCACCCAATCAATTTCATCAGTGCATCGGCTAGCCCATTAGTGGCCCGAATCACTGTTATCGTTGTTAACATGTGGATTGGGATTCCAGTTTCAATGCTGGTCTCTACGGCTATTATTCAAAATCTGCCGCAAGATCAAATCGAGGCCGCACGGATGGACGGTGCGAACGCCTTTCAAGTGTTCAGAGCAATCACTTTCCCCCAGATTCTCTACGTAATGGCGCCAGCACTGATTCAGCAGTTCATTGGGAATATTAACAACTTCAACGTCATCTATCTGTTGACCGGTGGTTACCCAATGAACAATAACTACAATGGTGCCGGGGATACAGACTTGCTTGTTACCTGGCTCTATAACTTGGTATTCGGGCAAACGCAGCGATACAATGCATCGGCAGTGTTGGGGATTCTCATTTTCATAATCAGCGCTACCTTCTCGCTTCTGGCATATCGCCGTACCAACGCATTTAAGGAGGGTTAGCCTTGAAATCGTATAAAACGCAGCGCCGCATCTCACTGATTTTGCGCTACATCCTACTAAGTCTGCTGGCCGTTGTTTGGATTTTCCCGATTGTTTGGATCATTTTGGCCAGTTTCTCGTACAACGATACGGGGTTCGTTTCGACCATCTGGCCGGATAAATTCACGTTGCAGAACTACGTTGGTATTTTCACCAGTTCACAATTTCCGTTTGTGCACTGGTTGGCCAACACGTTCTTTGTTGCAGTAATCTCCGCCACTTTGTCCACCTTCGTAACCATCTGTGTGGCGTATGTTCTCTCGCGTTTGCGTTTCCGCTTGCGCAAACCATTCTTGCAAATTGCCTTGGTCCTCGGAATGTTTCCGGGCTTCATGTCAATGATTGCGCTTTACTACATCCTGAAGAGCTTCAACATGTTGAATCTTTTCGGACTGATTCTGGTGTACGTTGGTGCTGCAGGCTTAGGGTTTTATGTCGCTAAAGGGTTCTTCGACACTATTCCCCGGGCAATTGACGAGGCAGCAGAGATGGATGGTGCTACTAAGTGGCAGACCTTCATTCACATCGGCTTACCAATGTCACGGCCAATCATCGTTTACACGGCCTTGATGGCATTCATCGCACCATGGATTGATTTTATCTTCTCGGGGATTATCCTGTCGTCTAGTGGTAACGCGAAGAACTATACCATTGCGTATGGGCTCTACAATATGGTGCACACAACAAAGGGCACCTCTACGTTGTACTTCACCCAGTTCATCGCGGGTTGTGTTATCATCGCGATTCCGATTACGATTCTGTTCATCATCATGCAGAAGTTCTACGTGAACGGTATTACTGCTGGTGCAGATAAAGGATAACTATGAACAGCAACTGCTGCAGCCAGTGGTTGCTGTTTTTGAGCTCTTTGGCAAAGATAACTGATGCGAACGTACACATACGCATTTGTGGATTAACAAGCATATGTTGTTGGGCAATTGTCCCACCAATAAAAGCGCTTTAATAACGGCAGTAATTTATGCTAAACTTATAGGTGCGGCTCGCCGCTGAATAGAACATAACAAACAGGAGGGACCCGCACTTGGTTACTTTATCTGATGTCGCAAAAGAAGCAAATGTTTCCAAAATGACAGTGTCACGAGTCATCAATCATCCGGAACAGGTGACAGATGAGCTGCGGCAACTGGTAAAGGACGCAATGGCGTCGCTCCAATACCAACCTAATGTGGCGGCTAAGGCTCTTGCCAACAATCGCACGAATGTGATCAAAGTGGTCATTCTTGAGGATGTAGAAGTAACTGAACCGTACTACATGAATTTATTGTTTGGCATTGCTAAGGGGTTGGATCGGCAGCAGTATGCACTACAGCTTGTGACTGATCGAAGTCACTTGACTGATGGTAATCCGGATGGCTACATTGTGACCGGAGCACGCAATGATGATATCAAGTTGCTAGATCAGCTGGCCGAGCCCGTTGTGGTTTTTGGCGAGAATCGGTACGGCTATGATTTCATCGATACCGACAACAAACTCGGCATCCAAAAGGCGACCGAGTTTGCAGTCGCCAAAAATTATCAGTCAATCATCTTCATTGGTATTGACGTGAAAGAACCGTTCGAATATTCACGTGAAGCGGGTTATATCAATACCTTGCAGAAGCATAAAATGCTGCCCCGGATACACCGGATGGCGAATCACTCCCATCTGTCGCAAAGGTTCATTAACGAACACTGGCATGAATTTGCACGGAATACTATTTTTATTTGTGCCAGCGATCGGCTTGCGGTAGGGGTGGTTCGGGCAATCATCCAAAACGGCGGTAGTATCCCCAAAGATTTTGGGGTCATTGGTTTTGATGGAGTGCTACTTGATCAGGTTAGTAATCCACAACTAAGCACGGTCCGTCAGCCAATTATGCAGTTGGGTGAACTACTTGCACGCATGCTACTGCAAAAGATTGCCCAGTCGGGTGCACAGCAAGGAGAAACAATGATTACGCCTGAATTGGTGATCCGTGACACAACCAGAAACTAGGATGATAATCGGTTACGGGTATCAATAGGCTTAGACGTTTATTAGTTTTAATTTACGCGCAAATGATTGTGTTAATTTGCGACTGGGTTTATGCTGGTGGCACTTTGGAGGGGATAACATGGCTAAAAAAGTTGAGCACCAAACTGATGCAGACCGGGCTGCTGCGTTGCTGGCTGCGCTCAGTCAGGCGTATGCAAGTGACTACGCGCAGGCGCACCCAGACTTGCGGCAGCAACTCTTGCAGGCTGCCAAGGAGCTGGATGCACACGCGGACCATTACGTGCAGGTCAGACACGACTTGCGCCAGATTTTGTTGAACCTGATCATGGTTGGCGGCATCAAGGAGCTGGACCCCGGGCTGGATGCGGTGGGCAAAATTGTCCTGGCCGTGGATAACGGCAGCCTGGAGAAAACGGCGGGGTTGTCGACCATCATGCTGCCAATTTGGTTTGGCGGTAAGCTGTAAGTCGCCCCAGTGTTGCTTAAGTGTAGTAAACTATATCTAGACAATTTAGAACTGGAGACGAGTTAATGCTCAATAAGGTGCAGCAAAATAAGTATGAGGTTACAGAGCCATTCAGCGGAGTGATTACGGTTGATGGCGCGGAAGCCAAGCAGGAACTGACGCGCGGCGACATCTTTGAAGTTGTCGAAGTGCGCAGCGATGCGGATGGCAACAAAATCGCCGTCGTGTGCAAGCCGGGCCTGAGCGACTACCTGGAACTGCCAGCCGCCGCTGTGCAGACCAACTGCCGGCCACTGACACAACTGGAGTTTATGCAGCGCGACGAAAAGTTTGGCGCCGCCAGCTGGAACTACCGCCTGTACCAGCAGGATGACCTCGAGGACGACTGCGCAGACTAAGACAATGTAATAAATCTAAACTGGACCACCCGCATGAGCAATGGGGGTGGTTTTTTAGTGGGTTGCGGAATCTAGAGGTAAACCTGATGTTGTTATCGTATGCAAAATGAATGCCGCCAAGCCGTCCAGAAGAGCTCCCATCTATGCAACAATAAATAAAGTGTAGGCCCTTTCAAAAAAATCTCTTAACTAAATAATTGACATATGAAAACAGTAAAATCGGCTTGTTTCCCAAAACGCTTACAAACCGTACCGCGTGCGGATTGGGGCAAAAGACAATGTTGTTGTTATGTTGCGAGATTCGTCACAAATTTGACATAGAGTTAAAATCTATGCAAAAATAAAGACAGTTGTTAACCCCGAAATAATAATCAAATAGTTACATCAGCATCGAAGAGTTGATTATATCTAAGAAGGAGAGCGTATGGAAAAAATAAGAGTGGAAAAGCTTACAAAGATTTTTGGCGGCCACGTCAAACAAGTGCAAAACATGCTTAAGGACGGCAAAAGCAAGCAGGAAATTCTCGCCGCAACTGGAGCAACGGTTGGGGTCAACCAGGCCTCCTTCAGCATTGAAGACGGCGAGATTTTTGTAATTATGGGTTTGTCCGGATCCGGTAAGTCGACCATGATCCGAATGATCAACCGCCTGATCGACCCGACCAGCGGCAGCGTGTATCTGGACGGCAAGGACATTGCTAGCATGGACAAAGAGGCCCTGCGCAATGTGCGCCGGCAGCAGCTGAGCATGGTCTTCCAGAATTTTGCCCTCTTCCCTAACCGCAGCGTGCTCGATAATGCCGCGTATGGGCTCGAGATTCAGGGTGTTAAGCAGGACGAACGCTACGAGAAGGCCATGGTCGCACTCAAACGTGTTGGTCTTGAAGGCTATGAGCAGCAATATCCAAGCCAGCTCTCTGGCGGGATGCAGCAGCGGGTCGGTTTGGCCCGCGCACTTGCCAACGATGCGGACGTGCTCCTGATGGACGAAGCCTTCTCCGCACTCGACCCCTTGAACCGGAAGGACATGCAGGATGAACTGCTGGAACTGCAGGAAGAACTGCACAAAACCATTATTTTCATCAGTCACGACCTGAACGAGGCGCTGCGAATTGGGAATCACATCCTGATCATGCGCGATGGGAACGTCGTGCAGGTGGGGACGCCTGAAGACATCCTCACCCAGCCGGCGAACGAGTACGTCGAACGCTTCATCGAAGACGTTGATCGGACCAAGGTCATCACCGCCGGGAGCGTCATGATCCGGCCGTACACCGTGAACATCGATACCGACGGGCCGCGAGTCGCGTTGCGGCAAATGCGGGCCAACGAGGTTTCTACCCTCATGGTCGTCGACAGCAAGCGTGAGCTCATCGGCGTGATCGATGCGCGGGACACAATCAAGTTGATTGAAGATGACAAGGAGCACAAGGTGCAGCGGCTCGACAGTATCGTTAACCACGACGTTGCTACTACGACCGCGGACACGCCATTGCACAAGCTGATGGATACCTTTGCGCAGACATCGATGCCGGTTGCCGTGCTTGATGACCGCAAAAAGCTGCGCGGCATCGTGATTCGTGGGGCCGTGCTCGCCGCAATGGCCGGAAGGGAAGTGGCAGATAATGACTAACTTATTCGCCTTAACGAGCGTGCCGAAGCTGCCACTTGCCGGCTGGATCGACAGTTTTGTTGACTGGCTTGCTAGCTTCACCGGCTTTTTCAACGCCGTGACCAATTTTGTTGCGGGCATAAACGCCGCGATTCAGTGGGTGTTTGATTTATTACCGATCCCGCTCTTCATCATCGTGATTATGGCCTTGACCTGGTACATCACCCGCAAAAAGCCGCGGAAGTGGAGCCTGCTTGTTTTCGAAGCGGTCGGCCTGCTGTACGTCTGGAACCAGGGCTTCTGGCGCGACATGACCCAGACGATTGCCTTGGTCTTGACCGCCAGCCTGATTGCGCTCGTCATCGGGATTCCGCTCGGGATCTGGATGGCCAAAAGTGACATCGTGCAGGCAATCTTCAAACCCGTCTTGGACTTCATGCAGACGATGCCCGCCTTCGTTTACCTGATTCCAGCGGTTGCACTGTTCGGAATTGGGACCGTACCTGGGGTGATTTCCGCGTTGATTTTTGCGATGCCGCCAGTTGTGCGCATGACCAACCTGGGGATTCGCGAGGTGCCGAAAGACCTGATCGAAGCCGCCGATGCGTACGGTTCAACGACCTGGCAAAAGCTGATTAAGGTGCAGTTGCCACTCGCCCAGCAGTCCATCATGGCCGGGGTCAACCAGACCATGATGCTCGCGCTGTCCATGGTTGTGACCGCATCAATGATTGGTGCGATGGGCTTGGGTGAAAAAGTTTACTTCGCTGTCGGCCGTAACGACGCCGGGAACGGCTTTGCCGCCGGGCTCGCCATCGTCATTTTGGCCATCATCCTGGACCGGATCACGCAGGCGCTGAACGCTCAGGGTCAGGGAAAGTAGGTGCTGATTTTGCATAAAGTTACTAAGCTCAAACTACTACTGAGCGGCTTGGCACTGCTGCTGGTCGTGCCACTCGCCGCTTGTTCGGCCAAGGCGGCCGCGTACGATTCCAGCAAGCCACTCGGACCGCAAGTTAACTACACCATTACTGGCATCGACGCCGGGGCCGGGGAGATGGAAACCACGCAAAAGGCCCTCAAGCAGTACCACCTTGAGGACCATAAGTGGCAGCTGCAAACCAGCTCGACCGCCGCGATGACCACGCAGCTCGGCAAGGACATCAAGAACAAGCAGCCGATCGTCATCACTGGCTGGCAGCCACACTGGATGTTCACCAAGTACAAGCTGAAGTTCCTGAAGGACCCCAAGAACGTTTATGGTAGTAGTGAAAATATCCACACCATCGTGCGCAAGGGCCTGAAGAAGGACAAGCCGTCCGCGTACACGGTGCTCGACCGCTTCTACTGGACGCCAGCGCAGATGTCGGCGGTCATGATCAAGGTCAACGCGGGGATGGCGCCCCGCAAAGCCGCACGGGAGTGGCTCAAGGCCCACCCCGAGCAGCTCGCCAAGTGGACCAAGGGCGTTAAGCACGTACACGGGGACAAAATTAAGATGACCTATGTATCCTGGGACTCAGAGATTGCCTCTAGCTTCGTGGCCGCTGAGGCACTGCGGACTGTTGGCTATAAGCCGACGCTGCAGGCGATGGAGATGCAGCCGCTGTGGGCATCGATTGCGACGAACGCCGCGGACGCGATGACCTGTGCCTGGCTGCCGAACACGTCCGGCCGTTTCTATCACCAGTACCGCAGCGAAATCACCGACTTGGGTGTTAACCTGCGCGGGGCGAAGGTTGGCCTTGCGGTGCCGACCTACATGACGAATGTGAATTCGATTGAAGATTTGAAGAAGTAGGGAAATGCTGCTGCATGACTGACTGGTCGTGCGGCAGCTTTTGTGTCTTAGTGGCCGGGTGGGGTGCGCATCTTCCTCCATTCCGCTATTGGGGGTGACGGCAGGCATGCTGGGGCCGCCTGCAGCCTTGGCAAAGTTCGTGCCAAGGCTTCCGGCTGAACTTCGAGCCCGCCGTGTTATCGTGCACTGCCACGGTAAACTATTTTGTGATACTTCCTAGTTACCAGCGGTCTCTACGTTCTCCCCGATAATCAGCGAAAATCACGCTGATTATCGCGACAGCATGGTCACCCCCAATAGCTGCACTCCGGAAGAGACGCACCCCGCCCTACTTTAGCTGTTTTGTAGTCGTATTGACGCGACTGGAATCACCGCGGCTTTTGCCAGTATATTGTCCAACCATCTGTTGTGCGGGTAGTAGTAAGAATTGACTCCAGCATGATTGGCTCTAATGCCCTGTTGTGTTAAATTTAGCGTTAATAAAGTCGCAGCGTTCAGACACTGAAAAAGGAGCTCATCATGATAGAAATTCGCTACATGAACCGTCCCGAAGCCAAAGAATATTTGCAATGGGACTATCCTGCACCGTACGCGTTTTACAACATTCCGGCCGCCGCACACGTTGACGAGATGGCGAATATTTTTGCTGACGATGGGGATGACTACTATTCCGTTCTTGAAGACGACATCTTGATTGGCATGTATGAGTTTTCCTTCCCGGACGGGGTGCTGGAGCTCGGATTGGGTTTAGCTCCTGAGTATATGGGTGCTGGGCGCGGGCGTGATTTTGTGCAGCAGGGAATTGACTTCGCCCGTAGTCGCTACCACTATGCCGGTCCAATCACATTAGAGGTAGCGGACTTCAACGCCCGTGCGCGCCACGTGTACGAAGAACTGGGCTTCAAGCAGATTGGTACGCGTGATGCCAATGCTTACGGGACGCCGGTGACGTTTATCAAAATGCAACTCGATAAGTAGGGCTTGACTGTGTTATCGCGACAACCGTGCTTTTCGGTATATTACCCGGGAAATAAGTCGGTATCATCGTTTGTTCACGCTGCAGTCAGCATTAACCGAGGCATACAATGTAGAACATTCTGATGGGTTTAGCTTAGACATTACCTGATAGTAGACAATTTTTTAGACAATCTGTTTTGCTTTGAATCGCTTAAGTAGGGCGGTGGGCGCCTCTTCCGGAGCGGAGTTTGTGGTAGTGACCATGCCGAAACGAATATTGAAGGTAGTAGTCTTGCGGGCTTTGCAAGGCTACTACATTCAATATTCGGGGATAGTGGAGAGACCGCTAGTATGATTAAAACTGCCTGGTAAGCTTACCGAAGACGTTGCGAAAACACGGCGGGCTCGGAGCTAAGGTGGAATAATTGACCCGGTTCTGGTCAATTATGTAACCGACCCCGGCATGCCTGTCTGTCACTACCGCAAACGTAGCGGAGGAAGATGCGCCCACCGTCCGGCAGCTTCACACCCACCCGATTTTGCGCGAACATTTACTGTGCTCTCAAGCAGCAACTGTTGTTTTCAGATATACTAGTCTGCAAAGAGTAATTACGAAAGGAACAATCATGAATCACTATTACACCAACGACCCAGATTTAGAACACAATGAACACACCTTCGCCTTTGAACTCGGCGGCCACGAGCTGCGCTTCACCAGCGATAACGGCGTGTTCTCCAAGCACACCATCGACTACGGCAGCCGCGTCCTTATCTCCGCGGTGCTGGACCAGCCCGCGCTGGCGGCCGGGTCCATTCTGGATCTTGGTTGTGGTTACGGCCCCATCGGTATTTCCATGGCGGCGGCCCTGCCAGAACGCAAAATTGTGATGAGTGATGTTAACGAGCGGGCGCTCGCGCTGGCTAAGCGTAACGCCGCCGCTAACGGGGTGGATGCGCGCTGCACCATCGTTGAGTCCTCCGTTTACGACGCAATTAGTGACCAGTTCGGGGTCATCGTCACCAACCCCCCAGTCCGGGCGGGCAAGGCAATTGTTAGTGCCATGATTAGTGGTGCCAAGGAGCACCTGCTGCCGGGCGGTGAGATTTTCGTTGTCCTCCAGAAGAAACAGGGGGCGCCGAGTGCCAAGAAGTTGCTCGCGGCAACTTTTGGCAACGCTGAAGTCATTAAAAAGGACAGTGGTTACTACATTCTGCACGCAACTGCCGCGCAGGAGGCTTAGTAATGGCACCGACACCTAAACAAATTACTGAATTCATGCACGCCGCTGAAGATGAGGCGCAGATGGCCGGCATCATCGGTGAAGTCCCCATCGGCGCGGTGGTCGTGCATGATGGCAAGATTGTCGGCCGTGGCCACAACCTGCGTGAGCACAGCCAAAATGGAACGCATCACGCGGAAATGATGGCGATTGAAGAGGCCTGCCTTGTTTTGCACACCTGGCGGCTGGAAGAGTGTGACCTTTACGTCACGCTCGAGCCCTGCCCGATGTGCGCCGGTGCGATGATCAACAGTCGCGTGCGCACCTGTTACTGGGGTGCGGCTGACCCTAAGGCCGGGGCCGCGGGGACACTTGTGGACCTGTTAACAGACACCCGTTTTAACCACCAAGTTGGTTCCGTTGGCGGCGTGGATGCGGACATCAGTGCCAAAATGCTGCAAGACTTCTTCCGCGGTATCCGGGCCAAGCGCAAGGCGGCTAAGAAGCAAAAGCAGGCTGCAGCCGCAGCTAGCACTACCACTGTGGTCGCTGACCCAGCCGTGGCGCACGCGGAAGCTGAGCACGAGGAACCGGAAATCACCGGGTTGGCCGTGCTTAAGTACGCCGCTAAGCTGGAAGCCAAGCAAAAGCAGGCGGACCAAGACGCAAAAGCTGCTAACAAGTAGGTAGAACATCATTTTGTCACTGGTAATGTGACACAGAACTTACCCGCGACATTAATGCGCGCTTCAACCCTAGCCAAACTAAGTGCAGGCGTGTATAATTAATTTTGCCGCAAGGCCTTAAGGCAATGGTGGGCTTCTGAATCGTGTCAGGTCCGGAAGGAAGCAGCACTAAGGTTGCATCGTCATGTGCCTTTTGTTTTTGAGATAATTGACACCCGAGAGTCGGAAACGACTGCTCGGGTTTTTGTTTTGAGAGTGGGCCCCAATGTGGTTAGCTCCTGAGCATTAGTATAAAAGCCACCAAGTCCTGTACCTTAGGACTTGGTGGCTTTTGGACTAAGCGGAAGGAGCTGCATTGGGATCCACGTTTGTAGGCCGACTCCTCACCGTAACTAAGATTGGTCAGGAGTCGGCCGGCAGCGATGGTGTTTACTAAACTTGGGATAGCTAAATATGCATTAACACTTTTGTTTTGCCCAGTGCTTTCCGCGGGAGAAAGCCCAGCTATGTATGTTAGAATGGAATGCAGATATAATATTTACATATAGGACGGAAGAGAGGATGGTTGCGGTGAGTTATCAGGCATTATACCGGGTGTGGCGCCCGCAGACTTTTGCGCAAGTGGTCGGTCAAGAGGCCATCACCCAGACGCTGAAGAACGCGGTCATCAGCAAGCAAACTAGCCACGCGTACCTGTTCACCGGACCGCGGGGCACAGGAAAAACGTCCGTGGCCAAAATTCTGGCGAAGGCGCTCAACTGTTTGCACCCAGTTGACGGCGAGCCGGACAACACTTGTGAAATCTGTACGGCAATCAACGAGGGCAGTGAGCCTGATGTCATCGAAATCGATGCCGCCAGTAACAACGGGGTCGATGAGATTCGCGACATTCGCGACAAGGCGAAGTACGCCCCGGCCGAAGCTAAGGTCAAAGTCTACATCATCGATGAAGTCCACATGCTGTCGACGGGGGCCTTCAACGCCCTGCTGAAGACGCTGGAGGAACCACCGGAGCACGTGGCCTTCATTCTGGCGACCACCGAACCGAACAAAATTCCGGCGACCATCATCTCGCGGACGCAGCGCTTTGATTTCCGCCGGATTACCAGTGCGGACATTCAAAAGCACCTCGCATTAATTTTGGACGACAAGGGCATCAGCTACGACCAGAAGGCGCTCGCCGTGATTGCGCGGGCGGCTGACGGCGGGATGCGGGACGCACTTTCCATTCTCGATCAGGTGCTTAGTTTTGGTCAGGATCACGTGACCGAAGCCAACGCCCGCTCGGTAACTGGCTCCGTCACCACGGCCCAACTCGGCGCCTACCTGAAGGCGGTCCATGGTGGCGACGCGGCCAGCGGAATGGGTATCATTGATGACATCCTGAGCGCCGGCCGGGATAGTGCCCGCTTGCTTGAGGACCTGATTGCTTACGCGCGCGACTTGCTTGTGCAGCAGTCAGCACCCAAGCTGATTGATGCCGCGGAGATGGCACTGCTGGACGAGCAGTTCGCTGACCTCGCCAAAGCATTGCCATCGCGCTGGCTCTACCACGCGATTGACGCCATGAGCAGCACTCAGCAACAGTTGCGGGCGACCAATCAGCCGGACCTATATCTGCAGGTCCTGACGGTGCGCTTGAGTGAGCCGCTTCCGGAAGTGAGCGGTGCAACTGCGGCTGCAGCGGCACCTGCACCGCAGCGCAATGACGCGGACGCCGCGACCATTGCCAAACTGCAACAGGCTGTCCAGCAGTTGCAGGCAACTGTTCAGACGCTCAGCACCACTGGGACTTCAGCGCCCCAGAAGGCCAAGGCCGCGCCGAAACGCAGCGGTCGGCGTCCGGCGGCGGTCAACACCAATGCGATTTACCCGATTTTGGAACACGCGACCCGGGATGACTTGAACAAACTCAAGGATGTCTGGCCGGACGTTTTGGACCGGCTCGCGGGCATGCAAAAGAGCATGATGAAAATCAGCGAACCCGTTGCCGCCAGTCCAGACGGCGTGATCGTTAGTTTTGACAATGACTTCTACATCGAGCAGGTCAAAAGCGACGCAACGCTGCTCCAGGACATGGCGGACGGCTTGAAGGCCATGACCGGGCGGGACGAACGTGTCGTGCTGGTCGAGCAGAAGCAGTGGCCAACGGTGCGGCAGAACTTCATCAAGGAAGTCGGCTTCAAGAAGAGCAAGCAGCAGGAGCAGGAGAATCCGCCCCTCCAGCCGCAGCCGGCCCCAGAGAAGCAGGAGCCGGAAGTGGTTAAGAAAATTACCGATTTGCTCGGTAGCGACAACGTTCAAATCAAGAACGACTAATATACAAGCATATGCTCCCCGCGTGTGTGGGGGTAATTAAAACAACTAACAAGGAGAACTGAACAATGCCAAATATGGGAATGGGTAACATGCAGAACATGATGCGTCAGGCACAGAAGCTGCAGAAGCAGATGGAAGAAGCACAAAAGGAGCTGAACGCCAGCACTTTTGAGGGCGTTAGTGCCCAGAACTTAGTCAAGGTCACCTTCACTGGTGAACGCAAAATGACCGACATCAGCATTGACCCAGCCGCAATCGATCCCGACGATCCCGACACGCTGGCGGACCTGGTTCTAGAGGCCGTTAACGATGGTTTGGGCAAAATCGACACCACCACGCAGCAGAAGATGGGCCGGTACACCAAGGGCTTCGGAATGTAATTTTTCCTGCCAGCAGGTTTAGTGAGGTAAGCAATGCAATATCCTGATCCAATTAACAAGTTAATTGATAGTTACATGAAGCTACCCGGAATCGGCGAGAAGACCGCGACCCGGCTGGCTTTTTTCACCATCGACATGAACAAGGACGACGTGGACGCTTTTGCCAAGAGCCTCGTTGATGCGAAGACCAAGCTGCACTACTGCTCCATCTGCGGGAACATCACCGAAGACGATCCCTGCAGCATTTGCAGTGACCCGTCCCGCGACCAGAGCAAAATTCTGGTGGTTGAGCAGCCAAAGGACGTCATGAGCATGGACCGCATGGATGAATTCCACGGCTTGTTCCACGTTTTGCACGGGGTACTGTCCCCAATGGAGGGCGTCGGGCCCGATGACCTCAACATCGCTAGCCTGCTGCGTCGCCTGCAGGACAACGAAACGGTGACCGAGGTGATCGTTGCGACCAACGCTACGCCTGAGGGTGAGGCAACCGCAACCTACTTGGCGCGGCTGATCAAGCCCGCTGGTATCAAGGTCACCCGGCTCGCGCACGGCTTGTCCGTTGGTAGTGACATCGAGTACGCCGACCAGATGACCTTGATGAAGGCTGTCGAGGGCCGGACAGAACTGTAAGGAGAGGATTCCGATGTTTGGACGCAAGAAAGAAACAGTTAAGCAGGAAACAGACGGGAAGCTGCTGGAACTGATTTATGCGACGCGTGATCAGCTCGCCAAGGAGCGGAAGCTGCTGAACACCGCCACTGACGTCGACACGGAGCGGCAAAAGGCCAGTGTGGCGCTGCAGGAAGGCTTGTTTGATTTTCTGCACCGGCAGGCTCGGACCAGAAACGTTGATCCAGCGCAGGTGGCCAGTTTCTCCATCCGCAATAATTTGGAACGGATCAACTAAGTAAGGATGAGTGAACATGACAACTAGGTTTATCACCTTCGAGGGTCCGGACGGTGCTGGTAAGGACAGTGTCTTGGACATAGTGATTCCCCAGGTGCGGGAACATTTACACCGCGAGCTCGTGGTCACCCGCGAACCGGGTGGCGACCACATTGCCGAGCAGATCCGTGACCTGATTTTGGATCCCGATAACAAGGCAATGGACGAGCGGACCGAGGCGCTGCTGTATGCGGCGTCCCGGCGCCAGCACCTGCAGGCGGTCATTGAGCCGGCCCTGGCGCGCGGCGGCGTGGTGATCTGCGACCGCTTCGTGGATAGTTCCATCGCTTATCAAGGTGCCGGGCGCGGCATCGGCGAACAAGCAGTTGCGGATCTCAATGGTTTTGCAACGAACGGCCGGACTCCGGACCTGACGATTTATCTCGATGTACCTGCCGCCGTGGGGCTCGAGCGGATCCGGACGCACCGGAAGAATCAGCAATACGACCGCCTCGATCAAGAGGAGGCGGCTTTTCATGAGCGGGTGCACGACGCCTATCTGCGCTTGGTGCATAACAATCCGCAGCGCATCGTGACCGTGGACGCCACGGCAGCCTTGCAGGACGTTGCGGCCGAAACGCTCAGTATCCTGCGCGCCCATCTTGCCGGCGATTGGCAGTAGGCGCCTAATCAAGGAGGATTTTTCATGAAGTTAGTACTTGCCATCATTCAAGATCAGGATGCAGGCCGTTTGAGTGCTGCATTCGTTGACGAAAACGTGCGCGCCACCAAGCTCAGTTCGACTGGGGGCTTTTTGCGGGCGGGTAATTCGACCTTCATCGTTGGGGTCGAGGATGACCGGGTGCAAAAGGTTCTGGAAATCATCAAGAACAACTGCCAAGCGCGCGATGAGTACACGACTGCGCCACTGATCTCTGTGGATGCAGTTAGCACTGACGCGACAGCGGGCCAGCCACTCGAAGTCCGGGTTGGGGGCGCAACCGTCTTTGTACTGCCGGTTGACGCCTTCCACCGTTTCTAATGGCCGCGATTACCGAGCTCCAGGGCGAGCTCACGCAGCAGTTTCGGCAAATCATCGCCAATGATCAGCTGAGCCAGGCATATATTTTTGCCGGTGCCCGCGGGACGGGCAAGGAGGCGCTGGCGCAATGGATCGCCCAGCGCTTGTTTTGCACTAACCTGCAGGACGGGATGCCCTGCGGCGAGTGTGCCGAGTGCAAGCGGATCGCTTCTGGCAACAACCCCGATGTGCTGACCGTCCGTCCCGACGGCCTGAGCATCAAGACGGAAGCCGTGCGCAACCTGAAGGAAGAAATGAGCAAAAGCTCCGTTGAGGGTCACGCCCGCGTGTTCATCATTGAAGATGCGGACAAAATGACCGTTAGCGCGGAGAACAGCTTGCTCAAATTCTTCGAGGAGCCCTTGCCGGGGATGCTGATTATTTTGACCACGACCGCCAAAAACCAGCTGTTGCCAACCGTGCTCTCACGGGCGCAGATCATCAACTTCCCGGCGCCCGCGCGGAAACTGGTGCTCGCGCAGCTGCGGGCCGGGGGCGTCTCGACGCACTTAGCGGGCTTGATTGCCGGCATCACCAGCGACATTCCGGGCGGGATCGCACTCGCAGCCGATGAGGAGTTCACAAACCGCCTGGGCAAAATCCTAGGCTTGTGCAGCTTGCTGGCTAAAGGTGACAGCCTAGCCTTTCCCTATATTCAGACCGACATTGTGAAACAGGTGACCGGCCGCGATGAGCAGCGGCAGGTGCTGCAGATCCTCGGTCTTGTGTATTCAGAAGCACTCAGCCGTAGCTATGGCCGCGAACCCCTAGTGCTGCCGGATAGTGACGCGCTTACTGAGCTGAGCCGGCAGTCATCCGCGCAGCTGGCGAACGCACTGGCTGTAGTTCTAGAGGGCACGGGGCTTTTGAACAGCAATGTGGCTTTTCAGGCCCTTTTGGAACAACTAGTGCTGCGGATTTTGAAGGGCAGCGCGGCTTAAATACTAGTACCAGCAGTGAACTAATGAGATGTGGACGGAACAAGACCACAGGAGGATTTAGATGGCTAAGACGGACGTATTTGGAGAGTTTATGAACGTCAGCAAGCAGGCCGCTGATCACGCCGCCAAGCTCGCGCAATTGAAGGATGACGTAACGGCAATCATGGAACAAAACGCGGAACTGCGGATGGAGAACCAGCACCTGCGCGAGCGCGTTGAGGAGCTGACAAATCGCGATAACGCGAAGGCAGCCGAATTGCGTGGCGCTGGCGGCATGACCAAGTCCAAACAGAATTTGGAGAAGATTTACGGTGAGGGTTACCACGTCTGCTCGAAGTTTTACGGGCAGCACCTAGAGGCCGGTGAATCCTGTGCGTTCTGCTTAGACATACTGTACGGTGACCGCTAAAGCCGGGGCGTTTGCTGCGCTCGGGTTGATATGGAGGGATTATGCAAGTTCAATCAAGTTTCGCAAAGCACCAGACGGGGACCTTATACTTAGTGCCAACGCCAATTGGCAATCTCGACGACATGACCTTTCGCGCCGTTGCGACGCTTAAGGACGTTGATTTAATCGCCGCGGAGGACACGCGTAATACCAAGAAGCTGCTCAACCATTTTGAAATTGAGACGCGCCAGATCAGTTTCCACGAACATAATACGCAGCAACGGATCCCCGAGCTGATTGCTAAGCTGCAAGAAGGAACTAACATCGCGCAGTGCAGTGATGCGGGGATGCCCTCGATTTCGGACCCCGGTAAGGAGCTCGTCGTTGCGGCAATTGCTGCCGATATTCCCGTTGTGCCCTTACCTGGCGCTAACGCCGGCATCACGGCACTGATTGCGTCCGGACTCGCACCGCAACCCTTTACTTTCTATGGTTTCCTGCAGCGCAAGAAGAGCCTGCAGGAGGAAGAACTGGCCGCGCTGGCCCACCACCAGGCGACCCTGATTTTCTACGAGGCGCCGCACCGGTTGGGCAAAACCCTGCAGGCGATGATCACGGCATTCGGCGCGGACCGGCAGGCGGTACTCGCTCGGGAACTGACCAAGCGCTATGAGGAATTCGCCCGCGGCACGCTTGAGGAACTGACCATTCAGGCCCAGGAGCCGCGCGGAGAGTACGTCATTTTGGTTGCCCCTGGTCCCGCGGAGGAAGACGCGGCCGTTGAAGCGGCCAACGAGCTGCCACTGCGCGAGGAGATCGACCAGCTGATCGCCAAGGGAATGAAGCCGAACGCGGCCATCAAGGTGGTTGCGAAGGACCGCGGCCTGCAACGGCAGGATGTGTACGCGGAGTACCACGAATTCAAGGAGGACGACGAATAATGCGTTATGGAGAGAAGATGCGCCTTCCTGTATATTTTGCCACCCAAGACGGCAGTATTAGCATTGCCGCCATTGTGAACATCGTGCAGCAGGTGTCAGAGAACCAACTGACCGCGCTCGGTGAGGGGATGAAGGGACTCGCCGAATATGGTGCCGGTTGGGTCATCACCCAGTCGCACATTCAGATCACCCGGACGCCGCGCGCCGAGGAACCCGTGACCGTCTGGACGGAAGCCAACAGTTACAACCGGCTTCTGACCTACCGTGACTACGGAATCGATGACGCGGATGGGAATGCGCTGGTGCGCGTTACCAGTACTTGGGTCATGATCGACCTCAAGAAGCGCAAGCTTATCCCCATCATCGAAGAGGCCGTCCAGGGTGTCGGCGCCAAGAAGGACCCGCACGTGAAGCGCCTGCCACGGGTTGCCAAAATTGACACGGTGACCGGCTCCAAGCCGTACCAGGTTCGCTACTTTGACATTGATCCCAACCGGCACGTCAACAACGTCCACTACTTCGACTGGATGCTAGATGCGCTTGGTGACGACTGGTTGCTCAGCCATCGCCCGCGGGAAATCAACATCAAGTATGAACGTGAAGTCGAAATTGGTGCGGCACTGAATTCTGAATTCGAAATCGTTCAGGAGGACGCAACACCGGTTACGCGCCACCGCGTTCGCAGCGGTGACACCACGAACGCCGAGGCGGAGATTGCTTGGGTCGAGCTCTAAGAATGGTAATTGAATAACTATTGGTGCGGCTGCGGTCGCCCCTTTTTTGTTCTTAAATTCAAAAACAAAAAGCATAGTTTACCGATTCTGCACGAAAATACCAGTGGTGCGTCCATATAATAACAAGCAGGGGGGAAGACTGGAGAAGATAAATGAAAAATTCAGTACTTCCAATGAAACAAGTTGTCGGCAATTTGGGCGCAATCAGAGATTACTTAGCGGCGTGGGCCCGCGTGACGGCCACACTGCAACGGATCAACGAACAATCCGGGCGCACGATGACCACGGTTTGTTTTACCGACGAAATCAGTCAGGACGTAATCAAAATCAACGTTGTTTTTGGTGGTCCGCTCGATGTGAAGCGTGCGAACGCACGAACGCTATGGAACTTGTGGCGCTCCGGTTACACCTTCCGCTGGCATGACTCCGCCATAGGTCCGAACGACTACAACGTGAATCACCAAGTTTATTGCCGTATGCGTGGATGATCATGTCTTGTCAGACAGGCATATTCGTGATATTGTATGTAAGTAAGCTTATTGCTTATAAATAATAAGGAGTAGGGCGCAGCGCGTTAAGTGTCGGTGGAACGGAATGTGAACACCGAACGAAGTCTTCATGACGCGGTGCTGGGCCCGCATTCGCCTGGATAAGGCGTCTCCAATGGGAGATGGCAGCAATGCAAGTAGTAAGTTTATCAAGCCCCAAACTGACGACCAGAAACACCGTCTACATGGCCATGTTAATGGCAATGCAGCTGGTTCTGGGCCGGTTCTCGGTGGGTAATGACTGGATCAAGGTCAGCCCAGCGTTTATCGCGACCGCAGTTTTGGGCTATTATTTTGGCCCGTGGCTCGCCGCGCTGGCTGGGGCAATTAATGACCAGTTGGCCTTCCTGCTATGGGGGACTGGCGCCAATTTCCTCGGCTTCACGCTGTCCGCAGCGGTCGGGGCACTGATTTACGGTCTGTTTTTCTACAAACAGAAATTGACCGTTTGGCGGGCGGTTCTTGCGAGTTTGTTCGTGGTGGGAGTCGTTAACATTGGGCTCGACACCCTTTGGCTCGTGATGATGGGCTTTAAGTTTAACGTCATCATCTGGCCGCGGGTGCTGAAGAACCTGGTCGTTTGGCCGATTCAGAGCGCACTGATTTACACCATTCTGGAGGCGGTCCACCGCGTGCGGCCCCGTTTAGAGAAGAGATAGTTGATTAGTTCGAATATCGCTAAGGAACCTTCAGCTGCGTCCGCAGCTGGAGGTTCTTTGATTTAAAGGGAACTGTGCTAGAATTAGAGAGAATATTTTAGTGAAAATATTTTGGAGGGTGGAAACAGATAATGAACATACTAGCGTTAGATACTTCTCTACAGGCAATGAGTGTCGCGGTTTTGCAGGACGGCACCTTGCTCGGTGAGACCACCCTGAACCGGATGAAAACGCACAGTCAGCAATTGCTGCCAACAATCGAGAATTTGGTCAAGCTGGCTGGACTCACCCCGGAAGAATTAGACGGGGTTGCAGTGGCATATGGGCCTGGTAGTTACACGGGTCTGCGAATCGGGGTCACGACCGCCAAAACTTTGGCCTACACACTGCAGATTGCCCTCTATGGGGTTTCCAGTCTGGCTGTGCTTGCCGCGAACGTGCGCGCCGATGAGCGTTTGATCGTGCCACTAATGGACGCGCGCCGCGGCAATGTTTTTGCGGGCATGTACCAGTGGAAAAACGGCAAACTCGATAACGTCGCGCTCGACAAGCACGTCAGCTTGGAACAACTGTGTGCGGAGACGGCAGCACTGACGCAGCCGGCGATTTTTGTTGGGGCCAACGCGCAGATGCGTGCCCAGATCAAGGATGCACTGGGTAGTCAGGTCAGCTTTACGGATGAAGTGAGTGGACTGCCACGGGCTAGTCGGGTCGCGGAACTTGCGGCGCAGACAACACCCGTCGATGTCGACTCGTTTGTACCGCACTACTTACGCTTGACCGAGGCGGAGAACAACTGGCTGAAGACGCACCCCGGGCATGAACACGATGACAACTATGTTGAAAAAGTTTAGTGAGTGGCTACAAGGCCAAGAAGCACCGGACCGCAAGTTTCACGCGAAGAGCGTTACGCTTGGCGGACGGGTATACCAATTAAACCGAATGGAACTCCGCGATGTTGGAGTGGCATTAGAAATGGAGCGGGCGATCTATGGGGACACGCCCTGGGATCGCTACGCTTTTTTGTC
The DNA here is from genome assembly GCF_009687905.1 of Lacticaseibacillus zhaodongensis. Classification (GTDB taxonomy): domain Bacteria; phylum Bacillota; class Bacilli; order Lactobacillales; family Lactobacillaceae; genus Lacticaseibacillus; species Lacticaseibacillus zhaodongensis. The sequence goes on along the minus strand of NZ_BLBG01000006.1, from coordinate 36,681 downwards.
CGAATTGCAAAAGCGGCGCACATCGCTGTATTTGGCGTGCTTTGACGAGCGGCAGGAGAACCTGCTGGGAATCATCGGCGGTTACTTTCGCGGCGACCGCGCACATGTCACCATTTTGCTCATCGATCCCCAGTATCAGCGCCAGGGTCTAGGCAGGATGCTAATGCAAGAGATGATTGAAATCGCGCGCCAGCAGGGCCGGCAGCGGATGACGCTGGAGGTGGCGGTGGATAACGTGCCCGCGTTGCATCTCTACCACGAACTCGGGTTCAAGGAAGGCCACATCCGCCGGAATTACTACACGAACGAACATAAAGATGCTATGGATATGGAGCTTAGTCTAGTTGACGTGGGCGCCGGGAGGGATACGAATGAGTAAAGACGAGTTAATTCTCGCATTTGAATCTAGTTGTGATGAGACATCGGTGGCGGTGATCAAGAATGGCGACGTCATCTTGAGCAATATTATTGCGACCCAAATCAACAGTCACAAGCGCTTCGGTGGGGTCGTTCCGGAAGTGGCCAGTCGGCATCATGTCGAAGAAATAACGATGATTATTGATGACGCACTGAAGGAGGCCGGGGTTGATTACGCCGACCTTGACGCCGTGGCCGTGACTTATGGGCCTGGCCTCGTGGGCTCGTTGCTCATCGGCGTGACCGCGGCCAAAACGATTGCCTACGCGCACCACCTGCCGTTGATTCCGGTCAACCACATGGCCGGCCACATCTACGCGGCGGCTTTTGTCACCAAGCTGCAGTACCCACTGCTGGCCCTGATGGTTTCCGGTGGGCACACGGAGCTGGTGATGTTGACGGGCCCCGCTGAGTTCACGATTATCGGTGAGACGCGCGATGACGCGGCCGGTGAAGCCTATGACAAGGTGGGCCGGGTCATCGGCATCACCTACCCCGCCGGTAAGGAAATCGACCGCCTCGCGCACCTGGGCAAGGACACCTTCGATTTTCCGCGGGCGATGGACAAGGACGACAACCTCGACTTTAGCTTCAGCGGTCTCAAGTCGGCCTTCATCAACACCGTGCACCACGCCGATCAGAAACACGAAAAGCTCAGCCGCGAAGACCTCGCCGCAAGTTTCCAGGCGGCGGTCGTTGACGTTTTGGTCGACAAGACCATGACCGCACTGAAGCAGCACCGAGTCAAGCAGCTGATCGTTGCCGGCGGAGTTGCGGCAAATTCAGGGTTGCGCGAGGCACTCAGCGCCCGGCTGGCCGTCGAGATGCCGGACGTTGAACTGATCGTGCCGCCACTACGCCTTTGCGGTGACAACGGCGCGATGGTTGGCGCTGCGGCGCACATTTTGCGCGGCAAGCAGGTTTTTGCTGACGCAACGCTTAACGCACAGCCAAATTTAAACTTCGCGCGCGCATAGAGACAGCAAATATGGCGAATTGTCAGTTGAAAATGCCTCTTTAGGCATGAATAATAGTAAATATAGGTAATGGGGACCCCCGGAGTTGGATAGAACAATCTGGCTTGGGGGGTTCTTCTTATATGCTAGGTAATCCCGAATTCAGAAAGATGGTGGCAAAATGGCCGCATTTATGAATACATTAGTTAGTCGGCGGAGTGATCTGCTCCAGGCGATTGGCCAACATCTGAGCATTTCCATGATTGCGCTCCTCATCGCGATGCTGATTGCGATGCCATTGGCGTACTGGACCCAGTCGCGGCCCAAAACCGCGAATATAATTTTGCAAGCGGCGAGTGTCCTTCAGACCATTCCGTCCTTGGCCTTGCTCGGGCTGCTGATTCCCTTCGTGGGGATTGGGACTGTGCCGGCCGTCATCGCGCTGGTGGTTTACGCGGTGCTGCCCATTTATCAGAATACTTACTTGGGCTTGCACAATATTGATCCGGACCTGGATGAAGCGGCCGATGCGTTTGGCATGAGCCGCACCCGCAAGTTGATCAAGGTCCAGTTGCCGCTTGCAGCTTCGACAATTCTTGGCGGGATCCGCACCGCGCTGGTCATGATTATTGGCACGGCAACCTTAGCCGCTTTGATTGGTGCGGGCGGTTTGGGTTCGTTTATCCTGCTGGGTATTGACCGGAACGATACCTCATTGATTTTAATCGGGGCCATCTCGTCCGCAGCCTTAGCCCTGATTTTGAGTGGCTTAGTTTCGTGGCTGTCGCACCACCACTGGCAGTGGACCGCTTCATTAGTGGCACTGCTCGTCATTGGCGGCGGGGGCACTGCGCTTTATGGGCAAATGAATCATGACGAGACCATCACGATTGCCGGCAAAATGGGTAGTGAACCGGACATCCTCATCAACATGTATAAGGACTTGATCGAGCAGGATGATCCGCACATCCACGTGCAGCTCAAGGAGAATTTTGGCAAAACCAGCTTTCTCTTCTCGGCTCTGAAGAACGGCTCGATTGACATCTATCCTGAGTTCAGCGGTACGGTGCTGGAAAGTCTGGTTAAATTACCGGCAGGACAGCTGCGCACGCACCGGACCGCGGCGCAGACTTCTTCCCAGGCGACTAGGCTCTTGCAAGAACAGGACCAAATGCGGCTGCTGCAGCCGATGCGTTACGACAACACCTACGCGCTGGCGGTGACCAAGTCTTTTGCTAAGGCCAACCACCTGCGGACAATCAGTGACCTGGCGCGGGTGCAGGATAAGCTGCACGGCGGCTTCACCCTGGAATTCATTGACCGCCAGGATGGGCTCAAGGGCATCAAGAAGACTTACGGGCTGACGATTCCTAACCGTAGTTTCGAACCAGCGCTGCGCTACACCGCGATCCACAACGGTAAGGTCAACATTGTGGATGCGTATTCCACGGACAGTGAGCTGCGCCAGTACAACTTGCAGGTGCTACGGGACGACAAGCAGATGTTCCCGTCGTACCGCGGCGCACCGCTGATGAAGGATGACTTCGCCAAAAAGCACCCGCAAATCGTGCGTAGTTTGAACAAGCTCGCCGGCCACATTACTTCCAGCGAAATGAGCGAGATGAACTATGAAGTCAATGTGAAGCAGGAAAGCACGGCCAAAGTGGCGCGGAACTACCTTGAAAAACACGGTTTGCTCAGGAAGGGGGCGCGGTGATGACTGAAAGTGAAGCAGCAGTTAGTTTCAAACACGTCAGTAAGGCTTTTGCGGGCGGCACGGTTATCAGCGACCTGAACCTCGACATTCCGGCGCACGGGATTTTCGTCCTGGTTGGGCCCTCCGGCAGCGGCAAAACCACCACGCTCAAAATGATCAACGGCCTCGTTGTGCCGACCGGCGGGGATGTCTATTACGCTGGCAAACGGGTTAAGGACTATGATTTGCAGCAATTGCGCTGGCGGATCGGTTACGTCCTGCAAACAGGCGCCCTCTTTCCCAACATGACGGTTGCGCAAAATATTGCCGTTATTCCCGAGATGAAGCACGTCGCGCCCGCCGAAATTAAACGGACTGGGGATGAACTCTTGGCGGCCGTGGACCTGCCGGCTGCCGACTATGCCGCCCGGTATCCGAGCGACCTGTCCGGTGGTGAGGCGCAGCGGGTCGGAATTGTGCGCGCCCTGGCGGCTGACCCACCCACTATTTTGATGGATGAGCCCTTCAGCGCGCTGGACCCATTGTCCCGGCGCCAGCTGCAGGACTTGTTACTGAGCCTGCAGGCCAAGCTGCACAAGACGATTATTTTCGTCACCCACGACATGAATGAAGCACTCAAAATGGGCGACCACATTGCCATCATGCATGAGGGTCGGATTCAGCAGGTCGGCACGCCGGAAGAAATTAAACAAAGCCCCGCTAACCAGTTCGTGGCGGACTTCTTCGCCGGCGCGGGGAAGGCGGATCCACTTAGCGCCGAGTTTGAGGACGTGGTCGCCGCCGGTTTGGCTGCGCGCATTCAGGAGCTGCCGGCTGCCGGCAAGTTCATTGCGGGCAAGACCGCACTGGACGCTGGCGTCGAGCAACTGGCCGCGGCCGGCCAAGTATACGTGCAGTGTGCTGATGGTGATTATGTCGTCACGGCCGGTGCGGTCCTGCAATACATTGCACGCGCTCGGGCACAGGACGATAATGGGAACTAAGCCACACGAGTAAGCGTTTTTGCACATGTGGACAAGGACTGGAGGTTATGAGGATGAAGGATGATTACGACACCTTAATTATTGGCGGGGGTCCCGGCGGGCTCGCCGCCGCGTACACTTTGCAGCCGAGCCAAAAGCTCATGGTGATCGAAGGCAACCTGTGGGGCGGCACCTGCCCCAACTTTGGCTGTGACCCCAAGAAGATGCTGTATGGGGTCGTCGAGAACCGGCGCCAGGCCCAGAATTACGGCGGTAAGGGCATCGCGGCCGCACCAAAGGTTAACTGGCCGGACATGATGGCCTTCAAGCACAGTTATACCGACAAGGTGCCAACTGGGACCGAGGTTGGCCTTGAGGGCAGTGGCATCGAGCACCGGCATGGCCAAGCCGAGTTTGTTGATGCGCACACGGTGCGGGTTGGGGATGAGCAGATCAGCGCCCAAAACATCATCATTGCGACCGGTGCGCACCCTGCTAAACCGGATGTTGCCGGCGCTGACCTGCTGGAAACGAGCACCAACTTCCTGAACCTACCGGACTTACCAGCAGAAATTGGCTTTATTGGTGGTGGTTACGTCGCAATTGAACTGGCCAACATTGCGGTGCTCGCCGGTAGTAGGGTGCACATTATCCAGCACAACGAGCGGATTCTGCGCGGGTTCCCAGAGGAGTACAGCACCATCGTTGCCAAGCAGCTGGCCGCTAAGGGCGTCCAGTTCCACTGGAACACTAGCGTTAACAGTGTGACCAAGGACGATGCGGGCGGCGTGACGGCCTTAACTGATGCTGGCACCGAACTCCATTTTGACCACCTTTACGCCGCAACCGGCCGGCCAGCGAACATTGATGGTTTGAATTTGGCTGCCGCCGGGATCGCCAGCGAGCGCGGCGGCATTACGGTCGACGAGAACCTGCGCACGACCGCGGCTAATGTTTACGCCGTGGGGGACGTGGTTGCCCGCAAAATTCCGAAGCTCACGCCCGTGGCCGGATTAGAAGGGCGCTACGTCGCGCGGGTTATCCAGGGGGACAAGGATCCAATCGTTTACCCACCGATCCCGCACGTGGTCTTTGCGGGGCCAGAGCTCGCCGAAGTTGGCGTCGACCTGAGCACTGCGGAGCGCCAGTCTGGCAAGTACGAAGTGACGACGCAGGACGTTGGCAGCTGGTACACTTACCAGCGCCTTGCCGATAAGGACGCGCGCGTCACGACCATCACCGACCGCAAGAGTGGCCAACTGGTGGGCGCAGTTGTCCTAGCTGCTGACGCCGAGGAGTTGATCAATTACCTCACCGCCTTGATTACTGCCAAGGCCCCAGCCACTGCGTTAAGCAAGTGGGTGCCGGCATATCCAAGTGTTGCGAGTGACCTCGGGTACTTTTATAACTAAACTGTTAAGTTAATATTTACGCCACGCTGGCGGGTTGGGAATGCACTTATTTCCCGACTCGCCAGTTTGCGTCTTTGTTAAAAGCCCCACAAACTCTGAAAGCATGCTATGATGGAAAGCGTAACCATTTCGGAGGAGGAGTTTATTAATGGCCACGATCCACGATGTCGCCCGCATATCGGGTTATTCACTGGGGACAGTGTCAAACGTTATCAACCATCCAGACAGTGTCGCAGCGACCACCAGGGCTAAGATCGAAGCCGTGATGGCCAGTTTAGACTACACCCCAAACGCGCTTGCCCGCAGTTTGTCCCTTGGCCGCAGCCGGAACATTGGGGTGGTGCTGCCGAACAGTCACCACCCGTATTTTGCATACATATTGAACGGCATTACGGAAGCAGCGTTTCCAACTGGCTACCGGGTCACCCTCCTGCCCACGAATTATGATGTCGGTTTGGAATTACGCTACCTGCACGAGTTCCAGCAAAAGGCTTATGCCGCGCTAATTTTCACTTCCCGGCAGATGCCACTGAAAGAGCTGGAAGTTTACAGTAAGTGCGGGCAAATCGTCTGCTGCGAGAACGTTGGTGATGAGCCGCTTTCCGCCGCGTATTCGGACCGCATGCCGACTTATGAGGCCGCCTTTCGCTGGATTTGGGAGCACGGCTATCGCGAGGTCGCCATTTTGGCGCAGCGGGCCCCGGACGTGAGCGAAACCACGCGGGATATGCTGCGCGCCTACAAAATGGTGTTCGGCCGCGACTTAGGGCAGCAACGTCTGCGTCTGGGTATCACCAGTCAGACCGATGGCTATGACGCTGCGTGTTTCCTGCAGACGACCGATCCCAAGGTGGATTTTGTGCTCGCCAATGGGGATGATATTGCCGCAGGAGTATTGCTGGCGTACCGAGCGTGGGGAAAGGGAATTCCTGGTATAATGGGGACCGAGAACCAGCTGTCGAGTCGGCTACTCAACTTTCCGACTATTAACCACCACCTCGAAACATTGGGGCACATCGCCTTTTCACTCGCGATTCGGCCGGGTGTGCGGCACCAGTTGGTCAAATCTGATTTTATTGTGAGGAATTAAAGTATGTCTGCAAATAAGCTAGTTGTTTTTGATATTGACGGGACTTTGGTCAATCGAGCCAAGCACATTCTGCCGAGCAGTCTGGCCGCCATTAAGCAGCTCCAGCAGCAAGGGGTGCACGTTGCCATCGCGACCGGCCGTAATTATCAGATGGCCAAAGCTGTGATCCAAGCCGCTGGAATTCATGATTACGTCCTGTGCACCGGCTCGGCAGTCTACATCGACGACCAAGTCCGGGCGCGGCGGACGCTTGATCGCAAAGAGATTGCGGACCTGAACCTCTTCACGCGCAGCATTGGCACCAACTTTTTAGCCGAGGCGACTAGTGGCCTCTACGCTGACCACTTGCCTGATCCAGTCATGGAGCAGCTGATGGCCGAATGCAAAACCACTGCGGTGGCGCGCCCCGGTTACGCGCTGACAAACCCGATCGTGCAGGGCCTGGCACTGTTGACGTCCGCGCAGGAGGCCCAGGTGCCACGTTACCAGCACCTGCGTTTCAAGCGTTTCGGACCGGCCGGTGTCGATGTGCTGCCCGCGGATGGTTCCAAGGCGCGCGGCATCAAGCGCCTGGCTGATGAGCTGGACGTTCAGCAGCAAAATATTGTTGCGTTTGGCGACAACCAGAACGATAAGGAGATGCTGCGGGCGGCCGGCATTGGTATCGCCATGGGCCACGCCGATGCCGACGTGCGGGCGGCCGCCGACTGGGTCACCGCGGATTCCGAGAGCGATGGCATCGAGCTGGGCTTGCGGCACATTGGTTGGCTCAAATAACTACGAATGATGAAAGGCTTAAGTTTTGCTGGTTGGCGAAATTTAAGCTTTTTTCTTTTCCACGGATTTACAGAAAAGTTAGTGCCCGTGTTGACAGCAAATTACTGAGCCCGATTATTTTTTACGACAGTAGCGCGGTTGGTAGCGGCACCACGATTATTGTTCGGATTGTCCCTCTTGATAATTTCAGAAAAGGCGCGTAATTTTGATTTAATACGTTTTTATCAATCAATCAAATTGCGGGAATTAACCTTGCCGCGATTACATCATAAAAAAGGGGCACATCATGGATCACTTTTTCCAACTTGAGGCCAATCACACCACGCGTGGACGTGAGGTGGTTGCCGGTTTAACGACCTTCTTTGCAATGTCGTACATTCTTTTCGTTGCACCGCAAACCTTGTCCCAGACGGGGATGCCCACGCAAGCAGTTTTCCTCGCAACCATCATCGCCAGCGTCACCGGGACGCTGATCATGGGCCTGTTCGCTAACGTGCCGTACGCGCTGGGACCAGGACTCGGGCTGAACGCCTTCTTCACTTATACCGTTGTTGGCGCACTGGGTTTCACCTGGCAGGAAGCACTTGCCCTAGTTTTCCTGTGCGGGGTCATCAACATTCTAATTACCGTGACCAAAATCCGGAAGTTGATTATTGTGGCGATTCCCGAAGTCATGCAGCACGCAATCAGTGGTGGGATCGGGGTGTTTGTTGCTTACATCGGGCTGAAAAGCGCCGGTTTTTTGCAGTTTACTTCTAATGCTTCTAGTATTCTGAGCATTAATGGTGGTTCGCCGGCAGCTCACAGCTTCAACCACGGCATTGATTCCATCGTTAGTGGGGGCGGCATCACGCCCGCCTTGGTCAACTTCACTCGTCCGGGGGCAATCGTGGCGCTGCTTGGGCTGCTGCTCATGGCCGTGCTCGTGGTTAAAAAGGTGCCAGGTTCCGTGCTGATCGGAATTGTCGTAACAACACTGATCGGAATTCCTTTTGGGGTAACCAACTTGCACCTGTCAGCTGCTAATTCCCTGGGAAGTGCCATCAATCAGCTCGGAACGACTTTTGGTGCGGCCTTTTCTGCCAAGGGTTTCGGCAGCCTGTTCACCGACCCGCATCATATTTTGCTATCGGTCATCACAATTTTTGCCTTTAGTTTCTCCGATATTTTTGATACGCTGGGGACCTTCATCGGGACTGGGCGCCGGACCGGCATCTTCACAAATGCGGACATGCAGTCCATGGAACATGGGGCCGGCTTCTCGTCCAAAATGGACCGGGCGCTCTTCTCTGACGCGATTGCTACCGGGGTGGGTGCGCTCTTTGGTACCAGTAACATCACCGTCTTCGTTGAATCTGCGACCGGGATTGCTGCGGGGGGCCGGACCGGTTTGACCGCCGTTGTCGTTGCCATCTGCTTCCTCTTCTCCTCACTGCTGGCGCCAGTTATTGCCATCGTGCCGAGTGAGGCCGTTGCGCCAGCCCTGATCATGGTTGGGGTCATGATGATGTCCAGCTTCAAAGAAATTGATTGGGATGACATGTCCGAAGCCATTCCGGCCTTCATGGCGTCCATCGTCATGGGCCTGGTTTACAATATTTCTTACGGGATTGCGGCCGGCTTTATCTTCTACTGCCTGATCAAGCTCGTCACCGGTAAGGCTAAGGACGTCCACCCGGTACTCTGGGTCGTGACCGCCGGCTTCATTCTGGACTTCGTGTTCATGGCGCTGATTTAATTCCGCTCTGGTTGAGCAACACGAGAAAGGTGTTAACTACGCATGCAGCAGACAAATATTATTTTGGATTCAGACCCAGGGATTGATGATGCAGTTGCTTTTGCCATGGCTGCGGCTAGCCGGGAGCAACTGAACCTAATGGAAATCACCGCCGTCTCCGGCAATCAGAGCAGCGCCCGCGTCAGTCGCAACGCGTTGCGGCTCAGCAGTTTGCTCGGCTTGGAGGACGTCCCGGTCGTGCGGGGAGCAACTGAGCCCTTGATCAAGCCGGTCAGTGCCGCCGCGGACTTCCACGGTGAGTCCGGCTTAGGGGATTATGTTGCCCCCGCAACCAGCAAGCCACTTGCAGCGCCGAACGGGATTCTATTCATGCGCAACCAGATCATGGCCCTGCCGGCGGGGGAGCAAGTGACCCTCGTGCCAACCGGGCCGATGACGGATATTGCCCTTTTGCTCAAAACCTTCCCCGAGGTCCAGTCACGCATTGAGCAAATCGTGTTCATGGGCGGCTCCAGTATTGGTGGTAACACCTCAGACGTCGCTGAGTTCAACGTGTGGGCCGATCCGGAAGCGGCGCAGATCGTTCTCCACAGCGGGCTGCCCTGTGTAATGTGTGGTCTAGACATCACCCTGCAGTGTGGCTTGACCAAAAAGCAGATTGCCACCTTGCTCGCCAGTGCGGACCCAATCCTGAACGCGTACGGCCAGATGCTCAGCTTCTACGCCCACGTTCCGGGCCAAGAGGATGTCGATCTGGTCGCAATTCACGACGCGACGACAATTATCTACCTCACTAATCCAGAACTGTTTGGCGGTAAGTACGTCACGATTGACGTCGACTGCAGTGATGGCGCAGGCCGGGGCGAGACGATTTGTAAGGACGCGGCGGTGGATGATGACGATGCGGTCTACTTGCTGAATACAGTGCAGCTGGCTGCGTTCCAGAAGGTGCTGCTCGGCAAGCTTGACGCGCTGGCAGCAACTAAGTAAACGACATTGAAGCTGCCCCATCCTGTTGCGTTAAGACAGGGTGGGGCAGTTGGTGTATCTTATGTTGCTTGTTAGCTGCCGGGTGGTGGACCCAGCTACTCCCGCTGCTGCCCGGGACTGCTCCATGCACAGGGTCGCGTTCAAGCCTGGGGAAGGTCACCCAGTCTTGCCGCTAAGCTGGCGGCCAACGCTCGCCTCCGGCTCACCTTGTTGTCCGTGCGCTTCCCCCAATAATTGACGGCAAGCCACTTGCAAAAACGGCAAGTGTCTAGCAGTCAATTATTGCGATGGCATGGAGCAGTCCCGGGCCTCCGCTCCGTATCTGGCTCCACCACCCTCTGGTGACTATTTAACTGTAATTAGACAACTACTGCTACTAATGGTTTCGCGTAATGAGCATGACAATTAACGACTAAGTAGGGTTGAACGTGCTTCTTCCGGGAGCGGAACTGGCGGTAGTGACCATGCTGAAACGAATATTGGAGGCAGTAGTCTTGTGGGCTTTACAAGGCTACTGCCTCCAATATTCGGGGATAGCGGAGAGACCGCTCAGAAAGATTAAAGTAGTTCTGCAAGTTTATCGATAATGCTGGAAAAACACGGCGGGCTCGTAGCTAAGGCGGAAGACTTGACCCGGGTTTGCCGGAGCTCTTAGCGCTTCAGCGGTTAGAGTTTCCGGACATCGGAGAGGTCAAGCCTGGAACCGTGCCCCAGCATGCCTGTCTGTCACTATCGACAGTGAAGCGGGAGGAAGGGGCGCGGTCAACCCGGCAGTGAACCACCACCCGGCAGCTAATGCTCCATTTGCTATTTTGCAATCAATGTATTAACTTAGATAACCAAATGGAGCCGTCATAATGTATATACATAAGTCAAAGCAACGAAAGGCAGAACAATCATGAGCGCAGACAAGGAATACGAACGTATGCTAGCCGGTAAGCTGTACGTCACCGACCGCATCAAGGACGTCAATCGCGAAATTCCCGGCAAGTTGCTGGTGCAGAAAATCAACCAGCTACCGGCCGACCATGTTGATGAAATCATGCAACTCGAGCAGCAGGTGTTCCACGGTGTAGGCGACAACGTGTTCGTGCAGCCACCTTTTGAGGTCGATTACGGTAGCCACATTCGGGTCGGTGCCAACTTTTATTGTAATGTTAACGCGATCTTCCTCGATACGAGCTGGATCACCATTGGTAACAACGTGAAGATTGGCCCGCGGGTTAATCTGCTGACGGCAGGGCACCCAATTGACGCCGCCGTGCGCGTCTCACTGCTGGAATTCGCCGAACCAATTGCCATTGGGGATAACACTTGGCTTGGGGGTAATGTCACCGTGCTGCCTGGTGTGACAATCGGCAGTAACAGCGTGATTGGTGCCGGGGCGGTGGTGACTAAGGATATTCCGTCTGGAGTCGTGGCCGTTGGGAACCCGGCACGAGTTTTACGTAAGATCGATGCTGCTGATCGACAGCGCTGGGCACGCGAAGCAGCTGAATATGAGCAGGCCCGGGCCCGAGAGACAGACTAAACGGGAAAATAACGGATGGTATTTGAACTAACCATCAACTTATTTTGATTTTATGCGTAAATGCCAGCCATTCTAGATAAAAAATTGCTATACTTAGAATGAAATATTTTATCATAAATGCTGACCGCTATTTTGCAAGAATGATTCAGTTTTGGTGAATACTCTTTGCGAATACTGGGGTGCAACGGTTCGCAGTGTAGTTATTGGGGGGCTCAAAATTGATGAACATGAACATGGACGCCGTTCCCAAGAGCGGGTCGAGTACTGATCCGCTCAGTTTGGCTATGTGGTTGGCCCAAATGCTGATCACTTGGATGTTTGCTACCGGCTTCATTACATATTATCAGCGTGCGTGGCATAGAGCGTACGAAAAGTACCGGCGGAACCGGCTCGTGAGCTATGCGCTGCGTGCAGGAATGTTGGTGATTGGCATTGCTGTCGGCATCGGGATGCACATGGTCGGCTGGATGGTGTTCACCGATGCGACCGGCTTGATGTTTCACAATCTAGGTTTATTCGTACTCACACTGACCTTACTGGATAAGGACAGTTCCATTTTTGAATACCTAATCAGAGTGGTGGCGGTACTTGAGGTCTGGATGATGCACCACGCGGGCTACTATGATCGCCCTCAATTCTGGATCTCACTCGCTGCACTGGGTCTTTCCGTAATCATTTTCCGGCTGTTCAGCGACCGGATTCGTAACCATGTTGGCCCGCACATTCTTGCTTACGGCTTCGTGGGGGTCGCGTTCTGGACCATGTTGCCGAAATATTCGGCGGGGCTGCACATGACGCCAATGATTGCGATTCAGGCGCTGGCGATGTACATGGGCATGACGATTGTGACCGCGATTTTCCTGCGCAACGAACATGTGGAAGAAAAGCGCATCGCCGCGGTTGCCCAAGAGGCCCATTTTGATACGCTCACCAATGCCAAAAGTTACGCGGTTTACCGCCAAGATATTGAATCCAAGTTTGATGAAGCTCAGCGCAACCACACTCCATTATCATTAGCGGTCATTGATATTGATCACTTCAAGCAGGTCAACGACCACTATGGCCATCTGGCTGGTGATGAGGTTCTGCGGGGCGTCTCCGGAACGCTAGAAGACGTCCTCCAAAAGTCGCCCTATGACCTGCAGCTGTATCGAGCCGGTGGGGAAGAATTCAACGTGGTGCTGCCCGGACTCACGGCGCAGCAGAGCAAGCCGATCATGCTCGCCTGCTGGAAAGCGATTCGGACGCGGCACTTTAAAGCTGCGGCTGAAGATGTCGTTGCGACGATTTCAATTGGGGTCGCGGAGTTGCAAGATGATGATGAGAAGTTCGACGCGCTATACGCCCGGGCGGACGACAGCCTCTATCAGAGTAAGCATTTTGGCCGCGATGCCATTACCATCACCGGTGAAACGATTGATGTTAAAAAGGAGCGGCGGGTTTACGCGACCAGTACGCTTTACACCCAGCACGTGATGGACGTACTGCAGAACCCGCCACTTTTGGTACACAACGAAATTCTGATTGCTGACTATGATTACGGTAAAGACCGCTGGAATTTTAACGAGCGCTTCGTGATTCCAATTAGCACCCAGCTGCGGTTTATCCATAAAGTGCTAGCCGTTTCCCCGTGCCCAAACATTACGATTAGTCTGTCGCCCCGGCAATTCCGCGAACCGGACACGCCGCAGCTAATTGGGGCGTTCATGCTCAAGAAAAAGAAACTGCGGCGGTTAGTCATCGGGCTGCACGACCTGCCTGAACCGGCCGAGATGTCCCGACTGATGAATGAGTACCGCCGCTTTAACGTTGCGATTGAGTACACCGTTGGCAAAGCCGATGCGGAAATCAATACTGTGCGGCTGCTGGCACCATATCTTGATGGCATCAAGTTCAGCTTGGCGGACCTGCGGCGAGACTACAGTGATGACGTAATCGTGCAGCGGATGCAGGATTGGGCGGGGATTGCCCACAGCGTTGATGCAGATTTGATCGTTAGTGGCGTTGAAAATCAGCACGATGTTGATTTCGTCAAACACGAGTTGCACGTTCGCTACGCCCAGGGTTATTACTTTGACCGGCCTGAATTACCGCGCTTTAGCTAAGCAGTCCGGAAGTTGGTGCGAAGTGGCCCATAAAAGCAGTATAATGAGGGGAATCTAATAAGTACTGGAGGCAATTTTAATGAGCGCGAAGACACATTTGTACGATTTGTTTCAGCCCGAACACTACGATCTCTACCTGGATATTGACCGGGCGAAAAAACAGATCAGTGGGAAGACGACAATCACGGGTGAGGCAAAAGCCAAGTCAATTGCCGTGAACCAGAAATATTTGACAATTAATTCTGTGCAGGTCGCAGGGGCAGACGTGCCATTTACCGTTGACGATGCCGCCGAAGCGGTCCGCATCGACTTGCCCGCGGCTGGTAAGGTCACCCTGACCATTGATTACGCCGCCAAGTTGACCGATACCATGATGGGAATTTACCCGTCATACTACCAGCTCAATGGCGAACAGAAGCAAATTGTCGGGACCCAGTTTGAAACGACTGCCGCCCGCCAGGCTTTCCCGGGCGTTGATGAACCTGAAGCTAAGGCCACTTTTGACCTTGCCCTCAAGTTCGATGAGCATTCGGGTGAAACAGTAATCGCCAACATGCCTGAGCTCCGGGCCGAAAACGGCGTGCACTACTTTGACACCACTAAGCGCATGTCCACCTACTTGGTTGCCTTTGCGTTCGGTGAATTGCAGAGTAAGCTCACCACGACTAAGAGTGGGGTGCAGATCGGCGTGTTCGCAACTAAGGCGCACAAAGCCAATGAGCTTGATTTTGCCCTAGATATTGCCAAGCGCTCCATTGAGTTCTACGAGGACTTCTACCAGACGCCATACCCACTGCCACACTCATACCAACTCGCCTTGCCAGACTTCTCTGCCGGCGCGATGGAGAACTGGGGCCTAGTTACTTACCGGGAGGCATACCTGACGCTCGACCCGGACAACAGCTCCCTTGCTACCAAGCAGCAAGTTGCGACCGTGATTGCCCACGAACTGGCCCACCAGTGGTTCGGTGACTTGGTAACCATGAAGTGGTGGGACAACCTCTGGCTCAACGAAAGTTTCGCCAACATGATGGAATACGTCGCTGTTGACGCTTTGCAGCCAGACTGGAAGATTTGGGAATTGTTCCAGACTGCTGAAGCATCCAGTGCTTTGCAGCGGGACGCTACCGATGGTGTGCAGTCCGTGCACGTGCAAGTTGAAGATCCAGCTGAAATCGACTCAATTTTTGACGGTGCCATTGTCTACGCTAAGGGTGCCCGGATGCTCGTTATGGCGCGGGCCCTCGTTGGCGACGAAGCACTGCGGAAGGGGCTCAAGGCTTACTTCGCAGCGCACAAGTACCACAACGCAACTGGTGATGATTTGTGGTCCGCGCTGAGCGATGCTTCTGGCATTGATGTCGGTGCCATCATGCACTCCTGGTTGGAGCAGCCTGGATACCCAGTTGTATCCGCAACGGTTGCCGCAGACGGTCAGCTGCAGCTCAAGCAGCAGCAGTTCTTCATTGGGGCCGGCAAGGAAGTCGGCCGCAAGTGGCAGATTCCGCTCAACAGTAATTACAAGGACGTGCCAGCCATCATGCGTGACGAGACAGTGACACTGGGCGATTACAAGCAGCTGCGCAGTGCCAATGGTCAGCCGTTCCGGCTCAACGATGGTAACAACTCGCACTTCATTGTGAAGTACGATCAGGACTTGCTCGCTGACATTTTGCAAAATGGCGCTTTGAATCCCATCACGAAGCTGCAGTTGCTCCAAGACCAGCGGCTGCTCGCTGAAGGCAGTCAGATTCCTTACGCCAACTTGGTACCCCTGTTGCCAAAGTTCAAGGATGATGAGGACGCAGTGGTTGGCGATGCAGTCTACACTGTCGCCGGTAACCTACGCAAGTTCGTTGATCCAGACTCTGAAGCAGAAGCAAACCTGCGCAAGTTCTACGATCAGCTCAGCGCTAAGCAGTTGACCCGTCTCGGCTGGTTGCAAAAGCCTGGCGAGAGCAACGATGACCAGTTGCTGAGACCTGACATTCTTGGCGCGGCTCTGTACGCCAAGAACAAGGACGCGGTTGCCGCGGCCCACGAGCTCTTCATGTCGAACGCCAGCAACCTTGCCGCACTGCCCGCTGACATTCGCGCGCTCGTGCTGAAGAACGAGGTCGAGAACCTTGGCGATAAGGAACTGGTTACCGAATTGCTGAAGCAGTACCGGCAGACGGCGGACGCTAGCTACAAGGCTGGTTTGGCCGCGGCCATCACCAGCACCACGGATCCTGACATTGTTAAGCAGCTAGTTGGACTGTTTGAAGATGCTGGCACCGTTAAGCCGCAAGACTTGCGCTCTTGGTTCCGCGGTTTGCTGAACAACAAAGCTGGTCAGCAGGCAGCTTGGGACTGGATCCGCAGTGATTGGCAGTGGCTTGAAGACACTGTCGGCGGCGACATGGAATTCCCAACCTTCATCACGGTTATCGCCGGGATTTTCCGGACCCCAGAACGTTTGGCTGAGTTCAAGGAATTCTTTGAACCAAAGCTGCAGACGCCAGGTTTGACCCGTGAAATCACCATGGACACCAAGGTCATCGAGACCCGGGTCGCACTGGTTGCGAGCCAGGCGGACGGAGTTAACAAAGCGGTTGCTGAAGCGATTGCTGACTAAGCAGGTAGCTGCAAAATTAATCTAAATCAAAAACGCGCCGCAAGCACTAGTTGTAATTACCATTTGGTAGTTGCAACGGGGCTTGTGGCGCGTTTACTTTACCTAGATTTAATTAGTCGAGTTTGAATTCCTGGGTGGGGATGTTCTTGGTGCCACCACCGGCCTCAACGTACTGGCGGTCGTTCATGCTGAGAATGGTGCACTTGCCGTCATTGAACAGAATGCGCGAAACGGCCACGTTCTTGATGAAACCGGCGTCGGCAGGCATTCCTAAGCTGTTGAGCCACAGCCAAATGATGGCACCGTGGGCAACGATGAACACGCGCTGCTGGTCATTTTGCTCGGCGGTGCGGCCGATTTGCTGGATAGCCGCGTTGAAGCGGGCGAGGCTCATTTTGCTGCTCTCGGCTGTGCCTTTGCCGCCGTGAATGTCGAGGATGCGAACCAAGTTGACCATCTGCAACATGTTGAGGGAGTCAACGTTAGCGACCCCAGCATCCGCGAGCATTTTGGCCAGGGCACCTTGGCGCTGGGTCTCCGGCTGACCATCGAACATGCCGAAGTTCTGTTCGCGCAGTCCAGGCAGCTTAGTGATTGGTAAGTCGATGTTGGCTGCACGGAGCGCAATCTCCGCCGTGTCGACCGCCCGCTGCAAGTCACTAGCATAAGCAGCGTCAAAAGTGATATGCTTAGCCGCAAAACCGCGGCCGAGCGCTTGGGCGTCCGCTGCGCCACGTTCAGTAAGGTTCGAGTTGACGATTCCCTGGACGACCCCGTTAGTGTTGTACTCAGTTTCGCCGTGTCTAGTTAACCAAAGTTCGAGCATAATATTACCTCCTGCCTGTGGGTTCTGCTACACAATCTAATCCTTAACTCCATCGTCGCACAGAACTGCTTGCGCCGCAATTAAAGCACGATTAACTTTCACTCACTACATTTTAGATGGGCGCATGTGCTATAGTTGCATTAGTTAAACTTTCTGAAAGAGGCCTGAAGCATGAGTGAAAACACTGCGCAACACCCGCAAACAACTAAATTATTTACGCGCGACACTATCCTGATCCTGTTCGGAGCCTTTAGTTACATGTCCGCTTCAATGCTGATCAACCCCTTGATCGTGGGTTTCACCCGTAGCATCGGGGCCAGTGCGCTGACTGCGGGGCTCATTGCGGCGATGATGAACCTCGTCTCGCTGGTCTGCCGGCCCTTTGCGGGTCAGCTCACCGACCGCATCTCCAAGTACAAGTTGGCTTTTGCCGGTGGCGTCCTGCTCTTCATTTCCGGAATCGGTTATGCGCTCGCGGTTGCACCGTGGATGGTTGTGATTTTCCGGATCACTAACGGGGTGGGCTTCGCGCTGTGCTCCGTCTGCATGGCCACCTGGCTGTCTGGCTTGCTCCCGCGCAACCGCGTCGGCACGGGGATGGGCTACTATGGCATGATGAACGCCTTGGGGATGGCCGTTGCGCCGGCACTAGGAATCTACGTGTACTCGCATTTCAGCTACCGGGCGGCTTTCCTCTGTGCAACGGTGTTCAGTGGCACCTTGGTCATCCTCGTCCAGTTCGTCGTGAACCGGGGCGAGCCCTTGGTCAAGAAGCCCGTGGCCAAGCAAAAGTTCCGCATCGTGCAACCAAAAGTGGTGCCCGTGGCAATCATCATTATGCTGCTATCGATTCCTTACTTTGCAACGCAATCCTACATTGTTGAGTACGTGGCGGCGCGGCACCTGCACGTCGCCGTGGGCAGTTTCTTCATCGTGTACGCAATCATCTTGCTACTGATGCGGATCGCCCTCAAGGATTATTTTGACCGGGTGGCTTTCAAGTGGTTCCTGCTTGCCGGAATTATCTGCGAGTTCGCGGGCATCATCGGCCTGACTTTCCTTTACAACAACTGGCTGCTGCTCCTCGCCGCGGCGGGCTTGGCCGGGGGCTACGGGCTGATGTATTCTGTCTGTCAATCGACCGCACTGCTGCTCGCACCGATGGCAGAGCAGGGGCTAGCGAACAGCACCTTCTACATCGGCATGGATACCGGCATGGTGCTGGGGCCGATCATCGGCGGGGTGCTCTTCGACTTTCTGCCTTATCGCCTGTTCTACCCGGCGATTCTGGTGATTCTACCAATCACCGCGCTGGTTTACCTTATCTACCGCAGGCAACTGGGCGCAGCCGCGGCCAACGCGTAAGCAAAATTAACTTAATATTCGCTGCTTAGCGTTACTGGCTTGGTCTGTAGAGGCTAAGTTAGTAGCGCTTTTTAATTGATTTCGTTCCGTACCCGGTCACCGCGGTGGCGCAGACGTTGCCACTTGCCGCTTAGCCGTAGCCAGAACAGGTAGCGCGCGTGGCTGCGGCGCATGTCGCGGTACCGCCGGGGATGCTTCTGATAGAACTGCTGGTGGTAGTTTTCCGCCGGCCAAAAGGTGCTGGCATCCATAATGGCGGTTACAATCGGCTTGCGATACTTGCCACTAGCCGCCAGCGCCTGCTTGCTGGCAATGGCCGCCGCGCGTTGGGTGGGACTGCTGGTGAAGATGACCGGCCGGTACTGCGGTCCGCGGTCCAGGAATTGGCCCTGATCATCCGTTGGGTCGCTGATCTGCCAGAAGAGGGTGAGCAGTTCCTCATAGCTAACGATGGTGGTGTCAAAAGTAATTGCGACCGCTTCAACGTGACCCGTGCTGCCCCCAGTCACTTGTTCGTAAGTGGGGTGCTCCACGTGCCCGCCGGTGTAGCCGGACACGACGCTGATGATTCCTGGGCGCTGCTCAAATGGTTCGACCATGCACCAGAAACAGCCGCCAGCAAAAATTGCCCGCTCTTCATTGGGGGCCAGCGGGGCGTTCGCCGCGGCGTAATCAAAGCGCGCCTCTCCGGCCGGGTCGCCGGTTTGCGCCATGTAAAAGTCAGCGACGTCCGCGGTCAGGTTATCGCGGAGGGCGAGGGGCCGCAGCACGCCGATCAGTTCGTCCAGCGCCGCTGCGACACTGCCACCCGTTTCGATTTTGGCCTTCGCGGTGAGCAATTGTTCCCGTTCCCACGTGCGGGTTGCCGGATTGAGCACGAGCGCGTAAAGCTGGTCCAAGGTGGTCATGGCCTGCCTCCATTTCTGTGGTTGTTAGTGGGTGCTTACTAAGTTAATTATAGCATCTCACTAACTGAAAGTAAGCATAGCGGCTTTGGTATGCACGCTGGTTCCCACAAACCACCGTCATATTTGCAGAAATCAGTAAAAGAATTTTGGGGTGACCGGTACTTACTACCCTGCCTTGATCACGGTCTAGACCGGAATAATGCTGATAAAATGCGGGCCTGCACTTAGATGTAATTACGACTATAGTTGACAGCTTTCAGCAAATGGTATAATTAAGAATCATTTAAGGACGAAGGAGTAAGCAAAATGCCACAAGATTACGGTGCAGAGTTGTACCAACGAACCAATCAATTTCTAAACAGCCGCTATCCTAAGGGCTGGGGTGGTGTCGCTGGGGTCCGCCTAGCCGACGGAACGATTCTAACCAGCATTTCCTTGGATTTTCCCAACGAAGCTTCTAGTGTCTGCATGGAGCTCGGCGCGATTCTTGAGGCGGCTAAGCGGAACGTGGCAGTGACGCACACCATCTGCCTCGTGCGGGAAGACGAGACCGCACCGGTGCACATACTGACACCATGCGGAATCTGCCAAGAGCGGCTTAGCCTTTGGGGCCCGGACGTGCAATGTGCCGTGACCGTCCCGGAACAACCTGACCAGTTGCGTTATGTACCCCTGGCAACACTTCAGCCGTATCACTGGCTCCGGGCATTTCCTGAAGTGTAGTCACTAGTCACCCTGCGAATGAATCAGGTGCGGCAGGTGCCAAGACGGCAGGCTTGTGCTATCTTTAAAGCATTAGGCGGTAATTTAGACTGTGAAGTAGTCGGTTTGGAGGCGCAAAATGTACAAAGCAGCATTAGTACTCGAAGGTGGGGCCATGCGCGGGCAGTATACTGCCGGTGTTCTGGACACCCTCATGCAAGACGGCGCGATGTTTGAGACTGTAATCGGGGTGTCGGCAGGTGCGCTCTGCGGGGTGAATTATGTTTCCCAGCAGATTGGACGGACTAACGACATCAACGTTAACTACCGGCATGACAGTCGGTACATTTCCGCCCGGCGCGCGCTGCGGCGGCAGGACATTATCAACCTCGATTACCTGTTCGCACACCACGGTTCTGGTTGGCAGGATTTTGATGAAGATACATATCGCAATTCACCAATGAACTTTGTGGTGGTGGCGACGGCGATTGAGTCGGGGCAGGCGGTTTACTTTGACCGGCCGGTTGGGCCCGAGATGAAGAATGTGCTCAAGGCGTCCTCATCAATGCCCTTCCTGTCAGCGCCCAAGCGGACCAGTCAGGGCCTGTGCCTAGACGGGGGTATCGCTGATTCGATTCCTTACGCTTACGCGCAACTGCTTGGTTATGACAAAATTGTGGTTGTGCGGACCCGCAACCGGGAGTACCGCAAGTCACCAACGTCACCACTGCTGCGGCGCGCATACGAGCACGCTTTTGCCGCGCACCCACAGTTCGTGGTGTCAGCGGTCGGGCGGCCGGAGATGTATAACCACCAGGCACAGCAGTTGCAGAAGCTGGAAAAGATGGGGCGGGTGTTCACCGTGGCTCCGGCAGATCCAGTCAACGTTGGCCGCATCGAGGGCAATACCGAGAAGCTGGCGGCACTGCATGACTTGGGCGTTCAGGACATGAAGCAGAACCTGCACGCGATGCGGATTTACTTGGAAAATTAGTTTGGATGGGCCTTCTCCAGTTGGAGGGGCCCATTTTTGTTGCTTAGCTCCCGGGGGGCTAGGACAAGGCCGCGGGGAGGGGCACCGCTGCTCCGTTACATATATGCTTTCGCGTGGGACAGCCCGGGGCCGGCTCACGCCTAGCTTCGCTGGGCTGCCGCCTAATTTTGGGGCCGCCTTCGCGTTGCTCAGTCGCGGTCCCAAAATCACCCCCAGTTGTTAAGCAGAAACCCACTGCTTAACAACTGTTTGGGCTTTACGCGGCATATATTCCGCTACGCAGCGGCGCCCCTCCCGGCTACATTGGCCTTCTCGTCAGTAGGTGGTGGATTAGGCCAGCCAACCAACTAGTGTGTTTACAGCACACTGTGAACTGAAACTATCGTCGACCATTCACACGGTCCGCTGTTGTACTCCCCTAGGAACGCCGGAGATTCAAATTGCTAGAGGTAAACTGAAGTAGTCAGAAAATAGGTATATTTAACTGCAGGGTCGCATAAACGTCCCGTTTAGGTAGGCGTAGGAACGGGTATGTAGGGCGGCGGGCGCCTTTTCCGGGAGCAAAACTGGCGGTAGTGACCATGCTGAAACGAATATTGAAGGTAATAGTCTTGCGGGCTTTGCAAGGCTACTGCCTTCAATATTCGGGGATAGCGTAGAGACCGCTAAGAAAGATTAAAGAAGTACTGCGAGTTTACCGGTGGTGTTGGGAAAACACGGCGGGCTCGGAGCTAAGGCGGAAGACTTGACCCGGGTTTGGTCAAGCCTGGAGCCGCGCCCCAGCATGCCTGTCTGTCACTACCGCCAGTGTAGCGGACGGAAAATGCGCCCTCCGCCCGGAAGAAGCTGCGTCCCTCCCGGCGAGTCAGTAGCCACCCTAAAAACACAAAAGGAGGCTTGACCCCATCACGGGACCAAGCCTCCTTTTGCACATTTAATCGTTCATTTAATCGCGGAGCTAATGCTTACAGGATGTGGATGCCAGCAGCCGCACACTTGTCGAGCATGTCCTGTGGCCAAACGCTGGCCTGGACTTCGCCGACGTGGGCCTTACCCAGCAGCAACATGCAGACGCGGGACTGACCGATCCCACCGCCGATGGTGAAGGGGAGGTCTTCGCTCATGATGGCCTTGTGGTATGGCAGCTGGAGCCGGTCTTCCTGGCCTGCTTCCTTGAGCTGTTCAGCCATCGCCTTGGCGTCGACCCGGATGCCCATGCTGGAGATTTCGAGGGCCTTCTGGAGTGGGGTGTACCAGAAGAGGATGTCACCGTTTAGCTTCCAGTCATCGTAGTCAGCGGCGCGGCCGTCGTGAATCTGGCCACTCTTCATTTTGCCACCAATCTGTTCAAGGAAGACACAACCGAGTTCCTTACAGATGGCGTCTTCACGCTCTTTTGGCGTGTAATCTGGCCAGCGGTCTTCGAGTTCTTGGGTGGTAACGAAGTGGATTTCGTCAGGCAAGTGGTAAACGGCCTTAGGGTACTTGTACCAAACTTCGTGTTCCATGTGTTTGAGGACTTTGAAGATCTGCTTAACGGTTGCTTCAAGAGTTTCCTTGGTGCGCTCGTCCTTGCTGATGACCTTTTCCCAATCCCACTGGTCAACGTAGATGGAGTGGATGTTGTCCAGTTCTTCGTCCTTACGAATGGCGTTCATGTTGGTATAGAGGCCGGTGTGCATTTTGAAGTCAAAATGCTTGAGGGCCCAGCGCTTCCACTTAGCGAGGGAGTGGACGATTTCAATGGTCTTGCCAGGCATTTCCTGCATGGTGAAGGAAACCGGCTGTTCGAAGCCGTTCAGGTTGTCGTTCAGGCCGGTGCCTTTTTCGAGCATCATTGGTGCGGAAACCCGGGACAGGGTCATCTGCTTGCCGAATTCATCTTGGAACGTTTCGCGAATGTAGCGAATTGCTTCTTGGGTTTCGCGAACGGAAAGCTTTGGGTCGTAATCTTCTGGAATTGTGAGTTGCATAAGTAAATCCTCCTGTGGTTGCACTTAGTTACGGACATCGAGGTATTCGGGACCGCCTGATTGCGGCGTTTAGCGGACAAAAAAAGTCTTCCGCCCCTTAATAAAAGGGACGAAAGACTTCGCGGTACCACCCAAATTGTTTATCGTAAATAAACCACCTCATAGAGTACTAACATACTCCGGCACTGATAACGTAGTGTGACGTCTAAGCCTACTCTGGCAGGGCCATTTGGGTTAGCAGCATAAGCAAGGGTTTTTCGAAATGGTCAGGGCCTGATTGAGTTTCCACTAGCCTCAATTCACTGTTAGGATGACCGTCCTACTCGTCTTGCTTCTCGCCTTTTTTTAATGTATGCCAGTATACTAGCATGCATTTCTTAGCTTGTGAACAGCAAATTGCAAAAAAATTGAATAGCATGCAGCTGCTCAGCCGCCTAAAAGGCGCCGCGAAGGCATTTTGACGGTCAAAACTTTTTTGTGCACAGCCATATTCAGTTTATTATCCAGAGGCTAAATTATAAAAGCTCTAATCTTGAGGCTACTGCTGGTAAATTTTGCGCAGGGCGGTGATGTCCGCCGGGGCCAAGCTCGTGTGGCCCTGATCTTCGGGGTACATCACGGAACTGCGGCTCGGGCTGTGGTCTAGCCCCAGCGCGTGGCCTAGTTCGTGCAGGGCGACTGATTCGCGGATCGCTTGCGGGTAGTAAACGTTCAGCTTGGCGTTCGCGTGGTTGACGGCGCCGCGGGCATACAGTGCGCTCGTGATGATTGTCGGCCCACCGATACCAAGTTCAATGGCATTATAGTCCGGGTTGCCCTCGTTTTTAGAATAAGTGCTGATGCTGATCTGATTGTCGCCGTCCTGGCCGCTGCCCGGGACCAGCTTGACGATGCCGGTGCGGTTGTAAGTCGCAATCGCGGCTGCAAACACTTTGTGGACTGAATTCGGGGTGCCCGCGGCGTAGTGGTAATAGTAAGTGTTCGCCAGTGAGACGTTTTGAATGATGCTTTCCTCAGGGGTGGCAGCGCTGCTGTCGCTGGTGCTTTGACTGCTGCCAATGCTAGCGCTAGTACTGGTGGTTCCGGATTCGGTGGCCGGGGTGATGTCCGTAAAGCGCGTAACCGCTGTGGTCAGCTCGGCCTGAAAATTCTGCCAGCGCGCGTTGAGGTTGCTGCGTACGGCGGGTGGGAGGTGCGCGCCGATGTAGTGCCGGCTCGTTCCGTTTAGCAGCAGCAACGCAATGACGACGAAAAGTACGGTGAGCAAATTGTTCAAGCGGCGCACGGGGCAGCCCTCCTTTCGGTAAGTCCAGAATTAAAATCATTATACCGCCCGCAGTCAGATGCATGTGTAACCGTAGTGCGACTTAATAAATCGCTAAGCAGCGCGCAGGCAAATAGTGAGCATGCAGGCTGTTTTCAAAATTGATTGCGGGTTACAATCAGTGTAAGCGATAACAATCTAATTATAATTTTGGAGGCACATTTATGAGTGAGATTCGTTTGGGAAGTATTGAAGCTGGGGGCACCAAGTTCGTGCTCGCCGTGACCGATGGTGATTACAATGTATTACTGCGCAAGCGGGTGCCGACGACCACCCCGGAGGACACATTAGCCGCTGCGATCGAATTCTTCATGGCCCACCCAGTTGCCGCGCTGGGCATCGGCTCCTTTGGTCCCATCGACATCATGCCGGATTCACCCACGTATGGGCACATTTTGAAGACGCCAAAACAGGGTTGGGCCGATACCGACGTACTGGATCCGCTGCGCGCCGCCCTCGACATCCCCATTGCCTTCACGACTGACGTCAACGCCTCTGCCTATGGCGAGTACAAGTTCGGTGCCGGTCGCGGTGTGAACTCGC
Organism: Lacticaseibacillus zhaodongensis; assembly: GCF_009687905.1. GTDB lineage: Bacteria > Bacillota > Bacilli > Lactobacillales > Lactobacillaceae > Lacticaseibacillus > Lacticaseibacillus zhaodongensis. The sequence continues at coordinate 11,734 of NZ_BLBG01000006.1, read as the reverse complement.
TAGTTTACTTCACGATTGGGACTGGCATTGGCGGTGGGGCGATTCAAAATGGTCAGTTTATCGGTGGCGTTGCCCACAGTGAAATGGGGCACGCGCCGGTCATTGCGCATCCTGACGATGATTTTGCTGGCTTGTGCCCATTCCACGGCAACCGCTGCTTTGAAGGCATGGCGGCCGGGCCGACGATTGAGGCGCGGACCGGGATTCCGGGTGAAAAGCTGGACCGGAGCAATCCGGTCTTCGACTACATCAGCTACTATGCCGCCCAGATGGCCTACAGTGCCTACGTCAACCTTGCGCCGGCGCGCATCGTGTTCGGTGGCAGTGTGCTGAGTGACGCCGAGCTGCCCAAGATTCGCAAATACTTCGCCCAGCTGAACAACGGCTACGTTCAGCACCCAGCCTTGGATGAGCTGATCGTGCGCAGTCAGGTGCCGGATAACGGCTCCGCAACGGTCGGTGATGCCGCACTGGCCCAAAATCTCCTGGCTTAGTTCACCAGTGCACAACATGTTAAACTGAACTGGGAACATTATTTAATTTGAACGAAGGGGTATGAATACTATGTATAAAGCAAATGATGATCGTTATGGCCACTTGCCACTGCGCCACGCGGGTAATAGTGGTTTGGTGCTGCCGCCAGTTTCGCTGGGCTTGTGGCGCCACTACAGCGCCGCGGATCCATTCGCTGACCGCCGCAAGGTAATTTTGGCCGCTTTTGACCACGGCATGTATCACTTTGACGTTGCTGACCACTACGGGACGCCGTACTATGGCTCCAGTGAACAGTTGCTCGGGCAGATCCTCGCCAGCGACCTGAAACCGTACCGGGATGAAGTTGTTGTTTCGACCAAAATTGGTTACGAGATCCACGATGGTCCGTTTGGCAACGGGACTTCCCGCAAGTCGATCCTGCAGGGGATTGACGGTTCGCTGCAGCGGCTCCAGACAGATTACGTCGACGTGCTGTACGCTCACCGTTTTGATGACGAAACGCCACTTGCCGAAACTGTTCGCGCCTTGGATGACGTGGTCCGGGAGGGTAAGGCCTTATACATCGGGATCTCTAACTTTGAGACCGCGCAGGCCCAGGCGGCAATCAAGTTGTTCAAGCAGCTTGGCACGCCACTGGTTCTGAACCAGATGAGTTACAACATGTTCAACCGCTCCGTTGAAACCACCGGGCTGCTGGACACTCTGGATAAAGCCGGTGTGGGGCTGATTGCGTATGGCCCGCTGTCTGAAGGGCTGTTAAGTGACCGCTACCTGCACGGCATTCCTGCTGATTTTGAGATTCACCGCACCAACACCGGTACGCTCGCACAGGGGCGGGACGTGGTCGTGGCCAAGCTCAACGCGTTGAACGCGATTGCTGCCAAGCGTGGCCAGACGCTATCCCAGATGGCACTCGCCTGGCTGCTGCGGAAGCCGGTTGTTACCAGTGTGATCATTGGTACGACGAGTGTGCAGCACCTGGAGGATAACCTCAAGGCCACTGATAACCTGCAGTTCGCGGACGACGAGCTGGCCGAAATCGATGCAATTTTGAAGAAGTAACCGATCTTTCTGTGACCCCCAGCTGTTTAAGCAACTGGGGGTTATTTTTTCTGGTCTTCACGGCCGTAACGAGCGGCAGGACGCACGGCTGCGGGTGTGAATCCAGTAAAATTAGTTGGCTCAGTGGCAGTCACTACTCCGTTCAGGAGTTGGTGGCTGCCACTACTTTCGTTTGGATTAATATACTCTAAGGATTCTGATGCAGATTCGCGATTAATCTGTGACACTCCCGGTTACACGCTGTGACAATAATGGGACTGGATAGACAGTCCACATTGATTATGGTACAAAAGAATCATTGTACTTTGAACAGTCGCAACTAATCGCATTTTACGTCACACTGCGGCAGTTACTGACCGTTCATATTCGTCTGAAATCAATGGGTAATTATGTACCCGCAGCTTAGGAGTGAATAATTGTGGCAGAAAAAGAGGGGGGCAGCGTCAAGCGCGAGCTAAAGACGCGGCACCTGTCGATGATCACGCTCGGGGGCAGTATCGGGACCGGGCTATTCGTGGCTAGCGGTTCGGCCATCTCAACCGCGGGACCAGGTGGGGCCATCCTCGCGTACGCAGGAATCGGCATCATGGTTTATTTCCTGATGACCAGTCTGGGGGAGATGGCGACCTTCATGCCGGTTTCCGGTTCGTTTGCGGAGTACGCCAGCCGCTTTGTGGACCCGGCGGCGGGTTTTGCACTGGGCTGGAATTATTGGCTCAACTGGGCCATCACCCTCGCAGTGGACGTCTCGACTACGGCCATCGTGATGCACTTTTGGTTACCGAATGTCCCCGGGTGGATTTTCAGCCTGGGTTTTCTCGCGCTGATTTTCCTGATCAACATCACCTCGGTCAAGGCCTTTGGGGAGACCGAGTACTGGCTCTCAATGGTCAAGGTGCTGACGGTGATTGTGTTCCTGATCGTGGGTGTTCTGACAATCGTGGGTGTTCTCGGTGGCGGACCGGCAATCGGCCTGCGGAATTACCAGATTGGTGATGCGCCGTTCCACAACGGCTTGCCGGCAACCTTGTCTGTATTCGTTGTCGCCGGTTTTTCTTTCCAAGGTACGGAACTGATCGGGATTACGGCCGGTGAGTCGGCGACCCCAGAAAAGAGTATTCCTAAGGCCATCAAGGAAGTATTTTGGCGAATCCTCTTGTTCTACATCCTGGCAATCGCGGTCATTGCGGCGATCATTCCGTACATGAGCCCCAACTTGTTGGGTGCCAGTGCCAGTGACGTGGCGATTTCGCCCTTCACGTTGGTCTTCAGACGCATCGGTCTTGCGGGGGCGGCTAGCCTGATGAACGCGGTGATTCTGACCTCAGTCATTTCCTCGGCCAACTCGGGAATGTATGCTTCAACGCGCATGTTGTGGGCGATGGGGGGGACAGGTTTTGCTCCGCGCATCTTCAGCAAAACCAGTGACCGCGGGATTCCGCTGCCGGCGCTTCTACTCACGAGCTTCGTGGGTGCGCTGACCTTCTTGACGAGCATCTTGGGACCGCACGTTTACGAACTACTCGTGACGGCTTCCGGCCTGACCGGGTTCATCGCCTGGCTCGGTATCGCGGTGTCGCACTACCGCTTCCGGCGGGCGTTTATTGCGCAGGGCCACCACGTGAAGGAATTGGTGTATCACGCCAAATGGTTCCCGTTCGGACCCTTGCTCGCAATCGTCATGGGCGTCATCGTGATTTTGGGCCAGGGCTTCGCGTCCGTCGCCCACTTCTCCTGGGAGCGGCTGCTCATTTCCTACGCTTCGATTCCGCTGTTCGTCGGGCTGTATCTCTATTACAAAATTAAGCACAAGACGCACCTAATCAAACTGCAGGATGTTGACTTGAGTAAGCACCGCGAATAAGATTTTGGCAAAATAATGCGCCGTCACGACTGAACTTCATCGTGGCGGCGCATTTTCGATTGTAGTTTATTTTTGGAGTGCTGCGACGAAACGGCCGGCGATTTCTAGCGGCCGGGTGATAGCCCCACCGACAACGATGCCGGCAACACCGAGGCTCTGAACCTCCTTGGCCTGCTCGGGCGTGTGGATGCGGCCCTCAGCAAGCACATCGACGCCGGCATCCTGCAACTGCCGCATCAGTGCTAAGTCGGGGCCGGCCTGCTGCACACTCTCGTCAGTGTAGCCGCTGAGCGTGGTGCCGACAAAATCGATTCCGGCCTGCCAGGCGTTCATGCCTTCCTCAAAATTGGAAATGTCGGCCATGAATAACTGGTCGGGGTACTTGGCTTTGACTTGGGCGATGAACTCATTCACCGTCTGGCCGTCGTGGCGGGGGCGCAGGGTGCAATCAAGGGCGATGACCGCAACCTTGCATTCCGCCAGCTCGTCAACTTCTCGCATCGTGGCCGTTATGTAGGGCAACTCTGGTTTGTAATCACGTTTGATGATGCCAATGATCGGTAAGTCGACCGCGGCCTGGATTTCCTTGATGTCGCGCACCGAGTTGGCCCGAATTCCGCGTGCGCCGGCTTGCGCTGCGGCTTTTGCAAATAGGGGCATGACGCCACCAGCTTCGGTATACATTGGTTCCCCCGGTAAGGCCTGGCACGATACAATGAGGCCGCCCTTGATCTGGTGCTTGAACTGCTCTTTATCCATTCTAAATTCCTCCACCCGTTGGTTTGCACTTTTGCTAGTCCTCATTGACTGTAGCATGCACGGCGGAAATTGTAAACGGTTACGCAAGAACGCCATTAGCTCAACAATTATCAATATCGTTACCGGTAGGGCCCCGTAATCTGTAGTAAAATTAGGCATAGATAAATGAAACTGCGCGGCTGGTTGTGAGTTAACGCACGAATGGGGGAAGCAAGAATGTTATTTAGCTTTGAAATCAAAGTGACCAAGGATTCAACCGTCAAGCGGGTGCTGGACCGCTATGGTGTCAGTCACCGCCTGTTCATGCGCCTGCGTGACGCCAAAATGATCATGCTGGATGGTGAAACGGTGGCCAATGTTCCCGTCCACGCGGGTCAGCGGGTCAGCTTTGTGCTCCCAGCTGCAGAGCAGGACGCGGTGGTACCAAGCGCGGCACCGCTAGCAGTCGTTGTGGATAATCCCAACTGGCTCATTGTGGACAAGCCAGCCGGGCTGAGCAGTGTGCCCGGGCCGAGCAGCCCTGATGATAGCGTCTTGAACCGTGCGGCTAATTACTTGCTGGCGACGGGCATCACTGCGCCCCAGCCAGCAATCATCACGCGTCTGGATCGGGACACGACCGGTCTGATGTTGATTGCCAAGCACCCATTCGCGCAGGGACGTTTGGACCGCCTCGGCGTCAGCAAGGTAGTCACCAAGCGCTATTACGCGCTAGCGGGGGGGCAGATGCCCGAGCTGAGTGGGGTTATTAGTGCGCCCTTAGCACCGGCTGCGGACGGGATTCGCCAGGCCGTTACTCTTGAAGGAAAGAAGGCTCGCACCGATTATCGGGTCCTGCAGCGCGGCCAAAACTGCACCTTGCTGGAGTGCACTTTGCGCACCGGCCGGACGCACCAGATTCGCGTCCATATGGCTAGCTGCGGGCACCCACTCGTTGGGGATGAACTCTATGGCGGCGATACCAGCGTTTTGCACGAGCAGGCGTTAGTCGCAGCCAAACTCAGCTTTGTGGATCCCTTTAGTGGTCACAAGCTGGCGGCGGAATTGCCAGTACCGGAAGCAATGAAGCAATTGGTGGGGGAAGAGAAAGTCTAGGGTACGGTGACGAGTTTCTAGCTTGAGCTACACGGGGCAAAGATTCTAGCCTACGGTGCTGAGTCGAGCTACGCGGGGCAGAAGCTGAGCGCCCCGCTCCGCTCTGTGATTTTGCGCTCTGTGTACAAAAAAAGCCGCCCCGAGAGGCGGTTTCCGGTACGATTCGGGTACCAACCTGCAAATGTGCCGGCGTACCGCGATTCGTTTCTACTTAACTTCTGTGAAAACCACGCGCTTGCGCAGCTTTGGCGAATACTTCTTCAAAGAAAGCTTATCAGGAGTATTGCGCTTGTTCTTGGAAGTCAGGTAGATACGTTCGCCAGTTTCGGCGCATGCAAGCAAAATATTGTTACGCATCTAATTCACCCCACTTTCTCTTTCTAGTAACTAACTAAGTTTACAATATGCCGCTGGAAAGTCAAGATGAACGCGACTAATTTGCACGGGCTGTTGTGACAAATTGCAATGAGTGCGTTTGCAGTACTTTTCTGCTATGCTAGCGGTTAGGTTCCATTAGGAGGAAGTCATCATTGCTAAAGAAAGAACTAGTGATTGTTCGGCCAATTGAACTGACGGATGCAGCAGCTTATCTGCATTACACGCAGCAACCTGAGGTATATGTTCCCGCGGCGGTCATTCCGCCCCTGAATGTCGCGGCGGCGCGGACCCGTTTGCAGGAATTCGTTGGCGGCGACCAGATGTATGCAATCGTACTTCCAGAAAGTGGCCAGATGATCGGTGACGTGGGCATCTATTACCGAATCGCTGAAGATGGCGGAGATGACCCACAGCATCGGGAGCTCGGCTATGAACTCGATCCGCAGTTCTGGGGTCACGGTTACGCAACGGCGGCCTTGGCGCGGATACTAAGCCTGGCTTTTGAAAAGCAGGGGGTTGCCCGAATCAAGGCGGATGTTTACGTGGATAACGTGGTTTCGTTGCACTTACTGCAAAAATTTGGCTTTAGGGAAGCAACTCGTGGTGTCCACCTGCCACCAGCGTTGCAACAGCACCAGACCGCACTTAGCGAACAGTTTTTAGACCGAACTGATTGGCTTAAGCAGCATTAATCGCAAGTTTTCAGTAAAAAAGGCCCCGTAATTGTGACGTTTTAAGACTAAGTTAATGTTATACTTTGTTTAACAAAGATTCTGGAGGTCAACGCATTGGTATCAGAGACGGAATATACGCAGCTATACGCCAAACGCATGGCGCTAATTGAAGCCGATCCACAGTACACCGTGCTTGCCAGCATGAACAAGCCGATGGCGGACGGTGCGACTAAAGTCACGCAGTACATCGTGTACACCGACTTTAAGAACGAGGGGCAAAAGGAACGGACAAGTTCGATTTTTGTCTACACACCGTATGCCAACGTCGACAAGTACGGCCATTCGAAAGCTGACTTCCAGGCCCAGCTGCTCTTTGAGCTGAACCAGTGGAACGATGTCATCCACATTACCGTGCTGGAGACTCTTGGCAGTGAGAGCCGCCTAGCATTCTTTGATTACCAGAATCTTGGTCTTGCGCAGTTAGCGTTGCGCTCCTTGCTCAACTTGGCTAACAAGTTGGGTGTCGGGACAATTGATGGTAACATCAGCTCCTTCGATAAGGAGAAGTTCGCCAAGATCGTGCACATCTTCGAGAAGTTCACCTTCAAGGTCACAATTATGGATGCGGAGCACGGCATCGGCAAAATTAGTAAAACACTGCAATCTTAATGTTTTGATTGCATAAGTTGGTCTCACCCCGTGAGAGGCTTTTTTATTTTACAATAAACAAAAAGCCGCTGCGGCCGGGTTTTTCCCGACCAGAGCGGTTTTTTGTTAAATCCGGATGGCATCATAGGTCTCCGGCAAGCCGAGCTTGCGGAAGGTGATGCCCTTAATCGTGAGGTAAAGCTGGTAGAAGTCACTCGCGGTTGCGTCGTTATACCATGTAACCAGTGTCTGGCCATCTTTGACTTGTTCTGCGACCTGCGGAATGTCATCCACACAGGTCAGAATTAAGTCGGCCGAAGTTAGCGGTTCGTCTGGGTGCATGACACGGGCGAAACTCATGCACTGCAGGAAGGTTGTTACGTGGTGGACGTTCAGGTTGACTTCATCAAGCATGATCTTGCAGTTGACAGTTTGACTCGGCGTGAACATTTTGGCTTGTGGACCGAGCAGGTAGCAATAAATCATGGTCATGTCGATTGCATTGTCCTTGAAGACAGCATACTCTGCTGTGTCTGGCAGCTGTTCATGGAACTGGATGAGCCACAGGTAGATGTTGCTGTGGGGGTAGGTGACGCGGTTCTCATCGGTAAAGTCAATGATCTGCGGAAAACCGCCATCGAAGAGGTAAAAGCCCGCCGCAACGCGGATCATGTTGGTGACCAGCAAGCTATTGTCGCTCATTGCGAGCTGGGCGTCCTTGCGCCAGAACTGTTCCAGGTAATCCGTCAAGCGGTCGATGTAGTGGTGGACAACGTTATCGTGGTTCATTACGTTGGCGTAAGTCTCCAACCAGTTGTTTTGCACCCGCGTGAACAGGTAATGGTTGTGCTGGTAGAAGCGGAAGAACTGTGATTCTGCTTGCCGCTGCATTGGGGTTAACTTCGGGAACATCTTTTGACTGTAGACGTTGGTGTTCATGGCCGGCGCAGCCCCGTACAGTTCGTCGTATCGAGCCCATGGTTCCAGGACGTGACCGCGTACGATCCGCAGCCGGCAGATACCCCAGAACAACATTTCCTGCAGCCCGACGAGGGGACTGCGGGGGTCATCGGCAAGGTTACGGTAAGCCGAATTGAGTTGTTGCGGCTGAATTGCCGCAATCGGCCAGCGAACACCGTGGAAGCCGAGCCAGTAGAAAGCAAAGAGAAAGTAACGAATTTTGCGTTCATCACCGACAAAACCAGGTTTGGTGAATGAAATTTGAATTCCATACTTTGCTAACATTTGCCGCAGGGGAACAGTTTTCCGGGTCAAAGTGGACCGGGAGATGAAGCGGTCTTGGCAGAACTTATCGACGCTAAGGCTGGTTGCCTGCACTAGGTAGTCAACGAACTGAAACTGCACGGATTGCTCAAGTAGAAACAAGCGGTAATCGTCAACTGAGGACGGGAAGCTATCGTGAGACATGACGCGCTTCTTGCTCAGCCGCGTGTTCTTACCGGTCAACTGTTCGATATCCGTCAACATTTCGCGGAAAATGTTGTACGCCTGCTGGTAGGAGACGTGCATCTTGACACTCAAGTCGTTGATGGTGAAGCCATAGTTATCAATCGTCTTGAGCACGCGGTACATCTCAAACTTTTGTAGGTCCGCGTTATCAAGAAATGTTTTCTCGAAAAGCATTAACTTTACCCCCAAAACCTGTGACGAGCATCTCAAGCTAGTATACCAAAAGACGGCCCCTGCGGAAGCGATATTGACGAAAAAATATCGTATCCGCAAGGGCCGTCTGTCTTAATTTTGCTTGGTTAATTATGCGTTTTGCGCACTTATGCGCGAATTTCTGCAATCTTGGTGTCAACCATGCCTAATACCTCGGCCCGGGCAGCCGCGTCATCAACGAAGTTCAGGCAGTCGCCATCAATTTGCATTTTGGGACTAGCATTGTAGTTAGCGTACCAGTCTTCATAGCGATTGTTGAGCTGTTTGTAGTAATCGTAGAGGTCGGGGTTGGTTGATACTTGTTCGTAAGGCCGACCGCGCTTTTGGATGCGTTCCAGCATTGTATCGAAGGAAACCCGGATGTGGATGAGCAGGTCAGGAGCTTTCTGGTGGCTTTCAAAGGGGAGCTCTTGCATCATGTTGGCCAGCAGGTCGTTGTATACGTTAACCTCAGTCGTTGTTGCGCGGCCCATGTCGGCGTTCAGCTTAAACAAGAGGGGGTCTTCGAAAATCGAACGGTCGAGCACGTTGTTGTCATTGTCAAACGCTGCCTTGATTTCGTCGAAGCGCTTATTCAAAAAGTAGATTTGAAGAAGAAAGGCGTATTTCTTCGGATTCTGGTAGAAAAGTGGTAAGACCTTGTTGTCATCGACAGACTCGTAAAACGCCTTGGTACCCAAGTGTTCAGCAATCATCTGCGTGAGACTGGTCTTACCGGCCCCGATAGTTCCTGCTAGTACAATCATGTTGTGTGCTCCTCTTAATTTCTTATCGACAAAAGTTCCTTATCCAGTCTACTGGTGGTATGGCTAAAAATCAACAGTACAGCATTTGGCCGTCCTGCAAAATTTTGCTTTATTTACATAGTATGAATCCGGCTTGAAATTAATTGGGGGATGCGGTATTTTATAGGCAACAACAAACACGTCTAAAGCGCCTATTTGCAATTCAGAGAGCCGGAGTAGTGGTGTGAGCCGGCATTGCAGCATTCCAGCGTTAAAGTGGGCGGCGATGAGCCGCACGGCACTGACCGTTACCCAGCTTGAGAGCACCAGTAATGGTGAATTTGGGTGGTACCGCGGAAAGCAAGCCTTTCGTCCCATGTGGATGAAGGGCTTTTTGTGTGCATTCAGATACATGCAGATAGGTAGACAAACAATTAGGAGGAATTATTATGTTGGATTTGAAACTGATTCGTCAGCGCCCAGATTGGGCAAAAGATAAGTTGAGCCGTCGCGGCATTAAGGCTGAGGAAATCGATGAACTGCTTGCACTGGACAAACAGCGCCGGGACAACATCGTCAAGACTGAAGATTTGAAGGCTAAGCGTAACGAGGTTTCTGCCGCTATTGCCAAGATGAAGCGGAACAAGGAAGACGCTAGTGCTGAGATCACCGCAATGCGCGAGGTCGGCCAGGAAATCAGCAAGCTGGACAAGGTAGTTGCGGAGCTCGAGGAGAAGGTCAACTACATCCTTGTGCGTCTGCCTAACTTCCCTGATGACTCAGCTCCAGCTTCCCTAGATGAGAATGATGCCCGTGAAGAGCGTAAGTGGGGGCAGATCCGCGACTTCGGTTTCACTCCTAAGGCCCACTGGGATGTCGGCGAGGACCTGGGCATCCTGGATTTTGAAAATGCGGCTAAGGTTTCCGGCAGTCGTTTCGTCTATTACCGTGGTTCCGGTGCGCGTTTGGAACGGGCCGTATACAACTTCTTCCTGGACCAGCACTATGCTGAAGGCTACACAGAAGTTCTGCCGCCTTACCTAGTTAATGATGAATCCATGTTTGGCACGGGCCAGTTCCCTAAGTTTGTTGGCGACAGTTATACCGTCACTAATGAAGGAATTGACTTGACCTTGATTCCAACCGCCGAAGTGCCACTGGTCAACTACTACCGTGATTCCATTGTTGACGCGGACAAACTGCCGATCAATGTGACTGCCCTTTCACCAGCTTTCCGTTCTGAAGCTGGTAGTGCCGGCCGCGACACTCGAGGTCTCATCCGGATGCACCAGTTCAATAAGGTCGAGATGGTCAAAGTGACCAAGCCTGAAGATTCATGGCAGGAACTGGAGAAGTTGACGCACGATGCAGAAAATCTGCTGCAAAAGCTCAACCTCCCATACCATGTCATCACACTTGCAACGGGGGATGCTAGTTTCACTTCCGCGAAGACCTATGACCTTGAAGTCTGGATCCCAGCACAGAACACCTACCGCGAAATTTCTAGTTGCAGTAACTGCACGGACTTCCAAGCGCGGCGGGCGCACATTCGTTACCGGGACGCTGACGGTAAGCTGCAGTTCGTCCACACCCTCAACGGTTCTGGGCTCGCAGTCGGCCGGACCGTGGCTGCCATTTTGGAAAACTATCAGAATGAAGACGGCACTGTGACAATTCCCGATGTTCTTGTTCCATACATGGGTGGCCAGAAAGTGATCACCAAGGAAAACTAATTCTACTTTCTCTGAGGGAGCAGCAAATGCTGCTCCCTTTTTGTGTCCGCCGCGTTCAATGGTATGGCGGACCGGCCGATTGAACGTGTAGATTTTGCTGGCAGTCGATAGTTCCGAATTGTTGCACGCTACTGGAGGACTTATGGGTTTTAGCTTTGCACATTCTGCAGCTATAAGTGATAGGATTATAGTTGTTCCCAAAAGTTGCGTAGTAGTTAAAGATTTTTGCCTCTAATTTACTGGTTTCGCGGGGGCGGAGCTTTTCAAGGCTGATGCGCACTGTTTACCAATAAAGTGTATATTTGCCGGAGCATCTGGACCTGAGTTGTGACAAAATTGTTCGTCATTTGCAAAAACGTGCTTGACGGTCGCAAAATGTGCTGGTAATATACTCTGTGTTGTCACGTGAGTAACGCGGCAGGGCAGTGCGTTCAGCGGATTGCCCAAATGATAATTTAAAGGCGTTGCCAATAATAATTTCAAGTTTTTATTGACACACTTAGCAACAAATGATATTATATCAAAGTTGCTTTTGATAGTTCTTTGAAAACTGAACAAAGTTTCGTATAAATGTAGGTTCTTCAGCATTTTGCTGAAGGAAGAATTAAAACATTAAAC